>NZ_JBITHT010000002.1:212711-903066 GCF_044458265.1 Nonomuraea sp. NPDC050478 | reverse complement strand
GTAGGCGGGGAGTTCCGTGGTGACCGTCGGGGTTCGCGGGACGACCGTGGTGGGTTCCGTCGTGATGACGCGCGTGGGTCTTCAGGCGGTTCGTTCCGTCGTGACGACGCGCGTGGGTCCTCCGGCGGGTCCTTCCGTCGCGATGACGCGCGTGGGTCCTACCGGCGTGATGACGCGCGCGGAAGCTCGCGTGGGGAGGACCGGTACGGTCGGGACCGGGGCGACGGACGTGACTCGCCGCGCGCCGGCAGGGACGGCGGTACGCGGGCCAGGTACGGGCATGACGGCGGCCGTTCCGAGCGGCCCGCGCGGGACGACCTCGGTCTCTCCGGCGAGGACATCGAGTACGAGTCCTTCGGCGGCGGGCGCGCGGAGGAGCGCGGCGGGTTCCGGGTGGACCGGAGCGGGCGCAGGGAAGGCCCCCAGGGTTCGTCGCGGGCCCGTTACGGCAGGCGCGACGAAGGAGACCGCGGCGGCTCGGGCCGCACGCCCCGGCGGGACGAAGGCGCCCGCAGCGGGCGGGTGTCCAAGCGCGACGGCGTCCACACGCTGGGCGACTCGCGGCGCGGCGCCGGAGACCGGGCCACGCCCAAGGACCGGTTCAAGACCGCACGCCAGCCGGTCCGCGACCGCGACTTCTACCCCGAGGGCTACACCGACGAGCGCGACACCACCGAGGTCCCGGGCGGGGTGCGCCTGCAGAAGGTGCTCGCCCAGGCCGGGGTCGCCAGCCGCAGGGCCTGCGAGGAGATGATCGGCGACGGCCGCGTCACCGTGGACGGCCAGGTGGTGCGCAGGTTCGGCGCCAAGGTCGACCCGGCCAAGCAGGTCATCCACGTCGACGGCAGGCGTATCCCGACCGCGCCCGACCTGGTCTACTACGCGCTGAACAAGCCGATCGGCGTGGTGTCGACCATGGAGGACCCGCAGGGCCGGCCGTGCCTGGCCGACTTCGTGGAGGAGCTGGCTCCGCGGCTGTTCCACGTCGGCAGGCTCGACACCGAGACCGAGGGCCTGCTGCTGCTCACCAACGACGGCGAGCTGGCCAACCGGCTCACCCACCCGAGCTACGGGGTGCCGAAGAAGTACTGGGCCAAGGTGCCCGGCCCGATCCCGCGCGACCTGGGCCGCCGGCTCAAGCAGGGCATCGAGCTGGAGGACGGCATCGCCAAGGCCGACGACTTCCAGATCGTGCAGGAGCACGGCCAGCAGGCGCTGGTCGAGGTGGTGCTGCACGAGGGACGCAAGCACGTCGTACGACGCATGCTGGAGGAGTCCGGCCACCGGGTCATCGACCTGGCCCGCATCGAGTTCGGCCCGGTGAAGCTGGGCCGCACCAAGCCCGGCACGCTCAGGGCGCTGACGCTGCGTGAGGTCGGCGAATTGTACGCCGCGGTGAAGCTGTAACCTGGCCACGACGCTGGAGCCCGTGCGAATCTCCGCACGGGCTCTCCCGCTATAGAAGGAGCGAAGCGCATGGTGCGGGCGATCCGCGGCGCGATCCAGGTGGACGCCGACGACCGTAACTCGATCATCGAGGGGACGACCGAGCTGGTCGCCCAGGTCATGGAGCGCAACGAGCTCACCACGGACGACGTGATCAGTGTGCTGTTCACCGCCACTCCCGACCTGACGGCGGAGTTCCCGGCGCTGGCGGCGCGCAAGCTGGGGTTCCACGAGGTGCCGCTGATCTGCTGCACCGAGATCGGCGTGCCGGGTGCGCTGCCCAGGGTGGTGCGGCTCATGGCGCACGTCGAGACCGACCGGCCCCGCTCGGCGATCCAGCATGTGTATCTGCGCGGCGCCGTCGCGCTCCGTCAGGACATCGCCCAATAAATCGCCCAATAATCTGCCCGTACGACTCCCGTACCGAAATCAGGACAACGACATGGCCTCCGAACTCCGCACCGTGCTGGTTGTGGGCACCGGTCTCATCGGCACCTCGCTGGCGCTCGCGCTGCGCAAGCACGAGGTGCGCGTGCTGCTCGCCGACCGAGACCAGGGGGCCGTGCGGCTCGCGCGCGAGCTCGGCGCCGGTGAGGAGTGGCGGCCCGGCGAGAGCGCCGACCTGGCGGTGATCGCGGTGCCGCCCGGTTACGTCGCCACCGAGCTGCGGCGGCTGCAGGAGGGCGGCGCGGCGCGGTTCTTCACCGACGTGGCCAGCGTCAAGGCGGAGCCGATCGACCGGGCGCGCGAGCTGGGGTGCGACCTGTCCGCGTACGTGGCCTCGCACCCGCTGGCGGGCCGTGAGCGGTCCGGGCCGGGCGCGGCCAGGGCCGACCTGTTCCTGGGGCGGCCGTGGGCGTTCTGTCCCACGCCCGAGGCGTCCGCGGAGGCGACGGCGGCGGTGCTGCGGCTGATCGAGCTGTGCGGCGCGAACGCGGTCGAGGTCGACGCGGCCGAGCACGACCGGGCGGTCGCGGTGGTCTCGCACGCCCCGCACGTCGCGGCCTCGGCGGTGGCGGCTCGCTTGGCCGACGCCTCCGATGTGGCGCTCGGCCTGGCCGGTCAGGGGGTGCGCGACGTGACGAGGATCGCCGGCGGTGATCCCGGCCTGTGGCTGGGCATCCTGTCCGGCAACTCGGCCCCGGTCGCCGAGGTGCTGGAGGCGGTCTCCCGCGACCTGGCGGAGGCGGCGTCGGCGCTGCGGGCGCTGTCCGGGGGCGACGGCACCGCGTCCGGCGAGCTGACCCAGTTGCTCAAGCGCGGGGTCGTGGGCCACGGGCGGATCCCGGGCAAGCACGGCGGCCCGGCTTCCGCGTACGCGGTCGTCCAGGTCGTCATCGGTGACAGTCCGGGCCAGCTGGCGCGGCTGTTCCAGGTGTGCGACGAGGTCGGGGTCAACGTCGAGGACGTCCGCCTGGAGCACGCTCCCGGCCTGCCCCTGGGCGTGGCCGAGCTGTCGGTGCAGCCCGACGCGGCCGGCTCGCTGAGCCAGGCCCTGCGCGAGCGCGGGTGGCAGGTGCCGTAGCGGCATGGTGAAGGGTCCCGGCGTGGTGCCGGGACCCTTGGTGGTTCAGCGCCGGGTGATCGCTTGGCTGACGGCGTTGGGGCCGTCGTACTCGCGGTCGGGCATGGCTTCCAGGGCGCGCATCGTGTCCTGGTCGGCGCCGTGTTTGCGGGCGGCCTCCAGCAGGTCGGCCTTGGAGGCCGGGTAGTCGACACCCTTGAGGTGCTTCTGCAGCTGGATCGGGTTCGGTGCTGTAGTCATAACCCATTGCTACCCAAAAGTCACAGATTGTAACGATCAAGCGCTTTTCGTGCTCGTTCGACCTCCGGCGGCAGTGCCTCGCGCCGGGCCAGGGCGCGGCGCAGCCGGGGGAGTGCGTCGAGCAGGCCGCGCCGGCCCGCCCTGCCTTGGCGCAGGGCGTCCAGAGACCGCCGGGCCACCACCGGCCACGGACGGCGCAGCACGGCCGTCAGCAGCGCGTTGCGCGCCGCCAGGGCCTGCCGGGCCGCAGGGTCGCGGGGCGGCGACGGGTGGTGGTGCGCCACCACGTCGTCGGCGTAGGCGAGACCCCAGCCGCGCGCGGCCAGGTCCAGCGCCAGCCGCTCCTCCTCGCCGAAGAAGAACACCACCTCGTCGAAGCCGCCGGCCTCCAGGAAGGCGTCCCTGCGCACCATCGCGCCGCACGCCAGGAAACCGAGCACGCTCGGGCCGGGCAGGTCGGCGGCGACCCCCAGCGGCGAGCGGCGCATCTCCTCGCTGACCGGGTCGAGCCGCTCCTCGGGCCCCACCAGCACGCGCGCGCCGAGCACGGCCAGGCGCGGGTGGGCGTCGAAGAGCCCGGCCGCCCGCTCCAGCGCCCCGGGCGCCCACCACGAGTCGTCGTCGGCGAAGGCCACGTACGGGGTCCGCGCCAGCCGCACGCCCACGTTGCGGGCGGGCGCGCCGAGGTTGCGGCCGTTCTCCACGACCTGGACGTGCGGGTGGTGGCGGCGGACGAACCCGGCGGTGCCGTCGGTGGAGCCGTTGTCCACCAGGATCACCGGGCCGCGGTGGCGGGGGAGCGAGCGCTGCAGCGTGCGCAGGCGGTCGCGGGTCACCACCACCACCGTCACCTTGCTGTCAGCTCTCACGCACGGCTTCTCTCCCGGGGGAGTCCGCTCATGCCTTGACGGGCCGGGGAAGCCGGGATAGAAAGACGGTAACAGCGTTACCGAGAAGAAACGGCGTTACCGAACATGAGCGTGACCGCGTACCAGCAGGCCCAGCAGGAGGGGCAGGGCGTCGTGCGGGCAGTGATCCTCGACGCCGCCAAGAGCCTGCTGATCGGCGAGGGGCCCGCGGCGCTGACCGTGCGGCGCATCGCCGGCGAGGCCGGCTGCTCCACCAAGGTCATCTACACGCTGTTCGGCGGCAAGGACGGGCTCTGCCGGGCGCTCTGGCTGGAGGGTTTCGCCCGGTTCGAGCGGCGGCTGCTGGAGGTGCCCCACGACGACGACCCGCTGGAGCGGCTGCGGGCCGGCGTCGCCGCCTACCGGGAGTACGCGCTGGAGGAGCCGGAGTACTACCGGCTGATGTTTCAGGGCGCCCTGTCCGGCTACATCCCCGACGAGGCGGCCAGGGATGCCGCCCGGCGGACGTTCCGCCTGCTCGTGGGCGGCGTGCGGCGCTGCCTCGACGAGGGGCGGCTGCGCGGCGGCGACGCCGCGGAGATCGCCGACGTGCTCTGGATGGCCATGCACGGCGCGGTGAGCCTAGAGCTCTCCGGCTTCTTCGACCGGGCCGAGGCCGGGCACCGCTACCGGCTGCTGTGGACCTCGGTGCTGCATCCCTTCCTCGTTCCAGACGAGAGGACCACCCCATGACGTCCCACCCGTACCGCGACGGCTTCGCCCCCGTCACCGAGGAGATCACCGCCTACGACCTGGAGGTGACCGGCCGGATCCCGGCCGAGCTGAACGGCCGCTACCTGCGCAACGGCCCCAACCCGCTGAGCCTGGACGACCCGTCCGCCTCCCACCTGTTCCTCGGCGAAGGCATGATCCACGGCGTGCGGCTGCGCGACGGCCGCGCCGAGTGGTACCGCAACCGGTGGGTGCGCAACGCCGCCGTGGCCCGGCGGCTCGGCGAGGAGCCGCGCTCCACGCTCACCCACGAGGGCATGGACTTCGCCCCCAACACCCACGTGCTCGGCATCGCCGGGCGCACCCTGGCCACCGTCGAGGCCGGGGCGCTCCCGTACGAGATGAGCTACGAGCTCGACACCATCGGCCCGTGCGACTTCGACGGCGGCCTGCCCGGCGGGTTCGCCGCCCACACCCACCTCGACCCCGCCACCGGCGAGCTGCACGCCATGGCGTACTTCTTCGGCTGGGACCACCACCAGCACATCGTGCTCGACGACAAGGGCACGGTCGTGCGGACCAGGGACATCCCGATCGCCGACGCGCCCATGCTGCACGACTTCGCGCTCACCGAGAAGTACGTGGTCATCTACGACCTGCCGGTCACCTTCAGCATGGCCCACGCCGAGCAGGGCGCCTCGCTGCCGTACGCGTGGAACCCCGGCCACGCCTCCAGGGTCGGCCTGCTGTCACGGGCGACCGGCGAGGTGAGCTGGGTGGAGGTGCCGCCGTGCTGGGTCTTCCACACGCTCAACGCCTACGACGACGGCGACCAGGTGGTGGTCGACCTGGTGCGTTACCCGCAGCGGTTCGTCGACGCCCGGCTCGACCTGGGCGGCACGCCGACGCTCGACCGCTGGCATGTCGACCCGGTCGCCGGCACCTTCACCGAGACGCGGCTGGACGACAGGGCGCAGGAGTTCCCGCGCATGGACGAGCGGCTGACCGGCAGGCCCTACCGCTACGGCTACACCGCGGCCGCCCGCGACCTGATCGACGTGGTCTATCCCGACGACACCGAGCTGGAGGACCTGCCCGACGAGGCGTTCGACAACACGCTGATCAAGCACGACCTGGCGGCGGGCACGCAGCAGGCCCGCCAGTTCGGGCGCGGCGCGTACGTGGGCGAGCCGGTGTTCGTGCCGTCGGGCGACGCGGAGGACGACGGGTACGTGCTCACCTTCGTCAACAACCCGGACAGAGGCGCGGCCGACCTGGTGATCCTGCCGGCGCAGGATTTCACCGGCGACCCGGTGGCCACCGTCCACCTGCCGGTCAGGGTTCCGCTGGGCTTCCACGGGAGCTGGGTCGCCGACTGACCGGCTCGTCGCGGTGGCGCGAGACGGTAACCTCGTGAAGTTGGGTCAGCACACGTGAAGAGGGAGAGCCGTGGCCGGTCTGGTCGTCGCCATGGACGGCCCTTCGGGGTCGGGCAAGTCGAGCGCGTCGCGCGGGGTGGCCCGCGCGCTGGGTCTGCGCTACCTGGACACCGGAGCGCAATACCGGGCGATGACCTGGTGGATCCTCCGGCAGGGCGTCGACCTCGCCGACTCCGCCACGATCGCGGCCCGCTGCGGCGAGCCCGAGATCGTCTCCGGCACCGACCCCGACAGCCCTGCCATCCACGTCGGCGCCGTCGACGTGGCGGGGCCGATCCGGGAGGACGAGGTCACCTCGGCGGTCTCCGCCGTGGCGGCGGTGCCCGAGGTGCGGGCCAGGCTCGTCGCCCTCCAGCGGGAGATCATCGGCGCCGGCGACATCGTGGTCGAGGGCCGCGACATCGGCACCGTCGTCGCCCCCGACGCCCCCGTCAAGATCTACCTGACGGCCAGCCCCGAGGCCCGCGCCCGGCGCCGGTCGGCGGAGCTGGCCGGCACCACGGCGGAGGCGCAGCAGGCGGCCCTGGCCAGGCGCGACACCCTCGACTCGACACGCAAGACGGATCCACTCTCGATGGCGGATGGCGCCGTCGAGCTCGACACCACCGCGCTCAACCTCGACGAGGTGATCGCGGAGGTGTTGAGACTGGTCAAGGAGCGCACCTGAGCGGTGCGGGACTCATAAGGATGAGACACCATGTCTACGGGGGATTGGGTCGAGGCTGAGCTCGACGATCTCGAGGTTTCCGGCGACGTCGGCGATAGCACGCCGCTGCCGGTCGTGGCCATCGTCGGGCGGCCGAACGTCGGCAAGTCCACGCTGGTCAACCGCATCATCGGCCGCCGGGAGGCGGTCGTGGAGGACGTGCCGGGGGTGACCCGCGACCGGGTGACCTACGAGGCCAACTGGCGCGGCCGCCGCTTCACCGTGGTCGACACCGGCGGGTGGGACCCTGACGCCACCGGCATGGGCCTGCGCATCGCCGAGCAGGCGCAGGTCGCGACCGAGCTGGCCGACGTGATCGTGTTCGTGGTCGACGCGACCGTGGGCGCCACCGACGCCGACGAGATCGTCGGCTCCGTGCTGCGCCAGTCGGGCAAGCCGGTGATCCTGGCCGCCAACAAGGTCGACAACCAGCAGGTCGAGCTGGAGGCCGCCGCGCTGTGGTCGCTCGGCCTCGGCGAGCCCTACCCCGTCTCCGCGCTGCACGGCCGCGCCAGCGGCGACCTGCTCGACGTGGTGCTCGACGCGCTGCCCGAGACCCCCCGCGAGCGCTTCGCCGACGAACGCGGCCCTTACCGGGTGGCGCTGCTCGGCAAGCCCAACGTCGGCAAGTCCTCCCTGCTCAACAAGCTGGCGGGGGAGGAGCGGGTGCTGGTCGACCCGATGGCCGGCACCACCCGCGACCCCGTCGACGAGCTGATCGAGCTGGGCGGCCGCACCTGGCGGTTCGTCGACACGGCCGGCATCCGGCGGCGCGACCGCGAGCTGCAGGGCGCCGACTTCTACGCCGCCATGCGCACCCGCTCCGCGCTGGAGCGCTCGGAGGTGGCGGTCGTGCTCATCGACGCCAGCGAGCCCCTCACCGAGCAGGACCTGCGCATCATCGGCCTGGTGATCGAGTCCGGCCGGGCCATGGTGGTCGCGTTCAACAAGTGGGACCTCGTCGACGAGGACCGCCGCTACTACCTGGAGAAGGAGATCGACAGGCAGCTCGTCCGCACCCCGTGGGCGCTGCGGGTCAACATCTCCGCCAAGACCGGCCGCCACGTCGACCGGCTGGTGCCGGCCCTGGAGCGGGCGCTGGAGTCCTGGGCGACCCGGGTGCCGACGTCCCGGCTGAACGCGTTCCTGACCGAGCTGGTGCAGCAGACGCCGCCCCCGGTGCGCGGCGGCAAGCAGCCGAAGATCCTGTTCGCCACCCAGGCGTCGATCGAGCCGCCCAAGTTCGTGCTGTTCACCTCCGGCTGGCTGGAAGACACCTACCGGCGCTTCATCGAGCGGCGGCTGCGCGAGGAGTTCGGCTTCGCGGGCTCGCCGATCGAGGTCACGATGAAGATCAGGGAGAAGCGCCAGAAAAGGGATCGCTGATACCATCGTCGGCAACGCGTCGACGGAGACGAGTAGCCGCGGTCCACGCGGGCCGAGAGAGCCGCCGGTGCTGTGAAGGCGGTCCCGCGCCCCCGGTGAAGACACTCCTGAGTGCGGGGAGGAAATGCCCCGCCGGCCTGACCCCCGTCACAGGGTCCGAGAGGCCGCCCGTTCCCGGGTGGCGAAAGTGCGGTGGCACCGGGAGCTCCCTTCTCCCCCGCACTCCCAAGGGGTCATACACCTTCCTCATCAGGAGCTGTCATGATCTCTCGTGTCCTGTCCGCCGAGCTCGCCGAGCACGCCGGGCAACGAGTGACGATCGCCGGCTGGGTCCATCGCCGCCGGCTGCTGAAATCCGTGTCCTTCCTCGTCGTCAGGGACCGCTCAGGGCTGGCCCAGGCGGTCACCGCGGGCGACCTGCCCGCCGAGGAGAGCGTCGTCCGGGTCACCGGCAGGGTGACCGTCAACCCGCAGGCGCCGGGCGGCGCCGAGCTGACCGAGCCGGAGATCGAGCTGCTGTCACGGCCGGTCGAGCCTCCGCCGTTCGACCTGTTCAGGCCCGTGGTGGCGGCGACGCTGCCGACGGTGCTCGACCACGCGCCCGCCGCCCTGCGCCATCCGGCGCTGCGGGCGCCGCTGGAGATCTCGGCCGCGAGCGTGGCGGGGTTCCGCGCCGCGCTGGACCGGCTCGGGTTCACCGAGGTGCACACCCCGAAGATCGTCGCGTCGGCCACCGAGTCCGGCGCGAACGTCTTCGGCATCGACTACTTCGGCCGGCCCGCCTACCTCGCCCAGTCGCCGCAGTTCTACAAGCAGGCGATGGTGGGCGTGTTCGAGCGGGTGTACGAGGTGGGGCCGGTCTTCCGGGCCGAGCCGCACGACACCGTACGCCACCTGGCCCAGTACACCAGCCTCGACGCCGAGCTGGGCTTCGTCCGCGACCACCGGGACGTGATGGCGGTGCTGCGCGAGGCCGTGGCGGGCATGCTGGAGTCGGTACGCGAGCGCGCCGCCCCGGCCGTGGCCCTGCTCGGCGCCGAGCTGCCGGGGGTGCCCGACGAGATCCCGGCGATCCACTTCACCGAGGCGCAGCGGATGACGGGCGAGGACGAGCCCGACCTCTCACCCGCCCAGGAGCGGTGGCTGTCGGAGTGGGCGCTGAAGGAGCACGGCTCGGAGTTCCTGTTCGTCACCGGCTACCCGATGGCCAAACGGCCCTTCTACACCCATCCCGACCCCGGCAGGTCCGGCTACTCCAACGGCTTCGACCTGCTCTTCCGCGGGCTGGAGCTGGTGACCGGCGGGCAGCGGCTGCACTGCCATCAGGACTACCTGGACGCGCTGGCCGCCCGCGGTGAAAGCGCGGAGCCGTACGAGGGATATCTGCGGACGTTCGCGTACGGGATGCCCCCGCACGGCGGGTTCGCCATCGGGCTGGAGCGGTGGACGGCGCGCCTGACGGGCGCGGCGAACATCCGCCAGGTCACCGCGTTCCCGCGCGACCTGCACCGCCTCACGCCGTAGCGGCCCGGCCCGCCGTCCGGGTTCACCGGACGGCGGGTCAGCCGGTACGGGGGAGCGCCAGCACCTTGCGCAGGCCGGGCAGCACGCACAGCCCGGTCACCGTCTGGCTGATCAGCAGGGCGTAGCCGACGCCGGTGACGCCCGCCACCGGGAACAGCGCGATCACGGTGGCGAACACCAGCAGCGTCATGCCGATCTGCACGGTGGCCAGCTTCCTGGCCTCGCTGCGGGCCCGCAGCGTGCCGAGCCGGATCTCCACCAGCGCCATCGGCAGCACCCCGACGGCCATCAGCCGCAGCAGCGGTGTGCCGGCCTCGGCCAGCTCGGGCCCGAACACCCGCAGGATCAGCGGCGCCCCGGCCACCACGACGGCCACCACCGGCCCGACGATCAGGAAGGTGCGGCGCAGCGCGTCGCGGGTGCTCCGTGCCAGCCGCCCGGCGTCGAGCGAGCCCTCGACGGTCAGCGAGACCGCCATGTTGGCCGCCAGCAGCCCCATCATGCAGCCGAGCGTGTGGGCGATGGAGAAGTAGCCGAACAGCTCGGCGTCGTTGAGCCAGGCGCCCACCATGACCGGCACCAGGTAGAGCACGAGCAGCGTGGACAGGGTGCCGGAGAAGTCGCCGGCCACGAACCGGCCGATCTCCCGCAGCCGCGGCGGGGTGGCGTTCGCGCCGGTGCGGGCCACGTGCCGGGGCACCGCCACCTTGAAGATCAGCAAGGTGACCGGGATGAGGGCGAGCGCCGTGGGCACCATCCACGAGACGAAGATCCCGCCGTACAGCCCGCCCACCGGCAGGGCCCCGGCCAGCACGACCAGCAGCACCATCTTGGCCAGCCCGAACACCGTGCTGTTGACCGGCACCCAGACGGCCTGCCGGAGCCCGGCGAGCACCACGTCCTGCAAGGTGAAGATCGTCCACACCAGCACCGACGCCAGGAACACCACCGCGGGCACGAACCCGGCCAGCTCCCCGTAGGCGGGCCCCCACAGCGGCAGCGTCAGCAGGAACCCGAGCGCCGCCAGCACCGCCGTGATGCCGGCCACCCCGTAGCCGCGCAGCACCAGCCCGCCCGTGCCGCGCCCCGACACCGGGATGAACCGGGCCATCACCCCCACGAACGCAAGCCCGACGAGCGAGGAGAACAGCCGCATCGCCGTGATCATGAGCTGGCCCTGGCCGAACGCGGCCGGGTCGTACAGCCGCACGGCCAGGAACCAGTAGCCCAGCCCGAGCAGCGCCGTGACCGCGGTGTTGACCATGAGGGCGTAGCCCTGGAGGAAGAGCGGGTCGCGCAGGTCGGTGCGGAGCCGGGCGACCAGCCCGGTCCGGCGCGGGACCGCCCCTGTGTCACTCGTCATCAGGAGGCGGTCCTTCCAGCGGCGGCCGGACACCCAGCCGCTCCAGCAACGGGATCAGGCGACCGGCGTCGAGCGGGTCGGCGGGCAGCACGTGCCCCGTCCACCAGCGCGCGACACCGGGCGTGGGACCGGTGGGGAACAGCCGGTCGGCATCGAGCCGGTCGGCGGTGGGGATCGGGCGGTCGCCGTCGAGCGGGTCGGCGGGGGGAATCGAGGGGTGGGCATCGAGCGGGTCGGCGGGCAGGATCGTGGTCAGGTAGTCGTCGAGGGGCGGGTCGTACACGAAGCCCGGCACCACGCCGTGCGACTCCAGCGCGGCCACCACCCGGTCGCGGTCGGCCACGAGCAGCGGGACCCGCAGCAGCGGCCGCACCGGCGCGTCCGTCACCCCAGGCGCGGCCCACGGGGTGGCGCGCAGCGCCGCGACCCCGGCCAGCCTGCGCTCCCGCTCGCGCCCGATGGCGCGGATCCGGGAACGGTGCAGGCGCAGCAGGGCGCGGCCGGGGCGCATCCGCCAGTCGTCCAGGTCGATGCGGAGCCACGGGTCCATCGCGTCCAGGTCGCCCGCCGCCTTGGCCACCTCGCCGGCGGTGGTCGGGTAGCGGTGGCCGGTCCACGTCATGAGGCCGAGCCGCTTGAGCGTGTGCCACACCGGCCGCACCAGCCCGGTCCGGTAGACCGCCTCCCGCAGCAGCGGCCGCAGCACGGCCGACACTTGGGCCCGCGCCGGGCCGGGCAGCAGCAGCTCCTCGCGGGCCGCGGCCAGCTCCCGCAGCGCGGCCGGATCGGCGGCCGTCAGGAAACCGCCCGACATCGCCCGCCCGTGCTTGGCCAGGCTGAACACCCCGGCCTCGCCCCACAGCCCGGCCGGCCGGCCGTCGGCCTCCGTCTGGAAGGCGTGCGCGGCGTCGTCCACCAGCACCAGCCCGTGCCGGTCGCACGCGGCGCGCAGCCGGGCCACCCGGTCCGGCACCCCGTAAAGATGCGTGGTGAGCATGCCCGCCAGCCCCGACCAGTCGACCCGGTCGACGTCGATGTTGCCGTCACGGGCCGAGACCGGCGCCATCACCGGCGTCAGCCCCGCGGCCAGCGCGACGAAGAGCACGGTCTCGCAGTTCGTCGGCGCGATCAGCACCCGGTCGCCGGGCCGGAACCAGTGGCGCAGCGCCAGCAGCAGCCCGAACCGGGCCGACGGCACGTGCAGGCAGCCCTGCCCGAGCCGCTCGCCCATCCGGGCCTCCAGCTCGGTCGCCCTCATGACGCCGTCCGGCGCGGGTCGCGGGTCCGGCCGGCCTCCACGACGCGACCCCGCGCTCGCCGGAGCCGGCCGGGGGACCTCACGAGGTCACCCGGCGCTTGCCGTAGCTCTTCAGCACCCGGTCGGCCAGCCGGTACAGCGCGGGCGTGCCGAGGACGGCCCGGCGGGCCAGCCGCACCGGCTCGGTGCGCGCCCAGTGGAGGCCCGCCCGCGCCGTCCGCCGCCGCACCACGCCCTCGGCCACCGGAACGGTCCTGCTGGCGAGCGCGTCCTTGTACTCGTAGCCGGCGCCCACGCTCAGGTCGATCGCGTCCAGCCCGGCCTCCGCCGCCGCCTCGGCCATCCGCAGATGCTGGATCAGCCCGGGGGAGTATTTGGCGAACTCCGGATCGTACGCGGGGAACCAGCCGACCAGCGTCGAGCGGCTGCGCAGCCCGAAGTGGCCGGCGACCGGCGTGCCGTCCGCGTACAGCATCGACAGCACGCCGCCGAAGTCCTTGGAGTCGATGGCGTGCAGCCGCTCCACCAGCTCCACCACCCACGGCCGGGCGAACCGGTCGGCGCGGCCGCTGCGCGCGTACTGCCCCGACTTCCACGTGCGCAGCAGCCGGAACTGCTCGACCTCGCCGGGGCTCACCGCGAACGTGGACGTCACCTCGCCCGCGTCGCGGCCGAGCTTGCGCTCCTTGTACTGGGTGGTCTTGAGGAACTTCGGCGACCGTTCGCGCAGCCCTTTCAGATAGGCCTGGTAGCCCTCGGTCAGATCGAGCACGACCGCGTCCTGCGTCAGGGTCACGTAGGGGGCGAACCACGGCTGGTCCCGCACCAGGCAGCCGAACTCCCACACGTGCAGCCCGCACGCCCGCAGCAGCCTGCCCGCCTCGAACACGGCGCCAGGCCGGTGCACCACCCCCTGGCACAGCGACACCCACGCGCCGACGGCAGCCCCGACGCCGGAACGTTCCTCGTACGGGAGGAATCCGGCGATGCCGTCACCGTCGCGGATCACCGCGACCCGGACCCGGTCGCTGACCTCGCCCATCACCAGGGCGAAATCAGGGCTCAGGAACGGGTTGTCCAGATGCGGCTGCTCCCGTTGCATCTCCCGCCAGGCGTCGATCTCCGACGTCCCCAGTTCGCGCGGACGCAGAACACCGATCTCATACACGCTCGCCCCCTGCTTCTCGATGTGAGGAGGAACAGCGTAGTCCCGGTCGATGCTCCAGGAGTGGGAGTTATACGAGCGTTGAGCGTGTTGTGGAGCGACGCGGCATGAACCACGCCAGCGCCGCGCCGAGCAGGCAGATGAACGCCGTCACGAGGAACATCTCGGTGTACTCGACGTGCAGCGCGCCCCGCACCTCGGCGGTGTAGTCGGCGAGCCGCCGGGCGTACTCGGCGGGTTCGACGCCGAACGGCACCGGCGTGTCGAGGTGCGCGGTCAGCGACTGGAAGCGGTAGAAACCCCAGGCCGAGACGGCGGCGATGCCGATCAGCATGCCCATCATCCTGGCCACCACGACCGCCGCCGACGCCACGCCGTGCTGCGCCGGCCGGGTCACCCGCAGCGCCGCCGCCGACACCGGCGCGATCACCAGGCCCACGCCCAGGCCCGCCACCACCAGCGTGGCGTCCATCATCAGCCGGGCGTCCGCCAGCTCCAGCGGCCATCGGCTCATCAGCCCGTAGCCGGCGGCGGCCACCAGCAGGCCCGCCGCGGTGACCACGCGGCCGCCGGACCGCCGCGTCAGCAGCCCGCCCAGCAGCGCCCCCACCGGCAGCGCGATCAGGAACCGGCCCAGCACCAGCGCCGCCTCCAGCGCCTCCAGGCCGAGCAGCGTCTGGGCGGTGAACTGCACGAACACCATCGTCACCAGCAGCGCCGCCCCGGTCAGGAAGCTCACGCCCAGGGTGGACAGCAGCGGGCCCTTGGGCACGCCCGTGAGATCGAGCAACCGTACGGGCGAGCGGATCTCCCACCAGACGAACGCCGCTCCCACCAGCGTGCCCGCCCCGATCAACGGCGGGCCCCAGGCGGGCAGCACGGCCGCGGCCGGGTCCGGGTTGTACAACCCCACCACCAGCAGCCCCAGCGCCAGCGCGAGTAACCCGCCCCCGACCCAGTCCACCCGCACCTTCACGGGAGCCTCCGGCGGCACGCCCGCGCCGCTCCCGGCGGGGATGCCCCATTGCACGGCGAGGGCGGCGGCGAGCGCCAGGGGGAGGTTGATCCAGAAGATGGCGTGCCAGTCGCCCAGCTCCACCCCGAGCACCGCGAAGCTCGGGATCAGCGCCAGCACCCCGCCGTACACGGGCCCGAGCGCGCTGCCGAGTTCCTGGGCCGCGCCGACCGCTCCCAGCGCCACCGGCCGCTCGCGCTCGCCCCACAGGTCGCCGATGAGCGCCATGGTGATGGGCAGCAGCGCCCCTCCGGCGATCCCCTGGACGGTCCGGCCCGACACCACCATGATCTCGGACGACGCCAGCGCCGTCAGCACCGAGCCGGCCGCGAACGCCGCCAGGCAGGCGTGGATCAGCGGCCGTCTGCCGTAGCGGTCGGAAAGCTGCCCGAGCAGCGGCATCGCGGCCACGTAGCCGAGCAGGAAGCCCGTCACCACGGGTGTGGCCCGCTCCAGCCGGTTCAGCGGGATGCCGAGGTCGGTGGCGATGTCGATGAGGACGGTCACCACGACGTACGCGTCGAGCGCGGCCAGCAGCACCACCGCGCCGCCGACGCCGAGCGCGACCCGGCGCGCGCGCCTCATCCGGCCGACGGGGGCGGCGTGATCGTCACCGGCGCGTCGTAGTCGGCCAGCGTCACGCTCACGCTGCCGCCCTGCAGCGGCAGCTCGACCTTGGTGAGCCTGCTGGTGGCCTTGTCGACCCAGACCGTGCCGTTGACGGGCTGGGTGACCCCCGGCACGAGCGTGCCGAGCGTCTGCTCGGAGAACCCGGTCGCCACCCGGTAGGCGCCGCCCTCCTCGGCCTGGACCAGCGGGTCGGAGGCGGATTCGAGCAGCTGGGCGATGCCCTTGGCGGGGTCGAGGATCAGCGAGGGATCGTACAGCTGGGCCAGCTCCCGCCGGGTCAGCTTCTGGAAGCCGCCGGTCGGGCCCTTGAAGTGGACGGTGTCGCCGATCAGCGCGAAGGTGATCTCCTGGAGGCTGCCGAACACCTCCAGGGTGATGGTGCCGTCGGCGTCGCCCTGCGCCGTCAGCCGGCCGTCGGCCTTCTTGACCGGGACGTTCGGCTTGCCGTCCGTGGCGATCGAGAACGCCGCCGACTTCACCGACCGCATGGCCGCCGCGGCCTTCTTCATCAGGTCGGGCCCCGCGGGCAGCTCCTCGCCACCGCCGGACGAGCAGGCCGTGAGGCCCGCGACGAGGAGGACGAGGAGCAGCTTTCTCAGCATGAAGCGGATCGTAGCGAGCGGTGGCGCGCGCCGCGCGCGCCGCCGGTATCGGTTGGGTGTCAGCGCAGCTTCTTCAGATGCTCCACGATCGGCGCGAAGGCCCCCTCCAGCTCGCCGAGCTGGTCGTCGGTCAGCCGGTCGACGAAGTGTTCGCGGACGCCGGAGACGTGGACGGGCGCCACCCGCTGGATGGTGTCCCAGCCCTCGTCGGTCAGCACCGCGAAGGTGCCGCGCCGGTCGTCGCGGCAGTCCTCGCGGACGACCAGCCCCTTGGCCTCCATCCTGGAGATCTGGTGGGAGAGGCGGCTGCGGGACTGGATCGTCGCGTCGGCCAGATCGCTCATGCGCATCCGCCGGCCAGGGCTCTCCGAGAGGTTGACCAGGATCTCGTAGTCGTTCAGCGACAGCGCGTGTTCCTGCAGCTCCCGGTCCAGGCGGTGCATGAGGAGCTTGTGCAGCGCCAGGTGGGTTCGCCAGGCACGCTGCTCAGCGGGGGAAAGCCAGCGAGGCGCGCTCATGATCTCCTATCCGGGACACGTCCGGCGGCCGGCCACGACGGTGGCGCCGCCTGTGGGACTCGTATCAAGGTTAACCGGGGATGGCGGCTCTCCTGGCAGGGGTGTCGGTGATGGCGGCCACCAGGATGTCCGGCTCCGCCCGCCACTCCAGCAGATGCCGGCCCGCCCAGTCGCCCTCACGGGCGGACAGCTCGTCGAGGGTCAGCTCGCCCCGCTTGATCAGCGCCTCCTTGCGCGCCCACACCCGGATCAGGTCCTCGTTGCCGCCGGCCTCCTTCCGCTCGCGGGGCGTGAGCGCCATCCCGGCGAGCATGCGGTCGAGCGGGCCGGGCGGCACCCGCTCGGCGTCGACGCCGACGCGGCCGTGACCGGCGGCCGCGCACACGTAGCCGCGCGTGTGGCTCAGGCTGACGCCCACCGCCGGGGCCTCCTCCAGGTACGGCCTGCCGTGGCCGGGGCCGTGCACGTGGCAGACCTGGGCCAGCGTGAGCCGGTGCGGGGCGACGCCGAGGAGCTCGGCCGCGCAGAGGCGGACCAGCAGGTGGGCGGCGACGAAGGCGTGGCGGTCGGCCTCGTGCCGGAACCGCGCGGCCCGCTCCCGTTCGGCGGAGGTCAGCAACGTCACCGGGGCGTCCACCTCGTCAGGCCGACCGCCCATCACCAGCGCCATGTCCGCAACGTACACCGTGACCCGGATTTGCCCATCCGCCAACCAACCACAAATCCGGCGAAACCTACGATTAATTGAGGTTCGCCTATAGCGCGCCCTGGGAGTGCGACATGGTTCAGCTCATCAGAAGCGGGCTCGAAGGACTGCGCGAGAGATGCGCCGGGCGTGTGGTCTCCCCGAAGGACGACGGCTACGAGAGCATGCGGAAGATCTGGAACGGCGCCGTCGACCGCCGCCCCGGCGTGATCGTCCGGTGCGGCGGGCCCGACGACGCTGAGGCGGCCGTCGCCTACGCCCGGCAGGAGGACCTGGAGATCTCCGTGCGCGGCGGCGGCCACGGCTTCGGCGGCCTGGCCGTGACCGACGGCGGAGTCATGCTCGACCTCAGCGCGCTGCGGCAGATCGAGGTCGACGCCGCCAGCCGGTGGGCGTCCTGCGGCGGCGGCGCGACCTGGGCCGATCTCGACGCGGCCACCCACGTGTACGGGCTGGCCACGCCCGGCGGCACGATCAGCCACACCGGCGTCGGCGGGCTGACGCTCGGCGGCGGCTTCGGCTGGCTGAGCCACGACCACGGGCTGACCGTGGACAACCTGGAGTCGGCCGACGTCGTGCTCGCCGACGGGCGGCAGGTGCACGCCTCCGCCCGCGAGCATCCCGACCTGTTCTGGGCGCTGCGAGGCGGCGGCGGCAACTTCGGCGTCGTCACCTCCTTCGCCTTCCGGCTGCACCCGGTCGGGCCCGAGGTGCAGGTGGGGATCCTGTTCTGGGAGGCGGAGCGGGGCCCCGAGGCGATCGAGACGATCGACCAGGCGGTGCGGAGCCTGCCGGAACACGTCGGCGTGCTGATCGCCTTCGGGATGAGCGCACCGCCCGCCCCGTTCGTCCCCGAGGAGCACCGCCTGCGGCAGGGGCACGCGCTCATCGTGGCCGGGTTCGGCTCGCCCCGGCATCACGCCTCGGTGCTGGAGCCGATCACGCGGGCGCTGCCGCCGCTGTTCTCGTTCGCCGCGCCGATGTCGTACCCGCAGCTCCAGTCGCTGCTGGACGACACCGTGCCCTGGGGGACGCCCGCCTACGAGAAGGCGCTCGACCTGCCGTCGCTCGGGACGGACGCGATCGCCACGCTCTGCGAGCAGGCGGCGCTCAAGCGGTCGCCGATGTCGTTCATACCGGCGTTCCGCCTCGACGGCGCCTTCAGCGCGATCCCTGACGACGCCACCGCCTTCGGCGGCAGCCGCGAGCCGCACTACACGCTGTCCGTCATGGCGCTCACGCCCACGGCGGACGCCCTGGAACAGGAGAGGACGTGGGCCCGCGACGCCTGGTCGGCGCTGCTCCCGTACTCCCGGGGCACCGGCGCGTACGTGAACTTCCTCACCGACCAGGACGAGGACCGCGTGCGGGCTTCCTACGGCGAGGAGAAGTACGCCCGGCTGGCCGCGATCAAGGCCGAGTACGACCCCGACAACGTCTTCCGACTCAACCAGAACATCAGGCCCGCCACCGGCTGAGGAGATAGCCCGGGGTGCCGGGGAACGGAGTGTCCGGCGGCGCGTCGCGCAGGGTGGCCGTGCCCTCCGACGGCGGCACCGCCGGGCAGCGGGCGCCCTCGGCCGGGATCTCCAGATCGACCAGGTAGCGGTCGAAGACCGCCGTCGCGCAGTCGCCCATGCCGTACACGCCGTGCCCCCAGCCCTCGTAGGTGAGCAGCCGGGCCTCGCGCCCGATCTGCCGCGCGGCGGCGGTGGCCCACGCGTAGGCGGTGGCCGGGTCGTGCAGGGCGTTGGCGAGCAGCAGCGGCGGCGTGCCGTCGACGCGCAGCCGGTGCTGCGGGTTCGGGATCGGCGCCCGCGTGCCGGCGCAGGCCGCCAGCATGCCGTACGCGAGCGGGCTGACCAGCATGTCCGGCGCGATCTCCGCCGACCGGCGCAGGTGGGCGGTGTACTCGCGATGGTCGCGCACCGGCAGCAGATAGTCGAGACAGAAGACCCGCGACGCGTCGTTGACCGTCTCCTCCTGCGGGGCCGCGGCCAGGAGCCGCTCGGCGGGCCCGCCGGTCTCCAGCGCCACCAGGAACCGGGCCAGCCCGGAGTAGTCCGGCCCGTAGAACGCGCCGAACGCCTGCCTGATCAGCGTCGTCCTGGAGAGCGGCACGCCCGGCTCGCCGGGGAAGGTCAGCTCGCCCCGCCCGGCGCGCTCCAGCAGCTCCGCCCAGACGGCCCGCACGTCCCTGCCGTGCAGCGCGCAGGACTCCGTCCGGCCGCACCAGGAGACGAACTCGTCGAAGGAGTCCTGCGCCGCCCGCGACTCGGTGTCGAGGAAGGCGCGGGTGCGCAGGCTGTGGTCCATGTTGCTGTCCAGCGCCAGCGCCCGCACCCGGCGCGGGTAGCGCTCGGCGTAGAGCTGGGTGATCAGCGTCCCGTACGAGAGGCCGTAGGCGGTGAGCTTCCGGTCGCCGAGCGCGGCGCGCAGCGCGTCGAGGTCCCGCACGACGCTGCCGGTGTCGACGTGGTCGAAGAGCGGCCCGGTGCGGGCCCGGCAGTCCTGCCGGTAGCGCTCGTTGTGGGCCAGGAGCGCCTCGAAGCCCGCCCGGCTGCCGGCGGTGAGCGGGTCGGGCGCCCGCAGGGCCAGTTCCAGCGAGCACCGGACGGGGTGGCTGCGGCGCACCCCGCGCGGGTCGTAGCTGACCACGTCGAACCTGCTGGTCAGCTCGGCGGTGAAGGCGATCCGGTTCGTGATCACGGCGTCCACCCCTGAGCCGCCGGGACCGCCCGGGTTGATCACCAGCGAGCCGATGCGGGCACCCGGATCGCTGGCCTTGCGGCGGGCCAGCGCCAGGTCCAGCGTCGGCCCGCCGGGGTCGTCCCAGTCGACGGGCACGGCGAGCGTGCCGCACTCGACCTCCGGCGCTTCGGGACAGGGGGTCCACGCGATCCCGCCCGAGGCGCCGGCCGGTAAGACGGGCACGAGGGGGAGGACCGCGGCGATGACGAGGCTGAGGATCAGGACAGATCTTCGCATGACGCGTCCAATCGTCGGTGGGACCCGATCGTCGGACGGGCCCGCCGGCGGCGCCATCGACCCTGAGTACGGTCTTCGCGTCGTCCTCAGGTATCAGCCGAGCAGGACCGACATCCAGCTCTCCACCTCGTCAGGGTGGCGGGGGAGCGCCGCCGACATCAGCCGCGCCCCGTCGGCCGTGATGACCAGGTCGTCCTCGATGCGGACGCCCAGCCCTCGGAACTCCTCCGGCAGGGTGAGGTCGTCCGGCTGGAGGTAGAGGCCGGGCTCCACGGTCAGCACCTGGCCCTCCTCCAGCACGCCGTCCAGATACGTCTCCGCCCGCGCCCTGGCGCAGTCGTGCACGTCCAGGCCCAGCATGTGGCCGCTGCTGCAGAGCGTGTAACGGCGGTAGAGCCCGGTCTCCATGAGCGCGTCGGGGGAGTCCTTCAGCAGGCCCCATTCGTGCAGGCCCTCGCAGATGACGCGCATGGCCGTCAGGTGGAACTCGCGGAACCGGACGCCCGGCCGCAGCGCCGCGATCGCGGCCGACTGCGCCTCGTAGACCAGCTCGTACACCTGCCGCTGCACCGGCCCGAACCGGCCCGAGAGCGGCAGCGTGCGGGTGACGTCGGCGGTGTAGAGGGTGTCGGTCTCCACGCCGGCGTCCAGCAGCAGCATGTCGCCCGGGTCGAGACGTCCGTCGTTGCGGATCCAGTGGAGCACGCACGCGTGCGCGCCGGAGGCCACGATGCTCTCGTAGCCGACCGCGTTGCCCTCCAGCCGCGAGCGCAGTCCGAACACGCCCTCCAGGTAGCGTTCGCCGCGCGGGTGGCCGAGCGCCTGCGGGAGTGCCCGCACCACGTCCTCGAAGCCGCGCACGGTCGCGTCCACCGCGGCCTGCAGCTCGCCGATCTCCCACTCGTCCTTGACCAGCCGCGCCTCCGCCAGGAAGCTCTCCAGCTCGGCGTCGCCGCCGCCGGGCTCCACCGCCTCGTCCAGCGCCGGGTCCACGCCGCGCAGCACCCGCGCGGGTCCCTTCAGATCCAGCTCGCGCGGATGCGCGCAGTCGATCTGGTAGAGCTCCGCCGCCTCCGCCAGGTCGGGCCTGCGGCCCACCCAGAACTCGCCGTAACGGCGGTCCCGGTAGAACTCCTGGCCCTCCTCGCGGGGGGAGCGCGGCCGCGTGTAGAGGGTCGCCTCACCGGACGGCTCGATCACGAGCACGTCACCGGGCTCGCCCGCGCCCGTCAGGTACGAGAAGGCGCTGTGCGGGCGGAAACGGTAGTCGCTGTCGTTGCTGCGCACCTTGAGCGTGCCCGACGGCACGACCAGCCGTTCCCCGGGGAACCGGCTCGCCAGAGCCGCCCGCCGCTTGGCCGCCCACGGGGCGACGGGCAGCGCGCGCACGCCGGTCCGCCGCGTGTCCGCCCAGCCCGTCCGCATGAACGCGGCCAGCTCCTCGGAGATCGGCAGGTCGTGGCTCCCGGTGTTGAGAGGCTCGGTCACAGCGGCTCCAACAGTGGTATTTCATATGGCAAGTACGGTCAGCTTACGGGAGTCCTTGACGGCCTCCCACCCCCTTGCTTGCCTGTAACCACGACGGGGTAACTCCTAGCCGAGGTGGTACGGATGCTGATCAGCACGATCTTGCACGGCAAGGGAAGCGACGTGACGACGGTGGCGCCCGACGCGACCGTCCGTGAGTTGCTGGCCCGGCTGGCCGAGCACAACATCGGCGCCGTCGTCGTGTCCGCCGACGGCGTCACCATCGACGGGATCGTCTCCGAGCGCGACGTGGTGCGCCGGCTGCACGATCGCGGCGCGGGCATCCTCGGCGAGCCGGTCTCGTCGATCATGACCGCCGAGGTGCGCACCGTCGCCCCGGGCGACCGGGTCGACGAGCTGCGCAAGACCATGACCACCCACCGCGTGCGGCACATGCCGGTGGTCGAGGACGGCCGCCTGGCCGGTATCGTCAGCATCGGCGACGTGGTCAAGAACACCATCGAGGAGCTGGAGACGGAGAAGGCCTCACTGGTGGACTACCTCCACCGCTGACGCGGGTGGGACGCTGTCCAGGTGATGTACCGCCCCCCGCCTGACTACCCGCGCGCGTCGAGCAGCCCGACGATCATCCTGCTCGTCGCCGGGCTGACCGGGGTGCTGGGCTTCCTGATCGGCTTCCTCACCGGGCTCGGGTCAGGAGAGCTGGCGGCGGCCCCCGCTCCCCGGGTCACCGTGACGGTCGAGGGAGAGCTCGACCCCGACGCGCAGCCCACCGACCCCGTCCCGTCCGACCCCGTCCCGTCCGACCCCGCCGCGTCCGATCCTGCCGCGTCGCCTCCGGCCGCCGACCCGTCCGCGTCGGCCCCCGTCACCTCGGACCCGTCCGCCGGCGCCCCGGACGACCCCGTCACGGCGAACCCCGGCGATCCGCTCGCGTCGATGCGCACCCTCGTCGTCGGCGTCGACATCCAGCCCGGCACCTACCGCACCACCGGCCCCGCGGGCGGCGGGGGCCAGTGCTACTGGGCCCGCATGAACAGCACCACCGGCGACATCGGGGACGTCATCGACGCCGGCATGCCCTCAGGCCCGGCCACCGTCACCATCGCCGCCACCGACAAGAGCTTCCAGACGGCCGGCTGCGCCGAATGGACCAGGGCCTGACGGACCGCCGCAGCGGTGCCTGTTTGCGGAGGTGACACCCGCGTAGGAGGATGCGCTCAGCCCCACGCGAGGAGGAAACCATGTCGGTGTTGCGGAGCTTCGTAGACAGTGTGCGCAACGGCGCGATCGAGGTCATCGACCTCACCGCGCCCCTGTCGGAGGAGACGCCGATCCTCCAGTTGCCCGAGCCGTTCGGCAACACCATCCGGTTCCGGCTGGAGGAGATCAGCCGCTACGACGACCGCGGCCCGGGGTGGTACTGGAACGACATCCACACCGGCGAGCACACCGGCACGCACTTCGACGCGCCCATCCACTGGGCGACCGGCCGTGACGGCCAGGACGTCTCCCAGGTGCCGGTGACCAGCCTGATCGCGCCGGCCGTGGTGCTCGACTTCACCGCCGAGGCGGGCAAGGACCCCGACTTCCTCCTCCAGATCGACCACGTCAAGGAGTGGGAGCGCGCCAACGGCCCGCTGCCCGAAGGCGGCTGGCTGCTCTACCGCACCGGCTGGGACTCCCGCTCCGGTGACCAGGACACGTTCCTCAACGCCGACGAGACCGGCTCGCACACCCCCGGCGTCTCCGCCGAATGCGCCAGGTGGCTCGCCGAGCAGACGCCGATCATCGGGCTGGGCGTCGAGACCGTCGGCACCGACGCGGGCGCCGCCCACTCCTTCGACCCGGCCTTCCCCTGCCACGCCTTCTTCCTCGGCGCCGGCAAGTACGGCCTCACCCAGCTGCGCAACCTCGACCGGCTCCCGGTCACCGGCGCGGTCGTGGTGGCGCCGCTGCTGCCCATCCTCGGCGGCTCGGGCAGCCCGGTGCGGGTGCTCGCGCTGGTGGAGCGGGGCGAAGGGTGATCGTCGCCGAGGCCGTCGGCGGGCTGCTCGCCGCGGCGGGCGTACGAGCCGCGTTCGGGGTCGTCGGCAGCGGCAACTTCCACCTCACCAACGCCCTCGTGAGCCACGGCGTGCGCTTCGTCGCGGCCCGTCACGAGGGCGGTGCGGCCACCATGGCCGACGCCTACGCCCGGATGACGGGCGAGGTGGCGGTCGTCTCCGTGCACCAGGGGCCCGGCCTCACCAACGCGATCACCGGCCTCGCCGAGGCCGCGAAGAGCCGCACCCCGCTCGTCGTGCTGGCGGGCGAGGCCACCGACGCCCGCTCCAACTTCCACATCGACCAGGACGCCGCCGTGCGCGCGGTGGGCGCCGTCCCGATGCGGGTCACCGGCCCCGCCGAGGCGGCCCGGCACACCTTGGAGGCGTTCCGCGTCGCCCGCGACGAACGCCGCACGGTCGTACTCAACCTGCCCCTGGACGTGCAGGCCGCCGAGACGGAACTCGGCGGGGAGCGACCGGAGCGGGCCGCGGGGACGGAACTCGGTGGGGAGCGGCCGGAGCGGGCCGCGGGGACGGGTCCGGGCGGGGAGCGGCCGGACTACGCGGGCGCGAGCGAGCTGGACCGGGCCGCGGCGGCTGTTCGTGAGAGCCGTCCCGGCGCGCCCGCCGCCTCCGCCGAGCAGCTCGACGGGTTGCGCCGGTTGCTCGACGGGGCCGAACGGCCGGTGTTCGTCGCCGGGCGCGGAGCACGGCACGCGCGGGCCGAGCTGGTGGAGCTGGCCGAGCGGACCGGCGCCCTGCTGGCCACCTCGGCCGTGGCCAAGGGCCTGTTCCGCGGCAGCCCGTGGGACCTCGACGTGAGCGGCGGGTTCGCCACGCCGCTCACGGCCGAGCTGGTCCGGGGCGCGGACCTGGTGGTCGGCTGGGGGTGCGCGCTCAACATGTGGACCACCCGCCACGGCTCGCTGATCGGCCCCGGCGCCAAGGTCGCGCAGGTCGATCTCGACCTGGCCGCCGTCGGCCTGCACGTGCCCGCCGACCACGGCGTGGTGGGCGACGTGGCCGAGGTCGCCCGCGCCCTCACGGCCGGCGGCGAGCGGGCCGGCTACCGCTCGCCCGAGCTGGCCCGCCGCATCCGGGAGGAGGGCCGCTGGCGCGCGGTCCCGTACCACGACGAGAGCGGCGGCGGCCGCATCGACCCGAGGACTCTCACCATCGGCCTGGACGACCTGCTGCCCGCCGAGCGGATCGTGGCGACCGACTCGGGCAACTTCATGGGCTACCCGGCGATGTTCCTGGACGTGCCCGACGAGCGCGGGTTCTGCTTCACGCAGGCGTTCCAGGCGGTCGGGCTCGGGCTCGCCACCGCCATCGGCGCCGCCGTGGCCCGCCCCGACCGGCTGCCGGTGGCGGCGCTCGGCGACGGCGGCGCGTTCATGGGCATCGCCGAGCTGGAGACCGTCGTCCGGCTCGGGCTGCCCATGGTGGTCGTGGTCTACGACGACGAGGCCTACGGCGCCGAGGTGCACCACTTCGGCCCGCACGGCCACCCGCTCGGCACCGTCCGGTTCCCGCCCGCCGACCTGGCCGCGATCGCGCGCGGGTACGGGTTCGCGGCCGTGACCGTCACCGGGCCGGCCGACCTGGCGGGCGTGGCCGAGTGGCTCAAGGGCCCGCGCGAGCGGCCCCTGCTGGTGCACGCCAAGGTCACCGGCGACCGCCCCTCCTGGTGGCTGGAGGAGGCGTTCAGGGGCCACTAGAGCTTGCGGTGGGTGCGGGCCTCCTCGGCGGCGGCCAGCACCACCGCCAGCGCCGCCCCGCCGCCGGCCGCGACCGCCGCGGCGATCGCGCCCTCCACGAACGGCACGTCCGCCAGCACCACCCGGCCGGGCTCCTCCAGCAGGCGGGCGGTGAGCACCGAGCTGCCCAGGTCGGGGATGAGCAGCACGCCGTCGCCCCGGTCGACCTCGCGCACCGCCGCCTCGATGCGGTCGATGCTGACCCCGAGCCCGCCGTCGCCGGTGCCGCCGGCCGCCGCCACGGGCGCATCCCTGCCCGCGATGCCGCGCGCCAGCTCCGCCGTCTCCGCGGCCAGCCCGGCGCTGTGGGCGACGAGAACCACGCCCACCATCAGGCCGCCGCCTCGGCCAGCGCCGCCATGATCAGCGCCGCCGACGCCGCGCCCGGATCCTCGTGGCCGATGCTGCGCTCGCCCAGGTAACTGGCGCGGCCCTTGCGGGCGCGTAGCGGGATCGTCGCCTTCGCCCCCTCCTCGGCCGCGCGCGCCGCCCGCTCGAACGCCTTGTGCTCGTCGGCGCCCTCCTGTACGGCCTGCGTCAGGGCACGGGCGGCCGGAGCGAGCGCGTCGATCATGGTCTTGTCACCCTGGGCGGCCTTGCCCAGGCGCTCCACCGCCTGGACACCGGACTCGAACGCCGCCGCGAACCCGGCGAGCGTCACCGGCGTGTCCAGCGACTTGCCGAGCTGCCGGAACAGCGACCCGTACAGCGGGCCCGAGGCGCCGCCCACCCGGCGGATCAGTGTCGTGCCCGCGGACACCAGCACCTGCGCGGGGGAGGTCGGCGGCCACTCGGTCAGCGCCTTGCCCACCTCGGTGAAGCCGCGGTCGAGGTTGGTGCCGTGGTCGGCGTCGCCGATCGCGGCGTCCAGGCCGGTGAGCCGGTCGCGGTGCAGCCTGACCGCCCTGGCCGCGCCCTCGGTCCAGGCGAGGAAGAGACCGGTGTCGAGCATCCCGGCCATCAGCGCCCCCACCGCAGGCCGGGCGTCTCCACCGGGGCGTCCCACAGCCGGGTCAGCTCGCCGTTGAGGCGGCAGACCGTGATCGAGAAGCCCTGCATGTCGAGGCTCGTCACGTAGTTGCCGACCAGCGAGCGCACCACCCGCGCGCCCTTGCCCCGGACGAACGCCTCCACCTCGGCGAACACCACGTACAGCTCGATCAAGGGGGTGCCGCCCATGCCGTTGACCATGACGAGCAGGTCGTCGCGGAGCGGGAGGTCGCCGTGGATCGCCTCCATGGCGAGCGCGGCCAGCTCGCGGGCGGGGGCCATCGGCGCGCGCGACCTGCCCGGCTCGCCGTGGATGCCGATGCCCAGCTCCACCTGGTCCTCGGGCAGGTCGAAGGTGGGCTTGCCGGCCGCGGGCGTCACGCACGAGGTGAGCGCCACGCCGAACGAGCGGCTGTGGTCGTCCACCTCGCGGGCCACCCGCGCCACCTCCTCCAGCGGCGCGCCCTCCTCGGCCAGGGCCCCGGCGATCTTCTCCACGAACAGCGTCGCGCCGGTGCCGCGCCGGCCCGCCGTGTAGAGGGAGTCCTGCACGGCCACGTCGTCGTCGACCAGCACGCTCGCCACCGGGACGTCGTCGCACAGCTCGGCGGCCATCTCGAAGTTCAGCACGTCGCCCGTGTAGTTCTTGACGATGTGGAGCACGCCCGCGCCGCCGTCGGCCGCCCTGGTGGCGTCGATGATCTGGTCGGGCACCGGGGAGGTGAAGATCTCACCAGGGCAGGCGGCGTCGAGCATGCCGTGGCCCACGAAGGCGGCGTGCAGCGGCTCGTGCCCCGACCCGCCGCCGGAGACCAGGCCCACCTTGCCGGGGCGCGGACCCTCCGCCCGGTAGACCACCCGGTCGCGTACCCGCAGCGAGGGGTGCGCCGCGGCGAGGCCGTTGAGGGCGTCCTCGACCACGGATTCGGCCGTGTTGATGAGCTTCTTCATGGTCTGAACATCTGCCCGTTTTCCGCTGGAGGCAAGCACCGGGCGGAGTAGGCTACCGTCTGCACATGGCCGAGATCGTGTACCCGCCGGTGATCGCTGCCGCGCGGACCTTGTTTCGCGTGCTTGACTACCGCTTCCACCTGGAGGGCACCGAGCACGTGCCGTCGACGGGCGGCGCCGTCCTGGTGAGCAACCACATCAGCTACCTCGACTTCATCTTCGCCGGCTACGCCGCGCTGCCGGCCAGGCGGCTGGTGCGGTTCATGGCCAAGCAGGACGTGTTCGACCACAAGATCTCCGGCCCGCTCATGCGCGGCATGAAGCACATCCCGGTCGACCGCGGCGCGGGCGCCGGCTCGTACGCGACCGCGCTGCGCATGCTGAAGGCGGGCGAGATGGTCGGGGTGTTCGCCGAGGCCACCATCAGCCGTTCGTTCACCGTCAAGGAGATCAAGAACGGCGCGATCCGGATGGCGCAGGCCACCAAGGTGCCGGTCATCCCGGTGGCGCTCTGGGGCACGCAGCGGCTGTGGACCAAGGGCAGGGAGCGGCGCATCTTCCAGCGCCACGTGCCGATCACGATCCTGGTGGGCGAGCCCATCCACCCCAAGCGCGGCGAGGACGTCGCCGAGCACACCACGGCCCTCCACGCGCGGCTCTCGGAGCTGGTCGACCGGGCGCAGCGCACCTACCCGGAGATCCCGCAGGGCGTGTGGTGGCAGCCGGCCCACCTGGGCGGCACCGCGCCCACCCCCGAGGAGGCGGCGGCGCTGGACGCCGCGGAGGCCGAGGCCCGCGCCGCGAAGAAGGCGGCGGGCGGCGGCGCCCACGAGGAGCCGGCCGGAACCTAGACGGCCTTAGATGGCCGTCTGGTAGGCGCTCGCCCGCATGCCCGCCAGCAGGGTCTCCGTCTGCGACAGCGAGTAGCGGTGGCGCGGGTCGTGGTGGAGCAGCCCCTCGATGAGCGGGCGCATCACCCCGGCCCGGCGCGGCGGCGGGAACGGCCCGCTGCGCGCCATGCCGAGCACGGTCGCGGCGTCCTGGCCCGGGTAGGGCGGCTGGCCCTCGATGGCGCTGTAGAGCGTGGCGCCGAACGACCACATGTCGGCCTCCTTGCTGGCCGGGCCGCCGTAGAGCCGCTCGGGGGCCATGAACGCGGGCGTGCCGCGTAGCCGCCTGGAGGTCGTGGTCTTGCGGATGTCGCCCTCCGCGGTGGCGATGCCGAAGTCGGTCAGCACCACCCGGTCGCCGGTCAGCATCACGTTGGCCGGCTTCACGTCACGGTGGAGCACCCCTGCCTGGTGGGCGGTGCGCAGCGCGGCCAGCAGATGACGGCCGATCGCCGCCACCGACTGGGCGGGCAGCGTGCCCACCTGGGAGAGCAACTGGTGCATGGAGAGCCCGTCGAGATACTCCATCACGATCCAGAGCTTGCCGCCTTCTTCGATGAGGTCGTGGACCGTGACGATGTTCGGGTGCGACAGCCTGGCCGCCATCCGGGCCTCGCGCAGCACGCGCCGACGCACCATCTCGGCCTCGCCGGTGAGCGTCAGCTCCTTGAGCGCCACCTCCCGGTGGAGAAGCCGATCGAACGCGCGCCATACGACGCCCATGCCCCCACGACCGGCCTCCTCGTTAAGGAGGTACCGTCCGCCGATCTCCCGCATACCATCCCCTCATTGACAGGGGTAATCATGTCATCTCAGCGCACTGTTGTGGGTGCCTAACGTGATCCGGTTATGTCGGGAATGGTAACGCCGCTGGTCACCCGCTTGGAAGTCGGAAAGAATACCACCCGTCCGATCCAGCAGACCGCGAGCAACTGGACCACCGTCGCCCCGGCGAAGACCGCCGGCAGCCCGGCCACCTCTCCCGCGAGCCCGCCCAGCGCCGCGCCGAGGGGCATGCCGCCCATCCCGAGCAGCCGGTAGGCGGCGTTCACCCGGCCCAGCAGCTCGCCGGGGATGATCCGCTGCCGGGTGCTGATCACGAGCACGTTCGCCGCGGCCCCGGACACCCCCCACACGACCGCCGTCGCGTACAGCAGCCAGGGGACCGGCAGCAGGACCGGCACCAGGTGCGCCAGGGCGCAGACCGCCCAGAGCATGACGAAGGCGGGCGCGTCCCCGGCCAGGCGACCGGCCCGGCCGGCCACCAGCGATCCGGCCAGGGCCCCGACGGCGAACACGGTGAGCATGAGGCCGTAGCCGCTCGGCGCCAGGCCCATCGGCGAGCCGTCGCCCACCACCCAGAGCACGAGCACCCCGAAGTACGCGGCGCCGGCCGTGTTGATCAGCCCGGCCGACAGGGCCAGCGTGCGCAGGAACCGGTGCGACCACAGGTAGCGGAGCGACTCGGTGATCTCCCCGGCGACCGGCCGCGGCGCCGCGCGCGGGGCCAGGAACCGGCCGCGCATGCCCAGCAGGAGCAGCCCCGCGACCCCGTACAGGAGTCCCGGCGCGCCCAGCACGGCGGCGGGCAGGACCGTGACGAGCAGGCCCGCCAGCGGCGCCCCGGCGAAGTCGTTGCCCAGGATCTGGACGCCGACGACGCGCCCGTTGGCCCGGGTCAGCTCGGTCTCCGGCACGGCCATGGGCAGCGCCGCCTGGGCGGAGGTGTCGGCGAACACCTCCGACACGCACGCGAGGAACACGGCGGCCAGCAGCACCCACAGGTTCATCAGCCCGAGCGCGGCCAGCGCCGTCGCCACGGCCAGCACCGCGGCGCGCGCGGCGTTCGCCGCCACCATGATCCGCCGGCGGTCCAGCCGGTCGACGAGCGCGCCCGCGGGCAGCGCGAGCAGCAGCCACGGCAGCGTCGCCGCCGCCCCCGCCAGCGCCACCAGGGCGGGGGAGCGGGTGAACGAGACCGCCATCAGCGGCGCGCCGACCTTCAGCACGCCGTCGGCCAGGTTGGACAGCGCGGTGGACGACAGCAGGAAGCCGAAGGATCGGCCGAGGCGTGACAAGACGGGGCTCCGTTAGTGTGTAAGGAGAACTGTGCATGGATTCCTTTGCAAAGATAGGTTTGCACACTGTGGAGCGCAAGAGCTATTCCGCCAGGACCCTCGACACGGGCGCGCTCAAGTCGTTCGCCCACCCCCTGCGCCTGCGCCTGTACGAGCTGCTGGAGGAGCGCGGCCCCGCCACCGCCACCCAGCTCGCCGGCCAGGTGGGGGAGAACACCGGCGCCACCAGCTACCACCTGCGCGAGCTGGCCAGGCACGAGATGATCGAGATCGTGCCGGGGATGGGGCGCGGCAAGGAGAAGTACTGGCGGGTGACGCCGGGCGGCTACTCCTACGGGGAGACCCCGCCGGAGCCGGAGGCGGCCGAGGCGCTGGAGTTCCTCATGGACGACCTGATCCGGCAGCGCGGCGCGGAGCTGGCCCGCTGGCGCGAGGAGGAGCGGGACGCGCCGGAGGAGTGGGTCCAGGCCAGCGGCTTCGGCCGCCGCGCGCTGCGCCTGACGCCCGCCGAGACGACCGCGATGCGGGACGCGATCTTCGCGGTGCTGGAGCGCTACCGGGCCCTGTCGGACGCGCGCATCGAGGAGCCGGCGGCGGACCCGGCGCTCGGCCGCGTCGTCGTCCACTTCGACGTCTTCCCGGTGGGGGCGCGCCGGGATCCGGAGCCGGAGTGAACACCTGAGGGGTCCGCCGCGTACCTCAAGGTGACCAGTCCGAGGATCCGGAAGGGGATGACGGCACGTGCGATCTCGACAGGGACACCGCCGTCTCGCTCTCGCCGCGGCCTGCCTCGTCACCGTCGCCGCCGGCACGGCCTGCACCGCCCCGGCCGTGCCGCCGGCGACCGACACGGCGCAGGTGGCCGACGCGGTGCCGACGGAGATTCCGGAAGAGCTGATGGCGCCGCCCGCGACGAGCCTGACCCGGGAAGAGGACGCCGAGCCCACCGCGCAGGCTGCGGAGAGCGGCGACGACAGCGAGACCCGGCCGACGAAGTGGGGGCCGTTGTCCGCGGCCGACCGGGATCTGATCAAGAAGGTTCGTCTCGCCACGCTGTGGGAGATGACGATCGCTCAGGAGGCGATACAGCGGGGAAACAGCTCACGCGTACGGGAGATCAGCCGGGAGATCTCCGAACAGCACCACGCCCTCGACAACGAGGCCCGCGACCTGGCGCAGAAGCTGGACGTGCGGTTGCCCGTGCGGCCGACCGAGGACCAGCAGAAGTGGATGGCCGACATCTCCGGCAGGTCGGGCCGCGACTACGACGTCACCTACGTGAAGTGGCTGCGGCTGGCGCACGGGCAGATCTTCGCCTTCATCGGGCAGGTGCGCGGCAGCACCCAGAACACGCTGGTGCGCACGTTCGCGGAGTCCTGCAACAAGGCCGTGCTGAACCACCAGCGGCTGCTGGAGAGCACCGGCCTGGCCGGGCCGGAGGCGTTCCCGGATCCGCCGGAGGTGTGATCCGACGAGGGCCGGGGTTTCCGAATCAGGATATGTCAGGTTAGGTTTGCCTAACCTGACATACTTTGAGGAGAGAGACCCGCCATGACCGAGCCCTTCCGCATGTTCGGCGTCCGCGTCGGCAGGCTGGACCGCCTGAGCCCGACGTTCCTGCGCGTCACGTTCACCGGCGACGACCTGCGGCATTTCGCCGACAACGGCTATGACCAGCGGATCAAGCTCATCCTGCCGGTGCCCTCCCACGGACTGAGCCGGTTGCCCGGGGGCTCCGACTGGTACGGGCAGTGGCGCGCCATGCCCGACGAGGACCGCAACCCGATGCGCACCTACACCGTCCGCCGGGCCCGCCCCGAGGCCTGTGAGCTGGACGTGGACATCGTGCTGCACGGCGACACCGGCCCGATGTCCCGCTGGGCGACGGCGGCCGAGGTGGGGGACGAGCTCGTCGTGCTCGGGCCCGACGGCCGCTACCAGGGGCCGCCCTCCGGCCTGGAGTTCCGCCCCCCGGAGGGCACCGGCGCGGTGCTGATCGCCGGTGACGAGACAGCCGCGCCCGCCATCTGCTCCATCCTGGAACGCCTGCCCGCCGGCGTCGAGGGCGAGGCGCTCCTGGAGGTCGCCACCCGGGGAGACTTCCTGCCCGTGGAGACCGGCAGCGCGGTCAAGGTCACCTGGCTGGCCAGGGACGGCGCGCCGCACGGCGCCCACCTCGTCCCGGCGGTGCGCGAGGCGGCCCACCGGCTGCTGCCCGCGCTGCCGGCGTCCGAGGACTTCCAGGACGTGGACGTCGACGCGGGCGAGCTCTGGGAGGTGCCCGAGGCGCCGTCCGGCCCGCTGTACGCGTGGCTGGCCGGCGAGGCCGCGATGATCAGGACCCTGCGGCGGCACCTGGTCGCCGAACGCGGCATGGACCGCCGCGCGGTGGCCTTCATGGGCTACTGGCGGCTGGGCCGCTCGGAGGACTGGGCGGCCTGACCGCCGCCCGCGCCGGATCTCCCCTGGTCATGCCGCCGCCGTGAGGGTTTCCTGCCCGGTGGCAGGGTAGCCGGACCGGGACAGGCTGTCGCGGGGGGCACCATGGACGGCTTCGTACTCACCTACGACCACTACGATCCCGAGGCGGAGAAGCTGCGCGAGGCGATCACCTCGACCGGGAACGGCTACTTCTGCACCAGGGGCACGGCCGAGTGGGAGGACATCGGCGAATTCCACTACCCGGGCACCTACACCCACGGCGGGTACAACCGGGAGACCTCGATCTTCGACGGTCACCCGGTGCTCAACGAGGACCTGGTCAACCTGCCGAACTGGCTGCCGCTGAAGCTGCGCGTCGAAGGCGAGGGGGCGGTCCGGTTCGGCGACGTGGAGGTGCTCGGCTACCGGCACACCTACGACATCCGGCTCGCCCTGGTCCAGCGGGACCTGCGCTTCCGCGACGCCGCCGGCCGCGTGACGAGCCTGCGCAGCCGCCGGTTCGTCAGCATGGCGCACAGCCACCAGGCCGCGATCGAGTGGACGCTGACGCCGGAGAACTGGTCGGGCCGGGTCGAGGTGGTCTCCGCGCTGGACGGCCGCATGAGCAACCACATCGTGGTCCGCTACCGCGACCTGGAGGGCCGCCACCTGGATCCGGTGTCGCCGCGCACGTTCGGCCCCGACGTGATCGCGCTGGAGGTGAAGACCCGCCAGTCCAACCTCTACATCGCCCAGGCCGCCCGCACCCGTGCCTTCCACGGCGACCGGCCCGCCGCGACCGAGCGGCGGCTGCACCAGATGGCCGACTACATCCAGGAGGTGCTCAGCTTCGACGTCGAGGAGGGCCGGCCCAGCCGGGTGGAGAAGCTCGTCTCCATGTTCACCTCGCACGACAACGCCATCACCGAGCCGCTGGCCGCCGCCGGCCGGCACGTGCTGCGCTACCCCGACTTCGCCGGGGCGCTGGACAAGCACGAGTCGGCCTGGACCGAGCTGTGGGAGAGCTGCGACGTGCGCCTGCCCGCCGAGCCGCGCGCCCAGCTGCTGCTGCGCCTGCACATCGCGCACGTCCTGCAGGTCTGCTCCCGGCACACCGCCCGGCACGACGCCGGCGTGCCCGCCCGCGGACTCAACGGCGAGGCGTACCGCGGACACGTCTTCTGGGACGAGATGTACGTCTACCCGTACCTCAACCTGCGCCTGCCCGAGATCACCCGGGCCCTGCTGCTGTACCGGCACCGGCGGCTGACCGAGGCGCGCGCCGCCGCGGCCGAGGCCGGTTACCGGGGCGCCATGTTCCCCTGGCAGAGCGGCAGCGACGGCACCGAGGAGACCCAGCAGCTGCACCTCAACCCGATGTCCGGCGAATGGGACCCGGACCTCAGCCACCACCAGCGGCACGTCAACGCGGCGATCTTCTACAACGTGTGGCGCTACTTCCAGGCCACCGACGACCTGGAGTTCCTGCGCGACTACGGGGCCGAGCTGATGCTGGAGATCGCCCGCTTCTGGGCGTCGATCGCGCACTTCGACCCCGCCAGGCAGCGGTACGAGATCCACGGCGTGATGGGGCCCGACGAATTCCACGAGCGCTACCCCGACACCGAGGAGCCGGGGCTGCGCGACAACGCCTACACCAACGCCATGGCGGCCTGGATCGCCGCCACCGCCCCCAAAGTGCTCGACCTGCTGCCCAGCAGCCGCGCGGCGAGCATCCGGCGCAGCCTCCAGGTCACCGACGAGGAGCTGGCGACCTGGGAGGACATGAGCCGCCGCATGTACATCCCGTTCCACGACGGCGTCATCAGCCAGTTCGAGGGCTACGGCGACCTGGAGGAGCTCGACTGGGACCACTACCGCGCCCGCTACCACAACCTCCAGCGCATGGACCGGATCCTCAGGGCCGAGGGCAAGGACCCCAACCGCTACAAGCTGTCCAAGCAGGCCGACACGGTCATGCTGTTCTTCCTCTTCGACGAGCAGGAGCAGCGCGAGCTGTTCGGGCGGCTCGGCTACGACTACGACGCCGACCTGCTCAAGCGCACGATCGAGTACTACGACGCGCGCACCACGCACGGCTCGACGCTCAGCTTCGTCACCTACGCGGGGGTGCTGGCCGCCATCGACCCGGAGAGCTCGTGGGAACGCTACCTGGCGGCGCTGGAGAGCGACGTCAACGACGTGCAGGGCGGCACCACCCAGGAGGGCATCCACATGGGCGTCATGTCCGGGACCCTCGACCTGCTCCAGCGCTGCTACGTCGGCACCAGCATCACCGGTGACGTGCTCAGGCTGTCGCCCCGCCTGGTCGACCGGCTCGACGGCGTCTCGTTCTCCATGCGTTTCCGCGGCACCACGCTCAGGCTGAGCATCGAGGGCGACCAGCTCATCCTGTTCACCCAGGCGGAGGGGTTCCGGGGCCCGCTGCACGCGGGCGTGGGCGACGACGTCCGCGAGCTCGTCCCCGGAGGGACCTGCGTCTTCACCATCCCGGGAGGGCCACCCGCCCGAGAGAGGGGCCGCACCATGCCCGCCGCCGGATTCCAGGGCGCGATCTTCGACGTCGACGGCGTGCTCGTCGACTCGCCGCACCAGCGCGCGTGGAAGGACGCGCTGCGCGAGCTGATGGAGGGGGAGTGGGCGGACGTCCGCGACCGGACCACCTGGTCGGACGACCGGTTCACACCGGAGGTCTACCAGCGGGTCATCTCCGGCAAGCCGCGGATGAGCGGCGCGCTGGCCGCCCTGCAGTACTTCGAGGTCCCGGACGCCGAGCGGCGGGTCGAGCAGTACGCCGCGCACAAGCAGCGGATCGTGGTGCGGCTCATCGACGCGGGGGAGTTCACCGCCTATCCGGACGCCCTCCGCTTCGCGCTGGCCGTCCGCGCGGCCGGCATCCCGTCGGCGGTGGCGTCCTCGTCCAAGAACGCCGACCTGTTCCTGCGGAGGATCCGGCTCGACACGTTCGCGGCCGAGCAGGGACTGTCCTACGACTTCATCCGGCGGGGCCAGACCCTCGCCGACTTCTTCGACGCCGACCTGTCGGGCCGTGACTTCGAGCACGGCAAGCCCGACCCGGAGATCTTCGTCACCGCGGCCGCCGAGCTGCACGTGCCTCCGGAGGACTGCTTCGTGGTCGAGGACGCCGTCAGCGGCGTCCAGGCCGCCAAGGCCGGCGGCATGGCGGGGCTCGGGGTGGCCCGCGCGGACGACGCGCGGATACTCGCCGGCGCGCACGCCGACCTCGTCGTCACCAGCCTCGACGAGGTGGACCTGGGCGCCCTGGCCGCGCACCGGCTCGACCGGAGGCCCGCCTGACACATCACCACGTACCACCGGCCGAGAAAGGTCTGATCATGAGCAGCGAACTGTCCCGCCGCGCCGGCGCGGCCCGCCCCGCGGCGCCCGTCCGGCTGATCCACCTCGGGCTCGGTGACTTCTTCCGCGCCCATCAGGCCTGGTACACCGAGCACGCGCCCGACGGCGAGGAGTGGGGTTTCGCCGCCTTTGGCGGGCACGAGGCGTCGGACCTGCTCGCCGCCCAGCAGGGCCTCTACACGCTCATCACCAGGAGCGCCCACGGCGACCGGTTCGAGGTGATCGCGACCGTGTCCGAGGCGTGGCCGGCGACCGACCACGACGCCCTGCTGCGCCTGTTCCGCGCGCCCGAGGTGGCCGCCGTCACCATCACCGAGCTCGGCGCCCGCGACCACCCGGACGTCCGGGAGGACGTGGCCGCCCTGCGCGCCGACCCGGCCGCGCCGGTGCGCACGACCCGCGGCCGGCTGCTCGCCGGCCTCGCCGCCCGCCGCCGCGCCGACGCGGGCCCGGTCACGCTGGTGGCGTGCGACCACACGGCCGGCAACGGCGCCATCCTGTCCCGCCTGTTGTACGAGATGGCCGACGAGGTCAATCAGGAGCTGACCGGCTGGCTGGACGAGAACGTGTCCGTCGTCGCCACCGTCGCCGACCGGGTCACCCCGCACACCGGCCCGTCCGGGCTGCGCGCCGTCGCCGAGGCCACCGGCCGCGACGACCGCGTCCCGGTCACCGCCGAGCCGTACGCCGAGTGGGTGCTGGCAGGCCGGTTCCCGGCCGGCCGCCCGCGCTGGGAGGACGCCGGCGCCCTGCTGACCACCGACGTCACCCCGTACGAGCATCGCAAGCAGTGGCTGGTCAACGGCTCCTGCTCGCTGCTCGCCTACGCCGGCTCGATCCGCGAGCACGCCACGCTGGCGGAGGCGAGCGGCGACGACGCCTGCCGCGGCTGGCTGGAACGGTGGTGGTCGGAGGCCGGACGGCATCTCGGCCGGGCCGCCGCCGGCCTGGACGCGTACCGCCAGGCGCTGCTGGAACGGATCGCCAACCCGCGCATCCGCCACAGCCTCGCCAGGATCGCCGCGGACGGCTCCCGCAAGCTGCCGGAACGCGTCCTGCCCGTGCTGCGCGCCGAACGCGCCGCCGGTCGCGTGCCGGAAGGGGCGGCCCTCATCCTGGCCGCCTGGATCAGCCATCTGCGCGGCCACGGCGCCCCGGTCAGCGACCCGCGCGCGGCCGAGCTGACCGTGCTCGCCGCCGGCCCGCTGGCCGAGGGCGCCCACCGCGTCCTGGACGCGCTCGACCCGGAGCTCGGCGCCGACGACACGCTGGTGGCGGCGGTCCGCGACGCCGCCACCCGCTTCGACCGCGTCAGAGTGTCCTGACCGGCCGAGATCAGCCCATGTGCGGGTAGCGGTGGTCGGTCGGCGGGGTGAACAGCTCCTTGACCGCGCGGGCGCTGACCCACCTGACCAGGTTGTACATCGAGCCCGCCTTGTCGTTGGTGCCCGACGCGCGGGCGCCGCCGAACGGCTGCTGGCCCACGACCGCCCCGGTCGGCTTGTCGTTGACGTAGAAGTTGCCCGCCGCGAAGCGGAGCTTCTCCGACGCCGCCGCGATGGCGTAGCGGTCCTGGGCGATGAACGCGCCGGTCAGCGCGTACCGCGAGACGCTCTCCATCTGGGTGAGCACCGCGTCGAAGTCGGCGTCGTCGTAGACGTGCACGCCCAGGATCGGCCCGAAGTACTCCTTGACGAAGATCTCGTCGGTCGGGTCCGCCGACTCCAGGATGGTCGGCTTCACGAAATAGCCGGTCGAGTCGTCGTACGAGCCCGTCAGCACGTCGATGTGCGAGGCTGAGCGCGCCCGGTCGATGGCGGCCTTGTGCTTGGCGAAGGCCCGCTCGTCGATCACCGCGCCCATGAACGCCGACAGGTCCGACGCCACGTCGCCCACGGTCAGCGACTCGGCCACGGCCACGAAGTCGTCGCGCATCCGGTCCCACACCGAGCGCGGCACGTACGCCCGCGAGGCCGCCGAGCACTTCTGGCCCTGGTACTCGAAGGCGCCCCTGATCAGCGCCGTCGACAGCACCGCCGGGTCGGCCGACGGGTGGGCCAGCACGAAGTCCTTGCCGCCCGTCTCGCCGACCAGGCGCGGGTAGCCGCGGTAGGAGGCGATGTTCTCGCCCACCGTGCGCCACAGGTGCTGGAAGGTGGCGGTCGAGCCGGTGAAGTGGATGCCGGCCAGGTCGGGGTGGGTGAGCGCCACCTCGGAGACCGCCTCGCCGTAACCGGTCACCAGGTTGATGACGCCCGGCGGCAGCCCGGCCTCCTCCAGCAGCCGCATCGTGAAGTGCGCGGCGAACTGCTGCGTCGGCGACGGCTTCCACACCACCACGTTGCCCATCAGCGCGGCCGAGGTCGGCAGGTTGCCGGCGATGGCGGTGAAGTTGAACGGCGTGATCGCCAGCACGAAGCCTTCGAGCGGGCGGTACTCCATCCGGTTCCACACGCCGGGCGAGGAGATCGGCTGGTCGGCGTAGATCTGCCGGGCGTAGGCCACGTTGAAGCGCAGGAAGTCGATCAGCTCGCAGGCCGCGTCGATCTCCGCCTGCTGGACGGACTTCGACTGGCCGAGCACCGTGGCCGCGTTGAGCGTGGCCCGCCACGGCCCGGACAGCAGGTCGGCGGCCTTCAGGAAGATCGCCGCCCGCTCGTCGAACGGCAGCGCGCGCCAGGCCGGGGCGGCGGCCAGCGCCGAGTCGATCGCGGCCCGCACGTCCTGCGCGCCCGCCTCGCGGGTGCGGCCGAGCACCGCGGCCTTGTTGTGCGGCTGCACCACGTCGATGGGCGTGCCGCCGCCGAGCCGCTGCTCGCCGCCGATGGTCATGGTCAGGTCGAGTGAGGCGCCGGACAGCTCCTTGATCCGGGACTCCAGGGCCGCGCGCTCCGCGCTGCCGGGCGCGTACCCGAGAACCCGCTCGTTGGCCGGGGCCGGCACGTTGCTGATGGCATCCATAATCACTTGCCTCCAAGGGCACGAAGGAAGAAGGCGACGTTCGCGGGGCGCTCGGCCAGCCGGCGCATGAAGTAGCCGTACCAGTCGGCGCCGTACGGCACGTAGACGCGGACCGTGTGACCGGCTCCGGCCAGGGCCTCCTGCCGGTCCGTGCGGATCCCGTACAGCATCTGATACTCGTAGTCGCCACGGGAGCGGCCGTGGCGGTCGGCGAGCAGTTCGGTGATGGAGATCAGCCGGTCGTCGTGCGTCGCCACCATGGGATACCCCTTCCCCGCCATGAGGATCCGCAGGCATCGCACGTACGCCTTGTCCACGTCCGCCTTGCTCTGGTACGCGACCGTGGCGGGCTCCCGGTAGGCGCCCTTGACCAGCCGCACGCGCGACCCCTCGTGGGCCAGGGCCCGGCAGTCGTCCTCGCTGCGGTGCAGGTAGGCCTGGACGGCCACGCCCGTCGACGGGTGCTCGCGGCGCAGCTCGCGCAGGATCCGCAGCGTGGAGTCGACCGTGGTGTGGTCCTCCATGTCGAGCGTGACGGTGGAGCCGCCCGCCGCGGCGGCGGCGCAGACGGCCCGCGCGTGCTCCAGCGCCAGGTCCTCGTCGAGCGCCTGCCCGACGGCCGACAGCTTCACCGACACCTCGGCGGCGCGGCCCAGCTCCAGCGGGCGCAGCTCCTCCAGCAGCGTGAGGTACGCCTTGGCGATGGCGGCGGCGTCACCCGCGTCGCGGGTCTCCTCGCCGAGATGGTCGACGGTCACGGACAGGCCGGTCCCGAGCAGCCGGAGGATCGCCTCACGGGCCTCCGGCACGCTCTCACCGGCGACGAAGCGGTCGACGACCCTGCGCGTGAGCGGGAAGCCCGACACGGACCGGCGCACCAGCCGGCTCCCCGAAGCGGCGAGCAGCACTTGTCCCAACATGCGTCCAGGCTAAAACCGCAGGTCAGAGAGGTCTATGGACGCGAGTAACGCCAGGTGTGGCAGGCTGTCATACACATGCACAACACCGCTGATCTGCAGGAGATCGTCGACGAGATCGCGGGCCTGCTCGGCGCTTCCGCGACGCTGGAGGACCGCTCGTTCCGCCTGCTCGCGTACGGGGCGCAGCACGGCGACATCGACACCGTCCGCCAGGAGTCGATCCTGCGCCGGCGCGCCTCGCAGGAGGTGCGCGACTACTTCGAACGCTACGGCATCGCCCGGGCCGACGGCCCCGTCCGGATCCCGGCCGACGACCGGCTCAAGGTGCTGGCCAGGATCTGCTGGCCGTTGCGCCACGGCGACGTCACCTACGGCTACCTGTGGCTGCTCGACTCCGGCAGCCTCGCCGACACCCGGCTGCACCGCGTCGCCCCGCTGGTGACCAGGGCCGCCGCCGCGCTCGCCCACGAGGCCAGGAGCCGCCAGGACCTGGGCCGCCGGCTCGACGCGCTGCTGTCGCCCGACCCGCAGGAACGGGCCGCCGCCTTCCCGGAGATGTCCGGTCCGGTGGCCGCCGTCGCGGTGCGCGAGTCCGAGGAGCGCGCCGCCGCGCTGTGGACGCTCCCGCGCGGGGTGCTCGCCCGCGCCGGCTCCCCGGTCGCGCTGCTCGCCCCCGCGCACCTCGCCGCCGAGGTCGCGCGGACGGTCCAGGGCGCGTACGGGACGGCCGCGGGCATCGGCGCGGCCCGGGCCGACCCGGCGGACGCCTGGCTGAGCTGGCGGGAGGCGCGGCAGGCGCTGCGCGTGGCGGAGAACTTCCCCCGGCACGCGCCGGTCGCCCGCTGGGAGGAGCTGGGCGCGTACCGGCTGCTGGCCCGGCTCGGCGTGGGCGACCTGCGCGAGCTGGCCGAGGCGGTGGCGCCGTTCGACCCGGAGCTGGCCCGCACCGTCGAGGTCTACCTCGACCTCGGCGGCCACGCCCAGAAGGCCGCCGCCGAGCTCGGCATCCACCGGCAGACGCTCTACTACCGGCTGGGCAAGGCCGAACGGCTCACCGGCCGCGACCTGTCCGACGGCGACGACCGGCTCACCGTCCACCTGGGACTCAAAGCGTCCCACCTGCGCTGACCGCCCTGCTCAGGCGGCTGTGGCAGGGGGTCAGGTCAGGTGGCGCAGTGCGGCCTCGTCGCCGGGGCCGCCGCGGGCGGCCAGTTCGGCGGCCACCCGCTCGCGCAGTCCGGCGTCCTTGTGCCCGTCGTACTTGAACTTGCCGCGGAGCTCCTCCACCGCCAGCCGCAGCCCCAGCAGCCCCGCGAGCAGCCGCGGCATCCGCGCGGGGTCGCCGTGCCCCGGCTCCTGGTCGGCGAGCTGGGCGCGCAGGATCTCCAGCTTGCCCTCGGGGTCGGTGACGATCTCGGCGTGGCAGACGAGCTGGACCGAGGAGTAGTACGTGGTGGGCACGCCGAGCGACGGGTCGATGCCGCTCTCGGCACGCCACTTGCCGGGGACGTACGTCCAAGGGCCCGCCACCGACAGGAGGACCTTGGGGTTCTCCTCGATGGCGGGCCAGATGGGGTTGGGCCGCGCGAGATGCAGCCAGATCGTTTGCTCGTCCCGCAGCAGGAACTGGGTGGGCACCACCACCGGCAGGTCCCTGCCCCTGCCGGCGGCGATCAGGTGCCCGAACTGGTTGTCCTTCAGGTAAGCGATGGACCGCTCGTCGTCGCCCGCGTCCCAGGGGTGGATCAGCATGGCACGACGATAGGCGACGGGTGACGGGTCAGGCGCAGGCGGCCTCGTACACCCGGACCAGCTCCTGGCTGACGCGCTCCCACGAGTAGCGGGAGCGGGCGCGGTCGGCGCCGGCGTAGCCCAGCGCGGTGCGCAGCGTGGGGTCGGTCAGCAGCTCGCGGGCGAGCCTGGCGGTGCGCGACGGGCGGTCCGGCGGCACCAGCAGCCCGGTGACGCCGTCGATGACGGAGTCGAGGTGGGCGCCGACGGACGAGGCGATCACCGGCACGCCGCAGGCCATCGCCTCCAGCGCCACGATGCCGGTCGGCGCCTCGCGCGGCACCGTCACGACCGCGTCGGCGCTGCGCATGAGCTTGGGCACCGCCGCCCGCTTGACCTGGCCGAGCAGGGTCACCTGGGACGCCACGCCGAGCTGCTCGGCCAGCGCGCGCAGCCGGCGCACGTCCGCGTCCTCGTCGAGCAGTTCGGGCGCGGGCCCGCCGGCCAGCACGAGCTCGACGTCGGGAAGGCCCTGCAGGGCCCGCACGATGGTCTGCGCGCCGCGGTCACTGGTGAGCGGGCCCACGTGCAGGAGCCGCTTGCTGGTGCCGCGCGAGGCGGTGACGCCCCGGCGGTGGAAGCGCTCGGTGTCGACGCCGTACGGCACCACGGCGATGTGGTTGCGCGGCACGCCGATGCGGATCAACGCCGACTCCTCGTCGCCCGAGCCGGCGATGACGGCCCTGGCGCGGCGGCCGAGTGCCCGTTCCAGGGGCAGACGCGCGGGATCCACGGTGTGGAAGGTGTGCGTCACCGGAACGTCCAGGTCCTTGGAGCCCGTGACGGCGGCCAGGCCGCTGGTCCAGGAGTGCGCGTGGATCACGTCGGGGCGGTCCTGCCGCCACCGCTTGCTCAGATACTCGCCGACGTCGTTCAGATAGGGCACCACATCGGCCGGGCTGAGGTCACGAGCCGGGCCCACGTCGATGTGTTCCACCGTGACACCCGGGGCCACCCGCGTCTTGGGCTTGCCCTCATCACTGTTACGGCGGGAATAGATGGTGACGTGGTGATCGCGCCCGAGCTCGCGGGCTACGGAGAGAATGTGGTGGCGCTTGTTGCCGGAACCAGAAGCGACGATCGCGATATTCATGGCACACCTCAGCGTGAAAAAAGCTTTCAAGGTGTGCCTGCGTCTTAGGCACGTCTGTGTCTAAGCCGACAATACCCGTATTCCCGGTGTTCGCAAACCCATGCCAATCAGACGCCTCGAAGAGCGAGGACCACGATCTCGTCCCACACCTGCCCGCCGGAGAACGTGTTGCGGTCGGCCTCGATGGCCTTGACCACGGCCGACGGCGCCTGACCTGCGCATCTGCTCAGCACGTCGGCCAGCCGCTCCTCGCCGTACGGCTCGCCCTTGTCGTTCCTCGACGAGATGAGCCCTTCGGAGTAGAGCACCATCGTCTCGCCCACGCCGAGCGTGATCTCCTCGGTGCAGGTCTCCGCCTCGGCCGCGATGCCCAGCGGCACCCCGCCGCCCGCCGTGAAGCGCACGTAGCCGTCGGGCTGCACCAGCGCGGCCGGATGATGGCCGGCCGACGACATGCGGATCCTGCGGCCCTTCACGAACCCGGCCACCGCCATCACGAACAGGCCGGTGCTCTGCTCCACCAGCGCCTCGTTCACCTTGCGCACCACCGGGTCCGGGTCCTGCTCCCAGACGCTCAGCACCCGCAGCCCGCCGCGCACCATCGCGCTGACCGACGCGGCCTCCTCGCCCTTGCCCGCCGCGCCGCCCAGGGCGAACCCCCAGCCGCCGGGGAGCGGGAACACGTCGTAGAACTCCGCGCCCACCGACGAGCCGGGGTGGTAGACGGCCGCCGCCTCGTAGCCGGGCACGTTGGGCAGGCTGCGCGGAACCACGCTGGCCGTCAGCGCGTCGGCCGCCCGCGAGCGGCTCTGGAAGCTGTTCTGGGCGCGTACCGCCATGCCGAGCTGCAGCCCCACCTCCTGCATGACGCTCAGGTCGGCCAGCGTGAACGGCTGGCGGTCGTGCGTGCGCACCAGCGTCAGCACCCCGTCGCCGCCGCCGATCGGCACGCACAGCAGCGAGCCCGCGCCCATCGCCGTCAGCACCGGCCCGTCGGCGCAGAAGCCGAGCAGCGACTCGTCGTCGACCATCTCGAACACCACGCCGGAGCCGCGCTCCAGCACCTGGGCGACCACCTGGGCGCCGGCCGGGTCGCTCGACTCCACCTGCCGGATCACCTCGTTCACCGGCAGGTTCTTCGGCCCCATGACGATCGAGCGCCGCGGCAGCCCGTCGCGCACGACGTCGGCCACCACCCAGTCGGCCCACTCGGCCGCCAGCAGCCGGGTGGCGCGCGGCAGCGCCACCGGCCGGCGCAGCGCCTCCTCGTCCAGGAGCAGGGCGGCCATCCTGGACAGCAGGTCCTGCCGCCTGGCCGCCGCCAGCAGCGCCGTGCCGTCGGCCTCCTCCGGCCGCCTGTCGCCCGGCTCGGGCAGCTGCACCTCGATCGGCAGCGCCACCACCGCCACCATCTGCTGCGGCTCGCCCGGCATGGTGAGCCGCGCCATGGCCAGTTGCGCGAGATGCGTGCGTCCCTGGTGGGCGAGCCTGGTCTCGAACGCGGCCGGCTGGCCGGTGCTCAGCACCGCCGTCAGATGGGACCGGAACGCCGCCCGCCTCGACACGTCCACCAGCAGCGGGAAGGATCGGCCCACGAGATAGCCGTCGGGGCTGCCCAGCAGCCGCGAGGTCTCGGGATTGATCCGCCGGACCGTGCCGCCGCCGTCGAGCACGATGACCGGCACGGGAAAGGCCCGGAACACCTGCCGCAGCAGCTTCAGCTCCCGCTGGGAGCCGTCCTTCTTGCCGGACTGCCTCCTGGGCCCCCTGCTGAGCTGCTCGCGCGCCTCGGCCAGCAGCTCCACGGCGGTGTCGAGCTCCGCCAGGGCGGCGTCCAGAGTGGGCGCGAGGTCCGAGGGGTAGGCCGCCCTCGCCTCACGCAACGACGAGACCCGCCCGGTCAGCGCGTCCAAGGCGTGTTCGAGGTCCGGCATGCTCACCCTCCGACGCTACGCCACCCGGGATAATGGTAGCCATAAGGGGTAGATGCTTGCTGCTATGGAATCCACCGCGATGATCACTCCTGGGCTGGCCCGCGACCTGGCGACGCTGGGCAGACTGGGAGAGGACACCTCCACCGAGACCGTGCTGCGCGGCCTGACCACCGCGCTCGCGGCGGGTGTCCCCGGATGCTCGGGCGGGTCGGCCGAACACTGGCGCGACCGGCGTGTCCTCACCTCCGGCTCGCACAGCGAACTGATCACCCTCGTCGAGGGCGAGCGTGAGATCGGCGAGGGCCCCTCCACCGAGGCCCGCCAGACCGGCGCCCGGGTGGCCGTCGCCGACGTGCTCACCGACACCCGCTGGCCGCGCTACGCCGCCCTGGCCACCCGCTGCGGGGTCCGCTCGGTGCTCGCCGTGCCCATCAAGGTGCCGCCCGCGCTGCTGGTCGTCGGCCTCTACTCGGTGCGGCGCGACGCGTTCTCGCCGCAGGGGGCGCAGTCGCTGGCGGAGATGCTGACCGAGCAGGTCGGCGTCGCCATGGCCAACATGTCGGACTTCGACGAGGTCCGTACGGACGCCGCCCAGCTCCAGGAGGCCCTGGCCGGGCGCGCCCTCATCGACCAGGCCAAGGGCATCATCATGCAGACCAGCGGATGCACCGCCGAGGCCGCCTTCGACGAACTGCGCAGGATCTCCCAGCACCACCAGGTCAAGGTGGCCGACCTGGCCAGGCTCCTGGTCGAGGAGCACCAGCGCAAGAACCGCCGCCGCTAACCGATCGCCGCCAGGGCGTCGTCGAGGGTGTCGTAGATCGGCAGTCGCTGCGCCAGGCCGGTGATCCACATCACCTTGGACTTGGCGTACTCGACGCCGATGAGCGCGAACTTCGCGCCCGAGCTGAGGCTGGTCTGCCAGTGATGGACGATCAGCCCCAGCGCTCGCGAGTCCATGAACGTCACCCCGGCCAGGTCGAGTATCAGGTCCGGCCCCGCCAGGGAGAGGTAGTCCGCGAACTGCTCGCGCGTCGTGGCGTCGAGCACACCGTCGACCCTGATCACGGCAATCTCGTCAACGGTGGACGACGTCAGGCTCAGGGCGGCCGTGGACCCCTCGCCGTTCTCGGGCACTGTCACGGGGCAACCTTACTGTCACTGAAGTAGAGAGGAATACTCCTTCGGGAGTAGGGCATACTGGTGTCCGAAGTCCAGCAGAGGGCTTTCGTCTCGAACGTTGAGCGAGGCGTGCCTCTGTATGGGCTTTTCCTGTTACAGAGGCCGCCTGCCACCCCATAGAGGAGCAGCGATGGCTGTGCAGGAACTCGTCCTCGAAGAGATGACCGCCGAAGAGCTCCTGGCCGAGATGGTCGGGGAAGGAACCCCCGACAGTCTCAGAGAACGGCTTCGCGAGCGCATCGTGGAGATGCACCGGCCGCTGGCGATGGAGATCGCCCGGCGCTACCGCTACCGCGGCGAGCCGCTGGAGGACCTCCTCCAGGCGGCGTACGTCGGGCTCATGAAGGCCATCAACGGCTTCGACCCCTCGCTCGGCCACGCCTTCAGGGGCTACGCCGTCGTCACCATGACCGGGGAGGTCAAGCGTCACTTCCGCGACCGCACCTGGGCGATCCGGGTGCCCCGCCTCTACCAGGAACGCCGCTCCGAGCTGAACCGGCTCGTCGCCGACCTCAGCCAGGACCTCGGCCGCTCGCCGACCGTCGCCGAGCTGGCCGCGAAGATGAAGATCTCCGAGGAGGACGTCCTGCTCACGCTCGACGCCTCCGCCGCCTACAGCACGCTCTCGCTGGACGCGCCGCTCGGCACCGATGACGACGCCGCCTCCCTCGGCGACGTCATCCCCGAGGACGACGACACGCTCAGCACCATGGTCGACCGCGAAGCCGTCAAGCCGCTCATCGACGCGCTCCCCTCGCGCGAGAAGCACATCCTGCTGCTGCGGTTCTTCGGCAACATGACCCAGGCAGAGATCGCCGCGGAGTTCGGCATCTCGCAGATGCACGTCTCCAGGATTCTCCGCAAGGTCCTCGACCAGTTGCGCGCAGAGCTGACCGTCGGTTAAGGGGGAACGCCGGGTGATGACAGAGGACATCCATCCTCAGGCGGGCTCACCGGGCCCGCCACCCGGCGCGCGCGTGCGCAGGCTTCATTTCCGGCTCCCGGACCTGCCGCAGGTCCGGGAGTTCGCCGCGTCCGGGGCCCGAGAGCTCGGCATGCGCCATGAGGCCGTGGACGACTTCGTCATCGCCGTCAACGAGGTGGCCACCAACGCGGTCACCCACGGGGACGACGCGGCGCGGGTGCGCCTCTGGTCCGACTCCGGGGACATCGTGATCGAGGTGCACGACGACGGCACCTGGAAGCCGGGCCCGCTGCCCGGCTCGGTGGGCGGCATGGGGCTGTGGGTGGCCCGGTTGCTGTCGTCCGACCTGACCCTTCACATCGGCGGCGGAAGCACGGTGACCATGAGGTTTCCGGGCAAGAGCTGATATCAGCCGCCGACTGGCCCACGTGCAAAGAGCCGCGCCCGGCGTATCGAGTACGCCGGGCGCGGCCGCTTGTCCTGATCGGCTAGCGCCGGCTACGGCCGCGCCAGCCTCCGTAGCTCTTCACGCTCGCCGTGCCGATGCCGGCCTGGTGCAGCGCCAGCAGCGTCAAGCCCAGCAGCATGAACGTGGTGCCGGAGATGCCTCCGGCGATCTGCGTGTCCAGCAGGTCCAGGAGGAAACCTAAACCGAAGACGATCGCGGCGACAATCGCGAGCATGTGATCCTCCTCCTACACCGTGGTCTTGCTGGACGACGCCGGGTTGTCCCGGCCTGACATGGCGAGCAGTCCCTCCAGTACGCCCCGGTACTCGCGGAGTGCCTGCCGGAGCCGCTCGGTGTCGTCGCCGCCGTCGCTCTTCCAGCGCTCGCGCAGCTCTCCCGTACGGGACCGCAACGCGTTCGTCAGCGAGTCGACGACCTCGCCCACGAGCCCGTCGGCGCGGTGGACCGCTTCCGCCGGGTCGTCGACGAAGGAGGCCTGCACGTCCCGCCAGCGTGACTGCACCTCGTCGGGGTCCTGCTCGAACAGGGGGAACGCCTGGGGAGCGGCGTGCGAGGGTGGATCCTCGGCGGGCTGGGCGGGCCCGGGGCCGGCCGCGGTCACCTGCTCGGTCGCCGTCACCGTGTCGTGCGGTCCGTCATACGGGGAGTCGGGGTCGGGATCCCGGGCCGCGTCATGAAGGGGGTCGGCGTCCGCCGTGCCGTCATGGAGGGGATCGGCGTGCGCCTTGCCGTCATGAAGGGGGTCGGCGTGCGCCGTGCCGTCATGGAGCGGGTCCGGGTCACCGGGCGCCGGGTGGGGGCCGGTGTCATCGGTGGTGTGCCTGTCCGACACGACCAGCACGTCCTCGTCATTCCTGCCGTACGGCTCCCGGTGGGTGCCGCCGGCCTTGTCGTCCGTGGTGTACTCGTCGTCGCGGTCGTTCCGTACCTGCTGGTCGGAGCGCTGCGACGGCACGTTCAGCTCGTCGTTCATACCCGTCACCGTCCTCGGGTCGTCTCGTGCAGTAATTCCTCGAAGAGCGCGCGATAGTGGACCATCGCCTGGCGCAGGTCCTCGGTCGAGGCCTCCTTGCGGGTCGCGCGCTCGCTGATGTCGTGCGCCTTCCGGTAGTGGGTCAGCGTCTCGGCGTGCCCCACCGACAGGTCGGCGATCCGCTGGCGGAAGTCCTCCGTCGGGTAGCCGCGCTCGGCCATGACCGCCGTCACCAGCTGGTCGGCCTCCGCCACGGCGGATTCGGGGGCGTCCACGAAGCGCTCCTGCACCTCGGCCCACCGGTTGGCGTAATCGTCACGTGACTGCTCGGGAAGCGGCTTGATGTCCAGCTCGGCGTGGCGCTGCTCGCGGGCGATCAGCTCCTGCTCGGCCTCGCGCTTGCTGTCGTGCTCGGCCATCGTGCGCTCGTACTCGGGGCCGAAACGGTCGCGCAACCGGCTGCGGCGCTGTTGCTGCACGACCACGTAGGCCACCGCGGCGACCGCCGCGATCGCGACCACGACGAGGGCCACCCAGATCAAGGTGTCCATATTGTTCGCCTCCGGTCTCTTCTGTTGAGACCGCGAACTGCCCAGCGAAGCGCCGGTGAAACGCCGCCTTCAGCCCTCTTCCAGGGCCTTTCTGGCGGCTTCCAGCACGGCTGCGACGTGGGAGCCGTCAGGGGCCGCAGGGATCTCCACGAAGCCGGTCGCCGGGTCGTAGCCGACGTCGAGCCCGGCGTCGACCAGCCGCTTGGCCCACCGCAGCGCGGTGTTGAGCCGCTCGGGCGCGGGCGGCCTGCCCTGCGCCGCCGCCGACAGGTTGCGCAGGTTGGTGGCGGGGCCGGACTGGGAGTGGGCGCGCTCCAGCTTCCACGGCAGCGCCCGGCTGTGGTCGAGCATCGGCTTGGCCAGCCCGGCGGCCCGCTTGGCCTGCAGCACCCCGGACTCGCTCACCCCGAAATGGGCGGCCAGCTCCTGCACGCTCAGCCCGCGGGCGACCAGCCTGGCCAGCTCGTCGCGGTCGATCGTCGGCCTGCGCCCCATGGGCCACCTCCGGGCATGACGTGCGGACGCGCAACAGGATTCACAGGCGCCGGCAGGTGCGGACGGTCTCGCCGACGTCGCGGCGCCAGAGACGACGAAGCCCTGATGAGAATCGCTCCCCATCAGGGCTTTAACGTCGGGATGACAGGATTTGAACCTGCGACCCCTTGACCCCCAGTCAAGTGCGCTACCAAGCTGCGCTACATCCCGTGGTGCTGTCGCGTGGCCGAGCTTCTCGCTCTGCTCCGCGGGGAAAACATTACCATGCGCCACGGACCTCTCGGCGCCACCTTTCCGCCGGTCCGCCTGTTGCGGGCGGACCCTAGAGTGTCCCCATGGGCATGGTCGGGACGGTCGGGCTGGTGCTGCATCCTCAGCGCGACTCCAAGGAGGCGATCGACATCATCCTCGGCTGGGCCGCCGGCCGTGACGTCACGGTGCTCGGGCTGCCCGAGGAGGTGGGGCGGATCGACTGCAGCGCGGTGGCGGTCGACGGCGAGACGCTGGTGGAGCGGGCCGACCTGGTGGTGAGCCTGGGCGGCGACGGCACGATGCTGCGCACGATGCGGCTGATCGCCGGTCGCGGCACTCCGGTGCTCGGCGTCAACCTGGGGCGGCTGGGCTTCCTCGCCGAGATCGACGTGGCCGAGCTGTCGGAGACGCTCTCGGCGATCGACCACAACCGCCACACCGTGGAGCCGCGGATGGCGGTCCGCACCAGGCTCGGAAATCAGGAGCTGATGGCGTTCAACGACATCGCCCTGGTGCGCTTCCCCGGCGACGGGCTGGCGGCGGTGACCGTCACCGCGGCCGGCAACCCGTTCGTCAACTACGCAGCCGACGCGGTCATCGTGGCCACCTCCACCGGGTCCACCGCCTACAGCTTCTCCGCGGGCGGGCCGGTGGTCTCGCCGCGGGTGGAGGCGGTGCTGGTGGTGCCCGCGGCGGCGCACTCGGCGTTCAACCGGGCGCTGGTGCTGCCGGCGGACGAGGAGGTCAGGCTGGAGCTCCTGCCGTCCAGCGGGCAGCTCGCCGTCGAGCTGGACGGCAGGGTGGTGGGCCGCCTCGGCCCCGGCGACCGGATCACGGTGACGGCCTGCCCGGGAGCCGCCAAGGTGGTGCGCCTGGGCACCACCTTCTACGAGCGCGCCCGCCGCAAGCTCCGGGTCGACGGCAGCGCCGAGATCGCCTGAGCCCGCACTCTACGGCGGGGAGCCGGCGCGGCGGTGCCGGGCGCGGCGGGGGAGCGGCCGGTCGCCGTACGGGCCGTCCGGCCCGGGAAGGGGAGCCCGCGGGGTGTCGTCGGCGAAGAAGGACTCTCCGGAGGGCCGGGGCGCGGGCGCGGGTTCGCCGGAGGCGGCGCCGGACGGGTTCGCGTGGCGGGAGGTGACGAGGGCGGCCAGCGCGGTGGTGATCGGCACGGCGGAGATGAGCCCCAGCGTGCCCACCACGCTGCGGGCCACCTCCTGGGCGATGACCGGCGTCGTCAGCACCTCGCCCAGCGGCTGCTCGCCGATGCTGAACAGCAGCAGCAGCGGCAGCGATGCCCCCGCGTACGCCAGGATGATCGTGTTGATGACCGACGCGATGTGTGCCCGGCCGATCCGGCTGCCCGCCCGGTAGAGGCGGCGGAACCCGTAGGACGGGTTGGCCGCGGCCAGTTCGGAGACGGTCACCGACTGGGTGACCGTCACGTCGTCCAAGACCCCCAGCGCGCCGATCATGATACTCGCCAGCAGCAGCCCCTGCGTGTCGATGGACATGCTCATGTCGAGGGTGAACGAGCTGTCGTCGGTGATGCCGCTCAGCTTGGCGACCCCGATCACCGCGTACGAGAGCACGCCGGTCACGGCGAGGCTGGCCAGCGTGCCGAGCACCGCCATCGAGGTCGCCAGCGTGAACCCGTGCGTCAGGAACAGCACCGACAGCATGATCGCCGAGGCGCCCACGATCGCGACCAGCATCGGCGGCTCGCCGCCCAGGATGCCGGGGATCACGAACGTGAGCAGCAGCACGAACGTGATCGCCAGGCCCAGCAGCGCCGTCAGCCCCCGCCAGCGCCCGAACGCGATCACCGCCAGCGCGAACGCCGCCCCGAGCAGCAGCAGCGGCGCCGACCGGTCGTGGTCGGACAGCTGGTAGGCCGGCATGCCCTCCTCGGCCTGCGGGTTGTGCAGCAGCACCACGTCGTCGCCCGCGGTGAAGCGCTGGGAGCCGGGCCCGCTGGGCAGCGACAGGGTGACCTGGCGGCCCTCGTCGCGCCCCTCGCCGACGGTGACGGTCGCCTTGCCGCAGGTCGCCGGGTGCGGCTCGGGCGCGCCGGGCTGTGTCTCACCGCACGGCTCCAGCGCCACCGCGGTGATCGTGCCGGCCACCCGCTGGAACCCGGTCTGCTCCTGGGCCGCCTCCGGACGCCCGTCCGGCCACAGCAGCACCAGCGCCGCCAGCGTGACGGCCGCCAGCGGCACAAGAACGGCCAGCGTGGCCACGACGGCCCGCCGTGAGGCGGGCACCGGGGTGCCGTGCGCATGGTCGTGCGCGTGGTTGGCGCCCATCCCTGATCAGACCTCCTCGTCCGGTCGGCGAGTGCGACAGTACTGCACGTGGACGGGGTGGGTAGGCCATCGGAATGGCGACGCTCGTGGGCACCTCGGGGTGGCAGTACGCGGACTGGCGCGGCGTCCTCTATCCCGAGGGGGTGCCGCAGCGGCTCTGGCTGGAGACGTACGCGGAGACCTTCCCCACGGTCGAGAACAACAACGCGTTCTACCGGCTGCCGAAACCCGAGACGTTCGCCGGCTGGCGCGAGCGCACCCCCGACGGCTTCGTCATGGCGGTCAAGGCCAGCCGCTACCTCACCCACATCAAGCGGCTGGACGAGCCGGAGGAGCCCGTCGCCAGGCTGATGGCGGCCGCGTCGGGGCTCGGCGGCACGCTCGGCCCGATCCTGCTGCAGCTCCCGCCCACGCTGCGGGCCGACCCCGGCCGGCTGGAACGCTGCCTGAGCTGCTTCCCCGGGCACGTCAGGCTGGCCGTGGAGTTCCGGCACGAGTCGTGGTGGACCGGCGAGACCCGGGCGATCCTGGAGGCCCGCCAGGCCGCCCTGTGCTGGGCCGACCGGCTCAACCAGCCGCAGAACCCGTTCTGGCGGACCGCGCCGTGGGGGTACGTGCGGCTTCATCAGGGCCGCTCCGCCGACGGGTTCTCGTACGGGGACGCGGCGCTGAAGACCTGGGCCGGGCGGGTCCGAGAGGCGGGCTGGCGGGACGCGTACGTGTACTTCAACAACGACCCCGGCGGCGCGGCGGTGCGGAACGCCGCGCGCTTTGCCAGACTGCTTTAGGTGCGTACCCGCCTGTATCGGGACGGCCGGCTGGAGAAGGAGAACTTCCCCCTCGCCGAGGTCTCCGACCACGTGTCCGACCACCGCAACGCGATCTGGATCGACCTGTGCCGGCCGACGCCTGAGGAGCTGACCGCGCTCGGCGACGAGCTGGGCCTGCACGAGCTGGCCGTCGAGGACGTGCTCGCCGACCACCAGCGCCCCAAGGCCGACGTCTACGCCAACCACCTGTTCATCACCGTGTACGCGATGCGCTTCGACGGCGACCGGTTCGCCCCGGCCGAGATCGACGTCTTCGTCACCGAGACCGCCCTGGTCACGGTCAGGCTGGATCCGGCGGTCGACCTGGACGAGGTGGTCCGGCGCTGGGACGCCGCGCCCGCGCTGGCCGGGAACGGGGTGCTGTTCCTGCTGCACGGCCTGCTCGACTGGGTGGTCGACGGGCAGCTGGAGCTGGTGCTCGACCTGGACGGACGGGCCGAGGACCTGGAGGAGGAGCTGTTCGAGGAGCGGCCCGCCGACGCCAGGGAGGTGCAGCGGAAGATGTACGAGCTGCGCAAGACCTCCGCGCATTTCCGCAAGGTCGTGATGCCGATGCGGGAGCTCTTCGGCACCCTGCTCCACCGCGACCAGGGCGTCCTGCGCGGCTCCCAGATGATGCCCTACTACCAGGACGTCTACGACCACGTGCAGCGCACCGCCGAGCTGCTGGAGTCGCTGCGCGACCTGCTGGCCAACATGCGCGAGACGCGCCTGGCCCAGCAGGGCTTCCGGCTCAACCAGATCATGAAACGGCTCACCGGCTGGGCGGCCATCATCGCGGTGCCCACCGCCATCACCGGCTTCTACGGCCAGAACGTGCCGTTCCCCGGTTCCGGCCAGGCGGTGGGCTTCTGGATGTCGCTGGCGCTGGTGTCCGTCGTGTCGGTGGCGCTGTACGTGGTGTTCAAGAAGAACGACTGGTTGTAGGGCGGCGGGCAGGGCACGCCCCGGTCCTCCAGCGTCAGGCCGACCCGCACCGTCACCTCGCGCGCGCCGCCGGCCGGGTGCAGCGGCAGGCAGCGCCCGCCGGCGACGAGCGTCCTGCGCCCGATCGGGGTGGCGATCAGCGACAGCTCGCCGTACGCGGCCGGCGCCGCCAGCCGCAGCAGCCACGCCCCCTCGGGCGTACGCGACCGGGTCCCGTCGAGCGCGTAGTAGTCGAGCACGCCGCCGCCGGTGGACACCACGGCGCGCATGGTGAAGCCGCGGCCCTCGGCGGTGAACAGCTCCGCCGAGGGCGCACGGTAGACCGAATGGACGTACGCGAGAGCGAACGCCCCGGAGGGCGGCAGCACCAGCCCGTTGACGGCCGGACGGCCCGGCCCGCCGCCGGAGCCGAGGGCCAGCACCGCGGCGAGCGAGAGGGCCAGCCGGATCAGCCCTTCTCCTTGAAGTAGCGGGCCGCGCCGGGGTGCAGGGCGACCGGCCGCACCTGCTGGGCCAGCGCCGGGTCGAGCTTGTCGGCCTCCGGGTGGACCGCGACCAGCTCCTGCTTCTTCTCGAACAGCGTCCGGGTGATGTCGTAGGCCAGCTGCTCGTCCATGGTGTCGGGCACCAGCAGCACGTTGGCGATGCCGACCGTCTCCACGGAGCCTTCGAGCTTGTAGACGTCCAGGCCGATGTCGAGCCCGACGTACTGCTCGCCGTACTCGCGCTGCATCTCCGCCAGCACGTCGGCGGTGTCGATGATCTTGATGTCGGGCTTGCTGGTGGCCAGGTCCACCACGCCGGCCGTGGGCAGGCCGCCGACCCAGAAGAACGCGTCGACGGTGCCGTCCTTGACGGCCTGCACCGACTCGTTGATCGACAGCTGCTGCTTGCTGATGTCGGTGTCGGGGTCGAGCCCGGCCGCCTCCAGCATCCGCCTGGCCACGACCTGCGTGCCGGAGTTCGGCGGGCCGAGCGAGACCGTCTTGCCCTTCAGGTCGGCCACCTTCCCGGCCTGCACGCCCGGGGCGACCACCACGTGCGCGTAGTTGTCGTAGATCCGGGCCAGCGCCTTGATCGGCTGCTTCTCGGTGAACGAGCCGGTGCCGTTGACCGCGTCGGCGGCCGTGTCGGCCTGGGAGAAGCCGATGTCGGCCTTGCCGGTGGCCAGCAGCTTGATGTTCTCGACGGAGGCGGAGGTGACCGAGGCGGTGGCCTGGGTGTCGGCGATGTTGGCCGACAGCTGCTTGGCCAGGCCGCCGCCGTAGACGTAGTAGACGCCGGTGGTGCCGCCGGTGGCGATCGACAGCCGGTTGCCCGAGCCTCCGCCGGCGCCTCCGCAGCCCGCGATCAGGCCGGCCACGGCGAGCACCGCAAATATCCGCTTCACGCTGGGACGCTCCTTCTTCTGATGAGGTGGACGGCTGCCGCGGCGGCCAGCACGGCCAGGCCCGCGACGATCGGGACGGGTTCGAGGAACAGCAGCAGCACGGCGGCCACCGCGGCCAGCAGCCGCTCGGGCGCGCCGGCCAGGTCGCCGGTGGCCATCGCCAGGGCCGCCACCGCGACGGCCGACACCGCCGTCATGGCCAGCACGGTGCCGAACGGCCCCTGGCCGAGCAGCGCCTGGCCGTGCGGGGTGAGCACGAACGCGAACGGCACGAGGAAGGCCGGCAGCGTGTAGCGCCAGGTCATCATCATGGTCCGGTACGTGTTGCCGCCGGTGATGGCGGAGGCCGCGACCGCCGACAGCGCGGTCGGCGGGCTCACCTCGGACAGCACCGCGTAGTAGAAGATGAACATGTACGCCTCGGCCTGCCCCACGCCGAGAGCCGTCAGCGCGGGGGCGATGATCACCGCTGCGATGATGAAGCTGGCCGTCACCGGCACCGCCAGGCCGAGCAGCATGACCGCCAGGGCCGCCATCACCGTGGTCAGGATCAGGTTGCCCGCGGCGAAGTCCACGATGATCGAGCTCAGGTTCAGGCCGAGCCCGGTCTGGGTGATGACGCCGACGATGATGCCCGCCGCCGCGCACACCGCGGTCACCGGGAGCACCTCCAGCGTGCCCTTGGCCAGCGCCCGGCCGATCCGCCTCGGGCCCATCCGGTGGGCGGGGTCCAGGAACGACAGGGCGAACGCGACCGCGGTGGCGATCACCACCGACTGGAACGCCGACCGGTCCATCGCCATCAGGACCACGATCAGGATCAGCGAGCTGAAGTGGTAGCCGAAGCGCAGCAGCAGCCTGCCGACGCCGGGCGTGTCCACCCGCACGGCGTGCGTGCCGAACCGGCGGGAGTCGATCTCGATCGCCAGCAGGATGCCCAGGTAGTAGAGGATCGTCGGGATCGTCGCGTAGATCAGCACCTGCAGGTAGCTGACCCGCATGACCTCCGCGATGATGAACGCCGCCGCGCCGAGTGTCGGCGGCGACAGGATGGCGCCGATGCCGGCGGCCGCGAGGATGCCGCCGGCGGGCTCTCTCGGGTAGCCGGCCCGCCGCAGCACCGGCCAGGCCACGCTGCCCAGGCTCACGGTGGTCGCCACGCCCGAGCCGGACACCGTGCCGAGCAGGAATCCGGCGGTGGTGACGGTGCGGCCGGGGGCGGCGCGTGACCTGCGGAAGGCGGAGAAGCTCAGGTCGATGAAGAACCTGCTGGCGCCGGAGTAGTCGAGGACCGCGCCGTAGACGGTGAAAAGGATGATGTAACTTGCCGCCACCTGGAGAGGGACGCCGAAAAAGCCTTCCGTGCCCGTATAGAGCTGCGACACGATCTGGTCGAGGTCGAGACCTCGGTGGCCGATCGTCCAATCGACGGGCAGCATCGCGCCGTAATAGGCATATGCCAGAAAAATGGCGCAAATGATGGAGAGAACCGCGCCGACCGTGCGGCGCACCGCCTCCAGCAGGAGCAGGGTCAGCCCTATCCCGGCGATCACGTCCAGCTCGGACAGCGCCGCGCCCGACCCTCGATCGCGGAACGACTCGATGTCCGCCAGCGGGTACACGAGCACCGCCAGCGAGGCCAGCGCCAGCAGCCAGTCACCGACGGTCGGCCACTCGCCTTTCCGGCGCACCGGACCCTCCGCCCCGACCTCCACCGGAAGCGTGTCCGCGACCGGCGCCGGCCCGGGCTCGTCCGCCGCCCCGGTCGTCCGGTCGAGGACCAGCGTGTCGTCAGGCGTGTCCGGGGGGTCGGTGTCCGGGCGGGAGGGGGTGTCCGGCGCGACGCCGATGACCACCGTGTCCGCCGACGGGCTCGCGCCCTTCGGCGGGTCGGCGGCCGGGACGTCGCGCAGCGTCGGCGCGTCCGGGAGGACCCCCGTAGCGCGGACCTCCGGCAGCGTCGGGGCCTCGCCCAACGTGAGCGCCCTGGCGTCCGGGTGCGTCGCCGCCCCGGCGGGCGGCCCGGACCGGGAGAAGCGGGCGCGCAGGCGGCGCGGGAACGGCCCGTCCAGCCGCCGGCCGAGGCGCCGCAGCTCGCCGGGGAGGTGATGGAGGCGGCTCAGCGACTGCGCCGCCCCCGACCGGTAGCAGAGGAACACCAGCGGCAGCGCCGCCGCCAGGAACGTCATCCGGTGCTGCAACGCCTCGACCGGCCAGAACACGACCGCGATCGAGTAGGCCGAGAGCAGCCCGCCGACGACCCACACGCCGAGCCGTAAGGGGCCTGCGAGCTGCCGGGCCGGGCGTTCCTGTTCGCGGGCCTGTACGGGCCCGGCCTGTCGGTCGCTCGACTCGGTCAAAACAACTCCCTCTGACACGGCGTTGGGGGCAATGTACGAGCCCTTTACCGGCTGTGGGAAGAGTCGTGACGTTTATTTGATCTATTGCCCGGGTTGGAAGCGCGGCGCGCACATCGCCGCCAATTCGGCGACCGGCACCACCCCGGCCTGGCTGCCGTCGCGCAGCCGCACCGCCGCCCCGCCGCCGGCGGCCTCGCGCGGTCCCACGACGAGCTGGAAGGGAACCAGCCGGTTGGCCCTGATCCGGGCGCCGAGGGTGCCCCGCCCCGGCTCGACGAGCTCGGCCCGCATCCCCGCCGCCACGCAGCGCCGTACCACGTCGCCCGCGGCGGGCAGCTCGGCGTCGGACAGCGGCAGCACCACCGCCTGCACCGGCGCCATCCAGGCGGGGAACGCGCCGCCGTGCACCTCGATCAGGTGGGCCACCAGCCGCTCCAGCCCGCCCACCACGCTGCGGTGCACCATCACCGGCCGGTCGCCGCCCGCGTACTCCAGGTCGAAGCGCTCCGGCTGGAAGGAGTCGACCTGCACGGTCGACAGGGTCGACTCGCGCCCCGCCGGGTCCGCGATCTGAATGTCGATCTTGGGGCCGTAGAAGGCGCCCTCGCCGCGCTCCTCGTCGAAGGCGCGCCCGCGCCGGTGGAGCACCTCGCGCAGGATCGACTCCGAGCGGTCCCACATCTCCGGGTCGTCGACGAACTTGGCGCCCTCGCCGCGCAGCGACAGCCGGTAGCGGGCGGCCTCGATGCCGAGCTGGGCGTGCGCGGCCTCGATCAGGTCGAGCGCGGCCGACACCTCGCCGGCCGCCTGTTCGGGCCGGCAGAACACGTGCCCGTCGTTGAGCTGGATGGCCCGTACCCTGGTCAGCCCGCCGAGCACGCCGGACAGCTCCGAGCGGTACATGCCGCCCAGCTCGGCGATCCGCAGCGGCAGGTCGCGGTGGGTGCGCGGGCGGGAGCGGTAGACGAGCGCGTGGTGCGGGCAGAGGCTGGGCCGCAGCACGAACTCCTCCCCGCCCACCCGCATCGGCGGGAACATGTCCTCGGCGTAGTGCGCCCAGTGCCCGGATCGCTCGTACAGCTCGCGCTTGCCCAGCACGGGCGAGTTGACGTGCTGGTAGCCGTTGCGGCGCTCCAGCTCGTACACGTAGTCCTCGACGGCCTTGCGGACGGCGGCGCCCGCGGGCAGCCAGAAGGGGAGCCCGGAGCCGATCAGCGGGTCGGTGTCGAAGAGGCCGAGCTCGCGGCCGAGCCTGCGGTGGTCGTTCATGATCGTCCTTCGCGTGGAAAGGGCGAACGACCGACTCTCCCGGGCATTCGCCCGGGAGCAGGAATCAGCGCGCCGGGACGGGGTCCGGCGTCGTCGTGACGAGAGCGTGCTGCATGGGTCCGACGATAGCAGCCTGACTCTCGCGTCCGCCCCCGGAAAATTCGGCAGTGGTATAAAGAACCGTGGCCGAGATCACCCTGAACGTCCGCCAGCTGCAGGCGTTCGCCGAGGTCGGCTACCAGGTGGCCGCGGGAGCCGGGGCCCACGGCGCGATGACCGCGCTGCGCGAGGTGGTGCCGGTCGACGCCTACGAGTTCGTCGCCTTCGACCCCGCCACCGGCCGCCACCAGAGCGTCGTGTCCGACGGGCACCGGCGCGTCGACGGCGACGCCGCCGAGGAATACACCGGGCTGGAGGCCTACCGCACGGCGATGGCCACCCGCCGGCCGGTGGTCATGCCGGAGCCGGGCACCGAGCTCTACTTCCGCCGCCATCTGGCGCCCTACGGGTGGCGGGCGGGGCTGACGGCGCCGCTGTTCCTGGCCGAGGGCCGCTACACGGGCCTGCTCCACCTGGCCACCCGCGACGCGTTCCCCGCGCTGACCGGTCGGCTGGTGACGGCCGTGAGCCCGATGCTGGCGCACGTCACCGACCTCACCCGGTGCGTGATCGACCCGGTGGGGCTGCCGCCGGGGTTCCGCGCGGTCGCCTTCGACCGGGCAGGCATTCTGCGCGAGGTCCCCGGGCGGCCGGTCTCCGAGGCTCTGCGCGACGATCCGGCGATGCCCGCCTACGCGCGCGCGTTCATCGACTCGCGCGAGCTCGGCCGGCACGGCCTCTGGCTCGACCGGAGCGGGCAGTGGCACGAGACCCGGCTGCTGCGCGCCGGCGTCGGCTACCAGGGCTCGCTGCAGGGCGCGGTGGTGGCCGAGCGGCCCTGCTCCCTGCCGTACGACCTGACGGGGCGCGAGGTGGACGTGCTCACCCGGGTCGCGGCCGGCGACTCCAACCCGCAGATCGCCGCCGCGCTCGTGCTCAGCGTCCGCACCGTCACCACCCACCTTGAGCACATCTTCGCCAAACTGGCCTGCGACAGCCGCACCCGGCTGACCACGAAGGCGCTGGCCGAGGGCCTGTGCCGGCTCGACGTCTAGACCGGCTCGTCTAGAACCGGCTCTGTTAGACCGGCTCGGCCGCCCAGCCGGCCGGCACCGTCACCAGCAGCAGCTCGAACCAGACCGTCGTCGTCCCGTCACCTCGGGTGTAGCCCCAGCGGTTGCTGAGCGCCTCCAGCATCGGCAGCCCGCGCCCGCTCGTCGCCCGCGGGTCGGCGCCGCACACGCATGGCGGGCCGTCCGAGCCCGCGTCCTCGACGCACACCAGCACCGTCGCTCCCGTCGCGCGCAGCCGCACCGTGAACGAGCCGCCCCCGCCCGAGCGGGTGTGCAGCACCGCGTTCGTGGCCAGTTCGCTGATCAGCAGCGCGCAGTCGTCGTGCAGCGGGTGGTCGCGGCCGAGGGTGCCGGTGACCAGGCCCCTCGCCCTGGCGACCGCCGCCGGGTCCCCGGGGAAGCGCATCTCGAGGTCGTGCTCGGGCTGATGGACGTCCGGTCGTGTCACGCTGACCCCCCGTTTCGGCGACGTTGTTCGACGCGCGAACCCACCCCCGCGGATTATCGCGAAAAGGTAGGAATCGCCTTTCCGGCGATCGGCTGTCGGGGTGCCGCGCCGGACCTTGTACGCTGCGATCGACGAGTCGACTAGGAGGGGTGCCTGGGTGAGCAGCCTGGAGGCCGTCTGGGTGCAGCGGTACGACCACCCGGGGGCGGCGGTCGTGACCGGAGTTTTCGACATCCTGCACGTTGGCCACGTGCGCTATCTCGGAGAGGTGGCCGCCCGGGGGCTGCCCCTGGTCGTCGGCGTCGAGGACGATCCTCGCGTACGGGCGTGGAAGGGCCCGTCGCGGCCGTTCAACCCGGCGGTGGAGCGGGCCGAGGTGCTCGCCGCGCTGCGCGCGGTGACCGGCGTGTTCATCGTCACCGGGCCGCCGGAGGCGCACGCGCCTGAGCACTACATCGATCTGCTGGCGCCGATGCGGCCGGGCGCTCTCGCCCACACCGCCGGCGACCCGCACGCCGGGGGCCGGCGCGCCGCCGCGGCGCTGCTGGGGGCCGAGTGCTGGGAGATGGAGGCCATCCCCGACCGCTCCACCACCCGCATCGTCAACGCCGCGGGCAAGGGGTAGCCCGGCCTCTCCCGTACGACGGCCGGGACGGGAAGACACCTGGCCCGGGGTCACCGGGGTGCGGAGCATGATCGCGTACCCTCCTGACATGATGTCCGATCGGCTCGCGCGCGGGGTCACCGACCTGCTCGCCCCGCAGGTCCTGGTGATCTCCATGCCGCCGGCCATCGGCCTGGTCGCCCAGGGCTGGACGGGGGCCGCGTGGGGGCTGGTGGCGTCGGTGCTGTGCGGGGGAGTGCCCGCTGCGGTGATCGCCGCCGGGGTGCGGTCGGGCCGCCTCGACTCCCACCACATCGTGGATCGGGCGAGCCGCCCGGGGCCGCTGCTGGCCGCCGTCGCGGGCGTGCTGGGCGCGCTGGTGCTGCTGGCCTGGCTGGGCGCGCCGCGGTTGCTGCTGGCCGCCGTGACCGCGATGCTCGCCGCGCTGGCCGTGACGATCCCGGTCACGTTCCGCTGGAAGATCTCCTTCCACGCCGCCGTGTGCGCGGGCACGGTCGTGGTGCTCGCGTACGTGCTGCCCGCCGTGCCGGTCCTGCTGGCCGGGGCGGCGGTGGTGGCGCTGGTCTGCTGGGCCAGGGTCCGGCTGGCGCACCACACCCCCGCCCAGGTGGCCGCGGGCACGGCCGTGGGCGCGCTCGTCACGTGGGCGACGCTGGCGGCGTTCGGGGTGGAATAGCCCCGCGGGAGCCGGGGTTTGCGTGGGTATGGATGCCGTGAGCCGTGGCCGGGTCCGCGTCGAGCCCTCGGCCAAGCGTGTCAGGATCTTTCTCGGTGGACGCCCGGTCGCCGACACCACCCGCGCCCTGCTGGTGTGGGAGGTGCCCTACTACCCGGCGTACTACGTCCCGCTGGACGACGTCCAGGCTGAGCTCAAGCCGACCGGAGCGGTCGAGCGCTCGCCGAGCCGGGGCGACGGGGTCGTCCACACGGTGACGGCGGGCGGGAAGGAGGCGGCCGACGCCGCCGTCACGTACCCGGACTCGCCGCTGGAGGCGATCAGGGGTCATGTCCGCTTCACCTGGGACGCCATGGACGCCTGGTTCGAGGAGGACGAACAGGTGTACGTGCACGCCCGCAGCCCCTACACCCGCGTCGACATCCTCCCCAGCTCCCGCCACGTCCGGGTCGAGGTCGGAGGCGTGACGGTGGCCGACTCGCGGCACGCCCGCATCCTGTTCGAGACGGGCCTGCCGCCCCGCTACTACCTGCCGAAGACGGACGTCCGGCTGGACCTCCTGGAACACACCGGCACCGTGACGCACTGCCCCTACAAGGGCACCGCCGAATACTGGTCGGTCAACGGCGAGAAGGACCTGGCGTGGTCGTACCCGACCCCGCTGCCCGAGAGCGAGCGCGTCGCCGGCCTGATCGCCTTCTACGACGAGAAGGTCGACGTCTACGTCGACGGCGAGCTCCAGGAACGCCCCAAGACCGTCTTCGGTTGACAGGCCGGGGCCGAGTCCATCACCATTTCACTACTTCATTAGTGAAAGGGTGTTATGATCGAGTTCCAGCTCGACCGCGGGTCGGGCGTCGCCACGTACCTCCAGCTCGTCCACCAGGTCAAGCACGCGCTGCGGCTCGGCACGCTGCGCCCCGGTGACCAGTTGCCCACCGCGCGGGAGGTCGTCGAGAAGCTGGCGATCAACCCCAACACCGTGCTCAAGGCCTACCGGGAGCTGGAGCGTGAGGGGCTCGTGACGGGCCGGCCGGGGCTCGGCACGTTCGTGGAGCGCGGATTCGGCGGGGCCGGGCTGGCCGAGCACACGCGGCTGCGGCGGGGGCTGGCCGCGTGGGTGCGTGAGGCCAGGGACGCCGGGCTGGACGAGGAGGACCTGCGGGCGCTGTTCGCCGCCGTCCTCTCCGACGCCTCCCGGGAGGGCGTGGCGTGAGCGCGCCGATCCTGGAGGTGACAGGGCTGGGCGTGCGGCGCCGGCGCGCGTGGGCGCTGCGCGACTGCTCGCTGTCCGTGCCCGCCGGGCGGGTCGCCGCGCTGGTCGGCCCCAACGGGGCCGGGAAGACCACGCTCATGCTCGCCGCCGTCGGCCTGCTCGCGCCCGACCGGGGACACGTCTCGGTACGGGGGACCGCCGCGTTCGTGGCCCAGGACAAGCCGCTGTACGAGTCGTTCACCGTCGGCGAGCTGCTGGAATTCGGGCGGCGGACGAACACCCGCTGGGACGGCGAGGGCGCGCGGGCCCGGCTGGACGCGCTGGGCGTCCCCCTCGGCCGCAGGGCGGGCAGGCTGTCCGGCGGGCAGCAGGCGCAGGTCGCGATCACCCTCGCCCTGGCCAGGACGCCCGACCTCCTGGTCTTGGACGAGCCGCTGGCCAACCTCGACCCGCTGGCCCGGCACGACGTGATGCGCACCCTCATGGGCGAGGTGGCCGGGCGCGGCCTCACCGTGCTGCTGTCCTCGCACGTGATCGCCGACCTGGAGGACACCTGCGACTGGCTGGTCGTGCTCAACGGCGGCCGGCTCCAGGTCAGCGGCGACATCGACGACCTGCTCGCCGGCCATCTGCTGCTGTCCGGCCCGGCGGAGGCGGCCGAAGGGCTGGAGGCCGTCTCCGCGACCGGCACCGGCAGGCACGCCACCCTGCTGGTCCGCGGCGACCGCGCGCTCGGCCCGCGCTGGAGCACCCGCCGCCCCAACCTGGACGAACTGGTCATGGGCTACCTGCGCAGCCCTCAGGCGGCGGCGCTGCCCGGCCCTGCGGGGGTGGCGCGATGATCTGGGTCACCTGGCGCCAGCACCGCGCGCAGCTCCTGACCACCGCCGGCTTCCTGGTCGTGCTCGGGCTGCTGCTGCTCGGCTCCGCGACCGAGGCCCGGAGCTATGTGTCCGGCTACTTCCCTGACGGCTGCCCCGCCGGTTTCGCCCACTGCGGGTCGGTCGAGGTGGCGGTGGGCCTGGGGGAGCGGTACGACGCCGTCTACACGCTGTTCGGCTGGATGCCGCTAGTGCTGCCGGCGCTGATCGGCGCGTTCTGGGGGGCGCCGCTGCTCGGCAGGGAGTACGAGCGCGGCACCCACCGGCTGGCCTGGACCCAGTCCGTGCCGGTGCGGCGGTGGCTGGCGGTCAAGCTCGGCGTGCTGGGCGGCGCGGTGGTGGCCGGCGGGCTGCTGCTGTCGCTCATGGTCAGCCTGTGGCGTCCGGTGTTCAGGGAGGGGGTCGACTCCGGGTTCGGCAACATCGGGGTGTTCAACATGACGGGGGTGGCGCCGGCCGCGTGGTGGCTGTACGCGTTCGCGGCCGGAGTGTTCGCCGGGACGCTGTTCAGGCGCACGCTCCCGGCGATGGCGCTGGTCGTGGCCGGGGTCGCGGCCACCATGTTCACGCTGTTCGCGCTCAGCGACCACTACGCCCCGCCGGACCGGGCCGTGCTGTCGGGCACGGTCGTGCTCGACGACCCCGACGCCCGGCTGGTCGGCGCCACCTGGGTGGACCCGTCGGGGCGGGCGGTGGACGACCCCGCCGCCTGCGAACGGGGCCTCGACACCGGGCGGAGCAGCGCGAAAGCCGAGGCGTGGCAGGACTGCCTGTTCGCCGAGGGCTACGCCTACGCCGTCACCTACCACCCGCCGGAGCGGTTCTGGCGCTTCCAGTGGACGGAGGCGGGCATCCTGGTGGCCGCCTCCGCCCTGCTGTGCGCCCTCACCGCGCGCCGCGTGCTGCGCCGCCGGGGGTGAGACCGTCAGGTGAGCAGTCTGGCCAGCACCCTCGTGCCGAACTCCAGCCCCGCCACCGGCACCCGCTCGTCCTTGCCGTGGAACATGCCGAAGTAGTCGAGATCCGGCCGCAGCATGAGCGGCGCGAACCCGTACCCCTGGATCCCGAGCCCGGCGAACGACTTGGCGTCCGTGCCGCCGCTCATCACGTACGGCACCGGCCTGGCGAGCGGGTCCTCGGCCACCAGCGAGCCGGCCAGCTCGTCGAAGAACGACGACGGGTACGGCGCCGCCGGGGCGTCCTCCAGGTTGACGAACTCGCGGGTGATCTTCGGGCCGAGCAGCTCGTCGAGCGTCTCCAGGAACTCCTCCCGCAGCCCCGGCAGGTAGCGGCCGTCGACGTGCGCCTCGGCCGAGGAGGGCACCACGTTCACCTTGTAGCCGGCGGCCAGCATCGTCGGGTTGGCCGAGTTGCGGATCTGGGCCTTGAACAGCTCGCCCAGCGGGCCGAGCCGGGCCGCCTCGGCGTCCAGCCGGTCCAGGTCCACCGGCTGTCCGGTGATCGCCGACAGCTCGCGGATCAGCGCCGCGACCGGCGGCGTGAGCCGTACCGGCCACTGGTGTGCGGCCAGGCGCGACAGCGCGTGCGCCAGCGTGGCCACCGGGTTGTCGACCGGGGGCTTGGAGCCGTGACCGGCCACGCCGTGCGCGGTCAGCTTCATCCAGGCGGTGCCGCGCTCGCCCACCGCCACCGGGTAGACCCGGTGGCCGCCGGACGTGACGCTGAACCCGCCCGACTCGCTGATCGCCTCCGTCACCCCGTCGAACAGCTCACGGTGCTCGGTCACCGCGTGGCGGGAGCCGTAGTCGCCGGTCGCCTCCTCGTCCGCCAGGAACGCCAGCACCAGGTCGCGCTTCGGCCGTTGCCCGCGCGCCCGCATGCCGAGCACGGTGGACAGGGTCATCGCGCACGAGCCCTTCATGTCGACCGCGCCCCTGCCGTACACGCAGCCGTCGACGATCTCGCCGGAGAACGGGTGCATCCGCCACTCGGCCGGGTCGGCGGGCACCACGTCCAGGTGGCCGTGGATCAGGAGCGCGTCGGAGGAGTCGCCGGCCATCCTGGCCACCACGGTCGTGCGCCGGGGCGCGGACTCGAACACCTCAGGCTCCAGCCCGGCGTCGGCCAGCAGCGTGGCGACGTACTCGGCCGCCGGGCGCTCGCCGGAGCCCGGGTTGGTGGTGTCGAACCTGATCAGGTCCGAGCAGATCTCGGCGACGCTCTTCACTTCCCGCCCTCCAGCTTCAGCGGCGCGACCTCGGGCGTCTCGAACCCGAACAGCTGACCGTAGAAGGCCAGCTCGGCCTCCAGCGCCGCGACGATGGTCTCCTCCCTGCGCCAGCCGTGCTGCTCGCCGGGGAAGGTGAGCAGCGCCCACCGCTTGCCGTGCCGGTCCAGCTCGGCGACGAACCGCTCGGCCTGGCTCACGTCCACGATCGCGTCCTCCAGCCCGTGCAGCATCAGGCACGGGCCGGACGCCCGGTGCGCGTGCAGCAGCGGCGAACGGTCGGTGTAGCGCTGCCGCGTCTCCGGCAGCGGCCCGATCAGCCCGTCCAGATAGCGAGACTCGAAGTCGTGCGTCTCGGCCGCCCAGCTCTCCGGGTCGGTGATCGCGTACTGCGCGACGCCGCCCGCGAACACGTCGCTGTGCACCAGCGCCGCCACCGTCGTCCAGCCGCCGGCGCTGCCGCCCCTGATCGCGATCCTGGCCGCGTCGGCGCGGCCCAGCTCCACCAGCCCGCGCGCCACCTTCGCGCAGTCCTGCACGTCGACCACGCCCCACTGGTGGCGCAGCCGCTCCCGGTAGGCCCGCCCGTATCCGGCGGAGCCGCCGTAGTTGACCTCGGCCACGCCCAGCCCGCGGCTGGTGAAGTAGGCGATCTCCAGGTCGAGCATGACGGGGCTGCTGCCGGTCGGCCCGCCGTGCACGAAGATCACGTACGGGGCCGGGCCCTGGACGCCGAGCGGCGGGTACACGTGCGCGTGCACCCCCTCGATCGTCATCGATTCCGGCTCGGGCAGCAGCGCGCGGTCCGGCAGCGGCCGGGGGGCCGACACGGTCTCCAGCCCGCCGCCGTCGAGGTCGGCCAGCACCACCTCCAGGGGCGAGAACGGGGTCGCGGGCACCGCCGCGGCCTTCCCGCCCGCCGCCGAGACGGTCGAGGCCCAGTGGGTGGCCTCGCCGCCGATCTCCCGCAGCTCGCCGGTGGCCGGGTCGAGCACGCCCAGCCGCCGCCGGTCGGCCGTGCCGTACACCAGCACCAGGCGGTCGCCGGCGAGCGCCAGCCAGGTCATGCCCGGCTTCCACGGCGCGTTGCCGAACTCCAGCTCCATCGGCGTGAGGTTACGGCCGCGGACGCCGTCGCGGCCGATCTCGTGCACGTTCCACCAGCCGGTCGGGTCGGTGACCGCGTACAGCGTGTCGTCGTCGCGCCACTCGGCCTGCACGACCGACTCCTCCCGGCCGCCCGCCACCACCGTGTACGGGCCCGCGACGCCGTCGTCGCCGAGCGGGGCGACGCACAGCTCGGTGCCGTCCCACGGCATGTCCGGGTGGTCCCAGCCGATCCAGGCGACGTGGCCGCCGCCGGGGGAGAGACGCGGGTTCATCAGGAAGTGCTGCGCCTTCGCGACCACCCGCACCTCGCCGCCGGAAAGGAGGCCGGAAAGAGGGATCGCCACCAGGTCGCGCACGTCGTCGGTCTCCCGCACCGCCCACACCTCGGCCCGGCCCGGCGGCAGGTAGAGGTCCCCGTAGCGGGCCGGGCCCTCCGGCGTCAGCGGCACCGGGTCGCCGCCGTCGACGCGGTAGACCCGCTGGTCGGCCCAGTTCGTGAACACCAGGCCGCCGCCGGGCAACGGCCGCCACGAGCGGCCCCCGTACTCGACCAGCCGGTTGCGCGCGTTCCAGCCGCCGGGCAGCGCGTCCGCGCGCCCGCCGCCGGGCAGCCCGCGCACCACGCACCGCCTGCCGCCCTCGTGCGGGCGCGGCTCGTCCCACCACACCTCCACGCCCGCGGGCGTGGCGACGGCCTCGACCCACTGGGGGCCGCCGTCGGTGCGGGCCACATCAATCGCTTCAATACTCATGTCTCACCAATTGCCATCGGACTCGGGCAGGGACATCTCGGGTGGGTGCAGGACGTACGTGATGCCGCCGCTGCCGGAACTCCTGAGCCACACGCGCTCGAACGCCGCCCGCGGATACACCCGCCGCACCCGGCCGTCGGGCACGGCCGGGTCGTTGACCCGCACGTCGCCGCCGGCCGTGAAGCCGGTCACCACCATGAGGTTGCCGCTCGTGGAGTAGCCGGACCCGGGCAGCTCGCGCTCCTTGAAGGACAGCGACACCACCACCGGGATCCCGGCGCGGGCGAACCGCTCCAGCTCGGCCGCCGACCTCAGCCGGGTCACGAACCCGCGCAGGCCGTACGAGCCCGCGTACGCCACGTTGAACGGCCAGTTGCCGGTGCCCAGGTAGCTGCGGTCGTAGGTGCCGCGCGCGGCGTGGTCGACGGCCGGGTGGGGGCAGCCGCCGCCGACCCATCCCAGATCGTCGGGCCCGCGGCCCCAGTAGGCCAGCACCATGGACGTCGCGGCGGGGCCGCACCAGTTGGCGCCGCCGCCGTCGTACTCCGGGTGGTGGCCCGCGTGCGCGTGCTGCCAAAACGCCGGCACGTCAAGCTCCACCGGCTCGCGGCCGGACGGCGGCGAGCCGGACGGGTGCGGCGGCAGCGCCGACGCCATCACCGCGAGCCCGTCGACCCGCGCGCCCGCCCCGCACGCCCGCACCCGGACCCGGTAGGCGGTGACGGGCCGCCGGGCCACGAACGTGTCGACCGCCACGTCGCCGTCGTCGTCGCCCTGGCCGGCCACCGACGTGCGCGGCTCGCCGTGCTCGGACCAGCGGCCCATCACGTACCACTTGGTGCGGCGGCCCTCGGCGGTGACCGCCTGCAGCTCGACCTCGATCCAGGAGCCCGGCGGGGTGCGCGCGGTCCACGACGGCACCAGCTGCGTCGCGGGGAAGCCGATCCGCTGGTCGTCACCGGTCCAGCCGTCCCCGGTGTCCGGGAGCACGGGGGGCACGGCGAAGCGGGTGAGGGCGACGCGGGGCCGGTCGACAGTGAGCACCAGCCCCATTGTGGGGTCGCGCCGCAGGTCACGCATCGGATGTTTTACGTACTGGCCTGATTGTCGGTCGTGATCACTATCGTCCGGCCCATGACTCAAGCAGTGCAGGCGTACTCCTACGCCGGGGCTTCCACGCTCGCCGACGGCAGGCTCGGCCTGTCGACCTCCGGCGGCACGGCGCTGTCCGGGCCCCACACGCACCCGAGGTTCTTCAGCGGCCTGCTCACCCAGGCCGCCCCGGCCGCGGCCGGGCTGCTGGCGGTGGCCGACGTGGCGCTGGCCCGCTACCACCAGCCGCGCCCCGGCTGGACCCGCGACCCGGTGGTGACCTGCGACGGCGACCGGCTCAGGTTCGAGTCGTTCTCCGCCTGCGGCGGCGTCTACGCCCGGCTCGACGTGACCGCCCTCGACGGCGAGGTGCTCGACCGCGGCACCACCAACGTCGACGTCAACGGCCCGCTGCGCGAGTCGCTGCGCCGGGTCGGCGGCCGTGACCCGCTCCACCTGGGCGTTGGCCCCGACGAGCTGACCGTCACCACGCTCGACGGCGCCGTGGTGGAGAAGAAGGTGCCGCTGCCGACCCGGTGGCTGCGCGGTTTCGCCGAGGTGCAGGTGATCGCGGCCGGGTTCGACCTGCGGGCCGAGCTGAACGGGCCGCAGGCGGTGCGCTTCCTGCGCTCGCTGCCGCGCCGCGCGCGCGGCGCCGTCTGGGCCGCGCCCGCCGGACGCGACCTGCGCCTGGCCGCCGGCCCCGGCCGCGGCGCCGTCTGCCTGTCGGGCACCGGGCGGATCGTCACGCTCATGCCGCTGCTCAGGTTCGCTAAGGCGCTGCGCGTGTACGGCCCCGCGGGCGACGCCGAGCACCAGGCGAGCGCGTGGGAGCTGGAGCTGCCCGGGATGCGCTACACGCTGGCGGTCTCACCGCAGCCGTGGCGCGGCTTCTCCGGCGAGGGCCAGGTGCTGGAGGACCTGGCCACCGACGAGGCCGCCGGCGACGCCGACCTGATCGGCATGCTGCTCAACTTCGAGCCCGCCGTGGAGATCGGGCTGCTCGCCGACCGCTCCGGCCTCCCGCCCGCGCGGGTGCGCGCCGCGCTCACCCAGCTCGGCACCGCCGGCCGCGTCGGGTACGACCTGCACGACGCGTCCCACTTCCACCGCGAGCTCCCGTACGACCGCGACCAGGTCGCGGAGCTCAACCCGCGGCTCACCGCGGCCCGCGCCCTGGTGGAGTCGGGCGCGGTGCGGCTGGAGGGCGACCACGCGGAGGTCACCACGCCGGGCGGCGTCCGCCGGGTCGCGGTCGGGCCGGGTTCGTGCACCTGCGAGTGGTGGTTCGACCACCGCGGCTCCCGCGGCCCGTGCAAGCACGTGCTCGCCGCCAGGATCGCCGCCCGCGCCACCGTGGAGGCCCCCGTCTGACACGGGCCCGGGTTCAGGCGTCCGTGTCGCCGTGTCGTAGGGCCGGCCGGGCTACAGGTAGAGGCCGGTGTTGTCGTCGGACGCGGCCGGGGTGAAGGTGCGGCCGGTGCGGAGCGCGTACAGCTCGGCGAGGGTCGCGCCCGACGGGCCGATGCCGTCGGAGGAGCCCAGCCAGGCGACCGCCTCCTCGCGCGACAGCGGGCCGACCTCCAGCTGCGCCAGGCAGCGGCCGGGACGCACGACGGCGGGATGCAGGCGGGTCAGGTCCTCGTTCGTGGTGATCGCCACCAGCACGTCGCGGCCCTGGCCGAGCAGGCCGTCGGTCAGGTTGAGCAGCCGCGACAGGCCCTGGCCCGCCTGCGACTTGGCCGACGCGCTGATCAGCTCGTCACAGTCTTCGAGCACGAGCAGCCGCCAGCGCTGCTTCTCGTCCTCGTCGTTGTCGTAGCCGACGGCCACCTCCATCAGGTAGCCGGGGTCGTCGAACAGCCGCTCGGGGTCGAGCACGCAGTCGACCTGACACCAGTCGTGCCACTGCTTGGCCAGCGTGCGCAGCAGCGTCGTCTTGCCGGTGCCCGGCGGGCCGTGCAGCAGGAGGAGGCGGCCGTTCACGTCGCCGGGGGTGATCGTCATCAGGTCGGCCAGGCCGCCGCGCACCCGCTCGGCGTAGTTGCCGCTGATCTGGTCCCACGGCTGGGCGGTGATCGGCTTCTCCGACCGGTTGCCGCCGTGGGAGCCGCGCCACCAGAAGCCCATCTCCACGTGGTCGGTCTCCGGCGCGGCCTCCTCGGCGCCGGCGACGCTCTCCTTGAGCACGGTGCGGGCCAGGTCCTCGCTGATCGCGCTCACGCTCAGGGTGGCCGAGCGGTTGCGGTGCCTGATCACCCGCAGGGTCCAGCCCTCGCCGCAGATCAGCCGCGACTCCATGCCGTCCTCGACCATGGCGGTGCGCACCACGCGGCCCTCGGCGGGGCGCAGCGGCGCGTCGGCGCGGACCCGCTCCAGGCTGGCGACCCGCGACCACGGCTGCAGGCCCGTCGCGAACGGCGACAGGGCCAGCGCGTCGATCACGTCGACGGCCGAGTCGGAGTCGTCGAGCCAGATGTTCATGGGAAGCTCGGCGTCTTCCGGGCTGGGGAACGGCACCTCCCTGATGACAGACATGGGGTCTATGATCACATCCTCGGGTGTGCGTGTCGAAAACTTTAACCTGCTCGCTTCAGCTCACCGTCACTTTTTCCGCCCATCGGCATGGTCAGCCGGTAATCCGCCTCGTTGTCGTCGGTGCGCTCCAGCGTCACCCGCATGCCGCCGGCGCTGTCGTACACCGCGCACAGACCGCCCAGCCCGCCGAGCCGGAACGACAGCTTCTTCTCCGACACCTCCGTCACCTGGAGTGTGCCGGTCTCGCAGCCCGCGTCCTCGCCGGGGGCGTGCCAGGTGCCGGTGCTCTCACCCTCCTTGAGGGTGATGGCGACGGGTTCGTCCTCGAACTTCCTGTCCAGCATCTCGCTGTCGGCGGTGCCCTCCCACGTGCCGGCGAACGCGGCCGGGATCCGCAGGTCGCCCCGGCCGCTCTGAGCCGGTGAGCGGGTGGGCTCCTGACGCACGGGCTCCTCGGCCTGGGTGGACTCTCCGGCTCGGGTCGGCTCCCCGGCCGGGGTCGGCTCCCCGCTCGGGGACGGCGGGACCGTCGTGGAGACGGTGTTCTGAGTGGGAAGGGCGGCGGAGTCCCTCGCGCCGAAGTACGTCCACAGCAGCGCCGCGCCGCCGGCCGCCAGCGCCACCACCACGGCCAGCGCGCCGACCAGCACCGCCCTGGAGCGCCCGCGCCCCGGCCCGGTGGTGAGAGCGGGGGCCCCCGGCCCTGTCCGATCCACCCTCCGCCCTTCGCCAGCACCCGTCCCGGTGGGGCCGTCGACCGGGCCGGGGGAGCCGGGGTTGACCAGCTGGACCATCAGGGAGGGGGCGGTGGGGCGCAGGGCCGGGTCCTTGGCGAGGGCCGAGGCGATGGGGCCGCGCAGACGCGGGGGGAGCGGTCGCAGGTCCGGTTCGGTGTGCAGGACGCGGTGGAGCACGGCGGGGACCGTGTCGGCGCCGAACGGGCTCACCCCGGTCGCCGCGAACAGCACGGTCGCCGCCCACGCGAACACGTCGGAGGCCGGGGACGCCGGGGCGCCGCCGATCTGCTCGGGCGACAGGTAGGCGGGGGTGCCGATCAGCCCCGACGTCATGGTCGCCGCCCCCTCGGCCCTGGCGATGCCGAAGTCGACCACCCGCGGCCCGTCCGGCCCCAGCAGCACGTTGGCCGGTTTGAGGTCGCGGTGCACGATGCCGGCCGCGTGGATCGCCGCCAGGGCCGTGGCCGTGCCGATCGCCACCCGCTCCAGGTCTCCGCCCGCCAGCGGCCCCCGGTCGCGCACCCGCTCGAACAGCGAGGGGCCGTCGATGAACTCGCTGATCACGTACGGGCGTGGCCCGTCGGTCGAGGCGGCCAGCACCCGCGCCGTGCAGAACGAGGCGATGCCCTCCAGGGCCGCCAGCTCGCGCGCCAGCCGCGCCCGCGTCTCGCGGTCGCCCGTGCTCAGCAGCTTGATCGCGACCGGCTCGCCGGCCTCGGAATGCGCCAGGTAGACGACGCCCTGCCCGCCCTCGCCGAGCCGCCCGGCCAGCCGGTAGCCGCCGAGCTCGGCCGGATCGCCGGGCGTCAGGGGAGTCGCCATGGTTCGTTACGTTACAGGTCGCCCCGGTTCGCCGGTATGGTGATCGATCTCTCCGGGCGGGGGCGTCGGGGTGATCGCCGGGCGCTGATCCGTACCTGGAAGCTGCGCTAGCGTTCGGCGGGTGAGGACCATCGACTGGGTGGACGGCGCCGTCGAGCTCGTCGACCAGACCCGGCTGCCCGACGAGTGCGTGACCCTGCGCGTCGAGACCGTGGACGAGCTGGTCGGCGCGATCCGCAGGCTCTCCGTGCGGGGCGCGCCCGCGCTCGGCGTGGCGGGGGCGCTCGGCGTGGTGCTGGCCCGCGGCGACCAGGACGCCGTCGCCCGGCTGCGCGCGGCCCGGCCCACCGCCGTCAACCTCGCCTGGGGCGTCGACCGGGCCGCCGCCCGCATCCCGGAGGGGCCCGAGGCGGTGCTGGAGACGGCGCTGCGCATCAGGGACGACGACATCGCGGCCTGCCACGCCATGGGCGAGCGGGGCGCCGAGCTGCTCGAAGGCGACCGGCTGCGCATCATGACCGTGTGCAACACCGGCGGCCTGGCCTGCGTCGAGCGGGGCACTGCGCTCGGCGTCGCGCAGACCCTGCACGAGCGCGGCAGGCTCGCCGAGGTCCTCGCCCTGGAGACCCGCCCCCTGCTGCAGGGCGCCCGGCTCACCGCCTGGGAGCTGGCCAGGATGGGCGCGCCGCACCGCCTCGTCACCGACGGCGCCGGACCGTACCTGCTGGCCAGGGGAGGCGTCGACGCGGTGCTGATCGGCGCCGACCGGATCGCCGCCAACGGCGACACCGCCAACAAGATCGGTTCGTACGCGCTCGCGCTCGGCGCGGAGCGGGCCGGGGTGCCGTTCATCGTCGTCGCCCCCGAGAGCACGATCGACCCGGCCACCCCGTCGGGCGAGCACATCGAGATCGAGGACCGCGGAGCTGACGAGATCGTGGCCTTCCGCGGCACGCGCGTGGCTCCCGAAGGCACGGACGCGCTCAATCCCGCCTTCGATGTGACACCACATGACCTGATCACGGCGATCGTGACGGAAGAGCGGGTCATCCGGCCATAGGTAAAATCAACCGAATATCCTCACCTGAATGAGGGAGGACGTTACGCTGAGTGTTCAAGGTGACGTCTTCCGGGAGTAAGTCATGGCTATTGACTTGATCAGCAGGAAAGCGTGGGGTGCCCGATCGCCGCGCGGGAGCCATACCCGGCTCGACTCGACCAAGGGCGTGAAGGTCCACTACACCGGCGGGCGGGTCGACCCTCGCATCGTCGACGAGCACGACCGTTGCACGGCGCTGGTCCGCTCGATCCAGAACTCGCACATGGACGGCAACGGGTGGATCGACATCGGCTACTCGTTCGTGGCATGTCCGCACAAAAAGGTCTTCGAAGGACGGGGGCTCAACCGGTTGCCCGCCGCCAACGGCTCCGGGCTCAACCGGGGCCACTACGCGGTGCTCGGGTTGGTGGGCAACGCGGGGCTGTTGGAACCGCCTGACGGGATGTTGCACGCGATTCTGGACGCCATTGACCATACCCGGCAGAACGGGCGGGCGGGCGATGAGATCAAGGGGCACCGTGACGGGTACGCCACCGACTGCCCGGGCGGGCCGCTGTACGCGTGGGTCCGCCGGGGCGCGCCCCGGCCCGACGGCGGGGGCAACGGCGCCCCTGAGCCGCCGGGCGTGCCGCCGTTCCCCGGCCGGCTGCTCAAGTACCCGCCGGTGACGCGCGGCGACGACGTGCGCACGTGGCAGGCCAAGATGGCCGAGCGCGAGTGGGAGATCGACGTGGACGGCGCGTACGGGCCCCAGTCGCGCGACGTGTGCCGTCGCTTCCAGCGCCAGCAGAAGATCGACGACGACGGCGTAGTGGGCCCCGTCACATGGCGGCGCACGTGGGAGGCACCTCAGGGGTAGGACTGGGGCCGACCCCCGGTTACCTCGTAAATCAGCCTATGCGTACTATCCGACCATGGATCTGGCTGCGGGGTTTCCTTCCACCTCGCGCGACGACTGGCGGGCGTTGGCCATAGCGGTGCTGCGCAAGTCCGGCGTCGACGCGGAGACGCCCGAAGAGGCGCTGTCCCACTCCACCTATGACGGGCTGGCTGTCGCACCGCTGTACGACGCCGCCGACCTGCCCGCGTCCGCGCCGTTCGAGCGCGGCTCGCGACCTGCCGGCGGCTGGGACGTCAGGCAGCGGCACGCGCTGCCCGACCCCGAGGCGGTGATGGCCGACCTGGAGAACGGGGTGACCTCGCTCTGGCTCGTCGTCGGCGACGGCGCGATCCCGGTGGCCGAGCTGCCCCGGGTGCTGAAGGGCGTCTTCCTCGACCTCGCGCCGGTCGTCCTGGAAGCGGGCGAGCTGACGGCCGAGGCCGCCGAGGCCCTGCTCACCCTGGCCGGTGACACCCCGCTCCAGGGCAACCTGGGCGCCTCGCCGCTGAGCCCCGAGGCCGCGGAGCTGGCGGCCCGATGCGCCGCCGGGCATCCCGGGCTGCGGGCCGTCACGGTCGACGCCACCCCCTACCACGACGCGGGCGGCGGCGACGCCGAGGAGCTCGGCTGCTCGCTCGCGCTCGCCGTGGCCGGCCTGCGCGCGCTCACCGCCGCCGGGCTCACCGTCCAGCAGGCGTGCGACCAGCTCGAGTTCCGATACGCCGCCACCGACGACCAGTTCGCCACCATCGCCAAGCTGCGGGCGGCCAGGCGGCTGTGGGACCGGGTCACCGAGGTGACCGGCGCCTCCGGGCCGCAGCGCCAGCACGCGGTGACCAGCTCGGCCATGATGACCGGCCGCGACCCCTGGGTGAACATGCTGCGCGTCACCGTCGCCTGCTTCGCGGCCGGGGTCGGCGGCGCCGACGCGGTGACCGTGCAGCCGTTCGACGCGGTGGTCCGGCCGCCGGACGCGTTCTCCCGCCGGATCGCCCGCAACACGCAGTCGCTGCTGCTGGAGGAGGCCGGCGTCGGGCGCGTGGTCGACCCGTCGGGCGGCTCCTGGTACGTCGAGCGCCGCACCGAGGAGCTCGCCGGGCAGGCCTGGGCCTGGTTCCAGGAGATCGAGGCGGCCGGTGGCATCGAGGCCGCCGCCGAGCTGGTCGCCGGCCGCGTCGCCGCCACCCGGGAGCGCCGCGCCGCCGACCTCGCGCACCGCCGCCTCCCGCTCACCGGCGTCAGCGAGTTCCCCGATCTGGAGGAGAAGCCTCTCAACGGAGCCTCCTCCTCTGGACCGTTCCTGGCGTCCCACTCGCCCGCCGCCCTCGCCGCCGGGCTGCCGAAGATCCGGTACGCGCAGGAGTTCGAGGAGCTGCGTGACCTGGCCGACGCGCAGGCCGAGCGGCCCAAGGTGTTCCTGGCCACGATCGGGCCGGTCGCCGTGCACACGCCGCGGGCCGCGTTCGCCGCCAACCTCTTCCGGGCCGGCGGGCTCGACACCGAGACCGCGGGCCCCGGCGCCGATCCCGAGCAGATCGCCACCGCCTTCGCCGTCAGCGGGGCCACCGTGGCCTGCCTGTGCTCCAGCGACAAGCTCTACGGCCAGCACGCCGAGGCGGTCGCCGCCGCGTTGAGACGGGCCGGCGCGCGCACGGTCTGGCTGGCGGGGAAGGGTGACTATGACGGCGTCGACGGCTATGTCCACGCCGGCTGCGACGCGCTCGGCGTCCTGCGCACGACCTTCCGCGACCTGGAGGTGACCCGATGATCCCCGACTTCTCGACCGTCCCGCTCACGGCCCGCTCGTCCGGGGGCGACGGCCCGGGGCCTGACGCCCCCGCCTGGGAGACGCCGGAAGGGATCGCGGTCAAGCCGCTCTACACCGGCCGCGACCTCGACGGGCTCGACTTCCTGGGCACCTACCCGGGGGCCGCGCCCTACCTGCGCGGGCCGTACCCGACCATGTACGTCAACCAGCCGTGGACCATCCGCCAGTACGCGGGCTTCTCCACGGCCGCCGACTCCAACGCCTTCTACCGCCGCAACCTGGCCGCCGGGCAGAAGGGCCTGTCGGTGGCCTTCGACCTGGCCACCCACCGGGGCTACGACTCCGACCACCCGCGCGTGGCCGGCGACGTCGGCATGGCGGGGGTGGCGATCGACTCGATCTACGACATGCGCCAGCTCTTCGACGGCATCCCGCTGGACCGCATGTCGGTGTCCATGACCATGAACGGGGCCGTGCTGCCCATCCTGGCGCTCTACATCGTGGCGGCCGAGGAGCAGGGGGTGACGCCGGAGCAGCTGGCCGGCACCATCCAGAACGACATTCTCAAGGAGTTCATGGTACGGAACACGTACATCTATCCGCCTGCGCCGTCGATGCGGATAATTTCGGATATTTTCGCGTACACCAGCGAAAAGATGCCGAAATTCAACTCCATCAGCATTTCCGGCTACCACATCCAGGAAGCCGGGGCCACCTGCGACCTGGAGCTCGCCTACACCCTGGCCGACGGGGTCGAGTACCTGCGGGCCGGGATCGCCGCCGGGATGGACGTCGACCGGTTCGCGCCGCGCCTGTCGTTCTTCTGGTGCATCGGCATGAACTTCTTCATGGAGGTCGCCAAGCTGCGGGCCGCCCGGCTGCTCTGGGCCAAGCTGGTCGACGGGTTCGGCGCGAAGAACCCCAAGTCGCTGAGCCTGCGCACGCACTCGCAGACGTCGGGCTGGTCGCTGACCGCGCAGGACGTGTTCAACAACGTCGCGCGCACCTGCGTCGAGGCCATGGCCGCCACCCAGGGCCACACCCAGTCGCTGCACACCAACGCGCTGGACGAGGCGCTCGCGCTGCCCACCGACTTCTCCGCCAGGATCGCCCGCAACACCCAGATCCTGCTCCAGCAGGAGTCGGGCACCACGCAGGTGATCGACCCGTGGGGCGGCTCCTACTATGTCGAGCGGCTCACCCACGACCTGGCCGAGCGCGCCTGGGAGCACATCCAGGAGGTGGAGGCGGCGGGCGGCATGGCCAAGGCCATCGAGGCGGGGCTGCCCAAGCTCCGCATCGAGGAGGCCGCGGCCCGCACCCAGGCCCGCATCGACTCCGGCCGCCAGCCCGTCATCGGTGTCAACAAGTACCGTCCGGACGCCGACGAGCCCATCGAGGTGCTCAAGGTCGACAACAGCGCGGTCCGCGCCCAGCAGCTGGAGAAGCTGCGCGCGCTGCGGGCCGAGCGGGACGAGGCCGCGGTCGGCCGGGCGCTCGACGCGCTCACCCACGCCGCCGCCAACCCCGGCCCCGACGCCAACCTGCTCAAGCTGTCGGTGGACGCCGCCCGCGCGAAGGCCACCGTGGGCGAGATCTCCTCCGCGCTGGAGAAGGTGTTCGGCCGGCATGCCGAGCAGGTCCGTACCATCTCAGGTGTGTACCGCGACGAGGCGGGCCCGGCCGCCGACATCGAGCGCGCCCGCGAGGCGTGCGCCGAGTTCGAGCGCGCCGAGGGCCGCAGGCCGCGCATCCTGGTCGCCAAGATGGGCCAGGACGGCCACGACCGGGGCCAGAAGGTGATCGCCACCGCCTTCGCCGACCTGGGCTTCGACGTCGACGTCGGCCCGCTGTTCCAGACGCCGGAGGAGGTGGCCAGGCAGGCGGTCGAGGCCGACGTGCACGTCGTCGGCGTCTCCACGCTCGCCGCCGGGCACCTCACCCTGGTGCCCGCGCTGAAGAAGGCGCTCGCCGACCTCGGCGCCGAGGACGTCATGATCGTGGCGGGCGGGGTCATCCCGCCGGGCGACTTCGACGAGCTGCGCGCCGCCGGGGCCGCCGCGATCTTCCCGCCGGGCACCGTGATCGCCACCGCCGCACTGGAACTGCTGGAGGATCTGCGCGGGCGGGCGTAGCGCTTTCCGCGTGACACCGCCCCGGCATCCGAAGTGCCGGGGCGGTGTCATTGCGGCGTGGGCGAAGATGTCAGGCTGTAGCCGGATCTGCGAGGAAGGGGCGTGGCGTGCGCTCGCTGGAGGACTACGTTCGGGGCGTCAAGGCGGGGGCGCGGGCCTGGGTCGCCCGTGCCATCACGCTCGTGGAGTCCACCAGGCCCGACCACCGGGCGATGGCCCAGGAGCTGCTGGTCGAGCTGACCCCGCTCACCGGTAAGGCGCGGCGGGTGGGCATCTCGGGAGTGCCCGGGGTGGGCAAGTCGACGTTCATCGACGGGTTCGGCACCATGCTCACCGGGGAGGGCCACCAGGTCGCGGTGCTGGCCGTCGACCCGTCCTCCACCAGGACCGGCGGCAGCATCCTCGGCGACAAGACCCGGATGTCGAGGCTGGCCGTCGACCCGGCCGCGTTCATCAGGCCCTCGCCCACGTCCGGCACCCTCGGCGGCGTGGCCAAGGCCACCAGGGAGGCGATCGTCGTGGTGGAGGCGGCCGGGTTCGACGTGGTGCTGGTCGAGACCGTCGGCGTCGGCCAGTCGGAGACCGCGGTCGCGGACATGGTCGACACGTTCCTGCTGCTCACGCTCGCCCGTACCGGAGACCAGCTGCAGGGCATCAAGAAGGGCGTGCTGGAGCTGGCGGACGTGATCGCGGTGAACAAGGCCGACGGCGAGCACGCGCTCGCGGCGCGCAAGGCCGCGCGCGAGCTGGCCGGGGCGCTGCGCATGCTGCGCTCCGACAGCGCGCCGCCGCCCGTGCTCACCTGCAGCGGCCTGACCGGCGACGGGCTGGAGGAGCTGTGGCGCCAGGTCCTGGCCCATCAGGAGGGCCTGGACCTGGCGGACAAGCGCCGCCGCCAGCAGGTGCGGTGGACCTGGACGATGGTGCACGACCGGCTGCTGGCCGAGCTGCGCGACGACCCGCGGGTGTCGGAGATCCGCGACGGGATCGAGCGCGAGGTGCTCGCCGGCACCCTGACCCCGTCGCTCGCCGCCGACCGCCTGCTGGCCGCCTTCAAGCGCTCCTGAGCTACGCCTGGCCGTCGTAGAAGGAGTCGAGGGTCTCGCCGTAGCGCTCCTCGACCGCCTTGCGCTTGACCTTCAGGCTGGGCGTCAGCTCGCCGGTCTCGACCGCGAAGTCCTGCGAGAGGATCGAGAACTTCTTGATCGTCGCGTAGCTGGCCTGGTCGGCGTTCACCTGGTCGACCGCCTTCTGGACCTCCTCGCGCATCCGGGGGTGCGCGCGCAGCTCCTCCGGGTCGGTCGGCAGGCCCTGGGCCTCGGCCCACGGCCTGGTCACGTCCATGTCGAGGGTCATCAGCGCGGTGCAGAAGTTGCGGCGGTCGCCGTGCACGAACACGTGCGAAAGGTACGGGCACGCGGCCTTGATGCGGCCTTCCAGGTGGGTCGGCGCGACGTACTTGCCGCCGGAGGTCTTGATCAGCTCCTTCTTGCGGTCGGTGATGGTCAGTCGGCCCTGGTCGTCGAGCTCGCCGATGTCGCCGGTGTGGAGCCAGCCGTCTTCGAGCGCCTCGGCGGTCTCCTCCGGCAGGCCGTGGTAGCCGCGCATGATGCCGCGCCCGCCGATGAGGATCTCCCCGTCGTCGGCGATGCGCACCTCCGTGCCGGGCAGGGGCTGGCCCACCGAGCCGAACTTCACGTTCGCCGGGCGGTTGAGGAAGCTGCCCGCCGAGGACTCGGTCAGCCCGTAGCCTTCGAGGATCGTCAGCCCGGCCGCGTCGAAGAACTCGGCGATGTCCTGCGAGAGCGGCGCCGCCCCGGAGATGAAGTAGCGGATCCGGCCGCCGAAGCGGGCGCGCAGCTTGCTGAACACCAGCCGGTCGGCGATCGCGTACTCGATCTTGGTCGTCAGCGGGATCGGGGCGCCGTGCTGGCGCGCCCGGACCACCCGGACGCCGGTCTTGCGCGCCCAGTTGAAGATCTTCAGCTTGGCGCCGCCCTCGCGCTGCTGGGTGGCCGCCACGGTGTTGTGGATCTTCTCGAAGATGCGCGGGGCGGCGGCCATGAACGACGGCTGCAGCGCGCCCAGGTTGTCGGCGATGCGGTCGAGCCGCCCGTCGATCGCGGTCGGCGTGCCGATGTCGATCATCACCACCTCCAGCAGCTTGCCGAACGAGTGGGACAGCGGCAGCCACAGGAAGTGGAGGTCGTCGGAGGTGATCAGGTTGAGCTCGCGGACCGCGCTCGCCGCGTACAGCCAGTTGTCGTGGGTGAGCTCCACGCCCTTGGGGCGGCCCGTGGTGCCGGAGGTGTAGATGAGCGTGGCCAGGTCGGCCTCGCCGATGGCGTCGACCATGGCGTCGTAGTCGGCCTCGGCCGCGGCCTTGCCCGGCACGTCGTCGAGCTTGATCACCCAGCCGTCGTCGCTCGCGGTGCCGTCGATCACGATCACCTGCGTGACGTCAGGCAGCTCCTTCTGCACCGAGCGCAGCTTGGCCACCTGGTCGTCGTTCTCCGCGATCACGATCGAGGTGCCGGAGTCGTTGACGACGAAGGCGCACTCGGCCGCGGTGTTGGACGGGTAGATCGTGGTCGTCGCCGCGCCGGTCGACAGCACCGCCAGGTCGCACAGGATCCACTCCAGGCGGGTGGAGCACAGGATGGAGACCCGGCGGTCAGGGCCCGCGCCGAGGGCGGCCAGGCCGAGCGCCAGCTCCCGGACCCGCTCCCCGGTGGCGCGCCAGGACAGCGACGTCCATCCGTCGCCTGACGGCGTCCGGTACGCCTCGGCTTCGGGGGTGGCCGCGATCCGGTCGCGGAGAAGAGAGGGGATGCTGGACATGCCTGACCTCCTGTGGGGGTGTTGCAGCAGACTCTAGGACGAGTGCGCGCCTCCAGTCGACGGGCTGCGCCCCCGGCCCCCCGAGGTCCTGCCCACGAGGCACGACGTGCGTACCTCCCAGGCGCCGCAGGCGCACCGCAGATACGACACCACGCCGTCGGAGGTGGCGTGGGTGGAGACGAGGGTCAGGGCGAGCGGGTCATGGAGGTGTCTGGAGTCCATGCCCCCAAGGTGATGTAATGGTCTTGTGCATTTCAACACTTACGGGGGCAACGGGGCCGCGCTCTCGGCGGCCCTGGTCAACGCCACCGACTTCCGGCCGGAGCCGCTCGCCGGGCTGCTGACCGAGCACGAGATGCTGCGCACCGCGATGACGCCCGCCCAGGCGGGGGAGATGGAGGCCTGGGCTCTCCGTCTCGACCCGGTCTTCGGCGAGCCCGAGGTCGCCAAGCAGATCACCCTGGTCAACGACCTGCTGGAGATCACCGCTGCCAGGCCGTTCGTGAGCACCCACGACGGACTGACGCCCCACCTGCACTTCTCCTCGACCGAAGGCGACATCGTGGCCAGGGCCAAGGACACCACCGCCGGCGGCCTGGCGATGGCCATCTGCTTCTCCGACGGGCGCAGGCTCGGCCGCTGCGACCGTGAGGGGTGCCGCACCGTGTACGTGGACACCTCGCGCAACGGGCGCAGGCGCTTCTGCTCGCTCTCCTGCGCCAACCGGGTCAACGTGGCGGCGCACCGTACCCGGCAGAAGGGACTCACGGGAACGTGAATTGACGTCGGGGGATGAAGCGGGCGATAGTGTGGCAGGTGACTGCCCCTCGGATCTTCACCTGCACGCTCGCCCTGGCGGCTCTCACAATCGGAGCGTGCAGCGCCGCGCCCACCGTCACCGGTGGTGAGACCAGCGCGAGCGGCGTGGCGGGCGGCGACGGCGCGGCGGTCGCGGGAGACCCGTCGACCTCGTCCACCCCCGTGCCCACCGCGCTGACCGCCGACGCCTACAAAGGCGAGCTCGACGGTCGGCGCGACGACATGAGCAAGGCCATCAAGTCCCTGGCCGGCGCCCGCTCGCTGAAGTCGCTCGACCAGCGCGTCGTCAAGGCCCAGGAGACCCTCCAGAGCGCCGCCGACGAACTGGCCCGGCTCAGCCCGCCGCCCGAGGTCCAGGCCCAGCACACGGCGTACGTCGAGAGCCTGCGCGAGGTCGCGCTCCAGCTCGGCACGTCGGCGACCAAGGTGGGCAGCAGGGACCTGTGCACCCCGTCCGCCGTCTTCACCGACCTGGACGACCCGCTGACCGCGCTCGGCCGGGCCGGCAAGGCCTTGGAGGACGCCGGCGACTACGAGGCCGACATCGTGTCGGTGAAGGCAGCGGGCAAGAAGAACAGGCGGCTCGGCAACGGCCACTTCCTGCGCAAGGGCGGCTCCGGCGGCCGCAGCTCACTGCAGATCCACAACGGCGGCACCCGCGACGCGGTGATCAGCCTGGTGCGCGGCAAGTCCAAGGTCTACAGCGTGTACGTGCGCAAGAAGGCCAAGTTCAAGATCAACAACGTGGGTGACGGCAACTACCGCATCTACTTCACCCACGGCGTCGACTGGGACGGCAAGAGCCGTTCGTTCACCCGGGAGTGCAGCTTCGAGCGCTTCCAGAAGTCGGTGCGGTTCAAGACCACCTACACCGCCACGCAGATCCGCTGGCACGACTGGCGGATCACCCTGCACGCGATCTCCGGCGGCAACGCCCGCACCGCGAAGGTCGACCCGGACGACTTCCCGGCCTGATCGCGCAAACGGGGCCTCGCGGTCGCGCGGCCCCGTTCTGACGGATCAGCTGGAGAAGAGCATGCCCACCCAGCTGCGCTGGCGGTGATGCTTGCTGTGGCCGTAGTGGCCGCCGGGCCGGGGCGCGCCCCAGGCCGGGCCGCCCGGCGCGGGCGGCGGAGGAGCGGCGTGGTAGGCCGCCTCCATCTGCGTCAGCGTCTCGAGCTCGCCGTAGTCCAGGAAGATCCCACGGCAGTTGTCGCACTGCTCGATGTGGATACCGTTGCGCTCATACGTCCGCATGTTGCCGCGGCACTTCGGGCACTGCATCTACACGCACTCCTTGGCCTCGATGTCCTGGGTGAAACCTATCGCGCGCGTCGCCGTCACGCTCTGACGATTCTGCTGCACGATTCGACCAACGAATGCTCGACCTCGTCCAGTTCCCTGCCTTCCCGGTGGGCATGGCAGACGGCCACGGCCGCGAGTTGCGCCGTCACCGCCCTGGCGGGCAGGTCGAGGCGGCGCCACGGGTCGTCGCCGCCCAGCGCCGGGCCGCCCGCCGCCAGGTAGGCGCCCAGGAAGCGGTCCCAGACCTCCGGCTCCAGCAGGCCCGCCGCGTACCACGCGGCCGGCCTGGCCAGGTCCCACGCCGGGTCGCCCACGCCGAGGTCGTCGGCGTCGATCAGCAGCCACCGGTCGCGGAACACGAGCTGGCCCAGGTGCCAGTCGCCGTGCGCGAGCAGCCCCGGCCCCGGCTCCGGCTCGGGCAGCTCCGCGAACGCGCGCCGGATCAGCCGCTCCACCGGCCCGTCGCCCTCCATCCGCCGCACCGCCCTGGCCGCCCTGCCCGGGCCGCCGGCCGCGGGCAGCCGCGGCAACAGCGTGAGAGGCACCGCGTGCAGCCGGGCCAGCAGCCTGGCGCCCTCCTCCCAGGGAGCGTCATCCGCCTCCTCCCGCCTGATCGGGCGGCCCGCCGGCCACACCGTCACGGCCCGCCCCGACACCGTGAGCACGTCGGGCACCAGCGGCGCCAGCATCACCCCGGCCAGCGCGGCGGACGCGCAGGCGCGTAATCGCGCGCGCAGGCCGGGCACGTCCTCCCGGACGGCGTGCGCCTTCACCACCACCTCGCCGCGCCGCACCACCACCGAGTCCGAGCGCGTCTGGTGACGCACCGGATCGCCGCTGCCCCCGTACGTGCCGGCGACCCCGGCCAGCTCCCCCTCAAGACCCACGCGTACAGAGTATTCGCCGGTGCGGGGGCGAGTGCGATCGGACGCCACCGCCGGATGGGGCCAAACCCCCGGCGGGACCTGCGGTTGCGGCGGCCCGCCCACGTTCGGTGTGTGCCAGTCGAAGCCTGCGGATGCCGCTGGTTGCGGAAGGTGCGTGGAATGACCTTGCGGCTCGTGGCCACGGCTTCCCTGGCGATTGCACCATGACGCGAGCCGCCCACGACAGCACCAACACGGCGCGCAACCATGCGCCGTGCCTGCGGGAGCGCACCCGCACGCTGTCCGTCCGGCAGGCACCCGCCGATCAACAAGCCCCGCAGCCGCACCGTGGATCATCCGGCGGCGAGTCACGGGCGTGTCGGAGCTGGTCGACCTCGCCGGCGCGCCATCCTGTGCGCTTGACGCCGCCGGGGTGCCGCGTGGCAGGCGCCGTGCCTCCGACCAGCGGACGGCCCTGCGTGCTCTGCGCGAAGACCCCGATGTACTGGAACTCCGCGCTGGTGGATCACCTGGACGCGGTGCTCGCCGCGGCAGCGGCCGGCCTAGGTGAGCTGGTGAAGGGGGCGCTCGGGTAGGAGGACGGTGGAGGACGAGCCGCCGAGCTTGACGCTGGCGCGGTGCGCGTGCGGTGATCGGAATCTGTGGTGGGACGCGAAGGCGGGGTTCTTCGTGTGCGGGTCGTGTGGGAATTACGTGAGCGGGGTCGAGGGGTGGGCCTGGTCGCGGACGAGGTGGGGTGACGTGCTGTCAGGTGCAGGGCAGGATGTCTTTCCGGACGTTCGTCGGGTCCCCAAGTATGAGTGGCAGCTCGCCTCCGGCCCATTGAGAAAGGCTGATCGGCTTGTTCCCATCACTCAGATCCCAGACGCCCACCGAGCTCTTCAGATCCCGGACGTCCACCGAGCGCCCTTCCGCCACGGCCAATCTGACCTTTTGTCCGGGGTCGTACGAGTTGCTTCTTGAAGGGCCGGGGCTAAAGGGAATGGGGACGATGACTGATGCCTCGCTGCAAGCATCGATCATGACCGAGTAGATGTACGTCCCCTCAGCCAGGTCTGATGATGTGGCCCTAACCCACAGCTGGGCTCGGCGAGGGTTGGCGTTGCGGATGTTGTAGTGAGCTCCCCCGACAGATGGGCCGCCCGAAACATCGAAGTTTCGGATGAACGCCGTTCTCGCGTTGGCTTCTTCCTCGGCCTTGGCTCTCTCCTTCTCGCGCTTGTCCTCAGCGCGTTGCGCGAGTGCGTCGGTCCGCTGTTGTTCGCTGATCTCTAAGGCGTTCATGGAGATGAGGAGCGCGGGGATGGACATGAGGCCAGCTAGGACGGTGGCGACGGCGGCCCATGCTTGGACGTTCCAGCGGACGTCTCGGACACGCCGCCGCGGACGCGGCCGGGGGCGAGCGGCGAGTCGTGTGGTGGTTCGCGCGAAGGGGCGTGGTGCGGTGCGCAGGATTGGTGTTCGCCGTGGCGGCTTCCGTCCCATACCCCATTGTGTTGCTGGGGGCATCTGATCGCGTGGCGTAGCGGGAGGAGGTGGTGATCAGTGATGAAGGTCAGCGGCTGGTGCACATGTCGCCTGGCCCGTCCGTGCTGCGCCGGGTGGTGGAACGCTGACCCGCTTGATCGCGATTACGTGACATGGGGACGGAAGCGTTCTTGCCACGGCCGCGCAGATTCTGCCGACGATCCTGATCGCGTTGCTGCTGGAGTCTTGGTTCGTCATGCAGTTCATGCGTGGCCTCGTGGCGGAGGCCCGGAACGAGGGTGACGTCCAAGGGACTAGCCTGCGGCTTTCACGGCGAAGGTCACGTCCGTGGACGTGACCCAGGACGCCGCTACGGAGTATGCGCGCAATGGCCGCACCGGTGGACCGTGAGTGTCGATCCTCCTCCCAGGTCATGAGCCCCTCTGGGGGAGGAGTGCGGGTCGGTCAGACTAGGGGCATGAGAATCGGATTCGCCGTGCCCCAGTCAGGGGCGTGGGCCACGCCGCAGGCCATGCGCACGATCGCCACCCGGGCGGAGCGGCTCGGATACCACGAGCTGTGGACCTTCCAGCGGATGCTCTACCCGGTGGGGCACGAGATGGGGCCCACCTATCGCAGCGTGCACGACCCGCTGATCACGCTGTCCTACCTGGCCGGCGTGACCGAGCGGATCCGGCTCGGGGTGGCGGTGGTGAACGCGTTCGTGCAGCCGGTGCCGCTGGCCAAGCAACTCGCCACCCTGCAGACCCTCTCGGGCGGCAGGCTGACGGCCGGGCTGGGGCTCGGGTGGGTGGAGGAGGAGTTCGAGGCGGCCGGGGTCGGCTTCGCGCGGCGCGGGCGCAGGGGCGAGGAGTTCGTCGAGGTGCTGCGCAAGATGTGGGGCGACGAGGTGGTGGAGCACCGGGGCGAGTTCTACCGGATCTCGCCGTCGTACGCCGACCCTAAGCCGTCCCCGGCGCCGCCGATCCTGCTGGGCGGCACGGCCGAGGTGGCGCTGCGCAGGGCGGGGCGGCTGGCCGACGGGTGGGTGAGCTCCAGTCGCGAGGACCTGTCGGGCATCGCCGGGCGCATCGCCCTGGTGAAGGCGGCGGCCTCGGAGGCGGGGCGGGACGCCGGGTCGCTGCGGTTCGTCTGCCGGGGCGTCACCCGGGTGCGGCCCGAGCCGGGGGAGCGGCGGCGGCTGACGGGCACCGTGGAGGAGATCAGGAGCGATGTCGCGTGGCTGGCGGAGCAGGGCGTGACCGACCTCTTCCACGACCTCAACTTCGACCCGCACGTCGTCACCGCCTCCCCTGACGAGGCACTGCGCCACGCCGAGGACCTCCTGGAGGCCCTCGCCCCGTCCGCCTAGCCTTCCCGAACATGCCCACTTCGTATTCTGTGTCGCACGGCGATGTCAGGCGCCGGGCCGTATCAGGCCGCTCTCGTAGGCCAGGATGACCAACTGGACCCTGTCGCGCACGTTCAGCTTGGCGATGGCCCTGGTGATGTGAGTCTTGGCAGTGAGCGGACTGATGACGAGGCGCTCGGCGATCTCTTTGTTGGAGAGTCCGAGCGCCACGAGCTTGACCGTCTCCAGTTCCCGGGAGGTGAGGGCGGCCAGCCGCTGCCCCGCACCGGGCATGAGGTCCTGCCGGTGGGCGAACTGCTCGATGACGCGCCGCGTCACGCCTGGAGACAGGAGCGCGTCTCCGCCGGCGACGGCGGCGACCGCCCGGCGAAGTTCGGCGGGTTCGACCTCTTTGGTGAGGAAGCCGCTGGCTCCGGCGCGTAGGGCGGCGAAGACGTGTTCGTCGGTGTCGAACGTGGTGAGGATGATGACGCGACAGCCCAGAGTGGCCGGGTCGGTGACGATGCGCCGGGTGGCGGTGATCCCATCGGTGCCCGGCATGCGGATGTCCATGAGGATCACGTCGGGGTGGGTGCTCGCGGCCAGCCGTACGGCTTCGTCGCCGTCCAGGGCTTCGCCGACGACCGTGATGTCCCGGGAGCGGGCCAGCAGGCTGCGGAAGCCGGCCCGTACGAGTGCCTGGTCGTCGGCGATGAGCACCTTGATCGTCATGCCGTCGAGCCTGCCACAGGGATGTCGGCCCGCACGGCGAAGCCGCCGCCGGGGACAGGTCCTGCGGTGAGTGCGCCCCCGAGTGCGCTCACCCGCTCGCGCATGCCGGCCAGGCCATGGCCTTCAGTGACATCGGTGCCGCCCGGGACGCTGCGGCCGTTGTCGGCGATCTCGACGATGATCGAGCGAGGCTGGTAGCCGATCGTCACCTTGGCTTCGCTCGCCCCGGCGTGCTTGAGCGTGTTGGCGAGGGACTCCTGTACGACACGGTGAACGGCGATGGCGGTAATGGCGGGGACGGCCGCGCGGTCGCCGTGCTCGTCGAGGGTCACCTCGAGTCCGGCGGTGCGGGCGTCGGCGATGAGGGTGTCCAAGGAGGCCAGATCCGCCTGGGGCGCGGTGTCGCCGGGATTGTCACGCAAGATCGTGATGAGGGAGCGGAGGTCGGTCATCGCCCGGTTCCTGACATCCTTTGCCAGGCGTAGCGCGGCGGCGGCCGCTGCCGGGTCCTCCTCCAGCGCGTCGGCGGCGACATTGAGCTGCACGCCGACGACGGCCAGCGTGTGGGCGATGACGTCGTGAACCTCGTGCGAGACGCGCAGCCGTTCCTCGGCGGCGTGCGCACGGCTGTCGGTTTCGCGCAGCCGCTCGCGCCAGCGCATCGCGGCGGCGTAGGTGAGGCCCGCGGCGATGAGGATCGCCAGGAGCAGTCCTTCCCCCGCGACGTGGAGCACGTAGTGGGTCGGGTTGCGGTCCAGGACCGAGCGGAATTCGACCGCGGAGTAGACCAGTTGGGCCAGGCCGATGGCGGCCACCCAGCGCACGCGCGGTGTGGTGGCGGCGGTGAAGTAGGCGACCGCGGCCGGCCAGATCCAACCGGCGGGAGACCAATGTCCGGTGAGGTGATAGACGAAGATCCCGCTGATCGACAGCAGCAGCACGGTCATCGGCCAGCGGTGTCTGACCAGCAGGAGTGCTCCGAGAAGCAACCCGAGGGGGATCGGGCCCTGCCAGGGGTTATGCACCCCGGTGGCGAGGGCTACGGCGACGAAGAAGACCAAGGTGAGGGCAGCGAGCGTGATATCGGTGATCCGGGCAAGGTGCCGGACAGGAGCGGGTTCGCGCCGTGGGGGCGGCTCGGCCATGCGGAGGCTCTTTCTCGAGGGGCGACAGGTGTAACGCGGGGCCGGGGCGTACCGGACGGCGTCGCCCAGGTGGTGACATGGGCGACGCCGTCGTGGTGTTCGGCTTCCGTAGTTGCGTGGACCGGCGGGCTCAAGGACTGGGGAAGTTCTGGATCCCCAGCCTGGGCCGGGCAGGTTCGGATCAGACGTGGGTGACCAAGAGGGTCACGCCTGCCTCGCCGCCACAGTCGACGAACACGGGGCCGACGCCGTTACCGATCTTGGGGTTGAGGGTCGCCTTGGCCACGAATCCCTTCGGGTCATCCTTGACGACGCGGATGTTCTGCAACACCGGGTGCTTCCTGTCGAGCCCGGCGAGCACGGCCTTGAGCCCCTTGCCGCCGCCGCAGTGGCCGGTGATCGTCACCTCCTGGCTGCGCTTGGTGGTGGGGTTGGGGCTGACCTGAACCACCGCCCTGGCGCCCTTCGGCGGCTTCGGCGCGGCCATCGCGGCGGTGGCAGCCTCGCCGGCCGTGCCGGCCTGGGCACCAGCCGGCGCGCCGGCCAGTCCCAGCAAACCGGCTGTCAAGCCCAGCCCGGCGACCGCAGTCAGCACTCTCTTGCTCATGGCGATTCCTCCTGTTCTCATCCGGCTATCTCGAGGAGAAACGCTAGGCCGGGCCGCAGCGGGAGCGCGTCGTCCGTTGATCGTCACTTGACCTTGCACCGTTCGCTGTACGCATTACCCCGAAGGGAGTAGGCATCAGGCCTCGACCGGGCGGTAGGCCGGGTCCGACAGAACCTTCGCCGCGTGCGGCGTACGGCGTGGCATGCCCCGGCGACCTGGCCATGCGCAGCAGGTCGGGCCGGCACCCGAAGGCGACCGCTGTCATAGTCGCGGTCGCGACCGTCGTGCGCGGTTCGCGGGGGGCGTGGTGTTGGTGAGGGGCGGTTGTCCGCATGGTCGCGACACTCGTACGTGGCTTGCGGGTGGCTGCGTAGCGCGTGCGGGGTTGGTGAGTGGGGTCTAGGAGGACAGGCGCAGGGCTTCGGTCGCGACTGCGGTGCGTAGGTCGCGGATGCCCGGGCGGCCGCGTAGCGGGTGTACGGCGTTCGTCAGGAGGACCGCCGTCAGGCGGTGGGACGGGGAGACGATCAGGGAGGTGCCCGTGAAGCCGGAGTGGCCGAACGCGTCGTCCAGCGGGCCGACGATGCCCGGGTCGCCGATGCGGACGCCGAGCCCGTGCCGGAACGGCGCGCCGGTCACGCCCTGGTCGCGCAGCATCTCGGCCACGGTGTCCGGGCGCAGTGCCGCCCCGCCGCCCAGCCTGAGCGCCTCGCCGAGCGCCAGCACGTCGTCCGCGGTGCCGAAGACGCCGGCGTGTCCCGCCACCCCGCCGAGCGCGTACGAGGTCTCGTCGTGCACCTCACCCCGCACGCAGCCCGGCCCCGGTCGCTCGGGCTTCCACTCGGTGGCGGCGACCCGTGAAAGGTCGGCGGCCCCCTGAGACGGCCCGCCCGTGGGCGCAGGCGGGGTGGGGGAGCCGATCTCGTGGAGCGGCCCACCGCGAGTGCGGGAGCCTTTCTCGTACGGTGGCTCGCCGTGAGTGGGGGAGCCGATCTCGTACGGGGGCCCGCTGTCGGTCGTGGGCTGGGTGGGAGTGCTGGAGACCGGGCGGTAACCCGTGGCCGTCAGGTTCAGGGGGCCGGTCACGCGGGCGCGGACCAGCTGGTCGAGGGGGGTGCCGGAGGCCAGTTCCGCCACCCGGCCCGCCATCACCAGGCCCACGTCCGAGTACAGGTACGGCCCGCCCACCGGAGAGGTCACCGGTGTCGAGACCATGGCCGCCATGCGCGCGGCCGGAGAGGCGTCCGGGAGCTCCAGGTCGATGCGGCGGGTGGGCTGGAACCCCGCCGTGTGCGTCAGCAGGCGGCGCAGGGTGATCCGCGGGTCGCGGCCCGGCAGCCAGGCCGCCACCGGCTCGTCCAGGCCCAGCACGCCCTCCTCGGCCAGCGACAGGACGGCGGCCGTGGTGAACAGCTTGCTGATCGAGGCCAGGTCGAAGACGGCCTCGCGGCTCGCGGGCGGCCTGTACTCGGCGAGCGTGAACGCGGCGTCCCGGTAGCGCACCAGCTCGCCGGCGGCCGAGGCCGCCACGACCGCGCCGTCCACGGCGATCAGCGCGACAGCCGCCGGGCACACCCCCGGCACGGCCTCCGCCAAGATCGCGTCCAGCCGATCGGACATCCTCTAGCCCCCCGTACGTCGAATGAACCCAAACCCAGGACCCCCGAGTCGACAGATCCCCGTCAGCCGCTCAGCGCGTCGCTGAGCCGCTCCCCGTGGGAACGCAGCAGCGCGCGGGCGCCCTCCGCGTCCAGCTTGTGCCTGATCATCAGCACCGCCACCTTGGCCTGCCCGCCCGCCTCGGCCAGCGCCCGGCCGGCCGCCTCGTGGCCGGCCCCGGTGATGTCGCTGACCATGCGCACCGCGCGCGAGGCCAGCTTGCTGTTCATCGCCGACATCTCGATCATCTGGTTGCCGTACGTGCGGCCGAGCCGGACCATCGAGATCGTCGAGATCATGTTGAGCACCAGCTTCTGGGCCGTACCCGCCTTGAGCCGGGTGGAGCCCGTCACCACCTCGGGGCCCACCACGACCTCGATCGGGTGCTCGGCGGCGGCCGACAGCGGCGCGCCCTCGTTGCACGACAGGCTGACGGTGAGCGCCTCCCGGCGGCCCGCCTCCGCCAGCGCCCCCAGCACGAAAGGGGCGCGCCCGCTGGCCGAGACGCCCACCACCGAGTCGAGGGGGCCCACTTCCAGCTCCGCCAGGGCGGCGGCGCCCGCGTCCGCGTCGTCCTCGGCGCCCTCGACCGAGCGGGTGAGCGCTTCATGACCGCCCGCGATGACGCCCTGGACCAGCTCCGGGTCGGTGCCGAAGGTCGGCGGGCACTCGGACGCGTCCAGCACGGCCAGCCGGCCCGACGTGCCCGCGCCGACGTACAGCAGCCTGCCGCCCTTGCTCATCCGCTCGGAGATCGCGTCGATCGCGTCGGAGATGGCCGGGATGGCGAGGGCCACGGCCGCCGGCACCGCGGCGTCGGCCTCGTTCATCAGTCGGGCGATCTGCAGCGTCGGCAGCCGGTCGATCTGGCTGTAACGGGGATCGCTCTGCTCGGTGGACGGCTCTGGTAGCGGATCAATCATGACGCTAATTTCCACCCTCTACTTCTCTCTTGTAAATATCTTTCAGACAATGGGTTCATGTCATACGTACGCACCGGAGCCGAACGGCTGGCCGCGGATCCGTCGCTGGCCGGCGGGACGCGCCTCGGCCTCATCACCAACCCCACCGGGGTCCTGCCCGATCTGACCCCCACCGCCGACGCGCTGCTGGCTGCCGGAGTGCCGCTGACGGCGCTGTTCGGCCCCGAGCACGGCGTCCGCGGCACCGCGCAGGCCGGCTTCAGCGAGGGCGACGCGGTGGACGCCAGGACCGGGCTGCCGGTCCACGACACGCACAAGACCGAGGGCGAGGCGCTGGACGAGCTGGTGGAGCGCTCCGGCGTGGACACGCTGGTGTTCGACATCGCGGACGTGGGCGCCCGCTTCTACACCTACATCTGGACGATGTACGACCTGCTCGCCTCGGCCGCCCGGCTGGGCCTGCGGTTCGTCGTGCTGGACCGGCCGAACCCGCTCGGCGGGACCGTCACCGAGGGCCCGCCGCTCGACCCGGCGTTCGCCAGCTTCGTGGGCCGCTTCCCGCTGCCGCTGCGCCACGGCAGGACCGCGGGGGAGCTGGCCACGCTGTTCGGCTTCGACGCCGACCTGCGCGTGGTGACCATGGAGGGCTGGCGGCGCGACATGACGTTCGCGGCCACCGGCCTGCCCTGGGTGATGCCGTCGGTCAACATGCCCACCCCCGACACCGCGCTCGTCTACCCGGGGACCGGGCTGTTCGAGGGCACGAACTTCTCCGAGGGCCGCGGCACCACCCGGCCCTTCGAGCTCGTCGGCGCCCCCTACGCCGACGAGCGGTTCGCCCCCGCGCTGGCCGCGCTCGGCCTGCCCGGCGTGCGGTTCAGGGAGACGTGGTTCACGCCCACCTTCCACAAGCACGCCGGCCTCCCGGTACGGGGAGTTCAGCTGCACGTGCACGACCCGGAGGCGTTCCGGCCGGTGCTGACCGGGGTGAGCATGCTGCACGTGGCGCGCACGCTCTACCCGGGGCACCTGGAGTGGCGGGGGCCGGAGCAGTTCATGGACCACCTGTGGGGGTCCGGCAGCCTGACCAGGTGCCTGGACGCCGGGGAGGATCCGCGCGGCCTGTGCGCCGAGCCCGCTCCCCCTGACGGACCTCTCCTCTACGGCTGACTTCACGCCAGTTCGCGCCCGTACAGCCAGAAGACGCGCTCGGCGCGGGCGCCGACGGCGCGCGCGTAGAACCGCAGCGGGCCGACCCAGCCGATCTGGGCGGTCCGCTGCCCGGCCGCCCGCATGTCGGCCAGGCAGAGCCGGAGCAGCACCCGGCCCAGGCCGGTGCCGCGGGCCTCGGGCGCGGTGCCCATCGGCCCGAACCAGGACGGGCGGGTGCCCCAGGCGGCGAAGGCCAGCACGCGGCCGTCGCGCTCGGCGTAGTGCAGGCCGGAGGCGTTGACGGCCTCCCAGGCCCAGGCGTCGTTCCAGTGCTCACGGGCGAACTCCGCCACCCGCTCCCGGTCGCCGCCGGCCGCGCGGACCTCGATGCCGATCTTGGCCAGGCGCTCCACGTCGGCCCGCACGTCCAGGTCGGTGTCCAGGTCCGCGGTCATGTTCCAGGCCGTGCGGTCGAGCTCGTAGCCGAGGCTCTCGGCCAGGCAGGCGGCGGGCGTGTACCGCACGTCGATGCCGGGCCAGGCGTAGCAGGGCGGGTTCCCGGCCAGGCGGACCCGGCGGGCGCCCTGGCCGCGCAGCCACTCCTCGGCCGCGCGCAGCAGCGCCCGGCCGCCGCCCAGGCCCTGGTGATCGGGGTGTACGGCGAGGAGGTCGACGTGGCCGACGGCCGGGTCCGCGGTGGACATCGACGCCATGGCGAGGCCGCCGCCGGTCACCAGCGCGGCCCAGCGGCGGTTGGCCGGCGGCGCGGCCAGCCTCTCCACCAGCGCCCCGGCCTCTTCCGCGTCATGGACGAGCGCCGCCCGCGCCACCTCGGCGGCCCGCGCCAGATCGGCGCCGCGCAGCTTGCGCAGCACCCGGACCTCCCCCGTCTCTCCGGGTGGGGGTGTGGGGACGGTGGGGTGGGAGGTCACCTCACACCTCGCTCATCGGGCGGGCCACGACACTGCGCCGCTCCGGGTAGAAGCAGGCGTGCTCCTGCGGGATGCCCTCCGTCACCTGCAGCAGGGGGCGCTCGTCCGCGCAGCGCTCGCCGCGGAACGGGCAGCGCGGCGCGAACAGGCAGCCCGACTCGTCCTGCCCGGCCTCCATCGACTCCACCGGCGTCACCGGCTGCTCGCCGGGCCGCTCCAGGCCGTGCAGCACCGGGATCGCCGACAGCAGCGACTGCGTGTACGGATGCACCGGGTCGGCGATCACCGTGTCCACCGGCCCCCGCTCCACGACCTGACCCCGGTAGATCACGTACAGCTCGCCGTCGTCGCCGATGTAGCGCGAGGTGGCCACGTCGTGGGTGATGAACAGCACCGCCACCCCGAGCCGCTCGCGCAGGTCCTTCAGCAGCGCCAGGATGCCCAGCCGGAGCGAGACGTCGATCATCGACACGGCCTCGTCGGCGACCAGCATCTCCGGGTCCACGGTCAGCGCCCGCGCGATGACCACGCGCTGCCGCATGCCGCCCGACAGCTGATGCGGATAGCGGGCCAGCACGCTGGCCGGGTCGAGCCCGACCATCGACAGCACCTCGGCGGCCCGCTCCTCGATCCACGCCTTGGACCGGCCGGTCTGCTTGGCGCGCAGGGTCAGCGGGGCGTTCAGCGTCTGGTGGATGGTGCGGGTCGGGTTCAGCGCCGAGTACGGGTCCTGGTGGATCAGCTGGATCTTGCGGAAGTGCGGCTGGCGCTGCTTGGGCTTCAGCGACGACATGGGCACGCCGTCGAGCGTCAGCTCGCCCTCGTCGTAGGTCTCCAGGCCGGCGATGATCCGGCCCAGCGTCGTCTTGCCGCACCCGGACTCGCCGATGAACGAGGCCGCGCCGCCCTTGGGGATGGCGAAGTCCACCCCGCGCAGCGCCCGCACCTCGCGTGCGCCGAGCACGTTGCCGCGCTGCTTGAAGGTCTTGACGATGCCTTCTCCGGTGATCACGCGTGTTCCCTCACCTTCACCGCGTGGCAGGCCACGATCCGGTCCCCGTGCGCGACGGCCGCGGGGTCGTCGGTGTCGCAGACGTCCATCCGCAGCTCGCACCGGTCCCTGAACACGCAGCCCCGCTCGGGCACGGTCGTCAGCGTCGGCGGCCGGCCGGGCAGCGCCCGCGCCTCGGCGATGTCGCCGGTCAGCCTGGGGATGGCCCTGATCAGGCCCTTGGTGTAGGGGTGGCGGGGGTCGCCGAGCACCTGCCTGGTCGGCCCCTGCTCGACCAGCCTGCCGCCGTACATGACCGCGAGCCGGTCGGCGACCTCGGCCACCACCCCGATGTCGTGGGTGATCACCAGCGTGGTGAGGCCGCGCTCGGCGTGCACCTCGCGGACGATCTTCAGGATGTTCGCCTGGGTGATCATGTCGAGCGCGGTGGTCGGCTCGTCCAGCACCACCAGGTGGGCGTTGAGCACCAGCGCCAGCATGATGCCGACGCGCTGGCGCATGCCGCCCGACAGCTCGTGCTGGTGCGAGTCGAGCACCCGCGCCCCGTCCAGGCCCATCCGGCCGAGCAGCTCCCTGGCGTCGCGGACCAGGCCGCGCAGGTCCTCCACGCCGTGCGAGCGGCCCAGGTCGAGCACCTGCTTGCCGACCGTCTTGAGCGGGTTGAGGGAGTTCTGGGCGGCCTGGAAGACGTACCCGACGTGCTTGCCGCGCGCCTTGCGCAGCTCCTCGCCGCGCAGCCCGACCACGTCGCCGAGCCCGTCGATGTCCACGCTGCCCGCCGCGATGCGGCCGGGCGGCTGCACCGCGTTCAGCAGCGACAGCGCCAGCGTCGACTTGCCCGAGCCGGACTCCCCGACGATGCCGGTGATCGTACCGGGCTCCAGCGTCAGCGCCACGTCCCGTACGGCGGGCAGCTCGCCCGCGGGTGTCTTGTAGACGACCGTCAGGCCGTCGATGCGCACTCCCGGCGCTTGTCCTGGCACTCCTACTCCTCACGCAGCCGGGGGTTGAAGATCTCGTCCATGGCGTCGACCACGAGCACGATGCCGAGCGTGAGCAGCAGGATCGCCAGCAGCGGCGCCAGCATGTACGGCAGCGCGGCGGTCGTGGTCAGCGCCCCGCCGCCGAACACGGACAGGTTGAGCATGACGCCCCAGTTGTCCGCCTCGTACGGGAGCACGCCCAGGAAGAACAGGCCCACCTGCGCGTACACGGCGCCGGTGACCGCGATGAGCATGTTCATCGCGATGTACGGGGCCATGCTCGGCAGCAGCTCCTTGCCCACGATGTGGGTGGTGGACAGGCCGAGCCCGCGTGCCGCCTCGATGAAGCCGCGCTCGCGCAGCGACAGCGTCTGCGAGCGCACCGCCCGCGCCACGCCGCCCCAGCCGAGCAGCCCCAGCAGCAGCCCCATCTCCAGCGCGCTGCCGAACGACCACACGGTGGAGAGCACGAGCAGCAGCGGCAGCCCGGGGATGGTCAGCTTCATGTCGGTCAGCCGCATGAGCACGGTGTCCCAGCGGCCCCGCTTGAAGCCGGAGAACAGCCCGATCGCGGTGCCGAGCACGACCGTGATCACCGCGGTGACCAGCGCGCTCAGCAGCACGTACCGGGAGCCGGTGATGACCTGGGCGAGCACGTCGCGGCCCTGCCCGTCGGTGCCGAACCAGTGCTCGGCGCTCATCGGCGCGTACAGCTGGCTCGTGTCGCGCGGCAGCACCTCGGGGTAGAACATCGGCCCGAACACGCCCATGAACGTGAAGCCGAGCACGATGACGGCGCCGACCAGGCGGCTGGGCTTGCGCTTCATCACCCGCCAGACGCCGCGCCAGAAGTTGCGGCGCATGGTCGCCGCCGTGCTGGTGGTCTCCAGGATCGCGCTGCTCACGCCGACGCCTCCTCACCGGAGCGGACCCGCGGGTCGATGACCGTGTAGAACAGGTCGGCCAGGATGTTGGCCACGATGATCGCCGCCGTGATCAGCAGGAACGCGCCGCCCATCAGTGCGTAGTCGCGGTTGACGACGCTGTCGATGAGCAGGAACCCGAGCCCCGGGTAGTTGAAGATCTTCTCGATGAAGATCGCGCCACCGAACAGCAGGCCGAGTGAGAGCGCCAGGATCGTGAACAGCGGCAGGATCGCGTTGCGCGCCACGTACCTGAAGATGATCGACCGCCGCATCCCGCGCAGCTCGGCCGCCAGGATGAAGTCGTCGCCCAGCACGGTGACCACGCTCGACTTCATGGCCAGGATCCAGCCTCCGTAGCTGGCCAGCGCGTACGTCACGACAGGCAGCGTGGCGTGCTCGATCAGCGAGCCGATGTAGCCGGCGTTGAACCCGGGCTCGAACAGGATGTCGGCGGTGCCGCCCTGCGGCAGGATCGGGATCAGCGTCGTGAAGATGGCGCCCATCAGCAGCGCCAGCACGTACTGCGGCACACCGTGCAGCAGCGAGCCGGAGATGGCCAGGAAGTCGCCGAGCTTGCCGGAGCGCTTGATGGCCGCGTACACGCCCATGATCACGCCCACCAGGAAGCTCAGCAGCGTGCCGGCCAGCACCGGTAGAACGGTCCACTTGGCGGCCTCGCCGAGCACCGAGGTCACGGGAGAGCCGGGGTGGGTGACGGACACGCCGAGGTCGAACCTGAACAGGCCCGCCATGTAGTCCGTGTACTGCTGCCACAGCGTGCCCTCGGGCAGGAACCCGTACATCACGGCCGTGGCGCGCTCGGCCGCCTCCGGCGACATGCCCTGCTCCAGCAGCTTCTGGTAGCGCGCCGCAACCGGGTCGCCGGGGATGTTGCGGACGATGAAGAAGCTGATCGTGGCGACGACGAGAATCATGACGATCCCGCGGGCCAGGTGGCCCGCGAGACGTCGTGCGATGACCGTCATGCCTACTGAGTCTTCTTGACCATGCCGAGCTGGATCCAGACTCCGGCGGGCAGGCGGAGCAGGTCGCTCTCCTGCTCGGGGAAGCCGGTGAACCGGCTCGTGTTGGTGAACTGGGTGTTCACGTAGTCCCACAGCTGGATGACCGGCAGGTCCTGGTTGGCGGCCTTGGCCAGCTGGAGCATGATCGGCTTGGCCTCCTCGGCGCTGACCGAGTTCAGCTTGCCGGTGAGCTCACCCGGGTTGATCTCGGTGCCGTCGACCTCGACCTTCTCCGCGCCGCCCATCCAGTTGCCGCTCTTGCCCGGCTCGGCGTGCTTGATCTTGCCGGCCACGTTGGTCCAGCCGTTGGAGGCGCCGTAGAGACGCTGGTAGATGTCGTACGGCGCGGGGCCGAGCGCGATCAGCCAGAAGCCGACGTCGTACTTGCCGGCCGCGATCTCCTCCAGGTACAGCGGGTAGTCGGCGACGGTGACGACCTCGGCGTCCACGCCCGCCTCGACGAGCTGGCCCTTGATGTTCTCCTGCGCGGAGATCCAGTCGGAGAAGCCGGACGGGGCGGTCATGGTGACCTTCCAGGGGCTGCCGTCGGCCAGCGCCCACTTGCCGTCCTTCTTCTGCAGCCCGGCGGCCTTGAACTCCTCCTCGGCCTTGGCCGGGTCGACGTTGTACGGCTCCAGGCTGTTCAGCTCGGCGCCCAGCCACTCCTGGGCCGGCTTCTGGTGGATGCCGGAGGTGGTCACCGCGGCGTTGCCGCCCTCGGGCGAGGCGACCTTGGTGACCTCGGCGCGGTCGATCAGGTAGGCCAGGCCGCGGCGCACGTGCACGTTGTCGTACGGCTTCTTGGTCTGGTTGAACGCCATGCCGACGGCCACCGGCGAGAAGCCCTTGATGATGTTGGTGCCGGGCGCCTGCTTGATCCGGTTCATCACGTCGGCCGGGGCGGCGGTGAAGCCCGCGTGGTCCAGCTTGCCGGAGATCAGGTAGTTCCAGATCTGCTCGTTACCGGTGTAGTTGAGGAACTTCACCTGGTCCGGGGCGACGTTGGCGGCGTTGTAGAACTCCTTGTTCTTCACCAGCAGCGCCTCGCCGGGGTTGACCCGCTCCAGGATGAAGGGGCCGGCGGAGACGTCCTTCTCGGGGGCGAAGGTGATGATCTTCTCGCCCAGGGCGGTGATCTCCTCGCGGGCCTTCTCGGCGTCCGCGCCCTCACCGCGCGAGGCCTTGAGCTTGTCCCAGAAGTCGGCCGGCAGCACGCTGCCCCAGATGTGCGCGGGGGCCACGAAGGTGTCGAGCACGCCGCGGGCGAACTTGCTGCTGGGGTTGGTCATGTCCTGCGTGACCTTGACCGTCTTGTCGTCGACGACCTCGACGTCGGCCGCCGCGCCCGCCGCGCCGGGGGTGATCGCGAAGGCGGTGCTGCCCTGCGTGTAGGCGATGCCGATGGACAGCCTGACGTCCTCGGCGGTCACCGGCTTGCCGTCGGACCACTTGTTGTTCGGCTGCAGCTTGATGGTGATCGCGGAGTTGTCCGGGGCGATCTCCCAGCTCTCGGCGATGCCCGGGTAGAACTGGTTCGGGTCGGTCAGGTGGTTCTTGACCCATGCGAGCTTCATCGCGTTGTACCCGAGGAAGGAGTTGCCCTTCGGGTTGTACGGGTTCGCGGGGCCGCTCGCGTCGATGCCCGGCCTGTTCACGTCGATCGTGGTGAAGAGCCCGCCGCCACCGCCGCCCGAAGAGGACTGATTGGTGGGGGTGCCGCTGCCACTGCACGCTGCTGTGACGGCGGTAAGGCCCAGCAACGCCACTACAGCTGCTAGTCGCTTCATGTACCGCTCCGGGGAAGTTCGGACCTGATGAGGATCTGTGGGATTGACCGGACCCTACGGTCAGGCGGTGAGTGCGTCAATAATCTCCAGTGGTTGTGAGGCTAATGTAACTTTCCTTCATGGGTGCTCGTGACGGCGTTTGTCTCCACAGGCCTCGGGCTCGTCAGCCCACGAGAATGACGGCGGCGCCCTTGACCCGGTCGCGCGCGATGTCCGAGAGCGCCCTGCCGGCCTCTTCGAACGTGTATGCCACGCTACTGACCTGCGGCGGGTGCTCGCGCACGAGCTCCAGGTACGCGCGCCCGTCCGCCCGGGTGTTGGCCGTGACGCTGCGCAGCGTCCGCTCCCGGAAGAGATGGCGGTCGTAGTCAAGCGGCGGGATGTCGCTCAGGTGGATCCCGGCGACGGCGAGCGTGCCGCCCCGGTCCAGCGCCTCCATCGCGGGCGGCACCAGGTCGCCGACCGGCGCGAACAGGATGGCCGAGTCGAGCGGCTCGGGCGGCCGGTCCCCGGCCGAGGCCGCGCCCAGTTCGAGCGCCAGCTCCCGGTGACGGGCGGCGCGGGTGACCACGTGCACGACCGCGCCCATGGCGATGGCCGCCTGCGCGGTCAGATGGGCCGACGCGCCGAACCCGTAGATGCCCAGCCGCCCGCCCTCGGGCAGGTCGCTGCGGAGCAGTGCGCGGTAGCCGATGATGCCCGCGCACAGCAGCGGCGCCAGCCGCTCGGCCGGCACGTCGTCAGGCAGCGGGTAGACGTAGTCGCGCGGCGCCGTCAGGTAGTCGGCGAAGCCGCCGTCGGCGTCCCAGCCCGTGTACGTGGACTCCGGGCACAGGTTCTCCACGCCGCGCCGGCAGTAGCGGCACCTCCCGCAGGTCGAGCGCAGCCAGGCCACCCCGACCCGCTCCCCGTCGCTCCCGTCGGGCCGCACCACCCGCCCGACCACCTGGTGGCCGGGCGTGGTCAGCGGCCGGTGGGGCGGCAGGTCGCCCTCGGCCAGGTGGAGGTCGGTGCGGCAGGCGCCGCACACCTCCACCCGCACCAGCACCTCGCCCGGGCCCGGCTCGGGCATCGGGCGCTCCACCATGACCAGCGGCCGGGACGCGATCGGCCCCGGCCGGTCAACCGCCCAGGCCCGCATCGGCCGCCGCCAGGCGCCTGTGGGCCAGCGAGGCGTACAGGGCCGCCCCGTCGGGCAGCACGGAGTCGTCGAACAGCGCCTCGGGGGAGTGGTTGTAGGGCGCGGTCGCCGGGTCGCGGCCGGGCGGGCAGGCGCCCAGGAACACGAACGTCCCCGGCACCTCCTGCAGCACGTACGAGAAGTCCTCCGACCCCATGGCCGGATTCGGCGCGACGACGTAGCGGCCGGGACCGAACAGCTCGTCCACCGCGGCGCCCGCGAACGCCGCCTCGGCGGCGTCGTTGACCGTCACCGGATAGCCCATGCGGATCGACGCCTCCACCTTCAGGTCGTGCGCCGCCGCGATGGACTCCACCACCTCGACCAGGCGCCGCTTGGCCAGGGCCCGGTTGCCCGCGCTGAACGTCCGGACCGTCGCCTCGAATCTTGCCTCGTCCGGGATGACGTTGTCGGCCGACCCGCCGTGGAAGCTGCCGACGGTCACCACCACCGGGTCGAACGCGTCGAACGTCCGGGTGACCATGGTCTGCATCGCCGTCACCATCTCGCACCCGGCCTGGATCGGGTCACGCGCCAGGTGCGGGGTGGAACCGTGCCCGCCGCGCCCCTTCACCGTGGCCTCGAACACGTCGGCCGCCGACATGATCGGCCCCGGCCGCGAGGCGAACACGCCCGCCGGCAGGATCGAGGAGACGACATGCATCCCGTACGCGGCCACCGGCCGGTCGCCGGCGGCGTCCAGCACCCCCTCCTCGATCATGTGCCTGGCGCCGTGCTGCCCCTCCTCGCCCGGCTGGAACATGAAGATCACATCTCCGGCCAGCTCCTCGCGGCGCGCGCTCAGCAGGTGCGCCGCGCCCGCCAGCATGGTCGTGTGCAGGTCGTGCCCGCACGCGTGCATCCGTCCCTCGACCTGGGAGATGTACGGCAGGTCGTTGCGCTCGGCGACGGGCAGCGCGTCCATGTCGCCGCGCAGCAGCACGGCCGGTCCCGGCCGGCCGCCCCGCAGGACGGCGGTCACCGAGCTGAGCGCCTTGCCCAGGGTGATCTCCAGGGGCAGTCCGTCGAGGGCCGCCAGCACTTTCTCCTGGGTACGGGGCAGCGTCAGGCCGATCTCCGGCGTGGTGTGCAGCGAGTGGCGCAGCCGGACGAGCTCGTCCCGCATGTCCTGTGCGGCTTCGGTGAACGACATGAGTCACATTCTTCATGCACCGGTGGAGAAGTCGATATGCCGCACTCGCTAGGATGATCCGGTGACCGAGCGTAAGCGGATCGACTTCTGGCTGTCCGACATGGACGGGGTCCTGGTGCACGAAGGGCGGCCGGTGCCCGGCGCCGACACCTTCATCAAGCGGCTCAGCGACTCCTCCAAGCGGTTCCGGGTGCTGACCAACAACTCCATCTACACCCGGCGCGACCTGTCGGTGCGGCTGGCCGCGGCCGGGCTCGACGTGCCCGCCGAGTCCATCTACACCTCCGCGCTGGCCACCGCCCAGTTCCTGGACGACCAGCGGCCCGGCGGCTCCGCCTACGTCATCGGCGAGGCCGGGCTGACCACCGCCCTGCACGGAGCCGGTTACGTGCTCACCGACCTCGACCCCGACTACGTCGTGCTGGGCGAGACCCGCACCTACAGCTTCACCCAGATCACCCGCGCGATCAGGCTCATCGAGGGCGGCGCCCGGTTCATCGCCACCAACCCGGACCCGATCGGCCCGTCCACCGAGGGGTCGCTGCCCGCCTGCGGCGCCGTCGCGGCCATGATCACTCGCGCCACCGGGGTGCAGCCGTACTTCGTCGGCAAGCCCAACCCGCGGATGATGCGCAGCGCGCTCAACGAGATCGGCGGCCACAGCGAGACCACCGCGATGATCGGCGACCGGATGGACACCGACATCGTGTGCGGCATGGAGGCCGGGCTGTTCACCATCCTCGTGCTGACCGGCGTCACCCAGCGTCACGAGGTCGACCGCTTCCCCTTCCGTCCGTCGCTCATCGTCGACTCGGTCGCCGACCTCGTCGATCTGGTGGAACCTGCCGGAGACTGACAGGTATGGGTGGCAGGCTTGCCGCCATGACCCGGATCTACCTGGAAGAAGGGCCGAAGAAGGTCTTCGCCTGCTCGTTCGCCTGGCCCGGCTGGTGCCGTGTGGCCAAGGGCGGGGAGGCCGCGATCGACCGGCTGATGGAGTACGCCCCGCGCTACCGCGTGATCGCCGAGCGGGCCGGCCTGGCCTTCGACCCCGGCGAGCCCGAGGTCGTCGCCCGCGTGCGCGGCGGCACGACGACCGACTTCGGCGCTCCCGAGACCGTCCCGGAGCAGGACCTGGAACCGGTCGGCGAGGAGACCGCCCGGCGCGAGGTGGCGCTGCTGCGGGCCGCCTGGGAGCTCTTCGACGAGGTCGCGGGGGAGTCGCCGGAAGAGCTGCGCAAGGGGCCGCGCGGCGGCGGGCGCGACCTGACCAAGATGGTGAACCACCTGCAGGACTCCGAGCGCGCCTACGCCCGGCAGGTCGGGGTGCGCCACAAGCCCTACCGGTCACGCGCCGACGTGGACGCGCTCCGCGCCGAGCTGGCCGAGGTGCTCTCGCGCCCGTGGCGGCCGCCGGTGGAGACCGCCTGGCCGCCCGCCTACGCCCGGCGCCGCCTCGCCTGGCACGTCATCGACCATCTGTGGGAGATCGAGGACCGTCGCTGACGGCCGCGCCGGCGGGGGGACGATCCTCGATGAGCCGGGGCAGCGCCTCGATGTGGCCGGACAGATAGGCGGCCACCGCCTCGGGGACCACGTGGCGGGAGGTGATCTCCTCGCGCTCCAGCGGCAGCCGCTCCACCTCGTAGACGCCCCGGCCCGGGTCGTCGAGCTCGGGCCCGTGGCGCAGCGCGGGGTCCATCGCCACCAGGCGGCACCCGTACACGTGCTGGGTCTTCACCCCGCCCTCCCACGGATAGCTGACCGTGGTCAGCGGCGTCACGGCCGAGACCGTCGCGCCCAGCTCCTCCAGCAGCTCGCGGCGGAGGGTGTGTTCGAGCGTGGCGTCGCCGGGCTCGACGTGACCGCCGGGCACCGACCAGTAGACGGCGCGGCCCGGCACCGTGCGGCGGAAGATCACCAGGTGCTCGTCGTCGTCGAGGAGCAGGCCCCGGACGCTGGGTCGCATGAGGACACCATATTTCACCTGGGCGTCCCTGGGGTACCCTAACCTACGGTGCCGTAACCTTGAGGAGGAGAGGATCCCTTCATGCCGATGACGCAGACGCAACTGCTCCACGAGCTCGAGCCGATCGTGGCAGGTGAGCTCGACCGCCACGAGAAGATGGCCAAGGAGTGGTTCCCCCACGAGTACGTTCCGTGGAGCGAGGGGCGCGACTTCGACGGCCCCTACGGTGGTGAGGCCTGGCAGGAGGGCGACTCCAAGCTGCCCGAGCCGGCCCGCGTGTCGCTCATCGTCAACCTCCTGACCGAGGACAACCTGCCCAGCTACCACCACGAGATCGCCACCACCTTCGGCCGCGACGGCGCCTGGGGCACGTGGGTGCACCGCTGGACGGCAGAGGAGGATCGCCACGGCACCGCGATCCGCGACTACCTGACCGTGACCCGCGCCGTCGACCCGGTCAAGCTGGAGCGCGCCCGCATGGCCCACATGCAGAGCGGCTTCATGACCGACTACGGCACGATGCTGCAGCAGCTCGCCTACGTCTCCTTCCAGGAGCTGGCGACCCGCATCGCGCACCGCAACACCGGCACGGCCTCCGGCGACGAGGGCTGCGAGCGCCTGCTCGCCCGCATCGCCGCCGACGAGAACCTCCACATGCTCTTCTACCGCAACCTGCTCAAGGCGGCCTTCGAGCTCGACCCCGACCAGACCATGCGGGCCGTCACCGACGTGGTGACCACCTTCCAGATGCCCGGCTCCAACATCGCCGGCTTCACCCGCATGGCGATGACCATCGCCCACGAGGGCATCTACGACCTGCGCCTCCACCTCGACGACGTGCTCATGCCGGTGCTGCGGCAGTGGTCCGTGTTCGACAAGACCGGCCTCGGCCCCGAGGGCGAGCGGGCCCGCGAGGAGCTGTCGGAGTTCCTGCAGAGGACCGACGAGACGGCCGCCCGGTTCGTCGCCCGCCGCGAGGAGCGCAGGGCCCGAGCCAGAGGCTGATCCAGCATGGGATGATTCGTCCCCATGGATCTCCCCGTCACGCTCGTCGTCGCGGTCGTCACGATCGTCATGGTGATCGCGCTGGCCGCGGCCGCCCAGCGTCTGCTCGGCGTCCGGTTCGGCGCGGTGCGCACCTTCCTGGCGGCCCTCCTGGCGTTCTCGCTGGCCGGGCCGCTGACCACGCCGATCCTGAGCCCTTTTCCGCAGATGGACGGCACGCGGGACGTGGGCCTCGGCCCGCTGTGGGTGCTGATCCTGGTCGTGATGTGCATCGTGCTCATCCCGATGGTCATCCTGGTCGTCGCCGAGGCGCTGGTGCCCACGGGGTCGATCCCCGGGCCGCTGGAGCTGGTCAGGTCGCTGCGCGGCCGGTTGTCGCGGGCCAGGCGCTACTCCGAGATCACCCGGATCGCCGTCAGGCACGGGCTCGGCCCGTACCTGCGCGGGCGCGGCGACCGGCCGGAGGACCACACCGGCGCCGTGCGGCTGGCCCGCTCGCTGCGGCTCGCGCTCGACGACGGCGGCGTCACCTTCGTCAAGCTGGGGCAGGTGCTGTCGACCCGGCGCGACCTGCTGCCGCCCGAGTTCATCGAGGAGCTGGGCCGGCTGCAGGACCAGGTGGCGGCCGAGCCGTGGGAGCTCGTCGAGCCGGTGCTCCGCGCCGAGCTGGGCGGGCCCGTCGAGGAGGTGTTCGCCGCCTTCGACCGCACGCCGCTCGCCGCCGCCTCGATCGCGCAGGCCTACACCGCCCGGCTGCGCACCGGCGAGGACGTCGTGGTCAAGGTGCGGCGGCCGGGCATCGGCCGCACCGTGGCCAGGGATCTCGACATCGTCCGCCGCCTGGCCGTCACCCTGGAGTCACGCACCCGGTGGGGTCGCGGGCTCGGCGTGCGCGACCTGGCCGAGGGGTTCGCGGTGGCGATCAGGGAAGAGCTGGACTTCCGCGTCGAGGCCGCCAACATGGCCGCCGTCGCCGCCTCCGACGGCGGCGGCGTCACCTATCCCACCCCGGTCGGCGCGCTTTGCACCGAGCGGGTCCTGGTCATGCAGCGCCTGGTCGGCAAGCCCGTCACCGCCGCCACCCCCGAGCAGGGCCCCCGCCTGGCCCGCGACCTGCTCGACTGCCTGCTGCGGCAGATTCTCGTCGAGGGCGTCTTCCACGCCGATCCGCATCCGGGCAACCTCATGCTGCTCGACGACGGCACGCTGGGCCTGCTCGACTTCGGCTCCGTCGGCCGCCTCGACGCCTCCGCCCGCGCCGCGCTGCAGCGCTTCCTGCTCGCCATGAACCGGCAGGACCCGCTCGCGGTGACCGACGCCCTGCTGGAGGTGGTGCCCAGGCCGGAGGACATCGACGAGCCGGCGCTGGAGCGGGCGCTCGGCCAGTTCATGGCCAAGCACCTGGGGCCGGGCCTCGACAGCGTGCGGATGTTCACCGACCTGTTCAAGATCGTCTCTTCGTACGGGCTCTCGATCCCGCCCGAGGTGGCCGCCGTCTTCAGGGCGCTGGCGACGCTGGAGGGCACGCTGGTGCGGCTCTCACCCGGCTTCGACCTGATGAGCGAGGCCCGCGCCTTCGCCGGCCGCTACCTGTCCGAGCAGTTCGACGGCGGCAACCTCAAGGAGGCGGCCGCGCAGGAGCTGGCCGCCCTGCTGCCGATGCTGCGCCGCCTGCCGCGGCGCGTGGAGCGCATCGCCAGCGCCGCCGAGCACGGCAGGCTCGGCCTCAACGTCCGGCTGCTGGCCGACGAGCGCGACCGCGGCTTCCTGACCGGGCTGCTGCACCAGGTGCTGCTCACCGTGCTCGGCGCGACCGCCGGGCTGATGGCCGTCATCCTGCTCGGCGTCGACGGCGGGCCGGTGGCCAGCGAGGAGCTCGGCATGACGCTGTTCCAGCTCATCGGCTACAACCTGCTGGTGATCAGCGCCGTGCTCGTCCTGCGCGTGCTGATTCTGATCTTCCGCCGCCCCCGGGACACTCCGGCGAAACGTACATCCTCTTGACTTAGGGATGGTCTTGGACAACCACGGCATCGGGCAGGTTTCTGACCCATCAGCCGTACACAAGACCCCTTGGGGAGCAGTGGGTGAAAATCATCGGGATCGCCGCCAGCCTCCACGCGGGTTCGTACGTCAACCGGCTCCTCGACGCCATCCGCTGCGAACTGCCGCCGGGCGCCGATCTCGAGGCGTGGCCCCGCCTGCACGAGGTGCCCCCGCACGAGCCGGGACCGGCCCCTTCGGTGGTCCGCGAGCTGCTCGCGCTGGTGGGGGAGTCGGACGCGCTGGTGCTCACCGCGCCCGAGCACAGCCTGCTGCCGGTGGAGCTGGAGTACGCGCTCGGCTGGATGGCGCGGGCCGGCGTGCTGGACGGCAAGCACGTGGCCGTCATGTGCGCCAGCGCCCGCGCGTGCGGCGCCATGTGGGCGCAGGCCGAGCTGTACAAGGAGCTGCTGGGCGCGGGGGCGGTGGCCGTCGGGTCCGAGCTGGTGATCTCGCCCGTGTGCCCGCACTTCGACGACGACGGCCGGCTCTGGGCCCGCGACCTGCGCGCCCAGGTGTGCGAGACGGTCGGGCAGCTGTGCCAGGCGCACCTGCGCGAACCGGTGCTGTCGGTCTGATCAGAGATCGCGGCGCAGCCGCTTCACCTCGGAGCGCTGCTTCTTGCCCGCCAGGCGGCGCTCGACCGAGCCGCGGGTCGGCTTGGTGGGGCGCCTGCGCTTGGGCGGCGGCGCGATGGCCTCACGGATCCGCTGGGCCAGCCGCTGCTGCGCGGCCTCCCTGTTGCGGAGCTGGGAACGGTGTTCGGAGGCGGCGATCGTGATCGTCGGCGAGCCGAGCCGCTCCAGGGCGCGGGCCTTCAGCGCGGGCGGCAGCGCCGTGCTGGACGCCACGTCGAAGGTCAGCTCCACCCGGCTGTCGGTGGTGTTGACCCCCTGCCCGCCCGGGCCCGAGGACCGGGAGAAACGCCAGACGAGCTCGGCGTCGGGGATGACGACCGAGTCGTTGACGACCAGCGTGGCGGGCATGACGATCCTTCCTCTGTGCACGGTCAACGTATAGACGGGCGGGAGTGCCGGGCAACGACATTTCCTGTCATACCCCCAACACCCCCGGTATGTGCGTGATTCCGCGGGGTTGACGGCGCCCCGCAAGCGGCGTATGCCACTATCGCGCATCCATCACCTGGGGGAGTCATGACGGCAGGCATCGTCGGCGTGCACGGCATCGGCAAGTACGACTACTACCTCAGGGCGGGCGGGTCCGCCGCCGGGGCGGCCACGGCCATGCGCGAGAAGTGGGACCGCTACCTGCACGCCTCGCTCGGCGGCCCGGCCAGGACGTACTTCAGCGAGGTCGCGTACTTCTCCCACCTGCTCCGCGACCCCGCCGCAACGCGCGCCGCCTCGCTGCGGGCCGCCCGCGGCGAGGCGGCGGGCTGGGCCGCGAACCTCGGCTTCGGCGAGTACGTCACCGGTACGCTGAGGTCGTTCACCGCCTGGGTGCTGTCCCGGCTGGAGGGCCGGTCGGCCGCGTTCGCCGAGCTGTTCGCCCCCGAGGTCGCCGCGTACCTCACCGACCAGGGCAGGCGCGAGCGGGTCAGGGGGGCGGTCGCCGACACCATCCGCCGTAACCGGCCCAGGGTGGTCATCGCCCACTCTCTCGGCAGCGTCGTCACGTACGAGACCTTCTGGGCCTATCCCGACCTGGAGACGGACCTGCTCATCACGCTGGGCAGCCCGCTCGGCATGCGTGAGGTGATCTTCGAGCGGCTGCTGCCCGCCCCGGTCAACGGTCGCGGCGAGCGGCCCAAGGGCGTGCGGCGCTGGGTGAACATCGCCGACAAGGACGACATCGCGGCCATCCCGCCCGCGCTGGCCGGCTGCTTCACCGGCGTTGACGCCGAGGAGCTGGTCAACCTCGACTGGATCGACTTCCACACCGCCGAGAAGTACCTCGGCTGCCCGGCGCTCGGGCCGCATCTGCGACCATTCCTCGGATGAGATGGATCCTCTTCGACTACGGCAACGTCCTGTCCCTCGCCCAGCCGGTCGCCGAGGCGGAGGCCATGGCCCGTGCCGCCGGCGCCGACCCCGCCGAGTTCCTGCGTGAATACTGGGCCCACCGGCTGGAGTTCGACCGGGGCGCCCTCGGCCCGGCCGAGTACTGGGCGAAGGCCGCGGGCCGGTCCCTGTCCGCGGCCGAGCTCGACCGGCTGATCGCCATGGACGCGGCCAGCTGGTCGCACCCCGACGAGGGCTCCCTGGCGATCCTGCGCGAGCTGCTGGAGCAGGGCCGCGACGTCGCCCTGCTGTCGAACGCGCCCGCCTGCGTCGCCGACGCCCTGGACGAGCTGCCCTGGATCGCCGCCATCCCGCACCGCTTCTACAGCGCCCGGCTCGGCTTGGTCAAACCCGACCGGCGGATCTACGAGCACGTCGCCGCCGAGCTCGCGGCCGACCCCGCCGACGTGCTCTTCGTCGACGACCGCGAGGACAACGTCGAGGGCGCCCGCGCGGCCGGCATGCGGGCGGTCCGCTACACCGGTGCCCCGGCCCTCCGCGCCCACCTGGAGTGAGCCGGGGGCCGGAGGAGGGCGACGGGTGTTGTTCATCCCCCTTTGACGCCGCTTTCACGGCCTGGTCAGCGGGTGCGGACATACCTGGAGCGTGGACCGCAGATCCTTCCTCACCGCGGCCGCCGCGGGCCTCCTCGCCCCGCGGGCCGGCACGTCGCGCAGAACGCTCAGAGCCGACCCGTTCACCCTCGGCGTCGCCTCCGGAGACCCGTCCCCCGGCGGGGTCGTGCTCTGGACCCGCCTGGCCACCGACCCGCTCGGCGGCGCCGGCCTCGGCGGCATGCCCTCCCGCGACGTCGACGTCGGCTGGCAGCTCGCCGCCGACGAGCGCTTCTCCGAGATCGTCACCTCCGGTACGGTCACCGCCCGCGCCCGCGACGCCCACAGCGTGCACGTCGAGGTCGAGGGCCTGGACCCGGGCAGGGAGTACTTCTACCGCTTCCGCGCCGAAGGCCGGCTCTCACCCGAGGGCCGCACCAGGACCACGCCCGCCGCCGGCGTGGAGACGCCGCTGGCCTTCGCCGTCGCCGCCTGCGCCCATTTCGAGCACGGCTTCTACACCGCCTACCGGCGCCTGGCCGAGCAGGAGCCCGACCTGGTGGTGTTCCTCGGCGACTACCTGTACGAGTACGCGCCGAGCGGCTACACCGCGCTGTCCGGGAAGCGGGTCCGTACCCACACCCCCGGCAAGTGCGCCACCCTGGCCGACTACCGGCTGCGGCACGCCCAGTACAAGAGCGACCGCGACCTCCAGGCCGCGCACGCCGCCGCCCCCTGGCTGGTGGCGTTCGACGACCACGAGGTGGAGAACAACTGGGCCGGCCCCGTCTCCAGCACCGGCGCCCCCGCCTTCGCCCGGCGCAGGGCCGCCGCCTTCCGCGCCTACTACGAGAACATGCCGCTGCGCCGCGGCAGCCTGCGCGGCGCCGCCATCCAGGTGAACCGGCGCGTCTCCTGGGGCTCGCTCGCCCGCTTCCACCTGCTCGACACCCGGCAGTTCCGCGACGACCAGGCCTGCGGCGACGGCGTGCGCTCCGGCTGCGACGAGCGCCTGTCCACCGGGCGCACCCTGCTCGGCGACGGCCAGTGGCGCTGGCTGGAGGACGGCCTCCAGGGCTCCGACACCCGCTGGAACCTGCTCGGCCAGCAGATCATGATGACCCACCGCGACTTCCGCGCCGGCCCGGGACGGGACGTCAACCTCGACTCCTGGGACGGCTACGCCCCCGAGCGCACCCGCGTGCTGAACGCCCTGTCCGGCACCGCCAACCCCGTCGTCCTCACCGGCGACGCCCACATGCACCACCTGGCCGACCTCAAGACCGACTTCGACGACCCGGACGCGCCCGTGGTGGCCCGCGAACTGATCGCCACCTCGATCGCCAGCGACGGCGACGGCTACCGCGACCGCACCTGGATCGCCGAGTCCCTGGCGGAGAACCCGCACATCTCGTACATGGACCAGCGGCGCGGGTACCTCATGGCCCGGCTGACGGGCGACGAGCTGTCGGTCGACTTCCGCACCCTCGACTACGTCTCCCGCCGCGGCGCCCCCGCCCGCACGTCCCACCGCACCACCATCCCGGCCGAGTCGGCCTGAACGCCGCGGCCGCCGGTCACCGGGCGCCCAGCGCGTATCCGTACAACCCTTCGCCGGAGCCCATCTCGCGCGCCCTGCCGAACCGCGGCGCCGCCCCCTCGCCGCGCCTCCCCGGCAGGGACGTCACGACGCCCCTGCCCGGCGCGGCCACCACCAGCGTGGCGGGCCCCCCGCCCGGCGCGGGCAGCACCGACACCGTGCTGCCCTTCTCCTTGATCCGTACGTCCCCGTACCGGGACAGGCCGCCCCGCGGCGAGCCCGGCATCACCTGCACCGAGTCCTCGCCGGGCACCCCCACCGCCAGCTCGTCGTCCCCGTCGCCGTCGAGGTCGCCCGCCGCCAGCGACGCCCCGAACCGGTCGTAGTAGCGCGGCTCGCCCTTCAGCAGCCGCTGCGTCCACATCTCCGACCGGGCGCCGCGCAGCCCGTTCCGGGTCCCGTACACCACGTGCAGGGCGCCGTCGCCGTAGTCCATCGCCCGCTGCCCGGCGGTGAGCCCCTCGCCAGGGACGCCGATGGCCAGGTCGTCGCGCCCGTCGCCGTCGAAGTCGCCGGTCGCCAGCGCCGCGCCGAACGCGTCCCACTTCTCCGCCGAGCCGGCGACCCCCGGCGAGCTCTGGGTCAGCCGCAGCGCCCGCCGACGGTGCGGGTCCAGCACGGTGACCGAGCCCTGGCCGTCCTTCGTGACCGTGTCGGCGGGCGCGCCCACCACCAGCTCGTCGCGCCCGTCACCGTCGAAGTCGCCCGCGGCGAGCGTCTCTCCCCACCCGTCGGTGGATCGCGCCGCCTGCCGCACCCAGCCGGTGCGCTGGGTGATCGGGTACGGGTCGCGCCCCTTCATCCAGTACACCGTCACCCCGCCGCCCCGGCCGCGCCCGGGAGCGCCCGCGGCCAGCTCGTCCCGGCCGTCGCCGTCGAAGTCGCCGGCGGCCAGCGACGCCCCGAACCGGTCGCTCGACGGTTCGTGCAGCGACAGCTCCTCGCCGGGCCGCAGCCCGCCGGGGGAGCCGTGGTAGAGCCGCACCACCCCGTTCCCGTCCGCGCCGGGCACCCGGTCGCCGAGGAACTCGTCCGGCACCCCCACCGCCAGGTCGGCGCACCGGTCGCCGTCGAAGTGGCCCACGGCCAGCGACGCGCCGAACGCGTCACCCGGCTCGGGCTCGTCCTGGGCCAGCCGCTGTTCGCGTCCCGACCCGTACAGGATGGTCACGGAACCGGACCGCCGGTCGTCGTACGGGGCGGCCACGGCCAGGTCCGGACGGCCGTCGCCGTCGAAGTCGGAGGGGGCGCCGGAACACGCCGGGAGCGCCGCGCCCGTACCGGTGACGAGGGGAAGAATCAGGCACGCGGAGAGCAGAACATTCACACCTCAAGTCATGTCGCGCCCAGCCGAACCCGGATTGAACGCCCCGGGAACGTGCCAGGATAGGCACGTGGACATCGACCTCGCTGATCTTGACTTCTGGCGCAGGCCGCTCAAGGAGCGGCACGAGGCGTTCGCCCGGCTCCGGCAGCTGGACCATCCGGTGTTCTTCCCGGAGAAGAAGGTGCCGTTCCTGCGCTCCGGCGCCGGCTTCTACGCCCTGGTGCGCCACGCCGACGTGGTCGAGGCCAGCCGCAACGCCAAGGTCTTCTCCAGCGAGCCGGCCGTCACCAACCCCGAGCCGCCCGGCTGGGTCAAGCAGGTGTTCGGCGAGTCGATGGTCAACATGGACGACCCGCGACACGCCCGGCTGCGCCGCATCGTGACCCGCTCGTTCAGCCCCAAGATGCTCGCGGGGCTGCAGTCCGACATCGAGTCGGCCTGCGGGCGCATCGTCGACGACGCCGTCGCGCAGGGGCCGCGCGACTTCGTCCAGCAGGTCGCCGCCCGGCTGCCCATCCACGTCATCTGCGACATGCTCGACATCCCGCAGGAGTGGCGCGAACGGGTCCACAAGCACGTCGACATCTCCACCGCCTACACCGGCATCCGGCCCAGCCTGGCCCGCACCGTCCAGATGGCCGGGCAGAACATGCTGGCCCTGCTCGCCCTCCAGCGCATGGTGATCAAGCTGGGCCACGAACGCGCCGCCGACCCCAAGGGCGACCTGGTCTCCCTCCTGGTCACCGCCAACCCCGACGGCGAGAAGCTCACCTACCGCGAGCTCGGCTCGTTCTTCGCGCTGCTGCTGGTCGCCGGCAACGAGACCGCGCGCAACACCATGGCCCACGGCATCAAGCTGCTCACCGACAACCCGGCGCAGCGCGAGCTGCTCATGAGCGACTTCGACGCGCACATCGGCAACACCATCGAGGAGATGGTGCGCCACGTCTCGCCGATCATGCAGTTCCGGCGCACGCTCACGCAGGACTACTCGCTGCGCGGGCTGGAGCTGAAGAAGGGCGACAAGGTCGTGCTCTTCTACGGCTCGGCCAACCGCGACGAGTCCGTCTTCCCCGACCCCGACCGGTTCGACATCACCCGCGACACCAAGCCGCACGTCGGCTTCGGCGGCCCCGGCCCCCACTTCTGCCTCGGCGCCAACCTGGCCAGGCAGGAGCTGCGCACCATGTTCAGGACGCTGCTGACGAGGCTGCCCGGCATCCGCACCGTCGGGGAGCCGGAGCTGCTGGAGTCCAACTTCGACAACAGCGTCCGCAGTCAGGCCTTCACCTTCTGAGGGTCGAGCACGTTCTCCCTGACGGCGACGGCCGTCACCAGCGCCGCCACGCCCATCATCACCGCGCTGACCAGCATCGCCCGGCGGAACCCCGCGTCGAACACCGCCGGGTTCCTGAAGGCGTCCCCGACCAGCCCCACCAGGGGCGGCACCGCGGCCACCGCGAGCAGCCCGCCGGTGCGCGCCACCGCGTTGTTGATCCCGCTCGCGGTGCCCGCGTGACGGTCGTCGGCGGTGGCCAGCACGGTCGCGGTCAGCGGCGCGACCGCCGCCGACAGCCCCAGCCCGAACACGGTGACCGCCGGAAGCACGACCAGCGCGTACGACACGTCGGCGCCGATCGTGCTCATGAGCACGAACCCCACGCCAGCCAGCAGGATCCCGCCCGTCATCGGCCAGCGCGGCCCGTGCCGCTTGGCCAGCTCGCCGGCGCGCGGCGACAGCAGCAGCATCAGCACGGTCACCGGCAGCAGCGCCGACGCCGCCGCCAGCGGCGAGAACCCCGACACCACCTGCAACTGCACGGCCAGCAGGAAGAACACCACGCCCATCGCCCCGTACATGACGAGCGTGACCGCGTTCACCGCCGAGAACACCCGGTCGGCGAACAGGCCGACCGGCACCAGCGCGTCCGGCGACCGGCGCCACTCCAGCACCACGAACGCCGCTCCCAGCACCACGCCCGCGACCAGCGGCACCGGCGCGTCCAGCTCGATCAGCCCGTACGTGATCCCGGCCAGCGACAGCGCGGCCAGCACCGACCCCAGCACGTCGAAACGGCCCGCCGCCTGCTCGTCCCTGCTCTCCGGCACGTGCCGGGCCGCCACCAGCAGCGCCGGCGCCGCGAGCGGCAGGTTGATCAGGAACGCCCACCGCCAGCCGGCCGTCTGCACCATCGCCCCGCCCAGCAACGGCCCCACCGCGCTCGCCACCCCGCCCAGCCCCGACCAGACGCCGATCGCCCGCGGCCGGTCCGCCTTGGAGAACGACGCCTGGATGATCGCCAGCGAGCCCGGCGTGAGCAGCGCCCCACCCACCCCCTGCAGGGCGCGGGCCGCGATGAGGAACTCGATCGTCGGCGCCGCCGCGCACAGCGCCGACGCCAGCGCGAACCAGACCATCCCGATCAGGAACACCCGGCGCCTGCCGAACCGGTCGCCCAGCGAGCCGCCCAGCAGGATCAGACCGGCGAGCGTGAGCGTGTAGGCGTTCACCGTCCACTGCAGGCCCGCCATGCCGGCCCCCAGCTCGGCGCCGAGGAAGGGCAGCGCCACGTTGACCACCGTGCTGTCGAGCATCGCCAGCCCCGACCCCAGCACGGTCGCCGCCAGCACCCACCGGCCACGCGCCGATCGGAGCTCGATGTGCCCGTCGTCCATTGCGAACCTCCCCAGGCAGCAGCACAGCCGGCGGCCTCAGGCATTCCCCGCAGCTCAACCCCGGGCACCAGGATCACGGGCGGCGTCCCTCGCGCATACGGCTCAGACCCGGGCCGCGACCTTCGCGCAGGCGCGGCGGCATGCGGCTCAGAGCTGGGCCGCGACCTTCGCGCAGGCGCGGCGGCATGCGGCTCAGAGCTGGGCCGTCACCTCGCGCAGGGGGGCGAAGGCGGCATGCGGCTCAAAGCCGGGCCGCCGCCTCGCGCAGGCGGTATGCGGCTCAGAGCCGGGCCGCGACCTCGCGCAGGCACGCGGAGGCGTCGCCGGAAATCGGGTCACCGTGCCCGACGCAGACCAGGCCCAGGTCCAGGTCGGCCAGCCGACGGAAGGACGCGGCCGTCCTGGCCCGATCGGCGTTGAACACGCCCAGGATGACCTGCCCGTTCACGTTCGCGACGGTGTCGCCGGCGAACAGCAGCCGGTGCGCCGGCAGGTGCAGCGCGATGCTGCCGTCGGTGTGTCCCGGAATGGGGATCACCTCGGCGCCGCCCCCGAAGTCGATCACCTCGCAGCCCTCCAGCTCCCGGTCCACCCGGGCCGCGGGCACGGGAGGCATCGGAGGCAGGCTGTCGTAGATCTCCCGCTCCCACTCGGGCATGTCCGCCCGCTCAGGCGTCTGCTGCGCGGCCTCTCCCCGCACCACCGGCGCGTCGGCCCGGTGGACCATGACGGTGGCATCGGCCGCGATCTCCGCCAGCGCGCCGTGGTGGTCGTCGTGCCCGTGCGTCACGATCACGTGCCGCAGGTCGGCGAGGGTGAAGCCGAGGAAGCGGATCGCGCCCTCGACGTCCTTGCCCGACCCCGCCACGCCGGTGTCGATCAGGGTCAGCGCGTCGCGCTCGTGCCACAGGTAGGCGTTGCCGACGGGGAAACGGAGGAGACGCAACTGAGGGGTCAGCTCGATCAGTTCCATGCGGGCAACGTACGTCCGCCTCTCCGGTCCCGAGAGCTTCTTCACTAACGGCGATCCATTCCCTATCACTCCCTGGAATAGGGTAGGTTGAGGAAGTATATGGAACGATATACCGTCGAGCAGGTGGCCAACCTGCTCGACCTGCACGTCAAGACCGTCCGCGCGTACGTCCGTGACGGCCGGTTGAAGGCCGTCAAGATCGGCAAGCAGTATCGGATCGCCCGCGAAGACCTTGAGGCGTTCACCGGCCTGCCGATCGCCCCACCCCCTGCCAGTCGGCACGCCGAGGCGTCGGCCATCGTCAACGTCGACGGCATCGACCGTGCCGAGATGGACAGGGTCAGCACCATGCTCCTGGCCTCGCTCGGCGGCCGGCCCACCGGCGTCCGCGCCGAATGCGTGTACGACGAGGAACGCGGCCGGCTGAAAGTCGTCGTCCTGGGCGACCTCGAGGCGACCGCCCAGGTCCTCCGGCTGATCGACGCCCTGGTCAAGCAGTAGCCCCGACCGACCGGCGTCACGACCGGCCCAGCCCACCAGGCGCATCCGCCCAGGTGTTCCGGCTGGTCGACGCCCTTGGTCAAACGGTAGACCGGACCGACCGGCGTCATGACTGGCCGAGCCCGCCAGGCGCATTCGCCCAGGTGCTCCGTCTTGTTCACGCCCTGGTCAAACGGTAGCCCTCGACCCGTCGGCGCCATGACCGGCCCAGCCCACCAGACGTACTTCTGACCGCCCGCCAGGCCACCGACCCGCCTGTTAGTCGCATTAAAGCCCCGTCCGTTAGCCGCATCACCGACCCGCCCGTTGGGCGCATGACCTGCCCGGCCCGTGACCGGCCGGACCTACTCCTGGAGATCTCGCATGCCTGACCAGCCCGCTCCCGCCACCCCGATGCCCGGTGTCCTGCTGTGCGAGGCGGACGGCCCGCCGGTGCGGACGGAGCGCGACGCCCTCGACCTGATCGGCGACTCCTGGTATCACCGCGCTCACCTCGTGGCCATCCCCGCAGGCAGGCTGCACGAGGACTTCTGGCGCCTCAGCACCCGCGTCGCCGGCGAGATCATCCAAAAGTTCGCCAACTACCGCATCAAGGTCGCCGTCATCGGCGACATCTCCGAATACGTGGCCTCCAGCGGTGCCCTCAGGGACTGGGTACGCGAAGCCAACCGAGGCGACGAGCTCTGGTTCCTCCCCGACCTGGAAGCCCTTCGCGCCCGGCTTCCCGACGAGCCCGCGGCTACGAACCTGTAGGGACGCCCTGGTGCGTACCGGCGGCTGCGGACGCCGGGTCTGGCCTTACTGGGCTCACCGGCCTTACTGGGCTCAGCAGGCTCAGCGGGCTCACCGGGCTCGTCAGGCCCACCGCCGACCCTCAGGGGTTCTCCGCAACTGGCCCGGCGAAGACGTCCTGTAGGCGTACTCAACGGCGTTTAACACTACGGCAGGCGGGTCGCCGCGGCGGCGGACAGGACATAGGTGACGCCGGCCAGCCGTTCGGACAGCCGCCAGAGGTGAGCGGCCGTGGCGGTGTCGTGGATGGCGCGCTCGCGAGTACGGGGAGTCGGCTCGCCGCGCAGTTGCAGCGGCCCGTCCGGAACGATGTAGCTGCCGCCGGGCAGATCGGGCACGGTCGCCGCGTACAGGGAGGTCTTCGCGCCCTCCAGAGTGGGCAAGAAGGCGACGCGGACCAGCAGGCGCGTACGAGTCGCATGCAGCCGTTCTCTGCTGCCGTTGGCGCCTCCGGTGAGCACGTTGGTGCGGGTCAGCCCGGGCGCCACGGCCATGCTGCGCAGCTTCAGCCGGGCGGCGTCGGCCCGGCGCTGCAGTTCGACGGCGAAGTAGAGGTTGGCCCGCTTGGACTGCACATAGGCGAACGCCGTGCGGTAGCGGCGTTCGGCGTTGAGGTTGTCCAGGTCGAAGCGGGCGAAGCGTTGCCCCTCACTGCTGACGGTGACCACCCGTGGATCGGGTGCGGCGAGCAGGTGCGGCAGAAGCACGCCGCTCCAGTCGGCCAGCAGGATGTCGACCCCCGATCTCGCCGAGCGAACCGTCATGATGCGGACGTCGAGGACGGCATCGGTCACGGTGTGGGCCGACATACTCCAACTCATCGCCGTGCTCACTCGGATCGAGGCCGCGAGCACAGCAAGCATGGCCGGTCGGAGTAAGGACTGCACCCTCCAGTGGTGGCCTGCCGGGAACGGTGCCGCGTGTGCCGGAGGCAAGCGGTGGCCTGCCGGAACAGCGCCGCATGCAAGCGATGGCCGTCCGGGGGACGGCGCTCCATGTGCCGGAGGCAAGCGATGGTCTGTCGGGGACGGCGCTGCATGTGCCGGAGGCAAGCGCTGGCCTGCCGGAACAGCGCTGCATGTAAGCGGTGGCCGTCCGGGGGACGGTGCCGCATGCGCCCGGAGAGGCGGCGATCGCGCGCTCATGGCCCAGTGGTCGTCTTCCCTGGCGGGGGACGGCCGACCTCCTCAATGTGGCCGAGAGCTATCCGGGTGAGGTTGCGGAGGGACGTGGAGCCGGGGCGGAAGTAGTCGCTGTGGCCGGCCTCGCCCGCGTCGAACAGCCGGGCGCCGTAGGCGGGGTCCGTCGGGTCCTGGCCGAAACCCAGGGGGCCCAGCTTGGTCTTCGGGACGAACCTCATCCAGTCGTCCGAGCCCAGGCCGGCCCAGACCCGCACGGGGCTGAACGTGGCGGCGGGGAACTCCACGCCGGGGCTGGCGACGAGGGCCAGATCCGCGATCGGGAGGCCGGAGGCGGCGGCTTCGGCGCAGACCACCGAGCCGTAGCTGTGGCACAGGAGCGCGATCGGGGCCGCGGTCCGGCGGCGGAGGTCGGTGACCATGCCGCGGAGCGCCTGCGCGCCTTCACCGGCCGCGGAGTCGGTCATGACCTTCAGGCTCCAGGTCGGTGGGGAGTCGTATCCCAGCCAGGCGACGACCGCCAGGCGCGTGCCCGGTGACTGGTCGTCCGCCTCGGCCAGGAGGGCGCGGGCCGAGCCGCCCGGCCGGTGGCTGCCGGTGTCGAAGGTCTCCGCCGTGATGTCGGCGCCCGGTACGATGACCGCCACCCGGTCGGCCGTGGCCACATCGCCGTAGACCCGGACCAGCCGTCCGCTGGACTGGGCGGGTGGGGCCAGCAGCGCGCCGAGCGCCAGCATGCCGAGGATCCCGTGCCTGAATCGCATGGCGTCGAAGGTACGGATCCGGACCCGGATTCCGCGTCACCGCACGGGCTGATCTTGCGGGTAGTACCGGAGTCGGATCGCGACGCCGGAAGGATGACCGGCCGACCCCCGCGTCAGGGGTGGGGCCCGCCACCTTCGGGACGCCAGCGGGTGTGGCGGTGCTTGCCTCCGGGGGAGTCAGCGGGTGTGGCGGTGCTTGCCTCCGGGGGAATCAGCGGGTGTGGCGGTGCTTGGCCTCCGGGGGAATCAGCGGGTGTGGCGGTGCTTGGCCTCCGGGGGAATCAGCGGGTGTAGCGGTGCTTAGCCCCCGGGGGGAAGTAGTCAGGGTCGCCGGTCTCCCGCAGCCGGATCACCGGCGTCTGGCGCGCCTCCGGCACGTAGTGGGCGAACTCGCTGTTGAGCCGCCGCAGCTGGGACAGGATCGACGCGCCCACGGCCTCGGCCGTGCCGTCCGACGGCTTCTCGCCGGGGGCCAACTCCACCGTCACCGTCAGGTGCCGGTCGCGCCGCTCGTCCTCCGCCACCTCCATCACGAACTTGCCCGTCACCAGCCCGGCCACCTCCGGCTGCTCCAGCCCCACGGAGATGTTCTCGGGGTACACGTTCGCCCCGTAGTACGACACGGTGAAGCGGCTGCGTCCGAAGACGTACGCGAAGGGCCGTTCGGGGCCGGGCGCCGACGGCTCCAGCCCGTGGTCGCGGACGAAGGCCAGCATCCGCTCGTACGGGATCAGGCCGCCGTCGTCGGCGATGTGGTAGCGGATCAGCGGGATGCCGTTGTCGCCGGAGAACAGCAGGGTCCCCTCGTGCTCCTCGAAGAAGCGCGCCCCCGGGTCGTACTGGACCAGCGTGGGCAGCCGCGACTCGCCGAACAGCTCACGCGCGACCGTCGGCCGCTCCGCCAGGAAGCGGCGGATCTCCACCGACAGCGGCGTCTCGTTGCCGAGCACGCCCGCGTCGGCCGTCCCGTACAGGGAGGCGATCCCGCGCACCGGATCGGCGATGCCGGCGCGGGAGGCCACCAGCGTGCGCCACTCCTCGCTGAAGACCTCGCCGGCGGTGACCAGCTTGACCTGCCAGCGGGACCAGGGCAGCCCGGCGTCGATCACGTCCTTGAGGAAGGGCGGGTAGCCGAGCAGCACCACCTGGTCGAAGTGCGGCGCCAGCTCGGGCACCACCCGCAGGATCTCCCGCTTGTCGCCGCCCGGCGCCACCACCGTCACCGGGTAGCCGAGCTCGGCCAGCCGGCGGCAGCAGGCGAGCGTGAACAGCCCGCCCACCCAGGTGCCGAGCGTGAAGCAGACCACCGCCAGCGTGCGCCGCTCGTGGGCGGCGAAGGAGTCGCGGAACACCTCCTCGAAGCGGGCCGCGACGGCCTTCTCGTCGGCGGCGGTGCGCGGCCAGAACGCGGGCTCACCCGTCGACCCGGACGACACCGCGACGATGTCACCGATCACCCCATGACGGCACAGGTCAGGGAGCGGGTGGCGTCGCGTGTACGTGTCCTTGCTTGTCATCGGCAAGCCCACAAAATCCTGAAATGTCCGGATCTGGGCGGGGTCGATGTCGTGCTCCGCCAGGAACGCCCGGTACGCGGGCACCGTCTCCACCACGTCATGGAACAGCTTGACCAGGTCCACCAGCCGACTGTACGACCGGAACCCCGGCCCGTCACTCGCCCGGCCGCACCAGCCCGGTCTCGTAGGCGTACACGATCGCCTGAGCGCGGTCGCGCAGCCCCAGCTTCATCAGCACCCGCCCGACGTGCGTCTTGACCGTCTGCTCGGCCAGCACCAGCTTCCGCGCGATCTCCTGGTTGGACAGCGCCTGGGCGACCAGCGTGAGCACCTCGCTCTCGCGCTCGGTCAGCTGGCTCAGCCGGACGGCCGAGGGCGCGGGCCGCGGCCCCAGCCGGGCGAACTCGTGGATGAGCCGCCTGGTCACGCCCGGTGAGATGAGCGCGTCGCCGGCCGCCACCACCCGGACGGCCTCGGCGAGCTGGGCGGCCGAGGCGTCCTTCAGCAGGAACCCGCTGGCGCCGGCCCGCAAAGCCTCGTAGACGTAGTCGTCGAGGTCGAACGTGGTCAGGATGAGCACCTTGGACCGCGAGCCGGGCGAGCACAGCCGCCGGGTGGCCTCCAGCCCGTCCATCACCGGCATCCGCACGTCCATCAGAACCACGTCGGGCGCCAGCTCGGCGGCCCGCTCGATCGCCTCCCGCCCGTCGGCCGCCTCGCCCACGACCACGATGTCGGGCTGGGAGCTCAGGAACACGGTGAAGCCCGTGCGCACCATGCCCTGGTCGTCGGCGATCAGAACCCGTATCACCCTGAACCCCGTCCGGTCGGCAGCACCGCGGTCACCTGGAAGCCTCCCACCGGGACCGGCCCCGCCTCCAGTGTGCCGCCGAGCAGCGCCGCCCGCTCGCGCATGCCGACGAGCCCGTGACCGGCGCCCGGCGAGTGGGCGGGGGAGGAGCCGGGGCCGTTGGTGATGTGCAGGCGCACGCCGTGGTCGTCGCGGCCGATGTCGAGCACGACGGTCGCGCCGGGGGCGTGGCGCATCGCGTTGCTCAGCGACTCCTGCACGATCCGGTAGGCGGACATGCCCACCGCCTGGGGCACCCCCTCCAGCGACTCGGGCCGCCTGACCAGCACGGACAGCCCGCCCGCCCGCGCGTTGGCCACCAGGTCGTCCACCTGCTCCAGGCCGGGCTGCGGGGCGGTGTCGGTGCGGCCCTCCTCGTCGCGCAGCACGCCGAGCACCTGCCGGAGCTGGGCGATCGCCTCCAGCGACAGCGCGCGGATGCCGGCCAGCCCCGCCTCCAGCTGGGCCGGGTCGCCCGCCGCCTTGAGCGGCACCGCCTCGGCCTGGATCGCGATCACCGACATGTGGTGGGCCACCACGTCGTGCAGCTCGCGGGCGATGCGGGCGCGCTCCTCCAGCACGGCCTGCGCGCCCATGGCCTCCTGGCTGCGCCGCTCCTCCAGGGCGAGCCGCTCGGTGGCGCTGCGCCGCACCCGGACGTTGTAACCGAGGAGCATGACGGCGCCCACGATGACCGACCCGAGCGGCATGCCGTTGGGGAAGGCGATCCACATCACCAGCACGCTGATCACCCAGGCGGCGCCGGTGATCCGCCGATCGCAGCGCACCGCCACCGAGTAGGCCACGAGCAGGTAGGAGAGCACCATCTCCGGGGTGTAGGGGTTGTCCTCGTAGTCGATGCCCAGCTCGAAGGAGACCCAGAGCCCGGCGGGCAGCAGGGCCAGCGAGGCGCGCCAGGCCGCCAGCGGCCTCCGGTCGCGCAGCACGAGCGGCACCGCGACCCCCAGCGCGGCCAGATAGGCGACGGCCAGGCGTCCGTCGTGCTGGAGGACCCGGTCGTAGGTGGTCAGGAACAGGACGAGGGCCAGCAGCGCGTCGACCGTCCGCACCAGGTCGAGCGTGCGGAACGGCAGCAGCCCGAGCCAGCGCGGCACCGGCATGGCCAGCCGGCGGGACCGGGGCGTGGGCGGGTCGGCCTCGCCCTTGTAGAGCACGAGAGGGATGGGGCGCAGCACGGCCGAGAACACGGTTGAAGACTACGAGCCGGGTACGCGCCGCGCGTCGCACCCAGGTCTGATCCGCTCTCACCCTTAGGTATCACTTACATGATTACGCTCGCTCTGAGCGAACATCGGCAAGCAAGGGAACATTACGAGGCTCCGATGAATTGAGTCGGTATAACTCAACCCTTTGGAGTTCGCATGAGTGAGAGCTTGATCCTGCCGGTTCTGCCGCTGGACGACGCCGTCGTGCTGCCGGGCATGGTGGTTCCCCTGGACCTGTCCGACTCCGAGGTGCGCGCCGCGATCGACGCGGCCCAGGCATCCGGTGGCAACAAGCCCCAGGTGCTCCTCGTTCCCCGCATCGACGGCCGCTACGGCGCCGTCGGCGTGCGCGCCGTCGTCGAGCAGGTCGGGCGGCTGCCCGGCGGCGAGCCCGCCGCCGTGGTCCGCGGCGTCGACCGGGTGCGCATGGGCGCCGGCACGACCGGCCCCGGCGCGGCGCTGTGGGTGGAGGCCGTGACCGTGGACGCGGTCCCCGCCGGTGAGCGCGCCACCGAGCTGGCCAAGGAGTACAAGGCCTTGGCCACCACCATCCTGCAGAAGCGCGGCGCCTGGCAGGTGGTCGACCAGGTCAACCAGATCGACGACCCCTCGGTGCTGGCCGACAGCTCCGGCTACACCCCGTGGCTGTCCACCGCCCAGAAGGTGGAGCTGCTGGAGGCCGGCGACCCCGCCGACCGGCTGGCCAAGCTGGTCGAATGGTCCCGCGAGCACCTGGCCGAGCTGGACGTGGCCGAGACGATCCGCAAGGACGTCCAGGAGGGCATGGAGAAGCAGCAGCGCGAGTTCCTGCTGCGCCAGCAGCTCGCCGCCATCCGCAAGGAGCTGAAGGAGCTCAACGGCGACTCGGCCGAGACCGAGGAGGAGGACTACCGCGCCCGCGTCGAGGCGGCCGACCTGCCCGGGAAGGTGCGCGAGGCCGCACTCAAGGAGGTCGACAAGCTGGAGCGGACCTCCGACCAGTCCCCGGAGACCGGCTGGATCCGCACCTGGCTCGACACGGTCCTCGACCTGCCGTGGAACGTGCGTACCGAGGACAACTACGACATCGTCGGCGCCCGCGAGGTGCTGGACGCCGACCACACGGGCCTGTCCGACGTGAAGGACCGCATCATCGAGCACTTGGCCGTGCGCAAGCGCCGCCAGGAGAAGGGGCTCGGCGTGGTGGGCGGCCGGCGCAGCGGCGCCGTGCTCGCCCTGGCCGGCCCTCCCGGCGTCGGCAAGACCTCGCTCGGCGAGTCGGTCGCCCGCGCCATGGGTCGCAAGTTCGTCCGCGTCGCGCTCGGCGGCGTCCGCGACGAGGCGGAGATCCGCGGCCACCGGCGCACCTACGTGGGCGCGCTGCCCGGCCGCATCGTCCGCGCCGTCCGCGAGGCCGGCTCGATGAACCCGGTCGTGCTGCTCGACGAGGTCGACAAGGTCGGCGCCGACTACCGGGGCGATCCGACGGCCGCGCTGCTGGAGGTGCTCGACCCGGCGCAGAACCACACGTTCCGCGACCACTACCTGGAGGTCGAGCTCGACCTGAGCGACGTGCTCTTCCTGGCCACGGCCAACGTCCTGGAGGCGATCCCCGGCCCGCTGCTCGACCGGATGGAGGTCGTCACGCTCGACGGCTACACCGAGGACGAGAAGGTCGCCATCGCCCGCGACCACCTGGTGCCCCGTCAGCTCGGGCTGGCCGGCCTGACGGCCGAGGAGGTCACCGTCGAGGACGAGGCGCTGCGCAGGCTGGCCACCGAGTACACCCGCGAGGCCGGCGTCCGCTCCCTGGAGCGGTCGGTCGCCCGCATCCTGCGCAAGGTCGCGGCCGGAGACGAGCTCCCGGTCACGGTCGGCGCCGACGGCCTGACCGCCTATCTGGGCAGGCCCAGGTTCGTGCCGGAGTCGTCGCTGCCGGAGAACGCCCAGCGCACCTCGGTGCCGGGCGTGGCCACCGGCCTGGCGGTCACCGGCGCGGGCGGCGACGTGCTCTACGTGGAGGCGTCGCTGGCCGACCCGGAGACCGGCGAGACCGGCCTGACCCTGACCGGCCAGCTCGGCGACGTGATGAAGGAGTCGGCCAGGATCGCGATGTCCTACCTGCGCTCCCACGGCGCGGAGCTGGAGCTGCCGGTCACCGCGCTGAAGGACCGCTCGGTGCACGTCCACTTCCCGGCGGGCGCCGTGCCCAAGGACGGCCCGTCGGCGGGCGTGACGCTGACGACCGCGCTGGCCTCGCTGCTGTCGGGCCGGCAGGTCCGCGGGGACGTGGCGATGACCGGCGAGATCTCGCTCACCGGCCGGGTGCTGCCGATCGGCGGCGTCAAGCAGAAGCTGCTGGCGGCGCACCGGGCGGGCATCTCCACGGTGCTCATCCCGGCGCGCAACGAGCCGGACCTGGACGACGTGCCCCAGGAGGTCCGCGACGAGCTCACCATCCACGCGGTCAGCGACGTGCGCGAGGTCCTGGACATCGCGCTCGTCCCGGCTCAGGTGGCCGGCAGCGTCGCCGCCTGATCCGTACGAGGACGCCCCGCTCCGGCGGGGCGTCTTCCGTATGGGGAGGTCTCAAGGGAGGGAGGCGGTGAACTCCAGCACGCTCTCGTTCACCTCGGACGCGAAGTGGCCGGAGATCGAGTGCGTCGCCTCCGGCCACAGCTCGGCGCGCACGCCGGGGATGAGGTCGCGCGCCCGCCGGATCGCCAGGGCCGGGTCGTGGATGACGCTGCGCCCGGCCACCAGCACCAGCGCGGGCACCGTGATGGAGCGCAGCTGCTCGTCGGTGAAGCGCGCGGGAGGCGGGAGCGCGGGCCGGTAGTGCGCCATCGTGGCGGAGATGAGCCGGGCCACGGGGTCGTCCGGCGCGATCTCGCCGCCGGTGCCGTCGATCCACCTGAGAAAGCGCGGCCGCGCCCAGCGCGAGACGAACGGCAGCATGACCGGGATCGTCCGCAGGATCAGCCCGGCCGGTATAGGGGCCAGCGTGTTGGCCGGGTCGATCAGGCTGATCGAGGCCACGCGGCGCGGATCCCGCACGGCCTGGTTGCACGCCAGCCAGCCGCCGATCGACATGCCGACCAGGTGGGCGGCGCCGATCCCGAGCCCGTCGAGCGCGGCCGACAGCCAGGCGGCCTGGTCGCCGGCGTCCTTGATCGGCGCGGTCTGCTCGCTGCGGCCGCCCTCGCCGAGCAGGTCGAGCACGTACACGGGGCGGGCCGCGGCCAGCCCGGGGAGGTTCGGCAGCCACATGACGCCGGTCGCCGACTTGCCGTGCAGCAGCACCAGCGGCGTGCCGCCGCCCTCGCCGAACCGGTACGCGCGCACCCGCCCGAACGGCGTCGCCACGTCATGCGTCCCGGCCGGTGACGGCAGCGCGGCCAGCGTCTCGTCATAGACCTTCTCGTACGCCGCCCGCGCGGCGGGCGTGGCGAAGCGGCCGATCTTCGGCATCTCACCCTCCTTTGCCATACGATCGTATTGCGTCCTTTGTCGTACGATCATATGGCGAAAATCGGGAAGGCGGGCGGATGCCGAAGAAGGTCGACCACGAGCAGCGGCGCGAGCAGATCACCGAGGCGCTGTGGGGCATCGCCGCCTCGCGCGGCCTGGAGGCGGTCAGCATGCGCGAGGTGGCCGCGGCGGCGGGCATGTCCATCGGGCTGGTCCAGCACTACTTCGCGAGCAAGGACGAGATGCTCCTGTACGCGACCGCCCGCCTGCGCGATCAGCTGAGAGAACGCCTCGGGCGCAGCCTGACGGGGATGGAGTCCGCCACGCCTCGCGACCTGGTGCGCGCACTGCTCCTGGCGATGCTGCCGCTGGACGCCGAGGCCCGGACGGCGACGCTGGTCGGCGTGGCGGTCTTCTTCCGCGCGCTCAACGACGACACCATGGCCGCCCGCTACCGGGAGGGCCGCGCCCTGCTGTCCGCGGCGGTGGCCGAGCGCCTGGAAGGGCTCACCGCCGATCCCGCGACGGCCGCGGACACCCTCCTGGCGCTGACCGACGGGCTGGCCTCCGACCTGCTGCTCGGACACCTCACGGCGGATCGTGCGATACGCATCCTCGATCGGCAGATCTCCCAAATGACCGAATCATCCGCTCATTTGACCGAATGATTCGGTCATGCTTCCATGGTTCCATGCTGTACGGGACGCCCGAGCTGGAGCCGGCCGACAAGGCCGTGCTGGTGGAGATCGAGGACATGCGCCGCGATCTCAAATACCGGCTGGCCGAGACCCACCGCTGGGACGGCCAGTTGCGTCGCCAGCTGCGGGCGAGGGCGATCCAGGGCTCCAACTCGATCGAGGGCTACCACGCCAGCGTCGAGGACATCGAGTCGATCATGGAAGGGGAGGAGCCGCTGGAGGCGTCCGACCGGGTGACCCGGGAGATCGCCGGCTACCAGCAGGCGCTCACCTATGTCCGGCTCCTGGCCGAGGCCCCGGCGTTCCGTTATGACCAGGGCCTGCTCAACGCGCTCAACTTCATGATGATCGGCCACCACAGGCAGAAGGGGCCGGGCGTCGTCCGGCCTGGCGGCATCTACATCCGCGACTCGGAGACGGGCGGGGTCGTCTACGAGGGTCCCGACGCCGAGCTGGTGCCCGGCCTCCTCGACGAGCTGATCGCCTGGCTCAACCACGGCGACCTCGGCGCGCCTAGTTACGTGCGTGCCGCCATGGCGCATCTCAACCTCGTCAAGATCCATCCCTGGCGCGACGGCAACGGCCGGATGTCCAGGGCGCTGCAGACCCTGGTCCTCGGGCGCGACCGGATCACGACGCCCGAGTTCTGCTCGATCGAGGAGTGGCTCGGCCAGCAGCGCACCACCCTCCACTACTACGAGATGCTCGGCCGGGTCGGCGGGCGGCAGTGGGGGCCGCACGGCGACACGCTGCCCTGGGTCAGGTTCTGCCTGCGCTGCCACCACATGCAGGCCCAGCGCGTCCGTCAGCGGCTCACCCAGGCAGGGGAGATCTGGATGCTGCTCGAAGAGCGGGTCGACGCCGACGGGCTCAACACCCGCTCTGTGTCCGCGCTCTACGAGGTGTTCGTCAACCGGAGGCTGCGCCGGAGCCGCTACCAGGCCGACGAAGGGCTCAGCCAGGGGCAGGCCGCCCGCGACCTGCGGGAGCTGGCCGCGAAGGGCTGGCTCCAGCCGTACGGGGAGACCAAGGGACGCTTCTACGAGCCGGGCCCGCGCATGCGCGCGATCAAGGCCGACTTCGCCCGGCGGGCCGAGCCGCTCCGCGACCCCTACCGAGTGAGCGACGTCACCCCCTGAGTCAGGAATAGCCGCGCTGCGGGGCGTCGTTGGGATGAGCATGACCGAGGGACACGCGCATCGCCGATCCGGCCGGTGTTGTCGCCTGCGCATGGGGCGGATGACCGCCCGCCAGGCCCGATAACCGCCCGCCCTCCCTCGAAGGTCTTCCCGTGATCATGCCCTGTTACGTGCTGCGCCGGCTGAGCCATCTGCCGTTCCATCCGGGTTCGCGATAGAGCGACCGGCTCTCGTACGGGATCGTTTCCAGCTCCGCGGCCATGGGCCGCCTTTCAGCCATGGGGAAGTGTCGTGATCGAGGTTTCCGGCCTGCGCAAGGCGTACGGCCGCACCGTCGCGCTGGACGGCGTGGACCTGAGCGTGCGCGAAGGCGAGGTCTACGGCGTGGTGGGGCGCAGCGGCGCCGGCAAGAGCACGCTGCTGCGCTGCGTCAACCTGCTGGAACGGCCCGACTCCGGCACGGTCAGGGTGGCCGGCCAGGAGCTCACCGGGCTCGGCGGCCGTGACCTCAACCGCGCCCGCCGCCGCATCGGCATGATCCACCAGCATTTCGCGCTGCTCTCTTCGCGGACCGTGGCGGGTAACGTGGCCTTCCCGCTGGAGGTCATGGGCGTGCCCAGGGCGGAGCGCCGCCGCCGCGTCGCCGAGCTGCTGGAGCTGGTGGGGCTGGACGGGCGCGAGCGCGACCACCCGCACCAGCTCTCCGGCGGGCAGAAGCAGCGCGTCGGCATCGCCAGGGCGCTCGCCGGCAAGCCGGCCGTGCTGCTGTCGGACGAGGCCACCTCCGCGCTCGACCCCACCACCACCCAGTCGATCCTGGACCTGCTGAAGCGGCTCAACACGGAGCTGGGCCTGACGATCCTGCTCATCACGCACGAGATGGACGTCATCAAGAGCGTCTGCGACTCGGCCGCCATCATGTCCGGCGGGCGCGTCGAGGAGTCGGGCGCCGTCGCCGACCTCATCAGGACCCCCGGCGCGCGCCTCACCCGGGAGATCTTCCCGCTGCCCGGTCCCGCGCCCGCGGGCTCGGTGACGCTCACCTTCACCGGCGACCCGCAGCGGCCGCTGGTGTCGGAGGTGGTGCGCAAGTTCGACGTGGACGTGAGCATCCTGGGCGGCGCGATCGAGGAGATCGCCGGCGGCTCGGCCGGCCGGCTGCGGGTCGCGCTCACCGGTGACGAGGCTCCGGCCGCGCTCGACTATCTCCGCGAGAGCGGGCTGCTGGTGGAGGTGTCATGACCTGGGAAGAGATGGCGCCCCTGCTGGTGGAGGCCACCGTCGAGACCGCGATCATGGTCGGCTGGTCGGCGCTGCTGACCGTGCTGCTCGGGCTGCCGCTGGGCGTGGCGCTGGTGGCGTTCGACCGCGGCGGGCTGCGGCCGCTGCCCGCTCTTAAGTCCGTGCTCGGGATGGTCGTGAACGTGGGCCGGTCGCTGCCGTTCATCGTGCTGATGATCGCCATCATCCCGTTCACCCGGCTGGTCGTCGGCACCACCATCGGGACCGCCGCCGTGGTGGTGCCGCTCACCGTCGGCGCCGTGCCGTTCTTCGCCCGGCTGGTGGAGACCTCCCTGCGCGAGGTGGACCGGGACGTGATCCAGGCCGCGCAGGCGATGGGGGCGGGCCGCGCCACCGTCGTGGCCAAGGTGCTGCTGCCCGAGGCGCTGCCGGGGATCGTCGCCGGGATCACGGTGACGGTGGTCGCGCTCATCGGCTACACGGCCATGGCCGGGACCATCGGCGGAGGCGGGCTGGGCGACCTGGCCATCCGGTACGGCTACCAGCGGTTCGAGACCGGCGTGATGGTGGCGACCGTCGTGCTGCTGGTCGTGATCGTGCAACTCATGCAGAGCCTGGGCGACTACGCCGCCCGGCGTCTATCGCACAAGTAAAGGAAAGATCATGAAATTTGGTCGAATAGTGGGTGCTGCTGCGCTGGCTCTGTCGCTCGCCGCATGCGGTGCGTCGCAGTCCGCGACCAGCGAGCAGGACGGCGCGCTCAAGGTCGGCGCCAGCCCGGTGCCGCACGGCGAGATCCTCGCCTACATCGACGAGAACCTCGCCGAGGCCGCCGGCCTGGACCTGGAGATCGTCGAGTTCACCGACTACGTGCAGCCGAACGTCCAGCTCAGCGAGGGCAAGCTGGACGCCAACTTCTTCCAGCACAAGCCGTACCTGGACGACTTCAACGCCTCCAAGGGCACCGACCTGGCCTTCGTCACGCCGGTCCACCTGGAGCCGCTCGGCCTGTACTCCAAGAAGGTGACCGAGCTCGGCGGCCTGGCCGACGGCGCCACCGTGGCCGTGCCGAACGACGCCACCAACCTGGGCCGCGCGCTCAAGCTGCTCGCCGACAACGGCGTGGTGACGCTCAAGGAGGGCGCGGGCACCGCCGCCACCGAGCGCGACGTCACCGGCAACCCGAAGAACCTGAAGTTCGAGCCGCTGGAGGCCGCGCAGCTGCCGCGCTCCCTGGACGACGTGGACGCGGCCGTGATCAACGGCAACTACGCCATGGAGGCCGGACTCAAGCCCGCGTCCGACGCCCTGACCCTGGAGAAGGGCGAGGACAACCCGTACGTGAACGGCCTGGTCGTCGCCGCCGGGCAGGAGCAGGACCCGGACATCGTCACGCTGGGCAAACTGCTCCAGGACCAGAAGGTGAAGGACTTCATCGCGCAGAAGTACGCGGGTTCGGTGACCGCCGCCGGATAAGGCGACGTTAAAGCGGCTTGCAAGCCGGGGGCAATCGGTTCCGCTTATCAATGACCCGACAGCAGAACCGACCTCTTCCCGAGGAGCCCTCAAGTGCGATTCGCAACTCGAATCCTGATCGGCGTCGCGGCCGCCTCCATGGTGGCCGTCGCCGCCCCCGCCGCGGCGAGCGCGACGACGACGACCAGTGCCTCCGCCTCCTACGACAGCTGGGGCCCGTACCACTCCAGTGACCACAACGCCAAGGCCGAGGGTCATGTGAAGGTGGAGAAGAAGACCTACAAGCACTGGTACTGGAAGACCGTCTGGACCCCCAAGAAGGTCTGCAAGTGGCACGACGGGGAAAAGAAGTGCTGGTGGGTGAAGAAGAAGGACAAGAAGCGCGTGTGGGTGTGGAAGCACGTCGACACCTTCGACGTCCACAGCAAGCTCCACAACGACAAGTGGTGGGGCAAGAACAAGTGCGCGTGGGAGACCTTCAAGGTCGTCACCAACGACGGCGACACCTCCTTCGAGCGGTTCAAGAACTGCCACAAGCACCCGAAGCACTTCTCGTTCTCCGGTAAGGATGTCGCTCACATCTACGTGAACGTGAGCCGCGGCGACCACTGGGGCCCGAAGGGCTGGAACTCCGGCTGGCAGGACGTCTACCACGCCGTCTGATCCATGACAGCGAGCCGCGGCCTCGAAGGCGAGGTCGCGGCTTCGCCGTGTGCGGAGGCTGGCTTTTCCCGGCGTGAACAGAATACTGTTCGGTCATGTACCCGGGAGCCATCGCAGCCGTCACCCCCGACAAGCCCGCTGTGATCATGGCGGGCTCCGGTCAGGTCGTCACCTATCGCCGGCTCGACGAGGAGTCGAACCGGCTGGCCCACCTGTTCCGCGCCGCGGGCCTGCGGCCGGGCGACCACATCGCCTTCATGTTGCCCAACCATCCGCTCTTCCTGGCCATCGCCTGGGCCGCGCACCGGTCCGGCCTCTACTACACGGCGATCAGCTCGCGGCTGCAACGCGACGAGCTGGCCTACATCGTCGACAACTGCGGCGCCCGGGTGTTTGTCTCCAGCGCCGCCCTCGCCGAGGTCGCCACCTCCATCACCGCCGACACGCCGGGCGTGGAGCTGCGGCTGATGCTCGACGGCACCGCCGAGGGCTTCCAGTCGTACGAGGAAGCCGTCGCGGCCCATCCGGTCACCCCGATCGACGACGAGGTGCAGGGCACCGACATGCTCTACTCCTCCGGCACCACCGGCAGGCCCAAGGGCGTCAAGCCCGCCCTGGCGCTGGAGCCGCTGACCGAGCCTGGCGCCCTGTTCGGCCTCATCCAGTTCCTGTTCGCGCCGTCGGCCGACAGCGTCTACCTGTCGCCCGCTCCGCTCTACCACGCGGCCCCGCTGCGTTACTGCATGACGTTCCAGCGCATCGGCGCCACCCTCGTGGTCATGGAGCGCTTCGACCCCGAGGAGTACCTGCGGCTGGTCGAGAAGTACCGGGTGACGCACTCGCAGCTGGTGCCGACCATGTTCATCAAGATGCTCAAGCTGCCGGAGGAAACCCGGGCGAGATATGACCTGTCGTCGCTGGAGGCCGCCATCCACGCGGCCGCGCCCTGCCCGATCCCGGTCAAGGAGAAGATGATCGAGTGGTGGGGCCCGATCATCCACGAGTACTACGCGGGCACCGAGGGCAACGGCTTCCTGTACGTCGGATCGAAGGACTGGCTGGAGCACAAGGGCACGGTCGGCCGTTCCCTGCTGGGCCCGGTGCACATCTGCGACGAGGAGGGCGAGGAGCTGCCGCCGGGCGAGCACGGCACGATCTACTTCGAGAGCGCCGCCGCCTTCGAATACCACGGCGACCCGGATAAGACCCGCTCGGTGCAGGACCCGCGGGGCCGCGGCTGGACCACCCTCGGCGACATCGGCTACCTGGACGAGGAGGGCTTCCTCTATCTCACCGACCGCCGCTCGTACATGATCATCTCCGGCGGGGTGAACATCTACCCGCAGGAGGCGGAGAACGCCCTGTGCGTGCACCCCAAGGTCGCCGACGTGGCCGTGCTGGGCGTGCCGGACGAGGAGATGGGCGAGCAGGTCAAGGCCGTGGTCCAGCCGGTGTCGATGGACGAGGCGGGGCCGGAGCTGGAGAAGGAGCTGATCGAGTACTGCCGTTCGCAGCTGGCTCACTACAAGTGTCCCAAGTCGGTCGACTTCAGGGCGGAGCTGCCCCGGCATCCCACGGGCAAGCTCTACAAGCGGCTGCTCAAGGACGAGTACTGGAAGTGATTTTTCCGCGCCGGGCAACGGGCTTCGAGCAGGGAGGATAAAGTCGTCGTTTACGAGTTCAGCCGCCGTCGATCATCGGCTTAACCAGGACTTACGCCTGCTGCGGCACCCTTGGGTAAGAGGAACTCGAGGGAGATGACGATGAACGCGAACGAGCCTCGCGAGCAGGGCGCCGGCGGCTGGAGCCAGTTCGGCGACACGCCGCCCTCCGCCGGGGGCTTCCCCCGGCGGGACACCATGATCATGGGTCATCCGGTGCCACCGCCTCCGCCTCCGCCGAAGAAGCCCGGCTTCACGGCCGGGCGGAAGGCGATCGCCGGGCTGGCCCTGGCGGCCGTGGCCGTCGGCGGCGGCGTAGTGGGCGCCACCGTCGCCACCGCGTTCCAGGATCCCGTCGTGACGACCGTCAGCGCCCCGAGCCCCACGTTCAGCCAGGCGTCCAACTCGCTCAGCGTGGCGCAGGTCGCGGAGAAGGTGCAGCCCTCGGTCGTGATGATCCAGGGCTCCACGGGCGAGGGCTCCGGAGTGGTCCTCACCGCCGACGGGCTGATCCTCACCAACAACCACGTGGTGGAGGGCGCCGGCCAGGGCGGCGGCCGGATGAGCGTGAAGTTCAGCGACGGCAGGACCGCCGCCGCCACCGTCGTCGGCACCGACCCGGCCACCGACCTGGCCGTGATCAGGGCCGAGGACGTGTCGGGGCTGTCCCCGGCCACCCTCGGCGACAGCGGCAAGCTCAAGGTGGGCGACTCCGTGCTCGCCCTCGGCAGCCCGCTCGGCCTCGACGGGTCGGTCACCCTCGGCATCGTCAGCGCGCTCGACCGCACGCTCACCGTCGGCGGCGAGCAGGAGCAGGCCCCGCCCGGCTGGCCGCAACAGCAGCGCGGAGGCGGCGGCGCGGTCTCCACGATCGGCGGCGCCATCCAGACCGACGCCGCGATCAACCCGGGCAACTCGGGCGGCGCGCTGGTCAACGCCGCGGGGGAGGTCGTGGGCATCAACACGGCGATCGCCACCGCGGGCAGCAACGGCAGCATCGGCCTCGGCTTCGCGATCCCGATCAACACCGCCAAGCACGTGTCCGACCAGCTGATCAGCACCGGCAAGGTGACCCACGCGTTCCTGGGCGTGAGCGTCACCGACGCCACCGGCGACGTGCCCGGCGCGCTGGTCCGGCAGATCACAGCGGGAAGCCCCGCGGAGAAGGCCGGACTGCAGTCGGCCGACCTCATCACCAAGATCGACGGCAAGGCCGTCGACGGCGGAGATGACGTCGTCGGGCAGATCAGAGGTTTCAAACCGGGCCAACAGGTTCAGATCACATATATGAGGGACGGCGCGGAGAAGACCGTCACCGCCACCCTCGCTGAAATGCAATAACAGGACCCCCACACGGACGGGTGTGCCGTCGAGATCGCTGCGGACTCGGCGGCACACCCCCTTCCGTTCACCTTGAGTCACCTTGAGACCCCGGCCGATCAGGTGAACCGGCGGCCCTCGTCACGCCGGTAGGCCCACGCGGCGGCGGCCCCGGCCACCACGGTCCACCCGGCCAGCACCACCAGCGCGAGAGTGTCCGGGGCGGCTCCGGTGCCGGCCCACCAGACCAGCTCGCCGCCGCCCCGGCTCGGCACGTACGGGGAGATCGCGGTCAGGAACTCGGGCATGACCTGCGGCGGCAGCATCAGCCCGCCCACGATCGCGAACGGGAAGAACAGGATCTGCGACACCGCGATCGCCGCCTTCGACGGCAGCACCAGCCCGAGGAACAGCCCGATGAGCATGAACGGCAGCGACCCGGCCAGCGCCGCGCCCACGATCGCGGCCAGCCGCGCCGGGGCGAGGTCGGCCTCGGTGAACAGCCCCGCCACCAGGATGACGGGGAACGTCGAGACCACCATGAGCGCCGTCGTGGTGAGGATCCGCCCGGCGAAGTGCGGGAACGGCCCCGCGGGGAGCGTGCGCAGGTAGGGGTTGAACGGCTGCTCGCGGTCCATCGCCACCGAGATCGACAGCCCCATCAGCGCCGCCGACATGGCGCCCACCAGCATCATCGAGCCCATCGACAGGGTCGAGGCCACCGGGTCGTCGCCGACGAACGGCACCGCGAACGCCAGCATCGCGATGGCCGGGAACAGCCCGCTGGCCAGCAGGCCGATCGGCACCCGGATCTGCTCGATGACCTGATAGCGGGTGTGGGCCAGGACGAGGCTAGGCATGGGCGTGCTCCTTCGCGGCGGTGATGGTCAGGAAGGCCTCCTCCAGGGAGGTGGGCCTGATCTCCAGGCCCGAGAACGGCGTGCCGCTGCGCACCAGCTCGACCACGAGCCGGTCGGGGTCGGGGGTCACCAGGTGGACCCGGCCGCCCTCGCGCTGGACGCCGGCCACGCCGGGCAGCTCCGGCAGCTCGCCCGCGTCGAACGAGACCCGCCGCGCGCCGACCACGTCACGCACGGCCGCCACGGTGTCGTCGGCGAGCACGCGGCCGTGGCCGACGACCACCACCCGCTCCGCCAGCGCCTCGATCTCCTCCAGGTAGTGGCTGGTCAGCAGGATGGTGCCGCCGCCCTCGTGGAAGGCCCTGATGCCGTCCCACAGCGTACGCCTGGCCTCGACGTCCAGCCCGGTGGTCGGCTCGTCCAGGAACACCAGTCTCGGGTCGCCGGCGAACGCCAGCGCCACGGCCAGCCGCCGCTTCTGGCCGCCGGACAGGCCGCCGATCTGCCGCTTGACCAGCTCGCCCAGGCCGAACCTGTCCAGCAGCTCGGCCTTGGCCACCGGCTTCGGGAAGTGGGAGGAGACGAAGTCCACGACCTCGCCCACCCGCAGCACCTCGGGCAGCCCGGTCTCCTGCGGGGTGACGCCGATGCCGCGCCGCACAGCCGGGTCGGACGGCGAGCCGCCGAGCAGCTCGACCGTGCCGGAAGTGGGCCGGCGCAGCCCCACGAACAGGTTCATCAGCGTGGACTTGCCCGCGCCGTTGGGGCCCAGCAGGCCCACCAGCTCGCCGGCCCGGATCTCGACGGAGACCCGGTCGAGCGCGACCACGTCGCCGTAGCGCCGGGTGGCCTCGACCGTTCTGGCGAGGACTGTCATGGATTTCCTCCTGCGGAGTCCAGTAGGGAACGGATGGCCTTGGTGTAGTCCTCGAGCGCGAGCCGCCCCCGCGTGGTCATCGAGACGTAGGTGACGGGGGTGCGGCCCCTGTGGGTCTTGGTGATGCGCACGTAGCCCGCTTCTTCGAGCTTGGTCAGATGGACGGAAAGGTTGCCCGCGGTCATGCCGAGCAGGTCCTTGAGTGAGGGGAAGGCGATCTCGTCGCCCTCGCCGAGGGCACTGAGCGTGACCATCACGCGCAGCCTGGCCTGGGCGTGGATGACCGGGTCGAGCTCGGGCGCGGCGTCGCCGGAGGTCATGCGCGCCGCCGCAGCAGGATCCCGGTGACGATCTGGCCGCCGCCGAGGAGGACCGCGGTGAGCAGCGCGTGCCAGCCCGGCCCCAGGATGACGCCCAGGCCGTTGACGGCGGCGACCCACACCCCCATGAAGAACATCGGCCACTGCGTGTAGAGGGCGCCGCAGGCCATGTAGAGCACGGCCACCACGAGCAGCGACACGCCCGACCACATCAGGCCCCTCTCCTCAGGGGGCAGCATGGAGCTGAACCGGATGTTGATCACGGTCATCAGCACCATGCCGACGAACCAGGCGTAGCCATACATCATGCCCTTGGCCGAGCTCTCACCGCGGATGGCGGAGCTCAACCTGACGAGCCCGGTCGCCATGAACGCGCCCGCCACCAGCTGCGCGGCGAGGAGGATGCCCAGCGCGAGCTGCCAGGTGATGGGCGCGTAGGGCACGCCGTGCAGCCCGTAGTGCAGGAAGAACGCCCCGAAACCGAGCAGCCAGGCGACGCCCCACGGCGTGTAGAGCAGCAGCGGGTCGCCGTTCAGCGCCTTCACTGCGGCGGCGCGCTGCCGCTCGATCAGCCGGAGCGTCTCCTCGGGGGAGGAGGCCCGCTCGCCGTCGTCTGTCATCGCAAACTCCTCGGAACACCAAACTGGTTTGTACTGTAAACCAGTTTGCCATGCCCGTACAACGGGCGGCGGGCCCGCGGAGTTCCCTAACGCCGGGTGAGCACCTCCGACTCCCACAGATCCCGGTAGTAGCCGGGCCGGGAGACTAGGTCGTCGTGGGCGCCGCGCTGGATCACGCGGCCGTCCTCCAGCACCACGATCTCGTCCACCTGCTCCAGCCCCTTGAGGCGGTGGGTGACGAGCAGCGTGGTCCGGTCGTGCGTGACGTCGAGCAGGTCGGCCATCAGCTCGTCGGCCGTCTCCTCGTCCAGCGCCTCGGCCGGCTCGTCCAGCAGCAGCACGGGCGGGTCGAACAGCAGCGCCCTGGCCAGCGCCAGCCGCTGGAGCTGGCCGCCGGACACGGTGCTGCCGTCCTCGCCCAGCTCGGCGTCCCAGCCGGTGCGCTCCACCCAGTGCTCCAGCCGCGCGTCCCGCACGGCCCGCGCGAGCCGCTCGTCGTCGGCCTCCGGGCCCGCCAGGCGCAGGTTGTCGCGGAGCGAGGTACGGAAGAGGTACGGGTCCTGCGTGAGGCCGGTCATCATGGCCCGCACGTCGTCGGAGTCCAGGTCGGCGATGTCCACACCGTTGATCCTGATATTTCCGGACTCGGGCTCGACGAGCCGCATGAGCGCCGCCAGGATCGTGCTCTTCCCCGCGCCGCTCGGCCCCACCAGCGCCACCCGCCTGCCCGGGGCCAGCGTGAGCGACACCCCGTCCACGGCCGGCCTGCCGCCGGGCGCGTGCCGTACCACGAGATCCTCGACCTCGACCGTCAGCGGCGGCGACGGGGGAGCGGCGGGCGTGGCCGGCTCCGTGACGGCCGGGGAGGCGGAGCGGACCTCGCGCAGGCGGCGCAGCGCCGCCGCGATGCCCGCGTACCGCTCGCCGGCGGCGGCCAGCGGCAGCACCGGCTCGAACGCCACCAGCGCCGTCAGCGCGAGCACGGCCGTGCCGACCGTCCCCACGCCGCCCGCCTGCGCGACCAGCACGATCGCGACCACGGTCAGCACCTGCACCAGCGTGCCGCCGGCCAGGGCGGTGGCGTGCACCCGGGCCTGGCGGCGCTCCAGCCGGCCCAGCGCGTCGCCCGCCTCCCCGGCGTCCCGCAACGCCCGGTCCCCGGCCCCGTACGCGGACAGGTCGGCCGCGCCGTGCACCAGGTCGGCGACCCGGCCGGCCAGCTCGGCCCGCGCCGGCGCCATCCGCGCCGACCAGCGGCGCGCCGCGGCGGCGGTGGCCGCCGGCAGCAGCGCCCCGGCCAGCAGCAGCCCGGCCAGCAGGACGAGCGCCGTGACGGGCAGGATCGTCAGGCCGATCACCACCGCGGTGAGGCCCGCGATGGCGGCCGCCGCGGCGGGCAGCAGGCAGCGCACGAGCAGGTCCTGCACCGCGTCGGTGTCGTCGACCATGCGGCTGAGCAGGTCGGCGCCGCCCACCCTGGGCCGCTGCGGCGGGATCAGCGACTCGTACAGCCGCTCCCGCGTGCCGGCCTGCGCCCGCAGGGCCACGTCGTGGCCGGTCAGCCGCTCGGCGTAGCGGAACACGCCGCGCCCGGTGGCGAACGCCCGGGTGGCCACGATCGCCACGCTGAGCGCGGCCAGCGGCGGCTGCTCCGCCGCCCGCGTGATCAGCCAGGCGGCCGCGGCGATCAGCCCGAGGCCCGCGAGATCGGCCGCGGCCCCGGCCAGCACCGCGTACACCAGCCGGGCCCGCATCTGCCCCTTCATCGCTCCACCCGCCCGCTCGTCGGAATCTCGTCGCCGGTCTTCTCCTGCTGAGGCGAGGCCGCGCCGGGACCCGGGGGAGCGAGGGCGGGTTCCGTGCGGGTGGTGTCCGCGACGACGCGGCCCTCGTGGACGCGGATGACCCGGTCGGCCAGCTCGATCATGGCCGGGCGGTGGGCCACGATGACGGCGGTGCGGTCCTTGCTCAGCTCCGCGGTCGCCGCCACCACGGCGGCCTCACTGCGGCCGTCCAGCCGGGCCGTCGGCTCGTCCAGCAGCAGAACCGAGGTCGACGGGCGGCAGAAGGCGCGGGCCAGGGCGATGCGCTGGCGCTGGCCGGCCGAGAGGTTGGCGCCCCGCTCGCCGACCCGGGTCTCGTAGCCGTCGGGCAGCTCCCCGACGAACTCGTCGGCGTAGGCGGCGCGGGCGGCCCGCCGCACCTCGTCCATGGAGGCGGCGGGCGCGCCGAGCCGGATGTTGTCCGCCACCGAGGTGGTGAACAGGTGCGCGCGCTGCGGCACGAACGCCAGCCGGGCCCGCCACGTCTCCAGGTCCAGCGTCCGCAGGTCGGCCCCGTCGACCAGCACCCGGCCCTCCGACGGCGGCACGAAGCCGAGCAGCAGGTTGAGCAGCGTGCTCTTGCCGCTGCCGCTCTCACCCACCAGCGCCACCCGCTCGCCGGGCTCGATGGTGAGCGTGACACCGTCCAGCGCCGGGTCGGCACGGCCGGGATAGCGCACGGTGACGTTCTCCAGCTCGATCCGCGGCCGCCCGGACACGGCCGCGGTGCGTCCCGGGGCCGGCGCGGCGGGGTCGTCCGAGCGGTCCAGGACGGAGAAGGCGGCGTCGGCGGCGGCCACCCCCTCCATCGAGGCGTGGAAGCGCGTGCCCATCGCGCGCAGCGGCAGATAGGCCTCCGGCGCCAGCAGCAGCACCAGCAGCGCCGTGGACAGGTCCAGCGTGCCGCCGAGCAGCCGCAGCCCGATCGGCACCGCCACCAGCGCCAGCGACAGCGACGCGCACAGCTCCAGCACCAGCGACGACAGGAAGGCGACCCGGAGCGTGCGCATGGTGGCCGAGCGGTGCGCGCCGGCCACCTCCCGGATCACCGTCGCCTGGTAGCGGGCCCGGCCGAAGGCGCGCAGCGTGGGCAGGCCGCGCACCACGTCCAGGAAGTGGCCGCCGAGCCGGGTCAGCGCCCGGTACTGCCGCTCGGTGACGGCTTTGGTGGTCATGCCCACCAGCGCCCCGAAGATCGGGATCAGCGGCAGCGTGACCAGCACGATGACGGCGCTGGCCAGGTCGGCGGCGAACAACCGGACCAGCACCGCCAGCGGCACCACCGCGGCCACCGCGATCGACGGCAGGTAGCCGGTCAGGTAGTCGTCCAGCCCGTCCAGGCCGCGCCCGGTGAGCGTGACCAGCTCCCCGGAGCGGTGACCGGCCAGCCGGACGGGGCCGAGCTCGCGGAACCTGGCCAGCAGGCGGTGCCGCAGCGCCGACTTGACGCCGGTGGCGGTGCGCCCGGCGAAGACGCCCTGCGTCCAGGCCAGCAGCGCCCGCAGCGCCACCACGCCGGCCACGGCCGCCAGCGCGACCGCGGTGAACCTGCCGGACAGCACCCCGGCCAGCAGCTCCGCCTGCACGAGGACGAGCAGCCCGGCCGCCATCGCGGCCGCGAACGTGACGGCCAGATGACGCAGGACCGGCTGCTCTCCCCGGATCAGGCGGAGTAGATCCTTGTGCACGGGCGCCTCAGAAGAAGGATGGGTTCAGGTCGGCGCCCTTGCCGGGACGGAAAGTGCGCCATATCCATACTTGCGCGCCCACCATGATGGGTGCGAACGGCAGGACCATGAGACTGAGCACATTCAGCGTGGCCGCCGGCGCGCTGTGCTCCAGCATGTAGGACATCCCCCCGCCGAGCAGGGCGAGCGCCGGCGTCGCGGCCAGCGCCCCCGACGCCAGCAGGGCCCGGCCGGTACGCGCCGGTCCGGCGAACCCGGGCAGCCGCCAGCCCAGGAACACGCGGCCGTGCCAGGCGAACAGCAGGGTCACCGCCGCGCCGAGCAGCAGCCCCAGCGGGTGCATGAGCGGCCCGTCGAAGCCGGTGGCCGCCGCGTAGATCACCAGCCCCCAGCCGAACGACAGCCAGAGCGAGCCCAGCACGATCATCAGGTCCCAGAACGCCCGCCACCGGGCACCGCCGATCCTGCGCCGGAACCACAGCCCGGCGTCCCGCACGATCCACGCCAGCAGCATGGCCACCACCAGCGGGTAGATCGCGGGCAGCAACTCGCCCTCCAGCAGCGGGTAGACGCCGAACAGCGTCCCGGCGACGGCGACCAGCCACACCTCGTTCGCGAGCACGTACGGCCCGATCGCGGCGACCATGCGGTCCCGGTCGTCGCGGTTCCTGCCGAGGACCGGCAGCAGCAGCCCGACCCCGAGGTCGAAGCCTTCCAGCGCGAAGTAGCCGGCCAGCAGCAGGGCGAAGACGGCGAACCAGATCAGCTCCATCGGGGCACTCCTAGTGGCTCAGCGCGGGCGAGCGCTGTTCGGTGGCGGTGGCGCCGAGGGCGAGGTCGCGCGGTCCGCGCCTGACCACCCGGGCGATGAGCACGTAGTCGACGACGGCCAGCAGCCCCAGCACGGCCACGAACCCGGTGAGCGAGGCGGTGACCATGCCGGTCGTGAGCCCCGGCGTCATGGCGTCGGCCACGGTCAGCTTCTCCCAGATCATCCACGGCTGCCGCCCCAGCTCCCTGGCCAGCCAGCCGAGGATGGCCAGCACGAACGGCACCGGCGTCAGCGCCATCAGCAGGGGATGCGCCCACCGCCAGCGCGGCAGCTTCCTGATCAGCGGCAGCATGAAGAGCAGCACCACCATGGACAGCAGGTTGCCGCCCTCCATCATCAGCCCCAGCGGCACCGCGGCGGCCGGGTTGTCGTCGAACTTGCCGTCCTGGATCCCGCCGAACTGGGCGTAGCCGTACGCCACGGTCAGCGTGATGCCGACGGCCGCCGCCACGATCCCCGTCTTCATCGACCTGGTGAAGAACTCCTGCTCGTGAGTACGCCGCCGCAACTGGTAGGCGCTGGCCCCGACGAGCACCATCGCCCCGGTGAACAGCCCGGCGCCCAGCACGTGCGGCAGCGCGAACACCAGCGTCTTGTTGGTGAACAGCGCGCCGGCGTCCACCAGGGCCAGCCGGTCGCCCGCGTCCACCGCTCCGGCCGGGTTCTGCAGGAACGAGTTGGCCACCATGATGAAGAACGCGCTGGCGTACGCGGTCGCGGTGACCGCCCAGATGCAGGCCACGTGCGCCCACTTCGGCAGCCGCCCCCAGCCGAAGATCCACAGCCCCAGGAACGTCGACTCCAGGAAGAACGCCACCAGCGTCTCCATGGCCAGCGGCGCCCCGAACACGTCGCCCGCGTAGTGGGACAGACCGCTCCAGGACAGGCCGAACTGGAACTCCATCACCAGGCCGGTGACGATGCCCAGGGCGTAGTTGATGACGTAGATCTGCCCCCAGAAGCGGGTCATCCGCTCGAACAGCGGCCTGCCGGTGCGCGCCCACCGGGTGTTCATGATCGCCACCAGCGGCGCCAGCCCGAGCGTGAGCACGACGAACAGGAAGTGCAGGCTCCCCGTCAGGGCGAACTGTAAGCGGGCCAGATCGAGTGCGTCCATCTCTCCACTCCGTCGTTGTGCCTGTCTACATATAGACAGCCTACATGTAGACTGCCTACATGCGAGACGGTGCTTAGGATCGTTGCCATGAACCCCGACGCGCTGCGCGGCCACATGGACGCTCTGCTGCTCTCCGTGCTGGAGCGGGAGCCGCTGCACGGCTACGCCATCATCGAGGCCCTGCAGGAGCGGAGCGGGGGAGCGCTCAACGTGCCGACCGGCACCGTCTACCCGGCGCTGCGCAGGCTGGAGCGCACCGGCCACCTGGTGAGCGAGTGGGCGACGGTGGGCGGGCGCAGGCGGCGCACCTACCGGCTCACCGACTCCGGCAGGAAGCAGCTGGAGGGGGAGCGGTCGGCCTGGCAGGCGTTCACCAGCGCCATCGGGAGCGTGCTGGGGCCCGGGGAGGTCAGGCCCTCCGGGTCAGCCTGACGCACCGGGTCGCGCAGTAGAGCTGCAGCCCGGCGCAGGCGTAGGTCATCAGGTTGGCGAGGACGACGGGAAGGGAGAGCCCCATGCTCGCCGACACGTACGAGCCCTGCGAGAGCACCAGGCCGAGCAGCGAGGTCAGCGGCAGCATCAGCCAGACCGCCAGGCCGAGCGAGCGCGTCACCAGCCGCGCCTTCGGGATCCAGCGGGCGCCCCGGCCCAGCGCCAGCAGCGCGAGCCCGCCGTACAGGCCGGTGGCGAGCTGGATGACGTCGAGCAGCCGGGAAGCGGGCATGAACCAGCTCGGCCGGCTCTCCCACACGACCGGATCGGCGGGGGCGAAGTTCCAGACCAGGCCCCACGCCAGCACGGTCGCCGGCACGCTGACGAACAGCAGCAGCCCCAGCCTGCGCCCCGCAGAGGCGGTCAGCTCCTCCTGGTAGCCCGGCGCCACCTCCTGGACCGGCCCGAACTCCTCGACCGCCCGCCGCTCCGCGTCGGCCCGGCGCAGCCCCTCGGCCTCGTAGGCCTCGGCGCAGTCGACCAGACTGTCGCGCGCCTCGACGACCATGTCATGTTTCGGCCCGTACGGACCCGACAGGGACCGGCGCAGCTCGGTCACGTAGTCGTCGATGAGCATGGACTCAAGTCTACGAAGCGGCACCCCGGGCCCCCATCGGGGATCTCCCTGATATGCGGTCACGCTAGCCGTGCTGCGCCGGCGCGCGGCGGCGGGAGAACCAGCGCAGCATGGGCAGGCGCATGCTCACCCGCATGCCGCGCGGGGTGAGCGCGAACGTGCACTCCTTCAGCCGCACCCCCGCCGGGTGCGCCAGCCCGGTGAAGAGGCAGGCCGACAGGTCGAGCCCCGTCAGGGCCAGGCTGGCCGCGTCCACCTCGCGCAGCGACGTCAGCGTGGACGTGCCGCCCCCGGTGACCGTCGCGGGGCCGCGCAGGACCGCGCCCTCCAGGTCGGCCTGCGAGTCGGTCAGCCGCACCGTCGTGGCCCCCGCCACCACCAGCCGCCGCAGGTCGACCCCGCACCCGCGGACGGCCAGGTCCAGGGTGCCGCCCGCCTGCGCCCGCGTGGCCGAGAACCTGCCGGTGGCCGACAGGTAGGCGTCGGCGGCGAAGCGCACCGAGTCGAACCCGGCGCTGCCGCTCACCTTGCGGAACGAGAGCGTGCGGCCGAACCGGGCGCCGCGGAAGTGCGCCGCCTCGCCCATCCGGGCCCCGTCGAAGGTCGCGTACCCCTCGAACCTGGCGGCCTCGCAGGACAGCCCGTGCTCGAACACCGCCTGGCTGAACAGCGCGTCCCTGGTCATCACCGCCCCGTCGAGCGAGGCGTGCCCGCGCACCGTCACCCCGTGGAACGACAGCTCCCTGGCGAACCTGGCGCTCGCCAGCGACACGTTGCCCTCGAAGCGGGCGCCGAAGAACGACGCGAGCCGCTCGAACCGGGCGCCGTCGAGCGACACGTCGCCCGTGAACGTCACCCCCGCCAGCCGCACGTCGCCGGTGAAGCGGGCGCGGTCGAGCCGGGCGCGACCGGGCCGGCCGAGGGTGGCCTCCACGACCCTGCCCAGCAGGTCGCCGCTGAGCGTCGTGCCGCGCAGGTCGAGCAGCCGGCCGGGAGCCATGCCCGCCAGCACGGCGGAGACCTGGTCGGGGGAGAGGTGGGCGAGGCAGAGGCCGTACGGCCGGCGGGCGATCCCTGTGCAGGCCGCCGATTGCGCGCAGGTGACCCAGTCCATGCCCTGCTCATACCCGGTGGGCCGCACTGTCAAGGTTCGGCGATGGAAGCTTGAGGTCACATCTCTGTAGACACCTGTCACGGACCCTGGCTCTAGAGTGCGGCTTATGCATGCTTTACCCCGGGCTTCCTGGGCCGCGATCACCGCGGCCGCACTCACCGCCGGCCTCCTGTCGGCCCCCGCCGCCGCGACGCCCGCCGGCCCCTGCGACACCCCGCCCGACCGGGAGATCGCCGAGGTCCAGGGCAGCGGCGCCGCCACCCCGCTCGCCGGGCAGACCGTCCGCGTCGAGGGCGTGGTCACCGCCGACTTCCAGCGCACCGACCAGCTCAGCGGCTTCTTCCTGCAGGACCCGACGCCGGACGCCGATCCGGCCACCTCCGACGCGCTGTTCGCCTTCGCCCGCGAGTCCTTCAAGGATGTCAAGGTCGGCGACCGCGTGCTCGTCACCGGCCGGGCGATCGAGTTCAACGGCTGGACCGAGCTGTCGCCCGTCACCGCCGTCGACGTGTGCGGCACCGGCTCCATCGCGCCACAGCGCCACCGGCTGCCCAGCGCCGACCTGGAGCCGGTGGAGAACATGCTGCTCACCTTCCCCCAGCGGCTCACCGTCAACGACAACTACAACCTGGGCCGCTTCGGCGAGGTCACGCTGTCCTCCGGCGGCAGGCTCTACCAGCCGACCGACCGGCCGGGCGTGACCGCCGACGACAACGCCCGCCGCTCCCTGCTCGTCGACGACGGCTCCAACCAGCAGAACCCGGCCACGCTGCCGCCCGTCGTGCGCGCCGGGGACAGCGCCGCCGGCATCACCGGCGTGCTCGGCTACGGCTTCGACCGCTACCGGCTGCAGCCCACCGAGCCGATCCGCTACCAGAGCACCAACCCGCGCCTGCCCCGGCCGTTCCCGGTGATCGGCAACGTCACGGTGGCCTCCTTCAACACGCTCAACTGGTTCACCACGATCGGCTCGCGCGGCGCGAGCACCGCCGAGGAGCAGCAGCGCCAGCTCGCCAAGCTCGTCTCCGCGCTCAAGGGACTCAACGCCGACGCCGTCGGCCTCATGGAGGTCGAGAACAACGGCCAGACCGCCCTGCAGGCCCTGGTCGACGCGGTCAACGCCGAGATGGGCGCGGGCACGTACGCGGCGCTCACCCACCCCTACCCGGGCACCGACGCGATCCAGGTCGGGCTCATCTACAAGCCGGGCAAGCTGACCCCGGTGGGTCAGGCCCGCTCATCAGAGGACCCGGTGTTCAGCCGCCCGCCGCTCGTCCAGAGCTTCCGCCGCAAGCACGGCGGCCAGCCGTTCACGATGGTGGTCAACCACCTCAAGTCCAAGGGCTCCTGCCCTGACAGCGGGCCCGACGCCGACCAGGGCGACGGCCAGGGCTGCTGGAACCCCACCCGGGTGGCGCAGGCACAGGCGCTGCTCGGCCTCATCGAGGACCTGCCGGCCCCGCTGGTGCTCGGCGACCTCAACGCCTACGGCGAGGAGGACCCGATCGAGACCCTCGAAGCGGGCGGCCTCACCAGCCTCACCAAACGGTACGTGCCCGCCCCGCTGCGCTACAGCTACCTCTTCGACGGGCTGGCCGGCGAGCTCGACCACATGATGGCGAGCAAGCAGCTGCTCAGGCGCGTCACCAGCGCGGCCATCTGGCACGTCAACGCGGACGAGCCGCGCATCCGCGACTACAACACCGAGTTCAACCCGCCGCACCTCTACCGGCCGGACGCCTACCGGTCCTCCGACCACGACCCCCTGGTCGTCGGCCTCACCCTGCCCGGCCGCTGACCCGCGCCCGTCCCCGTGCCCGTCCCCTGGCCGGGCCGCGTGCGCGCGGCCCGGCCCGGAGCATGGAATGCTGGTGAAGGGTACGTGGTTGTCACGGAGACAATCACCGGAAGCGGACCGACGTCAGAGGAGCCACTTGTGGCGACCATCGAAGTAACCGAGACCAACTTCAACGACATCGCCGACAAGGGGATCGTCCTGCTCGACTTCTGGGCGGAGTGGTGCGGTCCTTGCAAGATGTTCGGCCCGATCTTTGAGAAGGCCTCCGAGAAGCACGAGGACATCACGTTCGGCAAGATCGACACCGACCAGGAGCAGGCGCTCGCGCAGGGCTTCGAGATCAGGTCGATCCCGACCCTGATGGCCATCCGCGACGGCATCGTGGTCTTCGCGCAGCCCGGCGCCATTCCCGCGCCGGCCCTCGACGACCTGATCCGTCAGGTGCGCGCGCTCGACATGGACGAGATCAGGGCGGAGCTCGACAAGGAGCTCAAGAACGCCCAGAAGAACTGACCCACTCCGGCACGGCCCCGCCCTCGGGCGGGGCCGCCGTGCTTTCCGTGCTTTCTAGGCCTTGCGGCCGACGCCCGCGTATCCCGGGCTGCGCCGTCCCGAGGCGGCCAGCTCGTCGTCCGGGCGCCAGTCCTTCGGGTCCACCAGGCCGGGCTCCAGCAGCTCGTAGCCCTCGAAGAAGCGCAGGATCTCCTCGTGCGTGCGCAGGTTGAGCGCCGCCGTGGACTGCTTGTAGACCTCGAGCGCCTGCGGCGTGAGATCGGTGTTGTCGTCGATCGCGTGGCTGATCACCAGGTGGCTGCCGGGCACACTGACCTCGCGCAGCCGGGCGATGAGCCCGAACGCCTCCTCGTCCGACAGGAAGTGGAGGATCGTCAGCATCATGAACGCGACCGGCCGGTCGAAATCGATCAAGGGCTTGAGCTGCTCCAGCAGCTCATCCGGCTTGCGCGCGTCACCCTGGAGGAAGTCGACGTCGTCGCCGCGCGCCAGCAGCGCCCGGCCGTGCGTGCACACCACCGGGTCGTTGTCGACGTACACCACCCGCGAGCCCACCGCGATCTCGTGCGTGTTGCCCTGGGTCGGCAACCCCGCCCCCAGGTCCACGATCTGGTCGACACCGTTATCGGTCACCAGGCGTACGGCCCTGCGCAGGAAACCACGGTTGACCGCGGCCGAGGTCTTGGTGTTGGGGAACAGCTTCAGGATGCGCTCGGCCGCCTCCCGATCCGCCGCGAAGTTGTCCTTGCCGTCGAGGTAGTAGTCGTACATCCTCGCGACGTTGGGCACGTTCGGATCGACGCCATCTGGAGCTCTGTCCACCACATCTCCCAATATTCCCGGCCTTTAGCCGCTGATCATAGAAGATGTTCCGGGCCACCGCTCGGCGATGGCCCGGAAAGGTGAGAGTTACTCAGCCGCGGTACAGCTCGGCCACCCGGAAGGCCAGATCGAGCGACTGGCTCCGGTTGAGCCGCGGGTCGCAGGCCGTCTCGTAGCGGGTCGCCAGGTCGCCCTCGGCGATCTCGTGGCCGCCGCCGACGCACTCGGTCACGTCGTCGCCGGTGAACTCGATGTGGATGCCGCCGGGGTGCGTGCCGAGCGCGCGGTGCACCTCGAAGAACCCGGCCACCTCGTCGAGCACGTTGTCGAAGCGCCGGGTCTTGTGGCCGCTCGGCGCCTCGAAGGTGTTGCCGTGCATCGGGTCGCACACCCAGGCCACCTGCGCGCCCGCGGCCGTGACCTCCTTGACCAGCGGCGGCAGATGCTCGCGGATCTTGGACGCGCCCATCCGCGTGACGAACGTGAGCCGCCCCGGCACGTTGTCCGGGTTGAGCTTCTCCACCAGCGCCAGCGCGTCCTCAGGAGAGGTGGACGGGCCCAGCTTGACGCCGATCGGGTTGCGGATCCTGGAGAAGAACTCCACGTGCGCGCCGTCGAGCTGGCGGGTGCGCTCGCCGATCCAGACCATGTGCGCCGACACGTCGTAGGGCAGGCCCGTGCGCGAGTCGATGCGGGTGAGCGCTTGGTCGTAGTCGAGGATCAGCGCCTCGTGGGAGGAGTAGAACTCCACCGACTGGAACTCCTCCGGCTCGGCCCCGCAGGCCCGCATGAAGGCCAGCGCCTGGTCGATCTCGCGGGCCAGCCGCTCGTAGCGCTGACCGGCCGGCGACCCGGCCACGAAGTCCTGGTTCCAGGCGTGCACCTGGCGCAGGTCGGCGTAGCCGCCCTTGGTGAACGCCCGGGCGAGGTTGAGCGTCACCGCCGAGGAGTGGTAGGCCTTGAGCAGCCGCCACGGGTCGGGCCTGCGCGACTCGGGGGTGAAGTCGAACCCGTTGACCATGTCGCCCCGGTAGGCGGGCAGCTCCACGCCGTCGCGCACTTCGGTGCCCTTGGACCGCGGCTTGGCGAACTGGCCGGCGAGCCGGCCGATCTTGACCACCGGCACCTTGCCCGCGTAGGTGAGCACGATCGCCATCTGCAGCAGCGTCTTGAGCTTGTTGCGCACGTTGTCGGCCGTGGCGCCGGCGAACGTCTCGGCGCAGTCGCCGCCCTGCAGGACGAACGCCTCGCCCCGGGTGACGGCCGCCAGCTCCTCCTTGAGCTGGTCACACTCTCCCGCGAAGACGAGCGGGGGCAGGCCGCCGAGCTCGGCGACGACCTTCTCGAGCTCGTCGCGCTCAGGCCAGTCAGGCTGCTGGGCCGCGGACAGGGCTCGCCAGGAATCGAGATTCAGCGAATTGCTCAATGCGCTCACGAGATACGAGGGTATTCCACCGGATCCCTCTGGCCGACCTCCATGTCCACGTTGTGAGAAGGCGGTCAAAGCTTGACGGCATCCATGAGCGCCGAGCGCCCGAATCACCGGTTGTGAGCCGCCTCTCACCACCTCGGGAGTGGACATGGACGACGAACTCCACGCCCTGTCCGGCGCCTACGCCGCGCACGCGCTGCCGCCGGCCGACGTGGCGTCGTTCGAGAAGCACCTGTCGAGCTGCCGCACCTGCCCGTCCGAGGTGAGCCGCCTCCGGGAGACGGCCGCCCGCCTGGCCCTCGCCGTCGCCGCCCCGCCGCCCGCCTCCCTGCGCTCCCGCGTCCTGACCGCCGCCCACCGGCGGCACGACACGGTCCGCCCGGCGGCGGACCGGACTCCGCGTGCCGATGTCCTTCCCCCGCGGCGCGGGTGGCGGGCCAAGGCGGTGGCGGGGCTCGCCGCCGTGTCCGCGGCCGCCGCCGTCGCGCTCGGCGTGGTCGCCTTCGACGCCCGCCGCGACCTGGGCGACCTGCGGGCCGGGCACGGCGCGCTGGTCACGGAGGTGGCCGCCGTCCTGGCCGCCCCGGACGCCCGTACGGTACGGCACCGCATCGCCTCGGGCGGCACCGGCGTCGCCGTCGTCTCCCGCGAGCGGGGACGGATACTGTTCACTTCATCGGGAATGCCGGAGTTGCCGCCGTCCAAGGTCTACGCTCTGTGGCTGATGAACCCGGACGGCGTCCGCCCGGCCGGGCTGCTCGACCGGGGGGAGGACGGCCTCACCGCACCCGTCGTCGCCGACCTCCGCGACGACGTCCGCCTCGGACTCACCGTCGAGCCCGCGGGCGGCTCCGACCGGCCGACCACCCGCCCCATCCTGTTCGCCGAGCTTCCCGCGGCCTGAGCCGGACCGTCGCCCAGGCCGCGGGGAACCCCAGCCCGAGTTGTGACCATGAAAGGTGAAGACGAGACGCGTTTTCTGGCGGATAGTGCGGTGCATGCGGATCTTAGCGGTGCTGGTGATGATGCTCGCCGCCGCCGTCCTGGGCGTGTCCCCGGCCGGAGGAGTGCTCGCCGACGCGGCGGAGCCGGGCGCGGCGACCGTGGTGCCCGTCCAGGTGACGGGCGCGCCGGAGAAGCGGTTCAACCTGATCGTCATGGGAGACGGCTACACCGGGGCGGAACAGGAGAAGTTCCGCCAGGACGTGGACCGCCACCTCAACGTGATGTGGTCCATCGAGCCGTTCAAGTCTTACCGGAACTACCTGAACGTCTACCGGATCGACATCGTCTCCGGCGAGTCCGGCATCAGCTGCGACCCCGGCCTGTCCTCGCCGCGCAGGACCACCCCGCTCAGCATGGGATTCTGGGGCCGCTGCAACCCCGGCAGCGTCCAGCGCCTCATCACCATGGACAACACCGCCGCCACCCGCTACGCGAACCTGGTCACCGGCACCTCCTCCGCCAACCGCCAGATCCTCGCCCTGGGCAACAGCGGCACGTACGGGGGAGCGGGCGGCGCGTACGCGACCGCCTCCGGCAGCAACGCCATGTCCGCCCTGATCAGCCCGCACGAGCTGGGCCACTCGCTGGGCGGGCTGCAGGACGAGTACGACTACTACCAGCGCGGTGTCCCCGGCGGCCCATACACCGGCCGGGAGCCGGACTCGGCCCATCACACGCTGCTGACCGAGCGGGAGATGCTCGACCGGCGCGCGAAGTGGTGGCGCTGGCTGGGCGAGCCCAGCGAGTCGGGCGGCCCGATCGCCCGCTACGAGGGCGGCCTGTACGCGGGCACCGGCGTGTGGCGGCCCAGCGCCCACTCGATCATGAAGAGCCTCGGCTATTACTTCGACCAGGTCGGCCGCGAGGTCATGACCGAGCGGATCACCGCCAAGACCATGGTCATCCAGGACGCCACGCCCACCGGCGCCCCGGTCGGCGCCGACCGGGTGCTCTGGGCCGAGCCGATGCGCCCCGTCAGCCACGGCCTGGTCACCACCTGGACGGTCGACGGCGAGGAACTGGACGGCGACCGCGACACCCTCGACCTGCGCACCCTCGGCCTGGCCCCCGGCACGCACACCGTCACCGCCACGGTCACCGACCCGACGGACTTCGTCCGCGACCCCGCCGTCCGCGATTCCATGACGCGCACCCGTACCTGGACCGTGGACACCTCGCTCACCACCCCGCCGGACGGCGTCGAGCCGGGGTTCGTCTCCTCCACCCCGGTGCACCGGCCGGTCGGCAGGGACGAGGTCGTGTACGTGGAGACCACCCACCCGGTCGCGACCGTGCCCGAGGTCACCTGGCGGCTCGACGGCGAGCGCGTCGGCGGCTCCGGCGCCGACCTCGACCTGGGCGCGCTCGCCCTGAGCGCCGGCGCCCACGAGCTGACCGCCTCGCTCGGCGGCGACACCCTCACCTGGACGGTCGACGCCACCCCGCCCACCACCGCCTACGAGCTGTCGGAGCCGCTGGCCTGGGCGGGCGACACCTACGTCTACAACGGCCCGTTCACCATGCGGCTCACCGGCGCCGACGACCGCGACGGCCACGTGGTGCCGGAGTCACGGGTGGACGGAGACGGCTGGTTCAACTACTTCGGTTGGCCCACCTCATCCGAGCTGCCGTGGACGTTCAGCGAGGACGGCACCGTCATCGACCACCTCGTCTTCGGCAAGCTGCCGCGCGGCCGGCACACGGTCGAGTACCGCTCGATCGACGCGGCCGGCAACCACGGCGAGCCGGGGGAGTTCACCGTCACCACGATCGCGCCGCCGCCCGCCTGCACCCGCACGATCACCGGCGAGCACCGCGGGCCGCTGGCCGTCACCGGCGGCGTCACCTGCCTGGACGGCGCCCGCGTGACCGGCCCGGTCGTCGTCGGGCGCGGCGCGTCCCTCGTGGTCACCGGCGGGCGCGTCACCGGCACGCTCACCGCGTCGGAGGCCGCCGCCGTGCACCTGCTCGGCGCCCGCCTGGACGGCGCGTTCAGCGCCGACCGCACCGGCTCGCTGCACATCGTCTCCGCCGACGTGCGCGGCGCCGTGCTGCTCACCGGGAACGACGCGCCGGTCCTGTCGGGCAGCACCGTCAGGGGCGCGCTCGCCTGCACCGGCAACACGCCCGCGCCCGCCGACCTGGGCGTGCCCAACGCGCTGCGCGGCGCGGGCGCCGGGCAGTGCCGCGAGCTACGCGACGGTGCCGGGGGCGAGAGGTACGAGGCGGTCCAGCACCTCGGCGAGTGAGGCCGTGGCCTGGTCGCGCACGCGGGCGTACTCGGCCTCCGGATACTGCCGGGGGCCGTTCTCCACCAGCAGGATCAGGTAGAGGTACGCCCGGTACAGGTCGAGCCGTACGCGCGCGGCCGGGGTGAGCTCGAACGGGGTCACCTCGCGGTAGCCCGCCACCAGCGGGTCGTCCTCACGCAGCTCGGCGAAGATCGTCGGGGTGATGAACTCGGCCAGCGGGTCGCCCCAGAACGCCCGCTCGTGGTCGATGATCGCCTGGATGCGGGGCGGCCCCGACAGGTCCAGGAACACGTTGCCCGGCCAGATGTCGAAGTGGACCAGGTGGGGCGTGGTCACCTCGTCGAGCGCGGGCGCGGCCGCCGCCAGCAGCGCGCGGATGCGCGGCACCGGCGCGGGCAGCGCCGTCGGGTAGCGGACGGTGTCGCCGAGCAGCGCGTCGACCATGGCGAGGTACGCCTCGCGCCAGGTCGAGCCGGTGATGCCGGCGTGCGGGTAGCCGAACACCGGGCCGGTTACCGCGTTCAGCCGGGCCAGGAGGCGGCCCAGCTCGCGGCGGAGCCTCGCCTCGTCCTCGGGCGTGACCTTCGGAGAGCCCTCGCCCAGGGCGCCGTCGCCCCGTGAGACGTGGTTCCAGGAGACGCCGTCGAGCGCCGCCAGCATGAGGTAGTCGCCGCCCAGCACCGGGTCGTCGAACCCGGCCCGCAGCAGCGCCGCCACCGGCACGCCCGCCGCCGCGGCCAGCTCGCAGGCCGCCGCCTCCGTCCGCAGCAGATCGCGCTCGTAGCTCAGCTGGTCGAGCTCCGGCGGCGGCGACAGCTTGCAGACCACGTCGCGGCCGTCGTCCAGGCGCAGCCGCCACACCGCGTTCGCGAAGCCGTCGGTCAGCTCGGCGTGATCGAGCACGCCCGCGCCGAGCGCCCTGCGGGCCAGCGCGTCGAGCTCCTGCCGCGATAAGCGGCGCTTGGTCCTGCTGTCCACCCGCGCCCTCCTCAGACCGGCCCTCGCCGTACCAAGCTCATCCGCGCTACTCGCGCCGCGCCTCAGGCCGACTCGCGCCGCACCAGGTGGGTGTCGAGGATCACGACCGGCTGGCGCAGCTCCTCGCCGTTGATGCGGGCCACCAGCAGCAGCGCCATCTGGCGGCCCATCGCCTCCGTCGGCTGGTGGACGGTCGTCAGCGGCGGGTCGGCGTGCAGGGCGGCCTTCGAGTCGTCGAACCCGATCACCGCCACGTCGCCGGGGATCGCCCGGCCCGCCGCCTTCAGCACCCGGACCGCGCCCAGCGCCATCGGGTCGGAGGCGGCGAACACCGCGTCGAGGTCGGGATGGGCGGCCAGCAGCTCGGCCATCGCCGCCTCCCCGCTCTCCTCGGAGAAGTCGCCGTACGCGACCAGCTCGGGAAAGCCGGAAGGCAGCAGCGCGTCGCGGTAACCCGCCAGCCGGTCGACGCCCACGCCCATGTCCTGCGAGCCGGCGATGGCGGCGATGCGGGTGCGGCCGAGGCCCAGCAGGTGTTTGACCGCCTGCCGGGCCCCTGCCCTGTTGTCCATGTCGACGTAGCTGTAGGGGGACAGGCCGACGGGGCGGCCGCCCAGCACGGTCGGCACGCCCATCGCCTCCAGCCTGCCCGGCAGCGGGTCGGCGCCGTGCAGTGACAGGAGCAGCACGCCGTCGACGTGCTGCCCCGTCAGGTAGTGCTGCAGCCTGGCGTGCTCCTGGGGGGTGCGCGCCATGGCCAGCAGGAGTTGCAGGCCGGTCTCCGACAGCGCCGAGCCGATGCCCCGGATGGTGCCGGCGAAGTAGGGCTCGTCGAAGAGCCGGCCTTCGGACTCGGAGACGACCAGCGCGACGGTGTCGGTGCGGCGGGTCACCAGGGTGCGGGCCGCCCGGTTGGGGACGTAGCCCAGCTCCTGGATCGCCGCCTGCACCGCGTCGCGCGCTCGCTGGCTCACATTGGGGGAGCCGTTGATGACTCTCGACACCGTGCCTCGGCCGACCCCGGCCCGGGCGGCGACTGCCTCAAGAGTCGGTCGGTTCATGGTTCCTATTCTGCCGGATGATCTCGGCATACCATGTCGCGCTGTCCTTGGGCAGCCGCTCCTGCGTCTCGTAGTCGACCCGGACGATGCCGAAGCGCTTGCCGTAGCCCCAGGCCCACTCGAAGTTGTCCATGAGCGACCAGGCGAAATAGCCCTCCAGCGGCACTCCGGCGTCGATCGCCTCGCGGCAGGCGCCCAGGTGGGCCTCGAAGTAGGCCCGCCGCTCCTCGTCGCGCACCCGGCCGTCGGCCAGGACGTCCTCGAACGCGGCGCCGTTCTCCGAGACGACCAGCGGGATCCGCGGGTAGTCGCGGGCCACCCTGGCGAGCACCTCCACCAGGCCGTCCTCGTCGATCTCCCAGCCCATCGCGGTGACCGGGCGGCCGCCGTTCACGAACGAGACGTGCTCGCTGCCCACCCAGGGCGAGGCCGAGTCGGTCGGCGCGGCCGCCGCCGAGGCCCGGCCGCCCGGCGCCCCGGACACCGTGAACCGGCTGTAGTAGTTGACCAGCAGCACGTCGATCGGCGCGTTGATGGTCTTCAGGTCGCCGTCCTCGATGAAGGCCAGGTCCATCCGCAGGTCGTCGAGGACGTCCTGCGGATAGCGGCCGGTCAGCAGCGCGTCGAGGAAGAACCGGTTCTGCAGCCCGTCGATGCGACGTGCCGCGTCCTGGTCCGCCTCGCTGGCCGTGGCCGGGGTGATCGCGTAGAGGTTCACGCAACCTCCCACCCGGCGCGCGCCCATGGCCTGGACCCCTAGTCCATGGGCGAGGTTCAAGTGGTGCGCGGCCCGGATGGCGTTCTCGGGCTCGCGGCGTCCCGGAGCATGCTCACCCGAGGCGTATCCGAGGAAGGCCGCGCACCACGGCTCATTGACGGTGCTCCACGTGTGCACCCTGTCGTGCAGCGCTTCGTGCACGATCGCCGCGTAGTCGGCGAAGCGCAGCGCCGTGTCCCTGGCCGGCCAGCCGCCTCTGTCCTCCAGGGCCTGCGGCAGGTCCCAGTGGTAGAGCGTCAGCCACGGGTCGATCCCGTGCGACAGCAGCTCGTCGACCAGGCGCTTGTAGAAGTCCAGCCCCTTCTGGTTGACGGCCCCGGATCCGTCCGGCTGCACGCGCGGCCAGGACACCGAGAAGCGGTAGGCGCTCAGACCCAGATCCGCCATGATCCGTACGTCGTCGCGGTAGCGGTTGTAGTGGTCGATGGCGACGTCCGCGTGTTCGCCGCCCACCACCCTGCCCGGCGTCTTGGTGAACGTGTCCCAGATCGACGTGCCGCGGCCGTCCGCCGTCACCGCGCCCTCGATCTGATAGGCCGAGGTTGCCGCGCCCCACGCGAACCCGGTAGGGAATCGCAGCTCGGAGCGGGTCTGTTCCTCCTGAGTCGTCACGCCTTGACCGCACCTTCCATCAGGCCGCCCACGATCTGACGGCCGAACAGTACGAAAACTACGAAGAGAGGGAGTACCGAGGCGGCGGTGCCGGTGAACAGCATCACGTAGTCGGTGCCGTGGGCCTGGTTCAGCGCCGCGATCGAGGTCTGCACCACCGGGTTCTCCGGCAGCAGCACGATGAGCGGCCACATGAACTCGTTCCACGTCTGCATGAACACCAGCAGCGCGAGCACCGCCATGCCCGGCCGGAGCGCGGGCAGGATGACCTTGCGATAGATGCCCAGTGTTGACGCCCCGTCGACCCTGGCCGCCTCGACCAGCTCGTCCGGCACCGCCTGGGAGGCGTACTGGGTCATCATGAACACGCCGAACCCGTTGACCAGGAACGGCAGGATCACCGCCTGGAGCTGGCCGGTCCAGCCGAGCGTCACCATGAGCTCGTACAACGGCACGATGCCCATCTGCTGCAGCGGCACCATCATGGTGACCAGGATCAGCCCGAGCAGGATCTTGGAGCCGCGGAAGCGCAGCTTGGAGAAGGCGAAGCCGGCCAGGGTGGAGATGAACACCACCGACACGGTCACCGTCGTCGCCACGATCGCCGAGTTGATGAGGCCGGTGAGGAAGTAGGCGTCCTCGGTGGCGAGCAGCCGCTCGACGTTCTCGCCCAGATGGCCGCCCGGCAGCATCGGCGGCGGGGTGTCGAGCGCGTCGTCGTTGGTCCGCGTCGCCATGATGAACATGTAGTAGACGGGATAGGCCGACAGCAGCAGCGCCAGGGCGAGCACGACCTTAGTGAGAGCCCCCGCGTCCCACAGCCGGTTGACCGGTTGCCTGGTGGTCATCGTGCACCCCCGATGCGGCGCGTGAACCAGTAGTTGATCATGGTGCCGAAGAGGATCAGCACGAACAGCAGCCAGGCGGCGGCCGAGGCGTAGCCGATCTCGAACCCGCCGCGGAAGGCGGCCTCGACGATGAACATCGCCACGGTCTGGTACTGGCCGGTGGTGCCGCCGGTCATCATCTGCTCGCCCTCGAACATCACCGGCTCGGTGAACAGCGTCAGGCCGCCGATGGTGGAGATGAAGACGACGAACACGATGGTCGGCCGCAGCATCGGCAGCGTGATCTGCCAGAACTGCCGGCGCGCCGAGGCGCCGTCGATGGCGGCGGCCTCGTACAGGTCCTTGGGGATCGTCTGCATGGCGGCGAGCAGGATGATCGCGTTGTAGCCGGTCCACCGCCAGTCGACCATGGTGGCGATGGCGATCCAGGCGGACCACTTCTCGTTCTGCCAGGCGATCGGCTCGATGCCGGCGAACCCGAGTATCCAGTTGAACAGGCCGTAGTCACGGCTGTAGAGCTGGCTGAAGACGACCGCCACCGCGACCACCGAGGTGACCATCGGCAGCAGCACGCCCAGGCGCAGCAGCAGCCTGCCGCGCAGGCGCTTGTTCAGCGCGTTGGCCAGCACCAGGGCCATGATGATCTGCGGCACGGTGGCCAGCACGAACATGCCGACCGTGTTGAACACCGCGTTCCAGAACTCCGCGTCGGCGATCAGTTCGGCGTAGTTCGCGAGGCCGGCGAACTCCCGCTTGCCGGCCAGCTCGGCGTCGTGCAGCGACAGCCAGAGGGTGTAGAGAAGAGGGAAGACGCCGAAGACGGCGAACAGCAGGAAGTAGGGCGAGACCAGGAGGTAGGGCATGCCCCTGAGGTCGAAGCGCCCGGCCCGCCTGCTCGGCCTCGCCCGCCTGGGCGACGCGTGCCGGGGCGGCGGCGCGAGTTGGAGAGTCATGGAAGCCTTTCGAGCCAGATCGGGAGTGGCGCCCGCCCGGAGCGGGCGCCACCCGGTCCAGTGGGAGCGTCAGCCCGCTGCCTTGACGCCCGCCTCGACGAACTTCGTCCAGGCCTCGTCGTAACCCACCGCGCCCTGGTCCATGCCCTCCAGCACCTTCTCCACCGAGGTCTTCACCTGGGCGTGCTTCTCACCCAGGAAGACCGGCTGCAGGTCCTTGACCGAGGCCGAGAAGATCTCGCCGGTCGGCACGTCGTTGAAGTACTCGTTCTTGAGGCCCGCGACCTCGGGGTCCTGCTGGGCGGGGATGGAGCTCGGGAAGGCGCCCGCCTCCTTGAAGGCCGCGATGTGGCCGTCCTTGCCCGTCAGGTAGTTGAGCACCTCGGCGGCTTCCTTCGGGTGCTTGGTCTGCTTGGGGACGGCCAGCCACGAGCCGCCCCAGTTGCCCGTGCCGCCCGGCACCGCGGCGACGTCCCAGTTGCCCTTGTTCTCCTCGCCGGCCGCGCCGGAGATCACGCCGAGCATCCACGACGGGCAGCCCATGGTGGCGAAGTCGCCGCCCTTGATGGCCTTGTTCCACGGCGGGGTGAACGCCTGGAGCTTGGCCGTCAGGCCCTGCTGGCTGAACTTCTGCACCCAGTCGAAGGAGGTCTTGACGGCCGGGTTCGTCTCCAGGACGAGGTTGTTCTCCTTGTCGAAGTACGAGACGTTGCCGTTCTTCGGCGCCTCCTGCGACAGGATCACGTTGTAGATGGTGTTCGGGCCGTCCATCCACTTCGCGCCGGTGTCGGCGGCCGAGAACTTCTTGCCGGCCTCGAGGTAGGCGTCCCAGGTCGGCCAGAGCTTGGCGACCTCCTCACGGTCGGTCGGCAGCCCGGCCTTCTCGAACAGGTCCTTGCGGTAGCACATGGTCATGCCGCCGATGTCGGTGCCCAGCGCGAACAGCTTGCCCTCGGCGTTGACGCCCGTCTCCCACTTGGCCGCGGGGAAGTCGGCCTTGCGGTCCTGCAGGCCGTACTCGCCCAGGTCGGTGAAGAACTGCGGGCGGGCGGCCATCAGGCCCATCGCGCCCTCGTCGATGCCGACGATGTCGCCGGCGCCGCTGCCGGCCTGCAGGCGCTGGAGCAGCTGGGGCAGATAGACGTCTTCGAACCTGTCGGTCAGGTTCGAGTACTTGACCTGGATGTTCGGGTGCTCGGCGTTCCACTTCTTCACGGCCTCGTCGTAGCCGAAGTTCTCGCCGCCGCCGAAGGTGTGCACGTTGATGGTGACGGGCTCCGCCGGCGTGCTCGCATCGGCTGAGGGGGCCGGAGCCTCACCGCCACCACAGGCGGCGGTCATCGCGGCCAGGGCCGTGACCAGGACTCCGGTTACTGCAAAGCGCTTGTGGTTCGTCATACCGTACCCCTCTTGGGTGTGGATCTTGGGAGGTGCATCGCGACAGTCCCGCGATTGGAGTGTCTTTGGGAGCGCTCCCACAAAGAGTGCCCGTAGCGCGTCCAGGCGTCAACGTCCCGAAACTCAACCGTTACCTCTGGGGTATTTTGTGACCCTAGAAGTAGCCGTACGGGGATATATCGCCCAAAGCGCTACTTGGGAGCGCTCCCATCCCACGGGCACCGTTTCTCCCGCACACCGGCACAAAAGCGCACCAGAACCAGAGGCGTCTCACCGGCAGGCCGCGGCCCGCGCCTCCATGAGAACGCGTTCGCGCTCGTTGCGGGTCAGCGCGGCCGCGCGCTCGAACTCGGCGCGGGCCTCGCCGAGCCGGCCCAGTTTGAACAGCAGGTCGCCGCGTACGCCCGGCAGCAGGTGGTAGTCCCGCATGGCCGGCTCGCCGGCGATCTGGTCGACCAGCTCCAGGCCCACCTCGGGGCCGTACGCCATGGCCAGGGCCACCGCGCGGTTGAGCTCGACCACCGGCGAGCCCGACAGGGCCGCGAGCCGCGCGTACAGGTCGGCGATGCGGACCCAGTCGGTCTCCCCGGGCGTGAACGCGCGGGCGTGGCAGGCCGCGATGGCGGCCTGGAGCGTGTACGGGCCCATGGTGTCTGTCAGTTCCTCGGCCCGCTCCAGCGCGGCCAGGCCGCGGCGGATGAGCAGCCGGTCCCACCGGGCGCGGTTCTGCTCCAGCAGCAGGATCGGCTCGCCGGACGGGCCCAGCCTGGCGGCCGAGCGGGACGCCTGGATCTCCATGAGCGCCACCAGGCCGAACACCTCGGGCTCCTTCGGCATCAGCCCGGCCAGCACCCGGCCCAGGCGCAGCGCGTCCTCGCAGAGGCCGGGCCGCATCCAGTCGTCGCCGGCGGTGGCCGAGTAGCCCTCGTTGAAGATCAGGTAGATGACCTCCAGCACGGACGACAGCCGTCCGGCCAGTTCCTCGCCCGCGGGGACCTCGAACGGCACCTTCCGCGTGGCCAGGGTCCGCTTCGCGCGGACGATCCGCTGCGCCACCGTCGGCTCGGGCGTCAGGAACGCGCGCGCGATCTCGTCGGTGGACAGGCCGCCCAGCACCCGCAGCGTCAGCGCGACCCGGGCCTCGGTGGACAGCACCGGATGGCACGCGGTGAACACCAGCCGCAGCAGGTCGTCCTCGATCTCCTCGGGGCCGGGCGGCTCCTGCCCGGGGTCGTCCTCCAGGGCGCGGCCGATCTCGGCGAGCTTGCGCTCGTAGCGTTCCCTGCGGCGGATCAGGTCGACGCCCCGGCGCTTGGCCACGGTCATCAGCCAGGCGCCCGGATTGCGTGGCACGCCCTCGCGGGGCCACTGCTCCAGCGCCGCGACCAGCGCGTCCTGTGCCAGCTCCTCGGCCAGGCCGACGTCGCGCACCAGCCGGGCCAGCCCGGCGATCAGCCGCGCCGCCTCGATCCGCCACACGGCCTCGATGGCCCCATGCGTCTCCGAAGCTGTCACGGGCCCATCGTATGGTCACCCCGTCCGGGACATGCCCGGCACTCACCTCAGCGCGGGAAGCGAGAAACGCTTTCAAGAAGGAGCGGCGTCCCGGGCATGTGTGCCGGGCTCCTGGTTGAAGCGGTGATGGTCGTCCACGGCGGGCGTGGGTGACGCGTTTCCGGCAGGCGTGCGGGGGGTCGCCCTGGGCTGTCAGGCGTTCGGGGGGTTGGTCTCCAGGGACTCGCGGAGGGCTTTGTCGCGCTCGGCGGTCTCCGGGGTGAGGGAGGTCTCCGGCATGTCGGCCGCGTCGAAGACCTCCCAGAGCTCCAGGCCGACCCCTTCGCCGCCCTCGGGGACGGGGACGCGCAGGGCCCATTCGACGGCCTCTTCGCGGGACTTGACCTGGATCAGCCAGAAGCCGGCGATGATCTCCTTGGTCTCCGCGAAGGGCCCGTCGATGACCTTGGGCTTGCCGGGGCCGTAGGCGATGCGGGCGGCGCGGGAGCTGGGGGCGAGCCCTTCCGCCGCCAGCAGGACACCGGCCTTGGCCAGCGACTCGTTGTAGGCCATCATGTCGTCGACGAGCTGCCGGCTCGGCATGACGCCCGCCTCGGTCTCGGCGCTGCCCTTTCCGATGATCATGAACTTCACGGTGCTTCTCCTTCGAATCCCGGTCTCGCCGACGCGTCGAACGAGCGGCGCCCGCATCGACACCTCAGGGATTCTTCCGGACAATCAGGCGGCGTACTCGGGGTAGCCGTAGCCGACGACCTGAGACTTGGGACGGATGCGCTCCTCGACGAGCCCGTTGCCGGTGTTGCCCTCGATCGTGGAGATCGTCCCGTCGCGGTTGTCCTTGACCACGAAGCCGACGTGCTGGATGGAGCCGAGGCTCTTGCTGCCGTTCCAGGCGAAGAAGACCACGGCGCCCGGCTTGGCCAGGGTGCCCCAGCGGCCGTTGTTCTGGAACCACCGCGCGTGCGTCACCGTGTAGGCGTCCCAGCCCACCTGCGCGCGGGCGCCGGTCTGCTCGCCGACCCAGGAGACGAACATCGCGCACCAGGGGGCGTTCAGGTAGGCGGCGGGGTGGCCGCCGTCACGGGCGATGGTCTCCTGGGCGCGCTGCGAGTTCGCGTACCACTCCTGGAACTTCGTGCCGCCGCCCCGCGCGTTCTCCCTGATGCCGATCTGCTCCCTGGCCAGGGCGAGCACCTGGGCCGCGGTGACGTCGATCTTGTCCTTCTCGGCGGGCTTCGCCTCCTGGGAGGCGGTCTGGCCGGTCTCCGCCTGGGCCGTCAACGAGAGATCGTCTCCGTTGACCGGGTCGGCGTGGGCGGGGAGGGCGGAGCCCATGAAGCAGGCGACGAAGGTGGCGCCGAGGGCGGCGCGGACGTAATGCGGTTTGGTGGCACGGGGGAGGCGATGCATGACCATCGAGGGGATGTACTCCTTGCTTCCATGCCGCTTACCGGGTTAGCTGACGGGTTCGGGCGTGGAAGCTGCCCTACGGCGCGCGAGGCGCCGATTCACCCCGGAAGAAGTGGGTCCCCGGTTCCGCGCAAGGCGGATTCAGCGGTCGCAGGACGATCCTGCGATACGACGGTGTTCTCGGACACGACCGGACAAACCGGACGTATGCCGTGAATGCGGAGTAAAGTAACGCATCTGGCAAGAAACTGGCAAGTCTTCAAAGCCGCGGCTAGCGGATCTGCGCCCGCGCCTCCGCCAGAACCCGCATGATGGCAAGGCTCTCGTCAAGCGGCATGATCGCGCTCTCGGTACGACCTCGCGCCAGGCAGTCGCGGACCTCGCGCAGCTCGCCCGCGTACCCGTTGTCCGCCGGATCGTCGAGCACGTGCTCCTCCGGCTCCATCCCCGGCCCGCTGAGCACGACCCGCCGCGGAGCCCAGAACGGGGCGTCGATGTCGGCCCGCATCCCGGTGCCGACGACGGTGGCGTCGTTGGAGTAGGCGCCGAGCAGCGAGCACTCCACCAGCGCCCGCCTGCCGCCCGGATAGCTCATCAGCCCGCCCGCCTCGGCGTCCACGCCGCCCGGGGACAGCGAGCCGGTGAGGTGCGTGCTCTCCGGCGTCCCGAGGAACAACTGGGCCAGCCCCATGGGGTAGATTCCCAGGTCGAGCAGGGCGCCGCCGCCCAGCTCCGGCGCCCAGAGCCGGTGCGCGGGATCGTACGGGTGCGCGAAGCCGAACGAGGCGCGCACCGAGCGGATCTCGCCGAAACGCCCGTCGCCGGCGAGCATGCGGATCAGCGGGTTGAACCGCATCCACATCGCTTCCATCAGGAAGACCCCGGCCTCGCGGGCCAGCCGGACCATCCGCTCGGCGTCGGCCGTGGTGGCGGCGAGCGGCTTCTCGCACAGCACGGCCTTGCCCGCCGCGATGGCCGCCTCGGCCACCTCCAGGTGCTGGGCGTGCGGGGTGGCGACGTAGACGGCGTCCACGGCCGGATCGGCGCACAGCTCGGCGTAGGAGCCGTGGGCGGACTCGGCGCCCAGCGTCGCGGCCAGCGCCTTGGCCCGGCCCAGGTCGCGGGAGCCGACCGCGGCCACCCTCATCCCCGGCTCGGCGGCGATGACGGCGCCCACTGTCCTGGCGATGCCGCCGGTCGCCGCGATGCCCCACGATAAGTCACGCACGCGGAAGATCGTACAGATTCATCCGCGAAAGCGATATGTGAGGCGAATTCACCCGCTGGTCTCGGGGTCGAGCCCCAGGCGGCGGCCGGCGTTCATCGCCCCGATCGCGGCCATGTCCTCGCGGTCCAGGATGAAGTCGAACACGTCGATGTTCTCCTTGATCCGCGACGGGGTGACCGACTTCGGGATCACCACGTTGCCGATCTGGATGTGCCAGCGCAGCACGATCTGCGCGGGCGTGCGGTTGTGCTTGTCCGACAGCACCGCCAGCGCCGGGTCCTCCAGCAGGCCCCGGCCGGAGCCGAGCGGGCTCCACGCCTCGGTGAGGATCCCGTTCTTGTCGTGGAACTCGCGCATCTCGTGCTGCTGGAAGTACGGGTGCAGCTCGATCTGGTTGATGCAGGGGACGATGTCGGTCTCGTCCATGAGCCGGGTGAGCGTGCCGACCGTGAAGTTGGACACGCCGATGGCCCTGGCCCGGCCGTCCCGGTAGATCTTCTCCAGGCCACGCCAGGCCTGGACGTACTTGTTCTGCTTCGGCGCCGGCCAGTGGATCAGGTAGAGGTCGACGTGGTCGAGGCCGAGCCTGGCCAGGCTCTCGTCGAAGGCCCGCTCCACCCGGTCGTGGTCGGAGTTCCACAGCTTGGTGGTGACGAAGAGCTTCTCGCGCGGGATGCCGGAGGCGCGCACGGCCCGGCCGACGCCCTCCTCGTTGCGGTAGAGCGTGGCCGTGTCGATGTGGCGGTAGCCGGCCTCGAGCGCGGTCAGCACGGCCCGCTCCGCCTCGTCGTCGGTCACCTTCCAGACGCCGAGGCCGAGTTGCGGGATCTCGACACCGTCTCTGTAAAGCCGTAGCGAGTTCATACTTCCCATTGTTCACGTCTCGTTCCGCACGGCTTAAGCCGCCCGGGCTAGCTTGAAGCGGTCGTGAACGGGCCATCACCTGGCTGGGAGAGCAAACGTGGTCAAACAGGCGTCGGCCTGGGTGGAATCCCCGCTCCAGATGCTGTGCGCCGTCGAGGCCCATCACGCGGGGCTGCTCGGCCCGGCCACCATCGTGGTGCCGCGGGCGCGGCTGCGCGCCCTCAAGGCGACCGGGCGCGAGCTGCGCGGCCTCGACCTGCCCGCCGGGCTGGAGCTGGCCGAGCCGAGCGAGCGCATGCCGCGCCGGCCGGCCGTCGTCGGCGACGCCTTCTCCGGCCGGGTGCAGCTGCGCTGGCTCGCCGCCTTCCCCGGCAGGGTCGTCGTGGTGGACGACGGCATGGCCACGATCCGGCTGCTGGAACTGCTCGCCGCGAAACCGTACCGGCCGCTGCTGCGGGCCCGCGCCCAGCCGGGCGCGCTGCGCGCGGCGCTCGGGCTGGCCGCCGCGATCAGGCTGCGCGCGGGCGGGGTCACGGTCTTCACCGCGCTGCCCGTCCCGCCTCACCTGGCGGAGGCGGTCCGCCGGGCGGGCGTCGACCTGGTACGGCACGAGTTCGCATGGCTGCGCGGCCAGCCGCCCAGCGAGCCGGGGCCCGCCGAGCGGACGGTCGTGCTCGGCACCTCGCTGGTGCGCAACGGGCTGGTGCACCGCGAGCGCTACCTGCGCTGGCTGACCGACCTGGCGGCCGAGGAGCCGCTCGCGTACTACCCGCACCGGCGGGAGGACCCGGTCGACGTCGCGGTCATCCGCGAGCGGCCCGGCATCACCGTGCACGACGGCGGCGCGCCCGCCGAGCTGACGCTGCGCGGCCTCGACCCGGGCCAGCGGGTGGTCAGCCTGCCGTCGACCGCGGTCTCCTCGCTGCGGGTGCTGCTCGGCCCGCGCGGAGTGGCGGTGGAGCCGGTGGACGTGCCCGACGACTGGTGGACGAGCAGGGCGGCCCCCGCGCTGCGCTCGCATCTGACAGGAGTGACAGGAGTGACCGGTTGAGAATGCTGGCGGTGGCCGACTCCGACTCGTACCTGAAGTGGGCGGCCTGCCTGCTCCAGGACCTGCCGGACGGCTGTGACACCGAACTGGTGGTGGTGCGCACCCCGATCGCGCCGTCGGCCGAGCAGATCGCCGCCGCCGTGGGGGACCGGCCCGCGCCGCCGGTGCTGAGCGCCCGCGCGCTGCGCCGCCTGGCGGAACGGTCCAGGCCTGACGTGATCCTGGTGTCCTGCACGGGTCCGGTCGTGGACGTGCTGGTGTCCGGCGTGCTGGACGGGCTGCGCCCGCGGCCGGTGTTCGCCACCGGGCTGCCTGGCATCTCGGTGCCCGCGACGGAGAAGGCGTGGCTGTTCCGCAGCGGCTGCGACCTGTTCGTGGTGCACAGCGAGCGCGAGGTGGCCGAGTTCGCGGCCATCGCGGCCCGGCTCGGCGGGGGAGGGGCGGTCGGCCTGGCCAGGCTGCCGTTCCTGCGGCCCCGGCAGGAGCGGTCCGGCGGCGACCGGGTGGTCTTCGCCACCCAGGCCAAGGTGCCGAAGGCGCGCGAGGACCGCGAGCGGATCCTGCTCGCGCTGGCCGAGCTGGCCGTCCGCGAACCCGGCCTGGACGTCGTGGTCAAGCTGCGCGCGCTCGAAGGCGAGCGGCAGACCCACCGCGAGCGCCACCACTACCAGAAGCTCTGGCGGGAGCTGGGCGAGCCGGGCCGGCTGCGGTTCGCCGCCGGGTCGATGCAGGACCAGCTCTCGCGGGCGGCCGGGTTCGTCACCGTCAGCTCCACGGCCGCGCTGGAGGCCATCGCCATGGGCGTGCCGTCGCTGGTGCTGAGCGACTTCGGGGTGAACGCCGAGATGATCAACCTGGTGTTCGAGGACAGCGGCCTGCTCGGCACGCTCGACGACCTGGCCGAGGGCGGCTTCCGGCAGGCGGACCCGCGGTGGTGCGCGGCCAACTACTTCCACCCGGACGAGCGCGGCGACTGGACCGGGCTGCTGACCGGGCTGGTGCTCTCCCGCTCCCGGGTGCCTGCCGTCTCCCTGCTGGACGGCCCCGAGCACGCCGCCGCCCGCCGCCGCGCCCGGCTGCGGGTCGAGGTGCCGCCGAACATGCTGCGCGCCGGCTACCGCGCCAAGCGACGCGTCCGCCGCTACCTCAAAGTCCTGACCTGACGCGTACGGCGCGGAGGTCGCCGCAGGTGGAGCGGGGTCAGCGGGTGGTTCGGAGTTTTCTGCGCAGGCGGTCCAGCGGGCCCGGCGGGGCCTGCTCGGGCTTGCCGGGCTTTTCGGGCTTGTCGAGGAGGCCCAGGGCCTCCAGCCGCCTGCGCTTGAAGTAGCGGGCGTCGAAGGAGAAGCCGTCGGGCCGCAGGTCCGGGTACGCCTCGGCCTGCATGCAGTAGCCCACCGCGCGGACCAGCTCCGGCAGGTCGGCCGCGGGCGGCTCGTCGACGAAGCCGTCCTCCGACAGCCGGGGGAGCAGCGCGTCCACGATCGTGGCAGGGATCCGGTTGCTGTTCTCGTACGGGGTCAGCCGCTCCAGCACCAGGCCGGTGCCGTGGGAGACGGCGCGCAGCCCGTAGTGGCGGCGCGCCGTCACCAGGGCGGTGGAGAAGCAGCCCACCACCAGCTCCGGCCGGAGCGTGGCGAAGCAGACCTCGGCGGGCACGCTCTCCCCGGCCACCGTCACCTGGACGCCGAGCGGCCCGGCGGCGGCGCGCAGCAGCCGGGCGTGCTCGCGTCCCGCCGAGGGATGCGGCTTGAACAGCACGCCCGTGTAGCCGCGGGCGGCCAGGCCGCGCAGCATCGCCTCGTGCAGCCCGGCCTCCTCCTCGGGGGTGACGACGCCGAGCGCCGACAGGTACTGCCCGAGGATCATCGCCTGGCCGCCCGCCATGGCCGGCGCGGTCGCGGCCACCTCGCGGACGACCGACAGGAACGGCTCCTCCGGCAGCCTCACGGCCGGCACCCCGTACTCGCTCAGTAGCAGCGGCGCCAGCCCCGGCACCAGGTCGAGGTGGAGCAGTCGGGTGACGCGGTGGGAGATCTCGGCGGGCAGCGGGTCACGGGTCGGTCCGTAGCTCATCAGCCCGTCGGAGTAGACGGTGATCGGGCAGTCGCGGACCAGCCCGGCGATCGTGCGGGCGGGCGCGACCGCGATCGACTCGACCACCAGCTCGTCGACCACGTCCAGCCGCAGGTGGGAGCGGACCAGCCGCTCCAGCATCGGCGCCTCCACGATCCTGGGCCGCCACTCCGCCGGATGCAGCGGCGCGATCAGCTCGTTCCACGAGCGCACCTCGTCGAACCGGGAGGCGAGCACGGCGAAGCCCGGGGTCGCGTCCAGCGGCGTGGAGACCTCGGGGACCGGCGTGTTGGACGACACCAGCAGCACCCTGCGGCCGTCCCCGAACAGGCCGGCGTCGATGCCCGCCGCCAGCGACATCGCGCCGAACAGCGTCGAGGCGTAGAAGACCGTCGTCGGGTGGCTCGTCATGAATCCTCCCCATCGGGGCGCGGCCCGCGGGCCGGGACGGGCAGACCGGGCAGCAGCTCGCGCAGCACGGCCGAACGCTCGGCCGGCATCGCCGACGCGGCCTCCGCCACCAGCTCGCGCGGCAGCGCCTGCGCCATCCGCGCGCCGCGCTCGGTGAACCGGGCCCGCAGCTCCGGCGGGAACCGGTCCGCGAGCTCCAGGTGGTGGGCGAGCAGACCGCAGAAGTTGCGCACCGCCTTCGGCAGGTACTTCTCCTCCAGGTCCGCGAAGACCAGCTCGAACGCGTCGAAGAAGTGCAGCTGCCGCTCGTCGCCCACCTGGGTGAGCGAGCCGGCCACCTGCCGCCGGTAGAACACGCCCGCCATCGACACCGCGGCGAACGTCACCGCCTCCCGGTGCAGCCGCCAGATCCACGGCCGGTCCTCGGCGGTGTGCAGCCCGGAGGGGAAGCGCAGCAGGTCACCCAGCGACCGCCGGTAGATGCCCGCCCAGGCGTACGGGTAGTCCACCATCGTGCGCGCGCCCGCCGGCAGGATCGCCCAGCGCGGGTCGAGCACCGCGCCCCGCCGCGCCGCGGGGGCCCGGTGCACGACCCGCTTGCGGCCCTCGACCTGTACGTGGTCGGCGCGTACGAAGTCGCAGCCGAGCCCGTCGATGACCGCGACCAGCCGCGCCAAGTAGCCGGGAGCCAGCCAGTCGTCGCCGTCCAGGAACGTGACGTACCGGCCGGAGACGGCCGCAAGCCCGGCGTTGCGCGCGTCCGCCAGCCCGAGCGGCTCGGGGTTGCGGATCACGGCGAGTCCGGGCAGGTCGGCGCGGAAGTCCTCGACGACGGCGGCGGTGCCGTCCACCGACCCGTCGTCGACCACGACGAACTCGAAGCCGGGCCGGAAGTTGCGGGCCAGCGAGGCGAGCGCGTCGGAGATGAAGCGCTCGCCGTCGCGGACCGGCACGATGACCGAGAGGGTGATCACCGAGGTCAGACAGTGATCCGGCGCAGCCGCGCCTTCGGGGCCTCCTCGCCGGGGAAGACCCGCTTGACGCCGTCGCCCATGGCCTGCTCGATGATCCGGATGTCGCGCACCAGGTGCTCCAGGCCCGACGGCTCCAGCGAGGCGGCGTGGTCGGAGCCCCACATGGTGCGGTCGAGGGTGATGTGCCGCTCCACGCAGACCGCGCCGAGCGTCACCGCGGCCAGCGAGATCTGCAGGCCCCGCTCGTGCCCCGAGTAGCCGACCGGCACCCCGTACCGCTCCTTGAGGGTGGTGATCGTGCGCAGGTTGGCCTCCTCGGGAGGCAGCGGGTACGTGGACGTCGCGTGCATCATGATCAGCTTGTCGGTGCCGAGGATCTCCACGGCCTCGTCGATCTCCCGCAGCGTGGACATCCCGGTCGACAGGATGATCGGCTTGCCGGTGGCGGCCAGCGCGCGCAGCAGCTGGTGGTCGGCGACGCCGGCCGAGGCCACCTTGTGCGTCAGGACGTCCATGTCCTCCAGGAACTCCACCGACGGCACGTCCCACGGGGAGGCGAACCAGTGCAGGCCGCGCTCGTCGCAGTACTCGGCGATCTGCCGGTACTCGTCGGCGCCGAACTCGGTGCGCTCCTTGTACTCCAGGTACGTCATCTCGCCCCACGGCGTCTGCCGGATCTGTCCCTTCTGCGCCTCGGGCACGCAGATGGCCGGGGTGCGCTTCTGGAACTTCACCGCCTGGCAGCCGGCGTCGGCCGCCACGTCGATGAGCCGGCGGGCGATGTCGAGGTCGCCGTTGTGGTTGATGCCGATCTCGCCGATCACGTACACCGGCTCGCCGTCGCCGACCGGCACGTCCCCGATGGACACCGGGCGGAACCTGAGCCGCGGCGGCGCGGCCGGAGCCGGCTCCTCCAGGACCGGCCGGGCCGCGACCACCCGGTCGCACAGCTCGCGCACCGCGCCGTCGCCGCCCGCCCTGGTCAGCACCACCCGGGCCGCGGCGCGCACCCGCGGGTGCGCGTCCGGCACCGCGACCGGCCAGCCCACCTCGGCCATCGGGCCCAGGTCGTTGACGTCGTTGCCGACGTACGCCACGCGGGCCGGGTCGAGGTTCTCGATGGCGAGCCAGTCGCGCAGCACCGTCCGCTTGTCGGCCAGGCCCTGCAGCACCGGCACGCCGAGCTTGCGCGCCCTGGCCGCCACCACCGGGTTGTGCTCGGTCGACATGACCAGCACCTTCACCCCGGCGCGGCGCAGCAGCGACACGCCCATCCCGTCCGAGCGGCTGACCAGCACCATCTCGCGGCCCTCGGAGTCGACGTAGGCGCGGTCGTCGGTGTGCACGCCGTCGAAGTCGGTGATGACCGCGTCCACGTCGATCGGCTCGGGCGCGTCCACGAACGGGGCCAGCGCCCGCACGATCTCCAGGTCCTCTGGTGTGTCCACCTCGACCGCGTGCCGGGCGGGCACCGCCTGCACGGCCACGTCACCGAAGAAGCGGTGGCCGCGCTCGCGGAACCCCGCCGCGCGCATCACGTAGAAGGCGCCGGTTTCGCGGAACTGCGGCTCCATGTCCTGCCTGCGCGGCCGGGACGCCGGGTCGTGGTTGACGCCCGCGCCGGCCGGGGTCCACAGGAACTCGTGCGTCGGCGTACCGGAGAAGACCGCGTCGGCCTCGCCGTCGAGCACCCGGCGCACGGCCGCCGACAGGTCGGCGGGATCGATGAACACGCTCGTGCACTGCACGAGCACGACGACCTCGGGGTCCTCGCCCAGGGCGTCGAGGGCGTGCAGCACGGCCGACTCGCTGGAGGCCGTGGCGCCGCTCAGCTCGGCCGGCCGCTCCACCACCCGCGCGCCCGCCCGCTCGGCGGCCTCGGCGATGCCCGGGTGATCGGTGCTCACCACCACCTCGTCCACCAGCTCGGCCTGCAGGCACGCGCGGACCGCGCGAGCCACGAGCGGGGTGCCCCCGACGGGGGCGAGGTTCTTCAGTGGTACGCCCGCCGAACCTCCACGGGCGGGAACTACGGCCAGGACTCGCAACGTATCTCCTCTATCCTCCGGGTTGCATCCAGAAGCTAGAGGCGCTGGTTGAACTGGCAGCGTCCCCGTTCTTAACTTTCCGGGGGCATCGGGTTGCGTCACCCGGGCCAGGTGGCCGGCAGGCGCAGCACGAACCTGGCGCCGTGCGGGCTGTCCTCCACCCGGATCTGCCCGCCGTGCGCGAGCGCCACGTCGCGGGCGATCGCCAGGCCCAGCCCGGTGCCGCCCGCGTCCCGGCTGCGGGCGGCGTCCAGCCGGGTGAACCGCTCGAAGATGCGCTTGCGGTCGCCGACGGCGATCGGCGCGCCGTCGTTCTCCACGCAGAGCACGGCCTGGCCGTCCTGCCGCCGCACCTCGACGGACACCTGCTTCTCGGCGTGCCGCTGGGCGTTGTCCAGCAGGTTCGTCAGCACCCTGGCCAGCTGGAGCCGGACGCCGTGCACGGTGACGCCCTCGGCGAGCTCGGTCCTCACCGGGACCCTGTCCGTGCGCCTGGTGAGCTCCTGGCGGACCAGCTCGGCCAGGTCCACCTGCTCCCTGGCGGCGGCGTCCTCGCCGGAGCCGATCCTGGCCAGCAGCAGCAGGTCGGTGATGATGGCCTCCAGCCGGTCGGTGTCGCGCAGCGCGGACTTCACCAGCGTCCGCACGTCGGCCTCGTCCGGGTAGAGCTGGGCGCTCTCCAGCTGGGCGCGCAGCCCGGCGATCGGGGTGCGCAGCTCGTGCGAGGCGTCGGCGGCGAACTGGCGCTGCTGCAGCCCGGCGCGTTCCAGGCGGGCCAGGGTGCCGTTGACGGAGCGGGCGAGCTGCGCCACCTCGTCGTCACCCGGCGGCTCCGTCACCCGGCGGCTCAGGTCGCGGGCGGTGATGTGGTCCAGCTCCCGCCGCATCCGCGCCACCGGGCGCAGGGCCGAGCCGGTGACCACCCAGGTCGCCCAGGCGGTGAGCGCGAGGATCGCGGCGAGCTGGACGGCCGCGCTGATCTCCATGCTCCGGGTGGAGAGCAGGGGCGGGGTGCGCCGCGCAGCGTAGACGATCGGCGCCTCGGCGGACAGGCCGGCCCGCATCACGGTGATGTGCATACACATGGCGGGCAGGCAAGCGGTGACGTCGACGTCCCGGCCGCCCGGCCGCGGCCGCACGCCGCTCAGCATCGGCAGTTTCCTGGCCGCGTCGCTCGCCGCGAGGATCCGGCCGTCGTGCGCGACCAGCTGGATCAGGTCGACGTCGCTGTCGAGCACCGGCAGCCCGTGGCCGGCCCCCAGCTCGCCGCCGCGCACCCGGGCGGCGATGCGGGCGGCGGTGTCTCCCGTGGAGTCCCAGGTCGCCTGCGCGATCAGATGGCGGGTGATGAGGACGCCCGCGATCGCCACGGGGGTGAGCACGAGCGCGGCGACGACCGTGGCGATGATGGTGACGCGTCCCCGCAGGGATCGGGCCCACAGGCGCACCTCACCGACGCTACCGACCGTATTCTTCGCGGACTGCCGCGCCGAGGGAAAGAAAGGTCAAATGCTCCCGATCCTCATCAGAGGCGGGCCCGCACCGGCCGGCGCGGGAGAATCGGGTGGGACCCCGCCGGCTTCCGCCGGGTGGGGATGCAAGCTTGCCGAAACTTGCATACCGGTCGGACGCTGGAGGTTGAGCCTCTCCGGAATGCCTCTGGATGAGGATCGGGTAACGCCCTCTTGCAAAATCTTCCAAAAATTGCAAAATCCAGCTAACGTCCCGGAAACAAGAGCCGCGAAAGCGGTCGATCACTGATCTTTCGGGAGGTCTCATGAGCAAGCGAGCCCTGGGCGTGGCCGCTCTCGCGACGCTGGCCTTAACCGCCTGTGGCGGCTCCGACCCCGCTGCCCCCTCCGCGGCGCCGAGCGAGTCCGCCTCGGCCGCCCCCGCGTCGGGCAACCTCGTCATCTGGGCCGACCCCAACCGGGTCAAGGCCCTCACCCCCTTCGCCGATCAGTTCGGCACCGAGAACGGCGTGACCGTCGAGGTGAAGGAGATCAGCAAGGACAACCAGCAGACCTTCCTGACCGCCTCCCAGCAGGGCAGCGGCCCCGACGTCATGGTCGGCGCGCACGACTGGATCGGCAACCTGGTGCAGAACGGCGCCATCGAGCCGGTCAACCTGACCGAGGAGCAGAAGGCGGCGTTCTCCGACATCGCGATCAAGGCGGTCACCTTCGACGGCCAGATCTACGGCGCCCCGTACGCCGTCGAGAACATCGCCCTGATCCGCAACACCGACCTGGCCCCCGACGCGCCCGCCACGATCGAGGACATGGTGGCGACCGGCAAGAAGCTCAAGGACGACGGCAAGGTCCAGGAGATCCTCTGCCTGCCCGTGGCCCAGAAGGGCGACGCCTTCCACGTCTACCCGCTGTTCGCCGCCGGCGGCGGCAAGCTGTTCGGCTCCACCCCGGCCGGCGACCCCGACCCCAAGCAGGTGCTGGTCGGCTCCGAGGGCTCGGTCAAGGCCTTCGGGAAGCTGCGCGAGCTGGGGGAGAAGGGCGACGGCGCGCTCAAGACGTCGATCACCAACGAGAACTACATCCCCAGCTTCGCCGGCAAGAAGTGCGCCTTCCTGATCTCCGGCCCGTGGGCCATGACCGACGTCAAGAAGGGCGGCTTCGGCTACGACATCACGCCCGTCCCTTCGTTCGAGGGCGGCGAGCCCGCCACCCCGTTCGTCGGCGTCCAGTCGTTCTTCGTCGCGGCCAAGGGCCGGAACAAGACGCTCGCCCAGGAGTTCGTCACCAACTACGTGACCAACAAGGACGTCGCCAAGGCGCTGTACGACGCCGACCCCCGGCCTCCGGCGCTGACCGCCGCCCTGGAGGAGGTCAAGGCGGCCGACGCCGACGCCGGCAAGTTCATGGACGCCGGCAAGGACGGCATGCCGATGCCCGCCATCCCGGAGATGCAGGCCGTGTGGGAGCCGTTCGGCATCGCCGAGGCGGGCGTGGTCAAGGGCGGCGACCCGGCCAAGGCGGCCGCCGCCGCGCAGAAGACCATCGACGGCTCGCTCAAGAACTGACGCCCCATGTCGCCCGACGTGCGCGAGACCGCGGAGGCGTCACAGGCTCCGCGGCCCCGCCGCAACATCACCACCGCCTTCGTGGTGAGCAGGATCGCGGTGCTCGCCGTCGCCGCCGCGATCCTGCTCTACGCCGCGCCGCCGCTGGTCGCCACCGGGTCGTGGATCGGGCTGGCCGTGCTGCTCGGGGCCACCGCCGTCATCGGCTACCTCTACCTGACCCGGCGGTACGTCCCGGCCAAGTATCTCGTCCCCGGCACCGTCTTCCTCATCGCCTTCCAGGTGTTCCCGGTGCTCTACACGGTGACCACCGCCTTCACCAACTTCGGCGACGGCCACCGCGGTGACAAGGCGGCGGCGATCACCGCCATCGAGCGCGGCTCCGTACGGCAGGCGCCCGGCTCGCCCGAGTACCAGCTCACCACCGCGCTGCGCGGCGGCGAACTGGTGTTCCTGCTCGTCGACCCCGCCACCAAGCAGGTCCGGCTCGGCGACGCGGGCGGGCTGTCGCCGCTGCCCGGCGCCGAGGTCGGCGTCACCGGCAAGGTGTTGCGCGCGCCCGGCGTCACCGTGCTGACCGCGCCGCAGGCCGCCGCCCGCGGCGAGGAGATCGCCGCGCTGACCGTGCCCACCGACGGCGGGGCCATCAAGGCCAACGGGCTCAGCCGCGCCGTCGAGGGCAGGGCGGCGCTCGTCTACGACGCGGGCTGCGACTGCATGCGGGGCGAGGGCGGCCCGTGGCGCGCCGACGGGTCGCAGGGCTACTTCGTCAACGCCGCCGGCGAGCACCTGGCCCAGGGCTGGCAGGTCAACGTCGGCCTGGCCAACTTCGCCAGGGTGCTGACCAACCCCACGATCTCCGGCTACTTCCTCGGCGTGTTCGGCTGGAACGCGGTCTTCGCGCTGGCCTCCGTAGCCGGCACGTTCGGGCTCGGCATGGCCGTCGCGCTGGCCCTGCACCACCCGCGCATGCGCGGCACCAAGGCCTACCGGATCGCGCTCATCCTGCCGTACGCCATGCCGTCGTTCGCGATGCTGCTGGTCTGGCGTGACATGTTCAACCGCGACTTCGGGCTGGTCAACCAGATGCTCGGGCTGAACGTGGACTGGCTCGGCGAGGTGACCACCGCCCGGCTCGCCGTCGTCCTGGTCAACCTGTGGCTGGGCTTCCCGTACATGTTCCTGGTGACGACCGGGGCCCTGCAGGCGATCCCGCGGGAGCTGACCGAGGCCGCCGCCATCGACGGGGCCACCCCGTGGAAGGCGTTCCGGCGGGTGACGCTGCCGCTGCTGCTGGTGGCGCTGACGCCGCTGCTCATCTCGTCGTTCGCGTACAACTTCAACAACTTCAACGCCATCCAGCTCACCACCGAGGGCGGGCCGTTCCCGCCGGAGAACCCGCAGGTGGGGGGCACCGACCTGCTCATCACCTACACGTTCAGGCTGGCCTTCGGCACCGGCGGCGCGCAGTTCGGCTTCGCGGCCGCGATCTCGGTGTTCATCTTCGCCATCGTGGCGATCGTCTCTGCCGTGGCGTTCCGCCGTACCCGCAAGCAGGAGGAGGTGTACGCGTGAAGCTGGCGCTCAGGCACGCGTTCGTGCTCGCCGTGTGCGCGTTCGCGATCTTCCCCATCCTGTTCGTCGTCTCGGCGGCGATCAACCCGCTGGGCACCCTCGCCTCGACCGAGCTGCTGCCGACCGGAGCCGGCCTGGACAACTTCGGCGAGCTGATGACCTCGGACGTCTACCCGTTCGGCCGGTGGTTCTTCAACTCGGTGTTCATCGCGCTGCTGTCGTCGTTCGCCAGCCTGCTGCTGTCGATGTTCGCCGCCTACGCCTTCAGCCGGATGCGCTTCGCCGGGCGCCGGGTCGGGCTGCTGGCGCTGCTGCTCATCCAGATGTTCCCGCAGTTCCTGGCCATCGTGACGATCTTCATGATCTTCACCAGGGTGACCGAGCTGTACCCGGCGTTCGGCTTCGACACCGTGTGGGGGCTCATGCTGCTCTACCTGGGCGGCGCGCTCGGCGTGAACACCTGGCTGATGAAGGGCTTCCTGGACACCGTGCCGAAGGAGCTCGACGAGGCCGCCACCGTGGACGGCGCCACGCACGCGCAGGTCTTCTGGAAGGTCATCATGCCGCTGGTCACGCCGATCCTCGCGGTCACCGCGCTGCTGGCGTTCATCACCACCATGAGCGAGTTCCTCATGGCGAACGTCTTCCTGCGCGACCCGGAGAGCAAGACGCTCGCCGTGGGCATGTACGGGATGATCGCCGGCGACCGGCGCAACGAGAACTTCGGCATGTTCGCCGCCGCCACGCTGCTCACCGCGATCCCGACCGTCAGCGTCTTCCTCTGGCTGCAGAAGTACATCGTCTCCGGACTCACCTCCGGCGCCGTCAAGGGGTGACTCATGCGCTTCCTGGATCTGCCGCACCACGACGGCTCCCCGCTGTACGTCTCCACGCAGGCGCCCGAGCCCGGCGCCCCGGTGACGCTCTGGCTGCGCGCCCCGCGCGCCGCCGGGGTCACCGCCGCGCACGTGCGCGCCGTCCACGACGGCGAGCCGCGCTACGCCCGCGCCGCGCCCGACCCCGCCAGGACCGGCCGCCCCGTCGGCGGGTACGGTGCCGGCGACGACTGGTGGCGGGCCGAGGTCACCCCGGTGAACCCGGTCACCCGCTACCGCTTCCTGCTGGAGACCACCGGCGGCCAGGCGTGGCTGACCGCCGCCGGGCTGTTCGCGCACGACCTGCCCGACTCCGGGGACTTCCGCCTGGTCTGCCACGAGCCGCCCCCCGCGTGGATGGCCGGCTCGATCGTCTACCAGATCTTCCCCGACCGGTTCGCCCGCTCGGGCCCCATGCCGGACCCGGCCCCGGCATGGGCGCTGCCCCGCGACTGGGACCGCGACCCGGTCATCCCCAGCGGCCCCGGCACCGCGGAGCAGTTCTACGGCGGCGACCTCGACGGCGTCGTCCGCCACCTCGGCCACATCGAGAGCCTCGGCGCCGACACCGTCTACCTGACCCCGATCTTCCCGGCCCGCTCCAACCACCGCTACGACGCCGCCGACTTCGACCGCGTCGACCCGCTGCTCGGCGGCGACGCCGCGCTGCGCCGGCTGGCGGACGCGCTGCACGGGCGCGGCATGCGGCTGCTCGGCGACATCACCGCCAACCACACCGGCGACGCCCACGCCTGGTTCACCGCCGCCGTCTCCGACGTGCGCGCCCCCGAACGGGACATGTACTACTTCGACCCCGACACCGGCGACTACGAGTCCTGGTGGGGCTTCAAGTCGCTGCCCAAGCTCAACTGGGGCAGCCCGCTCGTCCGCGACCGCATGCGCCAGGTGCTCACCCGCTGGACCGGGCCGTTCGACGGCTGGCGGGTGGACGTGGCCAACATGACCGGCCGGTTCGGCGCCGACGACCACAACCACGAGGCCGCGGCCCTGCTGCGCCGCGCCCTGCCGCCCGGCGCCGCGTTCGTCGCCGAGCACAACCACGACGCCTCGTCCGACCTGGACCGCGACGGCTGGCACGGCACGATGAACTACGGCGGCTTCACCCGCCCCGTCTGGTCCTGGCTGCGCGCCGGCACGCTCGGCCTGGAGCACTTCCTCGGCGTGCCCGGCGGCGTTCCCCGCCGCGACGGCCTCGCCGCCCTGGCCACGCTGCGGTCCTTCGCCTCGCACATGTCGTGGCGCTCGCTCGTGCACTCCTGGCAGCTGCTCGACTCGCACGACACGCCGCGGATCCGCACCGTCACCGGCTCGCGCGAGCGCCACCTCGTCGCGCTCGGCCTGCAGGCCACGCTGCCCGGCACGCCCATGGTGTTCGCCGGCAGCGAGTTCGGCCTCACCGGCGTCAACGGCGAGCACTCCCGCACCCCCATGCCCTGGAACCGCCCCGCAGACCGGGACCCGGCCACCCTCGCCGCCTACCGCGACCTGCTCGGCCTGCGCCGCCGCGAGCCCGCGCTGCGCCACGGCGGGCTGCGCTGGCTGCACGCCGACGCCGACTGCCTGGTGTTCGCGCGCGAGACGTACGAGGAGACGCTGCTCGTGTGCGCCCGCCGCGCGCCGGGGGCTCCGCTGGCCCTGCCCGCCCGCGCCGACCTCGTCCATAACGGCGGCGACACGAATGACGGAACAGGTGATGGACCGTCGCTGTCCGTGTGGCGGGTCATCGGCCGATGACGCTACGGTTGGGGCCGCCCCGTCAGAGTTGATCGAGTTATAGGTGTGCCCGATGAGGTTGCTGTCCGTGGCCGTCCTGGCTTCGCTCCTGCCCGCCCTGCCGCTGCCGGCCCAGGCGGCCGCCCACGCCGGCACCACCTACTACGTGGACTCCAAGGCGGGTGACGACGCCGCCGACGGCACCGCCGCCGACCGGGCGTGGCGGTCGCTCGACGCGGTCAACGCCGCCGACCTCAAGCCCGGCGACACCGTCGCCGTCAAGCGCGGCAGCAGCTTCACCGGCTCGCTCGTACTCGCCGCGAAGGGCACCGCCCGCTCGCCCATCACCGTCAAGGCCTACGGCAAGGGCGCGCTGCCCAGGATCGGCGGCAGGGACGCCAACTGCGTGGTCGTCGCCGGCGACCACTGGCGCATCAGCGGCCTGCGCGCCAGCAACTGCGCCTGGGCGGGGTTCGAGATCAAGGGCGACCACAACGTGCTGTCCAAGGTGCAGGCCGACCGCAACGTGACCGGCGCGACCGTCACCCCCAGCGGGTCCCGCAACACGATCAAGGACAGCACCTTCACCAGGAACAACCGGATGAGCGTCAACGACAAGGGCGGCGACAACGACTCCGGCGCCTTCGGCATCCTGCTCAACGGCGACGACAACCTCGTCACCGGCAACACGATCACCGGCAGCCACGCCAAGAGCTACGACTACGGCGTCGACGGCGCCGCCATCGAGATCTTCGGCGGCAACCGCAACCGGATCACCCACAACCGCACCCACGACAACAACACCTTCAGCGAGCTCGGCGCCAAGAAGGGCGACACCGCCACGGGCAACGTGTTCGCCTTCAACGTCGTCACCTCCTCGCTGAAGACCGGCTCCTTCCTCGTCACCCGCGGCGCCCGCCACGTCGTGGGCCCGGTCAAGGGCACCACGGCCGTGCACAACTCCGTCTACATGCCGGCCCGCGACACCATCGGCTGGTCCTGCCACGACGGCTGCTCCCCGTCGATCCTGAAGCTGCGCAACAACGTCATCGTGGTGGGCGGCACGGCCGGCTACGAGGACGCCAAGGGCGCCGACGAGGCGAGCAGCGTCTATAAGGCGCGCAAGGCCGAGTTCAAGCTCGGCTCCGGCTCCGTCATGGCCGACCCGCGCTTCGTCTCGCGGACCAACCTGCGCCTGGCGCCCTCGTCGCCGGCCCGTGGCCGCGCGGTCCGCCTCGGCCCGTCGTGGTTCGGCGGCGCCGCGCTGGCCAAGGACATCACCGGCAAGCCGCTGCCCTCCTCCACCCGCCACGCGGGCGCCTACCAGTAACGTCAGCCGATGCCGTAACGGCTCGACATCCAGTCGTAGACCTGGCGGGCGGCGGGCTCGTCGCCGCCCAGCAAGGTGATCAGCCTGCCGGTGCGGCGGGTCAGCACGCACGCGAAGCTCTCCGCGAACAGCTCCGACACGTCCTGCCGGTACGGCGACTCCAGCCGGGGCCGGCGCAGCGCGTGCAGGAAGGTCCACCAGCGGTCGGCCGAGGGCCGGCCGTCGGAGTGGTCGATGGCGTGGCCCAGCTCGTGACCGCACACGTTGACCGACGGCGAGGGTACGCTGCCGACCGCGATGCGGCGCAGGACCGGGTCGTAGACGCCGGCGCTCCGCTCCCACGTGCCCTCCTGCTGCGGCAGCGGGATGGCGCGCAGCTTCTCGAAGGCCGGCAGGTCAGGAACGGAGCCGGGGCCCACCACCAGGCCGCCGTCGAGGTGGTCGGCCAGGCGGGCGCCCAGGGCGCGCGGCACCGCCGCGAGCGTCATGACGGCCACGAGTGACTCCGGCGGCGGCAGCGTCCCCGGCTCCCACATCCGCGTCAGCCTGTGCTCCAGCACGCCGACATGCAGCCATCCAGGCCATCCTCTGCGCCTCACCGTACCGCGCTCTCTGCAACCGTTCTCAGGCCACCCTCGTGACCGAGATCAATGATTACCTATCCGCGACCCTGTGGTGGTGTCGAAACGGGCGCGATCCGCACGACGCTTCCTGTGAAAGCGACGAGAGAGAGACCCATGGGCTGGAAGATCGAAGTCGTCCCCATCCCCGTCGCCGACGTGGAGAAGGCCAAGGGGTCCTACAGCGAGCGGCTGGGGTTCACCGTGGACCACGACTCGCGGGTGAACGAGGAGACGCGGGTGGTCCGGCTGACGCCGCCCGGCTCGGGCTGCTCCATGTGAGCGCGGTCAAGCACTACGAGCGGGACGGCACGCTCGCCGAAGGGCGGGGCGGCCGATGGAACTCGTGTTCTTCGACGACCTCGACGGCGACGGCCGGGTGCTGCAGGAGCGCGCCTGACGGCGGCTTGGCGCAATACGCGGTCAGTCTTGCCCGGTTCTTGGCGGCGTGAACCGGTATGGAAGCTGCATGCTGGGATTAAGCGCAGCAAGCGTGACATATCCGTGGAACATGCCGGAAACCTCTCCGCGGCACTGTGAAAGCCTCGGAAAAGGGGAGGGGCAATGCTGCTGCGACTGAGGGTGTCGCTAGCCGACCGGCCGGGAGGGCTCGGCCAGGTCGCCAAGGTGCTGGGCACGCTGGGCGCCGACATCCTCCAGGTCACCGTGCTCGAACGTGAGATGGGCAGGGCGGTGGACGACTTCGTGGTGTCCTGGCCGGGCCCGGCGGGCGCGGACGAGGTGCGGGAGCGGTTCTCCGCCGTGCCAGGCGTGCGGGTGGAGGGCGTGTGGCCGACCCGCGAGGTCCCCGGCTCCGCGCCCGACTACGACCTGCTCATGCACGTGGCCGCCGAGCCGTCGCGCGGCCTCGCCACGCTGGTGGACGCGCTGCCCGGCCTGTGCGGCGCGGAATGGTCGGTGGCCTATGCCGGCGGCTCGGTGGTCCACAGCTCCATCGCCGCGCCCGAACTCGTCGACCTGCCCGAGCCGCCGCCGCGCGCCGCCACGCTGGACGGCGAGAAGGTGCGGCTCATGCTGCTGCCCATGACCGCGTACCAGCTGCACCTGCTCGTGGCCCGGGCCGACGGGCCCGGGTTCCACCGCGCCGAGCTGGAACGGGCCGTGCGCATCGTGGACGTCGTCTCCGCCCTGGCCGCCCGCGTCTGACCGCCCGTACGCCCGCGGGCCCGTCCACACGCTCCGGACGGCCCTCCGGCACCGTCCACCCACCGCTGACGCGGATCCGGAAGTCGGACGGTCCTCCGCCACCGACCACCCCGCCTTTTCGTCCACCCACCGCTGAGGCGGACCCGGTAGTTCGTCCGGGATGGGAAGACTGTGGCTTTAGGGAGAAGATTTCGGGGTTGTTGTTGATCGCCGAGCATTTCTCCTATGGGTACGGGTAGGTTTGGGCGGGTGTCAGAAGCCTCCGCTCCGGCCCAGCCACGCCTGGCGTGGCTGGACGCGCTGCGTGGCATCGGCGCGCTGGCCGTGGTCGCCGAGCACATGACCCCGTGGTTCCTGCCTTCCGTGCGCCCGCAGTGGTTCCATCTCGGCGTGTACGGGATCTTCGTGTTCTTCCTGGTCAGCGGCTACATCATCCCGGCGTCGCTGGAGCGCCACGGCGACGTGCGCACGTTCTGGCTCAGCCGCGTGTTCCGCCTCTACCCGCTCTTCCTGGCCGTCGGCCTGCTGGTGGTCGCGCTCCACTGGTGGGTGCCGGTCCGCGAGGCGGTCGAGCGCGACTGGGCGTCGGTCGCCGGCCACGCCACCATGCTGCTCGACGTCGTGGACGTGGCCGGGGTCGCCGACACCATGTGGACGCTCTCGTACGAGATGGTGTTCTACCTGATGGTCACGGCGCTGTTCATGGTCCGGCTGCACCACCGCAGCGGGCTGCTGGCGATGCTGTTCGCGGCCGGGGCGGTGGCGACCGGGGTGCTGATGACGCGGGGGGTGCTGACCGGCGGCTGGGTCGCGTACGTGTCGTGCGCGGTGTTCGTGACCGGCCTCGTCTGCCTGATCACCGGGCGGTTCCGCCGGACGGCCGCGGCCGTGCTGGGCGTGATGGCGCTGACGCTGCTGGTGCTGGGCAGCCGGGTGCCATGGGTGGGGGTGGCGGTGCTGGCGCTGATGTTCGCCGGCACCGCGATCTACCGCTGGGAGCGGGGCGAGGGCCGGTTGTGGCCGGTGGCGGTCACGCTCGTGGCGGTCGCCTGCGTGCCGTTCTGGGCGATCATGGCCGGGTGGTGGTGGGTCCAGCCCGACATCTGGATCACCACGATCGTGCTCGTGGCCGCCACGTTCGCGGCGGGTATGGCGCTGCGCGGGCGGCGGGTGCCCCGGGTGCTCGTCTGGCTGGGGCTCGTCAGCTACTCGCTCTATCTGGTGCACCACCCGCTGCTGAGGTACTTCACCTGGGTGTCCGGCGACCTCCGGGCGGAGCCGCTGCCCTACCAGCTCGCCATGACGGCGCTGGCGCTGACGATGGTGGTGCTGGTGAGCGCGTTCACGTACCGCTTCGTGGAGCGGCCCATGCAGGAGCTGGGCCGGCGGATCGCGCGGTCGAGGTCGTCCACCGTTCCAGCGCGGGGGCCAGCAGAGGATGCCTCAGCAACGTCCGCCGCACGATAGGGTCCTCCGTCATCAGGAACGCCAGGTGGCGGACCGCGTGCGCGGCCACGTGGGCCACCTCCACCCGCTCCGGCGAGGGCCGGGCGGGAGCCGCGCCCATGGCGAGCTCCAGCCGGGGCAGCGCGACGGCGGGCAGCCACGGCGCGGGGTCGGGGCACACCGCGTAGGTGAGCACGATCTCGCCGCCCGGCAGGTGGCGCCAGCTCGTGGAGTGGACGACGGTGAGCGGGTCGCCGGCGGAGATCCCGCAGGCGCGGCGCGCGGCCTCGTCGGGGCTCTCGCCGGGCTCCGGACGCGTCTCGGCGCGCCGGTAAGCCCACGAACTGTCGGCGTCCGCCCTTAGCATGAGCGTCTCGACCCAGACCACGTGTCTTCCCGTCACCGTCCGCAGCTTACTGCCAATCATACGCAATAACGTAAATCCCGCATGTGTGTCGCCTCTCTTGCGGTAGTGGTCGGGAGGCGGACGACGGAAGGGGGAGGGCCCATGCCCGGCTTGCTCGTGCTGATGGGATCGGGAGAGACGAGCCCGACCATGGTGGAGGTGCACCGCGCCGCCGCGCGCCGACTGCGGCCGGGGGCGCGGGCCGTGCTGCTCGACACGCCGTACGCGTTCCAGGAGAACGCGGCCGACATCTCCGCGCGCGCCCGCCGCTACTTCGCCCGCAGTGTCGGCCTGGACGTCGAGGTGGCGCCCGGCGTCGCCGGCGCCGACTGGGTGTTCTCCGGGCCGGGCAGCCCCACCTACGCGCTCGACCGCTGGACCCACTCCGGCGTGGCCGGAGACCTGCGGGCCAGGGTGCGGGCGCGGTCCGGGGTGACCGTGCTCGCCTCCGCCGCCGCCTGCACGGCCGGCCTGGCGACGGTGCCGGTGTACGAGATCTACAAGGTCGGCGCCGAGCCCTGCTGGCGCGAGGGCATCGACCTGCTGGAGCCGCTCGGGCTGCACGCCGTGCTGATCCCCCACTTCGACAACGCCGAGGGCGGCACCCACGACACCCGCTACTGCTACCTGGGGGAGCGGCGGCTGTCGCGGATGGAGCGCGAGCTGCCGCCGGGCACCGCCGTGCTCGGCGTCGACGAGCACACCGCGCTCGTCATCGACCTGGAGACGGAGGCCGTCGAGGTGGCGGGCCGCGGCGGCGTCACGGTCCGGCTGCCCGGCTCGGTCACCGTGCTGCCCGCGGGCACCCGCACCGGGCTCGCCGAGCTGCGCCGCCTCGCCGAGGGCGGCGCCGGCACGCCCGTCCCGGCCCCGCCGCCGGCGGTCCGGCAGGCCGGGGTGACGCTGGAGGAGACCATGAGTGCCGCCGAGCGCGCCTTCGCCGCGGCGGTGGCCGCGCCCGACCTGGCGGCGGCCGCCCGCGCGGTGCTGGAGCTGGAGGCCGGGATCGTCTCCTGGGCGGCCGACACCGAGGAAGACGCGGGCGGCGTCGACCAGGCCAGAGAGCTGATGCGGCTGCTGATCGCCCGGCTCGGCGAGCAGGCGGCCACGGCGGGCGTCCACACCGTCATGGGCCCGCTCCTGGCGCTCCGCGGCGAGCTGCGCGCCCAGGGCCGCTACGAGGTGGCCGACGCGCTGCGCGAGGCCCTGCTGGAGGGCGGCGTGCTGGTGGAAGACACCCCCGACGGCCCGCGCTGGTCGGTCGTGCCCCCGCCGCGCCCCCGGTGAGCCATCGCGGGATCGAACCCCGGGGCGCGCGGGCGCGTACCTGTCTGCGAGGGCTCCGGCGAGGGAGGCGGCGACGTGCGGTGTCTAGCGGCGCGGCTTGTCGATGCGGGCGCCGTCGGGGGTGAAGATCATCAACCGGCTCATGTCCACGCCCACCTTGGCCGCGTCGCCCGTACGCCACACCGGGCGGTTGCCCAGCCGGACCGTCAGGTCGGCGCGGCGGTGCACGCCGTTGCCGACGTTCTGGCCGACCTGCTCCTGTTCCTGCGGCTCCTCCTCCCGCTGCGGGAACATGCGCCGCATCAGCGCGCCGATCCCGCCCGAGGCGGCGTGATGGCCGTTGCGCCCCTCGCGCGGGTCCGGCGGCTCGGGCACCGGCACGGCCGGCACCCCGCACTCGATGTAGGCCATCCACTCGTGGCCGTGATACTCCAGCGTGCGCACCCGCCCGTAGAAGGCCGGTCCGTCGTACGACTCCGGCACCGGCGCCAGCCCGTCCGGCCGCATGCCGACCAGCACCTGCCCGCCGGTGTGCTGCGAGATCGCGTACGCGCGCGGGTCGCTCCACGGGATGGACAGCCGGTGCGGGCCGAAGTCGAGCAGGACGAACTGGTTCTGCGGCGTGTGCACGTTGGCCGAGAGCAGGTTGAGCTGCTGGGAGTTGAGGAACGCGGCGACGAAGGCGGTCGCTGGATCGTTGTAAATCTGGGCCGGAGTGCCGACGTCCTGCAGCACGCCGCGGTTCAGGATCGCGATGCGGTCGGCCAGCGTCAGCGCCTCCACCTGGTCGTGCGTCACGTAGATGGTGGTGATGCCGAGCGACCTGACCAGCGCGGAGATCTCCATGCGCAACTCGGTCCGCATCCCCGCGTCCAGGTTCGACAGCGGCTCGTCCATCAGGAACAGCTTGGGCTGCCTGACGATCGCGCGGCCCATGGCCACCCGCTGGCGCTGGCCGCCGGAGAGCGTTCCCGGCCGCCGCTCCAGGGTCTCGTCGATGTGCAGGGCCTTGGACAACTCGGTGACGCGGTCGCGCACCATCTGCGGGTCCGCCTTGGCGATCTCCAGGGGGAAGGCGATGTTGCCGCGCACGGTCCGGTGCGGGTAGAGCGCGCCGCTCTGGAACACCATGGCCACGTCGCGGTCGCGGGGGGCCACGTGGTTGGCGAGCTGGCCGTCGAGCCAGAGCTCGCCCTCGGTGATGTCCTCAAGGCCGGCGATCATGCGCAGCAGTGTGGACTTGCCGCAACCGGACGGGCCGAGGAGGACGAGGAACTCGCCGTCCTCGGCCCTAAGGCTCAGCTTGTCGACCGCCAGGTAATCACCTGGATACACCTTGGTCACGTTGTCGAGAACGACTGAGCTCATGGGCCCACACCTTGCGCGCGTGTCACCTGTGACGGGGACGGATTGAAGAGGTAGTACATCGCGCATTAACACTGCATGTCCACCCTTGACATAAAAGTTCTGCTGATACCTGGTTTCGGTCGAGAGTTTTGGGGTGCCTTACGCCGTTATTTCCGAAATGTGTTACTTGGAAGGGCTTGCGAAAACTTGCGGTAAGGTCTTTCAATGGTCGGGACTCAGGGGGTGGCTTATGGCGACGTGGTGGCGGGACGCCGCGATCTACCAGGTGTACGTGCGTAGTTTCGCCGACGGCGACGGCGACGGGGTCGGCGACCTGATAGGCGTCCGTGATCGCCTGCCCTACCTCGCCGCGCTCGGCGTGGACGCGATCTGGCTGACGCCCTTCTACCCCTCGCCGATGGCCGACTTCGGCTACGACGTCGCCGACTACCGCGACGTCGACCCGCTCTTCGGCACGCTCGGCGACGCCAAGGCGCTGATCGACGAGTCACACGGGCTCGGCCTGCGGGTGATCGTCGACATCGTGCCCAACCACACCTCCGACCAGCACCCCTGGTTCCAGGAGGCGCTGCGCGGGGCCAACCGCGACCGCTACGTCTTCCGTGACCGGCCCAACGACTGGGAGTCCATCTTCGGCGGCCCGGCCTGGACCCAGGTCGCCGACGGCCAGTGGTACCTCCACCTGTTCGACCCCTCCCAGCCCGACCTCAACTGGGAGCATCCCGAGGTGCGGGCCGAGTTCGAGTCGATCCTGCGCTTCTGGCTCGACCTGGGCGTCGACGGCTTCCGGATCGACGTGGCGCACGGCATGGTCAAACCGGCCGGCCTGCCCGACATCGGTCACTCCGGGCAGACCCGGCTCATCGGCAACGACGTGGTGCCGTACTTCGACAACGACGGCGTGCACGAGATCCACCGGTCGTGGCGGCGCATCCTCGACTCGTACCCGGGGGAGCGGATCGGCGTGGCCGAGGCCTGGGCGCCCACCCCCGAGCGCCTGGCCCTCTACGTGCGGCCGGACGAGCTGCACCAGGCGTTCAACTTCCACTACCTGTTCGCCCCCTGGGAGGCTCAGGCGCTGCGCGAGGTGATCGACAGCTCGCTCGCCACCGCCGCCTCGGTCGGCGCGCCGACCACCTGGGTGCTGTCCAACCACGACGTCAAGCGCCACGTCACCCGCTACGGCAGCCTGGCCAGGGCCCGCGCCGCCGCCCTGCTCACGCTCGCCCTGCCCGGCTCCGCCTACATCTACCAGGGCGACGAGCTGGGCCTGCCCGAGGTGCTCGACCTGCCGGAGGAGGTCCTGCGCGACCCGCAGCGGCTGCGCGACCCCGACAGCGGCCGCGACGGCTGCCGGGTGCCGCTGCCCTGGACGCGCGACCTCGGCTGGCGTGAGCCGTGGCTGCCCATCCCCGCCGCGTGGGCCGGGCTCAGCGTGGAGGCCCAGCAGGGCGTGCCCGGCTCCACCCTGGAGCTCTACCGGGAGGCGCTCCGGCTGCGCCGCTCCTTCGACGGCGACCTGACCTGGCACGACTCTCCCGAGGGGACCCTCGTGCTGTCGCGGGGCGACCTGCTGTGCACCGTCAACCTGACAGGGTCACCGGTCGGCTTCGCCGTCGACGGCGACCTCCTCCTGGCCTCGGACGAGCCCGGCGCGCCCGATTCGGCGGCCTGGTGGAGAATGAGGCATCCGGCCTGACGGGTTCCCGCTTCACGGCCCGTCGCCCGCGCGAGAGGATTCTCGTTGAGGTCCCACACCGGCTCCACAGGCCTTCCGGCGCTCCGCCGACCCCACGGCGAGCGCCTCGGGCCGTCTGCCGGACGATCGAGGCCGGTTCGCACTGCTGTTCGATATGAGACGATGTGCCGGACCGTGAATCGCCTGCCTCTTGTGATGCTCCGCAAGGGTCCGATTCCTCCCCCGCCTGAAGGCGGGGGCTTACTCGGAGGTTTCTGATGAACGGACCCGCCCGCCTTGCCGACATCGCCGCCCAGGCCGGGGTGAGCGAGGCCACGGTCAGCCGCGTGCTCAACGGCAAGCCGGGCGTCTCGGCGACGACCCGCCAGGCGGTCATGACCGCGCTCGACCTCATGGGCTACGAGCGGCCGCCCCGGCTGCGCCAGCGCAGCAACGGCCTCATCGGGCTGGTCACCCCCGAGCTCGACAACCCGATCTTCCCGGCGTTCGCGCAGGCCATCGAGAAGGCGCTGACCCAGCACGGCTACACGCCCGTGCTCTGCACGCAGCTGCCCGGCGGCGCCCCCGAGGACGAGTTCACCGAACTGCTGGTCGACCGCGGGGTGAGCGGCATCGTGTTCGTGTCAGGGTTACACGCCGACACCACCGCCCGCATGGACCGCTACACCCGGCTCACCGACCGCGGCCTGCCGATCGTGCTGGTCGACGGCTACAACGAGCACATCGACGCCCCGTTCATCTCGGCCGACGACCGCATGGCCGCCCGCCTCGCCGTCCGTCACCTGGCCGACCTCGGCCACGAGCGCATCGGGCTGGCGCTCGGGCCGCGCCGGTTCGTCCCCGTCATCCGCAAGATCGAAGGCTTCCGCGAGGCCATGAGGGTGCTCCTCGGCGCCGACGACGTGGACGACCTCATCACCCACTCGCTGTTCTCCGTCGAGGGCGGCCAGGCCGCCGCCACGCAGCTCCTCGACCGCGGCTGCACCGGCATCGTGTGCGCCAGCGACCTGATGGCGCTGGGCGCGATCCGCGCCTGCCGCCAGCGCGGGCTCACCGTGCCGGGCGAGGTGTCGGTGGTCGGCTTCGACGACTCGCCGCTCATCGCCTTCACCGACCCGCCGCTGACCACCGTGCGCAAACCGATCGGCCCGATGGCCACGGCCGCCGTGCAGACCCTCCTCGAAGAGGTCGGCGGCGCGTCCGCCAAGCACGTCGAGCTCATCTTCCAGCCCGAGCTGGTGGTCCGCGGCTCCACCGGCTCCGGCCCGCTGGTCAACAGGTGATGGTTCTGGCAACCCCTGGCCGGGTGCCGCTCCTGGTGTCCGGTGGCTCGCTGTCGGTTTCGGGTGATGATTCCGGAAATCTCCGGCAGGGTGCCGCTCTGGGGGCTCGCCGTCGGGGAGTTGAGGGTGTTTGCGGGGTGATGGTTCTGGAACCTGCGGCTGGGTGTCGCTTCGCATGTCCGGGGGCTCGCTGTCGGGGAGTTGAGGGTCTTTTCGGGTGATTCTTCTGGGAACCCCCGGCTGAGGGCCGCTTCGGGTGGCCGCGGGCCGTTGTCGGGGCAGGCAAGGGCCTTGGGGAACCCCTCGGGCCGGGCGTCGTTATGCGTGCCTCTGTGGCCGCCGTGAGTGCTCGTGCGAGGTGGCTGTGTCAGGGAGGGCGGGACTGTGACGTGTGACGTGCTGGTGCTGGGCGGGGCGGGGGTCGATACCACCGTTTACGTGCCGGGGCTGCCGCTGCCCTACCGTGACACCTATCCGGTGCCGCCCGTGGTCGATCGGATCGGGAACACCGGGTCAGGGGTGAGCCTCGGGTGCGCGGCCCTCGGGATGGACGTCGCCTTCGCCGACCTGATCGGCGACGATCCGCAGGGCGCGCTCGTCCGTGACGCGCTGCGCCACGTCGCCTGCGCGTGGGGCACCGCCGCCGGGGGCACCCGGCGCAGCGTCCTGCTGGTCGCCCCCGACGGCCGCCGCACGTCGTTCTTCGACGCCAAGGCCACCCCCGGCGAGCGCCTGCCCCGCGCGCTCTACGCCGGCGTCCAGGCCCGTCACGTGCACGTGTCGCTCTCCGACATCTGCCGCGACGTCTTCGATGACCTCGGCGGCGTGCCCGTCTCCACCGACCTGCACGACTGGGACGGGGCCGACGACTTCCACCGGGACTTCGCGTACCGCTCCGACCTGGTGTTCCTGTCAGCCACAGCGCTGGAGGACCCGGTGGCGGCGATGCGCGGCATCCTGGCCCGCGGGCGGGCCCGCACCGTCGTCTGCACCCGCGGCGCCGGCGGCTGCCTCGTCCTGACGCGCGGCGGCGAGGTGCGGGCCTTCCCCGCCGCCCCGCTGCCGGCACCGGTCGCCGACAGCAACGGCGCGGGCGACGCGTTCGTCTCCGGCTTCCTGTACGGGACGCTCAACGGGCTGCCGCTGGAGCGGTGCGTCACGCTGGGGGCGGTCGCCGGGGCGCACGCCTGCACGGTGCCGGGCACCCACGAGTCCCCGATCACCGAGCCCGTCCTCCTGGCCCGCGCCTCAGCAGACACCTGAGCCTCGGTCGAGACCTTAGCGTCCGCCGATCACCTGACTCGGTCGAGTGCTACGCGGCAGGCGGGCGGCATCCCGGACGAGGGCGGCTCGGCGCACTCGGTGTCGCTGACGGTTAAGGTCAGCTTGCCGTCCTGTACCGGGTTGCCCGCCTCGCCCGCGGATGGGCCGCGGGACATCCACACCAGCACGGCGACCAGCAGCGCGAGCAGGACCAGCATGATCACCACGGCGGCCAGGCAGCCGGTGAACAGGTTCCGGCCCGGCTTGGCGGGCCGGGCGCCCGGCGGCAGCGGGCCACGGCGGGGCAGCGGGCCCTGCCCGGTCTGATGCGGAGGCACCTGCGGCGCCTGACGCCCCGGCCGCGGGAAGCGCCCGGACGTCTCGGCGGGCGGCATGGGCGCCGCCTGCCGCGGCCCCTGGAAGGTCCCCGACGCCTCGCCGGGCGGCCCCTGACGCGGCCCACGCCCCCCGGACCTCGGCACGTTCCCCGACGTCTCGGCAGGCGGAACGGTGGGGCGCGGCCCCTGATGCGGCCCGCCCGGCCCCGGCCGCGGCACGTTCCCGGACGTCTCGGCAGGCGGCGCCTGGTACGGCCCTCCGGGCCCGGAACGCCGGAAGTTCCCCGACGTCTCGGCAGGCGGAACGGTGGGGCGCGGCCCCTGATGCGGCCCGCCCGGCCCCGGCCGCGGCACGTTCCCGGACGTCTCCGCGGGCGGCGCCTGGTGCGCGCCCTGCCCGGAGCCTGGGAAGTGTCCGGGCGCCTCGGCAGGCGGTGCCTGGTGCGCGCCCGGGAAGTTTCCAGGGGTTTCGGCTGGGGGTGGGGCGTCGGTGGGTCTCGGGGCGGGGCCTGCGGGAGCCGGTTGACGGGACGCGTCGGGAGCCGGCATGGGGAAGCGGCCGGAAGTGTCGGCGGGCGGGGGGCCGCTGGGGGCGCCCGGCGGGGGCTGGTGGGGCGCGCCCGGCTCCGGGCGGGCGAAACGGCCGGAGGTCTCGGGGTGCGGCTCCGCCCTGCCGCCCTGGTGCGGGGCACGTGGGCCCGGGTGAGGGTGCGCGCCGGGACGGTGGGCCAGCGGGGGGAACTCCGCGGGGTTCCAGGAGTCCGTGAGATGGCGGGAGGCCGCGAGCTGGGCCGCCGGCTCGTCGGTGGCGCTCACCAGCTCCAGCAGCAGCTGCTTGGCCGTCGGCCGCCGCGCCGGGTCGGGATGGATGGCCGCGGCCACCAGCCGGTCGAGCGGCGCGGGCAGCCCGCGCAGGTCGGGCGGGGCGGTGCGGGCCCTGGCCGCCATCACGTAGGCGTCGCCCTCGCCGAACGGATGCCCGCCCAGCCCCGCGTACGCGATCAGCGACCCCCACGCGAACACGTCGCCCGCCGGGCTGGTGCGGCCCTCGAAGACCTGCTCGGGAGCGATCCACCCCGGCGTGCCCATCACCATGCCGGCGTTCGTGTGACGCGAGCTGACGTGCGTGGACCTGGCCAGCCCGAAGTCGATCACTCGCGGCCCGGCCAGCGTCAGCATCACGTTGGCCGGCTTGAGGTCGCGGTGGACCAGCCCGGCCGCGTGGATGGCGGTCAGCGCCGCGGCCACCCCGACGGCCGCGGAGTGGAGCATCGACGGCGACAGCCGGCCGTGCTCGATGAGGTGGTCCTCCAGCGAGACGCCGTCGATGAACTCGGTGACGAGGTAGAGCACCCCGTCGTGCTCACCGTGGTCGAGCACCCGGGCCGTGCAGAACGACGCGACCTTGCGCGCGTTCGACACCTCCTCGTGGAAGCGCGCCCGGTAGACGGGGTCGGCGGTGAAGTCACGCCGGATCGCCTTGAGCGCCACCGTCGCGCCGTCCGGCCCCTTCGCCAGATAGACGGTGCCCATGCCACCGGACCCGAGCCGGCCGGCCAGCTCGTACGGCCCGATCGCGGGCGGGTCCTCTGGCGTCAGCGGAGTGCCAGCGGAGCGGCCCTGCTGCCCCAACGTCGCTGTCCTCTCGCCGTCGTCATCCCGTCGACTCAACCGACCGTTTCCTCCGCCCGGCATGCCTTTGTGCACCCCAGACTCTAACGGAGTAAGGGCCTGCCCGCTGGCCGGGAGCTAGGACCGGACGCCGAGCTGGATGATCTCCGCGTGGACCGACACCGCCACCTCTCCCGGCGTCCGCGCGCCGATGTCCAGCCCGGCCGGCACGCGCACCCGGTCGCCGCCGTCCACCCCTGCCAGCACGTCTGCTCCCCGCCTGCGGCTGGCGATGAGACCCACGTACGGGACGCCGGCCGCCAGCGCGGCCCGCAGCACCGGCTCCTCGGACACGCCGTGCGAGGCCACCAGCACCGCGGTGGTGTCGGCGGCGATCGCGGCCCACGGGTCGGCCGACGCCTCCACCTGGTAGCCGAGCGCCCGCCCCACCTCGGCGAACGCCCGCGCGATCGGCCCGTCACCGTACACGTGCACGAGCACCGGCGGCAGCACGGCCTCCAGGAAGATCTCCAGCGTGCCGCCGGACAGGCACGGCTGGCCGACGGCGACCAGCCCCTCCTCCTCGCGCGGCTCGCCCTCCTCGGGCGTGATGCGCAGCAGCGTCGAGTGCCCGGTGCGCCTCGGCTCCAGCAGCCGCAGCCCCTGGGCCCGTACCGTGTCGAGCGCGCAGTGCCCGCCGACGAACCCCTCCACGGTCCCGTCGGCCAGCACGAGCGCCCGGTCGCCGGCCTTCGCGCTGGTCGGCCGCTGCGCGCGCACGACCGTGGCCAGCACGTACGGCTCCCGCCCGGACCGCAGCTCGGCGGCCCGCTCCCGCACGTCGCGCGGCGGGGCCGGCGCCCCGCCCGTCCGATCACGGCGGCGGGGCGCCGGCATGCCGATGAACTCGCTCATGAGATGGCCAGGTCCGTCCTGAACGGCCGCCCGTCGATGGTCCGCCACACGTTCGCCGGGGTCAGCGGCATGTCCGCGTGCCGGATCCCGTACGGCGCGAGCGCGTCCACCACGGCGTTGACCACGGCGGCGGGGGAGCCGACGGTGGCCGACTCGCCGACGCCCTTGGCCCCGATCGGGTGGAACGGCGACGGGCTGACCGTCTCGCCCAGCTCCCACGACGGGCACTCCATGGACGTGGGCAGCAGGTAGTCCATGAAGGAGGCGCCCAGGTGGTTGCCGTCCTCGTCGAACGCCATCACCTGCATGAGCGCCATGCCCACCCCGTCGGCCAGGCCGCCGTGCACCTGCCCTTCGACGATCATGGGGTTGATGCGCACCCCGCAGTCGTCCACCGCCACGAACCGGCGCACCTTCACCTGCCCGGTGCCCGGGTCGACGTCGACCACGCAGATGTAGGCGCCGAACGGGTAGGTGAGGTTCGGCGGGTTGTAGACGGTCACCGCGTCCAGGTGCCCTTCGACGCCCTCGGGCAGCTCCAGGTTCGAGTGCGCGGCCAGCGCGATCTCCGCGAGCGACTTGGCGGTCGACGGGTCGCCGACCACCGACCACTTGCCGTCCTGCCACTCCAGGTCGTCCGGGCTGGCCTCCAGCATGGCCGCGGCCACCAGCTTGGCCCGGTCGCGCACCTTCCTGGCCACCACCGCGGTCGCCGCGCCCGACACCGGCGTCGAGCGCGACCCGTACGTGCCGAGACCGAACGGCGTCTGGTCGGTGTCGCCGTGCACCACCTCCACGTCGTCGGCCGGGATGCCCAGCTCGTTCCCGACGATCTGGGCGAACGTGGTCTCGTGCCCCTGGCCCTGCGACTGGCACGACACCCGCAGCACCGCCTTGCCCGTCGGGTGCACGCGCAGCTCGGCGCCGTCGGCCATGCCGAGGCCGAGGATGTCCATGTGCTTGCGCGGCCCGGCGCCGACCGCCTCGGTGAAGAAGCTGATGCCGATGCCCATCAGCTCGCCCCTGGCCCGCTTGGCGGCCTGCTCGGCGCGGAGCTCGTCGTAGCCGGCCATGTCCAGCGCCAGCCTCAGCGTCTTGGGGTAGTCGCCCGAGTCGTACTCCCAGCCGGTGGGTGAGGTGTAGGGGAACTGGTCGGGCTTGAGCAGGTTGCGCATGCGCAGCTCGGCCGGGTCCACGCCCAGCTCGGCCGCCAGCACGTCCATCAGGCGCTCCACCAGGTAGACGGCCTCGGTGATGCGGAACGAGCACGCGTACGCGACGCCTCCTGGCGCCTTGTTCGTGTAGACGCCGGTGACCTCGCAGTGCGCGGCTTCGAGGTCGTACGAGCCGGTGAAGACGTGGAAGAACCCGGCGGGGAACTTCGTCGGCTGGGCCGTGCCGTTGAACGCCCCGTGGTCGGCCAGCACCTTCACCCGGATCGCCTTGATCCGGCCGTCCCGGTCGGCGGCGATCTCGCCGTGCATGTGGTAGTCGCGGGCGAAGGAGGTGCTCATCAGGTTCTCCGAGCGGTCCTCCATCCACTTGACCGGGCGGCCGGTGACGATCGAGCCGACGATCGCGCACACGTACCCGGGGTAGATCCCGACCTTGTTGCCGAACCCGCCGCCGATGTCCGGCGAGATCACCCTGATCTTGTGCTCGGGCAGGCCCGCCACCATCGCGTACAGCGTCCGGTGCGCGTGCGGCGCCTGCGTCGGGCACCACACGGTCAGCTTGCCGGTCACCTTGTCGAAGTCGGCGAGCGCGCCGCACGTCTCCAGCGGCGCCGGGTGCACGCGCGGGTAGAGCATGTCCTGCGCGACCTTCACCTCGGCCCGCTCGAACAGCTCGTCCGTCCTGGCCCTGTCGCCCGCCTGCCAGTCGAAGATGTGGTTGTCGGCCTTGCCCTCCAGGTCGTCCCTGATCACCGGGGCGCCCGCGTCGAGCGCGGTCCTGGCGTCGATGACCGCGTCCAGGGGCTCGTACTCGACCTCGATCAGCTCCAGGGCGTCGCGCGCCGCGTAGCGGTCCTCGGCCACCACGAACGCGACCTCCTGCCCCTGGAAGCGCACCTTGTCCGTGGCGAGCACCGCCTGCACGTCGTTGGACAGGGTGGGCATCCAGGCCAGGTTCAGCCCGGCGAGGGTGGCGCCGGTGACGACGGCCTTGACCTTGGGGTGCGCCTCGGCCGCCGAGGTGTCGATCGACACGATCCGCGCGTGCGCGTAGGGGCTGCGCAGGATCGCGCCGTGCAGCATGCCGGGCAGCTTGACGTCGTCGACGTAATTGCCGCGGCCCCGGATGAAGCGGGCGTCCTCCTTGCGGTGCATGCGTCCGAAGCTCATGACTTCGCCTCCGCCTCTGCCGCCCAGCGGATGGACCGGACGATGTTCTCGTAACCGGTGCACCGGCAGAGCTGGCCGGAGATCGCCTCGCGGATCTCGCCCTCGTCCGGGTCGGGCTTGTTGTCCAGCAGCCACCGCGCCGTCAGCAGCATCCCCGGCGTGCAGAACCCGCACTGCAGGCCGTGGCACTCCACGAACCCCTTCTGCACCGCGTCCAGCTCACCGTCCTTCTCCAGCCCCTCGACGGTCGTCACCTCGTGGCCGTCGGCCATCACCGCCAGCACCGTGCACGACTTGACCGGCACCCCGTCAAGCTGGACGGTGCACACCCCGCAGTTGGAGGTGTCGCAGCCCCAGTGGGTGCCCGTCAGGTCCAGCTCGTCGCGCAGGAAGTGGGTCAGCAGGAGCCGCGGCTCCACGTCGCGCTCGTACGGCTGCCCGTTCACCGTCACCGTGATCCGCATGTCAGATCCTCTCCACAGCCCTGGCCAGTGCCCGCCGGGTCAGCTCGGCGGCCAGGTGGCGCTTGTAGTCGGCGGGTCCCCGCTGGTCGGAGTGGGGTTCGCAGTGCTCGGCGGCGATCCGGCCCGCCTCCGCGAACACCTCCACGCCCGGCGGCTTCCCGATCAGGTGCGCCTCCGCCTCGGGCGCGCAGAAGTGCTCGGCGCCGACCGCCGTGAGCCCGATCCCGGCCCGCGCGATCACCCCGCCGTCCAGCTGGAGCACCGCCCCGGCCGCCGCCACCGGCCAGTCGCCGACGCGCCGCTCCACCTTCTCGTACGCGCTCCCCGCCCCGTCCAGGATCGGCACCCGGAGCGCGAGCAGCAGCTCCCCGTCGCCGACCGCGGTCTCGTACGGTCCCTCATGGAACTCCCTGACCGGGACCTTCCGGACACCCGCCGGGCCCTGGATGACCGCGGTGGCGCGGAGCGCCGCGAACACCGCCGCCAGGTCCTCCGACGGGTCGCCCTGGCAGAGCGAGCCGCCCACCGTGCCCCGGTTGCGGACGATCGGGTCGGCGATCACCCGTTCGGCGTCCTCGAAGATCGGGTACGGTCCGGTGGCGACCGCACTGGCCAGGAGTTCGGCGTGGCGCACCATCGAGCCGATGACCAGCTCGCCGTCCTCCACCGAGAGCTGGGCCAGCTCGGACAGGCCGTTGATGTCGATCAGCGCCTCGGGCTGGGCCAGGCGCAGTTTCATCATCGGGATCAGGCTGTGGCCGCCGGCCACGACCCGGGCGTCGGGGCCGTACCTGTCCAGCAGCTCTAACGCGTGCGGGACGCTGCCCGCTCTTTCGTACGCGAACGTCGCGGGAACTTGCATGCCTGCACAGTGCTGTCACCCTTTCGGCTGGACAATCCAGAAATAAGGGATTCCTTAATCCGCGCCGGGAATCTATGAAGAAAGGGTGACCCTGAGCCAGCTCGGCGCCTTCGTCTTCGTGGCCCGCCTCGGTTCCGTCAAGGCCGCCGCCCGCGCGCTCGGCATCAGCGAGCCCGCCGTGTCGCAATCGCTGGCGCAGCTCCGCCGCCACCTCGGCGACCCCCTGCTCACCCGCTCCGCCGGCGGCATGGTGCTCACCGAGGGCGGCCGCCGCCTGCTCGGCATCGCCTCCCAGATCGTCGCACTCGGCGCCGAGGCCGTCGCCGCCGTCCAGCCCGGCGGCCCGGCCCGGCTGCACGTGGTCATGGACGGCGTCCTCGCCGAGCACGTCGCAGGGCCGCTGGTCTGCCTGTTCAACCAGCGCAAGTCCATGGACGCCAGCACCGGCGTCGCCGCCACCGCCGAGATGCCGCTGCTGCTCACCAGCCGCCTCGCCGACGTCGCCGTCGGACCGCAGCTGACCGGCCCCGGACTGGTCAGCCGGCCGGTCCTGCGCTGCCGCCTCGTCGCCGTCGCCGCCCCGCACGGCCACCGCGACCACTGGCTCGTCGGTCCCTCCGGCACCGACCCGGCCGGCGACAGCGGCCGGCTGCTGCGGCTGCTGCGCGTACCGGAGTCGCACGTACGCGTCTTCGCCAACCAGACGGCGGCATGGAAGGCGGCGGCGGAGGGCGCCGGCGTCGCCCCCGCCGTCGCGCACCTGGTGGCGTCCCAGGTCCGGCGCGGGGAACTGGTGGTCGTGGAGACGGCGGCCACCCCCATGCCGGTCTCCTGGTACGCGACCGTCCTGGAACCCGGCACCCGGTCGGCCTCGGCGGACGCCTTCCTGGACTTCCTCACGACCCCGGCGGCCACCCAGGTGATGCGCTCCCCGGACGAGGGCATCCCCCGAGCGCGCTTCCGCCCCCCGGTCCACGTGTCGATCTGGAGCTGACCGTCACTCCCTCCTCAGAAGTGCCAACCTTCCACGGCGGCCACGGCGTCTGGGGGGTATCGACCTGAGGAGAGACGTTGGATCGCGATGCCGGTTTCCGGGCGTTCGTGGATGCTCACCAACGCCCGTTGATGCGCCTGGCCTACCTGCTCACCGGAGAGGTCCACCTCGCGGAGGACCTCTGGCAGAGCGTGCTGGTCCGCATGATCGGGCGGTGGCCGAAGTTACGCCACATCGACAACCTCGACGCCTACGCGCGCAGGACCATGGTGAACCAGTACATCTCGTGGCGACGGCGGCGCGGTTCCGGCGAGGTGCCGAGCGCCGAGCCGCCCGAGCGCGCCTACTCCTGCGAGGACTCCGCCGTCCTGCGGATCGTCCTGCGCCAGGCGCTCATGCGGCTGACGCCCAAGCAGCGCGCCGTGCTCGTCCTGCGCTTCTACGAGGACCGTACCGAACGTGACGTCTCCGACCTGCTGGGATGCTCCGTCGGCACCGTGAAGAGCCAGGCGCACCACGCCCTGGCGCGCCTGCGCGCGCTCGCGCCGGAACTGGCGCCCAGACTGCCCGTTCTGGAGGACCCGGCCCGAAGTGAGGGGGCACGCCGATGACCTGGCTCGGAGAACAGCTCGGCCGCATCGCGGACGACATGCCGGAGCGCGACCTGGCCGCCCGGGCGGTCGCCGTGCATCAGCGCAGGCGGCGCAACGTCATGGCGTTCGCCGCCGCCGCGGTGGTCGTCGTCACCATGATCGCGGTCACCGTCGCGGTGCGGGCGCTGCCCGGTGAGCCGCGCGCCGCCGCCCGCCCGTCCGCCCCGCCGGAGCTGCCGGTCATCAAGGTCGGGACGGTGCCGACCGTGGAGTCGGCGCCCGTGTTCGTGGCCCAGTCCGAGGGCTACTTCCAGGAGGAGGGCCTCACGGTGGAGCCGGTGTTCGTCACCGGCGCGGGGGCCGCGACGGCGCAGGTCGAAGTCGGCGCGCTGGATCTGGCGTACACCGACTACGCCACCCTCTTCCGGGCGAACGAGAAGGGCAAGGACTTCAGGATCGTCGCCGGCCTGTACCGGTCCTCGCCGGGAGACCTCGCGATCGTCGTGAGCGCCAAGTCGAGGATCAGGACAGTGCGCGACCTGAAGCGCAAGCAGATCGCGATCCCGAACCTCGGAGGTCTCGGGCAGCTGACGGTGACGGCCGCGCTGAAGCGGGCCGGGCTGAAGCCGCGGGACGTCGTGATGGTCGAGAAGCCCTATCCCGAGATGCTCCACGCGCTGAACAGCGGGCAGTTCGACGCCGCCCTGCTGGCAGAGCCGTTCGTCACCGTGGGCGGCGAGCGCTCGCGGATCCTGGCGGACGCGATCCCCCGGGAGTTCGCGGACCTGCACACCGCCGGCCTGGCGGCCACCGCCGAGTGGGTCCGGAAGCACCCGCGCACGCTGGCGGCTTTCCAGCGCGCGCTGGCCAAGGCGCGGCACCTGATCGCGAGCGATCCCCGTCAGGTGCGTGAGGTGGTGCCGACCTACACGAAAACCTCCCCCGAGGAGGCGGCCGCCATGACGTTCGGCTCCTATCCGGCCGAACTCGACATGACGGAGCTCAAGCGGGTCGCCGACCTGACCCACGCCCACGGGTTCACGGAACGCCCGGTGGATCTCGGTGATGCCGTCGGCGGGTGATCCGGCACGCCCGAGACCCAGGCCGTGCCGCGTCATACAGGATGCGAAGAGAGCCCCGTCGGCAGGCGCCCGGTGCGGCTAGCCTCGGGCGCATGCCGCGTCTGGTGTTCTCCGACTCGGACCTCGGCCGCGTCCGCTTCGCCGTCCTGCCCTTCCAGGAGACGCTGAAGGCGGCGCGCGGCCTCGGGCTGCCGGCGCCTCCGCCCGGCCTGGCCGCCTGGCGGCACGCCGGCCGGGCGGCGCTGCCCGCGGCGGCCCGGCCGGTGGTGGCCCTGTGCTCGGCGCACCCCAGGCATCTGCCCGACTTCCTGACGCCGCAGCCCGCCGCCGGCCCGATGACGTTCGAGGACGAGCTTCACGCGGCACTCGACGACCCGGCCGCGCCGGTGCTGCAGGACACCGCCGCGTTCGCCGGGGTGCTGGAGACCGTCCCGCCGGTCGTCGGCACGCTGCTGCGCCAGCCCACCCGCGCCCGGCGAGCGCTGCGGGACGCGTTCGCGGCGTTCCACCGGGCGGTGCTGGCCGCCGACTGGCCGCGGCTGCGCGCCCAGCTCGCGGCGGACGTGGCCTATCGTGCCCGGCTCGCGGCGCGGCACGGGGTGGAGGCCATGCTCGCCACGCTCTGCCCTCCCCACGTGCGCTGGGAACATCCGTACCTGGAGTTCGCCGGGCCGGTCGCGCCCGACCACGCCCTCGGCGGCCGGGGGCTGGTCCTGGTGCCGAGCATGTTCCTGACCGACGGGGTGCACCGGCAGCTCAACGACCGGCAGCAGCCGATGCTCTTCTACCCGGCGCGCACCGCCGGGGCGTTCTGGCGCGACAGCGGGGGACGCGACTGGCCGGACGGACGCCTGGCGGGGGCGGTCGGCGAGCGCCGGGCGGCCGTCCTGCGGGCTCTCGCCCGCCGTTCCGGGTGCGGCACCGCCGACCTCGCCGCGGCGCTGGGGGTCACGCCGGCGACCGCCTCGGCGCACGTGGCCAACCTGCGGCGCGCCGGGCTGGTCGTCACCACCCGGGTGGCGCGCACGGCCCGGCACGAGCTGACCCCGCTGGGCTGGGACCTGCTGGACCTGAACGCCGGCTAGCCCTCGACGGCGATCGCCTCGATCTCCAGCAGCCACTCCTCGGCGTAGATGCCGGTGATGACGATGGTGAGGGCGGGCCGGTGGTCGCCGAGCACCTCCTGGCGGATGCGGCTGTTGGCCTCGCGATACCGGCGGTCGGAGAGGTACGTCGTGACCTTGGCGAGGTTGCGCACCCCCATGCCGGCCTCGGCCAGCACGGCGAGCACGTTGCGCCACGTCAGGCGGCACTGGGAGTCGAAGTCATCCGGCAGCGGGCCCGGCCCGCCCCAGGGGACCTGGCCGCTGACGAACAGGGTGCGCCGGGCACCGGTCACCACGGTGCCGTGCGTGTAGTCGCCCGTCGCCGCCGGCAACGACGCGGGATCGACGGGCCGTACCAGAAGATCGTCCATGGCGGCGACCCTAGGAACCGGCCCGCGCGGGCCGCAAACCCTTCGCCGATCCGTCTAATCGAGACCCCTTCAGGGCCGGGCCGCGTCGAACAGGAGCTGACGCAGCCAGGCCATGAAGGGGTGGTCACCGAGATGCGGGTTCCAGACCATGTCGATGCCCAGCCCGGGGATCGGGAACGGGAACTCCTCGATCCGCAGGCCGACGAGCGCCCGCATCTCCGCGGCGACCCGGTGGCGCAGCAGGGCGACCCCGCCCGCCCGTCCGACCAGGTACGGGACGAGCAGGAAGTCGGAGACCCGCAGCCCGACCCGGTAGGGGACGCCCTGCTCGTCGAGCACCGGATACGGGAAGACCCGCCGCTCCGCGTCCACGACGACGTGCGGCTGCGTGGTCAGCAGGTCGAGCGCGCTCATCCCCGGCGGCGTGTCCGCCGAGGCCACCACCACGATGCGGTCGTCGTACAGGCGCTCGCGCGGGTGCGGCGACGCGAACGCCTCGGAGATCAGCACGACGTGCACGCCGTGCTCGGTGAAGGTCGACTCGGCCGGCACGGTGATCGTGCGCAGGCGCAGCGTCGCGTGCGGCGCCCGCTCCGCCACCAGCCGCCCCAGCCGCGCGCCGAGGACGAAGGCCGTGCTGGTGGTCATCGCGACGGTGATGACCCGGCGATCGGTCGCCGGGTCGAAGACGGGCAGGCTGACCAGGCCCGCGGCCTGCTGGAGCGTCGCCCGCAACGGGGCGATCAACTGCACGGCGCGCGGGGTCAGCGTGACGGCGTTGCCCTGCCGGACGAGGAGGTCGTCGCCGAGCAGGCGTCGCATGCGGCCCAGGGCGTGGCTCATCGCCGACTGGGAGAGCCCGACGCGCTCGGCGGCCCTGGTCACCGAGCGCTCCTCCAGCATCGCCAGGAGGGGCACCAGCAGGTTGAGGTTGACCGACGCCAGCCGATCCAGCCCCGAACCCGTGGTGTCCGCACCCTCGCCGCTCATCGTGAGGAAACTCTACGCGGCGGCCCGGCGCAGCCGCGGGATCGGGATCCGGTGGTTCAGCGCCACGGCCACACCGGCGCGGGACCAGCGCATCAGGCCCGGCTCCAGGTGCTCCGGCTCCCCGTCCACCGGGAGATAGCCCACCGCCTTGAGGCTGAGCCCGAACTGTTCGGTCCAGAAGTACGGCTGGAACCGCAGCGGCGGCGCCCCGTCCCCGCGCACGAGGGCGGCCGCGGCCACCTTCGCCTGCTCGATCGCGCTGTTCCACAGCGGGACGCGGCGCGGCCCGTACGGTGTCGGGAACGCCGCCAGGTCGCCGACCGCCGCGACGCCGGGGCGGGCCAGCCCGCGCGCGTCGACCCGGACGACCCCGCCCGCGGCGAGGCCCGTGCCCGCGAGCCACTCCGTGTTGGGGACGTCACCGGCGGCCGACACCAGCAGCTCGGCCTCGACGACCGCGCCGTCGTCCAGGACGACGCGCACGCCGCCCCCGCCCCGCTCGACCCGCGCGGCGCCGGTCTCCACGACGGTGAGCCCAAGCTCCCGCGCGGCCTCGCCGAAGACCCCGGCCAGGTACGGTCCCAGATGCCCGATCAGCGGCACCCCCTGGGAGACGAGCGTGACCTCGCACCCCGCGGCCAGGCACGCCGAGGCGATCTCCATGCCGAGCGGGCCGCCGCCGGCCACGACCACGGACGGGCTCGCGGCCAGCCGGTCGCGCAGGGCCAGCGCGTCGTCCAGGCCACGCAGCGTGTGCTCCTCGGGCAGGCCGGACAGCCGCCGCGCGCGGGCCCCGGTGGCGATCACGAGCCGGTCGTACGGCAGTTCGGTGCCGTCGCCGAGGGTGACGAGCCGGCGCTCCAGGTCAAGCCCGCGAGCCCGGACCCCGAGAAGCTCGGTCGCCCCGTGCGTGGCCGGCGGGAGCTCGTGCGCCGCTCCGCCGCCGTCGAGCAGGAGCGCCTTCGACAGCGCGGGACGGCTGTAGGCGGCGTGCGGCTCGTCGCCGACGACGGTCAGCTCCCCGTCGAACCCGCTCGCGCGCAGCGAGTCGGCCGCGGTGAGCCCGGCGACGCCGTTGCCGACGACGACGACCCGCCTGATCCGCGTACTCACGCGAGCCGCAGGGCCGCCACCGGGCAGACCCGGACGGCGGCGCTGGCCAGCGGGACCTCGGCGTCGCCGATCTCCTCGCGGTCGAGCACGAGCTCGCCGTCGTCGTCGAGGTGCATCAGCTCCGGCGCGGCCTCCTCGCACAGGCCGTGCCCTTCACAGCGGGGACGGTCGAGGACGATCTTCATACCGGGACCACCTCCAGGACGGGGAGCTCCTCGATGCTCCGGGTGACGTTGCTCGGCACCCGCACCTCGGGGCCGACGACGAGCCGCCGCACGCGGCGCGCCAGGGCCTCGATGACCGCGTGCGCCTCCAGCCGGGCCAGCCCCTGGCCGGCGCAGCCGTGCGGGCCGTAGCCGAACGACAGGTGGTCGACCGGGTTCCGCTCGACCAGGAACGCGTCGGGGTTCTCGTAGTGGCGCGGGTCCCGGTTGCCGGCCCCGAACAGGATCGCCACCTGCGCCCCCGCCGGGACCACGACGCCGTCGATCTCCACGTCCCGGGTCGTACGACGTCCCCAGGCGTGCAGCGGTGCCCAGTAGCGGAGCACCTCGTTCAGCGCGGCCGGCACCAGCGACGGGTTCTCCCGCACCAGCGCGAGCTGGCCGGGGTGCGCGGCGAAGAGCGCGACGACGTTCCCGATGGCGGCGATCGTCGTGTCGACGCCGGCGCCGAGATACTGGTGGATGATGTGGCCGGCCGTGCCCGGCGGGATGTCGCCGCGCGCCTCGGCCTCGAAGATCCCCCGCCCCACCGAGCCGGGCGCCAGATCATCGGCGGTCACGCCCGAGCACCAGCCGTACAGCTCGCCCGCGATGGGGAAGCTCTCCGCGGTGCGCCGGTTCATCGGCCCGATCACCTGCATCGCCGCCTGTCCCCAGCGCAGCATGTTGTCGCGGACGTGACCGGTGAACCCGATGAGATCCGCGACGACCTCCAGCGGGAACGCGCGGGCCAGCGCGTCGATGGCCTCGAACGAGCCCCGGTCGACCAGCTCCCCGACCAGCGCGTCGGCCTTGGCGTCGATGCCGGACTTGAGCCCGCGCAGCGCCCGCGGCGACAGGTTGGCGGTCAAGGTCGCCCGCAACTGGGTGTGCACCGGCGGGTCCGAGGACAGGGACGTGCCGGTCAGCGCCTCGTTGACCATCGGGTTGAAGCCGATGGCCCCGGCGGAGGAGAAGCTCTCCCAGTCGCCCAGGGCGTTGCGGATCACGTCGTACCTCGTGAGCGCGTACACGTCGTTCGCCGGAAGGCGGACGACGCCTCCCAGGTCGCGCAGCGCCGCGTAGGAGGGGTAGGGATCGACGAGCACCGTGTCGTCGAACAGGTCGAGATCGGAGACGGGGGCGGAGTCGGTCATCGTTCACCTCGGGTCGGTCATCGCGTAACCCAGTGAAGCGACCGGCGTCACATCAGGCAAACGCATGTTCTGTATGGATGGACATGAATGCGATGCATGGCGAATGCGCCAAACACCTCAAAACGGTGCGAAGCGGACACGTTCGGGTAGGGAGCAGCTCACAGCCACCGGGGGAAAGGATGAGAGTCTTGGCGGCCATCGAGGAACTGGATGACAAGGCCCTGCTGGAGCTGTCGGGGCGCACCGACGCGGCCGGGGTGCTGTCGGTGTACGTGAACGCCGATCCGGGCGGGGACCGGAACGCCGCGGCGATCGACCTGAAGAACCGCTACCGGGAGCTGCGGCGCCGGGTGGCCGAGGAGGGACCGGCGGAGCGCCGTCGCGAGGTGGTCGCCGCGCTGGACCGGTTCGGCCCCGAGGTGGAAGAGCTCGCCGCACCCATCGAGTCCGGCCGCGGCCGGATCGCCTTCGCCGCGCTCGGCGACGACTGGGTGGTACGCCTGGACAGCCAGATGCCGGTGCCGAATCGGGTCGTGCTCGACGACGGCCCGTTCGTCCACCCGTTGCTGGAGTTGCTGGACGAGGGCCGGCCTGCCGGGGTCGTGCTCGTCTCCAGCGACGACGCCCGGCTGCTGGAATGGCGGCTCGGCCGCCTGCGGGAGGTGAGCCGGCTGGAACAGGAGGACCTGGAGGCGCCGCACGAGCGGGCCGGCCAGATCGGCGGTGGACCGGCGGGCCAGTACAACACGCCGATGCGGGAGCAGCGCAAGGCCCGCGAGCGGGCCTGGGCGCAGCGGTTCCTGGACCGGGTGGCGGAGACCGTCACGAACCTGACCGAGGAACGGCGGTGGGAGCGGATCCTCGTCAGCGGTGGCGATCAGTGGGCCGAGATCCTCGCCGGCAGGCTCCCGGAGCCCTTGCGGGACCGGGTGATCCGGGACACGCGCGTGCTCGCCGGGCTCGACGACTCAGGGCTGCTGGCCGCGGTGACCGAACGGCTCCACGCCGAGCACACCGCGAGCGAGCGCCGGCTGCTCGAACAGGTCCTGGACGCCGGGCTGAGCAAGAAGGGCGCGCTGGGCCTGTCCCAGGTGGCCGGGGCGCTGAACGAGGGTCGGGTCGCCCACCTGGTCTACGACCCGGAGGTACGTTACGTCGGCTCGGTCGACGCCGACGGTCTGCTGTACGCCGGCGAAGAGACCGGCGCCCAGCCTCACACGCCCGAGCCCCGGCTGAACGAGCGGCTGGTGGAACGGGCCCTCGCCACCAGCGCCCGGGTCAGCCCGATCGAGGGGGCCGGCGCCGGAGTCCTCGGCGACGCCGGAGGCATCGGCGCCCTGCTGCGATGGTGAGGCATGCGGCGGGCCCCGGGATCGTCCGCCGTCACGATTGACTCGCTGGTTCCTGAGGGAGCGAGCGGGATACCCTGCCTGCGGTGTCTCCAACCACGCGACCGGAGGAGTCGATGCCGGGATGACGGCAGGGCGACCGGTGCCCACGCAGGACGACGTGCTCGGATACTTCGACACGCTGTCGAACTGGGGACGGTGGGGCGACGACGACGAGCTCGGCACGCTGAACCACATCACCGACGACGTCCGGCTGGCGGCGGCGCGGGCCGTGCGCCACGGCAGGAGCGTGTCGTGCGCATGGGAGGTCGCCGTACCGGAGGACATGGAGCGGTCGACGACGGCGTGCCCGTGCGCCGCGGACATGCCGGGTGCGGAGAACATGCCGGCGCCCGGATTCCGTCATGACCGGCACTGGGGCTTCTCGTCCGAGCGGATCGGCGTCACGTTCCACGGCAACACCCTCACCCACGTCGACTCGCCGTGCCACATCTTCTGGGACGGCGCGATGTACAACGGGCGGTCGCACGCGCTGGTCGACGCCGCGACGGGCTCGGCGTGGGCGGCCGTCACGGCGGCGGCGAACGGGATCGTCACGCGGGGTGTCCTGCTGGACGTCGCGAGCGCGCGGGATGTGCCGTGGCTGGAACCGGGGCAGGGGGTGTTCCCCGACGATCTGGAGGAGGCCGAGTGTCGCCAGGGTGTGCGGGTGCGATCCGGCGATGCGGTGCTCCTGCGGACCGGTTACGGCCGCGTCCGGCACGAGACCGGTGCGGTCAGCGGTTTCACCCAGGCCGGGTGGCACGCGTCCTGCCTGCCGTGGCTGCACGAACGGGAGGTCGCGCTGATCGGTGCCGACACCCCCCAGGACGTTCTGCCATCGGGGTACGAAGGCGTGCTGATGCCGGTCCACGCCGTGAGCCTCGTCGCGATGGGTCTGTGGATGCTCGACAACTGCGACCTGGAGGCGTGCGCGACGACGGCTGCCGAACTCGGCCAGTGGGACTTCCACCTCACGGTCGCGCCGGTCCGCTTCGCCGGCACGTCCGGCAGCCCGGTCAACCCGATCGCCACATTCTGACCGCGTTTCTACGACGAGGACGCTCAAGGACCCGGCCCAAGTCGCCGTACGCGACAGCGGTCAGCGGCCCGCCTCGGCCGGGGCGCCGTCGCGGGCGTGGCCGAAGACCTCGTCCCTGACCCGGGCCAGTGCCAGGTCCAGCCCGCCCACCAGCACCGGGTTGCCGTGGACGGCGGAGAGCCGGACCTGCGGCCGGTCGACGTCGAGCACCCGCAGCTCGCGCTCGACGAGGTCGCGCAGCGGCTCGCCCCCGGCGGACATCAGGCCCCCGGCCAGCACCACGAGCCCGGGGTCGACGACCGCGGCGATGGTCGCCAGGCCGAGCGCGACCCGGGAGGCCACCGTACGCAGGCCCGCCGCCGCTTCCTGGGCGGCTCTCCCGGTGCCCTGGGCCAGGCGCGCCGCGGTCGCCACCGACTCGCGGAAGTCGGCCCCGCGCACCCCGTACGAGCGCAGCAGGTCCTGCAGCGCGGGCCCACCGGCCAGCGCCTGGTAGCCGTGGTGGCCGAACCGGCCGCCGTCGCGGGCCGTGGCCGCGCCGGGGATCGGCATGTAGCCGACCTCGCCGGCGCCGCCGAAGAAGCCGCGGTGCAGCCGCCCGCCGATCACGAGGGCGGCGCCCAGCCCCTCGCCGGCCCAGAGCAGCACGAAGTCCGGGCAGCCGGCCGCCGCCCCGTGCGCCTGCTCGGCGAGGGCGGCGAGGTTGACGTCGTTCTCCACGTCGACGGTGACGCCGAGCCCGGCGGTGAGCGTAGGCACCAGATCGGGGATCTGCCAGCCGGGCATGTCCTCGGCGGCGGCGTGGTCGAGCCTGCCGGTCGTGGGGTCGACGGCACCCTGCACGCCGATGACGACGCGGCGCAGCGGGCCCGGCGGTCGTGCCGCCTCCACCGCCGCCCGCAGCCGCTCGACGAGGCCGCCCCCCTCAGGCGGCTGTACGGGGGAAGACGCGGGAAAGGGTGCCGGTGAAGACGCGGGTGAAGGTTCGGGGAAAGGCGCGGGATAGTCGGCCTCGCCGACGACGGCGCCGGTGATGTCGGCCACCCGGACGCCGATCCTCCCCGGGGTGACGTCCAGCGCGGCCACGTACGCGGCGGCGCCGTTGACCCGGTAGACCTCGGCCGTGCGCCCGGCCTGCCCCGTGCGGACGCCGTCGTTGACGACCAGGCCCGCCTCCTGCAGGCGGGCCAGGAGCTGGAACGCCGTCGGCTTGGACAGGCCGGTGAGCCTGCTCAGCTCGGGGCGGGTCAGCGGGCCCTTCTCCAGCAGGATGCGGAGCGCGGCGCGGTCGTTGATCGCGCGCATCAGCCGCGGCGTCCCGTGGACAGGGGGCTTCACGTCACCTCCGGAGTGAGCAGCGTCACGTCAACGTGAGAGCGTACAGGGCGATCGCCGCGAAATCGTCGGCCGGTTCGGAGGCCTGCCAGGAGCGCACGTCGTCGACGAAACGGCTGCCGTGGCCGGTGAACCGCTCGTAGCGGTCCGTGCCGTCCGCCGGGCAGGGCGGCATCTCCTCGAAGTGCCCGCCGAGGCCGTCCTCGAACAGCCCGGCGTCGTTGGGCCCGTTGACGACCGCGCCGGTGGCGGGCCTGCCGGTGATGTTGGCGATCTGGTGGTGCGGGCAGGCGATCGCGTTCTCTCCCACTCCGGCGACGAAGGACACGCCCCACGGGTTCGCGCCGAGCGCCCAGTTGCGCTGCGCCGTGCCGAAGGCGTCGTAGGAGCGGTCGCCGGTCACCGACCGGTACAGGTGCGCGGTGGCGGCCAGGCCGAAAGCATGCGGTACGGAGTCGAACGTGTCATAGAGAGCCCCCGCCCGGAACGGGTCGGCGGCGGCGCGGCGGGCGCCGAGGTCGAGCTGGGCCCGCAGCCCGGCGACCAGGTCGGCCTCGGTGACGGCGAGTCCCTCGGCCCGGGAAGCGCGGATGGCCCTGATCAGGTCGGCGTGGGCCAGAGCGCTCACGTCGTAAAGGTTGAGCGTGTCGCCCTGCTCCTCGTCGAGGTAGCCGCGCGCCCAGCGGGCCGAGTCCGCCAGCCACCGTCCGGCGCGCGGGTCGCGCAGGCGCTGCGCGGCCAGGGCCAGCTCGGCGGCGCCGAGCTGCATGTCGTCGCGCCACACGCTCTCCGGGTAGAAGGCGTGCGGCAGGGAGGTCACCAGCCGGTCCACGCCGGTGGTCCGGGCCATGGCGTAGACGGACGCGGCCTGGTCGAGCAGGCGGGCGGCGCGCGGCCTGGACGGTTCGAGCTGGGCGGCCAGCGCGAAGGCGGCGGCGGTGCGCCCGGCCAGGTTCGGGCTGATCGGCTCGCCGGGGTCGGCGGCGCGGAAGACCGGGCGGTCGCGGATGAACTGGTGACCTTCGGCGTCGTCGCCGTCGTCGGCCTCGGGCAGCCGCCAGATGTCGTGGTCGCCGACGAACGTGCCCTCGGCGTCGCCGGCGCCGATGCCGACCTGGATGTAGAGCGTCTTCGACTCCTCATCCCACATCTTGTCCAGATATTTCAGGCCATGGGCTGCTTCCTTCCTCAAGGCCGGGCTGCTCGCGCCGTCCCGCTGGGCCGCCCACAGCAGCGTGTCCACGTACGCCAGGATGTGGGTGAACTTGAGGTAATCGCCCGCGTCGAACCAGCCGCCCTCGACGTCGACCGGGCCGCCGATCCGCGTCAGACCGCCCTTGATCTGGTCGGTGTCCGGGCCGGTGAACTCGGGCCACGCGTAGACGGAGGCGGCCCGGTCGTTGAGATGACTCGGCCGGCGCACCGCGTCGGCGCCGTCGCGCTGCAGGCCGAGGAAACCCAGCACCTTGGCCGCCGGGTTCCGCGACGGCGCGATCTCGAACTCGGCCGACGTCGCCCCTCCCGCCTTGATCCGGTAGCGGCCGGGCGTGCGCAGCCGGGTCAGGTCGAGGTCGTGGACGTGCGGGTAGCGGCTGTTCCAGGCGCCCCGGTCAGGGCCGGCCCGCCCGGTGAGCACCGTCCGCCCGCGCCCGTCGACCACGGTGAAGCGCCCGGCGGGGCCGCTCGTCATCAGGTACGCGTGCTTGCTCTCGCCCGGCAGGTAACCGACCTGATCCACCCGGATCAGCCCGGTCGCGTCGGCCTGGCGGGCGGGCTGGTCGGTGGCCGCGGCGGGACCGTTCACGGTGGCCAGCAGCGCCAGCGCGAGCGCGGCGGGGATCAGCTTCCTCACGTGCTCCTCCTGAAGTGTTCGCGAACTCGGGCGTGCGCGGCCTCGGCCGCGCCGAGCAGGTCCAGCCCGGCCAGGGCGGCGCCCGCGACCGGGGGAAGGGCGGTGACGAGGACGCGCGCGTGCGGCGCGCTCGCGCCGAGCGAGGTCTCGATCAGACCGTGCAGGTACGGGTCGCGCGCGGTCAGCACGCTGCCGCCGAGCACGACCTCGGCGGGCGTGTCCAGCAGGCCGAGCCGGTCCAGGCACACCCTGGCCATCACCGCGACCTCGTCGGCCTGCCGCGCGACCAGGCCCCTGGCCACGGCATCGCCGCCGGCCGCGACGGCGAACAGGCCCGGCACCAGTTCGTGGAGCCGGGCCGGGTCCAGCTCGCCGAAGTGCAGGGCCAGCACCACCTCCGTGACGCTCGCCGTGCCGAACCGCGTGCGGACCAGCTCGGCCAGCGCCGTGTCCGGGCCGCGCCCGTCCTCCGCGCGGGCGGCATGCCAGAGCACGTGCTCGGCCAGGTCCTCGCCGCCGCCCCAGTCGCCGCTGCGCCTGCCGAGCGCGGGGAAGCGGGCCACCTCGCCGGTGGGGGAGACGCCGGCGGCGTTCATGCCGGCCCCGCACACCACGACGACGCCCCACGGCCGGGACGCGCCCGCGCGCAGCACCGCGAAGGTGTCGTTGGCCACCGACACCTCGCCCGCGCAGCCGCGCGCCAGGAACTCCGCGCGCAGCGCCTCCTCCTCGCGCGGGAAGTCGGCGCCGGCCAGGAAGGCCGCCAGGACATCGGCGTACGGCGCGGCCATGCCGTCGCGCAGCGCCAGGGCGGCGCGCTCCACCACGTCGGCGGCGGCGCTCACTCCGGCGCTCTGCGGCACGAACGGCCCGGCCCGGCCGGTGGCGAGCACGGTGCCGTCCTCGGCCACCAGCGCGAGGTCGGTCTTGCTGTTGCCGCCGTCGACCGCCAGGATCGTCCTCAACGGGTCCCCGCCCAGGGCAGATGCGCGCGGTTGGCCTCCAGCAGCAGCCCGGTCAGCTCGCGCGCCAGATGCTCCTGGCCGACGAGCGGATGGGCGAGCAGCGCGTCGGCGACCCGTTCGCGCCCGCCGCGCAGGGCGGCTTCCAGGGCGAGCGTCTCGTACGCCGAGACGTGCGCGACGAGCCCGGCGTACAGCGGCTCAAGAGGGGCGACCGGCAGCGGCTCCGCGCCCGAAGCGGTGATCCTGGCGGGCACCTCGACGACCGCCTCGTCCGGCAGGAACGGCAGCACGCCGCCGTTGCGCGCGTTGACGACCTGGACGTCGCCGCGGTCGCCGAGCAGCGAGGCGATGAGCGCCACCGCGGCCTCGGAGTAGAACGCGCCGCCCCGCTGCCCCAGCAGCTCCGGCTTGGCCGTCACCGCCGGGTCGGCGTACAGGGCCAGCAGCTCCCGCTCGATCTCCGCCACCCGCGCCGCGCGCGACGGCTCGGTCCGCTGCTCGGCCACCACCAGGTCGTGAGCGTAGAAGTAGCGCAGGTAGTACGACGGCACCGCGCCCAGCCTGGTGATCAGCTCGACCGGCAGCCCGACGTCGGCCGCGATCTCCCGGCCGTGCTCCCGGATCAGGCCGGGGAGCACGTCCTCGCCGTCCAGGAGGACCGACCGCACCCAGGTGAGGTGGTTGAGCCCGGCGTGCCCGAGCGACACCCGCGACGGGTCGGCGCCCAGCGTGGCCGCGAAGCGGCGCTGGAAGCCGATCGCCACGTTGCACAGCCCGATCGCGCGGTGCCCGGCGTCCAGCAGCGCCCTGGTGACGATGCCGACCGGGTTGGTGAAGTCGACGATCCACGCGCCGGGGGCGTGCCGGGCGACCGTCTCGGCGATGTCCAGCACCACCGGCACCGTCCGCAGCGCCTTGGCCAGCCCGCCCGCGCCCGTCGTCTCCTGGCCGACGCAGCCGCAGCGCGGCGGCAGCGTCTCGTCCACCTCGCGCGCCGCCTGCCCGCCCACCCGGAGCTGCAGCAGCACGACCGCCGCCCCCTCGACCCCCGCCCGCACGTCGCCGGTCGCGGTCACGGCGGCCGGGTGTCCGGCCGCCCGCAGCATCCGGCGGGCCATGCCCGCCACCGGTTCCAGCCGCTCCGCGGCCGGATCGACCAGGGCGAGCTCGGTCAGCGGCAGATCCTCACTGAGCCGGGCGAACCCGTCGACCAGCTCCGGCGTGTACGTCGAGCCGCCCCCGACCACGGCGAGCTTCAACCCTTCACCCCCGTCAATGTCACGCCCTCGATGAAGACCCGCTGGGCGAAGAGGAAAACGATGATCACCGGGGCGGTCACCAGCAGGGTGGCGGCCATGGTGAGGTTCCACTGCACGCTGTGGAAGGCCTTGAAGGTGGCCAGCCCGAGGGACAGGGTCCAGCCCTCCTGGTCGACCCCGGCGTACAGCAGCGGCCCGTAGTAGTCGTTCCAGCAGTAGAAGAACGAGAACAGCGCCACCGCCGCGATCGCGGGCCGGGCCATCGGCAGGATGACGCGGAACAGGATCCGCGCGTCCGAGCAGCCGTCCACCTTGGCCGCGTCGGTGTAGTCGCGCGGGATCGTGATGAGGAACTGGCGCAGCAGGAAGATCGAGAACGCGTCGCCGAAGAGCATCGGCAGGATCAGCGGCCACAGCGAGTCCGTCAGGTCCAGCCGCGCCCACACCAGGTAGATCGGCACCGCCACGACCTGCGGCGGCAGCATCATCGCGCTGATCACCACGAGGAACGCCGCCTTGCGGCCGCGGAAGCGGAAGCGGGACAGGGCGTAGGCCGCCGGGATGGACGACACCAGCATGAACACCGTCGCCAGCGACGCGTACAGGAACGTGTTGAGCGTCCAGGTGAGCAGCTCCGAGCGGGCGAAGACGTCGGCGAAGTTGGCCCAGTTCCACTGTTCCGGCCAGAGCCGGCTGGTGAGAGCCTGCTCGTCCGTCATGAGCGCGGTCAGGGTCACGAACGCGACCGGCCCGAGGAACATCAGCGCCAGCGCGATGGCCAGCGAGTGCTGGGCGACCCACATCAGGCGGCGCCTCACGACGTCACCTCCGCCTTGCCGAACTGACGCAGCAGGATCAGCGTGAACAGCATCGCGACCGCGAACAGCAGCAGCGCGTGCACGCACGCCAGCCCCATCGACCAGTCGCGGAACCCGGTGTGGAACAGGTGCTGGGGCAGGGTGAGCAGCGACCCGTCCGGATAGCCGGGGGTGAACGTGGTGCCGGCCGAGTCGGTCGCGCCGGACGCCACCCGGGAGGCGATCATCGCCTGGGTGAAGTACTGCACGGCGTAGATCACGCCGGTGACGGCGGAGAACATCAGCACGGGGGAGATCGTCGGCAGCGTGATGCTGCGGAACTGCCGCCAGGCGCCCGCTCCGTCGATCGCGGCGGCCTCGTACAGATGCCTGGGCACGTCCAGCAGCGCCGCCAGGAAGATCATGATGGTGTTGCCGGCGCCCCACAGGGCGAGCAGGGTGAGGCTGGGCTTGGCCCAGGCGGCGCTGCCGAACCAGTCGGGGCCGGCGATCCCGAACCAGGCCAGCAGCTGGTTGACCGGGCCCGTCGCCGGGTTGAGCAGGTAGACGAAGGCGACCGTGCCCGCCACCATCGGCACCAGCGACGGCAGGTAGAAGATCGTCCGCAGGATCCCGCCGCCGCTCTTCAGCTTGGCCAGCAGCTGCGCCACGCCCAGCGCGAACACCACCTGGGCCGGGACCATGAACACCACGAGCCAGAGGGTGTTCAGCGCCGACTGCAGCACGCGCGGGTCGGAGAAGGCGTAGCGGTAGTTGTCCAGGCCGATGAACTCCAGCGTGAACAGGTCGTACCGGTGGAAGGAGAAGTAGACCGTGGACAGGAGCGGGTAGACGAAGAAGACCGCCACGCCGGCGATCCACGGCGACAGCCACAGCAGGGCGCGCAGGCCCTCGCCGGGCCGCCGGCGCGACGGCCGGGCGAGGGCGTGCCCGCGCCGCGCGACGTGGGTGGAGGCCATCATCAGCCCCCGGACAGCTTCAGCTTGTCGTCGATCCGCTTGTCCACCCCGGCCAGCCCGGCGTCGAGGTCCTTGACCGCGCCCTTCTCCCACTGGATGAGGAAGGTGGAGAAGGCGTCCTGGTTGAAGACGCTGTTGACGCTGGCCGGCATCGACGTCGTCTTCGGGTGGTTGAAGATGTCGAGGAACGTCGCGAAGTTCGCGTCCTTGGCCAGGTCCGGGTGCTCCATGGCGGCCTTGGTGGTCGGTACGTTGCGCAGCGCGTTCGACAGCGTCACCAGCGACTCGGTGTCCGTGGTGAGGTGCTTGACCAGCTCCCAGGCGTGCTGCGGGTGCGCGGCGCCCCTCGGCACGCCGATCACCGTGCCGGCGGTGAAGCCGCTGCCGTACAGCTCGGGCTTGTCGTCGGCGACGGGCAGCGGGGCGGTGCCGTAGTCCAGGTCCTTGGCTTCGGGGTCGTTGGCGATCATGGCGTTGCGCCACTCGCCGTCGAGGATCATGGCGACCTTGCCCTCGAAGAACGGGTGCTCGGCGCCCCACTCGTCGCCCAGGCCCTTGCGGAACTTCTCCAGCTTGTCGTAGCCGTACCAGTCGACCAGTTCCTTCTGCCACCGCAGCAGTTGTTTCCACGCCGGGTCGGAGCCGATGGCCGAGGTGCCGTCGTCCTCGTACCACTTCGCGCCGACCATCGGGCCGAGGTGGCTGGGGGAGTTCTCGTAATACTGGAAGCTCGGGATGAACCCGGCGACCTCGATGTTCCCGTCGGCGTCGCGGACCGTGAGCTTCTTGGTCAGCTCGGTCAGCTCCGACAGGGTCTTCGGCGGCTGCTCGCCCTTCATCAGCGCCTTGTTGTAGTAGAGCCCGTACGCGTCCGCGAGCAGCGGCATCGTGCACCGCCTGCCCTCGAACTCGGTGTAGGCGCGGGCCGCGGCCGGGAGCACGCCCAGATCGATGCCGTCCTGCTCGATGACCGCGGTGAGGTCCTGGAACGCGCCGCTCCTGCACCACTGGGCGACGTTGTCGGTGGTGAACGAGGCCGCCACGTCGGGCGCCTTGCCGCCGCGGATCGCCTGGGTGATCTGGGCGTCCTGGATGCCCTTCTTCGTGGTGACCTTGATCTGCGGGAACTTCGCCGTGAAGCCCGCGACCGCCTCCTCGAAGGCCTTCGTCTCGACGTCGGTGGAGAAGCCGTGCCACAGCTCCAGCGTGGCGGGGGGCAGCGCGGCGGCGGCGGGGCCGGTGCCGCTCGCGGCGGGCTGGGCGCCGAGCGACGGAGGTGCCTCCTTGCCCGCGGTGCATGCGGTGAGCGACAGGGCCAGCAGCCCGGCCGCCACGAGAGGGACGAAGCGCACGAGAGTCTCCTATGAGCTGGTGTGGGGGGTTACGTCGTCCACCAAGAGATAGTAAAGCTTCCTAACTCAACGGTGACGGTAAGCGGGCAGCCCGAAGCGGTCAAGGCCCGAAACCAACTCGTGACGCCGCCCAAGGCGAGTGGTACGGAGCGTCAAGGGTAAGAATGTTGACTATCGAGAGGCCGGTCAGCCGATGACGAGGAAGTCGGACCCATCAGCGGACCGGCGCAGCCGGCCGACGGCGCGGAAGAAGCGACTCCCGTGCGGATAGCGGGTCTGCAACCAGCCGTCGGACCGGGTGATGCCCGCTTCCTTGAGGTCGTGCCGGATGCGGTCCGCGAGCATCGCGGCGACGGCCGGGCCGTGGCTCGTGCGGGTGATCTGGAACTCGGTGAACCCGCACGAGTCGGGCGCCGGCTGCTGGAACTGGACCTCCACCGCGCCGAGCACGTCGCCGGCGGTCACCTCGCCGAGCGGTCGCCTGCTGTGTGCCAACGGTAGAACTTCCAGAACCGCTCGTCGTCCATCGGCCCCGCCTCGCGCACCCGTACCCGGCCGTCCTCTTCCACCACGGCGATGTAGAGCACGCGGTTGTCAGAGCACGGCTTGTCTCTGAAGTGGTGGCGCGAGCAGAGAGGATCCCAGTGGTAGGCGAACCACATCAGCGACGCGGCGAGATCGGGATGGCTGCCGGCCCACCGGTCGTCGAAGAAGAACCACTGCTCACGTGTCTCGCCCCATTCCGCGATGAGCATCTGGACCACATGCTCGTCCACGTGGATGACCGTGCCTTCGCGGCCGCGGGCGGTCCGGATCAGCTCCAGCGCCGCCGCGTGGGAGCTGAGGTCGGCGAGGTAGTCGTCCGGCGGCTCGGCATAGCCGGGCCATCGGTTGCAGCGCTCCAGCGCCGCCGCGATGCCGTCCTCGTCCGGCGCGATCAGCGACCGTAACACCATCAGTTCCAGCGGCCATTCGCCGGTGGTGCCGAGCGAGCGCAGCGCGGCGGCGAACTCCGGGAGCCGGACGCCCCGGAAGGCGTAGGTGTCGTCCCGTCCGATGCTGAAGTGCCTCGCCCTGCAGGTGAGCAGGACCGCGTAGACGGTGCCCGTCCCGGACGATCCGGCCAGGTCGACGGTCTTCCACGGTGGTGTGAACCCGCCGGCGGGGGTGTTCGCGGTCGCGGGCAGCGGCCCGTCGTGCACGGCGTAGGACCAGAGGCCGGGGCTGGCCGCCACGGCGGAGTCGTCGACGAGGTAGTACGCCACCTCATACCAGAGGGAGTCGGCGAGCACGCGCACACTGTGGGCGTCGACGTTGCACTGCTGGAGTTCCGACACCCGGGTCCGGGCCAGGGTGCGCAGTTCCTCCATGCTCCGCGGCGGTGCGCCGCCTTCGAAGAGGGCCGCGAGATACCAGACGTCCGTGCCCAGTTCGCGCTCGAACCACTCGTGCGGGTCCCCGGCGGTGGCGTCCTCCCACACGTCATGGACCCACTCCAGCACCGTCGGCTGGGGCATCCGCCACACGCGCTTGCCGAGAACGCCCTGGTCCCATGAGCGGTAGATCAGGTACACGGTGGCCTGCCCTGGAGATCGCCGGAAAGGCGATCTTAACCGTGCGGGTAGTCGCCGGCCGCTTCCTGGAACGCCGGGGGATCTCCACGCGGGCGATCAAGATCGGCAGGAGGCGTTTCTGGACCCGGCCCGGCGGCTCGGCGAGGATGAGGCCATGGCGGAGAAGCGATCAGCACGACCGAAAGGTGGCCCGGACTGGACGGCCGTGAGCGCTATGGCGACCGCGGCTGCCGCCGTGGTCGCCCTGGTCGCGTACCTGATGCCGCAGCCCCCGCAGCCCGGCCCGGAACCCACCCCCTCGGCCGCGCAGTCGTCACCGGATCCCGCGCCCACCTCGCCCGCACCGCAGACCTCGAGCCCCCCGCCCGAGCCCAGCACCCCCGAATCCAGCACCCCCGAATCCAGCACCCCCGAATTGCCGGTGCCGAGCTCCACCCCGGTGGCCAAGGATCCCCCCGCAACGCTGCCAGCGGTCCGGCCCGCCGGCTGCGACGAAACGGAGACGGCGCTGGCCACATACCGCCGGGACGCCGGGACCACCCGCGCAGGCCAGGCAGCCGCGGCCCGCCAGGCACACCACGACCTGATGGGCGCGGGCCTCGACGCGCAAGGAGCGGTGGGAACGACCATCCGCCGGCTGGCAGACGAGTTCCAGGAGCTGAACTTCCGCCTGACCGGTATGACGGGTGGCGATCCCAACCAGGTGATCGCGGACATCAACGCGGACTTCGCCGACCTCAGGAGACTGTGCTGACCTGACGGCAGGTCGCAGCCCGCACTGGCCGTACGCGGAGAACGCCTCCGGCATCACTACCGGAAGCACTCTCCCTTCTGAGGGCTATGGCTGAGGACGTTGGATGCCGTGGTGATCGAGCAGCAGGCCCACGCCGTATTCGAGACGGACCAGCCGCTCGTCCATGCCGGTCAGTCGTTCGTCCATGGCCGCGAGCCGATTCGTGTGTTCCCCCTGAACCGCTTTGATCTCGGAGAGGTCCCGGCCGGTTTGGAAAGCCCAAGACTCCAAGGCGCTCACACGCTCCTCCGTGCTCTTGGTGCTCAAGTCGATCTCCCATACCGTGGGGGGCAGGGACCTGGCTGATGACCGCAGTCAGGTCCCGGCTGTCGTCAAGGTTAGTCGGTGCCTGGCTGGTCGCCGAGAGACCACGAGGTGGCAGTCCGGTGCGGTCGCTCGGCAACCGTCGCCGGGCACCTGAGGTAATGAACACTTTACCCAACGTGACGACAAGCTCGGGCGCGTCACCGCCTGCTGCGCCGCTTGGCGGTATACGGCAGGACGAACAGGTACAGGCCGGTGGGCAGGAGCAGGGCAAGGGGCAGGAGCGGCAGGTAGTAGATCCACTCGGCCGGCCCCTCCTGCCCCGCGACGGCGATGGCGACGACGGTGACGACGACGGTCACCGTGAAGGTCATGGACAGCCAGCGGTGCGCCCGCCGGACCCACGTGTTCCCGTTCATGGCTCTCCTTGCGAGACGAGAGACCCCGCTCCGGTGAGCGGGGACATCCATGACGATCACGCTAGGCGCGGCGCGGTGGCCGCCGCTTCTCCGTTCCTGACCGTTCCGCTGGCGCGGGCGGCTCAGGGGGCGAGGATACGGCGGAGCCAGCGCATCCGGGGCACACCGGCGTCCTGGGAGATCGCGGCGTGCGGGACGATGCCTTCGAAGCCGTGGAACCCGCCCGGCCAGACGTGCAGCTCGGCCTGGCCGCCGGCCTGCCAGATGCGGGTGGCGTAGGCGACGCCCTCGTCGCGGAACGTCTCGGCCGAGCCGACGTCGATGAACGCCGGGGGCAGCCCCGACAGGTCGGTGGCCCGGGCCGGGGCCGCGTAGGGGGAGACGTCGGGGCCGCCGCGCCGGTCGCCGAGCAGGGCGGTCCAGCCGATCTCGTTGGCCGCGTGGTCCCAGATGCCGAGACCGGCCATCTGCAGGGACGAGGGGGTGTCGTTGCGGTCGTCCAGCATCGGGCACATCAGCATCTGCCCCACCAGGGCCGGGCCCTCGCGGTCGCGGGCCAGCAGGGCCACGGCCGCCGCGAGCCCGCCGCCCGCGCTGCCTCCGGCCACGAGGATGCGGGCCGGGTCGATGCCCAGCTCGGCGGCGTGCTCGGCGGTCCACACCAGACCCGCGTAGCAGTCTTCCACCGGGGCCGGGTGCGGGTGCTCGGGCGCGAGCCGGTACTCGACCGACACGAGCACCAGACGCAGCTCCTGCGCCACGTCCAGCAGCGAGTCCAGGCCGACGAGCCGGTTCCCGCCGATCATGCCGCCGCCGTGGATGTTGTAGATGGCCGCCAGCGGAGTGGTGGAGCCGGTGGGGCGGCAGATGAGCAGGGTGACGTCGGGCGCTCCGGCCGGGCCGGGCACCTCGCGCTCCTCCACGTCGAACGCCCCGTCGCGGCTGAGCTGCTCGGCGGTGGGCACCGGCATCAGGGCCGAGTTCGCGCGCAGCGCGGGGATCTCGTCCAGCGACGTGAGCGGGGGCATGTGCTGCTGGATCAGGGTCAGGGCCGCGCCGAGTTCGGGGTCGAACGGCACCGGCGCGGCCGGCCGGGCGGGGGACTCGTCGATGCTCATCGGAGAACCTTTCGGTCGGACGTCGCGGCCGGCTTGCCGCTGGGACCATGGTGGCCGCGGCCGGGCCGGTGGATCGACCGCCAGATGGCGGGCCTTACCCGCCACTCGGCGGGTTTACCCGGCGACCCCGCCGATCGGCGGGCCTGCCCGGCTCGGGGTGGCGGGCCAGCCGCCGGAGTGCGAACGCGAGCTGCAGGCGCAGGCGGCCCTGCGGGGTGCGTACGTCCCAGCCCAGCAGGTGCTCGGCGTGGGTCATCCGTTCCTGCAGGGTGGAGTGGTGGATGGTCAGCTCCGTGGCGGCCGCGCGCAGGCTCTGGGCGTAGGCGACGGCGTGGAGGGTGGCGAGAGTCCAGGGCGCCGCCGACCCGGCCCGCTCCAGGGCGAGGACGTCGGGGACCGCCTCGCCGTCCGGGCGGGCCGCGGCGGCGAGCACCATCAGCCCGCCCAGCTCGTCCGCGAACACCACGCGCGGGCCGGGATCCTGGGCGGATCCCTCGGCCGCCAGGCGCAGCGCGACGCGGGCCAGCCGCCACGACTCGGGAAGCTCCGGCACGGGCACGGCGGGGCCGACCCCCTGGCGCTTCTCGCCGGGCCGGTCAGTGATGATCACCGGGTCACGCTCGATCCGGGCCCGCCCGCCCTCCTCCGCGACCGCGCGGACCCGTACGTCACCTGCCAGGTTGAGCCGCCGGGCGGCGATCAGCCGGGCCTGCGGCGGCGCGGCCGCGTCGAGGAGCAGCTCGACCAGGGCGGGATCCTCACCCGGCCGGGCGGGCGCGCGGCCCCAGGTGCGGTCGAGCACGTCGCGCGCCGCGGCGGCGGCCCGTTCGAGCACGATGGCGTCGACGGGCCCCGCTCGTCCGGGACGCTCCAGCCGGAGCGCCGCCGCTCCGCTGCCCACGTGGTGGGCGGGCCAGCCCGGGTCGGGCGCGGTCCGGGCGTCCTCGCGCTCGCCGTCGGCCCGTACGCGGATCCGCAGGTGACGGTCGGGATCGGAGAGGCAGGCGGGACAGCCGGCCAGCATGGCGGCGCCGCGCACGATCGCCTCCAGACCGGCATGGGCCTGGACGAGACGGTCGAAGTAGGCGATGACCCGCACCGCGGCCCCGGCCTCGGTGTCGAGCGCCGACACCCGGCCCACCAGCTCTCTCATCCCCTCAGCCTAGGTGAGCCGGACCACAGCGGTAGCGATCCGTGACGACCCGCTCTCACCCGGTCCTACACAGACCGGGCCACAGCTTGCCGGGAACGAGCCGGATCGTCCCGAGATTGCGCTAGGGTGCGGCGATGATCGCCAAGCCGCCCGGATGGCCCTTCGTGATCGTGTGGTCCACCTTGGCCCTAGTGATCATGTACTGGGCGAGCGTGCCCTTCTGGTACGGGGTCGAGATGCTCTTGGCGGTCGTCCTCGTCGGTCTTCCTCTGATGGTCTACTGGGCGCTGCGGTTCGCCCTGGCGGCTGACAGAGGCGGGGTCACCGGCCGGGCCGGACGCTGCCTGGCGCCCTGGTTGATCACCTGGGCGACCGTGGTCGCGCTGGCCTACAACGCCCCTTTCGCGCTGCGGTTCTCGCTGTCGGCGTCGGCCCTGGGCGCCTACGCGGAGAGGATCATGGAACGAGGGCCGATCCACTACGAGTCCTGCGAGTGGGCGGGGCTGTACCGGGTGTGCGGTGGAGGAGCCGAGCACGGAAGCCTGGACGGCGTGCCGGTCCCTGGCAGCGCCGGCTTCGCGACGACGGAATGGGCCATCTACAGCAACACCGGCTTCGCCTGGCATCCAGGAGCCGTCCCGCAGGAAACCGCCGACGACATCTACGTGCGCATCGTGGGCGACTGGTACGGCTACCACGGCTGGGACGGGTGGTGATCACCTCAGGGCGGCGGCCTCCGAGGCGAGCTTCTCGACGCGGGACCAGTCGCCGGCGGACAGGGCGTCGGCCGGGGTGAGCCAGGTGCCGCCGACGCAGCCGACGTTCGGCAGGGCGAGGTAGTCAGGGGCGGTGGCCGGGCGGATGCCGCCCGTCGGGCAGAAGCGGACGTCCGGCAGCGGGCCCTGCAGGGACTTCAGGTACGCGACGCCGCCCGCCGCCTCGGCCGGGAAGAACTTCAGCTCCTTGATGCCCCGCTCCGCCAGCGCCATCGCCTCCGAGGCGGTGGCGGCGCCCGGCAGGTAGGGCAGGCCGCTGGACTCCATCGCCTCCACGAGCGACAGCGTCGTGCCGGGGGACACGAGGAAGCCCGCGCCGGCCTCCAGGGCGGCCGCGATGTCCTGCGAGTTGCGGATCGTGCCCGCGCCCACCTTGGCCTCGGGGACCTCGGCGGAGATCCGGGCGATGGCCTCCAGCGCGGGGGCCGTACGGAGCGTCACCTCGATCACGGGCAGGCCGCCGGCCACCAGCGCCCGCGCCATCGGCACGGCGGTCTCCACGTCGTCGATCACCACGACGGGGATCACGGGGGCGAGGTCGAGCAGGCTCATCGGGAACTCCTCAGGTACGGAAAACGCCCGGGACGCGGCGAGGCGCCCGGCGCACGGTGGTCGATCGGGACGGGCCACGCCGGCCGCCAGTCCCGCCACCGCGTCGGCCGGTGGGTGGCGTGGGTGGTCATCGGGCCGCCGGCGCGTGCTGGGTGAGCCAGGCGGCGGCGCCCGTCAGGGCGGGCTGCGGCGCGACGATGAGCGAGGTGCCGATCTCCGCCAGGTATGCGGACATGTCGGGATTAGTGGCGAACCTGGCACGGAAGTTGCTGGCGCACACGCGCTCCACGATACGGGGAAGGACGCCTCCGCCCAGGTAGACACCACCCCGCGCGCCGAGAGTCAGCGCGACGTTCCCGGCGAAGCTCCCCAGCATCCCGCAGAACACCTCCACCGTCTCCGCGCACAGCGGGTCGCCGAGCCGCGCCACGATCTCCGAAGCGGCCAGGGACGGCGCCGCGACGCCGTTGACCCGGGCCAGCGCCCGGTGCAGGCGGGCCAGGCCGGGCCCCGACAGCACGTGCTCGGCCACCACCTGGTCCAGGCCCTCCGCACGGAGCGCGCGGACGATCTCCAGCTCCCTGTCGTCGGCCGCGGGCACCGTGACGTGACCGCCCTCGCCGGGGATCGGCACCCAGCCGTGATCGGTCGGCACCAGCCCGCCCACGCCGAGCCCGGTCCCGGGGCCGAGCACCGCCTTCACCCCGTACGAAGGCTCGGGGCCGCCCAGCGGCACCAGCTCGTCCGCGCGCAGGTGCGGCAGCGACACGGCCAGCGCCTCGAAGTCGTTGAGCAGTTTCACGTACGGGACGTCCAGGTCTCGCGTGGACCCGGCCCAGGGCGAGTTCGTCAGCCGGTAGCGGTCCCCGTCGATCGGCCCGGCCACGGCCAGGCACGCCGCACCCGGCCGCACCCCGCCCGCATGCTCGGAGAGATAGGCGGCCACGGCGTCGGGCAGCGTCGGGTAGACGGCCCCGGACAGCACCGCCACGTGTGACGGCGCGGCTCCTGGCGCCGTGACGAGACCGAACCGGGCGTTCGTCCCCCCGATGTCGGCGACCAGCCACGGCAGCTCCGGCGCCCTCATCGCGACCGTCCGGCGCGTGCAGAACAGCCGCAGGGCCGGGAGAAGCGCATGCCCTGCGAGAGCATGAGGCTCCCGCCGCCGAAGGCCCGGAGGACGGACCCGGCCAGGCGGTCGCCGCCGTGGATGCTTTCCGAGGGGTGGTGGCCGGGCGCGGCCGGGAGTTTCCCGCCGCGGGAGATGCCCTCCGAGGGCCGAAGGGCGGGCGTGCCCTCGGAGGGAGACCAGGAAGGAGTCACCGGGAGGCTCCCGAGGGAGCGGGCAGCGGGATGCCCGCCTCCAGGTGGGAGGCGCCCGACTCGGCGGGGAACGCCAGCCCGGGGCCGTGGTGCGGCGACTCGGCGCCGCTGACGCCGAAGATGCCGGCCCCCTGCTCGGCGTGGCCCGCCATGCGGCGGAAGGTGGCGAACAGCTCGCGGCCGGTGCCGACCCATTCGGCGTCGCTGAGCGCGCGGCCCGCGGGAGTACGGCGGGCCAGCTCCCCGGCCGGCACGAGCAGGTCCAGGGTGCCCCCGGCCGAGTCGAGGCGGACCACGTCGCCGTCGCGGACCAGCGCGATCGGCCCGCCGTCCGCCGCCTCGGGCGACAGGTGGATGGCGGCGGGCACCTTGCCGGAGGCGCCCGACATGCGGCCGTCGGTGACGATCGCCACCCGCTGTCCCCGGTCCAGCAGCACCGCCAGCGGCGGCGTGAGCTTGTGCAGCTCCGGCATGCCGTTGGCGCTCGGCCCCTGATAGCGGATGACCGCGACGAAGTCCTGCCCGTCCAGCTCGCCCGCCTCGAAGGCGCGCAGCAGGTCGAGCTGGTCGTCGAAGACCTTCGCCGGCGCCTCGATCACCAGGTGCTCCGGCTTGACCGCCGACACCTTGCTCACGGCCGTGCCCAGGTTGCCGGAGAGCATGTGGATGCCGCCGTCGGCCGCGAACGGGTCCGACACCGGGCGCAGCACGTCCAGGTCGGAGCTGCCGATGACCGGCTCCCATGCCAGCTCGCCGTCACGCAGCTCCGGCGCCGACCGGTAACGGTCCAGGCCGGGCCCGGCCACGGTCATCACGTCGGCGTGCAGCAGGCCCGCGTCCAGCAGCTCGCCGATCAGCACCTGCATGCCGCCCGCCTCGCGGAAGTGGTTCACGTCCGCCTGGCCGTTCGGGTAGATCCTGGTGAGTGACGGCACCACCTTGGACAGGCACGACAGGTCATCCCAGGTCAGCACGATCCCGGCGGCGGCCGCCATGGCCACCAGGTGCAGCGTGTGGTTGGTCGAGCCGCCCGTGGCCAGCAGCGCCACGCACGCGTTCACGATCGCCTTCTCGTCGACCAGTTCGCCGATCGGCGTGTACTCGGCGCCGTGCGCGGTGATCTCGACCGCGCGGCGGCCCGCCGCAGCCGTCAGCGCGTGCCGCAGCTCGGTGTGCGGGTTGACGAACGTCGAGCCCGGCAGGTGCAGGCCCATGACCTCCATCAGCGCCTGGTTGGAGTTGGCGGTGCCGTAGAAGGTGCACGTGCCGGGGGAGTGGTAGGACTTCGCCTCGGCGTCCAGCAGTTCGCCCCTGCCCAGTTTGCCCTCGGCGAAGAGCTGGCGGGTGCGGGCCTTGACCTTGTTCGGCAGGCCCGACGTCATCGGCCCGGCCGGCACGAAGATCGCGGGCAGGTGGCCGAAGTGCAGCGCGCCGATCAGCAGGCCCGGCACGATCTTGTCGCAGACGCCCAGCAGCAGGCTCGCGTCGAACATGTCGTGCGACAGCGCGATGGCCGTCGCCATCGCGATCACGTCGCGGCTATAGAGGGACAGCTCCATGCCGGCCCTGCCCTGCGTGATGCCGTCGCACATGGCGGGCACGCCGCCCGCCACCTGGGCCACGCCCCCGGCCGCGCGCACCGCCGCCTTCAGCTCCGGCGGGTACGTCTCGTACGGCTGATGGGCGGAGAGCATGTCGTTGTAGCTGGTGACGATCGCCACGCCCGGCTTGGCCGTGCCGCGCAGGGCGGGCTTGTCGGAGTCGGGCGCGGCGGCGAAGCCGTGCGCGAGGTTCGCGCAGCCCAGGTGCGCGCGGGCCGGGCCCTTCGCGCGGGCGTTCTCGCCGTCGCGGCGGATCCTGGCCAGGTACGCGGCCCGGCTGGTCGCGCTGCGTCCGGCGATGCGGTCGGTGATCTGCTGGATGACGGGGTGCATGGAAGTCATAGAAGTCACGCCTCCTCCTCGTGCCAGGCGCGGCCACTGCGGCCGAGGAGCTCGTGCGCGCCTGCGGGGCCGGTCGTCCCGGCGGGATACGGTTCGGGCAGTTCGGGGGAGGAGCGCCAGGCGTCCAGGATCGGGTCGATCCAGCGCCACGCGGCCTCCACCTCGTCACGGCGCATGAAGAGCGTCGGGTTGCCGGCCAGCACGTCGCTCAGCAGCCGCTCGTACGCCTCGGGAACGCGGGCGGGGAACGTCTCGCCGAAGTTCAGGCTGAGCGGCACCGGCTTGAGCGACACCTCGCCCGCGCCCGGCTCCTTGGCCATGATGTGCAGCTCGATGCCCTCCTCCGGCTGCAGCCGCAGCACCAGGCGGTTCGGCGAGCCGCCGGGGAAGATGGAGTGCGGCACGTCCTTGAACTGCACCACGATCTCCGAGCGCCGGTTCGGCAGCCGCTTGCCGGTGCGCAGGTAGAACGGCACCCCGGCCCAGCGCCAGTTGCGGATCTCGGCGCGGATCGCGGTGAACGTCTCCACCCGCTCCGACGACTCGGTCGGCGGCGTCGAGCCGGGCTCCTCCAGGTAGCCGGCCATGCCGTCGGCGGCGGTGTACTGGCCGCGCACGGTGAAGCGGCCGACCTCGCCGCCGGTGATCGGGCGCAGCGCCTGCAGCACCTTCACCTTCTCGTCGCGGATCGCCTCGCGGTCGTTGCGCGCGGGCGGCTCCATCGCGGTCAGCGTCAGCAGCTGCAGCAGGTGGTTCTGCACCATGTCGCGGAGCGCGCCGGCGTGGTCGTAGTAGCCGCGCCGGCCGGGCGTGCCGACGGTCTCGGCGGCGGTGATCTGTACGTGGTCGATCCAGAGCGAGTTCCAGATCGGCTCCAGGAACGCGTTGGCGAAGCGGAGCACGAGCAGGTTCTGCACCGTCTCCTTGCCCAGGTAGTGGTCGATGCGGAAGATCTGGTGCTCGTCGAAGATGGCACCGACCTCGTCGTTGATCCGCTGGGCGCTCGGCAGGTCGTGGCCGAGCGGCTTCTCCAGCACCACCCGGGAGCGCGGGGTCACCAGCCCCGCCCGGTCCACCTCCCGGCAGAACGGGCCGAACGTCCGGGGCGGGCTCGCCAGGTAGAACACGCGGTCGCGGTCCTCGGCCAGCGTCGCGCGCAGCGCGTCCCAGCCGGTGCGGTCCTGCCCGCCCACGTCCACCGTCAGATGGTGCAGGCGGCCCAGGAAGCGCTGCCACATGGCGTGGTCGTCGACCGGCACCACGTCGCGTACCTGGGCGTCCACCTTGCCGCGGAAGTCCGCGTCCGTCAGCCCGCCCCTGGACAGGGCGATGACGCGCGTCTCCGGCGAGAGCCGGCCGTCCCTGTCGCTGTGGTACAGCGCGGGGAGCAGCTTGCGCATGGACAGGTCACCCGTACCGCCGAAGACCACCAGGTCGGCGGTGTGGGCGGCCGGGGAGGGCGAGAGCGGGGACACGAACACGACTCCGATGATCTACCAATGCGGGGACAGAACGGACACTAGCTAGGGTTTCGGTCCTACACAAGCATAGTTTTGCTATTTGAGATGAAAAAGTAGCGACTTTTCATGACACAACTAGGTGTGGTTCACTTAGCCGATGTCTCGACGTACCGCAGCCACCCTCGCCACCAGCGGTGACGTACTGCAGCTGATCCGCACCGGTACGGCCGTGACGCGGACCGACATCGGCCGGGTCACCGGCCTGTCACGCCCCGCGGTGCAGCTCCGCGTCGACGAGCTGCTGGAACGCGGCCTGGTCGTCGAGCGCGCGGACGCTCCCTCGACCGGCGGGCGCCCGCCGGTGCGGCTGGAGTTCAACGCGTCCGGCGGCGTCGTCCTGGTCGCGGCGCTGGGCGCGAGCCGCACCCGCGTGTCCATCTGCGACCTGAGCGCCCGCGAGCTCGCCGGGCAGGACTTCGCGATCGACGTCGAGCAGGGCCCCGACGTGGTGCTGCCCCTCGTCATGGACACCTGGGACGAACTGCTCGGCGACCGGCCGCGCTCCATGGTCAAGGGCGTCGGGATGGGCATGCCCGCCACCGTCGAGTTCGCCGAGGGCCGCACCGAGAGCGCCAGGGTGATGGCGTCCTGGACGGGCGTGGTGATCCCGCCGCTGGTCCGGGCCCGCTTCCCGGTGCCCGTGCTGGTCGACAACGACGTGAACGTGCTGGCCATCGGCGAGCACCGGGGCGCCTACCCCGACCTGGACGACCTGATGTTCATCAAGGTGTCCACCCGGATCGGCGCCGGCATCATCGCCGGGGGCGGCATCCTGCGCGGCGCGCTCGGCGCGGCCGGCGAGATCGGCCACATCCCGGTACGCGACGGCGGCGGCGTGCTGTGCCGGTGCGGCAACGTCGACTGCGTCGACTCCGTCGCCAGCGGCACCGCGCTCCTGCGTGACCTGCGCGCCGCCGGCAAGGACGTCAAGAACATCGCCGACGTGACCCGCCTGGTGCGGGCCGGCGACGCCGAGACGATGGCGACCGTGCGCGAGGCCGGGCGCCGGATCGGCGAGGTCGTGGCCGGGGCGGTCAACATACTCAACCCGTCGGTCGTGGTGCTCGGCGGCGACATGGCTGAGGCGTTCGGGCCGCTGGTGTCCAGCATCCGCGAGGTCGTCTACCGCCGCTCCACCGCGCTGGCCACCAGACGGCTGCGCATCGAGCCGAGCCGGCTGGGGCCGGCCGCCGGCATCAGCGGCTGCGCCGTCATGGTCCTCGACCACGTCCTCTCACCCGAGGCCGTCGACGAATCCCTCGCCACCCGCCGCCCCCTGCACCCCACGAAACCCCTCTGACGACGGGCGTCGCACGCGTCAGGGAGAGAAATCTCTTCGGGAACTCTCGGGCTGTGCGTCGTACGTGCCGGGGAGGGAACCTCCGTGGGAACCCCCTCAGGCTGGGCGCCGCACGCGTCGCCGAGAGAAACCTCTGTGGGGACTCCGGGCTGGGCGCCGCAGGCGTCGGGGAGGGAACCTTCGGGCGAACCCCCCCTCCGGCTGGGCGCCGCAGGCTCGATCTCTCTGGCGTCGGGGAGAGAAAACCTTGTGGGAACCCCCTCGGGCTGGGCGCCGTCGTGCGTGCCTTTGGCCCGCTCAGCTCGCCGTAGTGCCGGGTTGGGGAGGGGTGCTCTCCCGGGTGCTCAGCGGTGGCCGGGGATGCGGTTGGGGCGCGTGAGGCGCTTCTTCGTCTTGGTCTTGGTGGCCGTCGGGGTGGGGCGGGTGCCCGGGGCGGGGTGGGCCGTGGTGAGGGCCGGGCCGGCGGGGGCGAGGGCGCCCGCCCGGCTTTCCCTGTCCGTACGGGAGGACGGGGTGGCAAGGGAGGTCTCGCCCGGGGACGGCGCCACCGAGGACGGTGCGGACGACGGCGAGGGGCGGGGGGAGCTCCGGGCGGTGGGCCGGTCAGGGGTGCCCGTGGGGGACGGGCGCGCGTCACGGCGGGGCATTGACAGGTGACGCGGGTCGGCCCGGCCGGACGCCGACTCGATCGCCCCCCGCGGCTCGGCGAGACCCGGCACGCCCGGCTGGGGCATGCTGGCGGTGGAGAGCGACGTGCCCGGCGACCCGGCGGCGGCCAGGACGCCGGCGAGGACGAGCATGAGGGTGCCGGTCAGCGTGCCGGCGATCTGCAGGATCCGCCCGCGCCGTTCGGTCTCTCTCACAGAGGCAGATGATAGTCAGCCCTGGCGGTGCTCGAACGGCGAAGCGGAGAATCGTGATCAAGAAGGACGTCCCGGTTCAGGCCGCCGGGTGGTGGCCGCAGGTGCAGAGCAGGCCGTTCAGCGCCGCCTCCAGGTCGCTCCCGCTGCTCGTGGGCGCCGGGAAGAGGAAGCGGACGAGCGAGCCGTCCGCCCGCACCGTGACCCCCCGGCTGTCCAGCTCCCACAGCCACACCTCCCCGGCGGGCCTGCCGAGATGCCGGGACACCCCGTTGGCCAACTGCTCGCGGTGCGCGGCGTTGACGTGCGCCAGCACCCGCTCGGCAGGTTCGGCGAGCGGGTCGGGCTCGGCGTCCAGGTAGTCGTCGGCGTCCAGCACCCCGGACTCCTGCCCGGTCAGGTACACCACCTGGGCCACGTCCACCCGCAGCAGCCGGGGCGCGTCCGGCCGCCCGTAGCGCTCCAGGGCGTCGAACAGCGCCTCGTCGGCCGTGTTCGCCGCCACCGCGACCGCCGCCGCCCGCGCCTCGCCCGCCGGCACCGGCTGGGCCCAGCCCTGCACCTCCATCAGCCCGCGCGGGTGCTCGTCGTCCCCGAGCCTGCGCATCGCCGCCAGGTTGACCGCCACCACGGCGTCCTCGTGCAGCCGGTGCAGCCCGTGCAGCGGCTCGCCGGGCAGCGCCAGCAGCACCGGCCTGCCCCGCTCGTCGACCCCGCCCCTGGCGCGGGCAGGGACGCCGTCGACGGTCAGCTTGACCACCGAGGCGGTCGCGGCGAGAGTGCGGATCCGCTGCGGGATGGGCAGCATGGCGCCTCCTTGGCGTGTAGGTTAGCCTTACCTAAGTAAGCATTACCTAAGCACAATGAGGTGAACGTGCGCTACACCGGTCCCAAGGTGCGCCTGTCGCGCCGCGCGGGAGTGCCGCTGACCAGGAAAGCCGTCCGCTACTTCGAGCAGCGCCCGTACCCGCCGGGCGAGCACGGCCGCAAGACCAATCGCCGCAACACCGGCGACTACGGGGTCCGCCTGCTGGAGAAGCAGAAGCTGCGCTGGTACTACGACGTGTCGGAGCGGCAGCTGCGCCGCTACTGGGACCTGGCCGAGCGCCGGCCGGGGGCCTCCGGCGCCGAGCTGGTCTCCATCCTGGAGTCCCGGCTGGCCTCGCTGGTGATGCGCTCCGGGCTCGCGCCGTCGATCTACGCGGCCCGCCAGTACGTGGCGCACGGGCACATCGCGGTGGACGGCCGCAAGGTGGACATCCCCAGCTACCTGGTCAAGCCCGGCCAGGTCGTGTCGGTGCGGGAGCGGTCGCGCCGGATGCAGCCGTTCGTGGCCGCGGCCGAGGGGATCCACGCGGACGAGCGCACCGCCCCGTACCTGAGCGTGGACCTGCCCGCGCTGACCTTCACCCTGCTGGCCGTCCCGATGCGGGAGCAGGTGCCCGTGCCCGTGGACGAGCTGCTCGTGGTCGAGTTCTACTCCCGCTGACCCTCGCGGCGCGCGCGTGCCCGGCGGGCCGTCAGGCGCTGGTGCGCTTCTTGGCCCGCGGGGTGACGCGGCGCAGCGCCGCCACCTCCTTGCGCAGCTCCGCCAGCTCGTCCAGGATGCGCTGGGTCGAGGCGGCCGACAGGTCCTCCATCTCGGCCCGCTCCTCCTTCGCCTCCTCGTCCATGGCGCTCACCACCACCGCCATGAACAGGTTGAGCACCACGAACGTGCAGAGCAGTATGAAGATCGTGAAGAAGATCCAGGCCGACGGGTGGACCTCCATCACCTCACGCGCGATGTTGCCCCAGTCGTCGCCCGTCATCGTCTGGAACAGCGTGAACAACGACGTCGGCAGGCTGCCGAAGCGCTCCGGCGCCGTCTGCCCGTACAGCTTGGTCGCCAGCACCGCGGCCACGTAGAGCACCAGCGACAGCAGCACCACGATCGAGCTCATCCCCGGCATCGCGCGCAGCAGGGCCGAGACCACCTTGCGCAGGCTCGGCACCGCCGACAGCAGGCGCAGCGCGCGCAGGATGCGCAGCGAGCGCAGCACCGACAGGCTGCTCGCCGTGGCGGGCGCCACCGCGATCAGGACGATCACCGTGTCGAAGATGTTCCACGGGTCGCGGTGGAACCGTGAACGCTCCACGTAGATCTTGGCCGCCAGCTCGACCACGAAGATCGCCAGCGCGAGCTGGTCCAGCAGGGCCAGCAGGTCGCCGTAGCGGGACGCCACGGAGGGAACGGTCTCCAGACCGAGGACCGCGGCGTTGACCAGGATCACGGCGACGATGAACCGCTGGAAGTGCCGGTGCGCCAGGACGGCGCCGAGGCGTTCACGCACGGGGGAGGGCTCCTCCTCGAAAGGGATGGATTGCCCGACTATTTTGGCGTAAAAGGATCACTGCTCCGGTATCAGCCGGAAGACCCGCAGTTCCCGCCCGGACCTGGCCGTGTAGCGCTCGTAGAACGGCGAGCCCGCCACCAGCCCCGGCCACACCGCGGCCCGCTCGTCACCGGTCAGCAGGCGCGCGCTCACCGGGATCTCGCGCCCCTGGAAGGACACGGCCGCCTCCGGACGGGCCAGCAGATTGGCCGTCCACGCGGGGTGGCGCTCGGCGCCGAAGTTGCTGCCCACGACCAGCAGCGACCCGTCGGGCTCGCGGACGCACGCCAGCCGGGTGCGGCGCGGCTCCCCGGACCGGGCGCCGGTGGTCATCAGGACCAGGGAGCGGTCGCCGCCGACCGGCTTGCCGCCGGACATCTTGTCGATCAGCCGCTCGACCTTCGGCACCATCCTCGGACCGGCTCGCATGAACCACTCGGTACCGGCCAGCCACTGGAACGCGCCCTTGATCATTCAAGCAGTGTACAAGCGGCTGGCAATGAGGCTGCTGTGGTATAAAACCCACCTGATTGCCTGACAACCGAGGGGTCAAGTCACCCATGTCCTATCCCCACTACGGCCCCGGCTACTACGGCCCGCCACCGCAGACGCACCCCAACGGGACGACCATCCTGGTGATGGGCATCCTCAGCCTGGTCATCTGCCAGATCCTCGGGCCGTTCGCCTGGAACATGGGCACCAAGGCGCTGCGGGAGATCGACGCCAGCGGTTACGTGTACGAGAACCGCGGCATGGTGCAGGCCGGCCGGATCTGCGGCATCGTCAGCACCTGCATCATGGGCGGGATCATCCTCATCTACGGGGTGTTCATCGTGTTCGCCATCGTCATGGCGTCGGTCAGCTAGCGCCGCACGCAGTAGTCGCCGATGCCCGACTCCAGCAGGCCGAAAGCCGCCTCGGCCTGCGCCCGGAGGTCGGGCGCTATCGTCTCCCACGGCTCACCGGCCAGCGAGCGCCGCACGGCGTAGTCCGACAGCAGCCGGGTCGTGGTGAGGATCTGGGCGGCCACCAGCCGCGGGGCCGGATCGTCGGCGTCCGCGTCGAGCTCGTCGGCCAGCGCCTCCGCGAGCGCCTCTTCGCGTTGCTGATGGATCTCCCGCATCCGGGCCAGCAGTGACGGGCTCTCGCCCACCATCTTGGCGAACACGTCGGCCCCGTCCTGCAGGCCGTACTGCCACCCCCGGGTCTCGACCGCCGCCACGAAGTCGCGGCGGAACGCCCGCACCGCGCTCTCGCCCTTCTCCCGCGCGCGCAGCACCTCCACCGGCAGGCTCTCGACGAACTCCTGCCGGTCGGCGAACAGGTCCTCTTTCGTGCGGAAGTAGTTGAACACCGTGTTCACCGACACGTCGGCGGCCCGAGCCACCTCGGCCACGGTCACGTTGTCGAACCCGCGCGTCATGAACAGCCCCATCGCCGTGTCCGCGATGCGCTCCCGGGTCTCGCGCTTCTTCCGCTCCCGCAGCCCTTCTTCCATGCTTCATCGTACCAATATTGCAGTGACACCAAAATTGTGTCTACTCTAAATTTGGAGGCGATGAAGTGATCGAGACATCAGGTCTGAGCAAGACCTTCACCGGCGGCGTCGAAGCCGTCAGGAACGTGACCATGTCCGTGCGGAGCGGCGAGATCGTCGGCTTCCTCGGCCCGAACGGCGCGGGCAAGACCACGACCATGCGCATGCTGACCACTCTGCTGCCGCCCACCGCGGGCACCGCGACCGTGGCCGGCCAGGACCTGCTGGCCGGCCCGAGAGAGGTGCGGCGCCGTATCGGCTACGTGTCCCAGTCCGGCTGGACGGACCCGACCGTCCCGATCGGCGGCGAACTGGAGCTGCAGGGCATGCTGTACGGGCTCTCCCGTGTCGAGGCGCGGGCCCGGGCCGCCGAGGTGCTGGCCATGCTCGGCCTCGACGGCGTGCGGGACAGGCCGGGCGGCGCGCTCTCCGGCGGGCAGCGGCGCCGCGCCGACATCGCGTTCGCGCTGCCGCACCGGCCGGCGCTGCTGTTCCTGGACGAGCCCACCACCGGGCTCGACCCGCAGACCCGGGCCCACCTGTGGGACCACATCCGCGCGCTGCGCGACGACCACGGAGTGACGATCTTCTTGACCACCCACTATCTGGACGAGGCCGACGCCCTCTGCGACCGGCTGCTGATCATCGACCACGGCGAGATCGCCGCCTCGGGCACCCCGGCCGAGCTCAAGGCCGGGCGTACCCTCGACGCGGCGTTCCTGGACATCACCGGCAGGAGCCTGCGTGAGGAGGCCGGCGTCCGATGATCCGCGACACCTGGGTGCTCTTCCGGCACAACCTGCGGATCACGCTCCGCCAGAAGGTCGGGATGATCTTCGGAGCCATCCAGCCGCTCTTTTTCCTCGTGCTGTTCGGTCCCATCTTCGCCACGTTCGGCACCTGGGAGGTGCTGGTGCCCGGGCTGATCATCCAGCTCAGCCTGCTGAGCACGGGCATGGCAGGGTTCGGCGTGGTCTTCGAGAGACGCACCGGCGTGCTGGAGCGGATGCGGGTCACCCCGGCCTCCCGCCTGGCGCTGCTGCTCGGCCGCGTGCTCACCAACGTGGTCACGCTGGTGGTCCAGGTCGTGCTGCTGGTCGCGATCGGCTACGCCTTCGGGCTGCGCGCCCCCGCCGCGGGGCTGCTGGCCGGGCTCGCGCTGATCGTGGTGCTCGGCACCAGCATGGCCGCGCTCTCGTACGCGATCGCGCTCACCATGGACGAGCAGTTGTTCGCGCCCGTGATGAGCACCGCGGTGATCCCGCTGGCGCTGCTGTCGGGGTCGTTCCTGCCGATGTCGATGGCCCCCGGCTGGCTCGACGCGCTCTCGTACGTCAGCCCGTTCAGATATGCGGTGGAGGCGCTGCGCGAGCTGTTCGCCGGCCACTACCTGACGGGCACGGTGCTGGCCGGAGTGGTGGTGACGGCGCTGTTCGCCGTGGCCGGCCTGGCGGTCGGCACCCGCGTGTTCAACCGCCAGGCCGCGTAGCGACGGCTCAGGCCGCGCTCCTGGCCCGCCGCCCCAGCGCGGCCAGGATCGCGGCCGGGTCCACGATGCCGTAGCCGTAGTCGTAGTCGAAGCCCACCGTGCTGCGGTCCTCGGCGGTGCGGCGCAGCAGGGCGCGCAGCTGGGCCGGCGACAGCCGCGAGGCGGGCCAGCGCGTCCGCACCGCCGCCACCAGCCCGGCCGCCACCGGGGCCGCCGCCGACGTGCCGGAGTCGGGTTCGTCGCCGTACGCGCCGGAGCCGGCGAAGTGCGTGTACGCGCACACGTCCGGCTTGCGCTCGGCCAGCCGTCCCGGGCCCTGCGAGGAGTAGCCGACGCGCTCGCCGCGCACGTTCACCCCGCCGATCGAGAGCACCCGCGGATGGGAGTTGGCGCCGGTGATCGGCCGCTCGGGGAAGGCGCAGCGCCCGTCGGGGCAGTCGCGTCCGCAGTTGCCCGCCGCGAACAGGATGTCCGCGCCCGCCTGGTCGAGGCTCGCCACCATCAGGTTGAACGGGTGCGCCCCGTTGTCGGAGTAGTTGCCCGGATGCCCCACGGGGAAGTCCCACTCCGGGGAGAACGACCCCCACGAGTTGTTGACCACCAGTGCCCGCGACTCCTCGGGCTGGGCGTCGAGCACGCCGCGCAGGTGCGCGAACGCGGCCACCGCGTCGGACAGCAGCCCGTCCATGACCGAGCCGCCCGGCCGGGTGGAGCGCAGCAGCGGCAGGTCGAGCAGGGTCGCCGCCGGGGCGCCGATGAGCGCGTCGAAGGCGCACATCGTGCCGTGGTCGACAGGGAACTCCCCGGGCGTGCCCGGCACGGTCGGCGGCAGCCAGCTCCGCCCGGCGTCGAGGCGCACGTCGCGCCCCAGCTTGCCGCTCAGGTGGTCCAGGTTGACGCCGGTGTCGACCACGGCCACGTGCACGTCGGACCCGTCGAGGCCCTCGGCGCGCATCCGGGGCCCGTCCAGCAGCCGCTCCACGTCACGCCAGGTGCCGGCCGGCGGGTCGCCGCCACACGTCGGGCAGGTCTCGATGACCGGGTCGGAGAACACCCCCACCACGTCGGGACGCAGCCCGGGCAGCAGCGAGACCCTGGTGGCCACCTCGTCGTCGGAGATCGTGCCGCGGACCAGCACGGAGGCGTCCGCGGCGGCCATCGAGAACCGCAGCGGCTGGTTGAGCGAGAGCGGATCGCCGCCCGTGGCGGGCACCGGGCGCGGCAGCGCCACGGGCGCGAACCCGGTGTCGAGCTCGACACCGGGCAGGCCGTCCGCGACGTCGGCCGTGGTCACGGCGCGGCCGGGGTCGGCCACGGCCGCGACGAGGTCAGGGGAGGGGCGGAGTTGGATGAGGACCCGCATGATCACCACCGAGCGTGTATGGATGGAGCGACTCCCTTACCGTGCGTCATCGAGCTGTCGCCGTCCAGGGTTTTGCCAAGCCTGTGACCTGCGGAAACGCCGCAAAATGCGACGAATGGGACGACATCCTGGCGTAATCGTGAGGCTTCCGTGCGGGCGATCTGTTGACTAGGTTGAGTCACCATGACGCTCCAGGCGCGCAAGCCGGTCGAAAGCGGTGGCACGGGCGGACACTGGCTGGCGGTGCGGCCCCGGCTGATCCTCGCCAGCGCGTTCATGCTCTTCCTGGAGCTGGCGCTGATCCGCTGGACCGGCTCCAACATCGTGCACCTGAGCTACTTCACCAACTTCGTGCTGCTCGGCTCGTTCCTGGGCATCGGGCTCGGGTTCCTGCGCGTCGGCCGCACCACCGCCCAGCCCTACTACTCGCCGGTCGTGCTGTTCGGGCTGGTCATGGTGGTGCTGGCGTTCCCGGTGACGGTCGACCGCGACACCGACGGGGTGCTCTACTGGACGAGCCTGTCCACGGTCGGGCCGCCCGCCTGGATCAGCCTGCCCATCGTCTTCTGCGCCGCCGCGCTCGTCCTCATGGGCCCCGCCGAGCTGGTCGGGCGCTGCTTCCCCGAGCTGCCCCGGCTGGAGGCCTACCGCTACGACCTCATCGGCAGCCTGACCGGCATCGCGGTGTTCACCGGGCTGTCGTTCCTCAGCGCGCCGCCCGTCTTCTGGGGCATCCTCGCCGCCGCCGCGTACGCCGTGCTGCTGGTGCCCCGGCCCCGCGCCGCCTACATCGGGCTGGTGGCCGTCCCCTCGCTCGCCGTGGTCGGCCTGCTGCTGGCCGAGACGCTCACCGCCGGGGCGCTCTGGTCGCCGTACTACAAGGTGACCCACCGCCAGTTCGAGCAGCTCGGCGTGCCGGTGACCGACATCTCCGTCAACGGCATCCCCCACCAGCAGGCCGTGCCCGCCCACGCCCGGCTCCAGTGGGAGGCCCAGTACGGGCTGCCCTACGAGCGGGCCGCCGCCAGGCCCGACGACGTGCTCATCATCGGTGCGGGCAGCGGCACCGACGTCTCCATCGCGCTGTCCAAGGGCGCCCGCCACGTCGACGCCGTCGAGATCGACCCCAAGCTGCGCGAGCTCGGCGGCTCCACCCACCCGGACAAGCCGTACGACGATTCCCGCGTGACCACGCACGTCACCGACGGCCGCGCCTTCCTGGAACAGACCGATCGCTCGTACGACCTGATCCTGTTCGCGCTGCCCGACTCGCTCACACTCGTGTCGGGGGCCAGCTCGCTGCGGCTGGAGAGCTACCTGTTCACCGAGGAGGCCATGCGGGCCGCCCGTGAGCGCCTCAAGCCCGGCGGCGCGTTCTCCATGTACAACTACTACCGCGAGAGCTGGCTGGTGGACCGGCTCGCCGCCACCGCCCAGCGCGCCTTCGGCCACGCGCCCTGCGTGGACGTGGTCAGCACCACCGGCCAGCAGGCCGTCATCACCGCCGGGGCGACCCCCGAGGCGCAGCGCTGCGGCGCCCCCTGGGCGGGCGCGGCCGCCGGCACCCCGCCGCCCGCCGACGACGACCGGCCCTTCCTCTACCTGAAGGACCGCACGATCCCGTCGCTCTACCTCGTCACGCTCGGCCTGATCCTCGCGGTCAGCCTGCTCGCCGTCCGCGTCGTGGCCGGCCCGTACCGCAGGATGCGCCCGTACGCCGACCTGTTCCTGCTCGGGGTGGCGTTCCTGCTGCTGGAGACCAAGAGCGTGACCGGGTTCGCGCTGCTGTTCGGCACCACCTGGGTGGTCAACGCCATCGTGTTCGCCGGGGTGCTCGTCGCCGTGCTCGCCGCCGTCGAGGTGACCCGCCGCTTCCGCACCCCGCCGCTGCCCGTCATGTACGGGGTGCTCTTCGCCGGACTGCTGCTGGCCTGGCTGGTGCCGAACGCGTGGCTGCTGTCGCTGCCCGTGCCGGTGCGCGCGGTGGCCGCCGTCATCGTCGCCTTCCTGCCGATCTTCGCCGCGAACGTGGTGTTCGCCAAGCGGTTCGCCGACACCGCCGACGCCACCACCTCCTTCGGCGCCAACCTGCTCGGCGCCATGGTCGGCGGCTGCCTGGAGTACCTGGCGCTGGTCATCGGCTATCAAGGGCTGCTCGTCGTCGCCGGCGTGCTTTACCTCGGCGCGTTCCTGCTGTTGCCCCGGCGGGCACTCGCGTAAGCCCCTGTTTGCCCGGCCACGTGAGGCTTTACCTGCGGTTTTGGAATGCCTGGGAAAGCCGCGCCGTTGTAACCAACATCTGAGCGCCCATCAATCTGACAGCGGCCGCTCCACTCCCAGCGCACCTCGCTCCGCAGCGTGTCCCGCAGAGGTGCTCACGTAGCTCTATGTGTACGAATGATCACTAATTGTGCGCGACTCTGGAGGAACACCATGACGATCACCCGTACCCTGCGCAAGTTCGGCGCCACCGCGGCCCTGGCCGTCGCCACCACCGTGGCGGCTCCCGCCTTCACCGCCCCCGCCCAGGCCGCCGAGCTCCCGTACGGCCAGGACGTCTCCAACTACCAGCCCACCCACGACTGGGGTGCCAGCGGCGCCGACTTCGGCATCGTCAAGGCCACCGAGGGCCTGGACTTCAAGGACAAGACCTTCGCCCGCCACTGGAAGGAACTCGACAAGCACGAGGTCGTGCGCGGCGCCTACCACTTCGGGCACCCGAAGAACGACCCCGTCGCCGAGGCCGACTTCTTCCTGTCCGTGGTGAACAGCCAGCCCGCCGAGAAGGGCGACCTGCTCGCCCTCGACCTGGAGACCAGCGACGGCAAGTCGGTCGAGCACGTGAACAAGTGGGCCAAGACGTTCCTGGAGCGGGTCAAGGCCAAGACCGGCGTCACCCCGCTGTTCTACAGCGGCTACGCCTTCGCCGACCAGTACGGCAAGGGCCTGGGCGAGTACCCGCTGTGGGTCGCCCACTACGACAAGGCCAAGGGCACGGTCGCCACGCCGGCCGACTGGAAGTCCTGGACCATCCACCAGTACTCCGACGCGCCCGTCGACCAGAACGTCTCCGCGCTGAGCATCGACCAGCTGCGCGCCCTCGGCCGCAGCTGACCCCCGTATCTCGCCCCGCCTCCTGCCGACCGGCAGGAGGCGGGGCGAGGTCGTGGTCAGGGCGTCAGCCGCACAGCTCGTCGAGCGACTCGGCGCTGTCGTTCGCCTTCTGCGAGTTGCGGGTCGGCGTCTCGGTCGGCTGGGCCGCACGCACCTGCGTACGCGAGACCGACGGGGAAGCCGACGCCGTCGGCGCGGCCTGCGTGGCGGCCTTGGCGCGACGCGGCTTGAGCGAGTCCTGGACCGCCTTGGCCGACGCCCGCCGGATCTTGACCCAGTCGGGGCTGCCCGGCCAGTACTTCGGCGGCACGAACTGCAGGCTGCTCATCTTCGCGTCCTTGACCTTGAGCGCCAGGTCCAGCAGCGGTTCCAGGAGTTCCTCGGGGATGTTCGTCTCGGCCAGCCGTTTGGTCGCCGTGGCGATGCTGTTGAAGTTCGCCAGGATCTTCTGCGGCGTCGCCTGCTGCGCGAACGCGCCGATGACGCAGCGCTGGCGGCTCATCCGGGAGAAGTCGTCGCTGCCCACCCGGGACCGGCCGTACCAGAGGGCCTCCTCGCCCGACAGCCGCCGGGTGCCCGCCCTGATCGTGCCCGCGGTCCCGTACAGGCCGCCCCACTTGACGTCCTGCTCCACGTGGATGGTCAGCCCGCCGATGGCGTCCACCAGGTCGGCGAACCCGTACATGTTCATCAGCACGTAGTAGTCGATGTCGAGGTTGAGCGTGTAGCTGATCGCGTCCATCAGCGCGCGCGGGCCCCGGTTCTTGCCGCCCGCCTGCTCCGGATGGTCGTTGGCGTACTGCCACACCTCGTTCAGCAGGCCGCCGTTGGGCAGCTCCGCCATGAAGCCGTTCGGGAAGTGCCTGCGCAGCGGCGACGACGGCGGGAAGCGCACGTGCTGCAGGTTGCGCGGCAGGCTGAACAGCACCGTGGCGCCCGTCGGGATGTGCACGCTGGCCACGTTCATGCTGTCGGTGCGCACGCCGGTGCGGTTGCCCGCGGCGTCACCGCCGACCAGCAGGAAGTTGACCCGGTCCTTGCCGTTCCACGGGTCCTCCTCCTTGATCGGCGCGACGTCCGGGTTGTCCTCCGCGCTCTTGAAGACGTGCTTCTTCGCGTCCCACACCGCGTAGACCGACGTGGCCGACAGCGCGAACGGGGCCATCACCACCACACACAGCAGGCCCACCGCGACGCCGGAGATGATCTGGCCCTGCTGGGTGAGCCGGTTCGGGCCGAGTGCGACGTACGAGGAGACCGCTAGCGCGAACCAGCTCAGCGCGCCCACGGAGGCCAGGACCACGACGGTCATCATCACGCTGTCGCGCGTGACGATCCCCGCGTTGTCCAGGTTGGCCAGCACGAACGCCAGCAGGCCGAGCAGCACGGCGACGAAGACGCCGACGAGGACCAGACCGGTGCGCCGGTGCCCGGCCCGCAGGTGCGCGGCGCCCGGAACGAAGATCGACAGCAGGGTCCAGCCCAGGATGGACGCCGGCGTGAGCGGCTTCGCGAACCGCGGCGCCGCGCTCCCCCCACCGATCCCGGCAAGCCTCCCCGCGATCCCCCCACTCCGGTTGCCGCCCGAACGTGCCCGCCCGTCATCGCCACGACCTGGCCCCGAGCCACCCCCGGCGCCAGAGCCACCGCTCCTGCCGGAACCGCCTCCAGCCCCTGAACCTCTGCCCGAGCCGCCACTGGGCCCTGAGCCTCTGCCAGAGCCCCTTCCCGCACCTGAGCCTCTGCCAGAGCCGCCGCCGGCACCTGGGTCCCTTCCGGAGCCGCCGGCGGCACCTGGGCCGCTGCCGGAACCACCTCCGGCGCTGGGGCCTCTGCCGCTACCGGCACCGGTGCCCCTGCCGGAGCCGCTCCCGGCACCAGAGCCGCCGCTCCTGCTGGAGCCGCCTCCGGCGCCAGAGCCTCTGCCCGAACTGCCTCCGGCACCAGAGCCTCTGCCGCTACTGGCACCGGCGCTCCTGCCGGAGCCGCCTCCAGTACCGGAGTCGCCGCCGGCACCGGCTCCGGCACCCATGCCGGAGCCTGCACCTGAGCCTCTGCTGGAGCCGCCGCTGGGGCCCCTGCCGGAACCGTCTCCGGCGCCAGGGCCGCCGCCGGGGCCGCCGCTGTCGGCACCGGCGCTCCTGCCGGAGCCTCTGCCTGTGCCGGCGCCGGAAGCGGCGCCGCCGCTGAAGCCGGAGCCGCCCTCGCCAGAGACCCTGGCTGAGTCGGCGCTGGGGTGGACGCCCCTGCCGACGCTGCCATGGCCAGAGCCGCCTGTGACGGGGCCTTCGCCCGCGCTTCTGCCGCTCAGGCCCGGGGCGGAGCCCGCGCCTCTCCCGGCCGCCTCTTCGCGGGGGCGGCCGGTTCCGCCGGAGCTTCCTCTCCCGGCGGAGCCGTGGTCGCCGGTGGTTCCCCCTGCCGGGTGGTCGCCTCTGCCGGAGGTTCCCCGTACCGAACGGTCGCCTCTGCCGGAGGCTCCTCCTGCCAGGTGGTCGCCTCTGCCGGAGGATTCGTGTCGGGCGGAGGTTTCGCCTCGGGTGGGGGCGCCGGGGTGTGGGGTTTCGCGGGCGTCCGGAGTTTGGCCCGGCGCGTCCGCGGGGTCCCTGCGGGGGCGTGGGGTGCCTGACGCAGGGTCGCCGGAGCGCCGGGTCCTGCGGGTCCGCCCGCTCCGCGGCTCGCCGGCTCGCGGTTCGGCGGCCCTGGGGTCGACGGCGCCGGACGGGTCCGGATGGGGGGCGGCCGGGTCGGGCGCGGGGTCGGCGGGATTGCCCGGCGCGGGCCGGGGTCGGCGAGGGGGGCGCCGTTTCCGGCCTCCGGGCACGGCGTCCACCCCATCGCGTTTGCTCACACCGGCTCCTTCGCACGCCTACCAGGCATAACCCGCTGGGTTTGCCCCCCGATGGCACAAGATTGCCAGGATTCTAGTCGCCATATATGGACATCAAAGACATGTGCCCAACATGAGATGAACCTCAAGTAACCATCAGGAGGTGGTCGAAGACGGCGCGGCCCACGTGTTGCACTGGTAGGCCTTGTTCTTCTCCCAGCCCTGCCGGAACCACCGGTGGTTGTTCGCCGTCGACCCGTGGTCACGCGGGTATCCGGGATGGTCGCCCACCTGGCCGTAGAACCAGAACAACCGCTGCCGGCTGCTCGTGCTCACCGGGTACGAGGCCGCGACCGACCGCATCCACATCCCGCCGAAGCAGGTTGCCTGGAGCTCCAGCCGTCGGCTCAGCGCCAGCTTGCCGTTCTGGTTCGAGGTCTCCAGCGTCTGACCCCACCAGGAGTCCAGCAGCCCGGTCAGGTTCTGCACGTGGTGCCCGTACTCGTGGGCCATCATGCTGATGATGCCGCCGTGCCAGCTGATGATCTGGCCGTAGCCGCGCGAGTTGCCGTTCCCCCTGGCCATGGCCGAGGTGGAGGCGTAGATCGTGTTGTTGCGCGGGCAGTAGTACGGCACGATGCTGCCCCGCTGGGGGTAGTCGCCGCAGGCGCCCCTGCCGCTCCTGGCCGCGATGGCGTACCTCGGCGGGCTGAACGGGATGCCCTGCTTCTGCAGGATCGGGCCCCATGCCTGGTCCATGCACTTGCCGGTCTTGAGGATCAGCGACTTGAGCTGGCTGTGGCTGAAGATGCTCACGTTGCCCGCCCGGCAGGTGAGCCTGGGCAGCACGCCGGCCCGGTAGACGGTGTTGTTCTTCAGGCTGCGGTCGAGCGTCACCTGCCTCGGCGGGTCGTCGTCCGGCTCGTCGTCCTGCGTGGGCCGCTGGGTCGGACGCTCGGTGGGCACGTCGTCCCGGGTCGGGCTGCTCGTCGGCTCACCCCTCGACCGCGTCGGCTCGTCGTACGGGGAGTACGTCGGCTGCGCGATCGGCGTCGTCGTGTCCGAACCGGACGACGAACCCAGGAACGCCGCCCCGACGATCACCAGCACGAACAGTCCCGCGATCGTCCCGCACACCAGCCCGAGCACGCCGACCACGCCCATGCCGGACTTGCGGCGCGGCCGGTGGTGCCACTGCCCGTGCGGCGGGAAGGACGGCTGCCCGCCCGGCCAGGGCCCCTGCGGGGGCGGAGGACCGCCCGGGTACCCGCCGCCCGGCGGATAGCCGCCCCCCTGCCCGGGGTACGCCCCCTGCCCGTGCGGCGGGCCCTGGCCCGGGTACGGCCCTTGGCCGGGTGGAGTGCCCTGGCCCGGATAGGGCCCCTGGCCGGGATAGGGCCCCGCGCCCGGGGGTGCGCCCTGTCCGGGATACGGCCCCTGTCCGGGATACGGCCCCTGTCCGGGATACGGCCCCTGGTCTGGATAAGGTCCCTGGCCCGGGTACGGCCCCTGGCCGGGTGGTGGCTGGCCCGGGTAGGGGCCTTGCCCCGGCGGCGGTGCGCCCCCTCCGGGGTACGGTCCCTGACCCGGATGGGGTCCGCCAGGATTGGGAACGCCTTGACCGGGGTATTGGTTGCCCTGCGGCTGTGGCTGGCGGTGGCCAGGCGGCGGCCATGGTAGCGAGGGCGGCCTCTGGGGCTGTCCTGGCCCCTGTGGCGCGGGAGGATATTGCCCGTTCCCTGTCACCGTGTCGCCCCTTTACTCGGTTGTCCGAGATGCGCGACCTCTCCTGTCACACATCGTGCCTTTGCCGAATATGGGGCAGAAGCATACTGATTTCCCACCCGTCACGGATGTAGCGGTACTCGGTTACGGTCCGAAATCATTCGAGGTGATCTCAGTCATGTTCCGGACCACGGACCTGCCGTTGTCCTAGCGTTCTTTGCCATGAACCTCCAGCAGCTCCGCTATGTGGTCGCGACTGCGGAGCACCGCACCATGACTGACGCGGCAAGGTCGCTCTATATCGCACAACCTGCGCTTTCGCGTGCGATCCGCGATCTGGAACGAGAGCTCGGAATGACGCTCTTCGCGCGTTCGGGGCGGGGGGTAGTGGTGACCTCGCAAGGTCGCCGCGTGGTGAAGCTGGCTCGGGAGGCGCTCGACGCCGTCCGCGAGATCGAAGGCCTCGCCAACCACGGCGGCGCCGGCGAAGCGGAGCTCCGCATCGCCTCCACCCCCAGCCTGGAGCCCGGTCTGGCGGGGCGGCTGTTGCCCGCCTACGCCTCCGAGCACCCCGGCGTCCGCGTGCACATCGTCCGCTGCGAGGGCCGCGAGGCCGTCGTCAGCGCCATCCGGGACCAGCGGGCCGACCTCGGCCTGACCGATCTGCCCGTCCCCGGCGACCTGATCACCCACCCGCTCGAGCGCCAGGAGATCGTGCTGATCTCCCCGCCCGGGCTCGAACTCCCCAACCCCGTTCCCATGGGCAGACTCCACGGCATGCGCCTGGCCCTGCCCGCGCGCGGCAGCGTCCGCCGCAGGGAGCTCGACGCGATGTTCGGCAAGTTCTCGGTGAGCCCCGTCGTGGTGCTCGAAACCGACGAACGCAACGGCTGGCTGAACGCGGTGCGCGCCGGGAAGGCGTCGCTGCTGTGGTACCGCGGGATGGCCGAACAGGCCGCCAGGGCGGGCCTCGTGGTCCGCTCGCTGGAGCCCGCCGTCAGACGCGTGATCGCCGTCGTGCACACGCGCCGCCGCCTCCCGCTGATCGCCCAGGACTTCCTGGCGACCGCCGAGAGGGGCACGACCGCCTAGCGCGGTCGGATTCTCAGCACCTCGCCGTCGCCGGCCCGTGTGCCCCCGTGGACACGTGGCAGGCGCCGTCAGGCTCCACCGTCACACCGGTCGGCGTGCAGTCGTGCCGACGCGCTCCTGGTGAACGCCCCGGTGACGGACGTCCCGTTCAGAGGGACGGGGGGAGGGAGACGACGGCGCGGAGGCCGGGGGAGGCGTCCTCCAGGTGGACGGTGCCGCCGTGCGCGCGCACCGTCTCCCGGACGATGGCCAGCCCCAGCCCCGCACCGCCCTCGTCCCGGCTGCGCCCGGTGTCGAGCCGGGTGAACCGGTTGAACACCCGCTCCCTGTCCTCCTCCGGGATGCCCGGCCCGTCGTCGGTGACGGTGAGGATCCCGTCGGCGGTCAGCGCGACCTCGACCTTCGACGCGGTGTGCCGCACCGCGTTGTCGATCAGGTTGGTCAGCACCCGGCTGAGGTCCATGGCGTCGCCGCGCACCTCCACCGGGTCGCAGGCGGCCAGCCTCACCTCGGCGTACCGCTCGGCCGTCTGCCGCACGACCTCGTCCAGGTCGACGGGCTCGCGCCGGGCCGGGACGCCGCCGCGCTCGTCCAGCCTGGCCAGCGCCAGCAGGTCCTCGGCCAGCCGCGACAGCCGCAGGGTGTCCTCCAGCACGCCCTCGGCCGTCTCCGGCCAGTCCTGCCCCTGCGGGTGCCCGAGCGCCACCTCCAGCTGCAGCCGGATGCTGGCGAGCGGGCTGCGCAGCTCGTGCGCCGCGTCGGAGACCAGCGCCCGCTGCCGCTTCTCGGCCTCCTCCAACCGCGCCAGCATGTCGTTGAGCGTGGTGGCCAGCGAGTGCACCTCGTCGCGCGACTCCGGCACCGGCAGGCGGCGCGACCGGGCGGTGTGCGTGATCTCGGCCGCGCCCCTGCGCAGCGCCGTGATGGGCCGCAGCGTACGCCCGACGATCATCCAGCTGGCGCCCGCGAGCAGCACCACCAGCAGCGGCGTGCCCACCAGCAGCACCCGCCCGGCCGTGCGGACGCTCGTCTGGATCTCCGACACCGACCGGGCCGCGATCACCGTCTGCCCGCGGTCGGCGCTCAGCACCACCACCCGCAGCTGCGCCGGGATCGCGTACGGATGACCGTCGACGAACGTGGCCCGCCCGTCCTCCAGCGCCCGCGCCCGGCCCCGCGCGTCCAGCAGCGGCACCAGCCGGTCGGCGCCGTAGGTGACGTGCGTGATCCGCCCGTCCGCGCCGATGACCTGCACGATCGTGCCGTCGTGGGTGGTGATCGGGGTGGTCAGCGTGCCGGCGTCGGCCTGCACCCGCACGGTGTGCGCCTGCCGGCTGACCGACTCGTCCACGGTGGCCAGGAGTGTCCGGTCCAGCACCGAGAGCAGCACCGACGCCGACACCGCCAGCGCCACCGCCAGCACGGCGACGGCCACCACCGTCAGCCGGAACCGCAACCCCTGCCGCCGCCACCAGGCCGACGGGCGCGCGGCCGGGAACTCAGCCACCGTCGCCGGCCAGCCGGTAGCCCGCGCCGCGCACGGTCTGCAGCGCGTTCCTGCCGAACGGGGCGTCGATCTTGCGCCGCAGGTAGCCCACGTACACCTCGACCACGTTCGGGTCGGTGTCGAAGGTGTCCCAGACGTGCTCCAGGATCTCCGACTTGGACACCACCTCGTCGCGCCTGCGCAGCAGGTACTCCAGCAGCGCGAACTCGCGCGGCGTCAGCTCGACGTCGCGTTCGCCGCGCCGCACCCGCCGCCGCGCCGGGTCCAGCGACAGGTCGCCGGCGGCCAGCACGGCCGGCCGCCGCCCGGAGTCGCGCCGCAGCAGCGCCCGCAGCCTGGCCACCAGCACCACGTACGAGAACGGCTTGGTCAGGTAGTCGTCGGCGCCCAGGTCGAGGCCGTCGGCCATGTCGTACTCGCCGTCCTTGGCCGACAGCATGAGGATCGGCACCCAGTTTTCCTCCGCGCGCAACTGCTTGCACACGTTGTAGCCGGACAGCCTGGGCAGCATGATGTCGAGCACGACCACGTCGTAGTCGCCGTGTCTCGCCTCGTGGAGCCCCTGCTCGCCGTCGTGGGCGAGATCGACGGCGAACCCCTCCGCCTGCAGCCCGCGCTGGAGCGCGGCCGCCATCCGGCGTTCGTCCTCGACGACCAGTACCCGCATGTGCCGATTCTCCCGTCCGTGCGCTGAGAGCCCGCTGAGAACGCTGAGAGGGATCTCAGCCCGTCTCAGGTTCGCCTAAGGATGCATCACGCAGGCTGCGTGTATCGACATACCGTTGAGGAGTGACATGCGTAGAGGCACGTACGTGAGGTGGGGAGTGCCGATCGCGGCGGCGGCCGTGATCGGCGCGGCGATAGGCGCCGGGCCGGTGATCGCCGCGGTGAGCGGCGACCCCGTGCTTCCCGAACGGTCGGCCCAGCAGCTGCTGGCCGACGCCGCCGCGGCGGCGGAGAAGAGCGAGGGCATGCCCCCCATGTCCGGCACCGTCCAGCAGACGGCCTCGCTCGGCCTGCCGGCGCTGCCCGACACGGGCGACGGCTCGCCGCTGTCGCTGCTGTCCGGCTCCCACGAGGTGAAGCTCTGGTACGGCGACGAGGACAAGATGCGGCTGGCGCTGCCCACCCAGTTCAACGAGACCAACGTGATCGTCAACGGCGACCAGGTGTGGTACTGGGACAGCGACAGCAACACCGCCACCAGGGTCAAGCTGCAGGGCGAGCACCCCCGGGAAGGCCTGCCCACGGCCGCCCCGACCGTCATGACGCCCGACCAGGCGGCGCAGCGGCTCCTGGAGCAGGTGGACGAGTCGACCACGATCTCGGTGAGCAACACCGCCGAGGTCGCGGGCCGCCCGGCCTACCAGCTCACGCTCACCCCGAAGGACCCCGCGTCCCTGGTCCAGGAGGTGCGCCTGGCCATCGACGGCGAGCACTACGTGCCGCTGCGGGTCCAGGTGTTCGCCAAGGGCTCGGCCGAGCCGGCCTTCCAGGTCGGGTTCACCCAGCTGACCTTCACCCCGCCCGCCGAGGAGAACTTCGCCTTCACCCCGCCGGCCGGGGCCAAGGTGGAGGAGAAGACGTTCGGGCCGTCCGACGCGCGACAGGAGCACGCCGAGGAGGCCAGGCGCACCGCCGGGGACCTGAAGGTGCGCGGCGAGGGCTGGACCGCGGTTGCGGTGCTGCCCGCCGACGCCGCGATGCCGCAGGGCGACGCGGACGGTGCTCCCGGCGCTCCCGGCGGCGAGGGCGCCGACGCGCGGGCGCTCTTCGACAACGTGCTGAAGACGGCCACCCCGGTGAGCGGCACCTGGGGCTCCGGCAAGATGATCAGGACGAAGCTCGTCACCGTGCTGCTGACCGACGACGGCCGCCTGCTGGTCGGCGCGGTCACCCCGGAGGAGATCATGAAGGCGGCGGGCGTCAGGTGACGACCGTCGCGCAGGAAGCGGGGGCGCCCACCGGGGCGGCCCCGCCCTCCGACCCCGGCGCCGCCATCGTGACGTCCGGGCTGACCAAGCGCTTCCGCGGCGGCCAGACGGCCGTCGACGCGCTCGACCTGACCGTGCCGCGCGGCTCCGTCTACGGCTTCCTGGGGCCGAACGGCTCGGGCAAGACCACCACGATCCGGATGCTGCTCGGCCTGATCACGCCCACCGGCGGCAGCTGCTCCCTGCTCGGCCTGCCGCTCGCGCTGGCCCTGCCCCGGGTGGGCGCGCTGGTCGAGGGACCGGCCTTCTACCCCTACCTGACGGGCGAGGCCAACCTGCGCCGGTTCGACGCCGCCGACCCCACCGCCTCCGGGGCGACCGTCCGGCGGCGCGTCGGCGAGGCGCTGGAACGCGTCGGCCTCACCGCCGCGGCGGGCAAGCGCTACCGCAACTACTCGCTCGGCATGCGCCAGCGGCTCGCCATCGCGGCCGCCCTGCTCGGGCCGCGCGAGCTGCTCATCCTGGACGAGCCCACCAACGGGCTCGACCCGCAGGGCACCCGCGAGGTGCGGGCACTGGTCAAGGAGATCGCCGCCGGCGGCACCACCGTGTTCGTCTCCTCCCACCTGCTGGCCGAGGTCGAGCAGATGTGCACGCACGCCGCCATCATGCGCACCGGCCGCCTCGTCGCGGACGGCACGATCGCCTCGCTGAGCGGCGGCCTGGCCACCCGCGTCAGCGTCGAGACGCCCGACGCGGCCGACGCGGCGCGCGTGCTCGCGGCGCTCGGGCTGGCCGACGTGCGCTCCGCCGCCGGCGCCGTGACCGCCGAGTTGGGGGGTCACGCTCCCGAGCGGGTCAACGCCGCCCTCGTCGGCGAGGGCGTGGCCGTACGGGGGCTCGCCGTCGTGCGGCCGAGCCTGGAGGACGTGTTCGTCGGACTGACAGGAGAGGGATTCGATGTCGACGGCTGACACGGGCACCCGCACCCGTCGCACCCCCGGGCTGGTGCCCGTGACCGAGACCCTGAGCACCGTCGAACGCCGCCCGGAGGAGCCCTCCGCCCCGCCCGCGCCGCTGGCGCCGCAGGCCGGGCGCCGCGCGGGCGCGTTCTGGCGGCTGCTCGTCTCCGAGCTGAGCCTCACCTTCCACCGGCCGCGCAACCTGGCCATGCTGGCCGCGCTCGCGACGGTGCCCGTGATCATGGGCGTGTCCCTGCGGCTGTTCGCCGGGGACGACCAGGTCGGCGGCATGATCGCCGCCGTGGCCGGCAACAGCCTCATGCTGACGTTCCTCGCGCTCTCGGCCCTGGTGCTGCTGATGATGCCGATCGCGGTCAGCGTGGTGGCCGGCGACGCGCTCGCCGGCGAGGCTGGCGGCGGCACGCTGCGCTACCTGCTCGCCGCGCCCGCCGGGCGCACCCGGCTGCTGGCCGTCAAGTACCTGAACGCGGTCGTGTACGCGTACGCGGTCACCGCGGTCGTGGCGCTGTCGGCGCTGGTGACCGGGCTCGTGCTGTTCCCCGCCGGTGACGTGGTCCTGCTGTCGGGCACCACCGTCACCATGACCGACGGGCTGCTGCGCATCGCGCTCACCGTCGGCTACGTCGGCTTCGCCCTGTCGGCGGTCGCGGCGGTGGCGCTGGCCATCTCGGCGTTCACCGAGGTGCCCATCGGGGCGATCGCGGGCACCGTCGTGCTGATCATCGCCTGCCAGGTGCTGCGGGCCATCCCCGCGCTCGAAGCGATCGCGCCCTACCTGCTGCCGACCAGGTTCACCGGCTTCGACGCGGTCCTGCGCAGCCCGATCGACACCGGGGCGCTGACGGAGGGCCTGCTGACGTTCGGCGCCTACATCGTGATGTCCCTCTCGATCGCCTGGGCCCACTTCACCGGCAAGGACGTCACGTCCTGACCCACATGGGGCCGGTGCGGGGGTAAGGGCTTCGCCCCGTACGGGTCGCGTACGGGGCGAAGGTGGTGATCAGGAAGGGCGGCGGCGGAGGGCCAGGGCGGCGATCACCACGCCGGCGACGCCGACGGCGAGGCCGGCGCCGGCCAGCAGGCGGGCCGTCCCGTCCGAGGAGGCGGGGGCCGCACCGGACGCGGCCGGCGCCGCGGTGGGGCCGGCAGCCGGGGAGGCGTGTGCCGTGGGGGAGGCTTCGGCGGGCGGAGTCAGTTTGAGCACGGGCGCCGGGTGCTCGGGCTCGGACCCGTCGGCCGCCGGGGCGTCGGCCCAGGAGACGACCTCGCCGCTGGAGTACGTCTGCTTGGTCGGGAACACCAGCTGGTCGACCCCGGTCGGCAGCCGTCCCATCGACACCTCGAACTCCTGGAACTCGCCCTGGCCGATCTCACCTCCCGACCAGGCGATCGTGGTGACGGCCTCGGTGAGCTCACCGTGCTCGGTGGTGACGGGCTTGGGCAGCTTGCCCTCGGTGACCTTGACGGTCCAGCCGGGCACCGGCCTGACGGAGACGAACGCCAGCGGATGATCGGTGGGGAAGGTCACCTCGATCTTGGTCGTCCTGGCGCCGTCGCGCTCGTTCGGCACCCGGAAGGCGACCTTGGTGAACCCGCCCGCCACGGCGGTGCCGGGGTTGATCGTGACGTGCGCCAGCGCGGGCAGGGCGAGCGCGGCGGTGAGAGCGGTGGTGGCGGCGAGCACGGTCGCCGCACGTCTGAAGAAGGACATGGCGATAACTCCACTTGGTGGGCATAGGGGATGAGAGGTGTCAGCAGGTCAGGCGGGAAGTGGAGGACCTCGCCTGGTGACGCTGTGGCGGACCGCCGGGTCCGGCGGCACGTCGCGCACCCGTACGACGGGCACGGGCGGCCGGGCGGCGGGACGCGCGGGGACGGGCCGGGGGAGCAGGAGGCGGCGGGCCAGGCGGCGCAGCAGCGCCCAGAGCGCGGCCTCGCCGCGCGACAGCCACCAGCCGGTGAGGAGCGTGGCCGTCAGGTGGGCCACCAGCATGCCGAGCGCCTCGCCCAGCCCCTGCCCGTGGATGTGGGCGGCGACGTAGCCCGTGCCGTCGCCGCCGAACAGCTCGTGCAGCCCGAGCTGGGCCGCGACCAGCAGCCAGCCGACCTGGGCCGGTGAGCGCTCCCTGCCGCCCAGCGCGGCGGCGAGCCCGAACACCGCGCCGCCCCCGGCCGGCAGGGTCCACGGCGGGGGCCGCGATCCGCCGCTCAGCCAGTGGGCCAGGGCCGCGAGGAGCACACAGACGGCGGCGAAGGCCGCCGTCCGGATGAGCCGGAAAGGCAGGTGCGCTCGCATGAGTGTGCTCATGGTGCCACGGGCAGAAGACGTGCGAAAGCTCAAGCGGGAAGCCGCATGATGACCGGGTGATTCGCGGCGTTTGTTCGCTAGGGTCGTGCCGACCACGTCGACATGAGGTGAGAACGTTGCGGCACTTAGGTGGTTTGCTCCTCGGGCTTGTGGTGACCGCGGCCGTGCTGGGAGGTGGCGGCTGGGCGGTGCGGCAGACGATGGCGGACGTCCAGGCCGCACCGCCGGTCGGCCCGTCGCTCTGGATCGCGCTGGGCTCCATGGCCGCCGTCGGCCTCGTCGTGGGGCTCGTGGTGGCGGGCCGGGTGTCACCGGTCGCCACCTTCATCCCGTCGATGGTCCTGCTGGCCTGGACCGTGGTGTACGCACTGGACGCGAACCGGGCGCTGACCCTGCTGCCCGACGGCCCGGCGGTGAACGGCATCGTCAGGGAGATCGTCTCCGGCGCCCACATCCTGCTCCGCGGCGGCGTGCTCGCACTGCTGGGCGTCGCGCTGTTCATCCCCGTGCTGATGCCCTCGCGCTGGGCGCGCCGCTACGACGAGGACGACGACGACTACGAGGAGCAGACCCGGGAGGGCAGCTACTACTAGCGCCCGGCGGTGTAGAGGTGGGTGACCACCTCCTCGATGGAGGAGAGGCCGGGAGCGCTCGCCATCAGGTCGTCCAGCGTCCCGTCGAAGGCCAGCCGGCCGTGGTCGATCAGCATCACGCGGCGGCACAGCCGCTCGATGTCGCCCAGGTCGTGGGTGGTCAGCAGCACGGTCGTGCCGCGCTCGGCGTTGATCCTGGCCAGGAACTCGCGGATGCCGGCCTTGCTCACCACGTCGAGCCCGATCGTGGGCTCGTCGAGCACGAGCACCTCCGGCGTGTGCAGCAGCGCCGCGGCCAGGTCGCCGCGCATCCGCTGGCCGAGGCTGAGCTGGCGCACCGGCGTGCTCATGAACGGGCCGAGGTCCAGCGTCGCCGTCAGCTCCGCCAGCCGTTCCGCGAACACTTTTCGATCTACTATGTAAAGGAGCCGGATCAGCTCGAAACTGTCCTTGAGCGGCAGGTCCCACCAGAGCGTGGTGCGCTGGCCGAAGACCACGCCGATGTGCCGGGCCAGCGTGGTGCGCCGGCGCGACGGGTCGAGCCCCGCCACCCGCACGGTGCCGGAGCTGGGCGTCAGGATGCCGCACAGCATCTTGATCGTGGTGGACTTGCCGGCGCCGTTCGGGCCGAGGTAGCCGACGAACTCCCCGGGCGCGACGGTGAAGGTCAGATCGCGTACGGCGTGCACGGTCCGCCGCTTCACCTTGAAGGTGCGGCCCGCCTGGTTCAGCTCGATCATGGTCATGGTCAACTCCCTGTCGATCGGTAACGGCGCAGCCCCTGGCGCCAGGCGAGCGCGGCCAGCAGGGCGAGGACGAGGGCCGCGACGGGCCCGAGGAAGCGCATGAAGCCGGGCGTGCCGAACGGGTCGTCGCGGCCCAGCGCGTACAGGCCCGGCTGCCAGTTGATGAAGGCCAGCGGGAGCACGTACGTGACGCCGCGGACGAGTTCGCGGCCGTAGACGCTGAACGGGTACTGGGCGAGCTGCGCGCTGCCGTAGGTGAAGGCGCTGCTCACCTCCGGCGCGTCGACCAGCGCGAACTGGAGAGCTGCGGCCAGCGTCCAGAGCGAGGTGAAGATCACCACGCCGGAGAGGATCATGACGGGCACCATCCAGAGCCGCCGCGGGTCCAGGTCGAGCGCGGCGAGGGCGTAGCCGAGGGCGGCGGCGGCCTGCAGGACGCGGCCGATCCTGGCGGGCACGAACCGGTCTGTGGCGATCTGGATCCAGGCGTTCACGGGCCGGATCAGGAACGTGTCGAGCGTGCCGTCCCTGATGTGCGCGCTGACCCGGTCGAGGTTGCTGAACAGCAGGTCGGTGAGGGTGAAGGCGATCCCGGCGGTCCCGTACAGGAAGAGGACCTCCTCGCGGGTGAACCCGCCGAGCGAGGTGGTGTTGGCGAAGACGATCAGGATGGCGGCGAGGTCGAGCGCGGCGGTGGCGCAGCCGAGCACCAGGAGCAGCGCGAAGGAGGCGGGGTAGGCGGCGGCGGCGCGGGTCCAGGTCCAGGCGAGGAGCAGGTAGGTCCTAACCACCCTGGATCACCACCTTGTGGCGGATGGCGCGGGTGCCGAGCGCGCCCAGGGCGAGCAGCGCGGCGGCCCAGAACGCCTGGAAGGCGAGGGTGTCGAGGACGGGGGCGGTGCCGAGGTAGAGGTCGGCGGGGGCCTGCGCCATGGCGGCCCAGGGCAGCACCCTGGCGATGTCGCCGAGCCAGCCGGGGAAGATCGTCAGGGGCAGGACCAGGCCGCTGAGGAAGGTGGTGAGCACGGTGGAGGCGACGTTGACGCCCCGGTCGTCGGCGAGCCAGCAGGCCGACAGCGCCACCAGGTAGCGCCAGCCGAAGCTGGTGACGACGCCGAGGAGCAGACCGGCGAGCAGCCCCGCCCAGCGGCCCGGTCCGTCGGGCACGACGATGCCGAACAGGGCGGCGCCGACGAGCATCGGCGGGATGCCCCGGACGAGCAGGAGGTAGCCGGCGCGGCCGAGGTCCTCGGCCAGTGTCCAGAGCTGGAGCGGGGCGGGACGGACCAGGTCGAGCGCGATGTCGCCGCTGCGGATGCGCTGGGGGATGGCGAGGCCGCCGCCGAACAGCTGCATCGGCCCGATGAAGGCCTGGGTGACGAAGCAGAAGGTGACGGCCTGGGCGACGTCGTAGCCGGCCAGGCCGGGCCTGGCCTGCCAGAGGGCGATGAGGATGTAGGCGCGCAGGATGCCGAACACGGTGTTGGTGAAGGCGCCGGCGAGCGCGGCCCAGACGTAGGTGGCGTGCTTGCGGAAGCCGTACCGGGCGAGCCGCAGGTAGAGGGGTATGGTTTGGCACCTCCGGAGGGTGAGGGCACGGTGACGGCGCGTGCCCGGGACCGTGCGCGCGCACGGGCCGGTCGGATGGAAGGCCTGGAATTATCCAACCGGCGGTCAGCGGTTGGCAACGGGATAGATGGCGCCCCGGCGTCGGCGGGCATAACCCTCTAGCAGGCAGCATTGCCGAAATGTCCGGGAAAAGCGATGAGATACTTACCGACGGGTAGAGCGATGTTCTGGCGGGGAATCAACATGCCGGAGGCCCGAAATGCACCTGGACAGGGATGTCGCTCCCGAGTATCCACTGAGCTGGCAGGCCCGCGCTCTCACCGGCCTCATGCGTCACACCCTCAAGCCGGCCTCCCATCTGTTCCTGCGCCACGCCCTGGCGCTGACCGCCGCGTCCCAGCTGGGAGAGCTGGTCAGGCTGCTCCCCGCGGCGACGCCCGACCACGTCTCGCTGGTTCCCGCCGCGTTCTCCGCGTGCGGCGGCGAGTGGGTACGCGGGCGTGACACGCTGGACGAGCACAAGGTGGTGCTGTATCTGCACGGCGGCGGCTACTTCTCGTGCTCACCCCGCACGCACCGGCCGATCACCTGGCGCCTGTCGGCGGTGGCGGGCCGCCCGGTGCTGGCGCTGGACTACCGCCAGGGTCCGGTGCACAAGCTGGCCGACTCGCTGAGCGACTCCCTCGAAGCCTACGACTGCCTGCTGGGGCGCGGGTACGAGCCGGAAGACATGATCATCGCGGGCGACTCCGCGGGCGGGCACCTGACCCTGGCGACGCTGCTGGCGCTGCGTGACCGCGGCCTGCCGCTGCCGTCGGCGGCCCTGTGCCTGTCGCCCTGGGCCGACCTGACCGACTTCCCCCGGCGCGCGAACCGCTGGCAGGACCCGATGCTGCCGGCCGGGCGGGTGCGCTGGCTGGCCCGCCGCTGGACCGACGGGCTGGACCCGCGCGACCCGCTGGTCTCCCCGGTGCTCGGCGACTTCACCGGGCTGCCGCCGCTGATGATCGTCACCGGGTCGACCGAGGTGCTCAGGGACGAGGCCCGCCGCGTCGCCGAGCGGGCCAGGGACGGCGGCGTGCCGGTGACCTACGAGGAGTGGCCGCGCATGCCGCACGTGTTCCCGATCCTGGCGGACGTGCTGCCGGAGGCGCGGCTGGCGTTCCGGCACATGGCGATGTTCCTGGCGGCCGTGGCCGGTCTGGAGGAGCTGGCGGCGGAGGACGAGGCCGCCGCCTGAAGGTCGCGCACGGGGGGTGAATCGGCTGCCGGGACAGGGGCAGAGGGGCGAGAGTGACATTTCGCATCGCGCTGACGCCGCGCGGGGAGCAGAGTGTAGGTTAGGCACCCCTAAGCAAGGAGCTGTTCCGCATGACCGGTAAGCCGAGGGATCACCACCGAGGCGTCGTGCTGCGTACCGAGCGCATCGCGCCGCACATGATCCGGGTCATCGTCGGAGGTGACGGACTCCGCGACTTCGAGACGTCCGGCCACACCGACACTTACGTGAAGATCGTGTTCCCGCACGAGGGGGTCGACTACCCCCAGCCGTTCAGCGTCAAGCAGGTACGGGAGACCATGCCGCGCGAGTTCTGGCCGCGGCTGCGCACCTACACCGTGCGCGCCTGGGACCCCGACACCCGCGAGCTGACGCTCGACTTCGTCTACCACGGCGACGAGGGCCTGGCCGGCCCGTGGGCGGCCAACGCCGGACCGGGTGACGAGCTGCTCATGATCGGACCCGGCGGCGGCTACGCGCCCGGCCCGGAGGCCGACTGGCACCTGTTCGCCGGTGACGAGAGCGCGCTGCCCGCCATCGCCGCGTCCCTGGAGGCGCTGCCCGAGGGGGCGCGGGCGTTCGCGTTCATCGAGGTGGCGGGGCCGGAGGAGGAGATCAAGCTGAGCACGCCCGGCGACGTCGAGGTGGTCTGGTTGTACCGGGGCGACCGCCCGGTCGGGCAGGCCCTGGTGGAGGCGGTGTGCTCCTTCGGCTTCCCGGCCGGGCGGGTGCAGGCGTTCGTGCACGGCGAGGCCGGGTTCGTCAAGCAGCTCCGCCGCCACCTGCGGGTCGGCCTGGGCATCCCGATGGCGCACCTGTCGATCTCCGGTTACTGGCGGGCCGGAGCGGACGACGAGTCGTGGCGCGCGGTCAAGAAGGACTGGAACAAGCAGGTCGAGGCCGAGGAAGCCGCCAGCCTCACCTGATCTTCGTGACGTCGATCACGCGCAGGGTGTCCCCGGCCGGGTAGGCGAGGAGCCTGCCGTCGTCGTCGAAGCCGGGACTCATGACGCTGACGCCGCCGTCCGTCCGCTTCGACGGGACGCCGAGGTCGGCGGAAGCACCGGTGCGCAGGTCGAAGAGGACGACGCCGACCGAGTCCTCGCCGTAGGGGATCGTGGCGACGTGGAAGCGGTCCAGGGCGGGCGGCGTCCAGGCCATGCCGCCGGGCAACTCCTGCTGCCGGGAGCCGTCGCGCAGCCGGTGGAAGGCGGTCGCCCCGGAGCTGCCGACGCAGAGTGTCACGCCGCAGGCATGCACCTGCTCGCCGTCCCTTGCCAGGGCCCGGTCGGTCTCGCCGGTCCGCAGGTTGCGGATCAGGCCGTAGTGCGCGCCTTCGCCCCCGCTGTACGGGCCGGGGGTGCCGATCCACGGCCAGGACAGCAGGTGCATGCCCGCCCCGTTCTCGAGCGGCTCCACCTCGCCGCCGCCGAGCGGGACCGTGAACACTCCCCCGGAGCGGGCCGAGAACGCGACCCGGTCGCCGACGATCTCGACCTTGTCCAGGCCGCGCTCGTCGAGCCGGCTCCCGATCAGCCGCGCCTCGCCGCCCGCGAGGGGAGCCGCCCAGATCTGGGCGGTGCCGTCCTTGAGCTGCGTCCACCAGGCGACGTGCCCGCCGGCGGCGTCGAAGCCCGACGCGAACAGCGCGGTCCCCTTGGGGGTCACCACGTGGGTGATCTCGCGCAGGGCGAGCGTGTCCAGGTCGTAGGCGTACAGGGCGTCGGTCTTCTCGAACGAGGCCCAGGTGGAGACGAGCAGGGTCCGGTCGTCGTCGAGGAGGAGGATCGGCTGGATCTTCTTGCCTTCTGGCGTCTTGGCGGGAACCTCACGCAGCGCCTCCGGCCACACCGATCCGATCGGCTCCGGCTTGACGTCGTAGGACGGGGCGTGGGACTGGGCCGGCGACACGGGCGGCGACACTGCCGCCGTCGCCGTCGCGTCCGGGGTGACGGTGGCGGCCCGGTCGGCGGCCCTGTCGGCGGCTCTGTCTGCGGCGCGCAGGCCGCCCGCGACCCCGCCCGCGATCACCACGACCGCCGCGCCGGCGAGCAGCGCCTGCCTGCGCTGCCTGCGCCGCCGGTAGCGGGCCTCCACCTGGGAGGCGGCCGCCTCGGCGGGCAGTCCGGGCGCCTGGCCTGCGGCCTGCCGCAGCGTCCTGCGCAGGGTGTCCTCCACGTCGGGCGTCCGGTTCATCGCGCTCCCTCCCCGACCGCGCTCCACTCGGCGGGGACGGCGGCGCGCAGCTTGTCCAGCGCCCGCGACGCCTGGCTGCGCACGGTGCCGCGGGAGACGCCGAGCACCTTGGCGATCTCGGCGTCGTCGAGCTGCTCGTAGTAGCGCAGCACCAGGACGGCGCGCTGCTTGCGGGGCAGGCCGGCCAGCGCCAGCCACATGGCGCGCTCGTCGCCGCTGGGCAGCGCGTCGCGGTGCTCCCTGTCAGGTGGCTCCCAGGTGAGCTGTTCGCGTCTGCGCCGCCGCCAGGCCGCGATGTGCAGCCGTGCCATCGTGGTGCGCGCGTAGCTCTCGGGGTTGTCCTTGGAGCGCAGCCGCGGCCAGGCGGCCCGCACCTTGAGCAGCGCCTCCTGCACCAGGTCGGCGGCGTCGTGCGGGTTGCCCGCGAGCACGTAGCCGTAGCGCATCAGCGCCTCACCCCGCTCGGCGACGAACTCCGCGAATCGGGCGTCTCCATCCACCTGCTCCAGCCTTCCGTCGATTCCTTCCACCTCTCAGAGAAGGAACGCGGCCGATCCGTTGCACGGGCTGGCGGACATGGGTCGGCCGCGCCAGGCCGGGGAAGGTCTGGCGCGGCCGTTCGCCGGGGGGAACCACCCATGCCCTGGAGGTAACCGGCGAGCTCATGCGGTCAGTGGGCGAACTGCTCCTCCTCGGTCGACCCCTTGAGCGCGGTGGTCGAGGAGTCGGGCGAGATGGCCGTGCTGACCAGGTCGAAGTAGCCGGTGCCGACCTCGCGCTGGTGGCGGGTGGCGGTGTATCCGTGCGCCTCCGCGGCGAACTCCGCCTCCTGCAGGTCCACGTACGCGGTCATGCCGTCGGTCGCGTACCCCTGGGCGAGGTGGAACATCGAGTAGTTCAGCGAGTGGAACCCGGCGAGGGTGATGAACTGGAACTTGTACCCCATGTGCCCCAGCTCGCGCTGGAACTTGGCGATGGTGGAGTCGTCCAGGTGCTGCTTCCAGTTGAAGGAAGGCGAGCAGTTGTAGGCCAGCATCTGGTCCGGATACCGGGCCTTGATCGCCTCGGCGAACTCGCGGGCCACGTCCAGGTCGGGCGTGCCGGTCTCCATCCAGAGCAGGTCGGAGTGCGGGGCGTAGGCGAGGCCGCGGGCGATGCACGCCTCGATGCCGTTGCGCACCCGGTAGAAGCCTTCGGCGGTGCGCTCGCCGGTGCAGAACTCCTGGTCGCGCGGGTCCACGTCGCTGGTCAGGAGCGTCGCGGCCTGGGCGTCGGTCCGCGCGATGACCAGGGAGGGGACTCCCGCGACGTCCGCGGCGAGGCGGGCGGCGTTGAGGGTCTTGATGTGCTGGCCGGTCGGGATGAGCACCTTCCCGCCGAGGTGGCCGCACTTCTTCTCGGAGGCGAGCTGGTCCTCCCAGTGCACGCCGGCGGCGCCGGCGGCGATCATGCCCTTCATCAGCTCGAAGGCGTTGAGTACGCCGCCGAACCCGGCCTCGGCGTCGGCCACGATGGGCGCCAGCCAGTGCGGCGCGTCCTCCCGGCCCTCCGACCAGGTGATCTGGTCGGCGCGCAGCAGCGCGTTGTTGATGCGGCGCACCACGGCCGGCACGGAGTTGGCCGGGTAGAGGCTCTGGTCGGGGTAGGTCTGCGCCCCCAGGTTGGCGTCGGCGGCGACCTGCCAGCCGGACAGGTAGATGGCCTTCAGCCCGGCCTTCACCTGCTGCACGGCCTGGTTGCCGGTCAGCGCGCCGAGCGAGTGCACGTACTCCTCGGTGTGCAACAGGCTCCACAGCCGTTCGGCGCCGAGCCGGGCGAGCGTGTGCTCCTCCTGGACGCTGCCACGCAACCGGATCACGTCCTCGGCGCTGTAGGTGCGCTCGATGCCGGCCCAGCGCGGGTCGTTCTCCCACTCGTCCCGCAGCTGCTCGGCGGCTCCCTTGAGGCGATCGTTCATCGTTCACTCCTTTGTCGTCCCCTGGGGCGTATGCCGAGTCTGTGCCCCCGTGACCCCCGGCAACAGCCAGAACGGGAGAGAAAAACCTGCGAATTTCCGCCACACGCAACTACTGGCCGGTCTTCAGGGGAGAAAAAATCGAGAGTTTTCTCTATGGACTAGACCACTGGTCAGAGGTGGTGTGCCCGGCCTCACAGGGCCTGCGGGCGCCTCCCGTACGTCTAGAAGATGAGCGGAATTTCCGACTAAGATGCGTGCATGGCGTCCTTGCTGGGTGAAGAACCGCTGACTTTGACGCATGAGCTCGATCTCATCGCGTTCGGGCAACGCCTGCGCCACCTCCGCAAGCAGCGCGGGCTCACCCTCTCCGACCTGGGCGAACGGGTCAGCAGGGCGCCCAGCCAGCTCTCCCTGCTGGAGAACGGCAAGCGCGAGCCCAAGCTCTCCCTGCTCAAGTCGCTCGCCTCGGCGCTGAACGTGCCGGTCGAGGAGCTGCTGCGCCGCCAGCCGCCCAACCGCCGCGCCCAGCTGGAGATCGCCCTCGAAGAGGCCCAGCGCGACCCCATCTACGCCGACCTCGGGCTGCCGCGTCTCAAGGTCTCCGCCCGCGTGCCCAACGACGTGCTGGAACACATCCTCGGCCTCTACGGCGAGCTGCGCTCCCGCGAGGCGCGCGGCACCGCCACCCCCGAGGAGGCCAGGGCTGCCAACGCCGAGCTGCGCCGCCGCCAGCGCGAGCTGGGCAACTACTTCCCCGAGATCGAGCAGGCCGCCGCCGAGGCGCTCGGCTCCGTCGGCTACCGCGCCGGCGCCCTCTCGCAGAGCATGATCCAGAGCCTGGTGACGCACTTCGGCTACACCGTGCACACCGCCCAGGACCTGCCCCGGTCGGTGCGTTCCATCACCGACATGCGCAACCGCCGCATCTACGTCAAGCACGAGCAGCTCGGCATGCACACCCCGCGCACCATCCTGCTCCAGACGCTCGGCCACCTCGCGCTCGGCCACAACAAGCCCCGCGACTTCGCCGACTTCCTGCGCCAGCGCACCGAGGCCAACTACTTCGCCGCCGCCGTGCTCGTGCCGGAGAAGGCCGCCGCCGTCTACCTGCAGGAGGCCAAGGCCGACCGGGCGCTGTCGGTGGAGGACCTGCGCGACGTGTTCGCGGTCTCGTACGAGATGGCCGCCCACCGCTTCACCAACCTCGCCACCCACCACCTCGACCTGGTCTGCCACTTCGTCCGCAACGACGCCGGCGGCATCATCTACAAGGCGTACGAGAACGACGGCATCGTCTTCCCCGCCGACGAGCAGGGCGCCATCGAGGGGCAGCGGATGTGCCTGCAGTGGTCGGGCCGCCAGGTGTTCGCCTCGCCCGACCGCTTCTCCGTCTACTACCAGTACTCCGACTCGCCCACGGGCACCTACTTCTGCGTCGCGCACGTCGACCCGTCACGGGAGCGCGACTTCGCCATCACGCTCGGGGTGCCGTTCAAGGAGTCGCGCTGGTTCCGCGGCCGCGAGACCACCAACCGCACCAAGTCCACCTGCCCCAACGGCGACTGCTGCCGCCGCCCGCCCACCGCGCTGGCCGAGCGCTGGGAGGGCTACGCCTGGCCGTCGGCCCGCGCCAACTCGCACGTGCTCGCCGCCCTGCCGCCCGGTTCCTTCCCCGGCGTCGACGAGGCGGATGTTTACACATTCTTGGAGCGCCACGCCGTCACGGGTTGACCCCCGGAGGGCAGAACTCAGGGGATGAACGGGGGTGGTCGCATGCTGCCTGAAGTTCGGACCTGGTTGCGGCGCCGCACCACACGCACGACCGACTGGCCGGTGCGCGAGCTGGCCGAGGCGAAGGGCCGCACGTCTGTCAGCGTGGTTCTACCCGCGCGTGACGAACGCGACACCGTGGGTCACATCGTCGGCGTCATCCTCGACGAGCTGGGCGGCCTCGTGGACGAGGTCGTGGTCATCGACTCCTGCTCCACCGACGACACCGCCGCCGTCGCCGCCCGCGCCGGCGCCGACGTGCACGCCCAGGACGCCATCCTGCCCGAGCTGGGCCCGCTCGACGGCAAGGGCGAGGCGCTGTGGAAGTCCCTCGCCGTCACCAGCGGCGACATCGTGGCGTTCGTCGACGCCGACATCCGCGGCTTCCAGTCGTCCCTGGTGAGCGGACTGCTCGGCCCGCTGCTCACCGACCGCAGCGTCGCCTACGCCAAGGGCTGCTACGACCGGCCGCTCGACGGCGCACCCAACGGCGGCGGCCGCGTCACCGAACTGGTCGCCCGCCCGCTCATCAACCTCCACTGGCCCGAGCTCGCCGGGTTCGTCCAGCCGCTCGCCGGCGAGTACGCCGGCCGCCGCTCCGCGCTGGAGCGGGTGCCGTTCCTCACCCGGTACGGGGTCGAGCTCGGGCTGCTCGTCGACCTGCTCGACCTGGCGGGGCTGGACGCGTTCGCCCAGGTCGACCTGGGCTCCCGCGAGCACGCGCCGCAGTCGACCGAGGCCCTGGGCAACATGGCGGCCCAGATCATGCTGGCCGCCTACTCGCGGCTGCTCCGCCAGGGCAAGCTCGGCCGCTGCCACGACCTGTCGTCCTGCCTCGACCAGTTCCGCCGCTGCGCGGGCGGCCACCGGGTGGTCAGCAGCGACGTCTCCATCGCCGAACGACCCCCGATGCTGACACTGCGGTGAGGCAGGACGACGCCGGGTCCTACGTTCCGAAGGCCTTCACCTCCAGCAGGCCCACGGAGGACGAGCCGTTGCCGGTGAGCAGCACCCGCAGGCGGGTGGTGTTCACCGAGGAGAAGGTGACGGTGTTGTACTGGTTCTTGGCCAGCCCGTAGGCGCTCGCGCCCGGGACGTCCGCGTACGCGCTGCCGTTCCAGTACTGCAGCTTCCACGACGCCGGCATGTCGATGCCCTGCTCGTCGTCGAAGAAGTACACGTCGGCACGGTTGAGCGCCTGCGCCGACGACCAGGTGAGCTCCGCCCAGTGCTGGCCCGTCTCGGGCCAGGTGCCCCAGCGGGTGCCCTGGTTGGGGCCGGGGATGTTGGAGCTGGCCGGCTCGCCGCCGTCGTTGACGGCGGCGCAGCTCTCCCACGCCGAGGTGTAGGAGCAGGACGCGGTGGCCGACAGCGCCCGGTTGGCCGGAGGCTGGACGCCGCCCCGGTTGACCACCTTGAACTCGGTCAGGCCCACCTTGGACCCGGAGGCGTTCGCGGCCAGCATCCGCACCCGCTGGGCCGTGACCGGGGTGAACGTGACCTTGTTGAGGTTCGCCCGCGGGCTGCCGGGCGACTTGACCTGGCTGCTCACGGTCACCCAGGAGCTGCCGTTCCAGTACTGGATGTCGTAGGACGCGGGCGCCCGGTAGGTGCCGCTGGCCGGCCGGCTGTCACGGAAGTGGAGCCAGACCTCGTTGAAGGTCTGCGGCGACCCGAAGTCGACCTCGTACCAGTCCTGGCTGTTGGGCGAGCCGCCCGCGCCCCAGAACGGCTCGTTGGTCGGCAGGCCGTCGCGCGCCCCGGCCACGCTGGTGCCGGACCCGGTGTGGGAGGCGGTGGCCGAGCCCATGGCGGCCAGGTTGGTGAGGCCGGCCGTCAGGTCGACGCCCGCCTTGGCGAGCATGTCCACCATGCGGGCGCCGGTGTGCGCGACCTGCGCGGGCGCCTGCATGCCGGACGCGGCACTGTTGTAGAGGACGTTCGCCGAGGTGGTGACCGCGCCGGTGGCCGGGTTGTAGGTCAGCGGCGCCAGCCGGTCGATCGTCGCCCGGCGGACCCCGTTGACGTAGATGGAGTAGCCCTGCGGGATCCCGGCGTAGCGCACCACGCCGTCGGCCGGATCGTCCCAGACGATGGTCAGGTCGCTGTTGCGGTAGCGCAGGTTGTTGACGGTGAAGTGGGACCAGCCGATGTCGATCGGGCTCAGCTCCACCTGGGCGTCCGAGCGGGGGCGCAGGCCCGCGACGTCCTCGATCACGGTCCAGTTGCTGCTGCCCAGGATGTTGTGGTGGATCCAGGATCGGTACTGGATGCTGCTGCCGTTCCAGTCGGCCCAGAACTCGTTGGCGTCGGGCCACTGGGTGTTGCCGCCGACGTACTGCGCCCAGGCGTTCCAGTAGAGCAGCTTCTTGTACCAGGTGGCGTCGATCCACTCGTTGGGGTAGTTGCGCAGCACCGAGGAGAGCAGCCGGAACTGCACCGTCGAGTTGATCGTGGAGAAGTTGTTGCTGCCCGTGCCCGAGGCCGCCTTGTCCCGCTGGTTGGCGGTGTAGAACGGGAAGATCGGATACTCGGCCGGGTCGTCGAACAGACGCAGCGCCTGCCGGTAGGTCGCGGTGTTGGGCACGGCGCCCACCGCGAACGGGTAGTAGTTGTTGATCTCCTTCCACGGCACCCACTCGTTGGTGGAGACGTGCCGGTGCTCGAACAGCTGCCGGTTCGGGTTCCACAGCACGTTGACCAGCGCGTTGCCGATGTCGGTGGCCAGGGTGTTCATCTCGTTGGCCTTGGCGGTGTTGCCGAGCAGCGCGTACGCCTGCGCCGCGGCCTTCACCCCGCTGTACTGGTAGGCGCCCTCGGCCCGGTCCAGCCAGCCGGAACGCCAGTGGAAGGAGACGGCGTCGGCGTCGTTGCCGGTCAGGGCGCCCCAGTCGTACTCGATGACCTTGTCGTTGTCGTGGTCGTAGAAGGACAACTGCCCCTTGACGTCCTGCTCGGCGTAGCGGGCCAGGTTGCCCACGATGCCGGGCTGGCCGCCGTGGATCTGGTAGCTCTTCCACGCCGCCTCGGCGACGTACTGCGTGTAGCTGTTGGACCAGTTCTCCGGGTCGCCGGGGTTGTCGGCGAACCGGCCGCTCTTCGAGGTCTGCCCGATCGACAGCCACGGCCCGTACGACCACACCGGGTCGCGCAGGTACTTCAGGTCGTCGATGTGCATCGGCTGGGTGAGCACGATCGCGTTGTTGTAGCCCAGCACCCCCTCCATGGACGTGGGGAACTGGAAGGTCTGCCCGGGGATGTCGGCGTCGAGGTGGTTGTAGCGCATCAGCCACCAGCGGTAGTAGACGTTCTTCTTGATCGCCGGCTCGGGCACGTCGATGTAGGGCACGTTGTCGGCCCACCACCGGTTGTACTCCCGCACGTGGGTGGCGAACGCGGTGGCGGGGGAGTGGCCGCGGTAGGCGTTGTACTCGGTGAGCGACCCGGGCAGCTCGTTGGTGACGAACCCCATCTGCACCTTGACCGTCACCGTCTGCCCGGCCGCCACGGTGACCGACCGGTTCAGCCCGCCGGAGCTGACGGTGAACCCGTCCCCGGACAGCCGCGGGTAGATCGTGGTCAGGTTGTTGTAGGCGTTGACCTGCCCGGTCAGCTCGCTGCCGCTGCCCGTGCTGGTGTAGGGCGAGGTGGCGCGCAGGTTCAGCGTCGCCGACGAGCCGCCGTTGTTGGTGACGGCCACGTTGGTGACCGCGACGTTCTCGTTGGTGATGAACTTGGTGACGTTGGCGACCAGCGAGCCGCTGGTGTGCACGCTCTTCCAGTGGCTGGGCGCCTGCCAGCGCTGGCCGGGCTGCTCGGTCCAGCTTCCGGAGCCCAGCGCGATGCTGTAGGCGTTCTGGTTGCTGATGCTCTCCCAGTACGCGACCTGCCCGCCGAACCCGATGACCGACGGGGTGTGCGTCTTCATGAACAGGGCGCGGCCCCGCGTCATCAGCCAGGTGCCCGCCGGGTCGTTGCCGGGCCTGGCCAGCAGCCGGTCCATCCAGAAGTCGGTGCCGGAGCTCTCGGCGTCGTAGATGGCCCGCATCATGTCGCCCGCGGTGTACGCGGCCGGCACGGCGGGGATCGCCGGGCCGCCGAACGTCGGATAGCCGATGGTCTGGTCAGCCTGCGCCGGGGCGCCGGCCACGAGCGTCGCCGCGACCAGCAGTAGGGCGGTGAGGATCCGTCTCATGACAGCGCCCTCCATTCCAGGACACCGGTCGAGTAGCCGCTCTTCGAGGTGATGTTCAGCCGCAGCCGGGTGGTGGTGACCGCGTTGAACGTGGTGACGTTGAAGGTGTGCGGGGCGACGCCGCACGCCGACTGGCCGGGCACGTTCACGTACGCGCTGCCGTTCCAGTACTGCACCTGGCAGGAGGCGGGCAGGTCGATGCCCAGGTCGTCGTCGAACCAGTACGTCTCCACCCTGCTGACGCTCTGGGCGGCAGGCCACTGGTACTCGACCCACTGGGTGCCCTGCTGCGGCCAGTTGCCGTAGGCGCCGTGGCTGTGGTCGGCCGAGCCGGTGGGCGCGTACCCGTCCTTGATGGCGCCGAGCGTCTCCCACGGGGACACGTAGGAGGTGGACGGCGTCGCCGACAGGGCCAGGTTCTGCGAGCCTCCCGGCCCGGTGGTCTGGACGACCTTCTGCATGGTGCCGTCGGCGTTCCAGTAGAGCTTGTCGAGGGTGACGGAGCGGCGGAAGTTCCCGCCGCCCGGCGCGCCGGCGTTGTGGTACACCATGTACCACTGGCCCTTGAACTCGATGATCGCCGGATGGTTCGTCGTCGAGCTGACCTGGTCGAGCACGACCCCGCGGTGCGTCCACGGCCCGAGCGGGTTGCTCGCGGTGGCGTACCGGATGCACGCGTAGTTCGGCGCCGAGCACCCGGAGTCGTTGGCCGCGTAGGCGAGGTAGTAGGTCCCGTTGCGCTTGAACATCCAGGGCGCCTCCCAGAAGTTCGACACGCCCTGCGGGGTGACGACGGGGCCGTCCAGGGTGACCATGTCCGGCCTGAGCTTGGCCGCGCGCAGCCCGTAGTACGAGCCCCAGTACATGTAGACCTGGCCGTCGTCGTCGGTGAACACGGTCGGGTCGATGTTCAGCGGGGACGAGTTCGGGGTGCTGTCGCTGATCAGCGGCCCGCCCTTGGCGTCGGTGAACGGGCCGAGCGGGCTGTCGCCGACGGCCACCCCGATGTTCATCCAGCCGGGTCCGTTGCCGTTGACGGAGACGTACCAGTAGTAGCGGCCGTCGGCGCCGCGCTCGACCTCGCTGGCCCAGGCGTCCGCGCCGGCCCAGGGGAAGCTGGAGACCGAGAGGCGGGCGCCGTGGCCGGTGAAGGACGTGCCGTCGGTGGAGCTGAAGACGTGCCAGTCGCGCATGACGAAGTTGGTGCCGCCGGCCGGGGCCTCGTCACGCCCGGTGTAGAGGTACAGGGTGTCGCCCGCGACGAGGGCGGCCGGGTCGGCGGTGTAGATCGAGGTGGTGATCGGGGCCGCCGCGGAGGCGGGCGCGGCGAGGGCGGGGAGCAGGGCGACCGCGAACAGCGCGGCCAGGGCTCTTAATCGGGACATGGACGGGTCCTCCTACCTGGGGGGTTCTTGAGACGATCGTGTTAGCGCTAACATCACGGTTCGCCTCGTGGAAGGCAGGTGCGTTCTTGGTTCACCCGAGTGTTCGCGGCACCGCAGAAACCGTCAAGACCCAAGTTTCGAAAAGTCATGTTCGAGCAGGTCAGAGGCTAGTGAAAGGTTTTCGAAGCCGCCTTCTTTCCAGGGCCGGCCCCTCTGCCGGAGGAAGCGGCCAGGGGGCTCAACAGCGGCTGGTGGACCGAAAACCTTTCACCGCGTTCAGGAGAAGGCCTTCACTTCCAGCAGCCCGACCGACGCCGGGCCGCTCTGAAGCGCGACCCTGAGCCTGGTGGTGCTGACAGGGTCGAACGTGACCCGGTTGTAGGCGTTCGGCGCCACCGGGTAGGTGCCGGGGATGTCGGCGTACCCGCTGCCCGTCCAGCGCTGGAGCTTCCAGGAGGCCGGCAGCCGCACGCCACCGCCGTCGTCGAAGAAGTAGACCTCGGCGGAGCGGATCGTCTGGCTGCCGGGCCAGGTCAGCTCGGCCCACTGGGCGCCGGTCTGCGGCCAGGTGCCCCAGCGCGGGTTGGCGGTGTCGTTCGAGCGCGGCGGGTCGATCCCGTCGTTGATCGCCGCCACGCTCTCCCAGGGCGAGGTGTACGAGGCCGTCGGCGTGGCGGTGCCGGCCAGGTTCGCCGCGCCGCCGCCCACGGTGATCGTGAACGTCCTGGTCACCGGGGTGCTGAGCCGGTCGTAGTCGCGGAGCCTGACGGTGAACGTGGACGTGCCGGCCGTGGAGGGGGTGCCGGTGATGGCGCCGGTGAACCGGTCCAGGCTCAGTCCGGCCGGCAGCGTGCCGCCGTCGATCTGCCAGTCGTAGAACGGCACGCCGCCCTTGGCGGTCAGCCGCTGCTGGTAGGCCGCGCCCGGGGTGGCCTGGGGGAGCGAGGTGGTGACGATGGACGGCGGCAGGAACGGGGTGAGCTCGCGGTTGAGCCGCCAGCCCGCGTTCTCGGCCACCAGCAGCGCGAGCTTCGTCAGCATCCACCGGCGGGTGGGGAACAGATGGGTCCAGCCGCCGCTCTGGCCGCTGAGCCGGTCCCAGTACCGCTGCTCGCCGGGGATGTGGTAGCTCGAATCGAGCGGCACGGGGTAGCCCTGGTAGGCGGAGACGTCCGGGTCGTTCCCGCCGCCCTGGACGTAGGCGCGCATGCCCGCCCAGTCGCTGTGGAAGGCGACGGCGTGGCCGTACTCGTGCATTACCAGGCCGTGCACGTCGAGCACGTCGCCCTGGATCTCCGTCCGGTACCAGTCCTCGTCGGCGAGCGAGGTGAACAGCCGCTTCCCCGCCTCGTCGTACTCGAAGATCATGGACGTGGAGCGGTGGAGCGGGCCCGGGAGCCGCTGCCCGTTCCTGGTGCTGTAGCGGCCGTTGGCCGCGGGGTAGCCGGTCGAGTACGGGGTCTGGATGCCTCTGAAGAACACGTACATGCCGTTGTAGGCGGTCTGGTTGGTGACCGTGATCGTGTTCTGCCAGTCGTCGCCCGGCAGGTGGTTGGTCTCCGCGCCGGCGGCCACGGTGTCGAACGGCGCCATGTCGAAGAACCGGAACCAGTCCTTGACCGCCTCCTCCGACGCCGTCCTGAACGCGGGGTCCGAGAAGTAGCCGGTGATCGTGTCGTACCGGTAGTCGAACGTGACCGGCAGCGTCGGCTCCAGCGGCGTCTTCTCGTCCTGCTGCACCCGGATCGGCATCGACTGCTGGGACGTCGCGCCGCCCGCCTCCCTGACGGACAGCCGCAGCGTGTGGGTCTCGTCCTGGCCGGGGCCGCGCCTGGAGTGGATGGCGAGCTTGAACGTCTTCCGCTCGGCCGCGCCGGCGAAGGTGAGCGTCTTGGTGGCGCCGGTCGCGGTGAGCCGGCTCGGCAGGTCCATCATCAGCCGGGAGGTGCCCTCGGCCTTCAGGTCCACGGTGACGGGGTAGCGGGCGTCGGCCGGGGGCTTGACGGTGAGCTCGACGTACGGGTTGGCCAGGTAGCCCTGCCAGTCGACCAGCTGGACGCCGTGGCCGTTGACGGTCCTGCCGAACAGGTCAACGACCTCGGCGGGGGAGGCGGCATGCGCGGGTGTCGTCACACCGCCGGTGAGTAAGGAGCTGAGCAACAGCGCCGCCACGGCCGAGCGCGTGCGGCGGGATCCACGGTCCATACTGGACTCCTCGTGAGTTGGGAATAGGTTTTCCCAACCGGGACCGTAAGATGTCCCACAGCGCCCGTCAACCGTCAGCCCGTCCGCCGGGTCGACTCGCGGATCACCAGGCTCGCCGGGACGACCGTCACCCCGCCCGCCGCCGGGCGCCCGTCGATCGCGTCCATGATGTGCCGGGCGGCCAGCCGGCCGATCTCGCCCAGGTTCATGTCGACCGTGGTCAGCGGCGGGCGGCAGCCCAGCGCCATCGGCTCCCAGTTGTCGAACCCCACGAGCGCCACGTCGTCGGGCACCCGACGGCCCCGCTCGCGCAGCGTCTCGGCCACGCCTCTGGCGATCTGGTCACTGCCGCAGAAGACGGCGTCGACGTCGGGCGCGGCGTGCAGCAGCACGTCGGCGGCCTGCCTGCCCCACTCCTCGCTCCACTGCCCGAACAGCACCTCCCCGGCCGGCCGCAGCCCGGCCTCGGCCAGCGCGGCGGTGAGCCCCTGGGCGCGCCGCCGCGCCGCCTGGAACCGACGCGGCCCGGTGATGTGGCCGACGCGGGTGCGGCCGGTGGCCAGCAGGTGGCGCGCGGCCAGCGCGGCGCCGCCCTCGTCGTCGGGGACGAGCGACACGTCGCCCTCGTCGGTGGACTGCGTCATCGCGTAGACGACGGGGACGGGCAGCCGCCCGATGCCGGGCCTCGGCTCGGTGCGCCGGCCGGTGACGATGATCGCCTCGACCCGCCTGGCCAGCAGCCGCTCGACGTAGTGGCGCTCCCTGATGGGGTCGTCGCGGGTGTCGCACATGAACACCGAGATCTGGCCCGCGTCCAGCGCGTCCTCGGCGCCGAGCATCACCGGGATGCTGAAGCGCCCGAAGCTGTCGCCGGTGACCAGGCCGACCGTGTAGGTGCGCCCGGCCAGCAGGCCCTGGGCCAGCGGGTTGGGGCGGAAGCTGAGCCGCCGGGCGGCGGTGAGGACCCGGTCGCGGGTCTCGGCGCGCATGCGGCCCCGGCCGTTGAGCGCCTTGGACGCGGTGCCGATCGACACCTGCGCGGCCGCGGCGACGTCTCTGATCGTGACGGTCTTCGCCGTCCGCTCGGATGGGCTGGCCAACCGACTCCCCCTTCGCGGTCACACCTTAGCGTGGCCGTCCACCTCTTGACCCGTGGTGTATCACACCTTACCCTCCGGGTTGAGAAAACCTATTCCCACCGTTTTCTCTCTCCCGGTGAGGAGCTCGATGGATCAGATCCCCGGTCCCGCCGTCCCTTCCGCCCGCGCCGTCCTGCGGCCGATCGGCCTCCGTGACGCCCGCGTCACCGGCGGGCCGCTCGCCCGGTGGCAGCGGGTGAACCGTGAGACGAGCATCCCGCTCGGCCTGGAGCGGATGGAACGATCGGGCGCGCTGCCCAACCTCCGCCGCGCGGCGGGGGAGCGCGACGGCCAGTTCCAGGGATACCGGTTCCAGGACTCCGACCTCTACAAGCAGCTGGAGGCCGTCGCCTGGGAGCACGCCCGCGCTCCCGACCCCCGGTACACGGCGTTCATCGAGCGGGCCGCGGCCGTGCTGGCCGCCGCGCAGCGGCCCGACGGCTACCTCAACTCCCACTACCAGGTCGTCAAGCCCGAGAAGATCTACGCCGAGCTGGAGTACAGCCACGAGATGTACTGCGCCGGCCACCTGCTCCAGGCGGCGGTGGCGGTCGCCCGCGCGGGCGCCGGGGACACGCTGCTCCCGGTCGCCCGCCGCCTGGCCGACCACCTCGTCCAGGTGTTCCTCACCGGTGGGAACGACGGCATCGACGGTCACGCCGAGGTCGAGACCGCGCTGGTCGAGCTGCACCGGCTGACCGCTGATCCCGCCTACCTCGACCTGGCGGCCAAGCTGGTCGACAACCGCGGCAAGGGGCTGATCCGCGACAGCGGCATGGGCCCGCTCTACGCCCAGGACCATCTGCCGGTACGGGAGGCGGACACGCCGGTCGGGCACGCCGTACGCCAGCTCTACCTGGAGGCCGGCGTCGTCGACCTCTACCTGGAGACGGGCGACGAGTCGCTGCTGGAGTGCTCGGTGCGCCGGTGGGAGGACATGGTCGCCACCAAGACCTACGTCACCGGCGGCAACGGCTCGCGGCACGACGGCGAGGCGTTCGGCGAGCGCTACGAACTGCCGCCCGACCGCGCCTACAGCGAGAGCTGCGCGGCCGTCGCGAGCATCCACTGGAACTGGCGGCTGCTGCTGGCCACCGGCCACGGCCGCTACGCCGACCTGCTCGAACGGGTGCTGTTCAACGCCTTCGCGGCGAGCACCTCGGCCGACGGCCGGCGGTTCTGCTACGTCAATCCCCTGCAGCGCAGGAACGACCTGGTCGAGGACGCCTACCTCGGGCGGCGCAGGGAGTGGTTCGCCTGCGCCTGCTGCCCGCCGAACATCATGCGGCTGGTGGCCTCGCTCGGCGGCTACCTCGCCACGTGGAGCGAGGCCGGGCTGCAACTCCACCAGTACGCCGAGGGCGTGGTGAGCGGAGGCGGCGGACGGGTGCGGGTGGACACCGACTACCCGTGGGACGGCCTGGTCCGCGTGACGGTCGAGGAGGCCCCGGCGGGGGAGTGGGAGCTGGCGCTCCGGATCCCTTCCTGGAGCGAGACCACGTACGTCGACAGCCACCTCGCCCAGCCCCACGAAGACGGATATTTCAGGATTCGTCGCTCGGGCTGGCGGGCCGGCGACACCGTTGAGCTGAACCTCGACCTGACCCCCAGGCTCCTGCGCCCGCACCACCGCGTCGACGCCGTCAGGGGCAGCGCCGCGCTGCAGCGCGGCCCCCTCGTCTACTGCTTCGAGCAGGCCGACCAGCCCGGCCGCGTCGAGGTGGACGACCTGGCCATCGCCCGTGACGCCGTCCCCCGCCCGGTCCCCAGGGACGACCTGCCGGGCGTCGGCCGCACCGTCCTGCTCGACGTCGACGCGGTCGTGGTGCACGAGCCGCGCGACGGTCTCCCGTACACCAGCAAGTCCCTCGCGACCAGCACCCGCGTGACCGCGACGGCAGTCCCCTACTTCCAGTGGGACAACCGCGACGGTGGCGCGATGCGGGTCTGGATCCCCCTCGCGTAAGGAACACGCCGATGAGAAGACGCGACCTGTTGAAGCTCGGCGGCCTCGCCGCTCTCGGGGCCACGGCCGCGGCCTGCGGCGGTGACCAGGAGCGGGCCGGCAGGACACAGTTGCAGTTCATGTTCTGGGGCTCGACGTTCGAGAAGAAGGCCGTCGAGAACATGCTCAAGCAGTACGAGCAGAAGAACCCGGGCGTCACGGTCAAACCGCTCTACACCCCCGACGAGTACGACGTGAAGCTCAACACCCTGGTGGCCGGCGACCGCCTGCCGGACGCCGGCTACGTCCCGATGGCGATGTCGTTCCGGCTCGGCGAGCAGGGCAAGCTGGTCAACCTGTTCCCGTACCTGAAGAAGTATCCGCAGCTGGCCGGCTACCTTCCCGACGCCTACCTGTGGAGTGGCCGGGACGACCTGCACGGCCTCGCCACCGCGAACGAGTCCATGCTGCTGTGGTTCAGCAGGTCCGCCGTGGCCGCGGCCGGCGTCACCCCGCCGGCCGCCGCCGCCTCGGCCTGGACGTGGGACCAGCTCGTCGAGAACGCCTACAAGCTCACCGTCGACCAGAACGGCAGGCACCCGGACGAGTCCGGCTTCGACCCCGGGCAGGTCAGGCAGTTCGGCGTCTCCAGCAGCATCACCTACGGCGCGGCCTGGTACGGCTACCTGCGCTCCAACGGCGGCGACATCGCCGACGAGACCGGCAGGACCTGCCGGCTGGACACGCCCGAGGCGATCGAGGTGTTCCAGAACCTGCAGGACCTCATCTACGAGCACCGCGTCGCGCCCGGCCCCGGTCAGCTCGCCGCCACCGGCGACGACGTGCCCGGCACCAACATCCTGCTCAAGACCAAGCGGGTGGCGATGGTCGTGGACGGCCACTGGAGCCTGCTCGACATGAACGAGAGCGCGGTCGACTACGGCATCGGCGTGCTGCCGAAGTACGCCGAGCCGTACACCGCCACCCAGGTCGCCGGGGCGTCGGCGGTGTTCGCCGGCACCGCGCACGAGCAGGAGGCGGTCGAGCTGTTCGCCTTCCACAACGACCCCCGCTACGTCGACCTGTACGCGCGGGGCCTGTGGATGCCGCAGGAGAAGAAGTACTACGAGGACCAGGCGGCGATCGACGCCTGGACCAAGAACGACCAGCACCCGCCGGAGTTCCGCACCGCCGTCGTCGACTACACCCGGGAGCACGGCGTGCCCGACTTCCGCAACCGGCTCAGGAACCTGTCGGCCATCGCCGGCGACGTGCTCACCCCCGCCCTGCAGGAGATCGAGACCGGCAAGCGTCCGGCCGGCGAGATCCTCAAGGCCGCCACCCCCAAGATCACCGGCATGCTGCAGGGCTGGCATCACACCCAGGAGGTGTGATGCGCCGCCTTGAGACGCGCTGGGGCATCCTCATGGCGCTGCCCGCCATTCTCGGATTCCTGATCTTCACGATCGGCCCGATGGCGGCCTCGGCGTTCTTCAGCCTCACCGACTGGCGGATCGGCGCCGCCCCGGTGTACGTCGGGCTCGGCAACTACGCGGCCATGGCCGGCGACGAGCTGTTCTGGAAGTCGCTGACCACCACCACGTACTACACGCTCGGCTCGGTCCCGCTGGTGCTCATCGTCAGCTTCGCCGTGGCCATGCTGCTGAACCAGCGCGTCCGCGGCCTGTCGGTGTGGCGGACGATCTTCTACCTCCCAACGCTGGTGCCCGCGATCGCCAACGTCGTGCTCTGGATCTGGATCTTCAACCCGGACTTCGGGCTGCTCAACTCCCTGCTGCGGCAGGGCGGGCTGCCCACCTCCCAGTGGATCTACGCCGAGTCCACCGCGGTGCCGTCGCTGATCATCATGAGCACCTGGGCCTTCGGCAACACCATGGTGATCTTCCTGGCAGGGTTGCAGGGGGTGCCGCGGCACCTGTACGAGGCCGTCTCGATCGACGGCGGCGGGCCGTTGCGGCGCTTCTGGCACGTGACGCTGCCGATGATGACGCCGACCATCTTCTACAACCTGGTGGTCGGCGTGGTCGGCACCTTCCAGGTGTTCAACCAGGCGTACGTGATGACCGAGGGCGGCCCCAACCACGCCACCCTCTCCTACGTCTACTACCTGTTCCGCAAGGCGTTCAACGAGAGCGAGATGGGCTACGCCAGCGCGCTCGCCTGGACCCTGTTCATGATCATCATGGTGGTGACGTTCCTCCTGTTCAGGAACGCGCGCCGCTGGGTCCACTACGAGATGGCAGGCGCCCGGTGACTCGCGGGCCGCGCCGGCTCCTGCTCTACCTGGCACTGCTGGCCGGCGCCGTACCGACGTTGCTCCCGTTCGTGTGGCTGGTGCGCAGCGCGCTCATGCGGGACGCCCAGATGTTCGTCGCCCCGCCGGAGTGGATCCCCTCGCCGTTCCAGTGGTCGAACTTCAGCGAGGCGCTCACCACCCAGCCTTTCGGCCGCTACTTCGTCAACACGCTGGTCATCGCCGTCGTCAGCGTGGTCGGCACGGTGCTGACCTGCTCGGTGGCCGCCTTCAGCTTCTCCCGGCTGCGCTGGCGTGGCCGCGACGTGGTCTTCGCGCTGCTGCTGACCGGCGTCATGCTGCCGTACGCGGTCACGCTCATCCCGACGTTCGTGATGTGGCAGCGGCTCGGCGCGCTGGACACGATCGCGCCGCTCACCGTCCCGAGCTGGTTCGCCGGGGCGGGCGGAGGCGTGTTCAACGTCTTCCTGCTGCGGCAGTTCTTCCTGACGATCCCCTTCGAGCTGGACGAGGCCGCCTACATCGACGGCGCCTCGCCCTGGCGGGTGTTCTGGACCGTCGTCATGCCGCTGTCCAGGCCCGCCATCATCGTGGTCACCATCTTCGCGTTCATCGGCACCTGGAACGACTTCCTCGGGCCGCTGCTCTACCTGCAGAGCGAGGAGAACTACACGCTGTCCCTGGGCCTGGCGTCGTTCCAGAGCATCTACCTGACGCAGTGGGGCTATCTCATGGCCGCCTCGGCGGCGGTGATCGCGCCGATCATCGCGCTGTTCTTCCTCCTGCAGCGGTACTTCATCGAGGGGGTCACGCTGACCGGGATCAAGAACTGAAGACGGTCGCGCGCCGCGGCCCGTCACGCCGGCCTGCGACTACTGGCCGGTAGCATACTGGCGTCGGGCCAGGCCTCACCGGAAGATCTCAGGGAGCGACCACATGAGCGGCTTCAGTCTGGACCTCAACCAGGACGTGATCGAGGTCCGGGACTGGGTGCACGCCTTCGCCCGCGACGTGGTCCGCCCCGCCGGCGCCGAATGGGACGAGCGCGAGGAGACCCCCTGGCCGGTCATCCAGGAGGCGGCCAAGATCGGCCTCTACTCGCTGGACTTCTTCGCCACCCAGTGGTTCGAGGGGAGCGGCCTCGCGCTGCCCGTGGTGTTCGAGGAGCTGTTCTGGGGCGACGCCGGCATCGGCCTGTCGATCGTCGGCAGCTGCCTCGCCGCCGCGGCGCTGTCCGGCAGCGGCACGCCCGAGCAGGCGGGCCAGTGGCTGCCGGAGATGTTCGGCACGGAGAACGACGTCAAGCTGGGCGCCTTCTGCGCCTCCGAGCCCGACGCCGGCTCCGACGTCGGCGCCATCCGCACCAGAGCCGTGTACGACAACGGCGACTGGGTCATCAACGGCGTCAAGACCTGGGCCACCAACGGCGGCATCGCCGACGTGCACATCGTCGTCGCCTCCGTGGACCCCGGCCTCGGCACCCGCGGCCAGGCCTCCTTCATCATCCCGCCCGGCACCCCGGGCCTGTCCATGGGCCAGAAGTTCAGGAAGCACGGCATCCGCGCCTCCCACACGGCCGAGGTCGTCCTCGACGGCGTCCGCGTACCCGGCTCGTGCCTGCTGGGCGGCAAGGAGAAACTGGACGCCCGCCTGGCCCGCGTCCGCAACGGCGAGCGCGCCGGCGAGCAGGCGGCGATGGGCACCTTCGAGACCACCCGCCCCACGGTCGCCGCCATGGCCGTCGGCATCGCCCGGGCCGCCTACGAGTACGCCCGCGACTACGCCCGCGAACGCGAGCAGTTCGGCCGCAAGATCGGCGAGAACCAGGCCATCGCCTTCCTGCTGGCGGACATGGCCACCCGGGTCGACATCGCCCGCCTGATGACCTGGCGAGCGGCCTGGATGGCCCGGCAGGGCAAGCGCTTCGAACAGGCCGAGGGCTCGATGTCGAAACTGGTCGCGGGGGAGACGGCGGTGTGGGTGACCGAGCAGGCCATCCAGATCCTGGGCGGCGCGGGGTACACCCGCGAGCACCCGGTGGAGCGCTTCCACCGCGACGCCAAGATCTACACCATCTTCGAGGGGACGTCGGAGATCCAGCGGCTGATCATCGGGCGCGCGGTGACGGGCCTGCAGGTTCGCTGAACCCCGGCGTCTGCAGTCTTCACACCGTCACTGGTTCGATCCCCGTATCGCCCACCACATCGCAGCAGGTCAGAGGCCGGTTCTCCAACGGGGTGACCGGCCTTCTCGCTGTCTGGACCGTCGTTGGACCGTGGCCCGGGTGGACCGTCACGGGATGGCAGGTCCCGGCACCCTCGCCGCGGTCCGGACGGTCCGCGATGTTCAACTGCCGGTCTTCGCTCGGGGCCTCAGCCGTGGGGCGAGCTGTTCGTTCCTCCCTCTGCACGGCTCCTCAATGGCTTCGACCTGCATCTCGGGGCGCCCACCACGAACGCGGGCAGCACCTGCAGTGATCCACAACTGATCCTCAAGATCGGCCAGCGAGCATGGCTCGTGTACGACGATCAAAGAGAGGGTCACATGAACAAAAAGCGCACGGCTGTAATGATCATGGCTGCGTTCTTCACCATCGGGGCAGCACAGGTCATCGGCGCCGGGTCTGCCACAGCCGCGCCCCTGAACGGCGCAGGAGTGTCGTCGATCTACCCCGACCAAGACCCCATCGACTGCGATACCCATCCGCACCACTGCCGCTGATCCGGCGCTCGTCGGGCTCGACTAGGCACTGTCTCAAATTCGAGCACCGACGTGTTGGTGCCGTAGGACCGGCCGGGGGTTCTGCCAGCGGATTCTGACCCACCTGAGCGAGCCCCGCTCCGCTTCCGCGAGCCGGAACCGGGGCAGGGCTCTCGGCTGTAGGCGGCCGGGGGAGCCGACTGCATGATCGTGCGGGACCACCGGAAACCCGGCATGGGAGCAGCAAGCGTCGCGGGCCCTCCGCCGCTCGATCGTGCGGGCGGTAACGTCCAGCTCCACTGCCTTGGCCTGCTTCCGCTCGGCCGAGCTCCGCCGTGACGGATCGAACTCCTCCCGTGGGACCGCCTCGGTCGGAGCGTCCGGCGGCAGCCTGGTCTCCACCTCGACGATGGTCCGCCCCGGCAGTAGGTGGCGATGCCGACCACCTGCGGGTCGTAGTCCAACATCAGGTGATCGCGTTCTAGCCAGGACTCGTAACCGACGTGCCGGCCCATCGTCGCTGACCACCACCGGTCCGAAAGTGCTTCCGCCCCTTGTAGGAAGGGAAGCGCCGGACCGGCCGGCCGTCCTCGAAAATGCCAGACCGGCCGGTAGGGAGGCCGGACCCCGCCAGTACCGGCTGGTCCAGCAGCGTGGCCAACCGCAGCACCGAGAACCCGCCGTCCGGCCGCCGAGCCGGTTGAAGGTCGGCAAGTCCCCCAACCGCTTCGAGGATTCCGGCCGGCTCAAAGGTGTCGCGCATGCCATCGACGCCGCGCAGCGCCCCGGTTGGCCCTCAGGGGCGGGTACGGATCACGCGTCGTCGTTGCGAGGCGCGTCGAGGTGGGTGACGAGGTTGATGCCGCCGTCGACGTGGATCACCTCACCGGTGACGAAGGGGACCTTGGTGAGCGCCAGGACCATCGCTGCGACGTCGGATGGTTGCCCGAGCCGGCCCAGCGGTGTCATGGCCACGGTGCGCGCCGCCCGCGTGGTGAGGCTGTCCGAGGTCAGTCGGGTCTGGAGCGGCCCCGGGGCGATCGCGTTCACCCGGACGTCTGGACCCACGGCCTTGGCCAGCAGCCTCGTCAGGTGGTCGAGCGCGGCCTTGCTGACGGAGTAGGGGATCGAGCTGCCGAGGGGGCGCGATCCGCCCACCGAGGTGATGTTGATGATCTGGCTGCCGGGCTCCATGACCTTCACGGCGGCGACGGAGACCTGCCACGTCCCGACGACGTTGACGCCGAGGATCCGGTGCCAGTCGTCAGCGGTGATCGCATCCAGGTCGGCGTGGGGGACGGGTCGAGACACTCCGGCGTTGTTCACCAGCAGGTCGAGCCGGCCGTGCCGCTCCACGGTCGTCTCCACCAAGCGCACGGCGTCGGAGGGATCGGCGATGTCGGCCTGGACGTAGCTCGCCCCCGGGAGCCGGGCCGCGAGCCGCTCACCGGCGTCGACCGAGGTGGCCGAGTTCACCACGACGGTGAAGCCGTCTGCCGCGAGCGCATGGGCGATCCCTTCTCCGATCCCGGAGCTCGAGCCCGTCACGATGGCGACCCGTGGCGCGCTCACCGGGCGACTCGCTCGGCGACGGGCGCTTTCAGCGCGTTCACGATCGCCCGGCTTCCGCTGGCGAGGATCGAGGTGTCGTTGCTGACCACCACGTAGTCGTAGCCGCGGGCCAGCGCGGTCCGGGCCTCCTCACTCGTGGCGGAGGCGGTGCCGATGGGAACACCTGCCGCGGCGGCGGCCTCCAGCGCGGACGTGGCGAGCCGGTCCACCTCGTCGCGTCCCGCCGCGACGCCCATCGACATCGAGAGGTCGGCCGTCCCGACGAGCGCGGCACCGATGCCGTCGAGGGCCAGGATCTCCCTCGCGTTCCTGATCGCCGCCTCGCTCTCGAGCTGGACGACGCACAGAACCTGCTCGTTGCCGTACTCGAGGTAGTCCGCCCGTGGCAGCAGCCCCCAGCGACCCGCTCGGCTGGTGCCGCCGGACCCGCGGTCGCCGCGCGGCGGGAAGCGGGTGGCCCGTACGACCGCCCGGGCCTGCTGAGCCGTGTCCACGTGCGGCACGATCACACCGGCCGCGCCGGCGTCCAGGACCCGCTGGATCACGCTGAGGCCGTGGTCAGGCACCCTGACGAGCGGGTCCACGCCGAGGGCGCGGGCCGTCGCGATGTGGGTCGAGGCGGCGCCCAGGTCCAGTGTCGTGTGCTCGAGGTCGATGACCACGAAGTCGAAGCCCGCGTAGGCCATGATCTCGACGCTCTCGGGGCTGGCGAGCTTGATCCAGGTCCCGAGCGTGCCGTCGTTGATCCCGTTGCGTACTCGTGTCATGGCTCAGATCCCGCTGGTGGTGTCGGTGGGGGCGGCGGTCCAGAAGACCAGCCACTTGCCGAGCTGCACGACGACCGCGTGCAGTGCGATGCCGACGGCCGACAGCACGACGATCACCGCGAAGGTCCTGGCCACGTCCAGGGTGAAGTTGCTCGCCTGGATCAGGTAGCCCAGACCTGCGGAGCTGCCCACGAACTCCGCGACCACGGCGCCGGTCACGGAAAGGATGACGGCGACCTCCAGTCCCGCGAAGATGTGCGGAAGCGCCGACGGGATCTGCAGGTGCCGCATGACCTGCATGCGGGACGCGCCGAAGGACCTGAGCATCTCGACCTGCTCGTAGGCGGCGGACCGGAATCCCAAGATGGCGTTGATGAGGAGGGGGAAGAACGCGATCAGCGCCACGGTCAGCACCTTCGAGCTGATCCCGATGCCGAACCAGACGATCAGCAGAGGCGCCATGGCGACCTTCGGGATGGTCTGGGTCAGGATGAGCAGCGGGAAGAGCACGCGCTCCACCGTCCGGAACTGGGTGATGAGCACCGCGGAGACCAGTGCCGAGCCGACCGCGATGCCGAACCCGATCAGGATCTCCTTCAGGGTGACGATCGAGTGGGTCATCAGGCTGCCGTCCTGGAAGCCGTCGACCAGGGAGCCGGCGACGGCCGTGGGTGCGGGGACGAGGATGTCGGAGACGTCGAAAATCTCCACGACGGCCTGCCAGACCACCAACAGCCCGATGAACACCAGCACGCTGTAGGTGATCTCCGGTACTCGGCGGCGTCGGGATCGGACCGGGGTGTCCGAGCTCGTGGGCGCCTCCACCGGCGCGGTCCCGCCGTCCGGGGCGGCGAGTGCCTCGCCGCCGGCTGCGTGGCGCTTGGTGTTGGTGGACATCAGGACTCCTAGTGGGCGCTGTGCTCGGAGTCGAGCAGCTTGCGGATCTTCAGGACGATCTCCCCGAACTCGGGCGTGTTGATGTTCTCGAGCCGCCGCGGTCGAGGGAGCGCGACCTCGACGACGTCCGCCAACCGGCCGGGTCGCGGTGTCATGACCACGACGCGGTCGGCGAGGAGCACCGCCTCGGGGATGCTGTGCGTCACGAACAGCACGGTCTTGCGGTCCTGGTCCCAGATCTTCAGCAGGTCCAGTCCCATCTGGTCGCGGGTCATCGCGTCGAGGGCGCCGAACGGCTCGTCCATGAGCAGGATGCGCGGGTCGTGCATCAGGGCACGGCCGATCCCGACCCGCTGCTGCATCCCGCCGGACAGCTCGTTGGGGTACCGATCGCCGAACTCCTCCAGGCCGAGCATCACCAGCAGCTCGTCGGCCTTCGCGTGGGTCGCGGCGTCCCGGGCGCCGTGAAGGTCCGGCGACGTCAGCAGGTTCTTCCGCACGGTGCGCCATGGCAGCAGCAGCGGCTGCTGGAAGACCATCCCGAGCTGGTTGCGGTGGGTGTCCTCCGACGGCCCGAAGGTGACCTGTCCGGAGGTCTGGCGGGACAGGCCCATGATGATCCGCAGCAGCGTGCTCTTGCCGCAGCCGCTGGGGCCGACGATGGAGATGAACTCACCGGCTCGGACGCTGAGGGAGACGTCGTCGAGAGCCTGGACGGTCCCGCCGGACTTCGTCGGGTAGAGCATGGACAGCGAGTCCAGGCGGATGACGCAGTCGGTGTCGGTGCTGGTCGGCATGTCTGTCATTCCTCACCTGGTTCGAGCGCAGGCTGCCCGCGCCTTGGTCGTCGTGCCGGCAGCGATCAGTCGGCCGCCTCGGGCCACGTGCCGCCCATCTCCTTGGTCAGTCGCTTGCAGGCGGCCTTTAACGCCGTGGCCTCTCGGGAGTCCAGCGCCTCCGGCAGCATCCGCTCGGTGCCGACGGCCGCGATCGTGGCGCAGATCCCGGTCGCCGCGAACACCGGCGCCGCGACGACGCAGATGCCGCGGTGGTTGACGTGGCTGCTCATGCCGGCCTGCTGGATCGCCTCGATACGACGGCGAGTCTCGGTGCGCTGGGGCTCGGGGAGGCTGCCGGTGAGCCGGTCGGCGTGGAACTGGTCGGGGAGGAAGGCCAGGAAGACCTTGGCCTGCGAGGAGTCCAGGGCGAGCTGCGAGCCCACGCGCACTGTCACCAGGGTGGGATGCTCGGCCTCCTCCACCAGCGAGACCACCGGGCCGGAGGTGCCCCACAGCGACAGCACGGTGCTGACCTTGATCTCGAGCACGAGCTCGCGCATGTAGGCCGGCGCCTTCTGCATGATGCGCTGCTGTCCCAGCATGAAGCTGCCGAGCTGCAGGATCGACCGTCCGGGACGAACGAGTGCGGAGTCCTCCACACGCTCGAGCAGGCCGGAGCCGATCATCGAGCTGAAGTAGCGATGCACCGTGGTCCGGTTCAGACCCAGCCGGCGGGTGGCCTCCGCGACGGAGAGCTCCGGAGTCTCCGGACCGAACAGTCCGAGGATCTGCGCGGTCCGGCTCACCGCCTGGATGTCCTGCTCGCGAGCAGTCACTGGCTTGTCGACCTGGCGCTTCGTCATCGGCCCCCGCCTCGTTGAGTGTCCATAAAGAGTGCCCGTAGTTCGCAGTACGGACAGAGAGTAAGCGTGTCCCACGTCTCGCTGCAAGATTTTCCTGCGAATTCGCGGAAGCCTTCCTCGAACGCACCCTATTGACAGACCGGATAGCGAACTCTCAGTCTGTGATGCGAACACCGCCGACGCCTGGAGACTTCGTGACTGCCACACCCGCCATCATCAAGCTGCTGAACGGCTGCGTTGACCTGCACTGCCATTCCGGCCCGAACCCGTTCCCCCGACGCATCGACCATGCCGAGGCCGGCAAGGACGGCGAGCGGCTCGGCATGCGGGGTGTGCTGGTGAAGTCCCACCACCACAACACCGTCATGGACCTGCTCGCGATGAGCGACCGGCTGGCCAAGATCAAGACCCCGGTCTTCGGCGGCATCACCCTGAACAGCATGATCGGCGGCATCAACCCCCAGGCGGTGGCCATGTGCCTGCGCATGGGGGGCAAGGCGGTGTGGTTCCCGACGTTCTCGGCCGGCCGGCACATCGAGTGCCATCCGGAGGGCGTCGGCTTCCCCACGGCGAGCGTCGAGGTGCCGTCGTCCAGGGTCGGCATCCACCAGGAGAACGGCGAGCTGATCCCCGAGGTCCACGAGGTGCTCGACCTGGTCAAGGAGACCGGCGCGATGGTGACCGGCGGGCACATGGAGACCGAGTCGATCACCCAGTTGTTCGCCGCGGCCAAGGACAAGGGTGTCACCCGGATGCTGCTCAACCATCCCGACTACGTCATCGGCGCGGACGAGGCGAAGTGCCGTGAGCTCGTCGGCTACGGAGCGTTCGTCGAGCACGAGACCGGCTTCTACGACCCCGAGGGGACCAAGAAGTGGGACCCGAAGATCCTCATGGACTGGATCGAGAAGATCGGCCCGGAGCACACCGTGATCGCCTCCGACCTTGGCCAGAAGGACCGGCCGCTGCCGGTGGACTCCTACATCCGCGTCGCGACGGCGCTGCTGGACCTCGGCCTGGACGAGAGGTCGCTGCGGCAGATCTTCTGCGACAACCCGGCCTTCCTGCTCGGCCTGGACGACTGAACGACCACCCCCACGACAGATGAGGACAGACGATGACCACCTTGGCCACCCCACCCGACGTGGAGTTCTCCGACCTCGGTACGGGCGATCCCGACGAGACGACCCCTGGTGGATCGTCGACGTGGTACTTCCGCGGACACAACTTCGTCCTCGCCTACACGACGCTGGTCGCCGGCGACGTGCTGGAGCGGGATGACCAGCCGGACGAGTACGTCGCGATCCTCCCGTACGAGGAGTGCGGCGTCGTCATCCGTGCGTCGCGGGAGTCCGAGCCGGTCTCGGGCAAGGCCGTGGTGATGGTCCCGCCGGGCAGCAGCGCGATCGCCGGCGTCGACGACTGCACCGTCGTACGGCTGTTCAGCTCCCGGTCCGCCGACCTGCTGGACAAGGCGCGCAACCGGGACTCGTACGCCGATCCGCACCCGAACACCAAGCCGTTCGAGCCGTGGCCCGACCCGCCCGGAGGTTACCGCATCAGGGCCTACCGGCTGGCCGACCTGCAGGTGACGCAGGACGCCGTCCGCCCGGGCCAGATCGTGCGGTGCAGCACCTTCATGATCAACTTCCTGGCGCCCAGGATCGGCCCGCGCGATCCGGACACCCTCTCGCCGCACGACCACGACGACTTCGAACAGTGCTCGCTCGCCGTGGAGGGTGAGTACGTCCACCACCTGCGGACCCCGTGGTCCAGGCGGCGCAGCGAGTGGCGCGAGGACCGGCACCTGAAGTGCGGCAGTCCTTCCGTGGCCGTGATCCCGCCGCCCATGATCCACACCAGCGAGGCCGTCGGTTCGGGGACCAACCAGCTGATCGACATCTTCTGCCCGCCGCGTCTGGACTTCTCCCTGACGCCGGGCCGAGTGCTCAACGAAGACACCTACCCCCTCCCCAACCAGTAAGAGGCAGGTTCCATCGTGAAGACCGGACGAGCGGTGAAAGTCGTCAGTGGTGCGGTCGCGGTCTTGTGCGCGGTCGTGACGCTGAGCGCGTGCGGTTCCGGCAGCGGATCCGACGCCTCGGCCAAGTCCGGCGGGCTGACGCCGGTGACGTTCGCGATGGCGTCCCCGAGCTGGAACGCCGGCTACGCGGTCATGGCCGTCGTGGAGGCCGAGGGTTTCTACGAGCAGGAGGGTCTGAAGGTCACGACCAACCTGTTCCCGTCGGCCACCCAGGCAGCGCAGCAGGTCGCCGGCGGCGGGGCCGACCTCGGCCTCATGACGGTCGAGCCCGTGGCCATCGGGCACGACAAGGACCTGGACCTGGCCTACTTCAGCTCCTACTGGGCGAAGTGGATCTACAGCCTGCAGTTGCCGGACGGTTCGGACGTGAAGAGCATCGCCAACCTGAACGGCAAGAAGATCGGCGTCTCCGCGGTCGCGAGCTCCGGCGCGACGTTCGCCCGGACCGCGATGGAGCTCAACGGGCTGGGCCAGAACGGAGCCACGCTGGTGCCGATCGGCGCCGGCGCCCAGCAGATCAACGCCATCAAGAGCGGCCAGGTCGATGCGCTGGCGCTCTGGGACATCCAGTACCAGATCGTCAAGAACGCCGGCGTCACCTTGACGCCGCTTCCCGTCAAGGAGACGGCGGACGCGTGGGGCGGCGGCTTCGCGACGACCCGGAAGAACCTCGAGGCCAAGAAGGACGTCCTCGAACGGTTCGGCCGTGCGGTGGCGAAGGCGTTCGTCTTCGCCAAGGCCAACCCGGAGGCCGCGATCCGTGACCTGTGGAAGCTCTATCCGGAGACCCGCGGGTCGGAACCGGAGGAGAAGGCGCTGGCCGACGGGGTCAAGGTCCTCGAGGTACGCCTGGACGGGCAGGGCTTCGACGACAAGACCCTGGGCCGGATCGACGAGGCGGCGTTCACCCGTTCGCTCGACTTCATGGCCTCGGCCGGACTCATCAAGAAGTTCCCGGCGAAGGAGATCTACACCGACGCGATGTTCAAGGCGTTCAACGAGTTCTCCTACGACGAGGTCGTCAAGCAAGCAGAGAGCGCCGGCTGAATGCGGCTGGGGGTCGCGCTCGACCTGAGCTCCCAGGAGCCGGTCCGCCCGCAGGTGGATCGCGCGGTCACGCTGCTCGCCCGCGCGGAGCGGCACGGTTTCGACTCCGCGTGGGTGGGTGAGAGCTATCACGCGGCGGCTCAGCCGTTCCACCTTCCGTCCGCCCTGATGGTCCTGGGGCATCTGGCCGGGCGGACGTCCCTGGCGCTGGGGTCGGCGGTGCTGCTCCTGCGCGCGTACAGTCCGGAGAAGCTGGCGTACGAGGCCGCGCTGCTCGACCAGCTGTGCGGCGGGAAACTCACCCTCGGCCTCGGGCTCGGCGGCCCGGAGGTCGCCCAACGGGCCGGGCTGCCCGCGTCAGGTCCGGCCGGCGCGGCCTTCGACGCCACGCTGAAGTCGCTGCGCGACGCCTGGTCCGCCGACGCGCCGGTGGCGGTCCCGCCTCCGGTGCGGCGCGGGGGGCCGCGGATCCTGGTGGGCGGCAAGGTGGCTGCCTCGGCCCGTCGTGCCGCGACGCTCGCCGACGGATTCTACGGCGCGACGAACTACTGCGACGACCTGTTGACCAAGCAGTCGGCCGCCTACTGGTCGTGTCGCGGCGGACGGCCGGACGGGACGGAGGGAGTGGTCGCCACCACCAGGTTCTGCGTCGTCCACGAGGATGCCGCCACTGCCCGCGAGCTCGCCGCGCGCCACCTGAAGGCCGCGACCGGCTACTACACCGAGCGGGGCTTGTGGATGGGTGCGGACGGCCCTGCCGAGATCGAGCTCCCCATGGTGGGCACGCCCGACCAGATCGACGCGACGATCGCCCGGTACGTCCGGGCGGGGGTCACGTCCGTCCAGCTGCGGATCGCCCCGTTCGGCATGCCGCCGGAGGTCGCCCGCCACACACTCGACCTCGTCGGGCGGCACGTCCTCCCGCACTGGCACCACACGACATCCGCAAGCAAGCGAAGGACGCCTCCTGAGATGGGGCAGGAAGTGGAGACGCTCCGATGAGCAGCTCATTCGTGTACGCGTCGGTCCGGACCCCGTTCGGCCGGTTCAACGGAGCCTTGGCCGACACGAGGACCGACGATCTGGCCGCGACTGCGTTGAAGGGACTTCTCGACCGCTCGCCGGGCCTGGATCCCGGCCTGGTCGACGACGTGTTCTGGGGCAACGCCAACGGCGCCGGCGAGGACAATCGCAACGTCGGCCGGATGGCCGTGCTGCTGGCGGGCATGCCCGTCTCGGTGACCGCCACCACGGTGAACCGGCTCTGCGGCTCGTCGCTGGACGCCGCCATGATGGCCGCACGCATGATCGAGGCCGGCGACGCGGAGATCGCGATCGCCGGAGGCGTGGAGTCGATGACGCGGGCGCCGTGGGTCCTGCCGAAGCCGTCGCGCCGGTTCCCGGCAGGCGACGTCACCGCCGTCTCCACGACGCTGGGCTGGCGTCTGGTGAACGAGCGGATGCCCGCCGAGTGGACGGCCTCGCTGGGCGAGTGCAACGAGCAACTGCGGGAGAAGTTCTCGATCTCGCGTGAGCGGCAGGACGAGTTCGGCGCCCGCTCGCACCGCCTCGCGGCGGAGGCGTGGGCGAAGGGCTTCTACGACGACCTCGTGGTGCCCGTCCCCGGCGCCGACCTGGTCCAGGACGAGAGCATCCGTGCCGGCACCTCGCTCGAGGCGCTGGCGAAGCTGAAGCCGGCGTTCCGGCCCGACGGGACGATCACCGCCGGCAACTGCTCACCGTTGAACGACGGCGCGAGCGCGGTCCTGCTGGGCTCGGCGAGCGCGGCCGCGACCATCGGCCGTGACCCGGTCGCGCGGGTCGCCGGTCGCGGCTGGGCGGCGCTGGAGCCGCAGCAGTTCGGCTACGCCCCGGTCGAGGCCGCGGGCGACGCGCTCGAGCGGGCGGGCATCACCTGGGACGACATCGGCGCCGTCGAGCTGAACGAGGCGTTCGCCGTCCAGTCGATCGCCTGTGTCGACGCCTGGCTGAAGCTCGGGCTGCGGGACGCCGAGGTCGTCAACGCCAAGGGCGGGGCGATCGCCATCGGGCACCCGCTGGGCGCCTCGGGCGGGCGCGTTCTCGGGACCCTCGCGGCGCGGCTCGTGGAGTCCGGTGAACGATGGGGCGTGGCGGCCATCTGCATCGGTGTGGGTCAGGGCTTGGCGGTCGTGCTGGAGAACGTCGCATGACGCTGCTCTGCACCTCTGCCGACGAGGCGGTCAGCGGCATCGCCGACGGCTCGACGGTGCTGGTCGGCGGCTTCGGCACGACCGGCATGCCGTTCGACCTGATCGACGCGTTGATCCGGCAGGGAGCGCGAGACCTGACCGTCGTGTCGAACAACGCGGGCAACGGGGACACCGGGCTCGCGGCGCTGCTCGCGGCCGGGCGGGTGCGCAAGATCGTGTGCTCGTTCCCCCGGCAGACGGACTCCTGGGTCTTCGACGAGCTGTACCGCAGCGGGAAGATCGAGCTCGAGGTCGCGCCGCAGGGGAACCTGGCCGAGCGCATGCGCGCCGCCGGAGCCGGGATCGGCGGGTTCTACACCCGCACCGGAGCCGGGACCCTCCTCGCGGAGGGAAAGGAGACCCGCGAGATCGACGGCCGGACGTACGTCCTGGAGCTGCCCATCGCCGCCGACGTCGCGCTCATCAGCGCCCACACCGCGGACGCCTTCGGGAACCTCGTCTACCGCAAGACGGCACGCAACTTCGCTCCCGTCATGGCGACGGCCGCGACGACCACCGTCGTGCAGGTGCGGCACGTCGTCGAGCCGGGAGTGCTGGATCCTGAGGCCGTGGTCACCCCAGGCATCCACGTCGACCGGATCGTGCAGGTGGCGTCATGATCGCTCAGCACATTGACCGCAGCCCCCTCGGGCGGGACGAGATGGCCCGGGTGCTCGCGCGCGACATTCCCCGCGGGGCGTACGTCAACCTCGGCATAGGTCAGCCCACGACCGTCGGCGACCACCTCCCCCCGGAGTCGGGGGTCATCCTCCACACCGAGAACGGCATGCTCGGCATGGGGCCGGCGGCGACGGGCGACGCGATCGATCCCGACCTGATCAATGCCGGCAAGTTCCCGGTGACCGAGCTGCCCGGCGCCTCGTACTTCCACCATGCCGACTCGTTCGCCATGATGCGAGGCGGCCACCTCGACCTGTGCGTCCTCGGCGCCTACCAGGTCTCGGCATCGGGGGATCTCGCCAACTGGCACACCGGCGAGCCCGACGCGATCCCGGCGGTCGGCGGGGCGATGGACCTCGCCGTGGGCGCCAAGCAGGTCTTCGTGCTGATGTCGCTGTTCACCAGGACCGGCGAGCCGAAGCTCGTCAGGGAATGCACGTATCCGCTCACCGCGCTGCGGTGCGTGGACCGGATTTATACGGACGTCGCCATATTCGAGATCACCGGAGGGGACCAGGTCCTCGTCCGGGAGACGTGGGGGATCTCGTTCCATGAGCTCCGCTCGCGACTCGACGTCCCGCTCGCCGCGGCGACACCATGAGGAGGTTGGAGAGCGACATGTCCACCAGGCACCAGTTCTACATCGGGGGTGCGTGGGTCGATCCGGCCGCGCCGCGCACCTTGGGCGTCCTCGACCCCGCGACCGAGGAGACGTTCGCGGAGATCAGCCTCGGGACGGCCGAGGACGTCGACCGCGCGGTGGTGGCGGCGCGCGCGGCCTTCGCCGCGTACGCGCACGTCAGCGTGGAGCAACGGCTGGAGTACCTCGAGCGGATCATCTCCGGCTTCCGGGCTCGGCTGCCCGAGATCGCCCGGACGATGACGCGCGAGATGGGGGCGCCGATCACGTTCTCGACGGAACGCCAGGCCACGGTGGCGCTGTTCCACTTCGAGGAGGCGGCCCGCGTGCTCGCGGACTATCGCTTCGAGGACAAGATGGGAGCCGGGATCGTGCGGCGCGAGCCGATCGGCGTCTGCGGTCTCATCACGCCGTGGAACTGGCCGCTGAACCAGGTCGCGTCGAAGGTGGCCCCGGCCCTCGCCACGGGATGCACCGTGGTGCTCAAGCCGAGCGAGATCGCGCCGCTCAGCGCCATGGTGCTCGCCGAGGTCATCCACGACGCCGGACTGCCGCCCGGCGTGTTCAACCTCGTCAACGGTGACGGTCCCACGGTGGGTGAGGCCATCGCGGCGCACCCCGGCATCGACATGGTCTCGCTCACCGGCTCGACCGGTGCCGGCATCAGGGTCGCCAAGCTCGCGGCCGACACGGTGAAGCGCGTCGCGCTCGAGCTCGGCGGCAAGTCGGCCAACATCATCCTGCCCGACGCGGACCTGGAGTCCGCGGTCGTCGCCGGGGTGCACTCGTGCTACACCAATGGCGGCCAGAACTGTCAGTCGCCCACGCGGATGCTCGTGCACCGCTCGCAGCGCGACGAGGCGTACGCCGCTGCGCGACGGGCGGTCGAGGAGGTCCGTCTCGGGGACCCGTTCGATCCGTCGACCACGATGGGGCCCGTGGTGAGCCAGGCGCAGCTGGAGAAGATCACCGCGCTCGTGCAGTCGGGGATCGACGAGGGCGCGACGCTCGTGGCCGGCGGCCCGGGACGCCCCGACGGGCTCGACAAGGGGTTCTACGTCCGCCCGACCGTGTTCGGCGACGTCACGCCGCAGATGCGGATCGCGCGCGAGGAGATCTTCGGCCCCGTGCTCTCGATCCTGCTCTACGAGACCGAGGACGAGGCCGTCGAGATCGCGAACGACACGCCGTACGGGCTGGCGGGCTTCGTGCAGTCGAAGGACCCCGACCGCGCCCGCAGGGTCGCCAACCGCATCCGTGCGGGCCGCGTCTACCTCAACGGCGCTCCGTTCGACCGCAGCCTGCCGTTCGGCGGCTACAAGCAGTCCGGGAACGGACGGGAGTTCGGGCGGTTCGGCTTCGAGGAGTACCTCGAGGTGAAGGCCGTGCTCGGCTATCCGCGGTGAACGAGAGGACGACATGGTGAACCCTGACCACAGCCGGCGGCTGGCAGTCCTCCTGGACCGCGAGGAGCTCTTCGACCTGGTGAGGCGGGAACGCTTCGCCCGCGACCAGCGACTCTTCGACATGATGCGTGACTGCTTCCACGACGACGCCTACGTCCGGACCACGTGGTACGAGGGACGCGGCGGCGAGGCCTACGTCGAGGCGACGAAGACGTGGATGGAGCGGACCGGGAACAGCAAGCACTGGGTCTTCCCCGCCTACGCGCGGGTCGAGGGCGATCGGGCGACCGTCGAGAGCCCGGCGAAGATCTTCAACCGGACCACGGTGAAGGGAGTGGAGGTCGACTTCCACGCCTACTGCCGCTTCTTCTCACGTGCGGTTCGGGACGAAGGACGGTGGAGGCTGATGACCTTCGAGGTCCTGATGGAGCGCGACGAGCTGCGCCCCGTCCACGCGGGTGACGCGCTTCCGGTGGACGTGGCCCAGCTTGCCGGGCTTCGGCCGTCCTACCGGTTCCTCACCTGGATTCAGTCGACCCGCGGCGTGACGGTGAGCCAAGACCTGCTCGGCGACGACCGGCCGGCCGAGCTCGACGCGTTCCACCAGGGCGAGACCGCCTGGCTCGCCGGCACGGGCTAGCGGTCAGCGCCGCGGGCCCCGCTGCGACGGGCCCGGGCGTGCACGAGTCCTGGGCAGGTCGAGCCGTAGGTTCGCTCTGCACCTGCACCGCCGGCATCGGCCAGGACGACGAGCCCGACATCGTCTCGGTCCCCGGCCGCGCGACCGCGGACCGAGCAGCCCGGCGTGTTCGGCCACGTTCCAGCAGTTCTCGCGGTCGGTGTCGGCCGGCAGCCCGCGCACGTACGCATGCGCGGCGCGACGTGGTTCGATGCGGCCGAACCGACCGGCGGTCCGCGGCCACCGCACGATCTTCGGTTGTCTTCACCGACTCCGGATGATCCCGCGGTGGCCGTCGCCAGGTGACTCTTACGCCTCAGTACTAAGGCCCGTTCATACCCGACACGTGACGGTGACGGTCTCCTGGTCCGCCCCGCCGGGCCGGTGATCGTCGTCCAGGTCACTGGTCGGGGTGGCGGTACCGGGACGAGCCGGAACAGCCCGTGACGCCGGCTCGCCGCAGGCCGTCGCCCGACGGTGACCGTACGAGGTGACCCGGGTGTCGTACGGCGCGCTCAGGAGACCTTGGCGGCGACGGCGCGGAAGGCGGCCAGCACCTCCTCCTGGTCGTGCGCGCCGGTCGACGTGGTCGACTTGACGATCACCACGTCGTGCTCCGGCGAGACGTAGATGTACTGTCCGCCGAACCCCGCCGCCATGAAGTCACGCTCGCCGCCCAGCCACCAGTGCAGCCCGTACTTCGGGTTGACCTCGGACGGGCTGGTGGACGACTTCACCCACGACGCCGGGACCACCTGCTTGCCGTGAGCCTTGCCCTGGCGCAGGTAGAGGAGGCCGAAGCGGGCGTAGTCGCGGTCGGTGGCCTGGAAGCAGCAGTAGCCGAGGCTCTCGCCCTTGCCGTCACTGGAGATCTGGGCCGCGCCCGCCATGCCCGCGGGCTGCCAGATCTTCTTCTCGACGTAGCGGTGGTAGGGGGTGCCGGTCGCCTCGGTGATCACGCGGGCCAGGACGTACGAGTTCATGCTGTTGTACTCGAACTGGCTTCCTGGGGTCCAGTCGGGCTGCTGACGGGCGGCCATCCGGGTGAGCGACTGGCCCTGGTTCGCGGCGATCTGCATCCGGGGGACGTCCTCGCGCTCGTCCCAGTCGGTGCCGGACGACATCCACAGCAGGTGCCGGATGGACACGTTGTTGTAGCCGGACTTGCGCAGTTCGGGCAGGTACTTGGTGACGGGCTCGTCGAGCGACCGGATGTGCCCCTCCCGCAGCGCGATGCCGAGTGCCGCCGAGGTGAAGGACTTGGCCATCGACCACGACTGGAAGCGGGTGTTCCGGTTCGCGTCGGTGTACCGCTCGTGGACGATCTTCTGACCGCGCAGGACGAGGAATCCGTTGGTCTTCGTACGGGTGAGGAAGTCGTCAAGGGTGCGCCGCTCGCCCTGGTAGGTGTACGTGGCCGAGAGCGGCCGGTTGGCGTCGACCAGGTTGACCGGGTTCGCCGACGGCCGGATGACGTCGGCGGACGGGGCCGCGGGAGCGGCCAGGGTGAGCGCGATGAGGATGCTGCGCACGTCGCCTCCTGGAGTGGGTGATGGGACAGGGGCGATGATGGCGGGCGTCCTTGGCAAATCTCTGGCAGTCACTCCAGCCACGAGCGGGCCCGGCCGGTCCCGCCTGCCGTGGGCAGCCGGATCTCGAAGCGGGAGCCGGTCGCGGTGGCGGCGCCGCCGTGCAGCTCGGCCTGCTGACGGACGAGCGTCAGGCCGAGGCCGGAGCCGGGGCTGCCCGGACGGCGGCGGAACCGGGCGAACACGGCTTCACGCTCCCCGGCGGGGACGCCGGGGCCGCCGTCGGTGACGGTGAGGACGGCGGTCGCCCCGTCAAGGGCGAGTTCCACGGTGATCGGGGGCTCGCCGTGCCTGGCGGCGTTGTCGAGCAGGTTGCCGGCGATCAGCCGGAGCCCCTCGGCCCAGCCGCGCACGGTCACGCCGTCCGCCACGGACTCGGTGATCGTCGTGCCGGGGTGGCGGCGGCGGGCCGCGGCGGCGGCTTCGCGCACGATGCCGCTCAGGTCGGCGGGGGCGGAGGTCGCGGGGTCGAGCAGCTCTCCGGCGGCGAGTTGGCGGAGCACGGTGATGAGCCGCTGGACGCGGGCGTGCTCGGCGGTCAGGTCGGCGACGAGTTCGTCGCGGTCGGCGGAGGTGAGGCCGGGGTGGTCGAGCAGGGCGAGGTTGGCGCCCATGCTGGTGAGCGGGGTGCGCAGCTCGTGCGCGGCGGTGGCGGCGAAGGCGCGGGCGGTGTCGAGCGCCTCGGCGGTGCGGGTCACCGCCGCGTCGCGCCGGTCCAGCAGGTCGTTGAGCACCCCGGCCAGGTGGTCGATCTCACCGACGCGGGACCCGGTGTCCAGCCGGATCCCCGTGCGGGCGGACGGCTCCGGCGGGGTGTCGAGGGCCGCGGCCTGCCGGCCGAGCCGGACGAGCGGTCGTACCGCGTACCGCCCGAGCGCCAGCCCGGCCGCCGCGCCCGCCGCGGCGCCGGCCAGCGTGACCGTCCACACCCGCCGGCGCAGCAGCGCGAGCTGGGCGTCGAGCCGTTCCCGCGGCTCGAACAGCCATAACCGGCTGCCCCGCCGCCCCAGGTCGGTGGCCACGTACCGCCACTCGCCCGCCCCTTCGGCGTGGTCGGCGGGGCCGTCGCCGGCGGGCGGGCGCGCGGGCACGTCGCCGATCGTCAGCGGTTCCGCGCCGTGGACGTGCACGTACGCGCCCGTACCGACCGCGGCGGCCAGCCGCCGCTCCATGAAGTCCGGCGGCACGGCGGGCGCGACGCGGGCCCGCCAGGCGTACGAGGTGGCCATCGGCCGGAGCGCGTTCAGCCGCGCCAGCAGCCGTTCGTCGCGCTCGGCGCGCAGATCGGCGGAGACCAGGGCCAGCACCAGCAGCCCGGCCAGCGACACCATGAGCGGGACGAGCACGGCCAGGCAGAGCGCGAAGCGGGTGGACAGCTTCACGCCGCCGGCGCCCGCAGGACGAAGCCGACACCGCGGACGGTGTGCACCATGCGGGGCTCACCCAGCTTGCGCCGGAGGTAGCCGACGAAGGTGTCGACGGCGTTCTCGGTGACGTCGAAGTCGTAGCCCCAGACCCGCTCCAGCAGCACCTCGCGGGACAGCACCAGGCCGGCGTTGAGCGCCAGCACCTCCAGCAGGTCGAACTCGCGCCGGGTCACCTCGACCTCGCGCCCGTGCATCGTCACCCTGCGCGCGGCCGGCTCGACGACCAGCGGCCCGACCCGTACCGCGGCGCCGGGGACCCGGCCGGCCCGGCGCAGCAGCGCGCGCAGCCGCAGCACCAGCTCGCCGAGGTCGAACGGCTTGACCACGTAGTCGTCGGCGCCCGCGGCGAGCCCGGCGACCCGGTCGGCCACGTCGTCCATGGCGGACAGCATGAGCACCGGCACGTCGGCCCCGCCGGACCGCAGGCGGGCGCACACATCGATGCCGGACAGGCCGGGCATGGACACGTCGAGCACGACCGCGTCCGGCCTGCGGACGGCGACGAGCTCCAGCGCCCGCTGCCCGGAGCCGGCGGTGTCGACGCCGAACCCTTCCAGCCGCAGCCCGCGCCGCAGCGCCCGCAGGATCGCCGGGTCGTCATCGACCGCGAGGATCTGGTGACCGGCCAACGACACCTCCAGGGGGAACAGCCGAGGGGCCCAGATCCTACTTCGTCAGGTCTGGAGCACGAACAGGATGTTGGCCGCCGGGCCGGCGCCGCAACTCAGGTCGCCTGCGTGCACGACGCCCCGATCGTCGCCGTCGAAGCGAGCGTCACCCCAGGCCGTCAGAGCCGGACGGCGACAACTCCTGCGGCCGGCCGGCTTCTCCGGCCTCGAACCGGCTGGGGTCGATCAGCGGCGGGGTTGTCCACGTGGACCACACCCTATGAGGCGGCTACACGGCCGCCTTCGCGGCTGTCGCGTCCGGTGCGGCGGCCAGGCGGTGCTTGCGCCTGGGCATGCCGAAGGTCGGGTGCGAGGTGGCCCACAGCGCCATCCTGAGAATGACCGACTTGATCTGTGCGGACTTCCGGCCGCCCTGGTACTTCGCCCTCGCTCGCCCTTCGTCGTCGACCGCCTGCCGGATCCCGTCCCGCCGCCCGAGGCTGATCTGGTTGTACGTGTAGACCAGCTTGGTGTGTGGGACCTTGCGGCCGGTCAGGCGTCCCACGATCGCCTCGATGGCCTGCCGGCTCGTGTAGCCGGCCGAGGCGCAGGACATCGGCAGCGGCCGGCCGTTGTCGCCGACGGCGCAGGCGCTGTCGCCGATGGCGTAGACGTCGGGGTGCGAGACCGACCGCATGGTGCGGTCGACGACGATCTGACCAGTCCCGGTGACCTTCAGCCCGGCGGCGGCGGCGACGGGGCTGACCGCGAACCCGGCCGTCCACACGGTCGCGTCGGAGGTCAGGGCGGTGCCGTCCGTGCACAGCACCCGCTCCGCTTCGACGGCTTCGACGCTGGTGTGCTCCAGGACGGTGATGCCCAGCCGGTCGCAGGCCTGCCGCAGGTGGCCGCGGGCTCCGGCCGAAAGCCGGGCGCCCAGCTGTCCGCGGGCGATGAGCGTCACGGACAGGCCGGGCCGGGATTCGGCGAGCTCGGTGGCGGTCTCGATGCCGGTCAGCCCGTCGCCGACGACCACCACGTTCCCGCCTCCGCCCCGCGTGACCAGGCTGTCCAGGCGTTCGCGCAGGCGCAGAGCCGAGGGCCGGGCGGCGACGTCGAAGGCGTGCTCGGCCACGCCCGGGGCGCCTTCGACGTCACCGTGGCTGCCGAGCGCGTAGACAAGCGTGTCGTAGCCGAGCTCGCCGCCGGCGTCGGCCAGGGTGACGACCCGGCGCTCGGGGTCGACGGCGGTGACACGGGCCAGGCGCAGCCGTATCCCCGTGCCGGCGAAGACGTCGGCGAGGTTCGGAGTGTCGATCTCCTGACCGGCCGCCAACTGGGGCAGCCGCATGCGCTGGACGAATTCCGGCTCGGCGTTGACCACGGTGATCTCGAAGTCCGCCGGGGACAACCGGCGGGCCAGGATCCCGGCCCCGTAGGCCCCGGCGTAGCCGGCGCCGAGGACGACGATGCGGTGCTTCATGTGGTGCTCCTGTCGGTTCGCTTGCTTGCGATGGAATGACTCGGCCGGGTCACCGATCTTCTTGATCGAGGTTGCCGTGAGCCTGCGCCGAAAGGTCCTGCCAGTCGGCCCAGGTCTTGAGCCGGTCGGCGTAGACCTGCTGGAGGATCGGGTAGAAGCCCTGGCCGAAGAGCACCCGCAGGGGCGGGTCGTCGGAGTCGACGATCTCGAGGAGAGCCTGGGCCGCGGCGGCCGGGTCGCCGGCGGGCTGCTTTCCCGCGAACGCGGCGATGCGCCGGCGAAGGCCGTCGTAGATCGGGTCGGGCTCGGCCAGGTGGCCGTTGTCGAGGGGATCGGGGTTCTTGCCGCCCCTGGTGGCGAAGCCGCCGGGCTCGATGACGGTCACCTTGATACCGAAGTCGGCGACCTCCTGGGCGAGGGATTCGTTCACGGCTTCCAAGGCCCACTTGGAGGCGCTGTAGGCGGCGCTGAGCGGCATGGCCATGAGCCCGGCGGCCGAGGACAACTGGATGATGTGTCCCGAGCCCTGCTCGCGCAGGTAGGGCAGTGCGGCCTGGATCACCCACACCGCGCCGAACAGGTTGGTCTCCATCTGGTCGCGCAACTGCTGTTCGGTGATCTCCTCGACCGCGCCGACCTGGGCGTACCCGGCGTTGTTGATGATGACGTCGAGACGGCCGAAGTGCTCGGCGGCCCGCTTCACACCGTCGAAGACGACCGCCTTGTCGGTCACGTCCAGCTCCAGCGGAAGCACCGCGTCGCCGTAGCCGGCGACCAGCTCGTCAAGGCTTGCGGCGGTACGGGCGGTCGCGGCCACTTTGTCGCCGCGCGACAGGGCGGCCTCGACGAAGTGGCGGCCCAGGCCGCGAGACGAACCGGTGACGAACCAGACCTTGCTCATGATGTCTTTCCGTTCCTTGTGAGATGGCGGTTGCGCGGTCACCCCGCAGCGGGGCCAAGGTGATCGCTCAGGGAGTCGGCACCCTGACGACCATGCGGCGTTCGCGCCCCGGACTTTGTGACAGTGCGGTGACGTGAGGTGTGTCACCCATCACGGGTGTCACACATCGGCAGGCGCCGGCGCCTTATGCATAGAGCAGCAGTCGCGAATGAGCGGGCAGGAGCCAGGTATGCGGGAGCGCAGGGACGCGACGACGGGCGCAGCCGAGCCGATGGCCGGTGGCGGTCAGATGGGCCCGGCCACCGAGGTGTTCCTCGCCCATCGCAACCTGCTGTTCACCGTCGCCTACGAGATGCTCGGCTCGGCGGCCGACGCCGAAGACGCCCTGCAGGAGACCTGGCTTCGGTGGGTCAAGGTCGACCTGGGACAGGTGTCCGACCAGCGCGCCTACCTGATACGGATCGCCACCCGGCGCTCGCTGGATCGGCTGCGCACCATGAGGCGTCTCAAGGAGGACTACGTCGGCTCCTGGTTGCCCGAGCCACTGCTCACCGCGCCGGACGTGGCCGAGGACGTCGAACTGGCCGAGAGCGTGTCGATGGCGCTGATGCTCGTCCTGGAGACGCTGTCGCCGACCGAGCGGGCCGTCTTCGTGCTGCGCGAGGTCTTCGCCATCGGCTACGAGGAGATCGCGGCCGCCGTCTGCAAGACGCCGGGGACCGTACGCCAGATCGCGCACCGGGCCCGCCGGCACGTCGACGCCCGGCGTCCTCGCGAGGTGGTCTCCCCGGGCCAGGCCCGGGCGGCTCTGGAGTCGTTCCGGCGCGCGTTGGAGACCAGGGACCTGCAGGGCCTGCTCGACGTGCTCGCCCCTGAGGTCGTTCTGGTGAGCGACGGCGGCGGCGTCAAGCAGGCCGCGCCGCAGCCGATCACCGGCGCGGGCAAGGTGGCCCGCATGATCGTCAGCGGCCTCGGCAAGGCCCAGGTCACGCTCACCAGCGAGCCCACCGTGGTCAACGGCAACCCGGCGCTCCTCCTGCGCGTGGACGGCGAGATCGACGGCGTCATAGCAGCCCGGGTCGAGGACGCCCGCATCACCGGCCTCTACTACGTCCGCAACCCCGACAAGCTGACCCGCATCGCATCCGAGATCCCACTCACCCTGCGATGAACACCGGCGGAACAGCCCACACCGCCTCCGGCTTCATCCCGGACTTTTTACCAGGAGGTTCTTCATGACGAACAGCGTCGCCGGCGAACGCGCCGACCTGGAAGTGCCTGTCGAGCGTGGCTGCCCCTTCGCCCCGCCCGCCGCCTACGAACGGCTGCGCGAGCGGGCACCGATCAGCAGGGTCCGCCTGACCAGCGGCGGCGAGGCGTGGTGGGTGTCCGGGCACGAGGAAGGCCGTGCCGTCCTCGCCGACCCCCGCTTCTCCTGCGACAAGCGCAAGGACGGCTTCCCGCTCTTCACCCTCGATGCGGCGACCTTGCGGCAACTCCGCAGCCAGCCGCCGTTGATGCTCGGCATGGACGGCGCGGAACACGCCGCTGCCCGCCGCCCGGTGATCGGCGAATTCACCGTCAGGCGGCTGGCCGCGCTGCGCCCACGGATCCAGGACATCGTCGACCGCTTCATCGACGACCTGCTCGCCACCGACCAGCAGCCGGTCGACCTGGTACAGGCGCTGTCCCTGCCGGTGCCCTCCCTGGTGATCTGCGAACTGCTCGGCGTCCCCTACAGCGACCACGACTTCTTCCAAAGCCGCACCACCATGATGGTGAGCCGGACCTCCCTGGAGGACCGGCAGCGAGCCTTCGCCGAACTGCGCGCCTACATCGACGACCTGGTCACCCGCAAGGAGTCCGAACCCGGCGACGACCTGTTCAGCCGGCAGATCGCCCGGCAACGCCGGCAAGGTGCCCTCGATCACGCGGGCCTGGTGAGCCTGGCCTTCCTGCTGCTGACCGCCGGACACGAGACCACAGCGAACATGATCTCGCTCGGCGTGGTCGCACTGCTCACCCACCCGCAGCAACTCGCCCTGATCACCGCTAATCCGGACAAGACACCCATGGCCGTGGAGGAACTGCTGCGCTACTTCACCATCGCCGACGGAGTCACCTCCCGGGTGGCCATCGAAGACGTGGAGATCGGCGGGGCGCGTATCAAGGCCGGCGAGGGCGTCATCGTCTCGGCCCTGTCGGCCAACTGGGACCCGGCGGCGTTCAAGGACCCGGCCGAACTGGACGTCGAGCGCGGGGCCCGCCACCACCTCGCCTTCGGCTTCGGCCCGCACCAGTGCCTCGGCCAGAACCTGGCCCGGATGGAACTGCAGATCGTCTTCGACACGCTGTTCCGCCGCGTCCCCACCCTGCGGCTCGCCACACCGGCCGAGCACCTGCCGTTCAAGAGCGACGCCGTCGTCTACGGCGTCCACGAACTCCCGGTCACCTGGTGAGCAGGACACGGTGCGGATCACAGCCGGCACCGGACTCCGCGTCGGCTCCGGCCCATGCGTCCTGACCTGGCCAGGGCACCGTCCGGAACGCAGCCTCCACTCGCCCGGACATGCAGAACAGGAGCGGGACGAAGGTGTCGGCTCCTGGGCCACACCCAGGAGCCGACACGCTCCTGGGTGTGGCCCAGGTAGAGCTCTGCAGGACGTACCCGCCGGCGGAGATGTGGTGGGTGCGGGCGTCGATGATGCGGTCGGTGGAGGTGAGCGGGGGGCGGTGACTCGCCCCGGCGGTGGCGCCCTCGCGGACCGTCAGGCGCGGGTCCACTTCTGGTTGGCGCCGCCGTGGCAGGTCCAGATCTGCGTCCTGGTGCCGTTGGCGGTGCCGGCGCCGCTGACGTCCAGGCACTTGTTCGCGCCGACCGCGGTGATGCTGCCGTCGGCGTTGAGGCGCCACTTCTGGTTGTTCTGGCCGTTGCAGTCCCAGATGATCACCGCGCTGCCGTCGGCCGTCCCGGCCCCGTTCACGTCCAGGCACTTGCCGCCGTACACCCGCAGCTCACCGGCACTGGTCACGGTCCACTGCTGATTGGCCTGGCCGTTGCAGTCCCAGATCAGCGCCTGCGCGCCGTTCGCCTGGGAAGCGCCGTTGACGTCCAGGCAGCGGTTCGACCCGACACCCCGCAGCGCGCTCGTGTCGGGCGGATTCGGGTCGCCGCCTCCCAGTTGCGTGAAGAAGTTCCAGACCACGGGCCTGGTCCAGGAGTTCTCGCCGGGTTCGAAGTCGCCAGGTCTCCCGTCCACGGGACCGGGGGTGTGGCCGGCGTCGAACGCCGCCCACGCCACCGGATACCCGGTCCGGCACCCCGAGTAGTAGGTGACGATGTGCGTCAGGCTGCCCTGCGCGGGCTCCTGCGGGTTCTGGGGTGTGCAGCCGTTGTTCCTGACGAACCGGTCACGTAGCGACCGGCCCGCGGAGATGTTGAGCACCGAATCCCTGAGGCCGTGCAGTCCGATGTACGCGACGGGCTCCGTGCCGCCGCTGCACCCGCTGAGCTGCGCGCCGGCGTAGACCGCCACCGCGCGGAAGACCGTCGCCCGGGCGCACGCGAGCGCGTAGCTCATGCCGCCGCCGTAGCTGAAGCCCAGGGCGAAGCGCTGTGCGGTGTCCACGCAGAGGTCCGCCTCGATCCTCCGGATCATGTCGTCGACGAAGGTGACGTCCTCACCGCCCGAGTTGGCCCAGCCGTTGTTGAGTCCCTGGGGCGCGACGAAGATCGCGGTGCCGTTCGACAACGCCCTGAGCCCGTAATAGGACCACGGATAACCACTGGTTCCGCCCGAGTCGACGTCGTTGGCGGTGCCGCCGTTCCAGTGGAATCCGAAAATCAACCGGTAGGGGGTGGTGTTGTTGTAGCCGTCTGGAATTCTCAGGACGAAGCTTCGATTTCTGCCGTTCGTGGTAATCGATTGGGCGCCGCTTCTGAGCGTCGGGGTCTTGCCGCATCCCGCGGTGGGCGCGAGGGCGCTCTGTTGCGCGCGCGACGGGGTCGCGCTGTCGCCCAGCGCCGTCTGCCCCGTGGTCGGAACGACGAGCAGTGCCGCCGACGCGATGGCGGTGAGGAGGAGCCTGAACCTCGACATCACGCGATTTCCTTTGCCGTTGTGGTGGTGCCACACGTGAATGGGAAGTATGTGCCTCGCCTTGCGGGCGCCGGTGATATCAGGGTCGACGCCGCCACGTTCCGCCGATCGAAACCCGCCGACCGGCGCGCATCGGTCAGCTGGTCGGTAATTTCAGGTGTTAGCGCTAACGCAATAGCGCTGTAATCGGTCCCCCTTTCTTTCGGGCGGCTGATGGCGATGGTGCAGCGGAGCAAATATGACCGTGACAAGACCTGTCAAGGCCCGGCCCGCCCGACGTCGCGGGCCCTCGCCCGGGGAGATCCCGCCGCTCCTCCGCCTGACCAGGACAAGCCGCCGCGGCCACCCCTGATCTGCCGAGATGAAACTTTCAGATCGTCCGGATGCCCGAGCGGGGTGCCCGTGCTAGCGCTGCAGCCGTACGGGATCGGCCGTCCCGCTGCGGCGGACGATCCAGGCGTCGGTGATGTGGCGGAACATCGCCTCGGCGGCGCCGTCGGGATCGTGCGCGGCGATGCGTTCGTAGATGCGGCGGTGGCCGAGGTTCGACGCCACGCACAGGGCCCGCTCGGTCCTGCCCAGGTAGCGGGCGGTGTTGACGACCTGGCCTTCGAGTGACCGTACGACGCCACGAGCGATGCGGTTGCCCGAGGCCCGCATGATGGTGTCGTGGAAGGCGCGGTCGCTCTCGGCGTACGTGACCGGATCGTCCACGAGCTCGTCCATGTGATCCACCAGCGCTCGTAGCTGATCTACGGTGTCCGGCCCGGCCAGGCGGGCGGCGACGTTGGCCATGTCGGACTCCAGCACGCGCCGGGTGACGACGAGGTCGTCGAGGATCGCCAGGCTCTCGTCCTCGGCGATGGTCGCGGTGAGGACGAGCTCGTCGAGCATGTCCCAGGTCGCCGGGGGAGTGACCATGGTGCCGGAGCCCTGGCGGACCTGCACCAGCCCTTTCTCCTGCAGGATCTTCACCGCCTCCCGCACGACGGTGCGGCTCACGGAGAAGGTCTCGCACAGCGCGGGCTCGGGGGGCAACGGTGTCCCCGGCGGGTGCACACCGCGCACGATGCGCTCCACCAGCTCGGCGGTAACCGCTCTGGCGAGACTCGCCGGGCGGCGTACCCAGGCCGGTGGCGCCGGGTCACTGCCGGCCGTTTCCCGCGATGCCGTCATGTCGCCTCCGGTGGCCTGGCAGGTGACAGCGTCACCGCGGTCAGTATACGCACGATCCCTTGCCGTGAGACGTCATACGAATTACGTTTGACCGCAGACGGCCTGATCCGGCGGCCGCTCCCGGAAAGCGGGCAGCGATGAAGCACCGAGCGTTATGGTCGGCCCTGATGGTCGCGGCCCTGGCCGTGGCCGGCTGTGGAAGCGCGACCCGGACGGGCACCCCGTCCGGAGACTCGCAGCGGAAGCTCGTGGTCTGGGACTGGAAGTCCGGTGAACCGGCCGCCGCGGCCTACGTCGAGAAGGCGAAGGCGGACTTCGCCCAGCGGCATCCGGGGGTCACTGTCGAGTTCGTCGCCCAGCCGTACGACCAGTACTACACCCTGCTCGGCACGGCGAGCCAGTCGGACAAGGCGCCCGACGTCATGCTCTTCAACGGGGGTGGGCAGATCCGTGACCGGGCCGGCACGCTCCTTCCGCTGGACCGGTACGTGGCCGAGGACAGGAGCCGGCTGGCGGGCTGGGACGCGTTCAGCGAGGACGGCAAGGTCTACGCCGCACCGGTGACCCTGCAGGGGCACCCGATCTACTACAACAAGACGCTCTACGAAGCGGCCGGCCTCGACCCGGCTGACCCGCCCAAGACCTGGCACGAGTTCGTCAGCGGCTGCGCCGCCATCAAGAAGGCGACCGGGGCCGCCTGCTTCGCGCTCGGGAACAAGGAAGGCTTCGGCATCCAGTTCTTCCTGTCGGGCCTCGGATCCGGGATCCTCACGCCCCGGGAGTACGACGACTGGATCGCCGGAAAGCGCGACTGGACCTCTCCCCACGTACGGCGGATCTTCGAGCTGTGGAAGGACGCCGGCGACAAGGGGCTGAACAACCGCGGCGCCAACTCCACCGCGATGTTCACCGACATCTTCACAGTCTTCGAGACCGGAAAGGCCGCTCACATCATCGGCCTGATGTCGGATATCGGGCACTGGAAGGACTTCGGAGAGTTCCTGCCGCCCGAGAAGATCGGCGTCATGCGGGCCCCGGTCGTCACCGACGGAGCCACCCCGAGCCTTCCGTATGACGGCGGCATCGGCTACGCGGTCGCGAAGGGGACGAAGGACCCCGCACTGGCCGCCGATCTGGTGCGAGCCCTGACCTCGACCGACGCCTTGACGGCGTTCTACGCCGAGGCCGGCGCGATCACGTCCGACACCACGATCGACGTCTCGCGGGCCGGCCCGGCCGCCACCGCGATCGTCTCTGAGATCAGGACCGGCAGGCCCGCCCTGCACGTGGCGCTGTCGTCCAAGACCCTGGATTTGATGGGACGGCTGTCCCAGCAGCTCCTGAGCGGGTCGGCCACCGTGGGCGAGGCCGTGGAGCAACTGGCCGCCTCCGACCGGACGGGCTGACCGCGTGCCGATCGGAGGCCCGTCGCCGCCGGCCCGGCCGGCCGGCGGAGCGGCCGTGAAGCGACGAGCCCGTACGGCAGCCGGCACGGTGCGCGCCGAGCGCCTCGCGCCCTACGTCCTGGTGGCCCCGGCCGTACTGATCATCGTGGCGCTGCGGCTGTGGCCGCTGGCCCTGGGAGTCAACTTCTCCTTCACGGGCGATGGCGAGTTCAACGGAACCTTCGTCGGGCCGGGCAACTACCTGGAGCTGGCCGGCGACCCGCTGTTCCACCTCTCGCTGCGCAACGTCGGGCTGCTGGTGCTGCTGCTTCCCCTGGCGGTGGCGATTCCGGGTCTGCTCGCGACCTTCATCTATCTGCGGGTGCCGGGTCACCGGGTCTACCGCAGCGTCTACTTCTTCCCGGCCGTGCTCTCACCGGTGATCGTCGGCGCGATCTTCAACCTGATGCTCGGGTACGAGGGCCCGTTGAACTCCGCCCTCGCGGCGATCGGCGCCGGCCCCGTCGACTGGCTGGGCGATCCGGGCATCGCCATGTTCACGGTGGTCGGCGTGCACATCTGGGCGACGTTCGGGATGGCCCTGGTGGTGTTCCTCGCGGGATTCAGCACCCTGGACGCCTCGCTGCTGGACGCCGCCCGCGTGGACGGCGCGTCACTCCGCCGGACCATCTGGCACGTGATCATCCCGAGCCTGACCCGCACCATTCAGTTCGTCTTCGTGACGACGATGATCGGAATGCTGACGTCCATGTTCGGCCTGCTCTTCGTCATGACCAGCGGGGGCCCGGAGGGGTCCACCTACCTGCCGGAGTATTACATCTGGCACCAGCAGGGACAGATGAACCGGCCGGCGCTCGCCTCGGCCGCCTCGACGGTTCTCTTCGTCGTCATGCTCGTGGTGGGGCTCCTGCAGATCACCCTGCTCCGTCGCGCCGGGAGGCAGGACTGATGCCCAGGACGCGTCCGGCCAGGTGGGTGGCCGCCGTTCCGATGGCCGCTCTCGCGCTGGCGACGATCTATCCTCTCGTGTTCACCGCCAACGTCGCGATGAAGACCCGCCGGGAGTACGTCCTCGACCGGTTCTCCCCGGCGGGTTCCCCGCGGTGGGACAACCTCGCCGAGGCGTGGGCCGGCGCCGGAATGGCGGGGTACTTCGTCAACTCGTTCATCGTCGTGGCGTGCGCCGTGGCCCTGCTGCTGCTGTTGGGGTCGATGGCGGGCTTCGCGCTGGCTCGGCTCCGGTTCCGCGGTTCCTCGATGATCTTCCTGGGTTGTCTCGCGGGACTGTTCGTCCCGTTCCAGGTGATCATGGTCCCGCTCACCAGGGTCATGGCCGACAGCGGGCTCATCGACACCTATCCGGGGCTGATCCTGGCCTACGTCGCCCAGTTCCTCCCGTTCACCGTCTTCCTGATGACGAGTCACTACAGGACCATTCCGGCGGAGATCGTCGACGCGGCCAGGATCGACGGCAACACGGTGTACGGCGTGTACCTTCGGATCATGCTCCCGCTGGGCGCTCCCGCGCTGCTGTCGGTCGGCATTCTCGACGCCCTGTTCTGCTGGAACGACGTGCTCATCGCCCTGCTCATGATGCCGTCGCCGGAGAACCGCACCCTCATGATCGGGGTCAACGCCCTGCGCGGGCAGTATTCCGGCGACATCCCCGTCTTCGCCTCGGGTGTCCTGATCGCCGCGGTGCCCGTGCTGATGATCTACCTGTTCCTCCAGCGCCAGATCACCGACGGGATCACCGCCGGCTCCACGAAAGGCTGACATGCGGATCACTGGCTATCGCACCATGACGACGGTCCAGGAATGGGGTCGTCCCGTCGGTGACGTCAACGGTGTCTTCGCCGACGGAGTCGTCCCGGTGCCGCTCGTCATGGTGGACACCGACGAGGGGATCACCGGCGTCGGCCTCGGGCCGCACGTGGAGATCGAGACGGTCTTCGCCGCGATCGAGGGAGAGGATCCGCGCGGCGTGACGGCGCTCTACGACCGCATGCTGCGGCGGACCTTCAAGGCGGGCCACGCCGGGGCCGTGTTCGGCACGATCGGCGCGCTCGACACCGCCCTGTGGGACATCAAGGCGCGGGCGGCCGGTGAGCCGCTCTGGCGCCTGCTCGGCGGGCGCGACCGGGGGGTGCCCGCCTACGCCTCCGGCCTCGACATCGGCCTGTCCGACGACGAACTCGTCTCCGTCTACCAGGTCTACGCAGGGCACGGTCTGCGCGCGGCCAAGGTCAAGGGCGGCCTCGACATCGAACGCGACCGGCACCGCCTCACGCTGGTACGGGAGGTCCTGACCGAGGCGGGGCGCGGAGCGCGGCCGGGCCTGATGCTCGACGTGAACGAGGCCTGGAACCGCAAGCAGGCGGTCCGGCACGTCTGCGAGCTCGAACGCACGCTGGATCTCACGTGGATCGAGGAGCCGGTGCGGCGGTGGGACGCCGACGGCCTGGCCGCGGTCGGCCGCGGGATCCGCGCCTCCGTCGCCACGGGGGAGAACCTCACCGGCCTTGAGCAGTTCCGCCCGCTGCTGGCCGCGGGCGCCGTGGACATCGTCCAGACGGCCGTCGTCTGGGGGGTGTCCCATTTTCTCCGGGTGTCCGCGCTGGCGCACGCCCACGACCTGCCGGTCAGCCCGATCGGCGCCACGCCCGTCGCGCTGCTGCACGCCGCGACGTCGGTGCCGAACCATCTGGCCAGCGAGCTGCAGGATCTGCACCCGCCGTTCGGGCTGTCGCTCGACCTGTACGTCGAGGACGGCGCGTTCGTCCTCGGCGACTCGCCGGGTCTGGGCATCACGGTCGATGAGCAGGCGATCAACGCGTTCGCCCGCAGTCCGGACACCAGGGCGGCCGAGGGCCCCCACATCCGGCCGGAGCACGCCGGGCGGCGGCTGCTGGCGGTCGACGACCGCTCACCCGCGACGCGGTCTCCGGGATGAGCCGGAGCCGGGCGCCCGCCCGGATCAGGGGGACGAGAAGAGACGCTGCTGGATCTCCTTGCGGTAGTCGTCGAGCGTGTTGTCGATGTGCAGGGCCGCGGACTGGGCGGCGGCCTCGGGGTCGCCGGCGCGGATGGCCTGGTAGATGGCGTCGTGCTCCTCCACGGCCTTGGCGGCGTGCCCGCCCACCGAGCCGCGCAGGCCGATGAGGCTCGACTGCGCCTGCAGCCTGCGGGCCTCCCGCACGCCGACCTGGAGGAACATGTTGTGCGAGGCGGCGGCGACAGCGGTGTGGAAGGCGTCGTCGCCCTCGTTGAACAGCTCCTCGCGTCCGGTCTCGTAGCCGCGGCGGCACAGTCCGGCCGCTTCTTCGATGGCCCGCAGCTCGGCGGGCGTGGCGCGCCGGGCGGCCAGCCGGCTGGTCTCCATCTCCTGCGTCCGGCGGAACTCGAACAGCATGTAGACGTGGTCGAGGTCGGTCGGGAGGAAGAAGGCCCCCCAGCGCCCGGTGCCGAACATCCCCTCGTCGTCGGCCACGTACAGGCCGCGGCCCTTCTGGGCGCGTACGCGGCCGAGCGCGGAGAGGATCTTCACCGCCTCGCGCACCACGGTGCGGCTGGTGCCCAGTTGCCGGGCCAGCTCGTTCTCGGTCGGCATGCGGTCACCCGGACGCAGGCCGAGCCTGACGATCAGTTCGAGCACCTGCTCGGCGGCTACCTCGTAGCCCGGCCGGTATCCGCTCTCGCGCGGGGCCTCAGTCACCGTGCTTCCTCCTCGGCGTTCCCTGAAGAGTATGACGGAAGAGCCGACCCTCCACGCCTCCGGCGCCGCCCAATAAGTACGACACATATGAACGGTTCATTCGAGAGTCGCGGGCGCAGACAAGCGTGGTCACCGGTGTTACCACTGGTAAAAGCGTAAAGCGGCGCCCCATGGTCGCACTCTCAGTGCGCGCATCGGGAAATAAGAAGGCTTAAGGGGTTGACGGGTATCCCTACTCCAAAGGTAATTAGGAGCGAGACCGGCGGTCCACGCCCGCTCGGCCCCGCAACGGCGTCACCTGCCTGACGACCAGGGCGTGACCTGGCCAAACGCCTACCCCCCGAAGGAACGACTGTGCACTTACCGCCACCCGTCACGATGCTCAGACCGGTCCTGATCGGCGTCGTCACCGCCGCGCTGGCCGCGGCGTTCGCCCTCGTCGCCCCCGCCACCCCGGCCCGCGCGGCCACCACGACCCTGTACGCGTCACCCGCCGGCACCGGCACCGGCTGCACCTCCAGCCAGCCGTGCTCGCTGGCCGCGGCGCAGACGGCGGTACGTTCGCTGAACGCCGGGATGTCCGGTGACATCGTCGTGGAGCTGGCCGGCGGGGTGTATCGGCTGTCCTCGCCGCTCCGGCTGACCGCCGCCGACTCCGGCGACAACGGCTACGTCGTCAGATGGCAGGCCGCGGCGGGGGCCGTCCCGGTCATCAGCGGAGCCAGGGCGGTCACCGGATGGACCCTGGCCGACTCGGCGAGGAACATCTGGCGCGCCAACGTCGGGGCGGGGATCGACACCCGGCAGTTGTACGTCGACGGCGCGCTCGCCACCCGGGCGCGCACCGCCGTCAACCGGTCCGACTTCACCGCGAGCAGCACCGGGATGAGGTTCACCAGCAGCGCGCTGAGCTACCTGAACAACCTCGCCGACCAGGGCCGGGTGGAGATGGAGAGCGTCGGCTCCTTCACCGACCGGTACGCGCCGGTGCAGAGCATCAGCGGAAACCTCATCACGATGCGGCAGCCCGCCTGGAACAACAACAACTTCGGGTACGACACCTTCACCAGTCCGCACCGGGCGGGGCCGCTCCACCTGACCAACGCCTACGAGTTCCTCGACTCGCCGGGGGAGTGGTACCTCGCCCCCGCGACCGGCACCCTGTCCTACATCCCGCTCCCCGGGCAGAACATGAGCCAGGTCAGCGTGGAGCTGCCGGTGCTCCAGTCGCTGGTGCACGTGGGGGGAACCTACGACGCGCCCGCGCACCACATCACCTTCAGCGGGATCACCTTCACCGGCACGAGCTGGCTCGGCCCCGGCGTCAACCAGGGCTACGCGGACCAGCAGACCGGCGCCTACATAGCGGGCAACTGGAGCTGGCCCGCCTTCACCTCCTGCCACCAGGGCTGCCGGCAGTTCGAGGCGACCCGGCCGAACTGGTACCAGATGCCGGCCGCCGTGCAGGTCTCCGCGGCGAACACCGTCACCTTCACCGACTCGCGCTTCGTCAACCTGGGACAGACGGTCATCGGCATCGGCAACGACGCCAACGCGCACGCCAGCGGTGTCGGCCTGGGCGCCGCCGGCATCACGGTCACCCGGTCGGAGATCGCCCGCAGCTCGGCCGGCGGCATCGTGGTCGGCGGCGTGCGCGCGGACGCCCACCACCCGAGTGACCAGCGGATGGTCAACCGGGACATCACCGTCAGCCACAACCGCATCCACGATCTCGGCCTGGACCACCGGGGCGTCGTCTCGGTCCTGTCCACCTACGTCACCGGCACCGACGTGTCCCACAACGAGGTCTACAACATGCCGTACACCGGCATGTCGATCGGGTACGGCTGGGGCGCCAACGAGCCGGGCGGCAGCACCCACTACGCCGACCGCGGCCTGTACGACTTCCAGCCGCGCTACACCACGCCCACCACCGCCTCCGGCAACCGGCTCGTCGGCAACTACGTGCACGACGTCATGCAGCAGATGACCGACGGCGGCTGCATCTACACGCTGTCGTGGAACCCGGGCGCGGTGATCAGCGACAACCACTGCCTGCGCACCAACGGCTGGTTCGGCATCTACTTCGACGAGGGTTCCCGGTACTACACCGTCAGGAACAACGTGCTGGCGAACACCGGCACCTGGGCCACCGCCAACTACTGGTACGGCGAGAACATGGGCGACTTCACCGTCACCGGCAACTGGTCGACCAACGGCAGCACCAACGTCACCAACGGCGACCGCGGCAACGTGGTGAACACCAACGTCACCGTCACCAACGGCGCCTGGCCGGCCGGCGCCCAGGCCGTGATCGCGTCCGCCGGGCCCGGGGGGCAGCCCTCGGGGGACACGGGCGCGTTCAGGGGAGTCGGGTCGAACCGGTGCCTGGACGTCAACGGCGCTTCCCAGGCGAACGGCGCGCAGGTGCTCATTTGGGACTGCAACGGCCAGCCCAATCAGCAGTGGACCGTGACCAGCGCGGGTGAGTTGCGGGTGTACGGCGGCAAGTGCCTGGACGTGAACGGGGCGGGGACGGCGGACGGCAGCGCGGTGATCATCTGGGACTGCAACGGCCAGAACAACCAGAAGTGGCGCCTCAACGCCGACGGCAGCATCACCGCGGTCGGCGCGAACAAGTGCCTGGACGTCAGCGGCGCCGGCACCGCCAACGGCACCAGGACGCAGATCTGGACCTGCCACGGCGGCACAAACCAGAAGTGGACCCGCGCCTGACGGGCCCCGTCTCCACCGCGGCCCGAGGCGGAATCCCGGGCGCCTTGCCCTGACTGGTCTTCCTGTCGCAGGAGGGAACACCCATGTCCCGACGTCCGTGGCTCACCTTGCTGACCACGATGGCACTCGTCACTTCAGGAGCGCTCGCGCTCGACGCCTCCCCGGCGAACGCCCTCGACATCCCGCCGTCCGACTACCAGCAGGTGTCCCTCGCGTCAGGTGGCGCCGAGCTGGGTGAGGCGATGTCGCTGGCCGTGATGCCGAACCGGTCGGTGGTGCACACGGCGCGCGACGGCACGCTGCGTGTCACCGACGCCACCGGCGCCACGAAGGTGGCCGGCAGGCTCAACGTCTACACCCACGACGAGGAGGGCCTGCAGGGAGTGGCGGTCGACCCCGGCTTCGCGTCGAACCGGCACCTGTGGATCTACTACTCCCCGAGGCTGAGCACCCCGAACGGCGACGCGCCGAGCACCGGCACGCAGGCCCAGTTCGACCAGTGGAAGGGCGAGCTGTACCTGTCCCGGTTCACCCTCAAGGCGGACGACACTCTCGACATGGCCAGCGAGAAGGTGGTCCTCCGGGTCCAGAACGACCGCGGACAGTGCTGTCACGTGGGCGGGGACATCGACTTCGACGCCGCCGGCAACCTGTATCTGACCACCGGCGACGACACCAACCCGTTCGAGTCGAGCGGCTACTCCCCGCTGGACGAGCGGACCAACCGCAACCCGCAGTACGACGCCCAGCGCTCGTCCGCCAACACCAACGACCTGCGTGGCAAGCTCCTGCGCATCAAACCGCAGCCCGACGGCACCTACACGATCCCCGCCGGCAACCTGTTCCCGCCGGGCACGGCGAGGACCCGGCCGGAGATCTACGCGATGGGCTTCCGTAACCCGTTCCGGATGAGCGTGGACAAGGCGACCGGCATCGTCTACCTCGGCGACTACGGGCCGGACGCGGGCGTGACCTCCTCCAACCGCGGCCCGAGCGGGCAGGTGGAGTTCGACCGCATCACCGGTCCGGGCAACTACGGCTGGCCGTACTGCACGGGCACGAACACCACGAGCGAGACCTACAACGAATGGAACTTCGCCACCAACAGCACCGGTCCGAAGTACGACTGCGCGGGCGGCCCGGCCAACAACTCCTTCCGCAACACCGGCCTGGCCACGCTGCCTCCGGCCAAGCCGGCGTGGATCCGGTATGCGGGGGACGCCGGAAGCCCGCCGGAGTTCGGCTCCGGATCGGAGTCGCCGATGGGCGGCCCGGTCTACCGTTACGATCCCGGCCTGGACTCGGCCGTCAAGTTCCCCCAGTCGCTCGACGGACGGTACTTCGCCGGTGAATACGGCCGGCGCTGGATCAAGGCGATCGAGGTGAAGCAGGACGGCGCGTACGGCGAGATCTCGGCGTTCCCCTGGACAGGGACGCAGGTGATGGACATGGCCTTCGGTCCTGACGGAGCCCTCTACGTCCTCGACTACGGCACCGGGAACAACAACCAGGCGCTGTATCGCATCGAGTACATCGGCGGCGCCAACCGCAACCCGATCGCCAGGGCGTCCGCCGACAGGACGTCGGGACCGGCTCCGCTCGCGGTGAACTTCTCCTCGGCGGGCAGCTCGGATCCGGAGGGGGGCGCGCTGACCTACTCGTGGAACTTCGGCGACGGCACCACCTCCACGGCGGCGAACCCGGGCAAGACCTACACCACGAACGGCGCATACACGGTGACGCTCACGGTCCGGGATCCGCAGGGTCTCACCGGCACGGCGAGCGTGACCGTGACCGTCGGCAACACCGCGCCGACGGTGAGCCTCACCACCCCCGCCCACGGGCAGCCGTTCTCCTTCGGGGACACCGTGCCCTTCCAGGTCACCGTCAGCGACCCGGAGGACGGCACGATCGACTGCGGCGGCGTCACCGTCGCCTACTTCCTCGGCCATGACAGCCACCGCCACCAGATCACCTCCACGACCGGCTGCTCGGGCTCCATCGCGGTGCCGGTCGACGGCGAGCACGACGCCGCGGCCAACATCTACGGCGTCTTCGAGGCCTCCTACACCGACCGGGGCGGTCTGACCTCCACCAGCGCCCGTACGCTCCAGCCGCGGCACCGGCAGGCGGAGCACTTCGGCGCCCAGCAGGGCGTCCAGACGGCCGACCACGCCACCGCGGAAGGCGGCAAGACGGTCGGCTTCACCGACGACGGCGACTGGATCTCCTTCCAGCCGTACAGCCTGGGCAGCGCGACCCGGATCACCGCCCGGGTGTCGTCGGCCGGCGCGGGCGGCAGGATCGAGGTGCGGGCGGGCTCGGCGACCGGCACGCTGCTGGGAACGGCGAACGTGGCGAGCACCGGCGGATGGGACACCTTCACCGACGTCTCGGCGAACCTCAGCGGCGCGCCGGCCGGCACGACGACGTTGTACCTGGTCTTCCGCGGCCCGACCGGACAGGGCTACCTGTTCGACGTGGACGCCTTCACCCTCGACACCGGCACCCCGCCCTCGGGGAGCACGAGCGCGTTCAAGGGCGTGGGGTCGAACCGGTGCCTGGACGTCAACGGCGCCTCCCAGGCCAACGGCGCCCTGGCGCAGCTCTGGGACTGCAACGGCCAGCCCAACCAGCAGTGGACCGCCACCAGCGCCGGTGAGCTGCGGGTGTACGGCGGCAAGTGCCTCGACGTGAACGGGGCCGGGACCGCGGACGGCACCGCGGTGATCATCTGGGACTGCAACGGCCAGAACAACCAGAAGTGGCGCCTCAACACCGACGGCACGATCACCGCCGTCGGCGCGAACAAGTGCCTGGACGTCAACGGCACCGCCAACGGCACCAAGGCCCGCATCTGGACCTGCACCGGAGGAACCAACCAGCGCTGGACCCGCGTCTGAAAGGGACATCCCATGTTGCGACATCTGACCCCAGCCGCACCCGGGGGCGGCCGCAAGACCTCTGTACTGCGGCGCCTGTCAGTGGCGGTGGCCGCGATCACCGCCGCCGCGACGTTGATCCCCGCCATCCCCGCCCAGGCCGCCGCCTTCAAGGTGCTGGTGTTCTCCAAGACGGCCGGGTTCCGGCACGACTCGATCCCCGCCGGCATCCAGGCCATCCGCGAACTGGGGGCGGCCAACGACTTCACCGTCGACGCCACCGAGGACTCGACCGCCTTCAACGCGGCCAACCTGGCCCAGTACCAGGCGGTGGTGTTCCTCAACACGACCGGTGACGTGCTCAACGACAACCAGCAGGCCGCCTTCCAGACGTACGTGGACGGCGGGGGCGGTTCCGTGGGCGTGCATTCGGCCGCGGACACCGAGTACAACTGGCCGTATTACGGGCAGCTCATGGGAGCCTGGTTCGCCAGTCACCCGGCCATCCAGCAGGCCACCGTACGGAACGAGGACCGGGCGCACGCCGCGACCGCTCACCTGGGGGCGACCTGGTCACGCACCGACGAATGGTACAACTACCGCGCCAACCCCCGCCCGAACGTCCGCGTGCTGCAGAGCCTGGACGAGGGCAGCTACAGCGGCGGCAGCATGGGCGACCACCCGATCACCTGGTGCCACCCGCAGTCCGCCGGTCGCGCGTTCTACACCGGCCTGGGGCACACCCAGGAGTCGTACGCCGATCCGGCCTTCCGCACGCTGCTGCTCGGCGGGATCCGGTACGCGGCCAGGGCCGCCAACGCCGACTGCCGCCCGGAGACCGGGTACACGACGTTGTACAACGGCTCGACCACGGGCTGGTCGCAGGCGGGGCCCGGGTCGTTCACCGGCAACGACGCCACGCTGACCTCCCAGGGCGGCATGGGGATGCTGTGGTACAACGCCAAGGAGTTCCGCTCCTACTCACTCAAGCTCGACTGGAAGCTGACCGGCGACTCCAACTCCGGCGTGATCGTCGGGTTCCCGGCCACCAGTGACCCCGGCGCGGCGCTCGACACCGGATACGAGGTGCAGATCGACGCGACCGACACCCCCGACAGGACCACCGGGGCGATCTACGGGTTCAAGGCCGCCGACCTCGCCGCCCGCGACGCGGCGCTCAACCCGCCGGGGCAGTGGAACACCTATGAGCTGCTGGTGGAGGGCGAGCGGCTGCAGGTGTTCCTGAACGGCAGCAAGATCAACGATTTCACCAACGCGGATCCGGCCCGCTCGCTCCAGCAGGGCCACATCGGCATCCAGAACCATGGGCCCGGCGACGTGGTGTCCTTCCGCAACATCCGTGTCAAGGAACTGACCAGCACACCGGGCGGTACGAGCGCGCTGCGGGGCGTGGCGTCGAACCGGTGCCTGGACGTCAGCGGCGCCTCCCAGGCCAACGGGGCGCAGGCGCAGCTCTGGGACTGTCACGGGCAGGCCAACCAGCAGTGGACCGCCACCAGCGCCGGTGAGCTGCGGGTCTACGGCGGCAAATGCCTGGACGTGAACGGGGCGGGGAGCGCGGACGGCACCGCCGTGATCATCTGGAACTGCAACGGCCAGAACAACCAGAAGTGGCGCCTCAACGCCGACGGCACCATCACCGCCGTGGGCGCGAACAAGTGCCTGGACGTCAACGGCACCGCCAACGGCACCAGGGCCCGCATCTGGACCTGCACCGGAGGAACCAACCAGCGCTGGACCCGCGTCTGATCGGTCACCCGCCGGCGCGGAGATCCGCGCCGGCGGGTCTGTGCGCGGTCAGCGGTTCGTCCGGGCCAGGGCGGTCAGGAGTCCCTTGACCTCGGTCGCCTCGTAGAAGTCACGGTCGAAGGGACCGATGATCAGCGGTCCGTCGTCGGGGAGATCGGGCAGCCGGCCGTGACTGCCCCGCACCGGCGCCGGGTCGAGCGGCACCACCCGCATCGTGTACCGGAAGCCCAGCTTCTTCCTGGCGAGCGCCCCCGCCGCGCGCAGCTTGACGAACGGATCGCCCGGGTCCATGAACAGCTCGGCGGGGTCGTAGCCGGGTTTGCGGTGAATGTCCACGAGCCTGGCGAAATCCGGGGCGCGGTCGTCGGAGAGCCAGTAGTAATAGGTGAACCAGGCGTCCGGCTCCGCCACCGCGACGAGCTCGCCGGCGCGTTCGTGGTCGAGACCATACTTCGCCTTCCCCGCCTGGTCGAGCACCTCGTCGACGCCGGACAGCTCGGCGATGACGGCGCGGGTGCGGTCGAGGTCTCCGGGGTCGCGCACGTACACGTGGGCCACCTGGTGGTCGGCGACGGCGAAGGCCCGGGACGCCCACGGGTCGAGATACTCCATGCCAGCCTGGACGTAGACCTCCAGGAGACCCGCGGCGCGCAGCGCCCGGTTGATGTCCACCGGGCGGGACACCGGGGTGATGCCGTATTCGGAGAGCACGACGACCTCGGCGTCCTCGGCCAGGAGCGGAGCCAGCGCGGCGTCGACGGCCCGGGCGGCCGCGATCGCCTCAGGACCGGCGGGGCCGTACCGCTGGAGGTCGTAGTCGAGGTGGGGCACGTAGACCAGCAGCAGATCCGGCCGTTCGCGGGCCAGGATGCGGCGGGCCGCGGCGATGATCCATTCGCTGGAGGCGATCCCCGCGTTGGGTCCCCAGTAGGTGAACAGGGGGAACGGCCCCAGCGCGGCCTCCAGGTCGTCGTGGAGTGAGGGCGGGCGGGTGTAGCAGTCGGGCGACTTGCGGCCGTCGGCGTGGTAGACGGGACGCGGGGTGACGAGCAGGTCGGCCGGCGCGCCCATCGCGTACCACCAGCAGACATTGGCGGTGCGCAGGCCGGGCGCGGCGGTCCACAGCTGGTCGCCCTGGATGAGCGCGTTGTGCTGGCGCCACAGCAGCACCTCGCCGAGATCCCGGAAATACCACCCGTTTCCCACGATGCCGTGGTCGCGGGGCATCGAACCGGTCAGCAGGGTGGCCTGCATCGAGCAGGTGACGGCGGGCAGCACGGGCCGCAGCGCGGCCGCCGAGCCCGCTTTCGCCACGTTCGGCATGTGCGCGAGCAGGCGCGGGGTGAGCCCGACGACATTGATCACGATCAGCGGTGCCATCACGTCTCCTTCAGCCCGAGGGCGGCCAGTTGCCCCCGCATCCAGTCGAGCTCGGCGGCTATGCCCTGCGCGACGTCGGCCGGCGCGCCGGGAAGCACGTGCCACGTGTAGGTCTCCACCTCGACGTGCCTGGTGAGCGGACGCTCCCCGCCGAGCAGCGTCTCCAGCAGGCGCCGCAGGTAGGGGGCGCTGGTGGTGAGCGGAGGGGGCGGCGCGCCGTGCAGCGGGACGTGGAAGTGCACGCGCCAGCTCTCGTCCGCGGGCAGGCCGCCGGCCAGGGCCTCGCCCAGGTCGTCGGCGTATCCGGTGGCGGAGCGCGTCTGGTGGAGGAACCGGGCCTCGTCGAACGCCGCCAGCGCCCGCTGTGCCCCAGGCGGCGCCACCAGGGCGCACGAGGCCTGGAGCTTCACGATCGGCAACCCGGTGGCCGCGCCCGCGTCAGGGTCCTCGAAACCCACGGCCATGTGGCAGGCGTCCAGACAGAGGCCGAGGTGGTCGTGGTCCACGTCACTCAGCAGGGCGCGCGCCTGCGACGTCGTCTCGACGACGCAGCCGGGCTCCGGCTCGAAGCCCAGCCGGATCACCTTGCCGGTACGGCTCGCCAGCGCGCGCAGGCCCTGGGCGACCACGTCGAGATGGGCCGTCACCGCCGCCGCCTTCGCCCTCGTCCACCCGGTCCGCCAGGCGAGGGGAAGGGTCGAGATGGTGCCCTCGGTGACGTCGTCCGGCAGCAGCGCGGTGAGGATCTCGGCGAGCCCGAGCGTGTAGCGCAGCCGGTCCGCGTCGGCCCAGTCAGGGGTGTAGACGCGGTACTTCACGACCTCGTCGTGGAAGCCGCGGTAGGGGAACCCGTTGAGGGTCACGACCTCCAGCCCGAGCGCGGTCAGCCGCTCGCGCAGCGCCGCGAGCTCCCCGGGCCGGGCGGTGAGGTCCGCGGCGGCGTGCTGGGACAGCCACAGCCCGAGCCCGAGCCGTTCGACGCCGAGCAGGCGCCTGACCCGCGCCGCGACGCCGGACAGCTGAGCGTGGATGCCGGGGAGATCCTCGGCGGCGTGGACGTTGGTGCAGTAGGACAGATGCACCGTCGAGCCGTCCGGATGGCGCAGCCGCATGGTCAGCCCCGCTTGATCGTGTTGCCGGCGTAGTCAGATCCGGATTCCGAGCCGGAACTGAGGTCGAGCCGGCCGCTCTGCCCGTAGAAGCCGACCGGGTTGCGCCACAGCACCCGATCGACGTCGTCCTCGCCGAAGCCGGCCGCGAGCATGGCGTCGGCGACCTCGCGCGTCTTGAGCGGATCGCTCCGCCCCCAGTCGGCGGCCGAGTTCACCAGCATCCTGTCCGTGCCGTACTGCTTGAGCAGGGTCACCATCCGGTCCGGGTCCATCTTGGTGTCCGGGTAGATCGAGAACCCCATCCAGCAGCCCGAGTCCGCGACCATGCCGACGGTCAACTCGTTGAGGTGGTCGACGAGCACCCGCCCGGGGGGAATCCCGGCGGCCCGCACCACGTCGAGCGTCCGGCGGGTGCCCTCAGCCTTGTCCCGGTGCGGAGTGTGCACGAGCACCGGAAGATCATTCTCCTGGGCGAGCGCCAGCTGGGCCTCGAACGCCCGTTCCTCCTCTGCCGTCATCGAGTCGTAGCCGACCTCGCCGACCGCCACGACGGAGTCCTTCAGCAGGTATCGCGGCAACTCGGCCAGCACCGGCGCGCAGCGCGGATCGTTGGCCTCCTTGGGGTTGAGCGCGAGCGCGCAGTGGTGGCGGATGCCGTGCTGCGCGGCGCGGTAGGGCTCCCAGCCGAGCAGCGCGTCGAAGTAGTCGAGGAAGCTGCCCACGTTGGTCCGGGGCTGCCCCAGCCAGAAGGCGGGTTCGACGACGGCCCGGACCCCCGCGTCGTGCATGCGCCGGTAGTCGTCGGTGGTCCGGGAGGTCATGTGGACGTGCGGGTCGAAGATGCGCATTCAGATCCTCTCCAGGACGTCACGCGGGACGGGGCGGCCGGCCGCCCGTAGCTCGGCCGCGTAGTCCGACAACATCCGGGCCAGCTCGGCGTCGAAGCGGCGGTCCAGCCCGGCCACCTCGTCCAGGGGGATCGACATGAAGACGCACTTGAGCACCCCTTGCCGGAAGGAGTGGTCGCCCAGCCACGCCGAGCCGTACGGGCCGAGGGCCGCGGCGACCAGCCGCGCGTCATTGGTGCGAAGCGCGTCCTCCACCAGCGCGACCGCCGTGCCGTCCAGGTCGAGCTCGTGCAGGACGGTCAGGATCGCCAGCCGCTCGCCGCTGTCGCCGGCCTCGTACAGGCTTCGGATCACCGCGGGGTCGCCGCGCAGCGCGCCGAGCAGCGCGCGCCGGGCGTCTGGACCGCCCCGCCGTCCGGCCTGCGGGAAGAGCCGGTGGATCGCGTGCGGGTCAGCCTCGACCTGCCGGACGGCCGAGGCCTGCCACTCCTGTGCGGGCTCCTTCATGTGCCCTCCTCAAGAAGTCGATCGATCGGCGGGCGACCTGCGGGGCCGCATGGCTGTGCCGGGCCAGTTCCACGGCCACCAGGCCCCGGTAGCCGCGCAGAGCGGCGAGCGCCGGCACGAAGTCGATCTCACCCTCGCCGAACTCCAGGTGCTCGTGGACTCCCCGGCGCATGTCCTCGATCTGCACGTGCACGGTGTACGGCAGCGCCCGCCGGACACACGTGTCCAGGTCCTCCCGCTCCAAGCAGTGACAGTGCCCGATGTCGAGGGTGAGACCGAACCGGGGATGGCCGCCGAGCATCGCCCGCAGCCGCTCGTAGCCGTCCAGGTCGGCGACCAGCATCCCGGGTTCGGGTTCGAATCCCAGCGTGACACCCACCCGATCGGCCTCGTCGAGCAGCCGCGCGCACTGGCGGGCCAGTCGCGTGTACGCCTCCACCTCCGGCATGCCGTCGGGCCGGACGCCGCTCCACAGATGCACCACGGGAGCGCCCAGGTCGGCGGCGACGCGCATCGCCATGACCAGGAACTCCACTCTGCGTCCGGCGTCCTCGCTGATGAGGGTCGGATGGTGTTTGCGCAGCGGATCGAGGGTGTAGCGCCCGCCCGTCTCGACCACGGTGCCGAGGCCGAGGCGAGCGCAGATCCCGGCGATGCTGGACACCTCCGCGGCCAGCCCGGGGGAGAAGGGGTCGAGATGACCGTGGTCGAGCGTGATGGCCGCGCCCGTGTACCCCAGATCGGCCAGGACCGCGAGCGCCTCGGGGAGCCGGTGGCCGGCAAATCCGTTGGTGCAGTAGGCCCACTTCACGATGTCGCCAGCCGGGATGAGAGCCACCGCCCCACGGGGAGCGAACACAGCAGCGCGCCCGCCGTCGCGAACCGGCCGCCGCCCGCGACCGCCGCCGCCTGGAGCGGGATCAGGCCGAGGATGCTCAGCCGGACGGCCCGCCGTACGTTCTCGGGGTCGGGAAGGGTCCGTAACCCGGCCTGGACCGGGAGGGTGGAGGCGAGATAGCCGGCGATGAGGACGCCCGCCCCGGCCCGCGCGGCGGCTCCGCCCCGCGCGCAGGAGGCGGCCGCGAGCCCGGCCGCCACCGTGCTGGCCGCGACCGCGCGCCCGGCGGTCCCGGGTGCCGCCCCCGTCACCTCGGCGCGGCCCAGGACGCTGATCCCGTAGGTGTGCGCGCCTATCGCCAGCGCCGCCGGCAGGGCGGCCCTGGTCTGCTCGCCCGCGCCGAGAAGCACGTCGAGCACGCGGCAGGCCGCCATCGACGCCGGTCCCGCCGCCGTCCGTTTGAGACCCAGGTCGTAGGCCCACACCGCGCCGGCCAGCAGGCCGGCGACGGTGAGACCGCGACGGCCGCCGGCGAGGGCGGCGGTGGCCAGGCCCGCGCCGGTCAGGGCGGCCGCGAGCCCGAGCGCGGCGCCCGGGCGGACCCGGCCCGACGGGATCGGGCGCTCGGGACGCTCGACGGCGTCCGCCTCACGGTCCGCCCAGTCGTTGAGCGCCATTCCCGACCAATACATGAGCACCGACGCCAGGGCCAGGCCGGGTGCCGGGCGCCGTCCCGCGGCGGCGGCCCCCGCGATGGTGTCCCCCGGCACCGACAGCGCGGCGGGTGCGCGGACCAGTTCGAGCAGCGCCCTCATGACAGCTCCTCGGCGAAGGCGCGCAGCCGGGCGTACTGCGCGGCCAGGGCGTGCTCGTCCGTCCCCAGCGGGCTCTTGAAGAAGTACCCGAGCTCGGGCAGGACGCCGTGCCGCCCTTTCTCGTGCGCGCGGGCGACCAGCCGGGCCAGGTCCAGGACGAGCGGGGCGGCGAGCGCCGAATCGCAGCCCTGCCAGGTGAACTGCAGCGTCATCCGGACGCCGAGGAAGCCCTCGAAGCTCACGTGGTCCCAGGCGGTCTTCCACTCCCCGAGATCCGGGACGTAGTCGATGTGCGTCTCACCCTCCACGGGTTCTCCCAGGACCCTCGTGACGACCTGGTCCTTGGAGAGCCGCTTGCTGGACCTGGCGGCCGGATCGGCGAGCGTCGCCCCGTCGCCGCCGCCGAGCAGGTTGAGCCCGGACCAGGAGCGGACCCGGAGCGCCCGGTCCGCGAACATGGGCGCCAGGGCGCTCTTCACCAGGGTCTCGCCGGTCTTGCCGTCGCGTCCCGCGTACGGCACGCCCCGCCGGGCGGCGAGTTCCGCCAGGGCGGGCAGGGTCGGCCCGGTGGAGGGGGTGAACTCCACATAGCCGCATCCCGCATGGAACGCCGCGTAGGCGTACAGCGAGCTCGGCGGCAGGACGTCGTCCCCCGCGGCGAGCCGCTCCTCCAGGTCGGCCAGCCTCTCGAACTCCGGGCGCGGATCCACCGGGGGCTCGGTCGACGACACGTTGATGACGACCACCCGGGCCAGCCCGTGCCGGGCGCGGAAGCCGGTGATGTCGTCGATCAGCCGGGTCGCGGCCGGTCCGTCGCCGGGGACGTGGCCCGGCCGGATCTCGGCGTCGGCGGCTTCCAGGTCGGACGCGAGCAGCCCCGGGAGGTCCGGTGAGATGACCTCCGCTCTGCCCAGCTGTTCGGCGCGCTTGCGTAAGGAGGTCTCGGCGATGTCATGTCCGCCGAAGACCAGGTCGGTCAGCGGAACCAGCTGCCCGGGAAAGCCGGCGGACTCGCTCACGCATCCACGGGGGGAGGCCGCTCCCGCCCTGATGGCCGCGGCGCCCACGATGGCAGTGGTCGCCACGGATCCTCGTGCCCCGATAAGCCACACACCGAGCTTGTCCATGAAAGCTCCATCGTGTCCGGGACTACCCCGCATGCGAAGGCATCCGGTAGGTGAGTCTTCGCGATGGTAAAAGGTATTTTCGTCGATGGTCAAGCATAAGTAGGCTCATCGTTGTCTTATGGTCTGCCGTCTATGGCCATCGCCGCCCGTTCGTCACGTCCTAAACCCGGGCAATTTAGGCGTACTGGCGACCAACTTTTGCTTGACCATCGATATAAGCCCGCTTAACATCCCGCACCATGAGCCATAGGCCTGAAAGTCGGCGGGGACGGCTGACCGGATGCTGAGCCTGCGCGGCATCGGCAAGAGCTTCCTGGGCGTGCGGGTGCTGTCCGGGGTGGACCTGGCCGTGACGGCCGGCGAGGTCCACGCCGTCGTCGGCGAGAACGGCGCCGGCAAATCCACCCTCATGAAGATCATCTGCGGGGTGCACGCGCCGGACGAGGGCACGATCGAGCTCGACGGCCGGCCCGTCTCCTTCGGCCATCCGCTCGACGCGCGGCGCTCCGGCATCGCGATCATCTACCAGGAGTTCAACCTGCTGCCCGAGCGCACCGTCGCCGAGAACGTGTTCCTCGGGCGCGAGCCCGTCAGGCGCGGCCTGGTCGACCGGGCCGCCATGGAGGAGGCGACCGCGCGGCTCCTCCACGAGCTGGGCGAGGAGGCCTTCGGCCCGCGCGACGCCGTCAAGCGCCTGCCGGTGGCCCAGCAGCAGATCGTCGAGATCGTCAAGGCGTTGTCGGTGAACGCGCGGCTCATCGTCATGGACGAGCCCACGGCGGCGCTCGCCGAGCACGAGGTCGAGTCGCTCTACCGGCTCATCGGGCGGCTGAGGGAACGCGGCGTCGCCGTCGTGTACATCTCCCACCGATTACGCGAGGTGTTCGACCTCGCCGACCGGGTCACCGTGCTCAAGGACGGCGCGCGCGTCACCACCCTCCCGATCGGTGAGGTGACCCCCGGCGAGCTGATCCGCCTGATGGTGGGCCGCGACCTCGGGACCTACTTCCCGCCCCGCTCGGCGGGCGCCGGCGAGGTACGCCTCAGCCTGCGAGCGGCCGGCAATCACCGGCTCCATGACATCGACCTGGAGCTGCGCGCCGGGGAGATCGTCGGCATCGCGGGCCTCCAGGGATCCGGCAGATCGGAGCTCGCCAGAGCGATCTTCGGCGCGGAGCCCTTCACCACGGGCGAGATGATCCCGTCGCGCCCGCGCTCGGTCCGGGAAGGCGTGGCCCTGGGCATCGGACTCGTGACCGAGGACCGCAAGGCCGAAGGGCTCGCGCTGCGCCAGTCCGTGCGCGACAACGTCCTGCTCGTCGCCCGCGCGGTGCGCGCCGGCGACCGCGCCGGCGTCCGTGACCTGCTCGAACGGGTACGTCTCTCGCCCGTACGCCGGGAACAGGAGGTCCGTTACCTGTCCGGCGGCAACCAGCAGAAGGTCGTGCTGGTCAAGTGGCTGACGATGGCGCCGCGGGTGCTGCTGTTCGACGAGCCGACCCGGGGGATCGACGTCGGGGCCAAGGCCACGATCCACGACCTGATGCGCGAACTGGCGAACGGCGGCATGGCCATCATGATGATCTCCTCCGAGCTGCCCGAGCTCATCGGCATGAGCGATCGCGTCGTCGTCCTGCGCGACGGCCGCGTGGCGGGCACGCTGCCCGCCGGTGCCTCCGAGGAGGCCGTCATGCGTCTGGCCGCGGGAGAGGCGGCCTGAATGCCCCTGCTCACGCGGCTGCGCGAACCCACGCAGGTGGTGTTCCTCGCGCTGCTCGGCCTGGTCGCGGTCGGCTGGGCCCTCGTCGCGCTCGACGGCGGCCAGTTCCTCACCCTGGAGAGCGTCGTCGGGATCCAGCAGCGTTCCGCGGCCCTCGGCATCGTGGCGATCGGGCAGACGCTGGCGATCCTGGCCGGGTCGCTCGACCTGTCGGTGGCGTACCTGATCAGCCTGGCCTCGCTGGTCGCGGCGGAGATCATGGCGGGCCAGGACGGGAACATCGGGCCGGCGGTCGCCGCGGTGCTGGCCATCAGCGCTCTGGTGGGGCTGGTCAACGGGCTGGTCATCACCGGGCTCCGGGTGCACGCCTTCATCGCCACGCTCGGAGTCGCCCTGATCATCAAAGGCGTCGTCGACCACCTGTACGACGGGCCCGCGGGCAAGGTGCCCGAGTCGTTCCAGGTCCTCGGCTACTCCCGGATCGGGCCGATCCCCGTCTCCGCGCTGCTCTGGGCGGGCGTGGCCGTGCTGGCCTGGTTCCTGCTGAGCAGGACCCGGCTCGGATACCGGATCTACGCGGTCGGCGGGAACGAGGAGGTAGCCCGCCTGTCCGGCATCCGCACCGGCCGGGTCATCGTGCTCACCCACGTGCTGTGCTCCGTCTGCGCCGGCATCGCGGGCCTGCTGCTGGCCGGCAGGCTCGGCGCCGGGGCCCCCACGGTGGGCACCGACGGCGGCTACGACCTCGAATCCATCGCCGCCGTCGTGCTCGGCGGGACCGCGCTGGCCGGCGGCAAGGGCGGCGTCGCCGGAACCGTGGGCGGAGTCCTGCTGCTGGCCGTCCTTGACACCGTCTTCAACCAGCTCGAGGTCAACTCCTTCGTCAAGGACGTGGTCCGCGGCGTGGTCATCGTCGTCGCGGTGGCCGTCTACGCCCGGCGTACCGTGGGACGGCCCGCATGAGGCGGGCCCTTCCCATCCTCGCGGTCCTCGTGGCGCTGCTCACCGCGATCGCCCTGGTCAACCCCCACTTCCTGGAGCCTGCCGGATTCCTGGCGTTCCTCAAACGGGCCGCGCCGCTGGTGATCCTCGCCGCGGGGCAGTATTTCGTCATCGTCTCCGGCGAGTTCGACCTGTCGGTCGGCTCACTGGTGACGGCCGAGGTGGTGATCGCCGCACGCCTCATCGACGGCGACGAGTCCGCCACCTGGCCGGTCCTCGCCCTGCTGATCGTCATCGGGCTGCTCGTCGGGCTGGTCAACGGCGTGGCCACCACCAAGCTGCGGGTGCCGTCGTTCATCGTGACGCTCGGCATGCTGCTCATCCTGTCCGGGGCGGTGTTCCTGTGGACCGGTGGCGCGCCGCGTGGCGCGCTGTCGGAGGGCTTCCGCGTCTTCGGCCGCGGCGGCCTCGGGCCGGTGCCGTGGTCGGTGCTGATCCTCGTGGCCATGGGCGCGGCGGCGATCCGGCTCATGCGCGCCGACTTCGGCAAGACGCTGATGGCCGCCGGCGACAACGAGCGTGCCGCGGCGCTGTCCGGGGTCCGGGTCGACCGGGTCAAGATCTTCGCTTTCATGCTCTCCGGCCTGGCGGCGGCCGTCGCGGCGATCCTGCTCGGCGGTTTCGCCGGCGTCTCGGCCCAGGTCGGTCAGGGGCTGGAGTTCTCCGCCATCACCGCCGTCGTCCTCGGCGGCGTGGCGCTCGGCGGCGGCCGCGGCTCCGTGCCGGCCGCCATGGCCGGGGCCGTCACGCTGGAGGCGCTGTTCACCCTGCTCAACCTGTACGGAATCTCCGGGGCGCTGGAGTTCACCGTGCAGGGCGTCATCATCATCGCCGCGGTCGCGGCAGGAGCCATCCGGCTTCCCCGGAAGCCCACCCCCCGAAGAGGAGACGCACATGCCGCGTCCTGAGGCCGCAATCGCAGTGCTGGCCGCGCTGGTTCTCGCCGGCTGTACCACCGACAGGCCGACGGCCACCACCCAACCCGCCGCACCCGCCACGAGCGCTCAGGGCTCCGGCACGGGCACGCAGTCGAAGTTCTTCGTGCAGGCGGATTTCGACGCCCAGCTGGCCATGCGCTCCCAGACACCTCAGGGCCCCGCGGCCAAGCCCTGGGAGCAGGCCATCGACCCGAAGATGATCGACACGGCACAGTACAAGAAGGACGGGCCGTACCACCTGTGCTTCTCCAACGCGGCGGTCAACAACCCCTGGCGCCAGGTCGGATGGAAGACGATGCAGGCCGAGGTGGGCCTGCACGAGGAGATCGGGGAGTTCACCGCGCTGGACGCCGAGGGCAAGGACGACAAGCAGATCTCCGACATCGCCGAGCTGCAGGCCAAGGGCTGCGACGCGCTGATCGTCTCGCCGAACACCACGGCGACGCTCACCCCCGCCGTGACGGCCGCCTGCGCGAAGGTGCCCGTCATCGTGTTCGACCGGGGCGTGGAAACGGACTGCCCGGTGACGTTCATCAAGCCCATCGGCGGCTACGCCTTCGGCGCCGACGCCGCCGAGTTCCTGACCGAGAAGGTGCCGGCGGGCGGGAAGGTGCTGGCGCTGCGCATACTGCCGGGCGTCGACGTGCTGGAGACCCGCTGGTCGGCGGCGAAGGTGGTCTTCGACAGGAGCCGCCTCCAGGTGGTGGGGGTGGAGTTCACCGACGGTGACGCCGCCAAGACCAAGAGCATCGTCAGCGACTATATCCAGCGGCACGGCACGATCGACGGTGTCTGGATGGACGCGGGCGCCACGGCGGTGGCCGCGATCGAGGCGTTCGAGGACGCCGGCCTGCCGGTGCCGCCGATCAACGGCGAGGACCAGCAGGACTTCCTGCAGAAGTGGAAGGACGCCGGTCTCACCGCCGTCGCGCCCACGTACCCGACCTACCAGTGGCGCACCCCGATCATCGCCGCTCTGAAGATCCTCAAGGGCGAGGAGGTCCCGGAGAGGTGGAACCTGCCGCAGCCCAAGGTCACCGGCGACAACCTGGCGGACTACCTCCAGCCCGACATGCCGCCGCTGCACTACGCGCTCTGCGGTTGTGAGGACCTGCCCGGGTTCCCGGAGACCTGGGGCGGGAAGAAGGGCTGATCGGCCCCTCCCGAACCGACGACGAAGAGGGACGCCATGTTCTCCATCGGAGTGAACACCTGGGTCTGGGTCTCCCCGCTGACCGACGACGAACTGGCGCGGCTCGCGCCCCGCGTCGCCCGGTGGGGCTTCGACGTCATCGAGCTGCCCGTCGAGCGGCCCGGCGACTGGAACCCGGACAAGGCCGCGGCGGTGCTGGCCGAGCACGGGCTGGCCGCGTCCGTGGTGCTGGTCATGCCGCCGGGGCGGGAGCTCGTGGCCGCGTCCCCGGGGACCGTCCGCGACACCCAGGACTATCTGCGGCACTGCGTCGACGTGGCGGTGACCGTCGGCTCCCCGGTGATCGGGGGGCCGGCGTACGCCTCGGTCGGCCGTACGTGGCGGCTCTCGCCGGACGAACGCCGGGAGGTCTACGCCGAGTTGCGCGAGCATCTGCGGCCCGTCCTGGACCATGCGGCCGAGCGCGGGGTGAAGCTCGCCGTCGAGCCGCTCAACAGGTACGAGACCAGCCTCGTCAACACGGTCGAGCAGGCGCTCGAGGCGCTGCCCGAGGACTGCCACCTGGCGCTTGACGTCTACCACATGAACATCGAGGAGAAGGATCCCGCCCAGGCGGTGCGGCTGGCGGCGGATCGCATCGCGCACGTGCAGGTGTGCGGCACCGATCGCGGCACGCCGGGAGCCGACCGCTTCGACTGGCCGGGCTTCTCCCGGGCCCTGCGCGACACCGGCTATCGGGGGCCGCTCGTCATCGAGTCGTTCACCGCGCACAACCGGACCATCGCCACCGCGGCCTCCGTCTGGCGGCCCCTCGCGGAGAGCCAGGACAGGCTGGCCGTGGACGGCCTCGCCTACCTTCGGACCCTGTGATTGAAAGTTTCATACTTATCCTGCTGAGTGGAAGCGGGTGCGGTAGCGACCTTCGGCGCGTTGACCTGCTGTTATCGATGGGCACTCGCCGGATAGGTGGACAGGGCCGGTTTCCCAACTCTGAATAAGCAGGCTTAATGGGTCTGTGGCGAGGCGAGACGCCTCACGTCCTCCCTCCGACTCCGACCCGTTGCCGGCACCCCCCAGGAGATCCTTCATGCGAAGATCACGCCTGTTCCCCGCCTTGGTCGCAGCCCTGTCAGGGCTGTTGATGTCCTTGTCGCCGCAGGTGGCGCAGGCGGCCGCGCCGTTCAGGGTGCTGCTGTTCACCGAGACGGCGAGCGGCGCCTACCGGCACGACTCCATCCCCGCGGGTGTCGCGATGTTCCAGCAGCTGGCGGCCGACCACGACTTCCAGCTCGACCACAGCGAGAACTCCGCCGTCTTCACGCCCGCGACCCTGAACACCTACGACGCGGTGATCATGCTCCAGACCAGCGGCATGGTGTGGGACAACGACGCCCAGCGTCAGGCCTTCCAGGCCTACGTGCGCGCCGGCCACGGCGTCGTCGCGATCCACAACGCCACCGACATGAACATCGAGACGCAGTTCCCCTGGTGGGACCAGGTCGTCCTGGCGGGCGCCCACATGACCGCGCACTCGTCGATCCTCCAGGGCACCGCCAAGGTGGCCGACAAGGCCCACCCCTCCACGGCCGGGCTGCCCGACCGGTGGGTGCGGGCGGAGGAGTGGTACAACTTCGACAAGAACATGCGGGGCTCGGTGCACGTGCTGGTGACCGCGGACGAGACCACGTATGACGCGGGGCCGAGCAAGATGGGCGTCGACCACCCGATCTCCTGGTGTCACAACCCGGAGGGCGGCCGGGTGTGGGCCACCGCGATGGGCCACCAGGCCTCCTCCTACGCGGAGCCCCTGTTCCGGCAGCACCTGCTGGGCGGCGTGCGGTGGGCGGCGGGCGAGGCGCCGGGTGACTGCGGCGGCACGGTCGCGGCCCGGTTCCAGAAGGTGACCCTCGACGGCGCACCGGACCAGCCGATGGAGCTCGACGTGGCCGCCGACGGCAGGGTCTTCTACATCTCGCGCTCCGGCAAGGTGAACATGATCCCCGCCAACGGCGGGGGCACGCGCGTCATCGGCACCCTGCCGGTGTACGACGGCGGTGAGGACGGCGGCATCGGGCTGGCGCTGGATCCGAGCTTCGCCACCAACGGCTGGATCTACGTCAACTACTCGCCGTTGAACGGCGGTGAGGTGAACCGGGTGTCGAGGTTCACCTTCAACGGGACCAGCCTCGACCTGGCCAGCGAGAAGAAGATCATCGAGGTTCCGGCGTACCGCAACGTCGACGAGCCCGGCCACACGGGCGGCTACCTCGCGTTCGGGCCGGGCGGGAACCTGTACATCGGCCCGGGTGACGACACCAATCCCAACGGGTCCAGCGGGTACGCCCCGATCGACGAGCGGCCCGGCCGGGAGCACTACGACGCTCAGCGGTCCTCCGCCAACACCAACGACCTGCGCGGCAAGATCCTGCGCATCCACCCCGAGCCCGGCGGCACCTACACGATCCCGTCCGGCAACCTGTTCGCGCCCGGCACCGCCAAGACCCGGCCGGAGATCTACGCGATGGGCTTCCGCAACCCGTTCCGCTTCTCGGTCGACAAGGTGACGGGCTGGATCTCGGTGGGCGACTACGGACCGGACGCGGGCGCCGCGAACCCCGGCCGCGGTCCCGAGGGCACCGTCGAGTGGAACCTGATCAAGCAGCCCGGCTTCTACGGCTGGCCGTACTGCGTCGGCGACAACCTCCCGTTCAACGACTACAACTTCGCCACCAACACCTCCGGCCCGAAGTTCACCTGCTCGGCACCGGTCAACGACTCGCCCAACAACACCGGCCTGACCAACCTGCCCGCGGCCAAGCCCGCGACCGTGTGGTACGACTACCACGCCTCGGCCCAGTTCCCCGAGATCAACTGCTGCGGCGGCGCCGCCCCGATGGGCGGCCCGTTCTACCGCCATGACCCGGCCAGCGGTTCGGACCGGAAGTTCCCCGCGTACTTCGACGGCACGCCGTTCTTCTACGAATGGAGCCGCAACTTCGTCAAGGAGTTCCGCCTCGACTCCTCGGGCAACCTCCTGAAGATCAACCCGTTCGTGGCGCAGATCGCCCCGCGCGCGCCGATCGACATGAAGTTCGGGCCGGACGGCGCCCTGTACATGGCCGACTGGGGCAACGGCTTCGGCCACGCGAACACCGATGACAGCATCTACCGGGTCGACTACGTGGCCGGGAACCGCGCGCCCCTGGCCAAGGCGAGCGCCGACCCCGACTCGGGCACGGCACCGCTGGTGGTGGCGTTCTCCTCGGCCGGCTCAACCGACCCCGACGGCGACCCGATCACCTACGCGTGGGACTTCGGCGACGGCGGGACCTCCACCGGCGCCAACCCCTCTCACACCTACACCGCCAACGGCACCTTCACGGCCAGGCTGACCGTACGGGACTCCGGCGGGAAGACGGGCAGCGTCACGGTGCCCATCGTCGTCGGCAACACCCGTCCCGGGGTGACCTTCTCGGCCCCGCCCGACGGCGGGTTCATCGACTTCGGCGACCAGGTGGACTACACGGTGAACGTCACCGACGCCGAGGACGGCGCCGCCGACTGCACCAAGGTCAACGTGATCACGGCGCTCGGCCATGACCAGCACGCCCACGACACCGGCCAGTACACCGGTTGCTCCGGAACGGTCACGACCACCGCCTCCGGCCATGACGAGGCCTCCAACGTCTACTACGTCCTGTCCGCCGACTACACCGACAGCGGCGGCCTGAAGGGATCCGCCGGCCTCACCCTGCAACCGAAACACAAGCAGGCCGAGCACTTCACCGGCTCGTCCGGCATCCGCGTCATCGACGAGTCCGGAGCCGAAGGCGGCAGGCGCATCGGCGACATCTCCAACAACGACTGGATCTCCTTCAGCCCGATCAACCTGTCCGGGATCGACACGGTGTCCTTCCGCGTCTCGGCGCCGTCCAGCACCGGCGCGTCCATCGAACTGCGCGCCGACTCGCCGACCGGGGCCCTCCTCGCCTCCAGCCCCGTGCCGGCGACCGGGGGATGGAACACCTACGTGTCGCTGTCCCCGGTGCGGGTCACCGACCCCGGTGGCACCCGCAATGTCCACGTGGTGTTCAAGGCGCCGTCCGCGAACGCGTTCGACCTGGACTCCGTCACCTTCAACGGCACGGGCGTCGGGCAGGGCGACGGCCCGCCCCCGGGCGGCACGAGCGCGCTGCGGGGCGTGGCGTCGAACCGGTGCCTGGACGTCAACGGCGCTTCCCAGGCGAACGGCGCGCAGGTGCTGATCTGGGACTGCAACGGCCAGGCGAACCAGCAGTGGACCGTCACCAGTGCGGGTGAGCTGCGGGTGTACGGCGGCAAGTGCCTGGACGTGAACGGGGCCGGGACGGCCGACGGGACCGCGGTGATCATCTGGGACTGCAACGGCCAGAACAACCAGAAGTGGCGCCTCAACGCCGACGGCAGCATCACCGCGGTCGGCGCGAACAAATGCCTGGACGTCAACGGCACCGCCAACGGCACCAGGGCACGCATCTGGACCTGCACCGGCGGCGCCAACCAGAAGTGGACCCGCGTCTGATCTCCGCGCGACACCCGCGTAAGCCGGGGACCGACCACCACTCCGTAGGAAACGGGATGCGAGATGTCTGATCTATCACGAAGGCAAGTCCTCAGATTCGGCGCGGCCGGAGCCGGAGCCTTCATGCTGCCGCCGGCATGGACCGCCGCCGCCCGGGCCGCCTCGGCGCCCCCTCCGGAGGTGAGCGCCGCGAACGATCTGGCCCTCTGGTACGACGAGAGCGCCGGCACGGACTGGCTGCGGGCGCTCCCGATCGGCAACGGCCGCCTGGGCGCCATGGTGTTCGGCAACGTCGACACCGAGCGGTTGCAGCTCAACGAGGACACCGTCTGGGCCGGTGGACCGTACGACCAGAGCAACCCCCGAGGGGCGGCGGCGCTGGGCCAGATCCGGCAACTGGTCTTCCAGAACCAGTGGAGCCAGGCCCAGACGATGATCGACCAGAACATGCGGGGAAACCCGGTGGGACAGCTGGCCTACCAGACCGTCGGTGATCTGCGGATCGGCCTCGGCAGCGCCTCCGGGGTCGCGGAGTACAACCGTCATCTGGATCTCACCACGGCCACCACCGCCGTGTCCTATCTGCAGAACGGCGTCAGGTACCGGCGCGAGGTGCTCGCGAGCGCGCCCGATCAGGTGATCGCCGTCCGCCTGACCGCCGACAGGCCGGGCTCGATCACGTTCTCCGCGACCTTCGGCAGCCCGCAACGGGCGACGCGCTCCAGCCCGGACGGGACCACGGTCGCGCTCGACGGCATCTCGGGCGACATGGAGGGAGTGGCCGGCTCGGTCCGCTATCTGGCGCTGGCGCGGGCCGTCGCCGAGGGCGGCAGCGTCAGCAGCTCCGGCGGCACCCTGCAGGTCAGGTCCGCCAACAGCGTGACGCTGCTGGTCTCCATCGGCACCAGTTACCGTAACTTCCGCGACGTCGGCGGCGACTACCAGGGCATCGCCCGGCGCCATCTCGACGCCGCCACCGGCAGGACCTACGACGACCTGCGCGGCCGGCACGTCGCCGACTACCAGCGGTTGTTCGGGCGCACCACGCTCGACCTGGGCCGCACCGCGGCAGCCGACCAGCCGACCGACGTGCGGATCGCGCAGCACGCGAACACCGACGACCCGCAGTTCTCCGCGCTGCTGTTCCAGTACGGCCGATATCTGCTGATCTCCTCCTCCCGGCCGGGCACGCAGCCGGCCAACCTCCAGGGCATCTGGAACGACTCGCTCACCCCGGCCTGGGACTCGAAATACACCATCAACGCGAACCTGCCGATGAACTACTGGCCGGCCGACACGACGAACCTGTCCGAGTGCTACGAACCGGTGTTCGCCATGCTCGACGAGCTCGCGGTCAGCGGCGCCCGGACGGCCCGCGTCCAGTACGACGCCGGCGGCTGGGTGACCCATCACAACACCGACGCGTGGCGGGGGACGTCGGTCGTCGACGGCGCGTTCTGGGGCATGTGGCAGACCGGCGGAGCGTGGCTGGCCACCCTCGTCTGGGACCACTACGGTTTCACCGGCGACCTGGAGTTCCTCCGTCGCTACTACCCCGCGATGAAAGGCGCCGCGCAGTTCTTCCTGGAGACCCTCGTACAGGAACCTCAGCTCGGGTATCTGGTCACCAACCCGTCGAACTCTCCCGAACTGGCCCACCACGCGGGCGTCAGCGTCTGCGCCGGCCCCACCATGGACAACCAGATCCTGCGCGACCTGTTCAACGGCTGCGCCCAGGCCTCGCAGGCGCTCGGCGTCGACGCCGACTTCCGGGCGCGGGTCCTGGCCGCCCGGGACCGGTTACCGCCGATGAAGATCGGCTCGCGCGGCAACATCCAGGAGTGGCTGTACGACTGGGTCGAGACCGAGCCCGCCCACCGGCACATCTCCCACCTCTACGGCCTGCACCCCAGCAACCAGATCACCAAGCGCGGCACCCCGGCGCTGTACACCGCCGCCCGGCGCACCCTCGAACTCCGCGGGGACGACGGGACCGGCTGGTCCCTGGCCTGGAAGATCAACTACTGGGCGCGGATGGAGGAGGGCGGCCGCGCGCACACGCTGCTCCGCCTCCTGGTGACGACGGCCCGGCTGGCGCCGAACATGTTCGACCTGCACCCGCCGTTCCAGATCGACGGCAACTTCGGCGCCACGTCCGGCATCGCCGAGATGCTGCTGCAGAGCCACAACGGCGAGCTGCACGTGCTGCCGGCGCTGCCGCCGGCCTGGCCGAACGGCACGGTGCGGGGTCTCCGAGGACGAGGCGGCCACACCGTGGACGCGACCTGGAGCTCCGGCGGGGCCACCGAGATCCTCCTGAGGTTCGACCGTGGCGGGACGGTCAACGTGCGCGCCCGGATCTTCGCCGGGACCTACCAGGTGGTCGACACCACGACCGGCGATGCCGTCAGCGTCGCCAAACCTGAGAACGACGTCATCAGACTGACCGGTCAAGCCGGTCGTACGTACCGCATGACCGGGTCCGGCCCCGCGCCCGCGAGCCACGTGCGGATCACCAACGCGACCACCGGCCTGGTGCTGGACAGCGGCGGGAACGTCGCCTCCGGGTCGAACCTCAAGCAGTGGAACTGGGACGGCAGCACCAACCTGCAGTGGCAGCTCGTGGACCTGGGCGGCGGCTGGTACCGCATCGTCAACCGCACCAACGCCATGGTCATCGACAGCTGGGGCAACACCGCCAACGGCGCCAACGCCCGGCAGGCGGCCTGGAACGGCGGCGCCAACCAGCAGTGGCGACTCAACAGCACGGGCAACGGCCGCCACCAGATCATCAACCGGGGCACCGGCACCGCCCTGGACGGCATGGGCAACAGCACCGCCGGCTCCACCGTCGCCCTGTGGACGCCGAACAGCAGCACCAACAACCAGTGGACGATCATGAGCACCTGACCGTCCATACCCGTCCGTGGCACGGTGCGCGGTTGGCGGCTATGCCGTGCTGCGCTACGGTATGCGCGGAGTGCCGGGAAGCCTGGTCGGCGGCGTCTTCAGCCGTACGACTCCACGGGGGCTCCCTGATGCGTGGCTCATGGCCTGCTGCCCAGCAGCCGGCGAGGGCGGGTAACCGGAAGGCACGGCGCCGGCCCGCGGTGCCGGGCCGCGGCCGGCACCCGGCGGTGATGATCTCGGTGGGATTCGGGACCGCTGTGCTGATCGGCACGCTGCTGCTCGGCCTCCCGCTGGCCACCACCGAGGGCGACTCCTCCCACTGGCTCACCGCGCTGTTCACCGCCACCTCGGCCGTCTGCGTGACCGGCCTGATCGTGGTGGACACCGAAACGCACTGGTCGGTGTTCGGCGAGGTGGTGATCGTCTTTCTCATCCAGGTGGGCGGTCTGGGCATCATGACACTGGCCACGCTGATCATCGTGATGATCTCGGGCCGGATCGGCCTGCGCGCCCGCCTGTCGGCCCAGTTGGAGACCAAATCGGTGGTCGCCGCCGACCTTCGCCGGGTTCTGCGGAAGGTGGTGATGTTCAGCATCGTCTGCGAGGCCGCCGTCGCGGTGGTCCTCACGGTCCGCTTCGTCACCGGATACGGCGAGCCGCTCGGCCGGGCAGCCTACCTGGGCCTCTTTCACTCGGTGTCGGCCTTCAACAATGCCGGCTTCGCCCTGTGGCCCGACAGTCTGATGCGCTTCGTCGCGGATCCGTGGATCTGCCTGCCCGTGGCACTGGCTGTCGTCGTCGGCGGGCTCGGCTACCCCGTCGTCTTCGAACTCCTGCGGACCTGGCGGCATCCGGGCCGCTGGTCGATCCTGACCCGGGTCACCGTCGGCTTGAGCGTGGTCCTCCTCGGCGGCGGTACGTTGACGTTCCTGGCGATCGAGTGGCACAACCCCGCCACGATGGGCCCGCTGGATGATTCCGGCAAGCTGCTGGCGGCCTTCTTCGCCGCCGTCATGCCACGCTCCGGGGGCTTCAACTCCATCGACATCGGCCAGATGAACCCCTCCTCCTGGCTGCTCACCGACGTGCTGATGTTCATCGGCGGCGGCAGCGCCGGCACCGCGGGCGGGATCAAGGTCACCACGTTCGGGTTCCTGGTGTTCGCCATCTGGTCGGAGCTGCGCGGCGAGCACCAGGTCAACATCGGCCACCGCCGCCTGCCGTCCACCACCCAGCGTCAGGCGCTGTCCATCAGCTTGATCGGCGCCATCCTGGTCACGTTCTCCACCTGGCTCATGCTGATGATCTCTCCGCACAGTCTCGACCAGGTGCTGTTCGAGGTGATCTCGGCCTTCTCCACCAACGGCCTGTCCACCGGCATCACCGCCGACACCACGCTGGCCGGGCATGTGCTGCTCAGCGTGCTGATGTTCATCGGGCGCATCGGCCCGCTGACGCTGGGCTCCGCGCTCGCCCTGAAGCAGCGCACTCGTCGTTACGAGCTGCCGGAGGAGAAGGTGATCGTCGGCTGACACCAGGCACCGGTCACAGCAGGTTCACAGGGTCAGATCGCGGCGGCGGAGCCCGTACAGACCCACCGCGGCCAAGCCTGCCGCCACGACGGTGAGCCCGGCCAGCGTGCCCGGTCCGGGGCTGGCCAGCGTGGAGTAATGGACGTGGGCGAACGGGGAGATCATGAAGAGCGAGTCGTTCACCAGGCCGACCTCCCAGGCGACTTCGAGGGCGATGGTCAGGACCAGGGCGGTCCACCCCACGACCGCTCCGGCCCGCCGGAACAGCCCGAACGCCGCCACGGCGATCCCGGCCATCACCCAGATGCCGGGCAGGATGACCGTGGTGAGGGCCAACCCGCCGGCGAAGTCGCCGCTGCCGAGGCCCAGCCCGAGGCCGGCGATCACCAGCATGGCGACGGGGACCGTCACCGCGAACAGGAGATGGGCAGCCGCCCACCGGGTCCGGCTCACCGGGCCGGACAGGAAAAGCTCGGTGGCCTCGTCGCCGCGCAGGCGCAGCACCGTCATGATCGCGTACAGGGAGACGGAGAACACCGCCAGCTCGTACACGACGAGCTTGAAGAAGATCCGCGCGGGATCGTCCTCTCCCGTGCGCCCGGCCCAGTAGTCCAGCGCTCCGCTCTGACCGAACGTCTCGACGGCGGTCTGCCCGCCGAGCCCGAGCCCCGCGCCGATGAAGGCGGCGCCCACGATCCACACCAGTGCCGCCCCCCGGTGCGTCCGCCAGGCCAGCCCGAGCGGTCCGCGCAGGCCGGCCGGCGCGCGGGCGGGGCCGAGGCGGGGCGGCAGGAGGCCGGCGCCGAGGTCGCGGCGGGCCGACAGCGCGTAGGCCGCCCACGCCATGGCCGCGACGAACGCCGCGACCAGCGCGAACACCCACCACTGCTCGCCGCCGAAGGCGCGCGCCCGCAGGAACCAGCCGTTCGGTACGAGCCAGCCCAGCCATTCCATCCCGGGGCCGCCCAGGTCGCTGACGCCCCGGAGGAGGTAAGCCGCGAAGAACACGGTGAAGGCCGCGGCTCCGGCCACGCGGGCGCTCTGGGTGAGCTGCACGGTCACCGCGGCCAGCGCGGCCCCGACCCAGCCACCCGACGCGGCGGTCAGGCCCCAGGCGAGGGAGCCGGCCGGAGGGAGCCCGGCGCTCACGCCGACCACCGCGATCAGTGCGGCGAGCACCAGGTTCGCGCCCAGCACGACGGTGAGGGCGGCGGTCAGCGGGGCGCGCCGTCCCACGGCGGCCGAGCCGACGAGCTCCCGCCGCCCTTGCTCCTCGTCGGAGCGGGTGTGCTTGACCAGGAGGACGATGCTGGCCAGGGCGGCGAAGATGGTGGTGGCGGCGGCCCGCTGCTGGGCGGCGGCGGCGCCCACGCTGTCGCCGTACGCGGGTCCCTGCAGCAGGAGGATCACGGGGTTCCGCGCGATCTCCTCGACGTAGTGCAGGACCGCGTCCCGGGTGGGGAGCAGTTGCCGGATGGTGGTCACCGTGGTGGCGACGAAGAGGGCGACGGACAGGATCCACAGCGGCTGCCAGACGCGGTCGCGACGCAGGATCAGCCGGATCAGCGCTGTCGTGTTCATCGGTAGTGCCTCATGAACAGCTCTTCGAGAGTGGGCGGCTGGGCGGTGATGTCGCGCACGCCGTACTGCGCCAGGTGGGCCAGCACGTCGCCGATGTGGTCGGTGTCGGCCTGGAAACGCACCCGGCCGCCGTCCGTGCTCAGGTCGTGGACATGGGGGAGCCCGCCGGCCGGGACCCTGGCGAGTTCGGCCGTGACGGAGACGCGTGTGAGATGGCGCAGCTGCGCGAGGGTGCCGGCCTCCACGATGCGGCCGTCGCGGATGATGCTCACCCGGTCGCAGAGCGCCTCGACCTCGGCGAGGATGTGGCTGGAGAGCAGGACCGTGCGGCCCTTGCGCCGTTCTTCCGCGACGACCTCGCGGAAGATCGCCTCCATCAGCGGATCGAGGCCGGAGGTCGGCTCGTCCAGCAGGAGCAGCTCCACCTCGGAGGCGAGCGCGGCGATCAGCGCGACCTTCTGCCGGTTGCCCTTGGAGTAGGTCCGGGCCTTCTTACGGGGATCCAGGGCGAAACGTTCGATCAGCTCGTCGCGCCGCTTGGCGTCGGCGCGGCCGCGCAGCCGGCCGAGCAGGTCGATCACCTCGCCGCCGGACAGGCTCGGCCAGAGGGTGACGTCGCCGGGGACGTAGGCGAGCCGCCGGTGCAGCTCGACGGCGTCGGCCCAGGGGTCGCCGCCGAGCAGCCGGACCTGGCCGCCGTCCTTGCGCAGCAGGCCGAGGAGGATGCGCAGGGTCGTGGTCTTGCCGGCGCCGTTGGGGCCGAGGAAGCCGTGCACCTCTCCTTCCCGCACGGTCATGTCCAGGCCGTCCAGCGCGCGGACCCGGCCGAACTCCTTGGTCAGCCCGTGGATCTCGATCACGTCAGTCACGGGGGTGCTCCTTCATGTGGTGATCGGTGACGGCCTGGCGGACCTGGTCTCCGGGTCCCGAGGTGATCCACTGCCCCAGGTGCGCGTAGACGTCGGCCATGGCGATGCCGAGCCGGGGCAGATTCGTCCTGCTCAGCGTGTCGACGCCCATCCGACGGGACAGGTGCGCGTGGAGCACGATCGTGCTGAGGTGCATCGCCGCCATCACGGCGGCGCGTTCGCGCACCTTGGACTCGTGCGGGGGGAAGTCGTCCGGCCAGTTCTCCATGAGGAACCGCTCGGCGGCGTCGGCGCCTTCGTCGAACAACACCGCCGCCACGCCCCAGCCCTCGGCCAGGGCCCGGGCGAGGTAGCGGACGCTGAGCTCGTTGGCCTCGTACATGCCCTGGATGACGTCGGGGGTGACCTCGACGCCGTCCTGGACCTGGCCCGCGGCGCCCATCATGGCGGCACGGACGTGCGCGTCGCAGGCCTCCCGCAGCCCTTCTTTGGAGCCGAAATGATGCTGCACCAGGCCGACCGAGACACCGGCGGCATCGGCGACGGCCTTCAGCGTCGCCCCCTTGAAACCGCGCTCGGCGAACTCCGCCAGAGCCGCGTCGCGGATCCGCGCGCGAGCGGTCAGATCCTCGGGCGGTCGATCATAGGCTGAACACATGACCCGGATACTATATAGACATATTGTTTCCGGCAAGATCGTATTGTCCTGAAGCCGGCGGGCCGATCTGGTCAGCCGATGATCATCCTTTCCTCCGGCAGTTCGTAGCGGCGTGTGCGTTCCTTCAGCGCCAGCGCGGAGCCGAGCGTCACCGGGCCGATGCGGCCGACGAACATGAGCACGGTCAGCAGCAGGTGCCCGGCGGGTGTGACGGCAGCGGTGATGCCGGTGGACAGCCCGACCGTGCCGAACGCGGAGACGACCTCGAACAGCACCTGATCCAGGGTGTGCGGGGTGAGCACGAGCAGCACGTAGGTGGACACGGCGACCAGGCCCATGCTCATCGCGGCGATGGTGATCGCCTGGCGTTGCGTCGCCGACGTCAGCTGCCGGTGGCCGATGGTGACCCGCGGCTCGCCGCGCATCTCGGCCCAGACGACGAACGCCAGCACGCCGAAGGTGGTGACCTTGATGCCGCCGGCCGTGCCGGCGGTGCCTCCGCCGATGAACATCAGCACGTCGGTGACCAGCAAGCTGGAGGGGGTCATGGAAGCGATGTCGAGACTGTTGAAGCCGGCGGTACGAGGCATCACGGCGGTGAAGAAGCCGGCCAGCACCTTGTCGTCATCGCTCAACGCCCCCAGCGTCCTGGGGTTGCTCCACTCGGCGGCCAGGAAGACCAGGGTGCCGATCAGGAGCAGGATGACGGTCATGCCGACGGTGATGCGGGTCAGAAGCGACCACCGGCCGGGGTGCCGCCACGAGCGGCGCAGCTCGAACAGCACCGGGAAGCCGAGCCCGCCCACGACGACCGCGGCGGCGATGGTCAGGCAGATCCACGGATCGGTGGCGAAGCGGGTCAGACTGTCCGGCCACAGCGCGAATCCGGCGTTGTTGAAGGCCGACACGGCGTGGAAGACGCCCAGGTAGAGCGCCCGGCCGAACGGCTCGCCGTACCCGAGAAGAAACCGCAGGGTGAGGATGACGGCGACGACCGCCTCACTGAACAGGCTGAACAGCACCACGTTCCGCACGATGCGCCGCAGATCGCCGGCGGTGAGTGACTTGGTCTCGGCCTGGGCGAACAGCCGGGCGCGCAGCCCCAGCCGCCCGGAGATCAACAGGGTGAACACGGTGGCCAGGGTCATGATGCCCAGACCGCCCACCTGGATCAGCAGGGCGATCACCGCCTCGCCGAACGCCGACCAATGTCCGCCCGTGTCGACGATCACCAGGCCGGTCACGCACACCGCCGAGGTCGCGGTGAACAGCGCAGTGATCCAGTCGGTGGGTTCCGCCGAGGCGCTGGCCAGGGGAGAGGACAACAGTACGGTGCCGACGAGCACCGCGGCCGCGAAACCAGTCGTGATCACCTGTGCCGGGTGCTGGAACCGGCCCAGCAGAGCCGCGACCGGTCCGCCGCGCCTCACCACGTTTCCCGGCGCAGGTAGCGGACCGTCCCGGATTTCCTCTCCCGTTTCGTGGTCATCACGTTCACCGCTCCAGACTTCACCTTGAGAACAGCGGAATCACGTCGAACGCTGAGGAAGGCTCGGCCCGCGTTCGTCGTGTCGCTGTGTACCTGGCCTCTATGGCGGCGATCGGGTTCGGTTCCGGACGCCAGGGGCATACCGACCAACGGAATCCCCACATCGCCGCTCCCCGACAAGCGGTGCAGGAAGGACCTTCATGATCGGCTTTATTGTCGCAGGGCTCATCATCGGCGCTCTCGCGCGGCTCATCAAGCCGGGCAAGCAGAACCTCGGCCTGCTGGCGACCCTGCTGCTGGGCCTGGTGGGCTCGTTGATCGGCGGCACCGTGGCCAGCCTGCTCGGCACCGGCGACATCTTCGAGCTCAATGTGCTCGGTTTCGTCGTGGCTGTGATCGCCGCGGTGGCCTTGGTAGGCACCGCGGAGGCCATCGTCGGCTCAAGGCGCCGGCGAGAGGTGCGATGATCGCAGCAGGCTCTCCGCCGCGTTCGGCGATCGCGCATGCGTTGCCTCGTCGACCGCCGTCGTGCGCGGAGCTTCTTCGACCGGCCTGTACGAGCGCGGTCATGATGCCGTAGTGCCGGCCCGCTCGACCCGTGGCCGGCTCAGCCGCGGCAGGCGGTCAGCGCGGCCAGGATGACCTCCACCAGCCGCGCCAGGACACCGGGATCCAGCGGCTCCGAGGGCTGCCACGGCGTCCGGGGACGCAGGTAGGCCAGGCCGATCAGGCAGTCGGTGGCCAGGTCGAGGTCGAGGTCGGCGGGCAGTTCGCCGCGGTCGACGGCGCGCTGCAGCAGCTCTGTGGCGGCGGCGCGGCGGGGCAGCTCGGCCGTGGTGTGCATGGCCACCGCCAGTCGCGGGTTGCGGGTCGCCTCGGCGGTCAGGTCGGTGAGGATCCGCATGGCGCGGGTGTCGGCGCGCAGCGCCGAGGTGTGGCGGACGAAGCCGGCGACGTCCTCGTACAGGGTGCCCGTGTCGGGAAGGGGCACGGCCTGGTCGGCGAGTTCGGTGAGAAGGTCCAGCACCAGGGGCTCCTTGGAAGACCAGCGCCGGTAGATGGCCGCCTTGCCGACGCCGGCCCGGCGGGCGACGGCGTCCATGGACATGCGGGCGTATCCGTGGTCGGTCAGCTCGGCCAGGGCGGCCTCGATGATCGCGCCGGTGACCTCTTGGCGCAGGACGGCCGCGCCGGCGGGCCTGCGGCTGGAGTCGGACATGCGCGACATTCTCCCATGAGACGGAACGGTTGCGTTCCATTGTAGGCGGGCCGTACCGTGGAAGGGCCGGAACGGAATCGTTCCGTTCTAAGGGAGATGTCATGAACGAATCCACGGATGTCCTGGTCGTCGGCGCCGGGCCGGCCGGGCTGGCGCTGGCCTGCGGCCTGCTGCTGCACGGCGTGCGGGTGCGCGTGGTGGACCAGGCGGCGGGGCCGGCGACCACGTCGCGGGCCAACCTCCTGCACGCCAGAGGCGTCGAGGTGCTCGACCGGCTGGGCGCGCTCGGTGACCTGCCCGAACGCTCGGCCCAGGGGCTGGTGCTCACCACCTACATCGGGGGCCGGCCGGTGATGCGGATCCGCTTCGGCGACCCGATCCTCGGCACTCCCCGGCCCGCGCTGGTGCTGCCCCAGACCGAGATCGAGGCCGCGCTCCGCCGCCGGTTCGCCGAGCTGGGCGGCGGCGTGGAATGGGGGACCGGACTGGTCGACGCACGCCAGGACGGGGACGGCGTCACGGCCGTGCTCGGCGGCGGGCGGACCGTACGCGCGAGCTGGCTGGCCGGCTGCGACGGCGCGCACAGCACGGTACGCAAGCTGGCCGGCATCGGATTTCCCGGCGCGCCCCTGACCGACCAGTGGCTGCTGGCCGACGGTCACGCCGGCTTCGGCCTCGGCCGCGAGGGCGGGCACGGCTGGGCTCATCCCGACGGGCCGCTGTTCGTCATGCCGATGCCCTCGCCCGACGGCACGGGCGACGACCTGTGGCGGCTGATGGCCTACCTGCCGGGCGCCACCGACGAGAAGCTGGACGAGGCCGAGATCCTGGAGGCGTTCCGGCGCGTCGTGGGCGAGCGCGCGGGGCTCGCGGGTGAACAGCTCAAGGACCTCGTCTGGGCCTCGATGTTCCGGGTCCACCGGCGGCTGGCGACCGGCTACCGGCAAGGGCGCGTCCTGCTGGCCGGTGACGCGGCCCACATCCACAGCCCGATGGGCGGCCAGGGCATGGTCACCGGGATGGGCGACGCCGAGAACCTCGCCTGGAAGCTCGCGCTGGTCGTCCACGGCCGCGCCGGCCACCGGCTGCTGGACACCTACCAGGCCGAGCGCCGCCCGCTCGCCGCCGAGGTGCTCCGCTCCACCAGCGCGACCGCCCGGTTGCAGATCGGCGACAGCCCGCTGCTGCGTCTGCTGATCAGGTGGGTGCTGGTGCCCCTGTTCAACCGGCCGGCGGTGCAGCGCCGGGGAACCATGGCCGCCTCCCAGCTCGGGGTGACCTACCGTCGCGGCCCGCTGGCCGGTCGCGGATCGCGGCTGGGACGCCGGCCGCGGCCGGGTGACCGGGTCGCGGATCTCGCGTGCGCCGGCACGCGGCTGCACGCCGAGCTGGGCGGACGCTGGGCCCTGCTGGCCACCGGCCCGGGCGCGCGGCTCTGCGAGCCGCAGGTGAGCGCCGCGCTGGGTGACCGCGTCGTCACTCTCACGCCGGACGGCTGGCGCGATGACGAGGTGTGGCTGGTGCGCCCGGACGCCCATCTGGCCTGGCGCGGCCGTCCCGGCTCGGACGGCCTCGGACGCTGGCTGCGGCGCGCGTCGATACACCCCGAGCCATAGGTCGTCGCCGTGGTGCCGCCGAAGACATCGCGCGGTTGTCGCGGATCGTGGCGAGGCGTTCCTGGCGGCAGGCCGAGGCTGGGCGCTCGCGCCGGCCGGCGGGCTTGGGTCAGGCGCCCTGCTGGTGCCAGCGGTGCAGCAGGGCGGGGAGCTCGCCGAGCAGGAACGCGTAGAAGTCGCGCATCTGGGTCAGGCGCTGATGGGCGGGGTTGCCGCCTTCGGTGGCGGCGATCCCGGCGGCCGCGGCCTGCATCATGGCCTGAATGACGGTGTTCTGGCTGGTGAACAGGGTGGCCCAGGCGTCGTCGCGGAGCCGGTAGTGCTCGCGGCGGCTGCCCGGCGCGGGCAGGCGTTCGATCAGGCCGACCGTCAGCAGGGATTTGATCGCGCCGGAGACCGAGCCCGCGCTGGCCTCCAGCCGGTCGGCGATCTCGCCGGCGGTGACGCTTTCCTGGTCGGTGAACAGGAAGACCGCGAGGGTGCGCGCGGACATGCGTTGCATCCCGCCTTCGATCAGGGTCAGGGCCAGCCGTTCGGCCGCCTGCCACTGCTCATGCCTGTCGTTCACGTGTGCCTCCTTGCGGAAGCAGGATATCGAACACGCCATGTCTTCAGAAATTTCTGAAAAGTCGGTATAGTGTTGGCATCGGCCTCCGCGGGAGGTTCGATGGTGTGCCGGGAAGCCTGGTCGGCGATGTGACATCCAGTTCCACGTCGATAGGGAGTTGACCGGCTATGACCCTGCTCAGTCGTGTGTACGGCGTGCGGCCCACCCTGCGTCACCGGGTGCGGGTGCGGCGGAACGTGGAGATCCCGGCCGCCGACGGTGTGCGACTGCTCGCCACGCACTACTACCCGGCCGGTCAGCGCCAGGCTCCCTTGGTGCTGCTGCGCGGCCCGTACGGCCGCGGCAACGTCCTGGACCGGCTTCCTGCGCTGCTGGCCGAGCGCGGCTACCAGGTGCTGTTCCAGAGCCTGCGCGGCACGGCTGGATCCGGCGGACGCTTCGACGGCTTCGTCATCGACCCGGCCGACGGCGACGGCACACTGAGCTGGCTGCGCGCCCAGCCGTGGTTCGGCGGCGAACTGGCCACCTGGGGCGCCAGCTACCTCGGCTTCACGCAGTGGGAACTGGCCGCCCGCGACATCCCGGAGTGGAAGATCGCGCTCATCCAGGACGCGCCGTCGTCGTTGGCCGAAGGCTTCATGTACCCCGGCGGGGCCTTCGCGACCGGGAACGCGCTGGGCTGGGTGCAGCTGGTGGAGCGGATGTTCACCGGCGGCATCGCCCGCCAGATGGCCGGCATGGTGGGCGCCGCCCGGCGGCTGTCGAGGGCCACACTCGCCCTCCCGTTGCAGGAGGCCGACCAGGCCCTGACCGGTCACCCCGTGCCATGGTTCCGGGACTGGGTCCGGCACGAGGCGAGCCAGGAGTACTGGGCGAGCACCGACCACCGCGCCAACACCCCGCGCATGCCGCCGGTGGTGCACTTGCAGGGCGGCTGGCACGACTGCTTCCTGCCGGGGATGCTTGCGGACTACGCCGCCCTGGTGGCCGCCGGACGCCAGGTGCGGCTTCTGGTCGGCCCATGGGGGCACGGCCGCGGGCTCTACACGCGCCAGGGGCTGGCCGACGCGCTGGCCTCGCTGGACGCCGTGCTGCTCGGACGGCAGGCGCCCACCGGTGTACGCCTGTTCGTCACCGGGGCGGACCACTGGCGCGACCTGGCCGCGTGGCCGCCCCCGCACGAGCCGACCCCCTGGTTCCTGCATCCAGCCGGCGGTCTCAGCCGTACCCCGCACGAAGGTCAGGCCGCACCCAGCCGCTACCGCTACGACCCCGCCGACCCGACCCCGACCGTCGGCGGCACGCAGGCGGGCATGTCGGTCGGGACGCAGGACAACCGCGCCGTCGAGGCCAGAGCCGACGTGCTGACCTTCACGACCGCGCCCCTGCCCGACCACGTCGAGGCGGTCGGCCCGGTCCGCGTGCGGTTGCACGCGCGCTCGGCCAATCCGAACGTCGACTACTTCGCCCGCCTGTGTGACGTGGACGAGCGCGGCCGGTCGATGAACGTGTGCGACGGGATCGTGCGCCTGCGCGAGCCGGGCGACATCCGCACGGTCGAGGTCACCCTGTGGCCGGTGGCCCACCGGTTCCAGCGCGGCCATCGCATCCGGCTGCAGGTCTCCAGCGGCGCACACCCGCGCTTCGGCCGGAACCCCGGCACCGGCGAGCCGCTCGCGACCGGGACGGGCCTGCGCGCGTCCGAGCACGAGATCTTCCACGACCACCTGCGCCCATCAGCCCTTTTCCTGCCCCTCACCCCAGGAGCGTCATGAAACTGCTTGTTCTCGGCGGCACCCACCACGTGGGCCGCGCCGTCGTGGAGACGGCACTGGAGCGCGGTGACGATGTGAGCACGCTCAACCGCGGCCTCAGCCGTGACCCCGCGCCCGGCGTGCGGGCGCTGCTCGCCGACCGCACCGACCCCGAGGCTGTCCGGCGGGCGCTGGGCGGCCAGGAGTGGGACGCGGTCATCGACACCTGGGCCTGGGCGCCCAGAGTGGTGCGCGACACCGCCCGCCTGCTGTCCGGCAGGGCAGGGCACTACGGCTACGTCTCCAGTCGCGGCGTGCACCGCTGGCCCTGGCCCGCGGGCGCCGACGAGCAGGCGCCCCTGGTCGACGGCGACCCCGCCGGCACCGACGATGCCGACTACGCCGCGGCCAAGCGCGGCGGCGAGCTCGCCGTCCTCGAATCCTTCCCCGAGACGGCGCTGCTGGCCAGAGCCGGGATGATCCTCGGCCCGTACGAGGACGTCGGCCGCATCCCGTGGTGGCTGCGCCGCCTGGAGAAGGGCGGCAAGGTCCTCGCGCCCGCCCCCGCCCAGACGCCCCTGCAGTACATCGACGTCCGGGACCTGGCCATCTGGCTGCTCCAGTCCGCCGAACGCGGCCTGAGCGGCGCCTTCACCACCACCGGCCCGCCAGGCGCGATCACCCTCGGCGACCTGCTCACCACGGCCCTGGACGTGACCGGGTTCGACACCGAGCTCGTGTGGGCGGAGCCGGACCTGCTCCTGCGGCACGGCCTGCCGCTCGGCATGGAGTTCGGGCTACGGCTGCCCGACGGCAGCGTGCCGAGCGGCATGCACGACGCCGACGTCAGCGCTGCCCTGGCCGAAGGCCTCACCACCCGCCCGCTGCGCGAGACCCTCGCCGACACCTGGGCCTGGCTGCGGGCCGAAGGCGATCCGGCACCCCGCGCGGACGCCCCTTCTCCCGACACCTGGCTGGACGCCACCGCCGAACAGCGGCTACTCGACCATCTCGCCTCCTGAGGAAGCAACCTTTCATGCGCGCCATCATCATCGGAGCCGGCATCGCCGGCCTGGCCACCGCCCTGCGCCTGCACCAGATCGGCTGGGACACCCTCATCGTCGAACGCGCCCCCGCCCGCCGCGGCGGAGGCTACGCCGTCACCTTCGGCGGCATCGGCTACGACGCCGCCGAACGCATGGGCATCCTGCCCGGCCTGCTCGGCAAGGGCTTCATCACCGACGAACTCGTCTACCACAAGCCGAACGGCGACCGCCGCTTCTCCCTCGACCGTGCCACCATCGCCGCCACCACCGGCCGCCGCTCGATCACCATCCTGCGCGGCGACCTCGAAGCCGTCCTGTACGAGAAGGTCGAGGGCGGTGAGGGCGCCGCCGAAATCCGCTTCGGCGCCACCCTCACCGCCGTCGACCAGGACGAGCACACCGTACGCGTGACCTTGACCGACGGCACCGAGGAGGAAGGCGATCTGCTGATCGGCGCCGACGGCCTGCACTCGGCCACCCGCGCCCTGCTGTTCGGCCCGGAAGAGGACTTCCTGCTCGATTTGGAGCACAAGGTCGCCGTCTACATGCTCGACAAGCGCCCTGCCTCCATCGCCACCGGCGCCACCGGCACCCTGTCCTCCGGCGGCCGCACCGCCGCGGTCATCAGCATTCCCGACGGCCGCAACGTCGCCTTCTTCGGCTACCGCGCCGACCACGCCCGCCCCGGCGAGGACGTGACCACCGAACTGCGGCGCGTCTACGGCGACCTCGGCTGGGTCATCCCCGAAGCCCTGGCCGGACTTCAGCGGGCCGAGTCGGTCTACTTCGACACCATCAGCCAGGTCGTCGCGCCGTCCTGGAGCAAGGGCCGGGTGGTCCTGCTCGGCGACGCCGCCTGGTGCGTCACCCTGTTCGCCGGATACGGCTCCTCCCTGGCCGTCGGCGGCGCCGACCGCCTCGGCACCGAACTGGCGGCCCACCCCGGCGACGTCCCCGCCGCGCTGGCCGCGTGGGAGGCCGCCATCCGGCCCGAAGCCGAGCGCAAGCAGAAACTCGGCCGCCGCGTCAAAGGCGTCTACGCCCCCACCAGCCCGCTCCTGCTGTGGCTGAGCTTGCTGCCCCTGCGGCTGGCCTCCCTGCCCCTGGTCCGCCGCTACATGATCCGCCGCTTCATCGAAGGCTGACCAGCGGTCCATCTGGCCAACGGAAGATCACACCGCTTGCGGCCGGCGTTCGCGTGGGACCGCTCGTCTCAAGGCCGGGGCCAAGCCGGCGGAGGCGGTGAACTGACGGCCGGTATCGCCGCGTCCATGGTGTCGAAGATCGGCAGGTGAGCTTCCAGACCGGTGATGCGCAGCCATCGTGTGACCGGTGCGCCGGGATGCAGGAAGGCCATGGCCACACCTGCTCGCTGCAGGCGTTGGTGGGCTGTGATCAGGCTGGCAAGCCCGGAGGAGTCGAGGAAGGCCAGAGCCGACAGATCGATCAGCACCGGCATCTTCGCGTCGGTTGCCAGGTGCGTGTCCAGCCACGATCGCCATCTGGTCATGTTGTCCCAGCTCAAGTCTCCGGCGAGCCTGACGACGAGCACGCCGTGCTCTTCGGAGACGCCCACGATGAGCGCGCTGTCGTTCATGCCGAATCCTCGCGTCGGCCGCCCGGCGGACGCGAAACGTCCTGTGAGGGCCCGGCGGAACACCGGACGACACCGCGGCTTCCTGATGGCGATACGGGCGGGTGGAGCCTGCTCGGATGGGCCGCCGCCGGCGGCAGAGCATCCACAGGGATCCCGGGGAAGGGGATGAACCAATCCCGTGTGCGCATATCGAGGGCCTCTGATTTCGGTCGGCGACAACAATTGCCGACCAGGCTTCCCGGCGCACCAATTGTGAGCGTAGCAAACGGTTACAGTCGGCAGAAGTGATGCCGTTATCGGACCAGTGGTGTCATCAAGCTCCACCCGCGAGCGGCTCAGGTGCGCTTTGGCAGGGTGTCGAGGAGCGCGGGCAGGAGGGTCGCGTCCTCGTGCGGACCGAGATGACCCACGCCCGGCACATTCACCACGTTGGTATCCAGCAGGGCGAGCGCAGGCCCGTGAAGGCGGGCGGGCGGATAGAAACAATCCTCCTGTCCAGTGGCCACCACCACCGGGGTGCCCCGCCAGCGGCTCACGAGGGGCGCGGGGATCGGCGACGGAGCCAAGCTGGTGCGACTGTGCCGGGCGACCAGGGTCATCCACTCCGCCAGCCGGTGATCCGAGCCGTCCGTCTCGTGCGCTCGGCCGCTCATGTGACGCAGCAGCGCCTGACTGCGCTCGACGGTCGGAACGGTCAGCCAGGGCAGCGTGACCCTGATCAGCGCGGGAGTCAGGCGGGCCCGGCTCAGACCGGCCGCGGACACCAGTAGCAGGCCGCTGATGCGCGGCCCCGGGTGCGCCGCCAGGGCTACCGCCGCTCCCAGCGAGTGACCCACGACCACGACGGGTCCGATGTCCAACTGGTCGACTATCTCTCCGACCCAGCGGCCGTAGCCGGCCAGGCGACCCCGCCCGGGCCGACGTGCCGTGCTCAGGCCCGGCTGGCCCGGCAGGTCCACCATGATCACCTGGTGGCCGGGGAGCAGAGCCTCGGCCACCTCCAGCGAGGTCGCGGCACAGAAGTTGGTGCCCGGCAGCAACACCACGCCGCGGCCCTGGCCGGCGCTGACGACCGCCGTGGTGCCCAAACTGGTCTCCAGGGTGTGGAGCCGGTGTCGCACCTTCCAAGAGCGCAGCCGGTCACGGCACCAGTCGCGCACTTCCCGCTCGCCCGCGGGTGAGGTGTAAAGGGTGGGGGAGGCCACAGGGGGAGCCCTTCCTCGCAGGTAGGTCGATCATCTGCCGACCAGGCTTCCCGGCTCACCAACCCCGAGCCTCTCGTGAGTGAGGCCAAGGCACGATGTCACCCTGGCAAAGATCCACGCCACCCGCAACAAGCATGCTGTGAGTTACGAGATTGATCCGAACAAGTGGACCATGAGGGGGAACAGGCAGGGCTGGTGGAGCGGTTCCGGGTGCGCGGCGAGCGGCGCGACCGGTACCGGCTGGCCGAGGACGTCTTCGCCCGCGCGTTCCGCGTCAAGATGGCCGAGTTCGCGAGTTCTACGCGCTGGCGGAGCAAGGGCTCGAAGCGGTGGGCGGCGACCCGGAACAGCGCCGGCGGCTGGAACTCATGCGCGACATGGCCGCAGGCCGCAGGGCACCGGCCGCAGCATCGTCGACGTCGAGGCCATCACCGGCGCAGGCCTGCGACGCCGGCCGTTCGACCACGACCTCCGCCACGGCCAATGCAGGCGACCGGTTGCGAGGTCGGCGCGAACCCAAGAACAAGCGTCACCAGCGCCACGCGAGTCATCCGTCCGACGGCGGGACGGTGACACGTTGGACATCACGGTGGGCAGCGCGGCGGTTGGCGTGCAGGCTCGTGATCGTGACGGTCGTCAGGGCCACGACGATGACGCCGAGTGAGACCAGGGTGGGGATGTCCGGGACTGTGGGCCAGACGCTGTGCGCCCAGTTCAGGACGAGTTTGACGCCGATGAACCCCAGGATGACGCTGAGCCCGTGATTGAGGTGCCGCAGCTTCTCCAGCACGCCCAGCAGCACGAAGTACAGCGCCCGCAGGCCCAGCAGAGCGAAGGCGTTGGTGACGAAGACGAGGAACGGGTCTTCGGTGACCCCGTACACCGCGGGCACCGAGTCGACCGCGAAGACGATGTCGGTAGCGAAGACGGCCACGATGGCAAGCGCCAGCGGCGTCAGGGCCAACCGGCCGCCCTGGCGGACCATCAGGCGGGAGCCGCGGTAGTCGGCGGTGACCGGCATGAAGTGCCGCAGCACATGGATGGTGCGCATCGAGGAGATGTCGACCTGCTGCTGAGTGCCGCGCAGCGCGTCTCTGAGGATCTTCCCTGCGGTGATGATCAGGATCACGCCGAACAGCAGGAACGCCCAGGTGCCGCTGGCCAGCGCGGCCGCGCCCAGGGCGATGAAGATCGCGCGCAGCGCCAATGCCCCGATGATCCCGTACAGCAGGACCCGCTGGGCCAGCTCACCAGGCACCGCGAAGGCCGACAGCAGCAGCATGAACACGAAGAGGTTGTCCACCGACAACGACTTCTCCACCAGGTAACCGGTATAGAAGCCCACCGAGGCCTGCAGCCCGAACGCGCGCCACACGTAGACGCCGAACAGCAGGGGCAGCGTCAGGTAGAAGACCGACCAGCCGACCGCCTCACGCATCCGTACCTCGTGCGGGCGCCGGGTCAGCACGAAATCCGCGCCCAGCAGCAGCGCAAGGCCGCCAACGGTGGTCGCCCACAGCTGCGGCGAGCCGATCGATTCCAGAGGGGCAGCCGTCATCAGCCCTATGGGGACGGGCATGGAACCTCCTCGGACCGGCCGGGCCTTTCGAGGTCTCCTTCGCCCACGACCGTGCGGGCGGCCGCCCGGGGACGAAGTCACGCCCGTACTGACCGGGCCGGCTCTTGGGAAGTACTCCCCTCGCCCTTCCAGGCTAGGCACACCGGTCCGGTCTGTTCCACTTCGGCGGCTCCCGCGGTGATCGTCAAGCGTTTGACCGGCGCCGCAAGCTGGGCCGATAGTGGAAGAAAGGGGAGTACCCGCCGTCGGACATCCCGGTCGTCATCACGGTCTGCACGCCTGGACAGGCCCGGCGGGATGGCCCTCCGGCCGCAGCCGACGCGGCTGCCGGGGCGGAGGGTGCGGGAAGACCTTCGTCCTCGTGGCGGCACCTCCAGGCGAGGCCCAAGAGGAGTCCTCATGTCGATCACCGTGGTGCTGGAGATCCTGGCGGGCGTCCTGCTGATCTTCTCTGCGCTCGTGGCTGCCGCTGCGCTCTGGGTTCCACCGCCGCGGTCCCGCGCCGCCGTTCGCCGCCGTGCCTCTTCTCGCACGCCGCCTGTCGAGGACCGCCCGGAGCGGCCGGGGGGCTACGTCTCTCAGGCTGCGGATCACCGCGCACCCCACCGCTTCACCAGGTGACATGGAGAGCCTTCGGGCCGGCGTCGACCCCGTCGCGGACCCACTCGACGCTCTCGGCCGGGCCCGCCAGGCACAACCCGGGCAGTTGCCGGGCCAGCGCTCCGATCACGGCCGCGACCTCGAGGCGGGCCAGCGGCGCGCCGAGGCAATAGTGCACGCCGTGCCCGAACACCAGTGACGGGCTCGATCTCCGTTCCGGTACGAAGGCGTCGGGATCGGCGAAGTGCCGGGGATCGCGGTGTGCGGCCTCGAGGCGTACCAACACCAGGTCACCGGCTCGGATCCGGGTCCCGGCCAGCTCGACGTCGGTCTGGGCGAAGCGGGGGAAGGGCTCGCCTGTCTGCCCGGACTGCAGGCGCAGCACCTCCTCGACGGTCGCGCCCAGCCGCTCGGAGGCCGTGGCCAGGCGTCCCTCGCGCAGCAGCCTGATCACGGCCGCGGAGATGGCGTTGCGGGCCGACAGGTATCCGGCGGAGACGATGGTGGCGGTCATGGCGACGAGCTCGCTGTCGCTGAGCCTGCCGTCCTCGGCGTCCCGTACGGTGATCAGGGAGCTGAGCAGGTCATCGCCGAGGTCCTCGCGCCTCGCCTCGACCAGGGTCGCGGCGTACGCCGACAGGCTCTCCCACGCCTGCGCGCCCTGGGCCATCTCCTCCTCGCCGCCGAAGACGAAGTCGACGCCGCCGGCGGCACCGGCGACGGCCTGGAAGTGCTCGCGGTCGGCGATCTCCACCCCGAGCAGCTCGCTGATCGCCGCGATGGACACGGGCCCGGCCACGTCCGCGACGAGTTCGGCGGGCGGCCCGCCCCGGGCGATCGCGGCCACGTGGTCGTCCGCGAGCCGCTCGGTCCGATCGCGCAGCGCCTCGATCCCGCGCGGCCCGAACGCCTTCGACACCAGCCGCCTCAGCCGCCCGTGCGCCTCGCCGTCCTGGAAGAGCGTGTCGTTCCCGGGATGCGCGGTCCCGGGAGGGGTGAGCCCGAATCTCCGGTCCGCCAGGACGGTGGCGACGGCGTCGTAGGAGGTGACGAGCCAGGCGGGGCCGCCGCTGGGGGTCTTCACCTGGGCGATGGGGGTGGTCTCGCGCATGGCCGCGTACTCGGGAGGGGGTGTGAAGGGGTCAGGGCGGTCGTACGGGAGGGTCATCGCCTTCGGCGCCTTTCTTCGACGGGCAGCGGGTGTTCGCTCGCCTGGTGCCAGTCAAGATGTTGACGTCGCGTCAAGGTCAAGCCGATGGGATTCCGGGCTCTCCCGACGAACCCGCCACAGGCGCCGCTGATCTGGTCCGCCATTCACCGTCTCAAGTGGATGGCAGGCTGCTGACGCCGATGCCAAGCAACGGTTTCGGGACGCCTTTCGGGGGTCCCGCTCCTGCCGATTCAGGAGCACTCTGGAGACATGTCGAATGCGGCAGATTCCGGTCGCGCTCCACGGCCGCGGGGCAGGCGGTGGGTGAAGATCACCGCGATCACGGCAATGACGGCGTTGCTGGCCGTAGGGTTGATCGGGTTCTTCGCCGACCCGCTGCACCTGCCGGCGGGGGTCCTGGGCGTGCTGGATCAGCGGGCGAGCGTGATCAGTATGTTCGTCGGTGCGGCCGGGCTGGTGGTCTCGGTGGTGGCGCTACTGCGACCGCGCGCCGGCCATGCCCCATCCGCCGTCACCGCCGACCGGCCTGCTGCCGAGCCCGGGACGCCACCCGGCCTGTCGGGCCCGGGGGAGGCCATCGGCATCGCCTCCCATGGTGCTGACGCACGGAACGTGCAGATGAGGGCGAAGGCATCAGGTCAGGGTGGGGTATATCAAGCGGTCGGCAATCAGATCATCAACCACCACTATCCGCCCGGACTGGAGCCGGGGCAGAACGTCGAGGGAGACATCTCGCCGCTCTCGTGGGAGCCGGTCGGTGGCCCCCTCACCGGACACACCGATCTCGTTCTGGGGGTGGCGTTCCGCCCCCACGGTGACCTGATGGCCACAACCGGCTGGGACCGTACGGTACGGCTCTGGGATCCCGCCGCCCGCCGGTTCGTGGGCGACCTCTCCGCCGACGAACCCATGAGCGGCTACAACGAGGTGGCCTTCCACCCCGGCGGCCACCTGCTCGCCACCGCGGGCAAGGACGGTGTGGTGCGGTGGTGGGACCTGGCCGCCCGCCGACAGACCGGGCGATCTCAGCCCGACCACAAAGGTCCGGTGACCGCGATGGCGTTCCACCCCGGCGGTCACCTGCTGGCCAGCGGCGATACCCAAGGTGTGGTCCGGCTCTGGGACCCGGCCACAGGAGGACAGGTCGGCGAGCCGCTCCACGGCCACACCGGGACCGTGAAGGGGGTGGCGTTCCATCCCTCCTCCTCGTTGCTCGCCACCGCCGGCACCGAGGAGGAGGGGAACATCCTGCTGTGGGACACGACAACCGGCCGCCAGGTCGGCGAACCGCTCACTGGTCACCCTGGCGGTGTGTACACGATGGCGTTCCACCCACGCGGCGACTTCCTGGCCACCGGCGGTGAGGACTGCGCGGTGCGGCTGTGGGACCCGTCCACCGGACAACAGCGCAGGGACCCGCTCATGGGCCACACCTATGCCGTGCTCGGGGTAGCGGTCCATCCGGACGGCGATCTCCTGGCCTCCGGCAGCTACGACGGCACGGTCCGGCTGTGGGATCCCACCACCGGCCGCCAGGTCGGCAAGCCTCTCACTGGCCACACGTTCCCCGTGTGCGCCGTGGCGTTCCACCCCGACGGTGATCTCTTAACTGCCATCGCCCACCACACGATCCGGCTGTACAGCCCCGCGCCGTCCCACGACTGAACAACCGGGAGCACCGGTGGGGGCGGCACAGACATGCGGCTCGGCCGTCACGGAATCGGGGGGCGATCCCGGCGTCGAGCAGCATGAGCATCCCCGGCGTGTCACCGTGCTGGGCGCGGGTGTACAGCTTCCGCCGCGGCAGCCGAGCGGCCTGTAGAAAGCTGCACATACCGCGCCTCTTCTCGTGTGCGCCTCCTTTATCTAACGTCGCGTTGTCGGTGTAGATCACTGCTGCGAAGGACACACGATGGCGCAACCCCCCGCATCCGTCGGCTTACCCGCCGACACCGGCCTGGCCCGTGACGACTACGCACTCGAACGCGTCCCCGCCTCCGCCCGCTACGGCTGGACCACCATCGCCGTGCAGCGGTTCGGTCTGCTGTCGGCGCTGTCGCAGTTCCTGCTCGGCGCCACCCTCGGCATGGGCATGACCTTCTGGCAGGCCGTCCTGGCCGTCACCCTCGGCGCCGTCATCCTCGAGGTCGTCGCGATCGCGCTGGGCATCGCCGGCATGCGCGAGGGCCTGTCCACCAGCCTGCTGGCCCGCTGGGCCGGGTTCGGCCGCTACGGCTCCGGCCTGGTCGGCCTGGTGATCGCGGTCAGCCTGCTCGGCTGGTTCGGCGTGCAGACCGCCGTGCTCGCCCAGGGCGTCTCCTCCCTGCTCGGCGGCTCACCGGCGTGGATCTGGGCGATCGCCGGCGGCCTGGCGATCACCGCGATCGTCGTGCACGGCTTCGCCGGGATGGCCTGGACCGCGTGGATCACCGTCCCGGCCTTCCTGGCGCTGGCGGGCTGGGCCATCGGCGTGGAGCTCGCCGAACGGCCGCTCGGCGAGCTGATCGCCTCCCAGCCCGCGGGGCCGGCGATGAGCCTCGCCCAGGGCGCCACCCTGGTCGCCGGCGGGTTCATCGTCGGCGCCGTCATCTCGCCCGACATGTGCCGCTTCAACCGCAACGCCGCCGACGTCGTCAAGCAGACCGTCCTCGGCATCTCGCTCGGCGAGTACGTGCTCGCCCTGGTCGGCGTCCTGCTCGCGCACGCGCTGCGCACCGGCGACGTGGTCACCATCGTCACCACCACCTCCGGCACCGTCGGCGTGCTCGTGCTGATCACCGCCACCGCCAAGGTCAACGACTGGAACCTGTACGCCGCCAGCCTGGGCGTCACCAACACCCTGCACACCGCGTTCGGGGTGAAGGCCGGGCGCGCCGCCGTCACCGTGGTGCTGGGGATCGTCGGCACCGCGCTGGCCGCCCTCGGCATGGCCGACCACCTGGTGGACTTCCTGGTCCTGCTGGGGGTGGCCATCCCGCCCATCGCCGGCATCATGGTCGCCGAGTACTTCGTGGTGCGCACCTGGCGCGCCGACCTCGACAGCTCGCGCGAGCGCGGAGAGCTGCCCGCCCACGCGCCCGGGTGGATCCCGGCCGCGCTGGTCGCCTGGGTGGCCGCCGCGCTGATCGGCCACTTCGTCACCGCGGGCATCCCGGCGCTCAACGCCCTGCTGGCGGCCTTCGTCCTGTACGCGGTCGCCGGCCGGCTCGGCCTGACCGGCGCGGCCCGGCCGTCGACGTCATGACCCGGATTCCCGGGAAGGAGCACGCGGCTGTGCGCATAGGGATCGACGTGGGCGGCACCCACACCGACGCCGTCCTCCTGGACCAGGACATGACCGTCGTGGCCGGCATCAAGACGGCCACCACGGCCGACGTCACCGGCGGCGTCGTCACGGCGCTGTCCACGCTGCTGGAAGGCAGCCGTCTCGATCGCGGCCGGATCTCCGCCGTCATGATCGGCACCACCCACTTCACCAACGCCCTCGTCACCCGCCGCCGGCTGGCCCGTACCGGCGTGGTCCGGCTCGCGCTGCCCGCCACCGCCGCGCTGCCGCCCACCTCCGCCTGGCCGGCCGAGCTGGTCGACGCCGTCCGCCCGGTGGTGCGTCTGTGTCACGGCGGCCACGAGTTCGACGGCCGGCCCATCTCCCCGCTCGATCCCGACGAGCTCAAGCGGGTCGCCGCCGACCTGGCCGCCCACGACATCACCACCGTGGCGATCAGCTCCGTGTTCTCCCCGGTCACCGCCGAGGCCGAGCTGGCCGCCGCGGACATCCTGCGCGCCGAGCTGCCGCACCTGCGCGTCAGCCTCTCCCACCAGATCGGCCGCATCCGCATGCTGGAACGGGAGAACGCCACCGTCGTCAACGCCTGCCTGCTCGACCTGGCCGACGAGATCGTCGACGCGTTCGCCGCCGCCCTGGCCGCCGTCGGCGTGTGCGCGCCGCTGTTCCTGTCGCAGAACGACGGCACGCTCATGGACGCCGAGTACACCCGCCGCTACCCGGTCAGGACGTTCGCCAGCGGCCCCACCAACAGCATGCGCGGCGCCGCGTTCCTGGCCGGGCTGGCCGACGCCGCGGTGGTCGACATCGGCGGCACCACCACCGACGTCGGCGTGCTGACCGGCGGCTACCCCCGCCAGGCCGGCACCGACGTCGACATCGCCGGGGTGCGCACCAACTTCCGCATGCCGGACGTGGTCTCCGTCGGCCTGGGCGGCGGCAGCCGCGTCACCCGGCGGCCGGAGCTGCGGATCGGCCCCGACTCGGTCGGCTACCAGCTGACCGAGCAGGCGCTGGTCTTCGGCGGCCGTACCCTGACCGCCACGGATCTCGCCGTCGCCGCCGGGCTGGCCGAGGTCGGCGATCGCTCGCTGGTGCGCGGCCTGGACCGTGACCTCGTCCGGCGCGGCGCCGCCTGGATGGCGGACCGGGTGGCCGGACTGGTGGATCAGATGCGGCTGAGCGCCGAGCCGCTGCCGGTCGTCATCGTCGGCGGCGGCGCCGTCCTCATGCCCGCCGAGCTCCCCGGCGTGCCCGAGGTGCGCATCCCCGGCCACCACGGCGTCGCGAACGCCATCGGCGCCGCCATCGGACAGATCGGCGGCGAGGTCGACCGGCTGTTCCTCATCGGCTCCCAGCTCACCCGCGACGACGTGCTGGACCAGGCCCGCGCCGAGGCGACCGGCCTGGCCGTCTCGGCCGGGGCGGTGCCCTCCAGCGTCGAGATCGTCCACGTCGACGAGATCCATGTGAACTACCTGCCGGGCAACGCCGTCCGTGTCATCGTGCGCGCCGTCGGCGACCTGGACCTCGGCCGCGCCCGTACTCCCGAGGAGGATCCGCAGTGGGCTACGACCTGACCCCGCAAGGGCTGCACGACCTGGCCGAAGGCGCCGCGGTGCTGGGCACAGGAGGCGGCGGCGACCCGTACATCGGCCGGCTCCTGGTGGAGCGGGAGATGGCCGCCGGCCGCCGAGTACGCGTCATCGGCGCCGACGAGCTGCCCGACGACGCGCTGGTGCTGCCGTCGTCGATGATGGGGGCGCCGACCGTGTTCGTGGAGAAGCTGCCCTCCGGCGGCGGCAACGTGGCCGCCTTCCGCGCTCTGGAAGAGCACCTCGGCCGCCGGGCGCACGCCGTCATGCCGACCGAGTGCGGCGGGCTCAACAGCATGATCCCGCTGATGCTCGGCGCCCAGCTCGACCTGCCCGTCGTCGACGCCGACGGCATGGGCCGCGCCTTCCCCGAACTGCAGATGCAGACCTTCGGCGTGCTGGGCGTGTCCGGCTCGCCCATGGCCATCGCCTCCGACCACGGCGATGTCTGCGTCATCACCGCCGGCGACAACAAGCGCATGGAACAGCTGGCCAGGGCGCTGACCATCCAGATGGGCGGCGCCTCCTACATCAGCGACTACCCCATGGACACCGCCGAGGTCCGCCGTACCTCCGTGCACGGCACGCTGTCGCTGTGCCGCGACATAGGACGCGCGCTGCGCGAGGCCCGCGCCGCGCACGCCGACCCGTTCGACGCGCTCACCGCCATGCTCGCCGGCACCATCTACAGCCTGGGCGTCGTGCTGTTCCGCGGCAAGGTCGTCGACGTCGAGCGCCGCACCGTCGACGGCTTCGCCCGCGGCAGGGCCCGCCTGCAGGCCGCGGACGATCCCGGCGACGTCCTGGAGATCACCTTCCAGAACGAGCACCTCGTCGCCCGCCGGGACGGTCGCGTCCTGGCCATCGTCCCCGACTTGATCTGCACCCTGGCCACCGAGACCGGCGCGCCCGTCCCCACCGAGTCGCTCGCCTACGGCCAGCGGCTGACCGTGTTCGCCATCTCCACGCCGCCGATCATGCGTACGCCTGACGCGCTGGCCTGCTTCGGCCCGGCAGGCTTCGGCCTGACCGACCCGTACGTCCCGCTGGAGAACCTCCTGCCCGGAAGCCTCGCGAAGACCCCAGCACCCTAGGCGCCTTCCTGCTGGGCCGCGCGGGCACGCAGGCCCAGCAGGACATCGACGGCCAGGAAGGCGAGCAGCGACAGGCCCATCAGGGGCAGGAACCAGCCCACAGCCGCGACGAGGAGGATCAGCGGTACGAGGACCGCCCAGCCCAGCAGGTGCCGGCCGCCGCGCGGATACGGCTCGCCGAAACCGCGCGTGGGACGACGCTGCCACCACATCCGGTACCCGAGCACGATGAGCGTGATCGCCCCGGCGGCGAGCAGCATCAGCACGATCTGGTTGGCCAGGCCGAACAGCAGGCCCATGTGCCCGTCGATGCCCCACTGCGTGAGCTTGGCGGCGAGGTTGTAGTCGCTGAATCGCAGCACGGCGGTGACCTGACCGGAGCCGGCGTCGACGGCGACCTGGTCGAGGCGCTGCGGAACCGTCTTGTCGATCTCCTTGATCACATAGGGTGCGCCCGGCTCGGCGGGCCACACGATCTCCAGCGGGCCCGACAGGCCTTCGCCCGCCCCGGCCCGGGCGACCTGATCGACGCTCACGGCCGTGCCGCCGTGCCGGTGGACTCCCTCACCGGCATGGGCGGCGTGGTCGCCGGAGGACGTGGTGACCGCCGGCGTGGTCCAGCCGAGCGCGGTGCGCACCTCGCCGACGTTCTCCCCGGCGTACGTGGACCAGGTCAGGCCGGTCGCCGACAGGAAGAGCAGGCCCAGCACCGCCCACAGGCCGACGGAGCCGTGCCAGGACAGGCGCCGGCGCGCTCCCGGCAAGGACCGGTCGGGGGCGAGCAGGCCGCGCAGGCGGCGGGCGCCGCGGCGCCTGGTGACCCAGAGCGTCAGGCCGCCCAGGGCGACGACCCACAACCAGCTGGCCGCCAGCTCGCTGTAGAGCCGCCCCGGCTCGCCCAGGTGCAGGTGACGGTGGAGGTTGGAGATCCAGGCGCGGACCGGGAGCGCGCCCGAGCCGCCGTAGCTGTCCAGGGTGCCGCGCACCTGACCCGTGTACGGATCGACGAAGACGGCCAGCTGAGTGCTTTCCGGCAGGCCGGGCACGTCCATCAGGACGCGGGTGCTCGCGTCCGCCGCTTCCGGGGTGCGCACCGCGGTGACCTTCCCGTCAGGACGCGCGGCCTGCGCGGCGGCGACCTGCTGGCTCAGCGGCAGACGCTGCTCGCCGACGGGAACGGTCAGCTCGTGGCGGTGCGCGACCTGCTCGATCTGGAAGGAGGCGGCGTACAGCAGGCCGGTGGAGGCGGCGACGAGCAGGAAGGGAGCGATGAGGATCCCGGCGTAGAAGTGCAGGCGAAGGATCAGCGGCTTGAGCGCGGTCCAGGCCGACGCCCGGCGGGGGGACGGGTCGGGGCCGGCGGTGGGGCGGGTGTCAGTAGAGGTCACGAGAGTCTCCGTTACGGGCGCGCCACGACAGGTGCGTGCCGCCGCGAGATGAGGTGTTCGTCCGCGCGTCGGCGCGGCAGGGAGACGGGGGTGGCGGCAGCGGCCGGCCACGACCGTGAAGCGGGCTACGGCCCGATCAGAGAGCGGCAGCCAACAAGGGAGGCCCGCGGCGGCGCAGGCTGGAGGCCAGCAGGAGCCGCAGCCGGGCATGCTCGTGATGCGCCAGAGGGCGGCGCGGCAGGCGTGCGGTGACCGGCGAGACGGCGAGCAGCAGGCCGGCCCAGAGCACGCTCAGCGACGTGACGGCCAGGTGCGCGATCATGGCCAGGGCGGTCTCGCCGCGTTCCAGCCACCACGACGACAGCAGAGCCACCGCCACATGGACCAGGACCATGCCCACCCCGGTGCCGCCGTGGGCGTGGGCGAGGGGGACGGCGGACGCCTCGGCGCCGGCGCTGAACAGGTGGTGCACGCAGTACTGGGCGGCGAAGCACGCGGCGAGCAGCGCGCCCCGGCCGTGCTGGCGGGCACCGATGGCGTAGGCTCCGCCCCAGGTCAGCCCCACCGCCGCGGCCAGGAACCCGGGCCGTACGGCCGCGCCCCCGGCCAGCACGTGCACGACGGCCGACACCAGCACGCAGACCACGGCGAACACCGTGGCACGCGACGCACGCAGGAAGGGCCGGCCGACATGCACCCGCACATCGTTCCCTGGGGGCACACCGCCGACACCCCGGAACCCGTCCGGCGTGGTGCTCGGCGAGGATGTCGCAGGCCGCGGGATCGCCTGCCGTGAACCTTTCACCCGCGGCGAGAGGACTCCGTGCCGAGACGCGCGTCCTCAGTCTTGGGGCGGGGTGCGGCGCAGGAGGTACGTGTCCATGATCCAGCCCTTGCGGGCCCGGGCCTCCGCGCGGAGCTCGCGGATGCGGTCGCCCACTTAAGTCACCGGCATCTCGTCGGGCGTGCCCCGATAGACGGCGAAGTCGTCGAGGCCGGTGAAGGAGCAGTGGGCGTCCAGCATGACGACCGTGTCGTCGGCGGTGGGGCCTTCCGCGGCCAGGCGGCGTAGCCGCTTCACCCGTAGGAGTGTAGGCACTGGTGAGCGGATGAACGCGACCGGACCATGCCAGAAGCGTCGATATACGATGTTGGTCGCCATCGCCTGAGGAGGGTCGTGAATCTGGTCGAGCAGGGGGACGGCTTCGCCGCGTTCTGGCAGGAGCGGCATCTGTGCACGCTCGCCACCGCGCGTCCCGGCGGGCCCCCGCACGTGGTGCCGGTGGGCGCGACCCTGGATCTGGAGACCGCCACCGCCCGGGTGATCACCTCGGGGTCCTCGTACAAGGCCCGGCTCATCGGCGAGGCCGGCGCGCTCGTGGCGCTGTGCCAGGTGGACGGCCGCCGCTGGTCCACGCTGGAGGGCCGGGCCGTGGTGCGGACGGAGCCGGAGCGGGTGGCCGACGCCGAACGCCGCTACGCCGCCCGCTACAAGCCGCCTCGCCCGAACCCGTCCAGGGTCGTCCTGGAGATCGAGATCACCCGCGTGCTGGGCAACGTGTGATCACCGTCGTCGGCGTCGGCGCGGACGGCCGGGACGGACTGCCCGCCGATTCGCGGCGCACGGTGGAGGCGGCGGAGGTGCTCAGGGGCGCCCCCAGGCAGCTCGATCTCGTCCCCGCCTCCGCGGCTGAGCGGGGCCGCGATGCCGGTGACCGTGTGGTCGGTCATCAGGAAGGATGAGCCGTGACCGTCTACTTCATCGGGGCAGGCCCGGGGGCCGCCGACCTGATCACGCTGCGCGGCCTGCGGCGGCTCCAGACGTCGCCGGTGTGCCTGTACGCGGGCTCGCTGGTGCCGCGCGAGCTGCTCGACTCGTGCCCGGTCGGCGCACGGCTGGTGAACACGGCGGACCTGACGCTCGACGAGATCGTCGCGGAGCTGGTCGCCGCGCACCGGGCCGGACTCGACGTGGCGCGGCTGCACTCCGGCGATCCGTCGGTGTTCAGCGCCGTGGCCGAGCAGATGCGCCGCCTGGACGCGCTGGAGGTGCCGTACGACGTGGTGCCGGGGGTGCCGGCCTTCGCCGCGGCGGCCGCCGCGCTGGGCAGGGAGCTCACCGTCCCCGGCGTCGGCCAGACGATCATCCTGACCCGCACGTCGGCCAGGGCGACGCCGATGCCCGACGGCGAGGACCTGTCCACGCTCGGGGCGAGCGGGGCGACGATGGTGCTCCATCTGTCCGTGCAGCGGATCGACGCCGTGGTGGCGGAGCTGCTGCCCTCGTACGGGCCGGACTGCCCGGTGGCGGTGGTGGCGCGGGCGAGCAGGGCGGACGAGGTGATCCTGCGCGGGACGCTGGCGGACATCGCCGGGCAGGTGCACGAGGCCGGGATCCGCCGCACGGCGGTGATCGTCGTCGGGCGGGTGCTGTCGGCGTCGGAGTTCCCCGACAGCCACCTCTACAGCACGAACCGGGCCAGGACGTGAGGCGGATCCTCATCCTGGGCGGCACGGCGGAGGCGCGGACCCGTGACAGAGGACACGGGCACCGGCCCGACCTGCCGGAAGAGCTGGTGGCGTGGGTGCCTACTACGCCTTCGCCTGGGACATGCTGCCCAGGAAGCTGGACGAGCAGAGCGCGGCGCTGCTGAGCAACCTCGACGCCGCGAAGGTCTTCGGCACCCCGGTGAGCGCGCGCTGATCAACCCTTGAGGTGGTCGCGCTCACCATCGAGGCTTCACGCCTGCCTCACCGACGTCAGAGGGCTTGGGAAGCGGGAACGTGGCCTCCACCTGCGTCCCCGGCCCGGTCAGGGGCGCCTGGGTGATCCGGCAGGTGCCGCCCAGCTCCGCGGCGCGCTCGCGCATCGAGGCGAAGCCGACGCCGGAGCGCTGGTGGCCGGTCAGCCCTTTGCCGTCGTCGCGCACCCGTACGACCAGCGCGTGCTCCGAGCAGGCCAGCGTGACGACGATCCGGGTGGCGTCGGCGTGCTTGCGCACGTTGGTCAGCGCCTCCTGCGCGATCCGATACGCCGCCACCTCCACGGCCGCCGGCAGGTCGCGGGTCTCGCCTTCCACCTCGACCTGGACGGGCGGGCCGGGCTCCGCGGCGAGCGCGCGCACCGCCCCGAGCAGACCCAGGTCGTCCAGGCTGGGCGGGCGCAGGCCGTAGACCAGCTCGCGGACCTCCTGGCTGACCGAGTCCATGCTGCCGCGCAGGTCCCGCAGCATCCGGTCGGCGGTGGACGGCACCTCGCGCAGGCGCAGCTGGGCCATGGTCAGGGACATCGACATGTTGGTGAGCGCCTGGCCGAGGCCGTCGTGCAGGTCGCGGCGGAGCCTGCGCCGCTCCTCCTCACGGGCGTTCAGGATGTTCTCCCTGGAGCGTTGCAGATCGGCCGTCATCAGTACGGCGTGCGCGACGTCGGCGACGTGGACGGTCGCCGTGCTGATCAGCCGCTCGGTGTAGGCGGCGGAGAAACGGCGCGGCCCTGGCGGCCCGATCAGCATCCGGCCGACCGGCTCGCCGTGCCACACCAGCGGCACGGCCCGCGGGTCCGGACCGATCGTCCCCAGCTCCACCCGCATGCCCGCGGTGCCGGCCTCTGTGCCGGCCTCTGTGCCGACCTCGACGACGACCCCGGTCACGCCCAGGCCGTCGTGCACCACGGCCGTGACGGCGGCCAGCGCGTTCACCGGCTCGGTCTCGCCGACCTCGCGCGCCAGTCTCCTGGCCAGTTCCTCCGGCTGGCCGTGCCTGCCGTACAGCATCACGTCGGTGAGGCGGCGCAGACGGGTGCGCAGCGGCTGGAAGAACACGCCCGTCACCAGCGCGGCGGCCAGCCCCGCCACCTGGTCGTAGCCCGACACCAGCAGCGCGGCCAGGGCGCCGGTGCCGAAGTAGGCCCCGCCGACCGCGGCGATCAGGCCGGTCGCGATGACGGTCCGGCTGATGACGGTGTCGATGCCGTACAGGCGGTACTGCAGCACCGCGAACGCGATCGTCACCGGAAGCAGCCCGGTCCAGATCGTCGCCGGGAGCCAGTAGGCCTCGCCGAGCAGCACGAACACCGTGTAGACGACGAACGCGCTCAGCGGCCAGGCGATCTGCCTGCGCGCCGCCGGGGACGCGTGCCGCAGCCGCACCAGCAGGGAGATCAGGGCGAGCACCACACACGCGTTGATCAGCAGAGTCAGCGAGCGCGTCAGCACCCCCTGGTAGGGAGCCAGGGCCTCGATCGCCAGCGGATTCGGGATGACCTCCGGCCAGCGGTAGGTGCTCGCGGGCGGCGTCGGCCGCGCGATGGTGCGCACGCCCTCGACGACGGTCGCGGCCACACCGGTGATCGCCACCGGCAGCCAGCGGCGGGAGGGCAGGCGATCGTCCGGTGAGAGCAGCGGCGTCAGGATCCCCAGCGCGCAGGCCCCGACGATCCAGCCCACGACGGCCAGGATGCGCAGCCATCCGGCGCTCTCCAGGTCGCCGGCCGACGCCTGCGCGAACTGCAGCCCGGTCACCATCACGTTGACCGCGCAGCCGAGGCCGCCGGCACACATCAGCCAGGCCAGCTTCAGACGGGGACGGTGCGCGATCAGGAACGCGCCGATCAGCGGGAACGTCAGGCCCGCGCCGTGGTCGGGCGCCAGGGGCGGCCACGGCGACCACTCCTCGGGCAGCGATAACTGGATCGCGGTGCCGGCCACGGTCAGCGACACCGACAGCACGGCCAGCACGACGGACACCCACGCCCGCACCCGGCCCGCGCCCGGCGCGCCGCCCCCGTCTGCCTTCACTGCTCGCATCCCCTGCCCCGCGGAACTCTCAGCGCCCGTCGGCGAACCGACCAGGCGTCCGCGAGCATCAGCGTAGAACGCTATCCGGCGCGCATGGCCCCTGACCAGGCACGTGCCCGGCGGTTCAGCCGAAGGCGGCGTGCGGTGCGCTGGTGCCCTCCGGCACGCGGACCGGCCCGGACGCGCTGGGCCGGACGTCGACGTCGAAGATCGCGGTAGGCAGGTAGACGGTGGCGCAGGAGTTGGGGATGTCCACCACCCCCGACAGCCGGCCCTCGATCGGGGCGGCGCCGAGCAGCAGGTATGCCTGCTCGGGGCTGTAGCCGAACGTCGTCAGGTAGTCGATCGCGTGCAGGCAGGCCCGCTGGTAGGCCAGTTGCGAGTCGAGGTAGCGCTGCTCGCCGTCCAGCGTGACGGAGATCCCGGAGAACGCCAGCCACTCGCTGTACTGGGGGGCGGTGCGGCCCGGCATGAAGATGGTGTTCTCGCCGACGCGGTACGTTCGCATGCCGCCCTTGATGAGGTCGACGTGCAGGTCGACGAAGCCGCCCATCTCGATGGCGCCGCAGAAGGTGATCTCGCCGTCGCCCTGGGAGAAGTGCAGGTCGCCGAGCGACAGGTTCGCCCCGGGCACGAACACCGGATAGAAGACGCGGGAGCCCTGGGTGAGGTTCTTGATGTCCTGGTTGCCGCCGTTCTCCCGGGGCGGCGCGGTGCGGGCGGCCTCGCCGGCGATCCTGTCGAACGCGGACGAGGACACCGATCCGAGGATGGCGTCCTGCGGCTCCGGGGGCAGGGCCAGCGCCGGCACTCTCGCCGGGTCGGTGGCGATCAGCGCGCCCTCCCGCTGGTTCCACTTCGCCAGCAGCTCCGCCGACGGCGCGGTGCCCATGAGCCCGATGTGGGTGATGCCGGTGAACGACACCGCCGGGATGTGGCGCGAGGTGGCTTCCTGGCCGCGGAAGTCCCAGATCGCCTTGTAGGCGTCGGGGAACTGGTCGGTGAGGAACGAGCCGCCGTTCTTCTTGGCGAAGATGCCGGTGTAACCCCAGCCCTGGCCGGCCAGGGGGCCGCTGTCCTCCTGGGGGATGGGTCCCACGTCGAGGATGTCCACGATCAGCAGGTCGCCCGGCTCTGCCCCCTCCACCGCGAACGGGCCGCTGAGCGCGTGCACCTTCGTCAGCGGGGCGTCACGGATGTCCTCGGCGGAGTCGTCGTTGTGGATCGCGCCGTCGAACCACTCCCGGCAGTGGACCCGGAAGCTGTCGCCCGGTTTGACCCGCGCCACCGGCGGGATCTCGGGATGCCAGCGGTTGTGACCGATCTTGGCCTGGTCGGTGAACTTCTTGGTCGAGTCGAGCGGGAAGATCAGCTCTGGCACGGCTGGATCCTTTCGGCACAGGGACGGTCACGGGCGCGGCAGGCGACCGGTGGCGGGATGAATGGGCACCGCGGCCGGGGCGCGGCGCGGCGGCAGGGACGTGACGACCTCGGGCTCGGAGGCGCTGCGCTCCGCCCGCCGCAACCGGGCCGCCAGGGCGGCCGGAGTGCGCGCCAGCATCGGTGCCGAGAACCTCCGCGTCGAGGTCGCGCCGCAGTCCGGGCACCGCACCGCGGCGGGTGCGGTGCCGATCGGAAAGGCGACCTCGATGTCGCGACAATGCGGACAGCGATAGCCGTATGTCGCCATGGAAGGTGCCTCCCGCGTTTTCGAACAAAAGCCCCAGGCCACGACCCTTATCGACGTGACCTGGGGAAACAACCTCAGAAACGGATATACGCAACTTAACGCGTGAATGACCTGCGATCGATCGCACTTCTGCCAAGCTTGCTCGCGGAGTAAGGCAGGCCGCCGAATACCTAGGCAAAACCCATGCCACGTACCTCCCGAATGTTCATGGCTGATCGACGGGAGTACGTTGCGGAGTCACGCCTGGCGAGAGCAAGATCGGTACGTGAGCGAGAACGACGGGGCCCAGGCGCATCCCGCGCTGGCCGGTGGCGCGCTGTACCTGGACTACAACGCCACCACCCCGGTCGACCCCGAGGCGCTGCGGGCCGCGCTGCCCTACCTGACGACGCACTTCGGCAACCCCTCCAGCGGCCATTCCTACGCCGGTGAGCCGCGCCGGGCCGTGGAGCGCGCCCGCGGCCACGTGGCCGGACTGCTCGGCGCCCAACCCGGTGAGATCGTGTTCACGAGCGGCGGGTCCGAAGCCGACACGCTGGCCGTCCGCGGCGCCGCCCTCGGCTCCCCGGGGCGGCAGGTCGTCACCCTGGCCACCGAGCATCCGGCGGTGCTGCGCTCCTGCGAGAGCCTGCGCGCGGACGGGTTCACCGTGACGCGGGTGCCGGTGGACCCGCACGGCCGCGTCGACCCGGACGTGCTCCGCGCCGCCGTCCAGGAGCGGGAGACCGCCCTGGTCTCGATCGCCTACGGCAACAGCGAGACCGGCACCCTGCAGCCGATCGCCGAGCTGGCCGCCGTCGCGCACGAGTCGGGGGTCCTGTTCCACACGGACGCCGCGCAGGCCGCCGGGAAGGTGCCCCTCGACGTGTCCGCCCTCGGCGTGGACCTGCTGACGATGGTCGGTCACAAGATGTACGCGCCCAAGGGCGTGGGCGCCCTCTACGTGCGCTCCGGCACCCGGCTCCATCCGCTCATCCACGGCGGCGGCCAGGAGGGCGGGCTGCGGGCCGGCACGGAGAACGTCGCCCTGGTCGCCGCCCTCGGCAGGGCCGCCGAGCTGGCCCGGCTCGAACTGCCCGGCAGCGCCGTACGGCTGGCCGCCCTGCGCGACCTGTTGCACGCCGAACTGGAGGCCCGGTTGCCCGGCCGGGTCCATCTCAACGGTCACCCGGCCGAACGGCTGCCGGGGACGCTGAACGTGAGCATCGACGGCGTCGGAGGCCGGGCCCTGCTGGCCGCGGTCCCCGGCATCGCCGCCGCCACCGGATCGGCCTGCCACGAGGGCGTCGACGCCCCCTCGCCCGTACTGCTCGCCATGGGGCTGCCGGCCGGGCGGGCGTCCGAGGCGGTGCGGCTGTCCCTGGGCCGGTGGAGCACCGAGCGGGAGGTGCGGCGGGCGGCGAGGCTGATCGCCGAAGCGGCCGCCTGAAACGTCACGTCCACGGACGTGACCAGTCCGCCCGCGAGTCGCCGGAATATGCCCTCCGAAACCGGGCATGGATCGCACCATGGCAGGAAGGGGATGGCCGGCCCGCTGGCCGGTGATCCGGCAGCTCAGAGGCCAGGACGGCAGGGGCGACGCGGCACGGTCGCGCCGCACCGACGCCCTGCGCCCGCGCACCGAGGACGCCGCCACGGTGGCCCGGTCCATCTGCCCCTACTGCGCGGTCGGCTGCGGCCAGCTCGTCTACGTCGAGGGCGGCAAGGTCACCCAGATCGAGGGCGACCCCGACTCCCCGATCTCCCGGGGACGGCTCTGCCCCAAGGGGGCGGCCAGCAAGCAGCTCGTCACCCATTCGGGACGCCAGACCCAGGTGCTCTACCGCAGGCCGTACGGCACCGGCTGGGAGCGGCTCGACCTGGACACCGCGATGGAGATGATCGCCGACCGGGTGGTGCGCACCCGGCGGGAGACCTGGGAGGACACCCACGAGGGCAAGGTCGTGCGCCGCACGATGGGCATCGCCAGTCTGGGCGGGGCGACGCTCGACAACGAAGAGAACTACCTGATGAAGAAGCTGTACACCGCCCTCGGCGCCATCCAGGTGGAGAACCAGGCGCGTATTTGACACTCCTCCACCGTCCCCGGTCTGGGGACCAGCTTCGGGCGTGGCGGCGCGACGACCTTCCAGCAGGATCTGGCGGAGGCGGACTGCATCGTCATCCAGGGCTCCAACATGGCCGAGTGCCACCCCGTCGGGTTCCAGTGGGTGATGGAGGCCAAGGCGCGCGGGGCGAAGGTCTTCCACGTGGACCCGCGGTTCACCCGCACCAGCGCGCTGGCCGACCGGCACCTGCCGATCCGCGCGGGCAGCGACATCGTGCTGCTCGGCGCGCTGATCAACCACGTGCTGGCGAACGAGCTGGACTTCAGGGAGTACGTGCTGGCGTACACCAACGCCGCCTCCCTCGTGTCCGAGGACTTCCGCGACACCGAGGACCTCGACGGCCTGTTCTCCGGCTGGGACCCGGAGACGGCCACGTACGACCCGAGGAGCTGGGCGTACGAGTCCACGCCTGAGGGCCACCCTTCCGAGCAGGCGGAGGGCGGAGCCCGGCACGCCAAGACGGCGGGGCCGGACACCTACGGCGCGCGCGGGGCCGCCGTGCACCCCAGCCCGCCCACGGACCCGACGCTGACCCACCCGCGCTGCGTCTACCAGATCGTGAAACGGCACTTCGCCCGCTACACCCCGGAGCTGGTCGAACAGCTCTGCGGCATCCCGCGTGACGACTTCGCCGAGCTGGCCGAGGCGATCACCGCGAACTCCGGCCGCGAGCGCACCACCGCCTGGGTCTACTCCGTCGGCTGGACCCAGCACAGCGTCGGCGCGCAGTACATCCGCACCGCCTCGATCCTGCAGCTCCTGCTGGGCAACATGGGACGGCCCGGCGGCGGCATCCTGGCGCTGCGCGGCCACGCCAGCATCCAGGGCTCGACCGACATCCCGACGCTGTTCAACATCCTGCCGGGCTACCTGGACATGCCGGACGCCGGGCGGCACGAAGGCCTGGACCACTACCTGGAGCTGGAGGGCGGCAGCACGGGCTTCTGGGGCAACCGGCGCGCCTACCTGGTGAGCCTGCTGAAGGCGTGGTGGGGCGAGGCCGCCACCGAGGAGAACGACTTCTGCTTCGGCCACCTGCCGCGCATGACCGGCGACCACGGCCACTACACCACCGTGATGAACCAGATCGACGGCATCGTGAAGGGCTACTTCGTGGTGGGGGAGAACCCCGTGGTCGGCTCCTCCGGCGGCCGGGCGCAGCGCCTCGGCCTGGCGAACCTCGACTGGCTCGTCGTCCGTGACCTGGCCCTGGTGGAGACCGCCACGTTCTGGCTGGATGGCCCGGAGCTGGAGACGGGCGAACTGCGCACCGAGGACATCGGCACCGAGGTGTTCTTCCTGCCCGCCGCGAGCCACGTGGAGAAGGAGGGCACGTTCACCAACACCCAGCGGCTCCTCCAGTGGCGGGAGAAGGCGGTCGACCCGTCCGGCGACTGCCGCAGCGAGCTGTGGTTCTACTACCACCTCGGCAAGCTCATCAGGCGCCGGCTGACCGACGACGAGATCGACCGGCCGGTGCGCGAGCTGACCTGGGACTATCCGGAGCTCGGCGTGCACGGCGAGCCCTCGGCCGCGGCCGTGCTCCGCGAGATCAACGGGGTCGGCCCCGACGGGCGGGCGCTGTCGTCCACCAGCCAGCTCCGCGCCGACGGCTCCACGACCTGCGGCTGCTGGATCTACTGCGGGGTGTACGCCGACGAGGTCAACCAGGCCGCCCGCCGCCGACCCCGCCGGGAGCAGAGCGCGGTGGCGCCCGAATGGGGCTGGGCGTGGCCGGCCAACCGGCGCATCCTGTACAACCGGGCCTCCGCCGATCCCGAGGGCCGCCCGTGGAGCGAGCGCAAGGCGTACGTGTGGTGGGACGCCGAGCGCGGCGAGTGGACCGGCCACGACGTGCCCGACTGCGAGATCGGCAAGCCGCCCGGTTACGTGCCGCCCGAGGGCGCCTTCGCCGAGGACGCGCTCGCCGGGACCGACCCGTTCATCATGCAGTCCGACGGCAAGGGCTGGCTGTACGTGCCGCTGGGGCTGGTCGACGGCCCGCTGCCCGCCCACTACGAGCCGCACGAGTCTCCGGTCGCCAACCCCCTGTACGCCCAGCAGGCCAACCCGGCACGCCACACCTACAACCGGCCGGAGAGCCCGTACAACGCGCCGGACGGACGTTTCCCCTACGTGCTGACGACGTACAGGCTGACCGAGCACCACACGGCGGGCGCGATGAGCCGGCCGCTGGCCTACCTCGCCGAGCTGCAGCCCGAGCTGTTCTGCGAGGTGTCGCCGCGGCTCGCCGCCGAAGCGGGGCTGACCAACGGCGGCTGGGCCACGATCGTGACCAGCCGCGCCGTGGTGGAGGCCAGGGTGCTGGTCACCGGGCGGATGCGGCCGCTGCGCCTCGGGGGCGTGATCGTCCACCAGGTCGGCCTGCCGTACCACTGGGGGTGGGGCGGAGGCGGCCTGGTCACCGGTGACGTCACCAACGACCTGACGCCGCTGGTCCTCGATCCGAACGTCTACATCCAGGAAGGCAAGGCGATGACCTGTGACGTGCGGCCGGGGCGCCGGCCGAGGGGCCCGGCGGCGCTCGACCTGCTGGAGAGGTACCGCCGTGGCTGAGCGGATGGGGTTCTTCACCGACACGAGCGTGTGCATCGGCTGCAAGGCGTGCGAGGTGGCCTGCAAGGAGTGGAACCAGATCCCCGACGACGGCTTCGTCTTCGAGGCCACCTCCTACGACAACACCGGCATGCTGGGGGCGAGCACCTGGCGGCACGTCGCGTTCATCGAGCAGTCACGACCGGTGGCCGTCGGCGGTGACGAGGGCGTGGACCGGTGGCTGATGTCCTCCGACGTGTGCAAGCACTGCACGCGCGCCGCCTGCCTGGACGTGTGCCCGACCGGGGCGCTGTTCCGGACCGAGTTCGACACGGTGGTGGTGCAGGCCGACATCTGCAACGGGTGCGGCTACTGCGTGCCCGCCTGCCCGTACGGCGTGATCGACCGGCGGGAGGGCGACGGGCGGGCCTGGAAGTGCACGATGTGCTACGACCGCCAGCGCGGCGGCCTCGAACCCGCCTGTTCCAAGGCGTGCCCCACCGACTCGATCCAGTTCGGCCCGCTCGACGAGCTGCGGGAGCGCGCCGAGCAGCGGGTGGCCCGGCTGCGCGCCGACGGGAACGAGCAGGCCCGCCTGTACGGGGAGAGCCCCGATGACGGGGTGGGCGGGACGGGGGCGTTCTTCCTGCTGCTGGACGAGCCCGAGGTGTACGGCCTGCCGCCGGACCCGGTGGTGACCACCCGCGACCTGCCCGCCATGTGGGGCTGGGCGGGCGCGGCCGCGCTGTCGGCGGCCGGCGCCGTGGCTCTGGCGTTCCTGCGTACGGGGGAGCGGCGGTGAAGCGGGAAAGGGCCGTGGCGCGGGAGGTGGTGCCGGAGGCGGAGTTCCGGTCCTACTACGGCCGCCCGGTGATCAAGCCGCCCATCTGGCACGAACCCCACATGCCGACATATCTGTATTTGGGAGGTGTGTCGGGAGTCTCGTCCTCGATGGCCGTGATGGCCCGGCTGACCGGCCGGACCCGCCTCGACCGCACCGCCCGCGTCGCGGCGGCGGCCGGGGCGGCCCTGGGCGCCGGGCTGCTCTCCGCCGAGCTGGGCAGGCCCGAACGGTTCCTCAACATGTTCCGCGTCTTCAAGCTCACCTCGCCGATGAGCGTCGGCTCGTGGATCCTCGCCGCGCACGGCGGGCTGTCGGCCGCCGCCCTGGCCGGTGACCTGACCGGCATCCTGCCGGCCGCCGGTGACGCGGCGCTGCTGGCCACCGCGGTGACCGGGCCGCTGACCGCCACCTACACCGCCGTCCTGGTCGCCGACACCGCCGTGCCCGCCTGGCACGAGGCGTACCGGGAGCTGCCGTTCCTGTTCGCGGGCAGCGCGATGGCCGCCGCCGGGGCGGCCGGGATGCTCGGCACGCCGCCGGCCCACGCCGGTCCCGCCCGCGCGGTGGCCGCGCTCGGGGCGGGCGTGGAGACGGTCGCGGGGCAGCTGATGGAGCGCCGGCTCGGGTTCCTGGGGGAGCCGTACCAGGTGGGACGGGCGGGCCGGCTCATGCGCGCCGCGCGCGTCCTGACGGCCGGCGGCGGGCTGCTCGCCGTGGTCGCCGGACGCAGCCGCGCACTCAACGCCGTGTCCGGCCTCGCCCTCACGGCGGGCTCGCTGTGCACCCGCTTCGGCATCCTCGCGGCGGGCCGCGCCTCCGCCGCCGATCCCAAGTACACCGTCGTCCCCCAGCGCCGGCGCCTCGACGAAGCCTCCTGAAGCCGGATCCCGCCCGGGCGCGCCGGGCCCCGACTTTTCAGGAGGCCGAGGTCCTCGGCCCGGCGGGTTCGATTCCCGCCCGCTTCCGCTTATGTTCGGGAATATGGATCGACGCAGGCGGGTGCCACGCACCGACGCCGTGCTCGCCGACTCGCGCCTGGTGGAGGCGGGCGGGCGGCTGGGCCGGTCGGTGGTCAAGGCCGCGGTGGCGGCGGCGCAGGAGCGGGCCCGGCAGGGCGAGATCGCCCCCGAGGAGGTGGCCGACGCGGCGGTGACGGCGCTCCCGGCCCGCGCGGCGAGCCTGCGTCCGGTCGTCAACGCCACCGGCGTGCTGATCCACACCAACCTCGGCCGGGCGCCGCTGTCGGCGGCGGCCGTCGAGGCGATGACCGCCGCCGCCGGGTCCGCCGACGTGGAGTTCGACCTGGCGACGGGCGCCCGGTCGCGGCGGGGCCGGGGCACGCTGGAGGCGCTCGCCGGCGCCGTGCCGGTGGCGCAGGACGTGCACGTCGTGAACAACAACGCCGCCGCCCTCGTCCTGGTCGCCACCGCGCTCGCCGCCGGGCGGGAGATCGTGATCAGCCGGGGCGAGCTGGTCGAGATCGGCGACGGGTTCCGCATCCCCGACCTGCTCGCCTCCACCGGGGCGCGGTTGCGCGAGGTGGGCACCACCAACCGCACCTCCGTCCGCGACTACGCCGACGCGGTGGGGCCGGCGACGGGGTTCGTGCTCAAGGTCCACCCGTCGAACTTCCGGATCGAGGGCTTCACCGGCTCGGCCGAGGTGCCGGAGCTGACCGGGCTCGGCGTGCCCGTCGTGGTGGACATCGGCTCCGGCCTGCTGGCCCGTGAGCCGCTGCTGCCCGCAGAACCCGACGCCGCCACCATGATCGAGGCGGGCGCTGACCTGGTGACGGCCAGCGGCGACAAACTGCTCGGCGGGCCGCAGGCGGGCCTCCTGCTGGGCCGGTGCGACCTGGTCGAACGCTGCCGCCGGCACCCGCTCGCCCGCGCGCTGCGGGTCGACAAGCTCACGCTCGCCGCGCTGGAGGCGACGCTGCGCGGTCCCGTCCCGCCGGTCCGGCGGGCGCTGCACGCCGATCCGGCCGTGCTGGAGAGGCGCGCCGCCGCCCTGGCCGGTCGCCTGGCCGGCGCCGGGATCGACGCCCTGGTGGTGCCGAGCGAGGCCGCCGTCGGCGGCGGCGGCGCGCCCGGCGTGCTGCTGCCGAGCGCGGCCGTGAGCCTGCCCGAACGGTTCGCCGTCCCGCTGCGGACGGGCGATCCGCCGGTCGTCGGCCGGATCGAGGGCGCTCAGCTGCTGCTGGACCTGCGTGCCGTCCCGCCCGAACGCGACGACGACGTGGCGCGCGCGGTGCTGGCGGTCGCGGAGGTGGTGGGCTGATGCACGTCGTGGCCACCGCGGGTCACGTCGACCACGGCAAGTCCACCCTGGTACGGGCACTCACCGGCATGGAACCAGACCGGCTGGACGAGGAACGCCGGCGCGGCCTCACCATCGAGCTCGGGTACGCGTGGACGTCCCTCCCGTCGGGGGAGCCGCTCGCGTTCGTCGACGTCCCAGGTCATGAGCGGTTCCTCGGCACGATGCTCGCGGGGGTCGGGCCCGTACCGGCCGTGGTGTTCGTGGTGGCGGCCGACGAGGGGTGGATGCCGCAGTCGGAGGAGCACCTGGTGGCCCTGGAGGCCCTCGGGGTACGGCACTGCCTGCTGGTGGTGACCCGCTCGGACCTCGCCGACCCGGCCCCGGCGATCGAGCGGTCCCGCGCCCGCCTGGACGAGGCACTCGGGAAGCCGGGCGGTGGGGTGGCGGCGGTCGCCGTGAGCGGGCGCACCGGTCAGGGGCTGGACGAACTGCGGCGGGCGCTGGACCGGCTGGTGGCCGGGCTGCCCCGGCCGGATCCGGGGGCGGCGGTCCGGTTGTGGATCGACCGGACGTTCAGCGTGACCGGCAGTGGGACGGTGGTGACCGGGACGCTGCCCGCCGGGACGGTGTCGGTGGGCGACGAGCTGCTGCTCGACGGCGAGCCGGTGCGGGTCAGGGGCCTGGAGTCGTTGAAGCGGACGCGGGACACGGTGTCCGGGGTCGCCCGGGTGGCGGTCAACCTGCGCGGGCAGGACCTCCCCGAGCGCGGGCAGGCGCTCGTCGCACCGGGCGGGTGGACGTACACGGAGTCGGTGGACGTACGCGTCGCGCCCGTCGGGGCGCAGCCGCAAGAGGATCCCGGCCTACCTCGGCGGCTGACCGTCCACGTGGGGTCGGCGGCCGTGACGGCCGAGGCGCGGCACCTCGGCGGCCGCTTCGTACGGCTGCGCCTGGACCGGCCGGTGCCGCTGCATCTCGGCGACGTGCTGCTGCTGCGCGACCCCGGGCGTGACCGGTCCGAGGTGCGGGTGCTCGCCGGGGCGGCCGTCCTCGACGTGCGCCCCCGGGCCCTGCGCGGCCGGGGCGCCGGCAGAGAGCGAGCCGCCCAGCTGGAAACGGCCCTCCCCAAGCCCGACCCCGCCGGGCTCGACGCGGCGTTCGCGTTGCGGGTGCATCGGCTGCTGCGGGCCGCCGACCTGCGGGCCATGGGGCCGGCGCCCGAGGTTCCCGGGGTGGCGGGGGAGTGGCACGCCGATCCGGACTACTGGGAGGAGTCGCGGAGGCGGCTGGGCGAGGCGGCGCGGCGGTACGCGGAGCGCAATCCCCTGGAGCCGGCCATGCCGGTCGAGGCGGCCCGGCGCGCGCTGGGGCTGCCGGATCGGCGGCTGGTCGCGGCGCTGGTAGGGCCGCCGCTCACCCTCGCCGGCGGGCGGATCGTGGCGAGGCCGGCGGGGCTGCCGGGGCCGGTCGCGCTGGCGGTGGAGCGGGTGAAACGGGAGCTGGCGGCGCGGCCGTTCCAGGCGCCGGAGGCGGGGCGGCTGGCCGAGCTGGGGCTGGGCCCGAAGGAGCTGGCGGCGGCCGTGCGGGCGGGGAGCCTGCTGCGGGTGGGCGAGGGGATCGTGCTGCTGCCGGGAGCCGACGGGCGGGCGGCCGAGGTGCTCAGCCGGCTGCCGCAGCCGTTCACGGTCAGCCAGGCCAGACGCGCGCTCGGCACCACCCGCCGGGTCGCCGTGCCGCTGCTCGAACACCTCGACAGGGCCGGTCTCACCGAGCGGCTGGACGAGGTGCGCCGCCGCTGCGGATGACTCCGCTTAGGGGCCTGGACCTGGGTATATATATTGGGAAATCAGGGGGATTGTGAACCATCGTCATCTGGGGGTTGCGATGGTCGGAGACCTTCCACGGCGGCTCGTCGCGGAAGCCATCGGGACAATGCTGCTGGTGATCTTCGGTCCGGGATCCGTGGTGGCCGCGTTGCTCATGGGCAACGGTGAACTTTCCTACGCCGCGCTCGGCTTCATCTCGTTGTCGTTCGCCGTGGTCGTCGCGCTCGTCATCTACGCCTTCGGCACCACGTCGGGCGCGCACATCAACCCGGCCGTCACCCTCGCCCTGGCGGCGGGCCGCAGGTTCCCGTGGGCGGAGGTGCCACCGTACATCGTGGCGCAGCTCATCGGGGCGTTCGCCGGCGGTCTGCTCATCGTGGGCGGCTTCGGCCGCCGGGCCGCCGACCTGGGCACCGGGCTCACCGCTCTCGGTGAGGGCGTGAGCTATGGGCAGGGCATCCTGCTGGAGGTGATGGGCACGTTCCTGCTGATGCTCACCATCATGGCGATGGCCGTGGACCGCCGGGCGCCGAGCGGCTGGGCGGGGTGGATCATCGGCATGGCCGTCGCCTGCGAGATCTTCGTGATCGGCCCCATGACGGGCGGCTCCGTCAACCCCGCCCGCACCTTCGGCCCGTACCTGACGACGAGCGTGTTCGGCGGTGACACGCCATGGTCGGAGTTCGGCGTCTACATCATCGGCCCGGTCGTCGGAGCCGTACTCGCCGTGCTCGTGTACGACCAGGTGGCGCGCCCGGCGCGCGAGCTGCCCGAGGCGGCCGAGCAGGGCACCGCCGGGGAGATCACCGGCACCCGGCGGCCGGGTGACGAGGAGGACCTCGCGCGGGACGTCCCGGTGGCCCGGAGCTCTCGCGACGACCTGGTACGCGACCGCCCGGCGCACGGCCCACGCCGCCGCCCCGGCCCCGGGGGTGATCGATGACCACGTGACCACCCGCCATTCGCACCCCGTACAAGGGAGAGGGCACGTCATGTCAGGTAACAGAGGAGTCTCCTACGAGGGCCCCGGCAAGGTCGAGGTACGCGTGACCGACTATCCCGACTACGAACTCAAGGACGGTCCGGGCGTCAACCCGGCCAACGTGGGCCGCAAACTGCCCCACGCGGCGATACTCAAGTCGGTCGCGACCAACATCTGCGGAAGCGACCAGCACATGGTCCGAGGCCGTACCACGGCCCCGACGGGCCTCATCCTCGGTCACGAGATCACCGGCGAGGTGGTCGACACCGGCCCCGACGTCGAGTACGTCAAGAACGGCGACCTCGTGTCCGTGCCGTTCAACATCTCCTGCGGCCGCTGCCGCAACTGTAAGGAACGCAAGACCGGCATCTGCGAGAACGTCAACCCGGACCGGCCCGGCTCCGCCTACGGCTACGTCGACATGGGCGGCTGGGTGGGCGGCCAGGCGGAGTACGTCCTGGTGCCGTACGCCGACTGGAACCTGCTGAAGTTCCCGGACAAGGACCAGGCGATGGAGAAGATGCTCGACCTGGCCATGCTCTCGGACATCTTCCCGACGGGGTTCCACGGCTGTGTGAGCGCCGGGGTGGGGCCGGGCTCGACCGTCTACATCGCCGGGGCCGGACCGGTCGGGCTCGCCGCGGCGAGTTCGGCGTTCCTGCTCGGCGCCGCCGTCGTCATCGTCGGCGACCTGAACAAGGACCGTCTGGAGCAGGCCAGGAGCTTCGGCTGCGAGACCGTCAACGTGGCCGAGGGCGAGCCGAAGGACCAGATCGAGCAGATCCTCGGCGAGCCCGAGGTGGACTGCGCCGTGGACGCCGTCGGCTTCGAGGCCCGCGGCCACGGCAAGGAGGCGGAGAAGGAGCAGCCCGCGACCGTGCTCAACACGGTGATGGACGTCACCCGGGCGGGTGGCGCGCTCGGCATCCCGGGACTCTACGTGACCGGTGACCCCGGCGCGGCGGACGAGGCGGCCAAGCAGGGCTCGCTGTCGATCCAGATCGGTCTCGGCTGGGCCAAGTCGCTCAGTTTCGTCACCGGCCAGTGCCCGGTCATGCGGTACAACCGCCAGCTCATGCAGGCGATCCTGCATGACCGCGTGCAGATCGCCAAGGCGGTCAACGCCACCCCGATCTCGCTGGACGACGCCCCGCGCGGCTACCACGAGTTCGACGAGGGCGCGGCGCGCAAGTACGTGATCGACCCGCACGGCATGCTCGCGTCCAGGTGACCATGCGCCGCGAGCGGCGCGAGCCGTCGCTCGCGGTCCCCCGGGCCGTCACCAGGCCGGGTCCATCACCGTCTCGGGCGCGATGGGCAGGCCGCGGACCCGGCGGCCGGTCGCGTGGAAGACGGCGTTGGCGATGGCGGCGGCCACCCCGACCTGACCGATCTCCCCGACCCCCTTGACGCCGAGCGGGCCGACGACCTCGTCGCGCACCTCGACGAGGTCGACCGTGACCTCGGGCGCGTCGGCGTTGACCGGCACGAGGTACTCGCCCAGGTTCGCCGCGGCCCAGCGGCCCGTGCGCGGGTCCGCGTGGTTGCCTTCCAGGAGAGCCTGGCCCAGGCCCCAGAGCATGCCGCCCAACAGCTGGCTGCGGGCCAGGAGCGGGTTGAGCACCCGTCCGGGCGCGAACGCGCCGCTCAGCCGGCGGACGCGGACGAGGCCGAACTCCGGGTCCACGGCGACCTCGGCGAACTGGGCGCCGAAGGTGAGCAGGCCGTGCGGCGTGTCCAGCGGCGGCGGACGCCACGTGCCCGTCGCCTCCGCGTCGGACAGGTGGTGGCGTTCGAGCAGCTCACGGTACGTGTCGGCGGCGCCGGGATGTTCGGCGGAGGACAGGCGCCCGGCGGCCACGGTCACCGACGCGGGGGCGACGCCGTGCAGCGGTGACGCCTCGTCACCCACCGCCAGCGCGACGAGCTGCTCGCGCAGCGCGGTGCCGGCGGCGTGGACGGCGGAGCTGACCATGCCCGCGCCGGTCGAGCCCACCGCCGCCGTGCTGTTGGGCAGATCGGTGTCGCCGGCCTGGACCTGCAGGTCGGCGAGGGTGACACCGAGCGCGTCCGCTCCGACCTGGGTGGCGATGGTGAGCACGCCGGTGCCGATCTCCTGCGTCGAGGTCTGCACGACCGCGCTGCCGTCGGCGAAGAGACGGGCCCGGGCGCGCTGGGGCGGCATGAACAACGCCACCGGGTACGCCGCGGCCGCCATCCCGGTGCCGATCAGCCAGTCTCCGTCGGACCGCGTGCGCGGGGCCGGGTCACGCCCGGACCAGCCGAATCGTTCGGCGCCGAGGCGGAGGCACTCCTCCAGCCCGCCGCTGGACCACGGGTTGCCGTGCGGGTCGGTCCGCGCGTGGTTGAGCAGCCGCAGGTCGAGCGGGTCGATCCCGAGCCGGTAGGCCAGCTCGTCCATCGTCGCCTCAAGGGTGAAGACGCCGAGGGTCTCACCGGGGCCCCGGGTGAAGGTCGGCGTCATGGTGTTGCCCCTGATGAGGCGGTGCACGCCGAGGTAGTCGCCGCACGCGTACAGCTGCGACGAGACGCCGGTCGCGGGCTCGGCCCAGTCGTCGAACGGCGAGGTGACCGACAGCTTCTCGTGCCGGATCGCGGTCAGCCGGCCGTCCCGGGTGGCGCCGAGCGCCATGCTCTGCTCCTGCTCCTCGCGGTGCCCCGTCGAGGTGAACATCTGCGGCCGGGTGAGCATCAGCTTCACCGGCCGGCCGACGTGCCGCGCGGCCATGGCGGTGAGCGTCGTGTGCGGCCACACCATCGCCTTGGAGCCGAACGCGCCGCCGACGAAGGACGTGATGACGCGGACGCGGGAGACGGGCAGGCCGAGCAGGTGGGCCACGGTCTGCTGGGTGGCCCGCACGCCCATGGTCGACTCGTACAACGTCAGGTCGTCGCCGTCCCAGACGGCGACCGTCGACGGCGCCTCAAGGGCGTTGTGGTGGTTGGCCGCCATCCGATAGCGGGCCTCCACCCGCACGTCGGCCCGGGCCAGGCCGGCTTCGGCGTCGCCGCGCTCCTCGCGCCCCGGCAGCAGCCCGCCGAACAGGCGCTCCGCCTCGTACGACCGGCCGCGCCCCTGCTCGATCGTGGCGGTCGCCTGGACGACGTCGTACGAGACGCGCACCAGCGAAGCCGCGTACCGGGCCTGCTCGTACGTCTCGGCGACGACCAGGGCCACCGGCTGTCCCGCGTAGTGCACGACGGTGTCCTGCATCGGGAAGAAGCTCTCGCCGGGCGCGGTCAGGCCCGCCAGCGACGGCAGCAGGCGCGGCGGCGCGGCGATCCTCGGCAGGTTCTCGTGGGTGAGCACCGACAGGACGCCCTCCGCCGCGTGCGCCGCGGCGGTGTCCATCGCGGACACCCGGCCGGCGGCGACGGACGCGCCGACGATCGCGAGATGCGCCGCCCCCGGCGGCGAGATCTCCGCTGAATACCGCGCGGCGCCGGTCACCTTCGCCGGGCCGTCCACCCGCGTGACCGGCGTGCCGACCGTGGTCATGGCCGGGCTCCCCTCAGGCTGTGGGTCAGACCGCGCACCACCGCGCGGCGCGCGAGCTCGACCTTGAACGCGTTGTACCGGCGAGGCACGGCGGCGTCGAGTTCGAGCGCGGCGGCCCGCCGGAAGGCCGCCTCGTCCGCCGGGCCGCCGACGAGCGCCGCCTCCGCCCGCCTCGCCCGCCAGGGCTTCGTGCCGACCCCGCCCAGAGCGAGCCGGACGCCGGTGACGATCCCGTCCTCCGCCTCCACGGCCGCCGCGACCGAGACGAGGGCGAACTCGTACGACTGCCGGTCGCGGAACTTGAGGTAGACCGAGCCGCGGCCGAGCGGCTCGCCGGGAACGTCGATCCCGACGATCAGCTCGCCGTGCGCCAGCGGGTGCTCGACCTCGGGCGTGTCGCCGGGAAGAAGGAAGAAGTCGTCGGCCGCGATCGCCCGCTCGCCGCCGGGCCCCGCCGTCCGGATGACGGCGTCGAACGCCACCAGCGCGACGGCGACGTCCGACGGGTGGGTGGCGATGCAGCGCTCGCTGGTGCCGAGGATCGCGTGGCCCCGGTTCAGCCCGTCGAGCGCCGAGCAGCCCGTCCCCGGTTCGCGCTTGTTGCAGGGCGAGACGCCGTCGCGCAGGTAGGGGCAGCGGGTGCGCTGGCAGAGGTTGCCGCCCATCGTCGCCATGTTCCGCAACTGCTCGGAGGCGCCCAGCAGCAGCGCCCGGGAGATCGCCGGGAAGCGGCGGACGACGATCGGCGCCCGCGCGACGTCGGTCATGCGGGCGAGCGCGCCGATGCGCAGACCGCCGCCGGGACGGTCCTCGACGGCCGTCAGCGGCAGGTCGTTGATGTCCACCAGGTGGCCGGAGCGGGAGACGCCCGCCCGGATCAGGTCCACCTCGTTGGTCCCGCCGGCCAGGAAGGCGCTCGCGGGACTCGCCGCCGCCAGGGCGATCGCGTCGCCGACGTCCCTGGCCCTGCTGTAGGTGAGCGGCCTCACGACGCGCCTCCCGCGCCGTCGCGGACCTGCCGGATGGCGGCGCGGATGTTCGGGTACGCCGCGCAACGGCAGAGGTTGCCGCTCATGAACTCGGCGATGTCCTCGTCGGTGGCGGCGTTGCCCTCCTCGATGAGCTTGACCGCGGACATGATCTGTCCAGGGGTGCAGTAGCCGCACTGGAAGGCGTCGTTCTCGACGAAGGCCCGCTGCATCGGGTGCGGCCCGTCGTCGCCGGCGAGCCCCTCGATCGTGGTGATCTCGCGGCCCGCGGCGGTGACGGCCAGCATGAGGCAGGCGAGCACCCGCCGGCCGTCGGACCACACGGTGCAGGCCCCGCAGGTGCCCTGGTCGCAGCCCTTCTTGGTGCCGGTCAGGCCGAGGTGCTCGCGCAGCGCGTCGAGCAGGCTCACGCGCGGCTCGACCTGGAGGACCCGGGGCCTGCCGTTGATCCTCAGCGACACCGGGACGCTCTCCGGCCCCTGGATGACGCGCGGGCGGCGATCGGTATCGGACATGGTCTTCCCTTCCCCTGGCCGCTGGCCTGTCCTTCCCTACCCGGCGAAGGTACGGAGGAGCTGAGGCGAGGGCTTGGGCCGGGTAAACCCGGGCGCCCCGCCCCGGCCTTCCCGTTTTCGGAAGCGGGGCGGGGGAAGCCTGACACCTACGTGGAAGAGGGGATTCACCATGCGTGGAGCAGTTCTGTACGCTCCGGGCGACGTCCGCGTCGAGGACCGTCCCGACCCGGTGATCGTCGAGCCGACCGACGCGGTCATCCGGCTCTCGGCGACCTGCGTCTGCGGATCCGATCTGTGGCCCTACCGGGGGGTCGAGAAGCTCGACGGGGCGGCTCCCATGGGGCACGAGTACGTCGGCGTCGTGGAGGAGGTCGGCAGCCAGGTCACCACCATCAGGCCGGGTCAGTTCGTGGTCGGCTCGTTCTGGGCCTCCGACAACACCTGCGAGATCTGCCGGGCGGGCTACCAGAGCGGCTGCGTCCACCGGGTGCTCATGGGCTCGATCGGCACGCAGTCCGAGCTGGCGCGGATACCGCTCGCCGACGGCACGCTCGTCGCGACCCCCGGCATGCCGGACGCCGATCTGGTGCCGAGCCTGCTGGCCGCCTCCGACGTGCTGGGCACCGGATGGTTCGGCGCCGTCGCCGCCGCGGCCGGGCCGGGCAAGACCGTCGTGGTCGTCGGTGACGGCGCCGTCGGACTGTGCGGGATCCTCGCGGCCGGGCAGCTCGGGGCCGAGCGGGTCATCGCGATGAGCCGGCACGCGCCCCGGCAGGAGCTGGCCCGCCGGTTCGGCGCCACGGACATCGTCACCGAACGCGGCGACGAAGGGGTGGCCCGGATCAAGGAGCTGACGGGCGGGCTCGGCGCGCACAGCGTCATCGAGGCGGTCGGCACCCAGGAGTCGATGACGCAGGCCATCCGCTCCACCCGCCCCGGCGGCTACGTCGGCTTCGTCGGCGTCTCCCACGACGTCGCGCTGCAGGGCGACGAGCTGTTCTTCTCGCTCGTGCACCTGCACGGCGGGCCGGCGCCGGTGCGGCAGTATCTTCCCGAGCTGATCGGGCTGATCTGCGACAGGAAGATCGATCCCGGCCAGGTCTTCGACCTGACCCTGCCACTGGACCAGGCCGCGGAGGGCTACCGGGCGATGGACGAGCGCCGCGCGATCAAGGCACTCCTCCTGCCCTGACTACAGGTTGGTGCGGGCGTCCAGGGCGAGCCCTTCGTCGATCGCCTCCGCCGGAACGTCCCTGAGGCCCAGGTGGTCCTTGGCGATCTGCCCGAGTGTGGGCAGGCTGTCGCGGGCCGGCCAGGTCTCGGGCTTCCACAGCGACGACCGCAGGAACGCCTTCGCGCAGTGCATGTAGAGCTCCTCGACGTCCACGAGCACCGCCAGCCGGGGCCGCCTGCCCCGGGCCACCAGGTCGTCGAAGAACGGCGCGTCCGCCACGAGGGTGGCGCGGCCGTTGACCCGCAGGGTCTCGTTCATCCCCGGCACGATGAACAGCAGCCCGACGTGGGGGTTGCGCAGCACGTTGCGGAAGCTGTCGACGCGGTGGTTGCCGGGCCGGTCGGCGAGCGCCAGGCGGTGGTCGTCGAGGACCAGCACCGACCCGGCCGGGTCGCCGCGCGGCGAGACGTCGCACGTCCCGTCGGGGTTCGAGGTCGCCAGCAGCACGAGCGGCGAGTGGGCGATGATCGCGCGGGCGTGCTCGTCGATCCGGCCGATGTCCTTGTCCCAGATGCCCTGCGACGGCTCCGGCACGATCTCCCGGAGCTCGGCCTCGGTCGTCACCGTACGGATCTCAGAAGCGTGATGCACCGCCTCAATATAGTGGTGGGCACGCAGCCCCCGGCCCGTACGTGAGCATCCCCGGGTGGATCACCCTCTGCGGATGCTTTACCGTGGAGGGCAACGAGGGGAGTACTTCCCAAGCGTCGAACCCGGTCAGTACGGACCTGTGGCGGGTCCCCGGGCGGCCGCCCGCGTCAAGCGGGTGAAGGAGACCTCGAACGGCTCAGCGTTCGAGGAGGATGCATGCCCGCCACGTCAGTCTTGGCTGCCGTCGAACTGCAGACGATCGCCTCACCCCAGCTGTGGGCGATCACCATCGCGGGGCTGGTCGCCCTGCTCGTACTCGACTTCGTCGTCACGCGGCGCCCGCACGAGGTGCGGATGCGCGAGGCGGCCGGCTGGTCGATCTTCTACCTGGCCCTTCCCGTGGTGTTCGGGTTCGGCCTGTGGGCGTGGGCCGGGGCCACCGTGGCAGTGGAGTTCTTCACCGGCTACGTCGTGGAGAAGTCGCTGTCGGTGGACAACCTGTTCGTGTTCATGCTGCTGCTGGGCGCCTTCGCGGTGCCCGCCGCGCTGGCCCAGCGTGTCCTGCTCTACGGGATCATCGGGGCGCTGGTGCTGCGGGCCGTCTTCATCGCGCTCGGAGCCGCCGCCCTGCAGAGCGGCACGTGGGCGTTCCTGCTGTTCGGCGCGATCCTCGTGCTGACGGCCGGGAAGGTCTTCAAGGACGCGGCGAGCGGCCGGGAGCAGGAGGTCGACATCTCCTCCATCCGCTCGATCCGGCTGCTGCGCCGGTTCGTGCCGGTGACCGACGACTACCGGGGCTCGCGGCTCGTCGTCAGGGAGGCCGGGCGGTACGCGCTGACCCCGCTGGCGCTGGCCATCGTGGCGGTCTTCGCCACGGACATCGTGTTCGCCGTCGACTCCGTGCCCGCCGTCTACGGCGTCACCGAGGACCCGTTCCTGGTGTTCGCCACCAACGCCTTCGCCCTGCTCGGCCTGCGGGCGCTCTACTTCGTGCTGCAGGGAGCCCTCAGCAAGCTCCGCTACCTCAACCACGGGCTCGCGCTCATCCTGGCGTTCATCGGCGTCAAGCTCGTCCTGCACTGGGCGCACGGCATCTGGCCGCAGGTCCCCGAGATCCCGACCCTCGCCTCGCTGGGCGTCATCGTCACGGTCCTGCTCACCGTCACGCTCACCAGCGTGCGCGCCAACCAGCGCGACGAGCGCCGCGCCGGAGAACGCCCGGACCGGTGACCTGACGTATGCCCAGGTCAGCAGGGTTGTCCGGTTTGTCGCCCCGAAGGCGGGGGTAGCCCGGCAACCGTGCCCGACGCCCGCGACCTCGACGTGCTCGTCCCGACCAGGGACCGTCCCGTGCTGGTCACCCTGGCCGGCCTGGCGGCGCGGCGCGTGACCGGCGCCCGCGTGGTGATCTCCGACCGGTCGCGGGCGCCCGTCGCGCACGACCCGCCGGCGGAGTCCGCGTACGAGGACGTGGTGAGGTGGCCGCGGGTGAGGGAGCGGTACGGGGGAGCGGGCCGGGCCTACCGTCTGGAGCAGCCGACGACCGTCCTGGGACAGCCGTGAGCACGGTCGCCGGGGTGCGGCGGATCGCGGTGCTGCGCGCCAACGCGCTCGGCGACTTCCTGCTGGCGCTGCCCGGCGTCGAGGCGATCAGGAACGCCTACCCGGACGCCGAGCTCACGCTGCTCGCCCTGCCGTGGCACGCGGACTTCCTGGCCGGGCGGCCGGGCCCGGTGGACGAGGTGATCGCGCTGCCGCCGATCACCGGGGTGTCCACCTCCGAGGACGGCCACCGGGCGCCTGCCGGGCTGCTGGAGCGGCTGCGGGAGTCGCGCTTCGACCTGGCGGTGCAGATCCATGGCGGCGGGCGCTACTCCAACCCGTTCGTGCGGGCGCTGGGCGCGGGGACGACGGCCGGGCTCCGCGCCCCGGACGCGCCGCCGCTGGACCGGTGGGTACGGTACATCCACTTCCAGCACGAGACGATGCGGTATTTGGAGGTCGCGGCACTGGTGGGCGGCCACACCAGCCTGACCGAGCCGCGCCTGACGGTGACGGCGCGCGACCGGGCGGAGCTGGGCGAGCTGCCGGAAGGGCTGGTCGCGATACATCCGGGGGCCAACGACCCGAGGCGGCGGTGGCCGCCGGAGCGCTTCGCCGCGGTGGCGGACCGGCTGGGCCGGCCGGTCGTGGTCACCGGGTCGCGGGCGGAGCGCGACCTGGTGGCCAGGGTGGCCGGGGCGATGCGGCGGCCACCGGCCGCGGTCGCCGGGGAGCTGAGCGTGGGCGGGCTGGCCGCGCTGTACGAGCGGTGCGATCTGCTGGTGGCCAACGACACCGGGCCGCGCCACCTGGCGGCCGCGGTGGGGACGGCGACGGTGGCGGTCTACTGGTGCGGCAACCTGATCAACGCCGGCCCGCTCTCCCGCCACCGCCACCGGCCGCTGGTGTCGTGGACGCCCGCCTGCCCGGTCTGCGGCGCGGGCGGGCTCGACCCGCACGCCGGGCGGTGCGGGCACGAGGTGTCATGGGTGACCGACGTGCCGGTGGACGCGGTCGCGGCGGAGGCCGGGGACCTGCTGAAGTGACCCCGCGGTCCGGCGGTCACCCGGCTCCGTGGATGTGCAGGCGGTTCGTCAGCCAGTCCACCACCTTGGTCACGAAGCTGATCCGGTTGCCGATCCGCCGGATCTCGTGGCCCTCGTCCTCGAAGAAGAGGTGGTCGCACGGGACGCCGCGGGCCGTGGCCGCGTCGACGACCTGTTCGGCCTCGTACAGCGGCACGTTGGTGTCGTGCGCCCCGTGCACGACCAGCAGCGGGGCGGCCAGCCGGTCGAACGCGCGCAGCGGCGACAGGGCGCGCAGCAGGTCGCGGTCGGTCTCCGGGTGTCCGTACTCGCTGATCGCGGCCGCGGCGATCCACGGCTCGCTGCGGGCGTAGAACGTCTCGAAGTCGGCGATGCCGCTCACGGTCACGCCCGCGCGGAAGAGCCCCGGATGGGTGACGAGCGCGGCCAGCGTCAGATAGCCGCCGTAGGACCAGCCCATGCAGGCGATCCGGTCCCGCGCGGCGGCGCCGGTGCGCACCAGCCCGGCCACGCAGTCGGCCACGTCGTCGACGGCGCGGAAACGCAGCTCGCGGTCGTCCGCCTGCCGGAAGGCGCGCCCGTATCCGCCGGAGCCGCGCACGTTCGGGGCGAGCACGCCGATCCCGGCGGCCAGCAGGTTCTGGTAGAGGGGGTTGAACGTGGGACGCTCCTGGTCCTCGGGGCCGCCGTGCAGGAACACCAGGAACGGCGCCGGCCCCAGCACGTGCGGCGGCCGGTAGAGCCAGGCGGCCAGGACGAGGCCGTCGCGGGCGGGGAAGCGCACCAGCTCCGCACCCGCCGCCGTGGCCAGCCGGCCGGCGCCCGCGACCCGCCGGTAGCCGCCCCGGTCCAGGTCGCACAGCAGCACGTGCGAGGGGTCGCCGGGGCTCTCCGCGGCGAGGACGGCCAGGGTGCCGTCCCAGCTGATCCTGGCGGAGGTCACCACGTCGGCGGGCGGCGGCGGCAGCGGCCTGGGCTGCTCGGTCTCCAGCTCCAGCACGTCCAGCCCGGAGCGGCCGTGCTCGTTCCACACCAGCAGCGCGCGGCGCCCGTCCGCGCTCAGCGCGAACCGGTCCAGCTCGGCGTCCGGCCGCTCGGCCAGCACGACCGCGTCCGCGCCCTGCCGTACCGCCAGCAGCGCGGCCCGGTCGCGGCCGGCGTCGGAGACCACGTACGCGGTGCGGCCGTCGGGGGAGAGGGCGCCGGCGTCGGTGGATCCCGGCAGTCCGGGCAGCAGCGGCCGTTCCCCGCTCGGCGGGTGCGCGCCCAGCGCCTCGGCGACGAGGGTCGCCACGTACATGTGCCGCCGTCCGCGCGGGCCCCGCCGCAGCAGCATCGTGGCGTGGTCGCGGCTGATGGCCGCCGGCCACAGCAACCGGCCCGTGGCGATGACCTGACGCCCGCCCGTGGCGGCGTCGGCCAGCACGGCGTGGGTGTGGCCGGCGGCCGACGTCTCGGCGACCAGTACCTCCTCGCCCCGCCCCGTCCAGCGGACCAGCGCGGCCGACCCTCCGGCGGGCGCGGAGAGCAGGCGCAGGTCGCCGCCGTGCGGCCGCACCGTCCAGACCTGGGTGTGCTCGCCGCCGCCCGGAGCCAGCAGCACGGCCAGCCGGGCACCGGTCGGCGCCCAGCTCACGTCGACGGCGGGCTGCGGCCCGGTGTCGACGACCCACGCCTCGGCGTCCTCGCCGACCGGCTGGATCCACACCCGGGGAGAGCCGTCCCTGTCGCTGACGAAGGCGACGGCGCTGTCGTCCGGGGCCAGGGCGGGCGCCAGGCAGCTCCACGCGGTCAGGCTGGCGGCCGACGGCAGGTGCGACAGGCCGCCGATGATCTCCGGCGTCATCCGAGGTGGGCCTGCAGCCACAGTTCCAGCAGGCCGAGCTGCCACAGCGTGTTCACCCCTGTCGCCGCCCTGTCGCGGCCGGGGTCGGCGAGCAGCCGGTCGACGTAGTCCCGCCGGAACAGGCCGCGGTCGCGGGCGGCCCGGCTGGTGAGCGCGTCGCGGACGAGGTCGAGGAGCCGCCCTTCGACGTGCCGGATCGCCGGCACCGGGAAGTAGCCCTTGGGCCGGTCGACGACCTCGGCGGGCAGCATCCGGCGGGCGGCGTCCTTGAGCACGCCCTTGCCGCCGCCGGCCAGCTTGAGCTCGGCCGGGCAGGCCGCGGCCAGCTCGACCAGCTCGTGGTCGAGGAACGGCGTGCGCGCCTCCAGGCCGTGCGCCATCGTCATGTTGTCGAGCCGCTTGACCGGGTCGTCGACCATCATGGCGGTGGTCTCCAGGCGCAGCACGGCGTCCAGCGCGGTGTCCGCGCCCGGCCTGGCGAGGTGGGCGCGGACGAGGTCGCCGCTGACGTCGGAGTCCAGCAGGTGATCGGGCGCGAGGATACGCGCCAGGTCGTGGTGCGGGCGGTCCCTGAACGCCTCCAGGTACGTGTCCGCGGCCCGCTCGCGCGGCACCCCGGCCAGCGGCGGGAACCAGTCGTAGCCGGCGAACACCTCGTCGGCGCCCTGGCCCGACTGCACGACCTTGACGTGCCCGGCGACCTCCCGCGACAGCAGGTGGAAGGCGACGCAGTCGTGGCTGACCATCGGCTCGCTCATCGCGTGCACCGCCTGCTCCACCCCCTGCGCCAGGCGGGAGTCCGGGACGCGGATGCGGTGGTGGTCGGTGCCGAAGCGCCGGGCCACCAGGTCGGAGTAGGCGAACTCGTCGCCCTGCTCGCCGCCGGCCGGCTCGAACCCGATGCTGAACGTGGCCGGCTCCCGCTGCCCCTGCTCGGCCAGCAGCGCCACGATCAGGCTGGAGTCGAGCCCGCCGGACAGCAGCACGCCCACCGGCACGTCGGCGACCATGCGCCTGCGCACCGCCGTGCGCAGCGCGTCGAGGACGGCCCTGCGCCACTCGCCGTCGTCCGCGGGCGCCGCCGGGCGCCGGTGGCGGGGCTCCCAGTAGCGGTGCTCGGTGCTCGTGCCGTCCGCCTCGATCACCCGTACGGTGGCCGCGGGCAGCTTGCGGACCCCGGCCAGGATGGTGCGCTCGCCGGGCACCAGCGAGTGGAAGGTCATGTAGTGGTGCAGGGCGACCGGGTCGATGCCGGTGTCCACCCCGCCGGCGGCCAGCAGGGCGGGCAGCGACGAGGCGAAGCGCAGCCGCCGGCCGTCCTCGGACAGATACAGGGGCTTGATGCCGAGCCGGTCGCGGCCCAGGGTGAGCCTGCCGCCGCCGCGTTCGGCGACCGCGAACGCGAACATGCCGGTGAAGTGGTCCACGCATCCGGCGCCCCACCGGTGGAACGCCTTCACCAGCACCTCGGTGTCGGAGCCGGACTGGAAGCGGTAGCCCGCGCGGCGCAGCTCGGCGCGCAGCTCCCGGTAGTTGTAGAGGCAGCCGTTGAACACCGCAGCCAGGCCCAGCTCGGCGTCGACCATGGGCTGGGCCGCCTTCTCCGACAGGTCGATGATCTTCAAGCGGCGGTGGCCGAGCGCGATGGGCCCGTGCGACCACAGGCCGGAGCCGTCGGGCCCGCGGTCGCGCATGGCCTCGGTCATCCGGCCCACGGCGCCGAGGTCCGCCTCCGCGTCGTCGAAGCGGATCTCACCACTCAGCCCGCACATCGTCCCTCCCTTTCAGGACGCCGCGGACCGGTACGGCGGGGAGTCGCCGAGGGGCCGGTTCCACTCGCAGGCCCGGGTCTCGGCCAGCAGCAGGTCCACGACGTCGGCCAGCCGCCCCCGGCGGGCGAACGCCTGGCGCTGGCGCGCCGCCGAGCTGCCCCGCGCCAGCGCCTCCCGCGTCAGCCCGGAGACGAGCTCCCAGTCCGCCGACTCCTCCAGCTGCGGCCGCAGGCCCTCGACCAGGCGCCGGATCACGACGGGCGCGGCCCGCGGCACGCCTCCCACCGGGTCGATGAGCTCGCCCTCCAGCCCGGACCGCGCCGCCTGCCACGTCGCCGCTCGCACCGCTTCCAGGTGCACCTCGCGCTCCACGCCCTGGCGCACCGCCTCCAGCTCCCTGGCCACCAGCGCCCGGAACAGTCCCGCGATCAGCACGATGTCCTCAAGCCGGGGGCAGGAGTCGCAGATCCGCAGCTCGACCGTGGGCACATGCTGCGAAGGCCGGATGTCGTAGTAGATCATCCCGGGATCGCTGATGACCCCCGACCGGATGAGCTCCTTGATCATCTCCTTGTACTCGGCGGCGGAGTCGTACTTCGCGATGGGACCGGCGGTGGGCCAGCGCCGCCACACCAGGCTGCGGTAGCTGGCGTATCCGGTGTCGTCGCCGTCCCAGTAGGGCGAGCTGGCCGACAGCGCCAGCAGCGGCGGCAGCCACGGCGTCAGCCGGTGCGCGACGGTGACGGCCAGGTCCGGATCGTCCACTTCCGCGTGTACGTGGGTGCCGCAGATCAGCTGCTCACGGGTGAGCTGCTGGTAGTCGCTGAGCATCTGCTCGTAGCGGGGGTCCGGGGAGACCTTCAGCTCGTGCATGTCCACCAGCGGAGGGCTGCCCGCCGCGCTGATCCCCAGGCCCGCCTCGTCGGCCAGCCCGATCAGCCGCCCCCGCAGGTCGCCCAGGTCCCGCGCCAGGTCGTCCAGCCGCAGGAAGGGCGAGCTGTTGGACTCCACCATCGAACGCTGCAGCTCGTGGGTGAAGCGATCGGGCGGCAACTGCTCCAGCAGCAGATCGGCGTGCCCGGTCAGGCGCCGGGTGTCCAGGGAGACCACATGGAACTCCTCCTCGACCCCCACCCGGATCGATCCCGCGTCACCCGCCACCAGTACCTCCTTCGTGCCCGTATGACATGCCCCCTCCCCTGAAAAAGGCCTTCCTCACGTGGGATCGATCACTGTGCGCGGTCCGCGTCCGGGCGGTGTTCCGCCGGGTCCTCCGCGACTTTGCCGGTCGTCGGCAACGTTCGCGCCGGGAGACTGCGGGGCGCCGTCGTTGTCCGCCGTCATGCCCGTACACCAGCCTTGATGTGAAAACCGTTTCCCATCTGGAGGGCCATGACCGACGCCGGACGCCGCCATCTCTTCGGCCGCGGCTCGTGGGCGGAAGCCCGCCGCATCGCCGACATCCTGCGCAAGGAGACCATCGGAGGAGCTCTCCTGCTGGGCGGCGCGGCGCTGGCCCTGATCTGGGCGAACTCGCCCTGGTCGGGGGTGTACGAGGCGATCCGCGGCTTCACCGTCGGCCCCGCCTCCCTGCATCTGCGCCTCGACCTGGCGACCTGGGCGGCCGACGGGCTGCTTGCCGTCTTCTTCTTCGTCGCCGGGCTCGAACTGAAACGGGAGTTCGTCGCGGGCGACCTGCGCCAGGTGAGGCGGGCCGCGGTGCCGGTCGCGGCGGCCTTCGGCGGGGTCGTCGTCCCCGCCGCGGTCTACCTGCTGGCCACCAGGAACGTCGACGGAGCCGCGGCCGGGTGGGCGATCCCCACGGCCACCGACATCGCCTTCGCGCTGGCGGTGCTCGCGGTCCTCGGCACGTTCCTGCCCCCGGCGCTGCGGACCTTCCTGCTCACCCTGGCCGTGGTCGACGACCTGATGGCCATCGTCATCATCGCCGTCTTCTACACCGGTGACCTGGCGCCGGTCCCGTTGCTCGCGGCCCTGGTCCCGCTGGCGGTCTTCGCGGTGCTGGTACGGCGCGGGGTCCGCTCCTGGTGGCTGCTGCTGCCCCTGGCGTTCGCGGTCTGGGCGCTGGTGCACGCCTCCGGGGTCCACGCCACGGTCGCGGGCGTGCTCCTCGCCTTCGCGGTGCCCGTCGTCCGCGGCGAAGGCCGGGGGCCGGCCGAGCACTTCGAGCGCCGCTTCCGGCCGCTGTCGGCGGGGGTGGCGGTGCCGCTGTTCGCGTTCCTGTCGGCCGGTGTGCACCTCGGCGGGCTGAACGGCCTCGCGACCGCGCTCACCGACCCGGTCGCCGTGGGAGTCGTCGCCGGCCTCGTCGCCGGCAAGCCGATCGGGATCATGGCCGCCACCTGGCTGGTGGCCCGGTTCACCCGCGCCCAGCTCGACGAAGGGCTGAGCTGGCTCGACGTGCTGGGCCTGTCGATCCTGGCCGGGATCGGCTTCACGGTGTCGCTGCTCATTGGCGAGCTGGCCTTCGGGGCCGGCGGCGACCACGTCAAGCTGGCGGTGCTGGCAGGCTCGGTCACCGCCGCCCTGCTGGCCGCGGTGATCCTGCGCCTGCGCAACCGGGCCTACCGGCGCATCCACGAAGCCGACGACCGCGACGCCGCGCGCCAGGTTGGAACGCTACAGTGACGCTTGCCGGACCTCGGCAATCCAGAGCGCGGGCCTTCGGGGGAGAGCCGCACCGTGACCGTACCCGAATTCGACCTCGAGGAGATCGCCGCACGCGCGAGCGCCGACGCGGGCGGCGTGCCCGCCCGCTGGCTGGGCGAGTACCTGCCGCTGCTGGCCCAGGTGAGCAGGACCCAGGGGCATCTCGACGGCGCGGCGCTGGCGCGCATGCGCGAGTGCGGTGAGACGGCGGCACGCGACGGCATCCCGCTGCGCGCCGTCATCGACGTCCACCTGAGCGCCACCTGGCTGGCCTGGCCGACGCTGCCGGGGATCGTCGGCGCGCGGCGGGCGCAGGAGCTGCGGTCCGCGGGGGAGGCGATCTTCCGGGCCGCCGACCGGTCGGCCGGCGCGCTGGTCGAGGGGTACGAGGGAGCCCAGCGGCTGGAGATCCGCCGGGAGGAGGCCGTACGCCGGGAGTTCGTCGACGACCTGCTCCAGGGGCGCGGGGACCTCGGCACGGTGGTCGAACGCGCGGGGCGCTTCGGGCTGCGCCTGGCGGCCGCCCACCTCGTCTGCGTCGCCGAGGCCGGCCGCCCCTTCCACGACGGCGGCCCCGTCGCCCGCCATGTCGAGGCCGCGATGGACGTACGGGACGTGCTGATCGCCACCAAGGACGGCCTGCTGGTGTGCGTGGCCCCCGGTCACGCGGACGGCGTGAGCGAGGCGTTCGCCGCGCGCGTGCGGCAGGCGCTGGGCGGGGAGGAGTCGCTGCGCGTCGGGGTCGGCCGCGCGCACGAGGGGCCCGGCGGGGTGGTGCGCTCCTTCGATGAGGCGCGCAGCGTGGTGGAGTTCGGCCGCCTCCTGGAGCTGGAGCAGGAGGTGCTGTACGCGTCCGAGCTGCTCGTCCTTCAGGTGCTGCTGCGGGACAGGGCGGCGATCGCCGAGCTCGTCGAGGCCGTGCTCGGCCCGTTGCGGGCCGCCAGAGGAGGGCCCGCCACCCTGCTGGAAACGCTGTTCGCCTACTTCGCCAGCGGCGCCGTCGCCACCGCGACGGCGAGCCGCCTGCACGTGGGCGTCCGCACGGTGACCTACCGCCTCGGCCGGATCCAGCGACTCACCGGCTACGACCTCGGCCAGCCCATCCAGCGGCACGCCCTGGAGACGGCCACCCTGGGCGCCCGCCTCCTGGGCTGGCCCGGCGCGCAGTCCTCTCCTGGAACGTAGCCTGGGAGGGTGATCCTCGAATTCTTTCTCGGGTTACTGGGCGCGATCTTAGGCAGCCCCCCACATCGGTGGACGATGCCACGCGCGAGGTCGAACGCCGACGGGTCGGTGACCGTTCCCGGCGCCGTCCACGGCTTCACCTCGATCGACCGTGAGAACGGCTGGATCGGCGGCTGGCTGACGATCTCGGACGAGAAGGTGGTCCACACCATCGACAGGGAGGTCAAGGTCCTCCGCAGGACCGTCCCGCTGGAGGGGACCACCTTCGAGATCCGGGCGAAACCGGACGCGCAATACGTGACCATCGCCCTCACCACGGCCGACGGCCGGGACTTCAAGATCAACTTCGACCGGTTCTACGACCAGGCGCTCGCCCGGTTCGGGTGAGTCGGTGCCGCGCGGCCGGGTTCTGTGTGGCGCACGGTCTCCGGCGACGCTGTTAGCGTTATCACTGCGTGTCCGCATGAAAGTACGCCGACTGCCACCGCCAGTCAAGGGCGTTGACCGTTGTCATGTTTCGTGTCTATATTCCCCTCGACCCCTGGCGCACGGTCTCCTCCACCCCCCACCAGGAGAGGACCCATCGTGCGCCCAGCCATCACCGTCATGGCGGCCGTCGTCACCCTGCTGCTCAACACCACTCCCGCGCTGGCCTACCCGCCGCCCGGCCAGGTCGCCGGTGACACGGTCGTGCACGACCCGACGATGATCCGCACCCCGTTCGGCTACGTCCTGTACTCCACCCACGGCCACCTGGAGGCCCGCACCTCCGCCGACGGGGTCACGTTCACCCGCGCCGGCGACGCGTTCGACACGCCGCCCGCCTGGTGGAGCACGTACTCGGCCGAGAACGACCCCTGGGCCCCCGACATCTCCCATGAACGCGGGAAATACCTGATGTACTACGCCGTCTCCAGCTTCGGCAGCAACCACTCGGCCATCGGCCTGGCCACCAGCCGCACCGGCCGCCCGGGAAGCTGGACCGACCGCGGCATCGTGTACGCCACGGAGCTCGGCATGGACCACAACGCCATCGACCCCAACCTGCTCGTCGACCGCGAGGGCCGCTGGTGGCTGAGCTTCGGCTCGTACTGGACCGGCGTCCGCATGATCCGCCTCGACCCCCGTACCGGACTGCGGCACGAGAAGGACCGCACCCTGTACCACCTCGCCACCCGCCCCGACGCGCCGTACGCGGTCGAGGCGCCGGACATCGTCGAGCGCGGCGGCTACTACTACCTGTTCGCCTCCTACGACCGCTGCTGCGCGGGCCTGGACAGCACGTACAAGATCAAGGTCGGCCGCTCGACCAGCCCGACCGGCCCGTACACCGGCCGCGACGGGCAGCCGATGATGACCGGCGGCGGCACCCTGCTGCTGGAGACCCACGGCCGCTTCGTCGGCCCCGGCGGCCAGAGCGTCATGCGCGACCGCGGCCGCGACGTGCTCGTCTACCACTACTACGACGGCGACGACGGCGGCACACCCAAGCTCGGGCTCAACCGGCTCGCCTGGGACGCCGACGGCTGGCCGCACGTGAGCTGACGATTTACCGTCGGCATACCGGTGGTCACTAGGCTGACGGCCCTCCATCGTCTGATCTTGAAGGACCCCCGTGACCCGTCTGGCGCTCGTGACCCTCGCCGCCCTCCTGCCGGCGCTCATCCCCGGCGTCGTCCACGCCGACGTCCCCGGTGTGCGGGGGACGGAAGGCAACCTCATCAGGGAGGAGGCGCCACGGGACGACGGGATCAGGCACATGGACACCAAGGCGATGATCGCGGCCCTGAAGGCTCTCGACGCGAACACGTACGTCTATCCGATGGCCGGTGACAACGTGCACTGGGAGGACCTGCGCGAGGAGTTCCTGCCGGCCGCCGCCGACGCCGGGATCAAGGTGTGGGTGATGGTGTACTCGCCGAGCCAGCAGGGCTGCTGCGTCTCCCGTCCGTTCAAGCACGACTACGTGGCCTGGTCCCGCGAGCTCGCCACCCTCTCCAAGACTCACCCGAACCTGGCCGGCTGGACCGTGGACGACTACGCCTACGACATCGGGAAGACCTTCACCCTCGCGTACGTCCGCCAGATGAGGGACGCCGCCAAGGCGGTCAACCCGGCGTTCACGTTCAACCCGACCGTCTACTACAAGCAGTTCACCGACGACTTCATCGCCCAGCAGATCCCGCTCCTGGACGGCGTGATCTTCCCGTTCAGGGACTCGCCGCACCGCGACACCTCCTGGTCGTGGAGCCTGTCCTACCAGGTCAAGCAGCTCGCCCAGCGCCTTCCCGGCACCGACGTCTACGTGATGCCGTACGCGCACCCGCTGAGCCACGCCGCGCAGAAGCCCACGGTGTCCTACGTCGAGACGATCACGAAGCAGGCGCTCGACCTCGTCCGCGCGGGAGAGGCCGCGGGCGTCATCCAGTACAAGCTCCCGCTCATGCCCCGCGACGCCAACTGGACGCGCCCCGCGACCGACGACCTCTCCCGCACCGGCGACGGACGGTTGAGCTTCGTCGTCGAGTCCGGCACTCCGACCAAGGCCGGGATGTGGTGCGGCGCCGAGCGCACGGTCCAGCTGACGCCCGGAGCGACCAAGCGCACGGTCACCTTCTACCACCGGGACGGCCGCGGCTCCGAGAGCCCGGCCGGCTACCACAAGAAGCAGCTTCTCGTGGACGGGAAACTGGTGTGGCAGCGGGACGTCACCGCCGACGCCAAGGACACGTGGACCAAGGCCACGATCGACCTGACGGACCAGCTGGCCGGGCGGACGAGCGCGAAGCTCCAGTGGCGGCTGTTCGAGCTCAAGGGCGTGACGAACTACTTCGTCGACGTGAGTGTGGACGACATCGCGCTGACCGGCATCCAGCTGAGCGATCCCGGCGTCGAGAACGCCGCCACCTGGACGTCCGGCCTGTCACGTAACGGCGGCCCCGTCTACTGCTCCGCCCAGGTCTACCACCGGGACTACGGCGCCGACCTGCGCGAGCGCCTCGCCGGGCTGTACGGCGGCTAGGCTCCGCCCGGGACGCGGAGATCGTTCAGCGCTAGGTTGGCCTCATGGCCATGTCTGCGATCGCGTACCCGTCGTGACGTCCTTCGGCGAGGCCGCCCTGCTGCGGGCCTGCCGGGCCGGCCAGGTCGTGCGGGCGTCACGCGGGGAAGAGCTCGTCGTCGACGCCGATCTCGTGCGCAAGGTGTGCCGGCGGGAACCGGCGGAGATCGACCCCCGCGGCCTGGTGATCGAGGGGGCCAGGATCACGGGCGGGCTCGACCTGACGGGGATGGCGGTCACCTTCCCGCTCCGTTTCGTCAGGTGCGTGTTCGACGAGCCCCTCGACCTGGACGGCGCCGACCTCCACCTGCTGGCGCTCGACGGCTGCGCGGTCCCCGGCCTGCTGGCCAACGGCCTGCGCGTACGGCGGGACCTGGATCTGTCCAGGTCCCGCATCACCGGCGACCTCCGGACTCCCGCCAGCACCTCGTCCACCGCGGCCGTCTGGCTGTGCGAGTCGGAGATCGGCGGGCGCCTGCTCTGCCTGGACACGCTTATCGAGTCCGAGGGCCGGGCGATCCAGGCGGATCGCATCAGGGTCGGCGGGACGATCCGGCTGCTGCACCGGTTCGAGGCGCGCGGCGCGCTGCGGCTGATCGGCGCGCGGGTCGAGGGGTCGCTGGACCTGACCGGCGCCAGCCTCACCCGCCCCCAGCAGGACCTGGCGCTGGACCTGGGGGACGCCGAGATCGGCGGCAGCGTGTTCCTCATCGACGACCAGACCGGCAGGCGCCCGCTGGTCCGCGGCCGGATCGATCTCGGCAACACCCGCATCTCCGGACATGTCCTGATCCGTAATGCCACCATCGACCCCACAGGCCCGGTGACCGGCGTCAACTACACCAGCGGCCGCAGCACCGGCACCGCCATCAGCGCCCCCGGACTCGTCGTCGGCGGACCCCTCGGCATCGAGGGCGAGTGCAGGATCAGCGGCGGCGTGGACCTGAGCATGGGATCCTTCAGCACCATCCAGATCAGCCGCGAGAGCGTCTTCACCGTCCCCGGCGGCCGCGCCCTCGACCTGACCAACGCCGAGCTGCGGTCGAGACTCCTCATCGAGGAGGGCGCGACCGTCGAGGGCACGCTCCGCCTGGCCGGCGCCCACATCCGGGGCGACCTCACGTTGCGGGGCACCCGCTGGAGCCACCCGGAGGAGACCTCCGTCATCTCCGCCCAGGGCGCCGTGATCGACGGCATGGTCAACATGCGGGAGGTGAAGACCGAGGGAGGCCGGCTCGGCTTCCGCGCCGCGACGGTCGGCGGCGTGGTCAACGTCCGCAACGCCCGCTTACACAACCCCGGCGGCCAGGCGCTCTCCCTCGAACAGGCCCTCATCCGGGGCCCGATCCTGCTCAGCGCCGGCTTCACCGCGGACGGCGAGGTCGTGCTCAACCGGTGCGCCGCGGAAGGCCGGCTCGACTGCGACGACGGCACCTTCACCGCCGGCATCAAGGCCGTGTCGGCCACCACGCGCGAGGGCATGCGCCTGCGCTGGGCCGAAGTGCCGCCGCACGTCGACCTGACCGGCGCGGCCACCACGGTCCTCGCCGACGACGTGACCCGGTGGCCGTCCGACACGGCGATCTCCGGCTTCGTCTACGACCGCTTCGACGACGCCTGGGACTGGCGGCAGCGCCGCGACTGGCTCCGGTCCATGACCTCGTACGACGCGAGCCCGTACGAGCAGGCGGCCCGGGTCTTCCGCCAGCACGGCCGCCCGGTCGAAGCCGAGCACCTGCTCATGGAACTGCGCCGCCGGGCGCCCCGGCGCGGCTGGATCAGGGACACCATCGACGCCCTCTACGGCCTCACCGTCGGCTACGGCTACCGCCCCGGACGCGTGCTCTGGCTGCTCGGCGCCCTGCTCGTCCTCGTCTACGCCATGCTGCTCACCCCCGTCGTGCAGGAGACCCTGCGCGCCACCGACCCGCGCGGCAACGTGTACGCGGCGGACGGCCGCCTGGTCACCGTCGAGGCGGCGACCCCGGAGGACGACAGCACCGTCACCGTGTCCCGCCGGGATCCCCGGCCAGGTCCGTGCGGTGACGGCCAGGTGCGCTGCTTCGACCCGCTCTTCTACACCGTCGACACCGTCGTGCCGCTCCTGTCCCTGGGCCAGCGGGCGACGTGGTACCCGGAGACGCGCACCGGCGGCGGCTCGCTGGTGTCGGGGCTGCTCAACGTGGCCGGCCTGCTGGGATGGCTGCTGTCCACGGTGGTCGTGCTCTCCTTCGCCAGGCTGGCCAGGCCGGCGTGACGATCGACACAACCGGCGCCGTGGGCGGGAGCCCCGCCCACGGCGCCGGAGCTGTCACTCAGGCCAGGGCCCGCTTGAGCGCCTCGATGCGCCGGGCCCAGATCCGCAGGGAGAGCGGGGCCTCGGCGGCGAACGTCTCGGAGGCGTGGTAGCTGCCCGGGTTGACGTGCAGTTCGGTCGGGACGCCCGCCTGCATGAGTCGCTGTGCGAAGGCGATGTCCTCGTCCCGGAAGAGATCGACGGTGCCGACGTCGATGAAGGCCGGCGGGAGGCCGGACAGGTCCTCGGCGCGAGTCGGGGCGGCGTACTGGTCGGCGTCCTTGCCGCCGAGGTACCAGGCCCAGGCCTCGATGTTGCCCGCCCGGTCCCAGATGCCGATGTCGGTGATCTCGTGGCTCGACGGCGTCTCGTTCCGGTCGTCGATCATCGGGTAGATCGGCATCATGAAGGAGATCGCGGGCCCGCCGCGGTCGCGTGCCAGCAGCGCCGTGCCGATGGTCAGCCCGCCGCCGGCGCTGGCGCCGTAGATGGCCAGGCGTTCCGGGTCGATGCCCAGGTCGGCGGCGTTCTTCGCGGTCCACGCCAGGCCGGCGTAGCAGTCCTCGACCGGGGCGGGATGGGGGTGCTCGGGGGCGAGGCGGTACTCGACGGAGACCACGACGGCGCCGACCTGGTCGCAGATCATCGTCGCGTTGGCGTCCTCACCGGCGACGTCGCCGAGGATCATGCCACCGCCGTGGATGTAGTAGATGCCGGGCAGGGTGCCGGACGCGTTGACCGGCCGGTAGATCCGCACGGTGATGTCGGGTTCCCCGTCGGGGCCGGGGACGGTCCGGTCCTCCTTGGTGACGTTCGGGTTGTCCGGCACCTCGATCGCGCTCATCATGCCCTGGACGGCGGCTCGGCGCTGGACGATGTCGGGGATGGCGTTGAAGCCGCCGGGCATCATGCCGAGCAGCGCGTCCAGGGGGATGCGGCTTTCCGGGTCTATCAGGTCACGACGGGACATCGAGCCCTCCATGGGGGTCATGAATCCGGTGGTCTGGAGTGGGTGTTCTTGTGGTCCCGGCGGGCTCAGACGGAGAGGGCGAAGCCCTTGTAGCCCTGGGCGGCGATCTCGTCACACGTCTTGCGATACTCGCCGACACCGCCGGCGTAGGGCATGAAGACCTGCGGCTTGCCGGGCACGTTGGCCCCCATGTACCAGGAGTTCGCCTTGGGGTAGAGGGTGGCGTCGGCGATCAGGTTGACATGGTCCACCCAGGCGTCCTCGGCTTCCTGGGTGGGCTCGATCGTGGTGAGGCCCTGGTGGTCGAGATACGCGATCGCGTCGGTCACCCAATCGACGTGCTGCTCGATCGAGACGACCATGTTCGAGAGCACCGACGGGCTGCCCGGACCGGTGATCATGAACAGGTTCGGGTAGCCCGCGGAGCTGATCCCCAGGTACGTGCGAGGGCCGGCGCTCCAGGCCTCGTCGAGCGACGCCCCGCCCCTGCCCCGGATGTCGACGCTCGTCAGCGCGCCCGTCATCGCGTCGAACCCTGTCGCGTAGACGATCACGTCGAACTCGTACGCCTGGTCCGAGGTGCGGATGCCCCTCTCGGTGATCTCCACGATGGGGGTGCGTCGCAGGTTGACCAGGTGCACGTTCTCCCGGTTGTACGTCTCGTAGTAGCCGGTGTCCAGACAGGGGCGCTTGGTCCCGACGGGATACTCGGGACACAGGTCCGCGGCGGTCCGCGGGTCCTCGACGATCTGGTGGATCTTGCGGTGGATGAACCGCTTGGCCGTGTCGTTGGCCGCCTGGTCGATGCTGAGATCGGCGTACGCGGTCAGCAGGTTGACCAGGCTGCCGCTCTCCCAGGCCCGCTCGAAGGTGGCGTCGCGCTCCTCGTCGGAGACCTCCAGGGCGGACTTCGTCGGGATCGGCGTGGGGACACCGAACCCCGACTCCTTCTGGGCCTGGCGGAACGCCCGGTAGTTCGCCTTCATGGCGGCGATCTCGTCCGGGCGCAGCCTGCGGTTGCGCGCCGGGAGACTGTAGGCGGGGGTGCGCTGGAAGACGGTGAGCTGCGCGGCCTGCTCGGCGATGACGGGGATCGACTGCACGCCGGAGGATCCCGTACCGATGATCCCGACCCGCAGCCCGGTGAAGTCCACGCCCTCGTGCGGCCAGTGCGCGGTGTGGTAGGTGGCGCCCGCGAAGCGGTCGAGCCCGGGGATCTCCGGCAGCTTCGAGGCCGACAGGCAGCCGGTGGCCATGACGAGGAAGCGGGCGGTGACGGCGTCCCCGTGTTCGGTGCGCACCCGCCAGGTCCGGCCCTGCTCGTCGTACGCGGCGGCGTTCACGCGTGTCCGGAAGAAGATGTCCCGGCGCAGGTCGAACCGGTCGGCGACGTGCCGCGCGTACCGCAGGATCTCCGGCTGGGTGGGGTAGCGCTCCTGCCACTCGTACTCCTGCTCGAGGTCCTCCGAGAACGAGTACGAGTACGCCAGGCTCTCCACGTCCACCCGGGCACCGGGATAGCGGTTCCAGTACCAGGTGCCGCCGACGTCGGTGCCCGCTTCGAAGGCGACCGCGGACAGGTTCATCTCCCGGAGCTTGTGCAGCAGGTACATGCCCGAGAAGCCCGCGCCCACGACGACGACGTCGACGGAGGAGGGCACGGCGCGCGAGGCGGGCTGAGAGTCAGAGGGGGGTGCGGACATGCGTCCTCCTGGGGGGTGGTGGAAGTGATGCCTCGACAGGTGCCGGGCGGATGCCGTGTGTCCACGGGCGCCGCCCGGCCATGAGGGTGCTCGTCATCGCCCCGCGGTCACGGAGTGATGAGCTCAGGAGGGTGGATCCGGGGGAGGAGGCGGCGGGCCCTGGTGTGGCGCGGCCGCTTCGGTGAACCAGCTGGCCCCTGTTCGCGCGGCACGCCGTGCCGCGAGCGGGGAGGACCCTGCACTTTCGTGATCAGGGGTTGAACATCACGCATGTCATCTGGAAGTAGCTCGAATGTAAAATGCATTCTGCATTCCGTCAACAGTCTCCGGATCCACGAGGTGAGAGCCCGTCCCGACGGGAAACCCGCCGGTGGGGGCCGGACCGGACTGGTCAGGAACTCGTAGGATGGCCGCGTCAGATCCCTCCGAGCGAGAGCGCCGCCATGTCCTTTGCGGTACCGCTGACGCGGAAAGAAGCGGTCCTGCGTCAACTGCGAGACGAGATCATCACCGGACGGTTGAAGCCGGGCGCGGCGATCAAGGACGCGGAGATCGCGGCCCGGCTCGGCGTGAGCATCACCCCGGTACGGGAGGCGGTCACCCAACTCGCCGCCGAAGGTCTGATCGACATCTCGCCGAACCGGACACGGCAGGTCACCCAGGTGACCCAGAAGAGCGCGCTCGAGCTCATCGACGTGATGATGGTGCTGGCCTGCGCGGGTTTCGAGTGGGGCGTCGACAACCTCACCGACGAGCACCTCGCCGCCCTGCGCGGCAAACTCGACGACTTCGCCGAGGGACTGCGCCACGGCAACGCGACGGTCGCCGCCGCCGCGGGAGCCGACTTCAGCACGGTGGTCATCCTGGCGAGCGGCAACCGCGAGCTACAGACCCATGTCGACCTGGTCGTCACGCGCACCCTGCGGGTGCTCGCCCTCACCGCCGAGAGCGAGGTGTGGAACGTGTGGCTGGACGGCTACCGCGAGGTCCTCGAACTCCTCGAACGCGGCGACCGCTCCGGGGCCGCCGGACGCTACCGGCAGATCTACCGTGACTACCGCCGGCGGGTGGAGGCCATGCTGTTCGACGAGGATCACTGACGCTTCGCCGGCGCGGCGATCGCCTGCCTGACGGCGCCGAGCAGGCTCGACGCCCGCGTGTCAGGCACCCCCTCCCGGACGCGGTTCATCACGTACCCGAACGCCAGCCCGCTCTCCGGGTCGGCGAAGCCGATCGAGCCGCCCATGCCGCCGAAGCCGAACGCGGCAGGGGAGTACCAGTACGCGTCCGGGGTGGGCAGGCCGAAGCCCGTGCCGATGCGGACGGGCACGCGCAGGACGCGGTCGACGCCGGCGACCTGTTCCGCGGTCGCGGCGGCGAGGGTGGCGGGGGCGAGGACGCGGTGCCCGTCCACGTCGCCGATGAGGGCGGCGTAGAAGCGGGCCAGGGCGCGGGCGGTGCAGATGCCGTTGGTGGCGGGGATCTCGGCGGCCTGCTCCGCCGGGTCGTTGTGGTCCAGCGCGGGCTGGACGAGGGTCATCGCGCGTACGGTCAGCGACTCCGGATCGGCGTAGGCGGCCATCACCTCGCGCATGGGCTCCGGGATGGAGTCCAGGTCGATCGCGGCGGGGTCGAAGCCGCCCGGATCGGTGAGGATGCGGCTGACCCGGTGGTGCTCGGACGGCGGCAGGCCGATCCACAGGTCCAGGCCGAGCGGCGCGGCGATCTCCTCGGCGAGGAACGCGCCGACGCTCCGGCCGCTCACCCTGCGGACGACCTCGCCGACGAGCCATCCGTACGTGAGCGCGTGGTATCCGTGCCCGGTGCCCGGCTCCCAGTACGGCCGCTGGGCGGCCAGCGCCTTCACCACGGGTTCCCAGGCGATCACCTCGGCCGGGGTGACCGGCTGGTCGAGAGCGGGCAGGCCGGCCTGGTGGGTGAGCAGCCACCGGACCAGGACGCGCTCCTTGCCGCCCGCCGCGAACTCGGGCCAGTAACGGGCCACGGGAGCGTCGAGGTCGAGCTCGCCCCGCTGGGCCAGCAGGAGCGCGCAGGTCGCCGTGACCGCCTTGGTGGTGGAGTAGACGACCTGAAGGGTGTCGCGCTCCCATCGGCGGCCGGTCCCGGGATCGGCGATCCCGCCCCACAGATCGACGACCTGGCGTCCGTGCAGGTACACGCTGACCGCCGCGCCGACCTCCTGCCCGGAGGCCAGGTTGGCCGCGAACGCGTCACGTACCGCTTCGAACCCCGGTGCGGTCAGCCCACTGATTTCGGGCATGCGTCATCCCTTTCCAGTCCGTGGAAGAAGGTCAGCGGCGGAATTTCTCGACGAGCCAGGCGCACAGCTCCGGCTCGCTCATCTCGGGGAACTCCGCCGCGAACGTGGCCAGTGCGCGGAGCGCCTCGTCGCGGTCCAGGCCGAGGGCCATCGCCGCCTTGAGATACTCCTGACGCGCGGCGGTGGGACGCCCGCCACCGGACCCGCGCCCCGGCAGCCCCGCACGCCATCGGCGGATCTCCTCCAGCCGATCGGCCCGCCAGCCCGGCGTCTCGTCGACTTCGACGTCCGGCTCGGGGAACGCGTGCTCGGAGCCCGCCGGATAGCGCGTGCGCCACTTGTGCACGGCGTGCCGGCTGACTCCCAGGGCCTCGGCGACGCCGAGGACACCGAGGTAGCGCTCGGTCATGGGCGCACCAGCTCGTCCCTTCCGGCCTCCTTCGCGGATCTCCAGTATTACCCACGTCCGGCGCCCCGCCCCTCGAGGCGCCGGAAACATTGTCTCTCTTGGAGACGACGTTGGCAACCCGTCGCTCATATGCCGAGGGGCCGCCCGTTCTCCCTGTCGGAGACGGACGGCCCCTTCCGCGTGCCGTCAGCAGATGTCCGCGCCGTCGAAGTTGCGCGGGCCCCGCGCGACCTTGGAGGAGATGGTCCGGCCCGGATCGACGGTGGAGCAGTCGCCGTCGGTGCCCCGCGCCCACTTGATCTTCAGTCGTAGTCGGTAGCGGCAGTCGTTGCGGGCGTAACCCGTCTTGGTGACGATGCCCTTGGTCTGCCAGACGGCCACGCACGAGGGCGCGTTGCCCGCCGGAACCGCGGCCACGGCGGGCGTCGCGAGAGTGAGGAGGCATCCGGCGGCGGTGCAGGCGAGGAAGGTGCTCTTGAGGAGGCGCACGGGGTCCCTTTCGATTGGAGAGATGGAACCCTTCGATTTGTAGTTGACTGATTACTTTAAGTCAACATGTGAATCATGATCTGGAGGCCACCCGTGCATGACGCCGCCGCGCGGCTTCCGTACCGGCGGCGGCGCCGCGGGCGATTCGTCAGGCGAGGGCCCTGCGGAGGGCGTCGATCCGCTGGTCCCAGATGCGCCGGGAAAGGGCGGCGTCCGGGGCGAAGTTCTCCGAGGCGTGGTAGCTGCCCGGGTTCACGTGCAGTTCGGTCGGGACACCCGCCTGCATGAGGCGCTGCGCGAAGGCGATGTCCTCGTCCCTGAACAGGTCGACGGTGCCGACGTCGATGTAGGCCGGGGGCAGACCGGTCAGATCCTCGGCGCGGGCCGGGGCGGCGTACTGGTCGGCGTCCTTGCCGCCGAGGTACCAGGCCCAAGCTTCGATGTTGCCCGCCCGGTCCCACAGGCCGACGTCGGTGATCTCCTGGCTGGACGGCGTCTCGTTCCGGTCGTCGATCATCGGATAGATCGGCATCATGAAGGAGATCGCCGGCCCGCCGCGGTCACGTGCCAGCAGCGCCGTGCCGATGGCCAGCCCGCCGCCGGCGCTGCCGCCGTAGAGGGCCAGCCGCGCGGGGTCCAGGCCCAGGTCGGCGGCGTTCTTCACGGTCCACGCCAGGCCGGCGTAGCAGTCCTCGACCGGGGCGGGATGCGGATGCTCGGGGGCCAGCCGGTACTCGACGGAGACCACGACGGCGCCGACCCGGTCACAGATCATCGTGGCGGTGGCGTCCTCACCGGCGATGTCGCCGAGGATCATGCCGCCACCATGGATGTAGTAGACGCCGGGCAACTGCCCCGCCGCGTCGGCCGGGCGGTAGATCCGCACGGCGATGTCAGGCTCGCCGTCGGGGCCGGGGATGGTCCGGTCCTCCTTGACGACGTTCGGGTTGTCGGGCACCTCCATGGCGCCCAGCAGGCCTGAGACGACGGCCCGGCGCTGGACGATGTCGGGGATGGTGTTGAAGCCGCCGGGCAGCATGCCGAGCAGCGCGTCCAGCGGGCCACGGCTCTCGGGGTCTATCAGGTCGCGGGGGGTCATCACGGCCTCCAGGGTTCCGATGGTGGATTCAGCGTGCTGGCACGGAGGCCCCAGTTCAAGAGGGCGGCCGCCGTCAGGGAACGGCCCCGGCGTGCGCGGTCAGGAAGTCGTGGACGAGCCGGTCGTACCTCGGCCGGTCGACGTTCCACGCCTCGGTGTGGTCACCGCCGGGGAACTCCTCGTACCGGATGTCCCAGCCCAGACGCGGCCCGGCGGCGGCGAGCTCCCGGGAGGAGCCCACCGGGACCTCGGTGTCGTCGTCCGTGTGGATCAGCAGGAGCGGAGGCCTGACGGCGGGCGGATGACGGATCAGGTGAAGGGCGTCCTGGTCGACGCCGATCCGCCATTCCACCACCCGGCTGGAGAGCCATCCGGCGAAGGCGGGCATGCCGAACCGGGCGGCGTTCCACTCGCTCACGCGCTCCAGATCGTACGGGGGCGCGTCCATGATGACCGCGGAGACGAGATCCGCCAGCGGTGATCTCGCCAGGAACTGGCCGGCCACGACGCCTCCCATGGACGTGCCGTAGAGGACGACGCGCCGCGCCCCCAGGCCCCGCGCCGTGCGGACGGCCGCCTCCAGGTCCCGCCACTCCGTGTCGCCCAGATGGATCAGCCCGTCTGGGGAGGCCGGGGCGCCCTCGTCGTTGCGGTAGGTGATGGCCAGGAACGGCATGCCGAGCCGGTGCACGACGGGAAGCACCTTCTGGACGGCCTTGCGCCTGGCGTTCTGGCCGTGGACGGCGACGAACCAGGTGGTGCCGTCGCCGGGGACGTGCCAGGCGGGCGCCGGACCGAGCTCGGTCGGCACCGTGATCTCGGAGTAGTCCAGGCCCCACGCCACCTCCGGATCCCCGGGAGGGGCCACGTTGAGGCTGCCGGAGGTGCCGATGGACGGGACCGCGCCGTCCAGCACCGCGCGGGTCACCTTGCCGCCGCCCCGTGACGTCACCTCGCCGAGCATGGTGCCGGCGCCGCTCCATTCCAGCCAGTACGTGCCGGGCTTGCGCGTCGCCGGCGTGTCGGCCAGGGTCACGGTACGGTCGCCGGAGGCCAGCACCATGACGTCTCCCGCCCCCCAGCGCCGTACCTTGATCGCCTGGTCGCTCCCGAACCAGGCGCTGTAACCCAGCCCGGCGACCAGGACGGCCAGGGCAACACCGGCCGCGATCCACGCCCGCCGTCTCCAGCGGCGCGGCCTACGCTCGGACGCCATCGAGGACCCTCCTCGTCGCACGCGTGCACAGAGCCCGGAACTCGTCCTCTGCCAGCCCGATACGGCCGCCGAGATAGAGCTGCACCAGGCCCTGGGCGGTGGCCGTCACCGTCATCGCGACCTCCAGCGGATCGTCCGGGCGCAGCAGGCCGGCCCGCATGCCCTCCTCGACCAAGGTGACGATCTTCGTGAACGACGGTGAGGCGCCGTCCCTGAAGCCGTCAGGGAACCGCCGCGCCCGTTCACGCCGATCGGTGATGAGGAAGCGGTACAGGTGCGGTGACCCGAGGGCGAAGTCGAGGAAGTCGTCCAGCAGCCCCATCGCGCGTGACTCCCAGCCGCCGTCGCGTCCGCCCCAGCTCGCCCCGAGTTCGCGGAGAGCGCGATCGGCCACGGCGGCCAGGAGCGCCTCACGGTTCGGATAGTGCTTGTAGATCGCCATGGCGGTGATGCCTACGGCGTCAGCCACCCGGCGCATGGTCACGGCCTCGACGCCCTCGGTCTCGAGGATGGCGCGCGCGGCCTCGGCGACCCTGTCGGCCGTCTTCGCCACTGACATGTGTACAACGTATACCCGGAAGGTTTACCGCGTATACCTCATGCGACGCTTCTGGGGCCTGTGTCCCTCAAGATCGGAGGCTGGGTCGGACCGTCAGCGAAGGAAGATCTCGTCCAGATGCCACTCCAGGGCTTCCCGCTGCGGCCGGTCCGGCCGCTGGCGGGGGAGGGCGATCTGGTGCCCGGCCCGCTCGTAGAACTGGCGGCCATTGCCGAACTCCTCGCGCAATCGAGGGCTGACCAGCAGCTTGTACGACGGATCGACGGCGAGGTAGCCGCGGTCGTACAAGGTGTGCACGTCGGAGCGGAGCAGCAGTCCGTTGTCGAGCCGGTGTTCGCCGCCTCGGTGGACGGGCCGGATGTGCGCGGCCTGCAGAACGGGACGGATCTTGTCGCCGGTGATGGCGCAGCGCCGGTCGTAGGCGTCCAGGACCACGGCCTTGAACGCCTGCTGGCCGAGTCGTTGCGGCACCAGGCGGGGATCGCCGAACACCGGGCCGCCGAGATGCCACGGCTCGCTCAGGTCGATCTCCACATGGCCGCCGAGGAGCCGGGTGACGACGTCGTGGAAGAACCGGGCGTCCGGATGGGTGGCGAGATCGTACCCCTTGCCCTGGACGATGTTGGCGGCGAACGCCGGGGGAGGGCCGGCGTCGGCGTCGAGAGGGAAGAAGCAGGTGTCCCGAAGTAAGACGCAGCCGATCACGGGGTCGTCAGCTGGCGAGATCGGTTCTCTTCGATAGTGGCCGACTCGGGCACGCATCTCATGGAGGGTGGAGGCGCCGTTGGCCTCGCCGAAGATCTCCCAGGCTTCGGAGACGCGCAGCTTGACGAAACGGGCGAAGAAGCCGCCGCCGACTACCCGGTTGTGTGGGTGGTGGGTTTTGAACAGGAACGGCTCGCCCGGCCGGAGGACCTTGAACTCGCCCTTTCCCGAGGGCCGCCAGAAGTTCGCCTCGGTCAGGGCGGGGCGTGCCGCGAGGAAGCGATACCAGTCACCGTCGGTGACTCCGACGTACGCCTTCACGGGCCGATTGTGCACCGAGATGATCTGTCCGCGCCAGTGGGTGCCGGCGAGAGAGTAGCTGATCGGAGACGTCCAGGAGTGATTTTCCTAAGTGACGCTCCAGCCGGCTGATGTACGATCCAGGCCAGAAACGCAGGTGACAGCCAAGGATGCCAGCCCTATGCAAGGCATGATCGAAGCGTTAGTCCAGGTCAGGTTCCAGGTCATCGCTCTGGCGATCGGCACTCTATTTCTTCTTGTCTCTTTCTTTCAGGTCAAGGATATCGCCAAGCTGGATATAGTGCCGCTCGCGGCTCCGGTCTATCCGGTGGCCTTGGTGGGGTTGGGACTCGTTGTACTCGCCGCCGTCAGCACCTTGCAAACTCCCGCCATGGCCTTTCCCGTGCCTGCCAAGCGTCGAATAAGAATCACCTCGGACGCTGACTCCGTCAGTACGCGCATCGGTGAGAATGAACTGTCCATCAGGCTCGGCCGCATAGAAGAGATCGCCGGCGACCCGTCGTGCGCTCTGATCGTCCTGCCCGCCAACGAGTACTTCAACGGCACGTGCCTGAGTGACACCAGAAGCGCCGCGGGGGCCTTCGTCCATGCCCACTACAGGGGGCGCGTCGCCGATCTGGAGCGGGCCATCGCCGAGAGTCTGGCTGGTATGCCTGCCCAGATCGTCAAGATCAACGGCAAGGAGACCCGCAGCTACAGGCTGGGGACGGCGGCCTACATCGACCGACCCCTGGAAGGGAACTTTCACCTGCTGGTTGCTGCCGCCACCACCGAACGGGAGGGCGAGGGGCTACGGGCGGATCCGGTGGCGCTGGCTCTGATCGCTCGCAGGGCGAGCACCGTGGCCCGCGACCGTCGTCTGTCCGCCGTGTATCTTCCTCTACTCGGTGCCGGGCACGGCTCGATCAAGCCCACCCGTGCACTCCTTGCCCAGCTGCTCGCCTGGTCGGAGATTCTTTACGCTGACGCTTACCGAAGAATCGGCATCAACGTGGTCGTCTTCCGTGCTGACGACAAGAGTCCTCCCCAAGTCTCCCTCCGGGAGGCGGCACATCTCCTCAGAATCGCTGTAAGCGTCTGCGAGCCGACATCAACGTGAAGAGCCTATGAAAACCAGCGCTGTCGTCGCCTTCTACCGGCAGATCGGCACCGATGACCGCGGACGTTCGCTTGATGATGTCCGCAGCCAGGACTTCCTTGCCCTGGAAGCGGTCCACGACTACATCCAGTGGCTTTTCCCGCTACCAGAGCCCAGTATGGCGAATCACAACGCACCAGTCCTCAACGAGAACGACATCGAGGCGTTCAGGTCCGATCGCGGCCTTCAGGACGAGCTGACGGAATCCTTGCTCCGGATGCTCGCCTTCTATGGCTTGAGGCTCGACGGTCCCTTCGAGTCGCCTCGGGTCTCACCCGGTGGTGACTTCTCCGACCGAGCCTCTGTATGGCTCACCCCGTACAACCACAATTTCTTGCGTATCAGCAGGATCCTGCGTTCGCTCACCGTTCTTGGTCTTGAGAAGCACGCTCAAGCGCTCCTGGCTTGTCTGGAGGAGATATATCAGGAGTATGCCGATGTCATCGGTGCGACGAGCGTCCGCTACTGGCGCAACGCCGTGGTCAAGTGACAGGTGCCAAGCGGGGTAACCAGTGCTTGAATATCAGTCCGTTGTGCCTGCCCTTCGCATGACCACGGATCCTCTGCCGGGCTTCGTGATGATCAGCCCGCGCTCGCGGAGGATTTCGAACGCCTTGCGAATGGTGGTGCGTCCCGTACCGAAATATCCCTGGAGCTGAATTTCGGAGAGCACGGTTCGTGGAGGATATTCTCCCGCTTCGATCCGTTGCTGGATCCAGTCCGCGATCTGCTCGTACCGATAGAACTCCGGATTCCAGTCGTCTTCAGTCCACGGCGTATCAGGCAACATCACGGCCGAACCCTAAACCGTCACTGACTTCCATAGCTAGACCAAACAGTATAGGTCGGGCTTGGACTAGCCATGAATAGGCCGGTATAGGTAGCGTTCGTGGGCCAGAACGGAGCCCGACCCTGAGGGCTCGGACGAAAGGAAGACCACGCAATGGATCTGTATGGCTGTCACCTCGAAGGGGTGTCGTTCAGCCGGGCCTGTGGCGGCAACCAGCAGGAGGAGGAGATGGACTCCTGTGTCCTGATCGCGCCCATCCCGGGGGTGGAGGACGCTTACGCGGTGCGTGACTCGAAGAACCCGGATGCCGGGACGCTCCGGTTCACCGGTGACGAGCTTCGCGCCGCCGGCCTGTCCACTCTGTAGGCATCACCCGCGTCGACGGCGGTCCCTGCCTGATCACAGCAAGCAGGGGCCGCCGCCCCCAACCGTACCCGGAGCGCCTCACCATGCATTGGCACGCCTACCAGTGGACCGGCCCGGGATCGGAACGTGCGAACGAGGCCGGTCGCCGCCCCACCTCGCCGGACTTTCCCGCGTCGCTCCTCCCTCCGATGCGGACCGGCGACTGGCTGCTCAAACCCCCATCACGGATCGCGGCCACCTTCGACCAGGTCGGCCCCGCCGTGGCCTGGCTGGCTGAGGAGTACGGCAGGACCTGCACCGCGCTGCTGTGGCCCGACCGCATCCCGATGAAAGATCGGTTGCAGTCCGCCCGCGACCTGTTGCCCCGCGGGGTGGACGTGCAATGGGGTGAGTGGTTGCACGGCGGCCGGTTCGCCACGATCGGCATGATCTGCTGCCCGAACCGGCATGTCCCGCACCAGTGCCCGGGGTCTGCTTGAAGCAGCCACTACGGCGACATGCTTATCCGGGGCCACGGCCCCCCGGAAGGCGCGTTCATCACGAACGTGCCTTCTGTTTTGGCCCCGGCAGGCAAGCCTCCGCACACCGTCTCGGTGCCGAGCACAACCTCGTGGTCGTTGCCGTCCTCATGGGTAACCGAGGGCAGATCATGGAGGTCAGCCCTCAGGCCGAACCGGCGGCACCGCGCAGGGGGAGCGTCAGTGGTTCGAGCGGGGCGACGGCTCACTGCTGCCGGTCTCCCGGATGGCCACCACCTGCCGGATCGGCGGAGGGCCGGAAGAGGGCTCTTCCACGAGGTCGGCTCCACCGTGCACGCCGAGGAGGCGACGTGCCCGTGCCCCTCCCAGGGCGGGAGGGGCACGGGCACATGAGGGTCAGCGGGTGGCGTGCAGCGGGCGCGGCAGCTTGATGGTGATGAACTCGTTGTCGTCCGGCTTGCCGGGCGTGCGGCCGGTGGAGAACGGGAAGTTGTTGTCGTTGGCGACGATCAGGGTGCGGTCGTCGAGGATGGCCACGTCCTCGATCGTCTCGAACGGGAAGCGGAACGTCCTGCCGAAGCCGCCGAGGCCCTTGGGGTTGGCGATGTCGAGCAGGTCGGCGACGAGCGTCTTGTCCATGGCGCCGTCGTGGTTCCGGTCGCGGACGTCGGCCAGGTAGATCTTCTTGGTCCTGGCCGCGTCGCCCTGGGCGCCGTCACGCTCGATGATCAGGAACCGGTTCCGGTCCACGACGACCGCGTCGCCGATGGCGTGGCCGGGGGCGTCCAGCGGGTAGGTCCAGCGCTTGCCGGTGTAGGCCCGCTCGCGCACGTCGAACTCGTACATGCGCAGGGTGCCGGCCGGGTCGCCGCTGACGGTGCCCTCCAGCAGCGGGTAGAGCCGCTTGCCGTCGAGCGAGCGCGCCATGCCCTCGAAGCCCTTGCTGCGGCCCAGGTTCGGCTCGGCGCCGTTCAGGAACGGGTTCTCCGGCGCCTGGACGCCGGGCAGGGGGATGGGCGCTTCGAGCAGTCTGCCCGTCGAGGAGAAGTGCAGCAGGAACGGGCCGAACTCGTCGCCGATCCAGTAGGTGCCGTCGGTGGCGCGCACGATCGACTCCACGTCGAAGTCGGCGCCGGTCAGCCGGCGGTCCTCCCTGGTGATGGGGAACGTGATGTGCCGGTCGGGGTCGGCGAGGTCGAACCCGCCGAGCACCTTCACCGTGCCGCCCCGCAGGTCGGGCTCGACCCGGTGCACCCGCAGCAGGTAGTCCGCGCTGTTGCCCTTACTGCCGAAGCCGTTGTCGGACAGCATCTCGTAGACGCCGCCGCCCCGGGGCACGATGCCGCTGAAGCCCTGCACGGGCTGGCCGGCGAAGGGCGGGGTGAGGCCGTTGACCGGGTCGGGGCCGAGCTGGGTGCCCGAGGTCTCGCTGTTCGGTACGAAAGTCTCGGCGGGCAGCGAGGCGAACCCGGTGAGGGTGGCCCGGCCGGGGGCGGCGGGCTTGGCCGCGGCGGGCGCGGCGAGGCCGGTGACCAGCGTGGCGACACCGAGGGCGAGCAGTGCACGTTTCATGTCGGGCACGCTAGGGAGGCCGTGTTAATCGACGCCCAACGTCGGACGTCCTTCCGGCAGGGGGCCGGCGAACTCACGCGATCGCGGACGTACTGGCGAAAACGCCGACTATAGCTACAAATCGGCACACTACGATCTTTACCTTTGCTGGTCCGACCAGTAGCCTCAGTGCACTCAGTAGCGCGCGCACTCCCCGACGTCCCTTCCCGCCCCCCACTGGAATGAGGGATCCATGAAGCCACGCCTCGTCGCACTGCTGGCCGGAGCACTGATGCTCACCGTCCCCGGAAGCGCGTCCGCGCAGGCCGCCACCGCCGCGAACACCCCCGGGCTGCCCGGCCCCGACAACGCGATCACCGACGTGCCCGGCATCAAGGTCGGGCAGGTCCAGTCGGCCAGGGCGCCCTACCTGACCGGCACCACCGTGATCTACACCCCGACGATGTCCGTGGCCGGCGTCGACCAGCGCGGCGGCGCCCCCGCCACGAAGGAGACGGACCTGCTCGACCCGCTCAACTCCAACCCCGGCGTGAACGCGGTGATGCTCGGCGGCAGCAGCATGTACGGGCTGTCCGCCACCGACGGCATCATCAGCTGGCTGGAGGAGCGCGGCGAGGGCGTCAGGGTCGGCTCGGGAGTCGCGCCGATCGTCCCCGCCGCCGACATCTTCGACCTCGGCCGGGGCGGGAACTTCAAGGCCCGTACCACGCCCGAGTGGGGCTACCTCGCCGCGCAGGCCGCCAAGGAAGGGCCGGTACGTCAGGGCGTCGTCGGCGGCGGCACCGGTGCCCGCGCGGGCGGGCTGAAGGGCGGCGTCGGCACCGCCAGCATGACCCTCAGCGACGGCACCGTGGTCGGCGCCATCGTGGTGGTGAACTCGGCCGGTTCGCCGGTCGACCCGCGCGACTGCTCGCTGTTCGCGGCCCGGTACGAGGTGGCGGGCGAGTTCCGCGGCCTGGAGACGCCGAAGGCCAAGGAGTGCCGGCCGGAAGCCAAGGCCGACGCCCCGTCGCTGAACACCACGATCGCCGTGGTCGCCACGAACGCGCCGCTGGAGAAGGCCGCCGCCGCGCGGATGGCCGGCAACTCCCAGGACGGTCTGGCCCGCGCGATCAGCCCGATCCACACGCTGGGCGACGGCGACACGATCTTCGGCATGTCGACCGGCACCGGCACCCCGCTGCGGGTCAACAACCCGGCCGACTCGCGCCGGCTCAACGAGATCTTCAACGCCGCGACCGACACGCTGACCCGGGCCACCGGCCACGCGATGCTGAACGCCACGTCAGTCGGCACGACCCAGAGCTACTGCGACCGCTACCCGTCCGCCTGCAAGAAGGTGAAGCCGCTGCCGCAGAACAAGCAGGGCGAGGCGCCTGAGGTGACCAGGGACGCGCTGGCCGCCGCCGCGGAGAAGGTGCGCGAGGTGGCCCCGCTGCCCCAGTAGCACCGCATCGGGCCGCTTCCCCGCACGTGCCGGGGGAGCGGCCCGCTCAGTGTCGCGGATCACCTCCGAAGTGACCTCGTGCCTGCCAGGCGCTGTAGACCGGGTGGGCGGCCAGCGCCTCCTGATGGGCCTGCGTGGCGAGGGCGACCAGTTCGCCCGCCCGGTCGGCGAGCGCGCCGTCGAGGCGCCAGGCGACGAGGTGCCTCATCCACAGCGGGGCGCCCGCCAGCGGGCGGACCACGATGCCGTCGCCGGGCGGGAACGTGGCCTGGCACGGCGTGACGGCCTGCCCCGCGGCGACGAGCAGCCGGATCATCGGCGCCTCGATCATGATGTGCGGCACCCGAGGTGCGAAGCCGGCGTCCCGGCACGCCGTCACGAAGCACTCGGGCCAGCCCGCCCCGTCAGGAGGCGACAGGACCCAGTCGTCGTCGGCCAGCCGGGCGAGGGGCACCTCTTCGAGTGACGCGAGAGGGTGGCCGGCGGCCATCGCGACGAAGACGGGCTCCATGGCGATGGGGCGCACGCCTATCGCGGCGGGCACGGCGAGTTCGTGGCCGGGGTAGTCGACGAGCGTGGCCGCGTCCAGCCGCTTGGAGGCGAGCAGGTCCATGAGCAGGCGGGGCGAGTGCTCGGTGTGCACGGTGATCGGCGTGCCCGGCGTCCCGAACAGCCTGCGCAGCAGGCCGCCGAGCACCGGGTTGGCGTAGCCGCCCATCCGGGCGACGCGCGGCCGGTCCGGGGCGGGCGTGGTGTCCGTCATCAGCTCGTCCACGATCTGGAGCGCCGCTCTGGCCCGGATCAGCACGAACCGGCCGAAGGGGGTCGGGGTCATGCCCAGCCGGCCGCGCCGGTAGATCTGCCCGCCGAGCGTGGCCTCGATCCGCCGCAACTGGGCGGTGAGAGCGGGCTGCGAGACGCCCAGGACGACCGCCGCCTTGCTGAGACTGCCCGCGTTCGCGATCTCGCACAACGTCCGAAGGTGCCGCAACTCCAGCTGCATGCGGCCAATCTAGTACGACATAACCCTAGGGTGATCGGGCGCGCGTGGGTGCCCGTACCCACGAGGAGGGCCATCCCGAAAGGGGATAACTCCCGGGTTATGTGGCGTGCCGACCTGCGGCCCGCCGGGCGCCCTCCGCCGCCGGCCCGGATCGACACCGCAGCGTTATTGCCCCATGAACGCGCAGCCGCGAACAATCTGCGCCATATCGCTGTCGATGGAGACAAATATGCGCAAACTTGGCTTGGTCGTGGGGGGCGTACTCCTCGCGACGTGTTTCTCGGTCCCGCCCGCGACCGCGTCCGATGACCACAAGGTGGAGATCTTCGACGAGAGCGGGCCGCGGGGCTACACCGACGTGCCGGGCGAGATCGGCCCGCGGGCGAGGTCCCGGCAGGCGCCGTCCGCCACCGTGACGCCCATCGAGGTGAACGGCCCCAGCGACAAGCGCATCGACCTGGTCTACCTGGGCGACGGCTTCACCGAGTCCGAGATGGACCGCTACACCTCCCAGGTGGAGACCAGCTGGAACCTGCTGGCCGAGCGCGAGCCGTTCAAGAGCTACCGGAAGCTGTTCAACGTCTGGCAGGTCAACGTCGTCTCCAACGAGTCCGGCTCCGACAACGACCCCGCCGAAGGGATCGAGAAGGACACCGCGCTCCACAGCACCTACTACTGCGACGGGCTGGCACGCCTGGTCTGCGTCGACGTGCCCGCCGCCGAGTCCTACGCCGCCCTGGCGCCCGCCTTCGACCAGATCGCCGTGGTCGTCAACAGCGGCACGTACGGCGGAGCCGGCTACATCGAGGAGGACCTGGTCACCTTCTCCGGCGGACACGTCTCCGGCCCGGAGATCCTTCCCCACGAGCTCGGCCACTCCCTCGGCGACCTCGCCGACGAGTACCCGTACTGGGCCTATCCCGACGACGGCAGCGTCTACACCGGCGAGGAGCCGCCGGACGCCAACGTCTCCGTCCACGACGCCGGAGAGCAGACCGCGCGGCGGACCAAGTGGTGGCGCTGGCTCGGGGCCGAGACCCCCGACGGCGGCGTCATCGGCGCCTTCGAAGGCGCCTACTACCACAATCTCGGCATCCACCGGCCCAGCGACGACTCGCTGATGCGCACCCTGCGCAAGCCCTTCAACTCGGTCGGCCGCGAGGAGATGACCCGCAAGTTCTACGAGCTGACCGGCATCGTCGACGCCGCCACCCCGCCGAGCGACAGGCCGATCCGCAAGTCGGCCACCCTGACCGTCACCCACGTCGACATCCCGACCGTGTCCACCCGGTGGTTCGTCAACGGGCACGAGATCGCGGAGTGGGCCGGCCTGGCCTCCGTGCAGGCCGGCGAGCACAAGCCGCCCAAGCAGCGCGGCAAGCCCGAGGCTCCGTGGTGCGGGCGCAAGGACCTGCGGTCGAAGCACTCGTGCACCTATACCGTCGTCGTCTCCGACTCCACCGGCTTCATCCGCGATCCCGCGTACCGCGAGAACGCCCTCACCTCCACGATCACCTGGACGTTCGGCCACGCGCACGCCCACTGACAGGGCCGCGCCCATCCATCCCGTACGCGACAAGGCCGGGCATAAGGTGTGGGCCATGGCGGAAGTGACGTACCGCAGCCGGGTCCGCGGATGCGTGCTGGGCGGGGCGATCGGCGACGCGCTCGGCGGGGCGATCGAGTTCGAGTCCATCGCGGGCATCCGCGCCCGTCACGGGCAGGCCGGGGTCACCGGCATGGTGACCGACGGGATCGGCCGCGCGGGGCTGATCACCGACGACACCCAGATGACGCTCTTCACGCTGGAAGGGCTGATCAGGGCCGAGCTGAGGGCCGCCACCCGGGGGTTCGCGGACACCGCGGAGGTGGTCCGGTCCGCCTACCTGCGCTGGCTCGACACCCAGCGGCACGACGCCCCGCCCCCGCCCGGCGACCCGCACCACCGTACGGGCTGGCTGCGCGAGCAGCGGTGGCTGTACGCGCGGCGGGCGCCCGGCAACGCGTGCCTGTCGGGGCTGCGCGCGCGGCCCGGCCGGGACGGGCCCCTGGGAGAGCCGGGGCCGGTCAACCGCGACTCCAAGGGCTGCGGCACCGTCATGCGGTCGGCGCCGTTCGGGCTTCTCGGGGGCTCCGCGCGGGAGGCGTTCGAGCTGGCCGCCGCCTGCGCGCGGATCACCCACGGCCACCCCACCGGCTACTACGCGGCCGGCGCCTTCGCCGCCCTCGTCCACTTCGTGGCCGAGGATCTGACCCTGTACGAGGCGGTCCACGAGACGCTCCGCCTGCTGGCCACGTACCCCGGGCACGAGGAGACCAGCGTCGCCCTGCGGGCGGCGGACGAGCTGGCAGGAAAGGGCGAGCCGAGCCCGGAGCGGGTGGAGAGCCTCGGCGGGGGATGGGTGGCCGAGGAGGCGCTGGCCATCGCCGTCTACTGCGCGCTCACGCGCGAGAAGGACTTCGCCGCGGCGCTGCTGCTGGCCGTCAACCACTCCGGCGACAGCGACTCCACCGGCTCCATGACCGGCAATCTTCTCGGCGCCGTGCGCGGCGAGGACGCCCTGCCGGTCGCCTGGCTGTATCTGCTGGAAGGCCGCGAGACCATCACCGAACTGGCCGACGACTTCGCCGGCCGCGGGCGCGCCGACCCGGCCAAGTATCCGCCGGGCTAGAACCCGTACAGGCCGAAAGCCTCACCGCGCCCGATGCCGCGCAGCGCCTCGGCCGGATAGCCGACCGTGTCCTGCGGCAGCCGGTCCAGCGGGAACCAGCCGAGCTCGGAGCACTTGTGCGGCTCGGCGTTGTACGGCTCGCCCGCCCACCTCTCCGCCACGAAGAAGAGCCCCACCCGCTCCGGTGCCCGGTGCATCACGTGGGCGAAGACCAGGTCGGCGGGGTCGACGCGGACGCCCACCTCCTCGCGGGCCTCCCGCGCCGCCGCCTCCGTCGCCGACTCGCCCGCCTCCAGGTGGCCGCTCGGCAGGTGCCACAGCCCGTCGGCGTACCCGGTGCCGGATCGGCGCCCCATCAGCACCTCGCCGTCGCGGACCAGCAGGACGTGCACGTCCACGATCGCCCGGAACCGGTCCCGGGCGGCGCGCCGGTCGATGTCCTGGATCCACTTGACCGCCACGGCCGCCACCTGCGTCAGCTCCGCCCGCAACCGGTCGGGGTCCTCCTCGGCGAACGCCTCCAGCACCTCCTCCACCAGCACGTGCCGCCAGGTCAGCCGCCCCTCGCGGGACGCCTCCCCGGTCTCCCGCTTCGCCCGCTCCGCCTCGTCGCCGTGCTGCGGGCCGGTGCCGTCGGTGAGGCCCTCCTGGACGCCCCACCGCCGATCCTGCGCCACCCGCTCGTCCGCCACCGCCCGCAGCACCCTGCCGAGCGAACCGGGCAGACCGTAGTCGCCGTCGATCGTCATGGGTCGGCAGCATAGGGAATCCTGTGCTCATGGAGGATCTCGTACGGCGGGCCACCGAGCGGGCCGGGTTCGCGTACTCGTGCGACCCGGGTGTCGGACGGCTCCTCGCCGTGCTCGCCGCGGGGCTGCCGGCGCGGGCGCGGGTGCTGGAGATCGGGACCGGGACGGGAGTGGGGACGGCCTGGCTCGTGTCCGGGCTGACGCCGCGCACGGACGTCACCGTCACCACCATCGAGCGCGACGCCGGGCGCGCCGGGCTCGCGCGGCAGGGGGAGTGGCCGGGGTTCGTGGAGTTCCGCACGGGCGACGCGCTGGAGATGCTGTCCGCGCTCGGGCCGTTCGACCTGATCTTCGCGGACTCGCCGGCCGGCAAGCACGCGGCGGGCGACGCCCGGCCCCGCCGAACCCGGGAGGGACAGGGCAGGGCTCAGCGGGGCCGAGGGGGTACGGGATCAGGAGGTGGCGCGGGCCACGGCGATCACGGTGGAGCCGCGCTGGCCCGCCTCGTAGAACATGTACGAGACGCCGCCGTCGGTGCCGAAGGCCGGGGCGGCCGAGCGCCGGGAGTCGGGGCCGCCGGTCAGCGGGGTGTGGAAGACGCCGAGGTGCACCTCCCGGTCGAAGGAGTTGCCGACCTCGGTGAGGTACATCTTGCCCGAGTTGCCGTGGTAGACGACGTACGTGGTGCCGTTGCGCTTGAGCAGGTGCGGCCCGCTCAGGTCGGTGAGGCCGTCGCCCGCGGGGGAGATGAGCGGGTTCGGGGCGAACTGCCAGCTCACCGCGTCGCCCGACCAGCCCCAGAAGATCTTGCGGTTGCCGCCGTGGTTGCCCATGAACACCATCACGTACCGGGCGCCCCGCGCCGGGATCGCGTGGTCGAAGACCCGCGCGTAGGAGGCCTCCGAGATGCCGGGCACCATCGAGGTGTTCAGCACGACGCCGTGGTAGCTGAAGTCGACCCCGTTGGCCGAGGTGGCGAGCCGGGTCGTGCTGTTCTCGCCGTGGAAGTACAGGTACCAGCGGCGGGAGGCGGCGTGCCAGAGCACGTGCGGTGACGACACGTGACTGACGTTGAAGTGCGGGCCCCACTGCCGGCTGACGATCGGGTTGGCGTGATACTCGGTGAACGGCCCGGCGAGTGAGTCGCCGTAGGCCAGGCAGATGCCGCCGGGCGCGTCGTGCGGGGCGTAGTAGAGGTAGTACCTGCCGAGCCCGCCCGGCATGCGGTCGTACGTGCCGCGCACGCACGGGAAGATCAGCTCGCCGGTCGGGTTGTAGCGCAGCGCCGAGGTGTTCAGCGACCGGCCGAGGTAGGCGTACGAGGGAAAGCCCGCGGGCCCGGCGGCGGCAGCGGCGGCGGGGGAGGAGAGCGCGGGGAGGGCGACGGCCGTGCCTGCGGCGGCGCGCAGGATCGTGCGGCGGTCGAGGATCGGATCGGACATGCTCTGCCCTTTCGTGATCACACCGGCGGGGGGCCGGTGTGATCACCGAGCATCGGTCAGCGAAAAGCGTCAGTCAACCTGCTAATACGAATTACTTCAGTGCGTGGTGAGCCTCCGGCGGTGGCGCCGCTTCCCGGGATGCCGGCGGCTCCCTAAGATCGATGGACTGGATCATGTAGTAGCAGGGGGTATGTCGTGCTTGTTCCCGCCGTCCAGCTCTACTCCGTACGCGCCGAGATGTCCGTGCGGCCGACGACGACTCTGACGTCCCTCGCCGCGATGGGGTACCGGGCCGTGGAGCCCACCTTCGGGCTCCTGGGCGACGACCCCCGCGCCTTTCGCGACCTGCTGGAGGCGAACGGGCTCACCGCCTGCTCGCTGCACGGGCCGCTGCTGGACGAGCACGCGCCCGCCGTGCTGGAGGCCGCCACGGCCATCGGCACGGACACGGTGATCATCCCGGCGATCCCGCCGGACGGGTTCTCCGATCGTGCCGCCGTGGAGGAGAGCGCCCGGCTGATCAACGCCGCCGCCGCCCGCGCCGCCGGGGCGGGGCTGCGGCTCGGCTACCACAACCACCACTGGGAGCTTTCGGCGCGGATCGGCGACCGGCACGCCCTTGAGGCGCTCGCCGAACTGCTCGACCCGGACGTCCTGCTGGAGGTGGACCTCTACTGGGCCGTGGTGGGCGGCGCCGACGTGCCCGGCCTGCTGGCCCGGCTCGGCGACCGGGTCACCCACCTGCACGTCAAGGACGGCCCCGGCACCGTCGACGACGCCATGACCGCGGTCGGCTCCGGCACGCTGCCGATCCCGGACATCCTGGCGGCCGCCCCCGGCGACGCCTGGCGGATCGTCGAGCTCGACCGCTGCGACGGCGACATGCTCGAAGCCCTCGCCGCCTCCCGCGCCTATCTTGACGGGCTCGGCGGGTAGTCCACGTTCCGCCGGCTCAGGCCTCGGCGTCCGCGCCGCGTTCTTGACCCTCACACCGTGTCAGGCGGTCGACTTGGAGACATCATGTTCACCATCGGAGACTTCGCCAGGCACGGTCGCGTCTCGGTACGGATGCTGCGTCACTACGACGCCACCGGCCTGCTGCGCCCGGCCCACGTCGATCCGGCCACCGGCTACCGCTACTACACGGCCGCCCAGCTGGCCCGCCTCAACCGCGTCATCGCGCTCAAGGACCTCGGCTTCACCCTCCAACAGGTCCGGGCGATCCTGGACGAGAAGGTGACCATCGGGGAACTGCGCGCCATGCTCCGGCTGCGGCGCGCCGACCTGGAGGCGGCGATCACGGCGGCGGCGGCCCGGCTGGCCCAGGTCGAGGCGAGGCTCCGCTCGATCGAGAGCGAGGGGCAGATGCCCAGCAACGATGTCGTACTGAAGAGCCTGCCGAGCGTGCGGGTGGCCGAACTGACCGCGGTGGCACCGGACTTCGACACCGTCGGCCCGGTCATCCAGCCGCTTTACGAGGAGCTGTCCCGGCGCCTGGAGGCGGCGGGCATCGCCCCCTCCGGGCCCGCGGTCGCCTGCTACGAGGACGCGCCGGACGGCGGGATCCTCATCCGAGCGGGCGTCGAGGTCTCCGCGCCCCTCGGCGAGGACGACGGGCTGCGGATCGTGGACCTGCCGCCCGTCGAGCAGGCGGCGACCGTCATGCACCGCGGCTCCATGGAGACCGTCCTGCCCACCGTCCAGACCCTCGGCCGCTGGATCGACGCCAACGGCTACCGTTCCGTCGGCTACCCCCGGGAGATCAACCTGGAGTGTCCCGACAACCACGACGAGTGGGTCACCGAACTCCAGGAACCGGTGAACAAGGTCTGAACACGTTACGGCGACACGGCTCCCAGAGAATCTCGCTGGGAGCCGTGATCGGCGATGTCAGAAGTCGAAGATGCCATTCTTCTACCACCCGGCTCCGCCTCTCAGCGCAGGTAGCTGGCGCCGTTCAGGTCGATGATGGTGCCGCTGGCCCACTCCGCCTCCGGCGAGGCCAGGTACACGACGGCGGCGGCGATCTCCTCCGGGCGGGCCACGCGGCCGAACGGGCTCTGGGCGCGGATCTCGTCGCCCCTGGGCGGTTTGAGGTGCTCGTTCGTCATGTCCGTCTCGACGAAGCCCGGCGCGACCGCCGCCACCGCGATGCCCTTCGGCGCCAGGGACACCGCGAGCGACTGGGTGAGCGCGTTCAGGCCCGCCTTGCTGGCGCCGTACGCGGGACTGTCGGGCTCGCCGCGGAAGGCGCCGCGCGAGGAGACGTTGACGATGCGACCGCCCCGCGGCATGTGGGGGAGCGCGCACCAGATCATGTTCGCCGCGCCGACCAGGTTGAGGTCGAGTGTCCGGCGCCAGGCCGCCTGCCACTCCTCGTAGGTGAGGTCCGTGACCGGGTGGTGCAGGAACACGCCGGCGTTGTTGACCAGCACGTCGATGCCGCCCAGGGCGGTGGCCGCCTCGTCCACGACGCGGCGCACCGCCTCCGGGTCGGCCAGGTCCGCCTGGACGACCGTGTGTCCCTCGCCCGGCAGCTCGTCCAGCAGCCCGGAGGCGAGGGCGGGGGAGTCGCGATGGTGGACCGCCACCCGGTCACCCAGCTCCGCGAACGCCGTCGCGACGGCCCGCCCGATCCCCCGCGACGCCCCGGTGACGAGAACCGCCCGGCTCACCATCGGTCGTGCACCTGCGGACGGATGAGCTCGTCGTACACGTCGCGTACGGCCTGGAGGGTCTCCGGCGGGAGGGACGGGAGCGCGGCCGCGGCGGCGTTGGCGGCGGCCTGGGCAGGGTTGCGGGCGCCGGGGATGACGACGGACACGCCGGGCTGGTCGAGGATCCAGCGCAGCGCGAACTGCGCCATCGTCGCCCCCTCGGGCACCAGCGGGGCCAGCCGCCGGACCGCCTCCAGGCCGGTGCGGAAGTCCACGCCGGAGAACGTCTCGCCCACGTCGAACGACTCGCCGTGGCGGTTGAAGGTGCGGTGGTCGTCGGGCGCGAACGTGGTGTTCTCGTCGTAGCGGCCCGACAGCAGGCCGCTGGCCAGCGGCACCCGGGCGATGATGCCGACACCCGCCTCGCGGGCCGCGGGCAGCACCCGCTCCAGCGGCTTGAGCCGGAACGCGTTCAGGATGATCTGCACCGTCGCCACGCCCGGCCGGGCGATCGCCGTCAGCGCCTCCTCGCACGTCTCCACGCTCACCCCGTACGCGGCGATCTTCTCCTCCGCGACCAGCGTGTCGAGCGCGTCGAACACCGCGTCGGACGAGTACACCGGCGTGGGCGGGCAGTGCAGCTGCACCAGGTCGACGGTGTCGACGCCGAGGTTGCGGCGGGAGCGCTCGTTCCAGGCGCGGAAGTTCGCCATCAGGTAGTTCTCCGGCACCTGGTCCATCCGGCGGCCCATCTTGGTGGCCACCGTGAGGTCCGGGTGGGCCTTGGCGAACCGGCCGACGATCTGCTCGCTGCGGCCGTCGCCGTAGACGTCGGCGGTGTCGATGAACGTCACCCCGTCGCCGACCGCCGCCGAGAGCGTCGCGACCGCGTCGTCCTCGCTCACCTGCCCCCAGTCGGCCCCGAGCTGCCAGGCTCCCAGTCCCACCACACCGACTCGCCGTCCGGTACGTCCCAACACACGCTGTTCCATGGACGGCAACTCTTCCATACCTGGCTTGAGGTCGCCGGATCGGTGAATTGTCGGGCCGGGTCAGTAGGGTCCGCGCCATGTCCGCACCGTGGAAAGATCTTCTCAAGCTGATCCAGGCCGGCGACACCGCCGGCACCGTCCGCTCCGTCGCCGCCTTCGACGCGGACGCGAGGAAGGCCGTCGCCGCCGAGCTCGCGCCCTACCTCGCGGCGCAGAACAAGGCGTACGCCGGCAGGTTCTGGGAGTGGACGGGCCAGTTACGGCCCCTGCTCATGGCGGGCGTCGGCTGCCTCGGCGGGGCGGCGGCCGTGACCTCGTGGATCTTCCGGCGCGAGCTCCGGTGGCGCGATCCGGCGGGCGACGACGCGCCGCGCGTCCTCGGCCTGATCCGTACGCGCCCGGTGGAGTGGCAGGAGGATCTCGCCCGGCGGACGGTGCTGCGGCTGCGGGCGGACCAGGAACGCGAGTGGGAGATCGTCGCGGCTCTGGTCAGGGCGACCGGCATCGAGCCGCCGGACAGCGACCCGTTCCTGACCGGGTGGGTGCGGCGGCTCGGATCCGCGCCGGGCGCTGACGATCCCCTGTTCCCGCACCTCGCGCCCAGGATCTTCGAGACGGCCGGGCTGCGGGAGGCGTTCTCGTGGCCGCAGCGCGATGGCGTGCTGCGGCTGATCGAGAGCGGTCGCCTGGATCGCGGCGAGGTGCTCGGCCAGGTCATGGGACGGCTGCTGCGCGACGGGCCCGACGCGCCGCCGGTGCTCGCCCAGCTGCACGACGACCTGGCGCCGGACCTCGACGAGGTGGCCGGACGGGTCCGCGACTATGCGGCGATCCTGCCCGCCGCGCCTGTCACCGTGGCCGACATGGCGCTGGCGCGGCTGCGGCAGGCCGACGAGGCGGGGCGGCTGGAGGCGGAGCTGTTCGCCGAGGCGGCGGGGGCGCTGGCGTTCCGGCAGGAGAAGAAGCTCGTGCGGGCGGCCGTCGCGTGGGCGCGTGACGCCGCCGGGCGCGGGCCGGAACGGGTCGACGCCGCGCTGGGGGTGGTGGCGGCGGTGTTCCGGCAGGACACGCTCGCGCTGCAGGAGTACGCCGTCCGGGCGGCGGTGCGGTTGGCCGGACGGGCGGGCGAGGAAGGTCGGCAGGCCGTCCTGGACGCCGCGGGCGGGCTCCCCGCCGAGCTGCGGGAGAAGATCGCCGGCGCGTACGGGGAAGCCATCGAGGCCGATGAAGCCGAGGCGCCCGCGCTGGTCGCGGCGCCCGCGCCGAGCCTGCCGTCGCCCATCGCGTCGCCGGGCGAACTCGCCGAGGCGGTCGCTGCCGTGGGGCCGAAGTCGGGAGCGGACACGTTCGAGCGGGTCCTGGCCGGGCTCGCCGAGTGGGCGCACCGGGAGCCGGACACCCTGCGCGAGGCGCTGCGACCCTGGTGGCATCCGCTGGACCCGCACCTGTTCGGCTGCCATCACCCGTATGGGAGCGACGAGCGGCTTCACCAGCTGCTCGTGCGGGCGGTGCTCGCGTTCGCCTCACCGGAAGACAGCCTGCGGCTCACCGCGCTGATCCGGGGCGGCCGGGTCAACCGCGAAGGCGGCGGGCTGGACCGGCTCTACGAGGCGCGGGCCCGCGAACTGATCGCCGCCTACGAGACGGCGTCCGCACCGCCCCTCCTGCTCGCCACGCCTACCTCCGGCACCGGCCACATCGCTCCCGAGGTGCTGCTCGACCGCCTCGAACGGCTGGCGTCGGCCGGCCTGGAGCCGTTGCCCGCCGACCTCGCGCACGCCCTCCTGCGGCTGCCGCGTACGGTCGGCGAGGCGGTGGCGGAGCGGGCGGAGAAGCTCGGCACGCGGGCGGGCCGGGAGTGCGCGGCGTGGCTGCGCGGCGGCGGGCTGCCCGACCCCGAGGTCCGGTGCTCGATGGTCAAGCACGTCGGATACGCGACGGGCCACGTCGGATACGGGTGGACGCGCGAGGAGCTCCAGTCCGAGCTGGAGCTGCCGGAGCCGCTGCACGACCTGGCGCGGCGGGACACGTCCTGGTCCTCCACGATGCGCTGGTGGCCGATGGCGGCGCCGTCGCATCGCGAGCTGGTGGCGGCGCATCTGCTGACCGCCCTCGACGCCTGGGGCGACGGGCATCTCGCGCTCGCCGCGCTGGCGCACGGCGACGGGCCCGCCGGGACGGCGGTGGCGCACGCGCTGGCCATCGGGATGAGCGAGCCGGACGTCGCGAAGCGGGCGGCGGCCGTGGACGCGTTCCTCACCCTGGCCGCCCGGGACGAGGTGCCCGCGCAGCGGCTGGCGAAGGCGGTCGCCGGGCTGCTGCCGCCGGGGCTGGTCATGCTGTCCCGGGTGGTGTCCGCGCTCGACGAGGCGGTCCAGGCCGGGGCGCACGCGGCGGTGTGGCCGGTGGTGGCCCCGCTGCTGCCGCGCGTGCTGCCCGCCGCGGGGGAGCGCCCGCGCAACGGGCTCGCGGACCTGCTCGCCGTGGGCGCCCGGGCCGCCGCGCTCGCCGGGGCACGCGGCGAGATCCCGGAGCTGGCGGCCGTAGCGGCCCGGAAGGGATCCACCCGGCTGGTGCGGGAAGCACAGCGGCTCCACCAACTGCTCGCGGGGTGACAGCTCGCGAAGCGCCTTCTGTCAGGCGGACTCGCGGATCACCAGCTCGGTCGGGAGCACCACCGGCTCGGGCTTCTCGGCGCCGTCGAGCCGGGCCAGCAGCAGGTTGATGGTCGCGTTCGCCATCTCCGCCAGCGGCTGCCTGATCGTCGTGAGCGGCGGGAGGGTGGAGGTGGCCACCGAGGAGTCGTCGAAGCCGCCCACCGCCACGTCGTCCGGCACCCGCCGGCCCGCCGCGCGCAGGGTCGTCAGGGCGCCGGCCGCCATCAGGTCGGAGGCGACGAACACCGCGTCGAGGTCAGGGGTGCGCTCCAGCAGCTCGGCCATGGCTCGCTCGCCGCTGGCCTGGGTCCAGTCGCCGTGCGCGATGAGCTTCTTGGACGCCTTGCGGCCCAGCACGTCGGCGAAGCCCTCCAGGCGCTGGATGCCGCCGGGGGTGTCCATCGGGCCGGTGATCATGGCGATCCGCTTGTGGCCCCGGCTCACCAGGTATTCGGTCATCTGCCGGGCGCCCAGGCGATCGTCCGCGGCCGCGTACGGGATGACGTTCTCGCGCCCGATGACCGCGCCGCACGAGACGGCGGGGGCGGCGGCGGCGAGGGCGTCGGCCAGCGGGTCGCCCGCGTGGGTCGTCACCAGGAGCACGCCGTCGGCGTGGCCGCCGCGCACGTAGCGCACCACCCGGTCGCGGTCGCCCTCGTTGCCGGCGAGCATCATCACCAGCGAGATGTCGCGCTCGGCCAGGCGGCGGATCGCCACCCGGATGAGCGTGCTGTAGTTGGGGTCCTCGAACAGCATCTGGTCCGGCTCCGACAGCACCATGGCCACGGAGCCGGTGCGCTGCGTGACCAGGCTGCGGGCGGCGCGGTTGACGACGTAGCCGGTCTCGGTGATGGCCCGCTCGATCGCGGCCCGCGCGGCCGGGCTGACGTAGCGGTCGCCGTTGAGCAGCCTGGACACCGTGCCGCGGGACACGCCCGCGGCAGCGGCGACGTCGTGGATGGTAGGGCGCTTCATTTCACCGCTCCGGAGGACAGGTCTGTCCTCCAGTATCGCTGCATCGTGAGGAAGAGCGCGATCAGCGGGATGATCGACAGCAGCGCGCCGGTCAGGATCAGGTTGTACAGCGCCGGCTGGTTGGCCCCGGCCGCCAGCAGCGTGTAGAGCCCGACCGTGAGCGGGAACTTGCCGTCGTCGCCCAGCATGATGAACGGCAGCAGGAAGTTGTTCCAGATGGCCACGAACTGGAAAAGGAAGATCGTCACCATGCCCGGCACCATCAGCGGCAGCGCCACCCGCGACATGAGCGTCCACTCGCCGGCCCCGTCGATCCGCCCGGCCTCCAGCAGCGAGTCCGGGATGGCGGCGGTCGCGTACACCCGGGCGAGGTAGATGCTGTACGGGGACAGGATCTGCGGCAGCAGCACCGCCCAGTACGTGTCCGCCATCCCCACCTTCGAGAACAGCAGATACTGCGGGATGGCCAGCACCACGGCCGGCACCAGGATGCCGCCGATCAGCAGGTTGAAGATCAGCGCCCGGCCCGGGAAGCGGTACTTGGCCAGCGCGTACCCGGAGACCGCGGCGACCACGGTGGCCAGCAGCGAGCCGCCGCCCGCGTAGACGAACGTGTTGACCAGCCACAGCCAGAACACCCCGTCGCGGTAGGCGAGCAGATCGGACACGTTGGAGAGGAAGCCGGTGCCGAAGGCCATGGTCGGCGTGGTGAACAGCTCCCCGGGCGACTTGGTCGCCGCGATCAGCACCCAGCTCACCGGGAACAGGCAGTAGATCGCGCCGGCCAGCAGCACGGCGGTCGGCAGCAGGCCGGTGGACCGGCGGGTCGTGACGGCGGCCATCAGCCCTCCCCGAAGGCGCGGTCGCGGACCACGCGCAGAAATCCGAACGCCAGGACGAAGGAGACGGCGGCGATGACGATCGAGGTGGCCGCCGCCGCGTACAGGTCACCGGTGACGAACGCGTCCCGGTAGACCTTCATCAGCGGGCTCCACGTGGAGCTGATCGTGTTCGTGAACGGCCGCAGCGTGGTCGGCTCGGTGAACACCTGGATCGTCGCGATGATCGAGAACACGGTGGTCAGGATGATCGCCGGCATCAGCAGCGGGATCTTGATCCGCAGCGCGATCTGCGTCTCGGTGGCGCCGTCGAGCCGCGCCGCCTCATAGTAGTCTCGCGGCACCGCCCGCAGCGCCGTGTAGAGCACCAGCATGTTGAAGCCGGTCCCGCCCCATACCGCCACGTTGGCCATCGAGTACGTGACCGTGGTCGCGCCGAGCAGGTCCACGTCCAGCACCGCCCGGATCGGGCTGAGCGACGGCAGGTAGAGGAACCCCCACAGCAGCGACGCGGCCACGCCGGGCACCGCGTACGGCAGGAAGATCGCGATCCGGCCGAAGCGGGCCAGCCGCACCCGGGCCGAGTCCAGGGCCAGCGCGAACACCAGCGCCAGCCCCAGCATCACGACCAGCACGATCGCGCCGTACCCGAGCACCCGCAGCCACCCGGCCCACAGCTCGCCGTCGGTGATCGCGGCGGCGAAGTTGTCGAACCCGGCGAACACCTCGCGCCGCGACCCGCCCCCCAGCCCGAGCCCGGACACCCGGGTCCGGCGCATCGCCAGGTAGGCGGTGTAGCCGATCGGCACCGCCAGGAACAGCACGAACAGCACGATCGCCGGGGTGAGGAACAGGTACGGGGCGAGCAAGGGGCGGCGCGCGGCGCGCCGCCTCTTCGCGGAGTACGTCATGACGCGAGCGAGAACCCGGACTTGCGCATGTCGGCGACGGTGGCCTCGTGCATCGCCCTGACGGCGCCGGAGAACGGGCTGCCGTCCTGCAACGCCTTGTCGAAGCCGTCCCTGAAGGCGTTGTACGTGACGCCGACGTTGGGCCCGAAGGTGAAGCCGCGCGCCCCGGCGGAGGCCTGGGCGGCCTGCTGCCAGAAGTCCGGCTGGTTGGCGAAGTAGCCGGGCGCCTCGGTGAGCGCCGTCTGCGCCTTGGTGGCCGCCGGATAGATCGCGGCCTCCTTCACCAGCGCGTCGACCGCCTCCGGGTCGGTGTTGAGCCAGGTGGCGAACTGGGCCGCGGCGGCCCTGTTCGGCGACTTGGCGGCGACCGCCACGGAGGAGCCGCCCCAGAAGCCGGTGTGGTTCTCGCCGGCGTTCCACTGCGGCATCGGGGCGATCGCCCACTTGCCCTCGGCCTTGGGCGCGTTGCTCTCCAGCGTGCCCGGCGCCCAGATCGCCGACGGCCAGGTGAGCAGCTTGCCGTCGGCGAGCGCCTTGTTCCACTCGGGGGTGAAGTACGGCGTGTCGTCGATGGCGCCCTCCTTGACCAGGCCGTCCCAGTAGTCGGCGACCTTGACGGTGGGCGCGTCGGCGATGTCCACCTTCCAGGCCTCGCCGCTGATCGACCACCACTGGGCGCCCGCCTGCTGGGCGAGGCCGGTGAACGCGCCGGGGTCCTTGCTGGAGAAGGTGCCCAGGTAGACCTTGGGGTCCTTCTTCCGCACGGCGCGGGCCGCCTCGGCGTACTCGTCCCAGGTCTTCGGGACCTCGATGCCGTACTCGTCGAACAGGTCCTGGCGGTAGAAGAGCATCATCGGGCCGCTGTCCTGCGGGACCGCGTACACGCCCTCGGTGCCGAGCGTGACGAGCCCCCACACGCCCTCGCCGAACTCGCCCTTGACCGCCTCCGTCTCGGCCTTGAGGTCGGCCACCGCCTCGGCCGCCACGAACGACGGCAGGTGCTGGTATTCGGCCTGCACCAGGTCCGGCGGGTTGCCGGCCTTGGCCGCGGTGAGGAACTTGGCGGCGGCGTCGTCGCCCCCGGCCTGCTTGCTGACCGTCACCTGGATGTCGGGGTGCGCCTTGTTCCACACCTCGACGACCTTGTCCATGTTGGGAGCCCACGTCCAGTACGTGAGCTTGACCGGGCCCTGCGGGGCCTGAGACTGCGTCCGCGCCGCCTCCGGAGTGCCGGCGGGCTCGCCGCCGCCACATCCGGACAGGGTCAGGGTGGCCGCGAGCGCTGCGGCCAAGGCGGCTCCGAGGCGTGTGGCACGCATGCATACCTCCAGATGTTCTCTGTGAACGTGCACAGACTGGATCAGCCATCAGTGCGGGGTCAAGGGCCCGTTATGTTCTCGTTAGTCTCCTGGTCGGTTTCCAAGAACCGTGACGCGCGCTACTGTGCACGTTCACAGAAGTACGACAAGGGGGATGGATGTATCCGGAGCGTCCGGCCGGTATCGCCTACGGCGGGGACTACAACCCCGAGCAGTGGCCGCGCGAGGTGCACGAGGAGGACGTCGCCCTGATGCGCGAGGCCGGGGTCAACCTGGTGAGCCTCGGCATGTTCTCGTGGGCGCTGATGGAGCCGGAGGAGGGCCGCCACGAGTTCGGCTGGCTGGACGAGATCATCGACCGGCTGCACGCCGCCGGCATCGCGGTCGACCTGGCCACGCCCACCGCCGCGCCGCCCGCCTGGTTCACCGCCCGCCACCCGGACACGCTGCCCGTCGGCCGCGACGGCGTGCGGATCGGCTTCGGCGGCAGGCAGAACGCCTGCTCCAGCGCGCCCGCCTTCCGCGAGGCCACCGCCCGCCTGGTGCGCGCGCTAGCCACCCACTACCGCGGCCATCCCGCCGTGGTCATGTGGCACGTGCACAACGAGTACGGGGCGCCGCTGGGCGAGTGCTACTGCGAGCACAGCGTCGCCGCCTGGCGCGACTGGCTGCGCCGCACCTACCGCGACCTGGCCGAGCTCAACGACGCCTGGGGCACCGCGTTCTGGGGGCAGCGCTACACCGACTGGGCGCAGATCGACGCCCCCCGCCACAACCACACCGCCGTCAACCCGGCCCAGCGGCTCGACTTCGCCCGCTTCAGCGACGGCCAGCACCGCGAGCACTACGCGCTGCAGCGCGACATCCTGCGCGAGATCACCCCCGGCGTGCCGGTGACGACCAACTTCGCCGGCACCGTGAACTGCAAGTCGACCGACCTGTGGCAGTGGGCGCGCGAGCTCGACGTGGTCGCCAACGACCACTACCTGAAGGCCGAGCAGCCGGACAACCACATCGACCTGGCCATGTCCGCCGACCTGGCGCGCTCGGTGGCCGGGGGAGAGCCGTGGATGCTCATGGAGCACTCGGCCGGCGCGGTCAACTGGCAGCCGCGCAACCTCGCCAAGCGGCCCGGCGAGATGCGCCGCAACAGCCTCGCGCACGTCGCCCGCGGCTCCGACAGCGTGCTGTTCTTCCAGTTCCGCGCCTCGCGGTTCGGCGCGGAGAAGTTCCACTCCGCGATGGTGCCGCACGCCGGCGCCGGCTCCGCGCAGTGGCGCGAGATCGTCGACCTCGGCGCCGACCTGCGCAGGCTCGCCGGCGTGCGGGGCAGCCGGGTGCGCGCCGACGTCGCCCTGGTGTGGGACTGGGAGTCGTACTGGGCGCTGGAGCTCGACTGGCGGCCGTCGGTGGACCTGCGGTTCCGTGAGCGGGCCGACGCCTTCTACGAGGCGCTCTGGCGGGAGCACGTCACCGTCGACTTCGTCCACCCGTCCGCCGACATGTCGCGTTATCGGGTGGTGGTCGCGCCGAGCGCGTACCTGCTCACCGAGGCTTCGGCCAAGAACCTGCACCGGTACGTGGAAGCAGGCGGAAACCTGCTCGTCTCGTACTTCTCCGGCATCGTCGACGAGCACGACACCATCCACCCCGGCGCCTACCCGGGCGCGCTGCGCGAGGTGCTCGGCCTGTCGATCGAGGAGTTCCACCCGCTGCGCGAGCACGAGACCGTCGCCGTCACCGGCGGGCTCGACGGGCGGATCTGGTCCGAGCGGATCCACCCGGCCGGGGCCGTCGCCGAGCGCGAGTTCGCCTCCGGGCCGGACGCCGGGCATCCCGCGCTCACCCGCCACGACCTCGGCGCCGGCACCGCCTGGTACCTGGCCACCGCCCCCGTCACCGGCCTGCGCGAGCTGCTGGCCGGGGTGCTCGACCGCGCCGGCGTGAGCCGCCCGCGCGGCCTGCCCGACACGCTGGAACTGGTCCGGCGCGGCCGCCACCTGTTCCTCATCAACCACGGCGACGAGCCGGTGACGGTCGAGGGGGTGACCGGCACGGGCGTGTTCGACGGGGCGCACCACGACGGGCCGGTGACCGTCGCGGCCGGCGCCGTGACGGTCGTCGAGGAGCAATCCCCCCACCCCTAGGAGAGCACTCCCATGAGACGGTTACTGGTCGCTCTGCTCTGCCTCGCCACCCTGGCCGCGGCGGCTCCCGCCGCCCAGGCCGAACGGCGGCTGCCCGTCCGCGGCGCCGACGTCTCCAGCCTCGCCAAGTCCGAGGCGCTCGGCGGCGTCTACCGCCACGCCGACGGCCGCCGCGACGACGCGCTGCGCATCCTGGCCGAGGCCGGGCTCACCCACATCAGGCTCAAGGTCTGGGTGGACCCGGCCGACGGCTACAACACCAAGACGCAGGTCCTGGCCGTCGCCAAGCGGGCCAAGAAGGCCGGGCTCCGGCTGCTGGTCGACTTCCACTACTCCGACACCTGGGCCGACCCCGGCAAGCAGTTCAAGCCCGCCGCCTGGGCGAACCTGCCCTTCGACGAGCTGGTCCGGGCCGTGTACGCGCACACCTTCGACGTGCTGGACGCGCTGCGCCGCCAGGGCACCCCGGCCGACCTGGTCCAGGTCGGCAACGAGATCAACGGCGGCCTGCTGTGGCCCGACGGGAGCAACCAGAACTGGGCGAACACCGCCCGGCTGCTCAACGCCGGACACGACGCGGTCAAGGACGTCTCCCGCCGCACCGACGTGGTGCTCCACCTGGCCAACGGCGGCGACAACGGCCTGTACCGGTGGTGGTTCGACAACGCCGCCGCCCACGGCATCCGCTACGACGTGATCGGCCTGTCGTACTACCCGTACTGGCACGGCACCCTGGAGGCGTTCCAGGCCAACATCGACGACGTCGCCACCCGCTACCGCAAGCCCGTGGCCGTCGTGGAGACCGGCTACCCGTTCACCACCGCCGACGACGACGGCTGGGAGAACCTCATCCTGTCGCCCGAGCCGTACCCCGGCTACCAGGCCACCCCGGCCGGGCAGGCCGCCCTGCTGAGCAAGGTCTCCGACATCGTACGGAACGTCCCCGACCGGCTCGGCCTGGGCGTCTTCTCCTGGGAGGCCACCTGGACCGGCGTGCCGGGCAACGGCTGGGACCCCGCCGACCCGTCCACCGGCAACGCCTGGGAGAACCAGGCCCTGTTCGGCTTCGACGACCGCGCCCTGCCCGCCATGCGGGCGCTCGGCCGCGGCTAGACCTCGATCTCGGGCCCGTACAGCTCGCGCAGGCACTCGCGGGCCAGCTGGAGCTCCTCGTGCTGTTCGACGACGAGCACCGGCACCGCGGTGCCCGCCGGGCTGATCAGGCCGTCGTCGGCGCGGTTGCCGCCCACCGGCGGCTCGACCCCGAGCAGGCGCAGGCGGCGGCAGACCGCCTCGCGCACCTCGGGCTGGTCCCAGCCGATCTCCCCGGTGAACACCAGCGCGTCGACGCGGCCCAGCGACGTCGCCGCGGCCGCGATCTCCCGGCTCACCCGGTGGCAGAACACCCGCAGGGCCAGCGCCGCCTCCTCGTCGCCGTCGCGTTCGGCGGCGACGAGGTCGCGGGTGTCGCCCGAGCGGCCGCCGGACAGGCCGAGCAGCCCCGACTCGCGCTCCAGCCCGTGGCGCAGCTCGTCCGCGCTGAGCCGGCCGTCGAGCAGCCACATCAGCATGCCCGGGTCGACGCCGCCGGAGCGCCTGCTCATCGGCAGCCCGTCGAGCGGGGTGAACCCCATCGAGGTGTCGAGGCTGCGCCCGCCCGACACCGCGCACACCGACGCGCCGCCGCCCAGGTGGGCGAGCACCAGGTCCAGCTCCGCGACCGGACGGCCGAGCAGCTCGGCCGCCCGGTCGGTCGCCCACGCGTACGACAGGCCGTGGAAGCCGTAGCGGCGCAGCCCGTACCTCTCCCGCCACGCCTTGGGCAGGGCGTAGACCGCGGCCGCGTCGGGCAGCCCGGCGTGGAAGGCGGTGTCGGGGCAGAGCACGTGCGGCACCGCGGGCAGCAGCTCGCGGGCCGCGTCCAGCAGGTCCAGCGCCGGCGGCAGGTGCAGCGGCGCCAGGTCGGTGATCCGGCGCAGCGCGGCCGCCAGGTGGTCGTCGGCCACTGTCGGCGCGGTCACCAGCTCGCCGCCGTGCACCAGCCGGTGCGCCACCGCGCCCACGTCCCGGTCGAGGTGGCGGCCCAGGAACTCCGACACCTCCGACCGCGCGGACCCCGGCTCCACCGCCCGCTGGGAACGCGCGCCGTCGACGACCACGCCGCCGTCGACGAGGTCGAGGCGGAGGCTCGACGAGCCGGCGTTGACCGTCAGCACCGCCGCTTCCGCCCAGCTCTGTCCCTGATCCAGCATGCCTGACGCCTACCCGGCGCCGCCTGGGCGACACCATGGTGTCTAGGACATCCGCCGCCCCTGACGGAGGATGGTGCCTATGATCGGATTCGGCTACGCCCGCACCCCTTTAGGACAGATCCACTACGCCGAGTGCGGCACCGGCGAGCCGGTGCTGCTGCTGCACCAGACGCCCCGCTCCTGGGACGAGTACCGCGAGGTGCTGCCGCTGCTCGGGGCGGGCCACCGGGCGATCGCGATGGACACCCTCGGCTTCGGCGCCTCCGCGCCGCCGGCCGAGCACACGATCGAGGCGTACGCGGACGGAGTGCTGGCCTTCATGGACGCGCTCGGCCTGGAGACGGCCGCGGTCGCCGGGCACCACACGGGCGGGGTGATCGCCGTGGAGGTGGCGGCCCGCGCCCCCGGGCGGGTGAGCAGGCTGGTGCTGTCGTCCACGCCGCTGGTGGACGCCGAGGCGCGCCGGCGGCGTGAAGGCCGGCCGCAGGTGGACCACGTGACCGAGCGGGAGGACGGCTCCCACCTGGTCGAGCTGTGGGCGGGCCGGGCCGGCTTCTACCCGCCGGGCCGCCCCGACCTGCTGGCCCGCTTCGTCCGCGACGCGCTGGCCGCCAGGCCGGGCCTGGCCGGCGGGCACCGCGCCGTCGCCGCCTACCGGATGGAGGACCGGCTCGGCCTGATCCGCTGCCCGGTCCTGTGCGTGGGCGCCGACGACGACCCCTTCGCCTTCCCCGAGTTGCGCCCGCTGGCCGACCGGCTGGGGGCGCCGACCGCGGTCATCGCCGGCGGCATGGTGCCGCTGGAGTACCGGGCCGCCGAGTTCGCCCGCGTGGTCGGAACGTTCCTGGCGGGCGGGGAGTTTGCGATCCCTTGACGTTGGCAGTACCCCCTTGACTTTCGAGATGTATCGGAACAGGTGGGAGGCGGTCCTCGTGCAACAGGTGCCGGAACAGGAGAAGGAGACCCGGCAGGAACGCGCCGATCGCAACTTCGTCGAGTTACTGCAGGGCGCCCGCGTCGCGGTGACCGGTGTCCAGGTGCTGTTCGCCTTTCTGCTGACCGTGCCGTTCTCGCAGGGCTTCGAGCGGCTGAGCGCGTTCGACCGGTGGTTGTTCTTCGTGGCGCTGGTGTCGGCGGCGTGCGCCTCGATCTGTTACATCGCCCCGGCCAACCAGCACCGGGTGCTGTTCCGCCAGGGGCTGAAGGAGAAGCTGGTCCGCCGCTCCAACCACTACGGTCTCGCGGGCGCCCTCGCGCTGGCCCTGTCGATGACGTCCGCGACGATGCTGGTGGTCGACTTCCTGTTCCACTCCACGCTGGCGTGGGTCACCGCGGGCGGGGTGGCGGCGCTGGCCGCCTGGGCGTGGTTCGGCCAGCCGGCGCTCGACCGGTCCGCCCGCCCCGACGACACCGCGCCTGACGAGAGCGACGGCCGCCGCTCAGGAGGAGCCGCCGCCGGCGTCTGACCGGCGGTAGTCGGCCCGCGCCACCACGTACGCGGCCACCGACACGGTGATGATCTGGGCCACGGCGACGATGAGCAACGGCCCTGCCGTGGCCCAGGTCGGCTGGCGCAGCCACATCGCCAGCAGCACCAGCAGCACGCAGAGCACCTGGGGCTTGGTGGCGACGTGCATCCGGTCGAGTGTGGTGCGGAAGCGCACCATGCCCCATCCGGCGGTCAGCGCGAGCGCCGCCCCGGCGAGCAGGCAGACGGCCGCCGCGACGTCCAGCACGTTCACTCGTTCCCCTCCGGGAAGTAGCGGGCCAGCGAGACGGTCCCGACGAACCCGAGCAGCGACAGCACCAGCAGGATCGGGACGTCGGAGTAGTCGCCGTAGACGGCGGCGTACGCTCCCGCGCCGCACATGGCCAGCGAGGTGATCATGTCCACCGACACCGCCCGGTCCAGCGTGGTCGGGCCCCTCCCCAGCCGGTAGAGCGCCCCCGCCGCGCCGACGGCGAGCAGCACCAGCGTCACCAGATACACCGTGGTCATCCGAGCTCCTTCCGGTCGGCGCGCGTACCGAACGCCGCCACGATCCGCGTCTCCAACGCGGTCACCTCGTCCTGGGTGAGCGCCGCCACCACCGCGTGGGGGCCGGACCGGCCGAGCACGTGGATGGTCAGCTCCCGCCGCTCCCGGTCGGCTCCCAGCACGAGGCTGCCCGGCACCGTCGTCACCCCGATCATGATCATGACCGTCATGGCCTCCGACGAGGTGCGCAGGCGTACCGGCACGATCGCGGTCGGCGGCGACGGCGACCGCAGCACCCAGAACACCACCCGCGCCGTCGAGGTCACCAGGTCGAGCAGGAACCAGGCCAGGAACCGGATGAACGGCAGCGGCCGGAACCGGATGCCGGGATCGAGCACCGGCAGCGGCAGCAGCCACGTGACCACGGCTCCGGCGATCAGCCCGCCCACCAGGGTGCCGAAGGACAGATCGCCCCAGAGCATCATCCAGATCAGCGCCAGCCAGCAGACCAGCGCCAGCGGCACCGGCCGGCCGAACAGCCGCGGCGCCAGCCGGTCGCGCGTCTTCCCCTGCCGCTCCGGCTCCTGAGGGCCGGCCTCCGAAGGCTCCGTCATCCCGACCCCAGGACCGCGGTGATGTACGGCTGCCGCGCCAGCAGTTCGTCGGCCGCCCGCTCGGTCAGCGACGACAGTGGCCCGGCCAGCACCGTGTAGGCCAGCCCCAGGACCACCAGCGCCGTCACCGGCCCGTACAGGCCCGGCGTGTTCGCCGCGCTCCGCTCCATCTGCTCCTCAGCGGCGTCCGCCCGGCTCTCGCCCTCGCCCTGCGGCTCCCGCCAGAACGCCTTGCCCCACACCTTCGCCACCGCGTACAGCGTGAGCAGGCTCGTCACCAGCGCGGCCGCGACCAGCGCGATCGGGAGCGCGCCGCCGACCTCCAGCCCGGCCTGGATCAGCGCCAGCTTGCCCAGGAAGCCGGACATCGGCGGGATGCCCGACAGGTTCATCGCGGGCACGAAGAACAGCACCGACAGCAGCGGCGCCTTCCGCATCAGCCCGCCCAGCCGGTTCACCGACGTGGTGCCCGAGCGCCGCTCGATCAGCCCCGCCACCAGGAACAGGCTCGTCTGCACGGTCATGTGGTGCACCGCGTAGAAGACGGCGCCCGCCAGCCCCGCCACGGTCGCCAGGCCCACCCCCATCACCATGTAGCCGACGTGGCTGACCAGCGTGAACGACAGCATCCGTTTGATGTCCGTCTGCGCCACCGCGCCCAGCACGCCCAGCAGCAGCGTGGCCAGCGCCGCCCACAGCAGCAGCGTCCCCACCGGCCCGCCGGGGAACAGCAGCGCCTCCAGCCGGAAGATCGCGTACACGCCGACCTTCGTGAGCAGCCCGGCGAACACCGCCGTCGCCGGCGCGGGCGCGGTCGGATAGGAGTCCGGCAGCCAGCCCGACACGGGGAAGATCGCCGCCTTGATCGCGAACGCCAGCAGCAGGAACAGCTCCACCAGCAGCTTCACCTGCGGCGTGAGGTCCGCGAACCGCACGGCGAGCTGGGCGATCGACAGCGTCCCGGTGGCCGCGTACACGATCGCCAGCGCGATGAGGAACAGCATCGACGACATCAGCGCCATGACCGTGTACGTGGCCCCGGCCCGGATCCTGGACTGGGTCCCGCCGAATGTGAGCAGCACGTACGACCCGCTCAGCAGCATCTCGAACGCCACGAACAGGTTGAACAGGTCACCGGTCAGGAACGCGTTCGCCACCCCGGCCAGCATCACCAGGAACGCCGGGTGGAAGATCGCCATCGGGGCGACGTCCTCCTGCCGGTCGTAGGCGCTGACCACCGAGTACACCATCACGCACAGCGTCACCGCCGACGAGGTCACCAGCATGAGCGCGGACAGCCGGTCGGCGACCAGCGAGATCCCGATCGGCGCCTCCCAGCCGCCGATCCGCGCCACCATCGGCCCGTGCTGGTCGACCTGGGCGAGCAGCACCGCCGACACCACCAGGTTGACGGCCAGCGCGAAGATGCTGATGACACCCTGCAGATGCCGCAGCCGCGCGCCGATGGCCAGCTTGATGCCCGCCGCCAGCAGCGGCAGCAGCACCGGGACCGGGATCAGCGCCTCCACTACTCGTCGCCCTCCAGCTCGGGGTCGAGCGCGAGCGCCTGGCGCTCCCGCTCGGCTCTGATGGCCCGCCGCATCTGCTTGCGCGCCTCCCGCTGGCGGGCCTTGAGGCGCCTGCGGTCGGCCCGCCGGTGCGCCATCCGCTCACCCCTGGTCGGCTCGTCACGCAGCTCGGCGTGCAACTCGGCGCGCTGCTCGGCGACCAGCCGGTCGTACTCCGCCTGCCGGGCGCGCACCCGCTCGCCCAGCTGCCCGCGCCGGGCGCGCAGCCGCACCCAGCGGTCCTCGGTGTCGTCGCTGACCTCGTCGGAGCCGCGCAGCTGCCAGGCCCGGTGCACCATCGAGAGCAGGAACGCGGTGACGCCCAGCGTGATGACGATCGCGGTCAGGACCATGGCCTGGGGGAGCGGGTCGGCCATCTGGTCCGGCTCGGCCCGGCCGAGCAGCGGCGGGTCGCCGGCGTCGCCGCCGGTGGTGAGGATCAGCAGGTTCACCCCGTTGCCGAGCAGGATCACGCCCGCCAGCACCCGGACCAGGCTCCGCTCCAGCAGCAGCGTCACCCCGGCGGCGACGAGGAGCCCGCACACGGCCAGCGGCACCAGCGAAATCGTCATCGCGCCTCGATCTGCTCGTCCACCTCGGCGCCGAGCGCCCGCAACACGTCCTGCACCATTCCCACCACCGTCAGATAGATCCCCAGGTCGAACAGCAGCACCGTGGACAGGTGCAGGGTGCCGACCAGCGGCACCGTCACGTCGGCGGCCAGCATGCGCAGCGCCTCACCGCCGAACGCCATCCCGATGAGCGCCGTGCCGACCGACATCGTGAGCCCGACCCCGAGCAGCACCCCCGGGTGCACCGGCACCGCCCTGGCCAGCTCGTCGCGCCCGCCCGCCAGGTAGCGGACCGTGATCGCCAGCCCGGCCACGATCCCGCCCGCGAAACCGCCGCCGACCCGCCCGTGCCCGACGAACAGCAGGAAGACCGAGAGCAGCAGGACCGTGTGGAAGGTCAGGCGGGCGGCTACCTCGAACGCGAGCGACCGATGCTCCTCCGGCAGCGCCGACGCCAGCCAGGGCCGGCCGGGACGCGGGGGCGCCGGCCGCCTGTCGATCGCGTACGAGGTGCGGCGCAGGTACACCAGACTGGTGACGCCCAGCGTGAGCACCAGGATCACGGTGCTCTCGCCCATCGTGTCCCAGGCCCGGATGTCGAGCAGCAGGGCGCTGACGATGTTGCCGGCCCCGGCCCGCTCCGCCGCCCCGGCCATGAGGTCGCCGACCGGCGGGGCCTGCCGGGCGTCCATCGCCAGGATGCCCGCCACGACCACCACCGCCCCGGTCACGAGACCGATGCCGAGCCGGAGCGCGAAAGGCAGCCTGGCCGGCACCGGCGGGTTCGACACGCGTCTCAGCACCAGCACGAATATGACCATGCTGAGGGTCTCGGCCAGGAACTGGGTCAGCGCCAGGTCGGGGGAGCCGTGGGCGAGGAACAGCAGCGCGACCCCGTACCCGGTCATGCCGCAGGAGATGGCCAGCAGCAGATAGCTGTGGGCACGCAGGGCGAGCACGACCGCGGCCGCGATCAGCACGGCGAGCAGCGGCTGCTCGGGCCGCTGCCACCCCGTCACCGGCGCGTCCAGCGCGAGCGGAGGACCGTAGGACAGGGCGAGCGTCCCGATGCCGGCCAGGGTGGCGAGCGTGAGGAGCACGTAGTCGGGCACCGAGCCGCGCTGGACGATGCCGGTGAGCTGGAGCGCCGCCAGGTCGGTGCGGCGCAGCGCGTTCCAGAACGCCACGCCGGAGTCGGTGATGTGCATCGCCGACCCCAGCCGCGCCACCGGCTCGCGCGCCAGGAACAGCAGCACGCCGACGACCAGTGTGGCCGCCGACAGCAGCAGCGGCGCCCCCACCCCGCTCCAGAGCGCCAGGTGGGTGCCGTGCCCCGGGTCGGGGAAGGAGGCCGTGTAGCCGGACATGGCCGTCTCGAACATGCCCGCCAGCGGCGCCAGCACCAGCCCGAGCCCGGCCAGCAGCACGGCCGGCGCCACCATGAGCACCAGCGGCCGCTTCAGCTTCGACCGCTTCCTGTGCGGCTTGTCCGCGAACGCCCCCCACAGGAACCGCAGCGTGTAGGCGGCGGTCAGCGCCGACCCGGCCACCACCGCCGCCAGGACGAACGGGTCGGCCAGCAGCGCCTCCAGCGCCGCCTCCTTGCCCACGAACCCGACCAGCGGCGGCAGCCCCACCATCGACGCCCCGGCCAGCACCGCCGCCGCGCACGTCCACGGCATCGAACGGCCCAGCCCGCTCAGCCCGCGCAGATCACGCCGGCCCGCCGCGCGGTCCACCACCCCCACGACCAGGAACAGGGTCGCCTTGAACAGCGCGTGCCCGAGCAGCATCGCCACCCCGGCCAGCGCGGTCGCCCCGGTGCCGGCGCCGAACAGCACGATCAGGAAGCCGAGCTGGCCGACCGTCCCGTACGCGAGCAGCCTCTTCAGATCGGTCTCCCGCAGCGCCCGCCAGCCGCCCAGCAGCATCGTCAGCGCACCCAGCGGCACCGCCACCGCCCGCCACACCGTCGCGTCGCCGAACGCCGGGCCCAGCCGGGCCAGCAGGTAGACGCCCGCCTTGACCATCGCCGCCGCGTGCAGGTAAGCCGACACCGGCGTGGGGGCGGCCATCGCCGCGGGCAGCCACGCGCTGAACGGGAAGATCGCCGACTTGGACAGCGCCCCGACCAGCACCAGCACCAGCGCCACCGGCCCCACCTCGGGCGGGTCCGCCAGGATGGCGGAGATCTGGTAGGTGCCCGCCGACTGCCCGATCATCACGAACCCGGCCAGCATCGCCAGCCCGCCCAGGGTGGTGACGACCAGCGCCTGCATGCCGGCCCGCCTGCTCGACCGGCTCTCCGGGTGATGCCCGATCAGCAGGTACGAGAAGACCGTCGTCAGCTCCCAGAACACGTACAGCAGCAGCAGGTCGTCGGCCGTGACCAGGCCCAGCATGGCGCCGGCGAACGCCGTCATGGCCGCGCCGAACCGCCCCAGGCCCTCGTCGCCCCGGTAGAAGTAGCGCGAGCTGTAGACCATGACGAGCGCGCCGACGCCGGTCACCAGCGCCATCATCAGCAGGCCCAGCGCGTCGGCGCGGAACGCCAGCGAGATGCCGAGCGCCGGAGCCCACGGACGGACGGACGCCTCCGGCCCCAGCAGGGTGTAGACGAAGCCGGCCGCCGGTGCCGCCGCGAGCAGCAGCAGCGCGTCCCGTCCGAACCGCCGGACCAGCCAGGGAGCGCAGAACGCGGCCGCCGCGTGCAGGATGAGCAGCCACTCCATCAGAGCCCCCCGAAGGGACCGGCGCCTTGAGGCGGCGGGGGAATCGGGAGCGGGAGGGACTGCAAGGCCCGAGCGTGCGCTGACCGGTCAGGTCCGCGCGTCACGGATACCCTTCCTGGTTTTGTCGGCGCGAGCCGATATCGTGGTGTTGTCGTTACCGAACGTGACAGGAGGTGGGTGTGCGCAGATCGTTGAAGTTCCTGCTGCGCCCCACCACCAAGCAGGCGGCGGCGCTGGCAGAGTGCCTGGAGGATCACCGGCAGCTCTACAACGCCGCCCTGGAGCACCGCCGCACCGCCTACGCCAAAGCAGGAGTGAGCGTCCGCTACGGCGATCAGTCCGCCGAGCTGAAACATATCCGGGGCGATGACCCCGGCGGGCAGGGCCGCTGGTCCTTCTCCTCCCAGCAGGCCACCCTGCGACGCCTCGACAAGGCGTTCGCCGCGTTCTTCCGCCGGGTCAAGGCCGGGCACACCCCGGGCTTCCCGCGTTTCAAAGGACGCGGCCGGTTCGACACCGTCGAGTGGCCCAAGGACGGCGACGGCTGCCGGTGGGGCTCCCAGCCCGAACACCCGAAGGTGACCTTCGTCCGGTTGCAGGGTGTCGGGCACGTCCGCGTCCACCGGCACCGGCCCGTGAAAGGCCGGGTCAAGACCATCAGCGTCAAGCGTGAGGGCTCCCGCTGGTATCTGGTCCTGTCGTGCGACGACGTGCCTGCCGAACCCCTGCCTGCGACGGGTGCGGTGGCCGGGATCGACCTGGGTGTGGCCTCGCTCGTCACCACCTCCGACGGCGTGCGGGTGGCGAACCCGCGTCATCTGGCCGCGACCGCCGGCCGTCTGGCGGACGCGCAGCGTGACCTGGCCCGCAAGCGGCGGGGCTCCCGGCGGCGGCGCAAGGCGGTGGCCCGCGTCGCCGCCCTGCACGGCAAGGTCCGCCGTCAGCGGCTCGATCACGCGCACAAGGCCGCGCTCGTCCTGGTCGGCGCCTATGACGTGATCGTGCACGAGGACCTGCGGCTCACGAACATGACCCGCAGCGCGTCCGGCACGATCGAGGCTTCCGGCCGGAACGTCGCTCAAAAGGCCGGTCTCAACCGTTCGATTCTGGATGCGGGTTGGGGGGTGTTCCTGACGATCCTGTCGCACAAGGCTGAGAGCGCCGGTCGAGAGCTGATCGCGGTGAACCCCGCCGGCACCTCCCGCACGTGCGCCGAATGCGGGCACGTGGCGAAGGAGAACCGCGTCACCCAGGCTGAGTTCCGGTGCATGTCGTGCGGGCATGCCGCGCACGCTGATGTGAACGCGGCGGTCAACATCTTGAGGGCAGGGCTTGCCCTTCGTGAGGCTGCGGAAGCGGCTTAGCGAGAAGCCGCTCCCTTCAGGGAGCGGAGGAGTCACCCATTCAGCCCGAGTTGTTGTTCAGGCGGTTACCGATCTCACGCGAGAGTGACTCGTCGAGCATGCCGCGCACTTCGTCGGCACGCTCGCGCAGCAGCCACCTGTTCACCAGCGTGACGTCGGACGCGACGCCGGACACCACCCTGCTTTCGGCAGGCATGCCACGCGTCGCCTCATACTCGGCCATGGAAACTCCCGGTTCGTCCGTAGCACCTCGTCTGCCCCGGTCACCCCTGTGGCAAACCGCGCCCCTCGCCGCACGGGCATGCCGTCGCGCGGGGTGTGACGCGGGTGTGACGCGGGTGTTACACAGGGAGGCTGTGACACAGTAAGGCCATGTCCGAGAAGCTTCCCCGGTCAGTCCCCGAAGCCGTGGCCGCAGAGCTGGCCGGGCGACCGCCGCGCTATCTCTACTTCTGGGGCCACCAGCCCGCCCGCGACGGCACGGCGGGCCGCGGCTGCCTCAGCCAGTGGTGGCCCGCCGGGTTCACCGAGGACGGGCGCCACTACCGGTCGGCCGAGCACTACATGATGGCGCACAAGGCGCTGCTGTTCGGCGACGAGGTGGCCGCCGAGAAGATCCTCGCCGCCGCCCATCCCGGCGAGGCGAAGAAGCTCGGGCGCGCCGTCGGCGGCTTCGACGAGGAGACCTGGGCCGCCCACCGCTACGAGATCGTGGTACGGGGCAACCTCGCCAAGTTCGGGCAGCACGCCGAGCTGAAGGAGTTCCTGCTGACCACCGGCGGGCGGGTGCTGGTCGAGGCCAGCCCGCTGGACCGGGTGTGGGGCATCGGGCTGGCCGCCGACGACCCGGCCGCCGCCTCGCCCGCCACCTGGCGCGGGCTCAACCTGCTCGGCTTCGCCCTCATGGACGTCCGCGACGCGCTGGCCCGCCCGCGCTGACGCTCAGCGGCCCGCCACCGCACCGGCGTCACGGGGGAGGTCGGCGCCCCGCACCGTGCAGGCCAGCGCCGCCACCTTCGCCGCGAACGCCGCCGCCTCCCGCGCCGTGGCCGGATCCAGCCCGTCCAACCGGCCGCCGAGCAACCCGCGCCCGTCGAACCAGTGCAGCAGCCCGGCCGTGAACGCGTCGCCCGCCCCCACCGTGTCGACCACGTCCACCTGAGGCGCGGGCACCTCCGTCCGGACCCCGCCGAGCGACACCAGCGCCCCCGCCGGGCCCCGCGTCACCACCACGAGCCGCGCCCCGGCGGCGTGCCACTCGTCGCACACCCGCTCCACCGGCTCGCCGGGCCGCAGGAAGGCCAGGTCGTCGTCGCTGAGCCGCAGGATGTCGGCGAAGGCGCACCACCGCTCGACCGCGTACGCCTCCCGCGTGGCGAGGCTCGGCCGTACGTTGGGATCGACCGAGACCGTCACCCGCCGCGCGGCCGCCGCCGCGAACGCCTCCACCACGTCCCGTCCCGGCGGCCTGACCAGCGCCAGCGACCCGGTGTGCAGGCACCGCACGCCGTCCAGCACCGGGCCGGCCAGCTCGGCGCCGGTCCACTGCCAGTCGGCGGTGCCCTCGGCGTGGAAGCCGTAACGCGCCTTGCCGGCGTCGTCCAGGCCCGCCACCGCGAGCGTGCTCGGCTCGCGGGCCTCGACGGCGTACGTCAGATCCACCCCGGCCAGCCGCTCCCGGAACAGCTCCCCGAACACGTCACCCGAGATGCGCCCCAGGAACCGCGCCGGCGTGCCGAGCCCGGCCAGCGCCGCCGCCGTGTTCGCCGGCCCGCCGCCCGGCAGCACCCGCAGCGTCAGCTCACCCGCCCGCCGTTCCGCGAACGCGTCGGCGACGCACTCACCCAGCACCGCGATCACCCGCCCACCCTCTCACGCCACACCCTGCACGATCAGCCGGTGTCCGGAGAGATCCGTCCTCCCGCGCCGGCCCGATGCGTGTGGAGGGCGGTGGCCGCCCGATGCGTGCGCCAGGGCCGGTGACCGCGGAGGTCATCGGCCCTTCCTTCGCCCGGGTCGGAGCGGGCAGAGCCGCCTGGCAGGGCCGCGTCAGCGGAGGCCGGTGAAGAGGTCGTCCTCGTGGGCCGGGGTCTTGACGCGGCTCTGGACGCGGGTGAACGCCTCGTGGGAGAACATCTGCTGCTGGGCCTGCGGGGGCATGCGCAGCGGGAAGATGTTTTCGCCCTGGCTGGCGTGCGCCTCCAGGGCCTTGAGCTTGCGGTCGACGTAGGCCGAGACGTCGACGATGGCGTTGACCAGCTCGTCGGGGGTGCCGAAGTCGTCGTCGGGCTCGAAGCCCAGGTCGATGCCCGACTCGCGGAGGGTCGCGGCCATGTTGGCGATCGCGGCGCGCGGGATCGCCGTGTAGTAGAGCTTGTCGGGGACGCCGCCGCCGTTGACGGCGGCCACGGCGACGCGGTGGGCCTGGACGTGGTCGGGATGGCCGTAGCCGCTGCCGCCCGTCTCGTCGTAGGTCACCACCACCTGCGGGCGGTAACGCGCCATCAGCTCGGTCAGCCGGGCGGCCGCCGACTCCACGGACACGTTGGCGAAGGCGTCAGGGTGGTCGTTGGTCGACCAGCCCGCCATGCCGGAGTCGCGGTAGCCGAGCAGCTCGACGTGCTCGATGCCGAGATGGTCGGCGGAGGCGCGCAACTCGGCCAGCCGGCGCTCGGCCACCTCGGCGGCGTCGTGGCCGGCCTCGCCGGGCTTCACCCCGCCGGGGCCGTCACCCTGCTCGCCGTTGGTGCAGGTGACCAGAACCGTGCGGACGCCCTCCGCGGCGTAGCGGGCGAGCACCCCGCCGGTGCTCAGGCACTCGTCGTCGGGGTGGGCGTGCACGGCCATCAAGGTCAGTCGGCTTTCCATGGCCGAAACCCTACTCGGCGCCCCCGACAGATCCTCCCGCCAGGGCCAGCCGGGCGGCCTCGTCCCGCGCGGCGGCCGCGGCGGCGCGGTCACCGAGCGCCTCGGCCAGGGCGCCCCGCTTCAGCCAGTTGAACGGGCTGCACGGCCGCAGGTGCACCCGCTCGCTCACCAGCACCCGCGCCAGCTCGTGCCGCCCGGCCCGCAGCGCCGACTCCAGCAGCGTCCTCTGCACCGCGTCCCGCTGCGCGTGGCTGCCGCCGGCCTCGTTCACCCGGTGCCTGACCGGCTGGAGCAGCTCGACGACCCGGTCATGGTCGCCCCGCCCGTAGGCCACCAGCGCCCGGCACACCGGCAGCCCCACCCGCGCGGTCATCGCCTGGTTGGTGACCCCGGGACGCGGCTCGCGCACGTACGCCTCCCGCGCCGCGATGAGCCGCTCCGCCTCGCCGGCGCGGCCCGCTCCCACGTACGCCATGACCGCGTGCATGTCGTTGAACGCGTGACAGGCCTCGTCCATCTTGTCCGGCCACGCGTCCGCCAGCGCCGCCCACCGCCCGTCCGGCACGACGCCCTCCAGGTAGAGGCGCCACAGCAGGGCCGAGGCGTCCAGCAACTGCATCGCGGTCTCGCCGCCGGCCAGCACCGCGTCGTAGATGTCCAGCACCCGGCCGGTCTCGCCGCGTTCCAGCGCGTACAGGGTGTAGTGCCACCAGGTGTGCACGTTGAAGAACGTCCCGGTGGACCAGTCGCCGACCCGCTCGTCCAGAAAGCGGATGCCGTCACCGAAACGTCCCTGCATCTCGTACGTGTGCGCGACCGTGTGGATGCCCCACACGTCGCGCCGGTTCAGCTCGACGGCCCGCAGCCCCACCTCCTCGGAGCGGTCGTAGTGGCCGGCCTCCTCCAGCCCGAACGCGTACATCCCGAGCAGATGCCCGTAGTGCGGGTCGTCGTCGTGCCAGGCGCTGAGCGCGCCGCCGATCCGGTCGCGCAGGGAGCGGGCGTCGCCGGTGAAGAAGTCGACCTGGTGCCCGGCGGCCAGCGCGAGCGCGTCGCGCGGGTGCCGCTCGGTGATGCGCGCGAGCAGCGCGCCGCAGCGCGTGAGGTCGCCGCCGAGCAGCGCGCCGGCCGCCTCGGCGTGCGCCCGCTCGCGCGGTGACCACGCCGTCGGGTCCGCGCGGCGCAGGAAGGCGGCGAAGCGCTCGCGAGCCTCGCGGGCCGGGGCCGGCTCGGTGGTGAGCAGCCCGAGGTAGGCGCTCAGCACGTTGGCCATGGGGAAGCCGGGCGCCTCGGCCAGCGCCGCCGCCGTCTCGGCCTCGACCTCGGGACGGAAGTGCAGCAGCGCGTCGACGGCCCGGTCGTAGTGGCGGACGGCGGCCCGCCCCGCCCCGCTCACGGCGAGCCCGTGCTGGTCGGTCGTCATGTCAGCGGGCGTGACGCGAGACGACGGCCCGGCCCATCGCGGGGTCGTCGCAGAACGCGCCGTCGACGCCCAGCTCCAGCAGCCGGCCCAGGAAGCCCGCCACGTCACCGGTGGCGCGCGGGTAGGCGGGGCTGTCGGGGTTCCCGAGCCGGTGGTCGGCGGGGAGCTGGGAGTTCTCGTTGCGCACGGTCCACACGTGCACGTCCAGCCGCCCGCGGTGGGCGTCGCGGACCAGGGCGGTCGGCTCCAGGGTCCGGCCGTCGGCGCCGACGGGCAGCACGCGCCGGGTGTCGACGCCGATCGCGCCGGCGTACCGGGCGACCTCCCGCAGGCCCTCCGGGGTGACCATGTCGTCGTAGGTGCGGCCGTTCCCGGCCGCGACCCAGTCGTAGGGGGCGCCGGTCGCGCCGATGAGCTGGACGAGCGGCAGCCGCGTCCTGCCGGACAGCTCGCGCAGGTTGGCCGTCTCGAACGACTGGATGTACGCCTTCCGCACGCGGTTGCGCTCCAGCGTCTCCAGCAGCGGCTCCTCCAGCGACAGGCCGATGGAGTCGAAGTAGGTCGGGTGCTTGGTCTCCGGGTAGACGCCCACCCCGTGCCGCAGCGCCAGCTCGACCACCTCCTCGAAGGTGGGGATCTGGGCCGTCCCGTCGAAAGCAGTGTTGTCCGGGCGCAGGTCGGGCACCCGCTCCCTGGCCCGCAGGGTCTTCAGCTCGGCGAGCGTGAAGTCCTCGGTGAACCACCCGGTCACCGCGCGGCCGTCGATCGTCTTGGTGGCGCGCCTGCCGGCGAACTCCGCCCGCTGGGCCACGTCGGTGGTCTGCGAGATCTCGTTCTCGTGCCGGGCGACGAGGACGCCGTCCTTGGTGGGGACGAGGTCGGGCTCGATGTAGTCGGCTCCCATCGCGATCGCGGCCTCGTACGAGAGCAGCGTGTGCTCGGGGCGGTGGGCACTGGCGCCGCGATGGCCGATGACGACGGGCGGCTGGGCGCGGCGGCCGTGGTCGGCGGCCGTCGCGGCGGAAGTCGATGGGGTCACCACGAGGGCGACGGTACCGGCCGACAGCACGGCCAGCACACTCGCGAACAGGCTGCGGATCGTCATGGGCGCACCGTAAACCCGCGAGAGGGGTTCCCGGAGTTACTTGGATGAGTTACTGTTTACTCATGCAAGTAAGAAAGCGGACGTTCACGGGGGACGCCAGGCGCGCGCAGATCATCGCCGCGACTATCGAGACCCTCGGGCGGCTCGGCTACGGGCACACCTCGTTCGCGAAGATCGCCGAGCGGGCGGGGCTGAGCAGCACGCGGCTGATCTCGTACCACTTCGCCGGCAAGGACGAGCTGATGGCCGCCGTGGTCGGGCACGTGCACGAGAAGCTCGGGCGGTTCATGCACGAGCGGGTCAGCGCGCAGCCCGACGCCAGGAGCCGGCTGCGCGCCTACATCGGCGGCCTGGTCGCGTTCAACGCCGCGCACCGCGACGAGATGGAGGCGCTGATGACGATCTTCCTCAGCCATCCGGGCGAGGCCGGCTCCTACGGCCCGGAGGAGGAGATTCGGACGCTGAGCCACCTGGAGCTCATTCTGCGCGAGGGCCAGGAGCGGGGGGAGTTCCGCGCGTTCGACCCGTTCGTGATGGCCGCCACGATCCAGCGCTCGCTCGACGGCCTGCCGTTCCTGCTGCGCTCCAGGCCCGGCCTCGACCTGGAGCTGACGGCGCGCGAGCTGGAGACGATGTTCGACCTGGCCACCAGGGCGGAGCCGTGAGGGGGCGGTGGCTGACGATCGCCGTCAACATCGGCGTGCCCGTCGTGATCTATTACGGGTTACGCGCCGCGGGGGTCAGCGTCTACCTGGCGCTGCTGGCCGACACGCTGGTGTCGGCCGGGTTCACCGGTTACAAGCTGCTGCGCGAGCGCAAGCTCGACGGGCTGAGCGCGTTCTTCACCGCCATGTTCGCCGTCGCCGTGGTGGTGACGCTGGTCAGCGGCGACGAGCGGATGCTGCTGGCCAAGGAGGGCTGGGTCACGGCGGCGGCCGGCATCTGGTTCCTGGCCTCGACCAGGATGTCCCGGCCTCTCGCCTACCTCTTCACCCGGCCGCTGCTGGAGCACCGTTACCCGTTCGGGCCGGTGCGCGAGCCGTGGGAGGTCTACTGGGAGCGGCTGCCCAGGTTCCGCCGCGTCTGGCGGGTGTCGTCCGCCGTCTGGGGCGTCGTGCTGCTGCTCGACGCCGCCGCCCGGGTGGCCATCGCGTACGCGCTGCCCGTCGACACGGTGCGCGTGACAGGGATGCTCCTGTACGCGGTCGCGACCCTCGTCGCCGTGATCATCACCAACGTCCACTACGTGCTGAGCGGGCTCTACAACGGCTGGAGCAGCCTGTACGAGCCGCTCAGGAGAGAGGAGTCGCGCGCATGACCCGCCGCCTTCCCACCATCGCCGTCGCCGTCGCCGCCACACTGGCCGTCTGGCTCGTGGCCGTCCCGATCGCCGGCGTCGACCTCGCCGCCCGGGGCGGAGCCGGGACCATCGCGGTCGGGCCCGTGGCGGTGGTGATCGCCACCGCCGTCGCCGGGCTCGCCGGCTGGGCCCTGCTGGCCGTCCTCGAACGCCTCACCCGGCGCGCCCGCGCCATCTGGACCGCGGTCGCCGCGGCCGTCCTCATGCTGTCGCTGCTCGGCCCGCTCGGCGGGGTGAACGCGGGCTCACAGCTCACGCTCGCCCTGATGCACCTGGCCGCCGGAGCGGTGATCATCTTCGGGATGCGCGGCACGGCGACGCGCTGAGTCCGCTCTCATGGGGCGCCGCCCAGCAGCCGCGCGCACACGTAACACTTGTAGAAGATCGTCGCCACCTCCCGCCAGTCGCGGCGCACCAGCAGCAGCCGCATGGCGGCGTACGGGACGGGCACCTCCAGCTCGTCCATCAGCTCCGCCCACTCGTCCCGGTCCGGCAGCGCCGTGCGCCTGCGGGCCAGCCGGCGCAGCGGGCCCGGCTCCAGCTCAGGGAACTCCGCCGGCGCGGCCTCGGCCAGGTCCACGATCTCCCGGTCGCAGCGCCGGTGGATGTCCGCGATCTCGTCCCGTACGTCGCGCAGCCCTGAGAAGTAGAAGCGCAGCAGCGAACCGGGACCGTCCAGCACGTGGTCGTCCTCCAGCAGCTCGGCCAGCTCATCGGCGAGCCCGGTGAAACGGCCGGCGCGCTCCGGCGGCGGCCCGTCCCGCGTCGGGCGGGGCCGCCGCGGCGGGCGGCGCGGCGGGGACGCCAGGAACATGACCACCACGGCGGCGACGAGCGCCAGCGTCACCACGACGATGGCGGCGATCAGCCAGATCAGGACCGTCCCGGCCGTGCTCACGGTGGCGGAGACGATGCCGCCCACCGCCTGATAGCGGATGGCCGCCCACAAGAACGCGGCCGCCGCCCCGCAGAACGCCAGGAGATTCGCCAGCCGCCAGCCCGACCGGGTGCCGATGAACGCCAGCACCAGCGCGAGCACCAGCGCCACGATCGGCCGTTCGAGGAAGGAGAGCACGCTCTCCCACCTCCACTCCACGGGCCGCCCGGTGGCGGCGTGACTCAGCCCCATCCACACCAGCGCCGCGACGGCGGCGGCCAGCAACACCAGTTTGAGCAGGCAGGACTCGCTGACGGAAGCCAGCACCACCAGGATCACGGCGACGATGACGGCGGTCAGCGGATCGGCCAGCCCCTCCCACACCCCAGCCATGGCGCACCCCGTTGACGGATACCCAGATTGTGGGCTCGCCGGGGGGCCCGGACAAGACGGCGGCTTCGTCAGAAGGCGTAGCGGATCCGGCAGAAGGGCAGGCGCTCATCGATGAGATCGGTGAGCGCGGCCACGTACCGGCCCTTCTGGCCGGTGCGGTAGCGGACGTTCCAGCCGCCCGTCTGCGAGCGCTTGGGCTGCTGCAGGTCCGGCCGCCACAGTACCTCCTCGGCCTTCGGATGCCAGCCGAGGTTGACCTCGTGCAGCCGGTCGTTGTGGGTCAGGAAGATCACCTCGGCGGCGAGCCGCTCGCGCGCGGCCGCGCCGATCCCGTCGCCGAGCCGGTCCAGCAGCTCAGCCCAGTCCTCCAGCCAGCCGTCCCTGACCACCACCGGGCTGAAGTTGACGTGCACCTCGTACCCGGCCGCCACGAAGTCGTCGATGGCGGCGATGCGCTCGGCCACCGGGGAGGTGCGGATGTCGAGCAGCTTGGAGTCGGCCTCCGGCATCAGGCTGAACCTGATCCTGGTGCGCCCGCGCGGATCCCAGCCGAGCAGGTCGCGGTTGACGTACTTGGTGGCGAAGCTGGCCTTGGCGTTCGGCAGGTCCCGGAACAGCTCCACCAGGTCACGGACGTTCCTGGAGATCGTCGCGTCCACCGAGCAGTCGGAGTTCTCGCCGATGTCGTACACCCAGGCGTGCGGGTCCACCTGGTCCGGCTCGGGCTTGACGCCCTGCCTGGCGGCGTGCCTGGCGAGATAGCCGGTGATCTTGTCGATGTTGGCGAACACCGTGATCGGGTTGCTGTAGCCCTTGCGGCGCGGCACGTAACAGTACGCGCACGCCATCGCGCAGCCGTTGGCCGTGGACGGCGCGACGAAGTCGCTGGAGCGGCCGTTCGGGCGGGCGGTCAGCGACTTCTTGGTGCCGAGCACCAGCGACTCGGTCTTGATCCGGACCCAGCGGGCGACGTTCGCCTCGTCGCCGTACAGCTCCGGGATGCGGTCGTGCCGCTCGACCTCGACCAGCTCGGCACCAGGGAAGCGGCCGAGTATCTCCCGGCCGCGCGGCAGCTCGGCGGCGGCGGGCTCGAAGTAGATACGTCGGATGTCGAGAAGGTTGTCACGCACTCCCGTACAACACCGTGACTCGGCGTCGTCTTCCCTGGTCAGCGAGCTTCTACGGGATGGTCAGAACGCCTCCCGCAGCTCCCGCTTGAGCACCTTGCCGCTGGCGTTCTTGGGCAGCGCGGCGACGAACCGGACCTGCTTGGGCGTCTTGAACGGAGCCAGCCGGCCCCGCAGGAACGCCACCAGCTCGTCGGCGGTGAGGCTCGCGCCCTCGCGCAGCACGACCGCGGCCGTCACGGCCTCGATCCACCGCTCGTCCGGCACCCCGAACACTGCCGCCTCCGCCACGGACGGGTGCTGGTAGATCGCCTCCTCGACCTCGCGGCTGGCCACGTTCTCGCCGCCTGTCTTGATCATGTCCTTCTTCCTGTCGACCACCGACAGGTATCCGTCCACGTCCATCACACCCAGGTCGCCGCTGTGGAACCAGCCTCCGCGGAACGCCTCCGCGGTCTTCTCCGGGTCGTTCCAGTAGCCGAGCATCGCGTGCGGGCTGCGGTGCGCGATCTCGCCCACCTCGCCCGGCGGCAGCGGCTCGCCGTCGTCGCCGACGATCCGCGTCTCCACGTTCAGCGCGGGCCGGCCGGCCGAACCCAGCCGGGTCAGCTGCTCCTCAGGGCGCAGGATCGTGGCCACCGGCGCCATCTCCGTCTGCCCGTAGAAGTTGAACAGCCGCACCTCGGGCAGCCGGGCCGCGATCTCCTTCAGCACCTCGACCGGCATGATCGAGGCGCCGTAGTAGCCCTTGCGCAGCGACGACAGGTCACGGCGGTCGAAGTCGGGGTGGCGCAGCAGCCCGATCCAGACCGTCGGCGGGCAGAACAGCTTGGTGGCCCGCTCCGACTCGATCGCCGCCAGGATCCCCGCCGGGTCGGCGCCGGGCAGCACGATGTTGGTCGCCCCCAGATAGATCCCGGGCGTGAGGAAGCAGTGCAGCTGGGCGCAGTGGTACAGCGGCAGCGCGTGCACCTCCACGTCGTCGCCGCTCATCTCACCGTCGACCACGCACGTCACGTACTGGGAGATCAGGCTCCGGCTCGACAGGGTCGCCCCCTTCGGCCGGGACTCGGTGCCGCTGGTGTACATGAGCTGGATCGGGTCGTCGTCGCCGATCTCCACCACCGGCTCGGCGTCGTCACCGTGCGCCATCCAGTCCCCGACCGGCTCCCAGCCGTCCCGGCCCGCCCCGATGACGCCGCGCACCGCGACCCGGTCGCTCACGGCGCCCTCGGCCACCGGCAGCAGCGCCTCCTCCACCAGCATCCCGGACGCGCCCGCGTGCTCCAGGATGTACGCGACCTCCTCCGGGCCCAGCATGAAGTTGATCGGCACCGAGATCGCGCCCAGCCGGGCCAGCGCGAAGTAGGCCACCACGAACGCGTGGTCGTTGTGCGAGAGGATCGCGAACCGGTCGCCCTTGCCCACGCCCCGCGAGGCCAGCGCGTTGGCGGTGCGGTTCACCGTACGGTCGAGCTCGGCGTAGCTCTGCCGCAGGTCGCCGTAGATGATGGCGGTCTTGGCGGGATAGCGGGCCGCGGAGCGGCGCAACAGGTCTCCGATGGCATGCTGGCGAGTCGTCATACCGGACATCCCTCACTTGGCCGAACTTCGTTCGGGAATCCTAGCCTTCGCCGGCCCGAGGTTCACGAAGATCTTTCACCAGGATCCGGCACACGTCGGGCACCTGCTCCACCCGCCCGCCCGGCAGGTAGATCCGGCGCGTGGTCGGCACAGGAGGATGCGGCCACTCCACGTAACCGAGCCGCCTGTAGAGCGGCCACACCCGGCGGTTGCGCGGATCCACGCCCAGCGCCACCCGGTCGTGGCCGAGCTCGCGTAACCGCCGCTCGGCGGCGCCCATCAGCCGGGTGCCGATCCGCTGGTTGCGATGCTCGGGAGCCACCTCCAGGTGGGTCAGCAACGGCACGCCGGGCAGCCGCTCCCGCACCTCCGGCTCCTCGGCCGGGTCCAGCCACAGGTACACGTCCCCGATGGGGGTGAACCCGTCCCACGCGACCAGCAGCACCCCGTGCTTCTCCCGCTGACCCGCCAGCCGCTCCCGGAAGTACGGCTCCTGCCCGAGGGAGTTGACCAGGGCGACGAGATCCCCGTGCACGGCAGCTCGGATCCGGACATGCAGCATGACTTCTACAATCAAGCGGCGAAACGGCGGGCAACCAGCTTATCGCGGTGATCTGTCACAAAAGGACGAAACAGACAGCGGATCGCCGCCCGGAGGTCACGGCGCGCCCCGGCCGGGCGTGGCGAGATAACGCAACGCCTGCTCGACGGGCCTGCCGCGGGGCAGCAGCTCCACGAACTCCCGCCACACCTTGCTGTCGGCCCGCCACCTGTCGAGGTATCCGAGACAGAGCTCGGGACTGATCAGGGCCAGCCGCCCGCGCGCGGCCTTGAGCGACTCTTCCATCCGCCGCCGCTCGTCCGGGCTCACCCGGGCCCGCGGCAGGCGGCCGAGGATGCTCTCGATGAACAGGCGGCGCCTGGCCAGGAACTCCGTCCAATGCCGCAGATCGGCCTCCCGCAGGGTCCTGCCCTCGTCGAGCAGCCAGAACACGCCCTCGGCCAGCACGTCGCCCGTCTCCTCCGCCCTGGCCCTCTCGGTCGTGCGGAACGGGTCGTAGGGCGCCTGCTTGACCAGGCCCGTGACGGCGAGCGGGCGCAGCCCGTCCTCCTTCAGCAGATAGAACCAGTCCTCGTTGTAGACGTCCGGGAAGAACGCGACGTCGCGCACCGTCTCCACGACCAGCGCGCCACCGCCGACGAAGGTCTCCTGATGCCCGCCGACGGCGCGGAAGGCGTGGCACACGACCGAGTTGTCCGGGAACCCGCCGATCGACAGCCCGGCCGCGTCGAAGTCGTCGAGCAACCCGGCCGCCCTGCGGAGGTCGTCAGGCGCTCCCACCTCGATGTCGTCGTCGAGGAACACGATGCGCTCCCAGCCGGCCATCCTGGCCAGCGCCAGCGCGAAATTGCGCTTGGCGGCCGTGTCGGTGTGCCGTCTCAGCCTAGGGGGGAGCGCGGTGGACGTCTCGAGCGCGGGCAGCCGCGCCGCCGACCTCGCGGTGAAGTCGATGGCGATCACGTCGGCGCCGGGAGCGGCCCCGGCCCGCACCCGCTCGGCGCTGGTCCACCTGCCGCTGCACAGCACGACCAGCGGGCAGCCCAGGACCTCCGCCAGATGGGAGGCGTGCCGGAGGTAACGGCTCGGGCGGGCGGTGGGCACCACGATCGCGTCGATCCTGGCCATGCCCGCGGGCGCGCCGGTCGCCTGGAGCAGATGCCGGTGGGAGGGATGGTGATGCGACGCCGGCGAGGTCAGCCGGGCCATTCGACCAGCCTCAGCTCGTCGAGCGTCCAGTCGGGGGTGATGACCTTGCCGTTGACGACGCGGACCTTGCTCAGCAGCGCGTAGGCCTCGTGGCCGCCGAAGCGCTCCTGGAGCCAGGCGGTGTTGCGGTCCCTGAACTTGACGTCGGTCAGGGCCCGCGCCACCCCGAGCGTGCCGCGGCCGTACATGCCGTTGCAGATCGTGAGCGTGCACTCGGCGTTGTAGGGGTTCTCCCCCCGGTAGAACAGCGCCACGTCCTCGCGCAGCCGCCCGCCGCTCAGCTTGGGATGGAAACGCCGGTCCGAGGAGGAGAAGTAGGGGCCGTGCTCGCCGTCCCAGTCGTTCACCTGCTCGACCGGAAGCCCGAGGTCCTGGAAGACGTTGGTGGTCAGGTCGTTCCAGTCGACGCCGCCGAGCAGCACCAGATGAGAGGTGAGGTCGTCCGGCTCCAGCTCGTCCGGGGTGTGGCGGCGGACCTCGCTGGCAGGGTTGAAGGCGCGGATGTGGCCGTGCAGCTCGAAGAGCGCGTCGAGGTCGGCGTAGGTGTAGAGCTCGATGTGGTGCGGGTCGTCGGGATCGACGTAGGGCATGCGCGCCAGCCACTCCCCGGGAAGCCGCGCGCAGACGATGACGACCTGCTTGCCGTCGTCGAACTGCCACGGGTTGACGACCGCGCTCGACGGTCTCTGGTCCAGAGCGGCCGCGCGCAGGTCGAGCAGCTCCTGCAGGAGCTTGTCGCGCAGCTGTGACTCCTCCGCGGTCAGCTCGTCCTCGGCGACCGGGACGAGGTCGTCGTCCCTGAGCGAGCGGCGGCTGCAGAAGATCAGCGCGTAGGCCTCCAGGCGGGAGACCGGCGGCACCTTGGGGTTGCCCTCGTTCTCCCACGACGAGATGAGGGGCACGCTGACGTTGAGCGCCTGGGCCAGCTGCGGCTGCTTGACTCTCCTGCCGGGCCACTGCTGAAGGCGCAGTTGCCGGAGCCGGTGCGCTAGGGCCTGGCCGGAATCCGCCATGAGGACACCCCCATCCGAGGTTCAACACCTTAAGTAAACCTCTACCCACTGCCGGGGGCGAGGGCATACACGCAGGCCAACGCCGAAACTTCGGGGCCGCATCGGCGAAGCGGCCATTCTAATCCACTACGACTTACCCAGGAGAGGGATTAATGCATCAAAGGGAGGGCAAGTCTTCAGTCAGGGGCTGAAGATTTACTGAAGTTCAGACGGGGATTCAGATGACGATCAGAGACCCTCCGGCGAGACCGCGCCGCCCGGGCGAGCATCCTCACGAACAGGCGTCACTCCCCGGAGTGCCGCACGCTCCAAGGCCCCTCGATGCCGAACCACAGGGACCCCACCATGTTCGTCACCTCTGCCCTTCCCGCACTCATGGAAACGATCGCCAGCCCTGAGGGCGTCGCGATGGCCCGCGGCCTCCTCTACCTCCTGGCCGTCCTCGCCGGCTGGACCGTGATCTCGGCCGTCCGCCGGCTCGGCAAGGTCGTCACCGCGCTGTTCCGCGCGTCCCTCATGGTCGTCGCGCTGGCCGCCGTCGGCACGGTCGCCGTCGTGCTCATCGCGCAGCTGGCGCTCATCCTGGAGCTCAGCTGACGGCCGTACGGTGAGATGGGCGCGAAGACGGCGCCCATCTCTCACGCCAGGGCGGCCAGCCGCCGGTACGACTCCAGGCGGTCGTCCAGGTCGTAGGTGTTCATCGTCACCAGGACCTCGTCGGCGCCCGTCACCGTCACCAGGTCGCGCAGCCGCGTCGCGACCTCGTCCGCCGTCCCGCTGATCTGGCCCTTGCGGGCGTCCTCCAGCAGCGCGCGCTCGCGCTCCGGCAGGTCCATCCGCAGGATCTCGCCCGGCGGGCGCAGCGGCGGGAACACGCCGCGTACCCGCGAGTGCGCCGTCGACCACGCCTCCGGCACCTGCAGCAGCGCCGCCTGCTCGGCGGTCTCGCCGACCGCGATGTTCGCCGCCACCATCACGTACGGCGCCGCGCTCCACTCCGACGGCCGGAACGCGGCCCGGTAACGGGCGGCGGCCCCGGCCGGGGCTCCGCCGCCGATCACCAGGGGGAGGCCGTGCGCGGCGGCGATGTCCGCGCCCGCGCCCATGGCCAGCACGAACACCTGCGGGCGCAGGCCCTCCGCCGGCAGCGCGTGCACCCCCGGGTACGCGTCCTGGGCGCCGGTGAACCCCACCGACCGCCCCAGGCCCATGTCGATCCGCGCCGGGTGCAGCGACTCCAGCACGCCGAACTGCTCGGCCACCACCAGCGGCCGGTGGTTGGGCAGCATCACGCCGCCGGTGCCCACCCTGATGCGGGAGGTGGCCGCCGCGACGGCCGCCGCCAGCACGGTCGGCGCCGACCCCGCCACGCCGGGGACGCTGTGGTGCTCCGACACCCAGAACCGGTGGTAGCCGAGCTTTTCGGCCTCGCGGGCGAAGCGCACGGTGTCGCGCAGCGCCGACGCCGGCGACTGCCCCTGCCGGACCAGCGAACGGTCGAGGATCGAGAGCGGTGTCATATCCCGGTGCAACAAGGGCGGGCGGGAAATGGTTCCTACTCGCCGTAGAGCCCGATCGACCAGCGGACGGGGCGGTGGGGATGACCGCCGTCCACGGTGATCCGAGCGGTCACCACGACCCGCTCACCGGGCCGCGTCTTGTGCTCGCTCATCGCCAGCGGGAACGGGCCGGACCGCCACACGACGCAGCCGCTGCCGTGGCCCACCCCGCCGTCGACCGTGATCTCGAACCGGAGCCGCTCGGCGAGGTCGCCGGCGCAGATCTGGTCGAGGCCGAAGGACCGACCGGTGGCGTCGAACTCGAACCGCACGGTGTCGTCCGCCGGCCACATCCCGGTCCGCGCGTCGAGGAGCGGCCGGCCGCCGAGCCTGTCCGGCAGGTCCTTGACCGGCTCCGGCCGCACGGGCGCGTCCGGCGGCGTCCAGGCGTAGACGCCCAGCGTCCAGGTGCCCTCGGTCCGCGGCACGGGCCGGCACGTCCCGCCCTGCACCACGCAGGCCGTGCCGGTGGTGGTCGTGTCGAAGGTGACGCTCACCTCCCGGGCGCCGGTGGGCACCGTGAGCGGCTGGAGCGCCCGCCTGGCCGAGCAGCGGCCGAAGCCGGGGCCGCTGGAGCGGCCGTCGACCGCGACGCGCACGCCGGTGTTCACCTGGAGGTCGCCCTCGCACACGGCCGCCACGTCGAGCCGCTCGCCGGTGACCGGCACCCGCACCGTCGCCCGGTCCGCGCCGCCCGCCCGGATCGTGGTGACCGCCACGCGCCGGTACGCGGTGCCGTCCGGGGCGGTGAACCGCTCGGGCAGCTTCGCCGCCGGCCGCACGGCGACGGTGGTCTCCGGCGCTGCCGGGCCGGGCATGACCGCCGCACCCAGCACCACGGCGGCGGCCACCGCCGCCCCCGCCGCCACGCCGGCCGTCACCCGTCTGCCCAGCCGGGCCCTGCGGACGCGCGCCAGGACCTGCTCGTGGCGCGACGGATTCGCCGGAGAAGGGCCGTCGGCCCGCTCGCGCAGCGCGTCCCGGAGATCCTGAACGGTCATGACCGCAGCTCCTTCATGATCGACTCGTTCACCCGCAGCTTGGCCAGCGCCTTGGCCGTCTGGCTCTTGACCGTGCCGGTCCCGCAGCCGAGCAGCGCGGCCACCTCGGCCACCGGCAGGTCCTCGTAGAAGCGGAGCACGATCACCGCGCGCTGCCTGGCCGGCAGCCCGCGCACCGCGCGCCACAGCTCCGCCCGCTCCCCGGCGTCGTCATCCCGTACGGGGAAGTCCGGCAGGCTCGCGCTGGGCACCTCGGCCCGCCACCTGCGGCGCCACCAGGAGGTGTAGGTGGTGACCAGGACACGGCGGACGTACGGCTCCGGCTCGTCCACCCGCGGCCAGGCGAACCACGCCTTGGTCAGCGACTCCTGCAGCAGGTCCTCGGCGAGGCCCCAGTCGCCGGTCAGCAGGTACGCGGTGCGTAACAGCCGGTCGGACCGGGCCACCACGAAGTCCTGAAACATGGCTCTATCCGCCACGGGATGCGCCTCCCCATCAGAGCGTTGCTGACGGTACAGACGCGATGGGACGACGGCCCGGTTGCCCGGCGGCGCTCAGGCGCGGGTCACGGTGAACGGGACCAGCTCGCCGAGACCCCGGACCGACAGCCGGTCCACCGCCCGGAGCTGGAACGCCCGGTCGTCCTCCAGCTCCTCGGCCGCCTGCGGGTCCGCCAGGATCGTCCCCGGCAGGGCCAGCGCGGTCAGGCGGCTGGCCAGGTTGACGGTCGTGCCGAAGACGTCGCCCATGCGCCACACCACCGGCCCGGCCGCCAGGCCCACCCGCAGCTCCGGCATGCCCCGGCCCTTGGCGTGCGTCTCCACCAGCCGCAGCCCGATGTCGGCGGCCACATGCGACTTGTCCGCCACGAACAGCACCGAGTCGCCCAGCGTCTTGACCACCCGGCCGCCGTAGGAGGTGACGATGTCGGCCGAGCGGCCCTCGAACCTGTCGACCAGCGCGGCCAGCTCGGTCTCGGTGATCTGCCTGCTCAGCCTGGTGAACCCGACCAGGTCGGCGAACCCGACCGTGACCCGTACGGCGCTGAGGTCCTGGACGGCGAGCCGCCCCGCGGCGGCGGCGAGCTGGCGCCGCCAGGCGTAGACCAGCAGCCCGGTCAGGTCGGGCACCACCCGCTCGGCCCGCCGGCGCCACGCCCTGGGCCGCTCGGCCAGCGGCACCCCCGCCTGGTCGAGCTCCTCGGCGCCCAGCTCGGCCTGCGACTCGGCCAGCCGGGCCGTCGCCCGCCCGAGTGAGCGGGCGATCAGCAGCATGTGCTCCTCGTCGTAGAGGCCGTCGCTGACCATGCCGAGCAGGGTCCTGAGCGCCTCGACGTCGGAGTCGGTGAACTCCACCGCGTCGTCGGCCACGTTCGCGAAGCCGAGCGCCCGCCAGAACCGCCGCGCGCGGTAGACCGGCACCCCTGCCATCTCGGCCACCTGGTGGCTGGTGTAGCGGCGGGGCTCGCGCAGGAACGCCTCGGCCACCGACTCCTCCCCAGCCACGGCTGCAACATAACACTCTTTACCCGGATTGCGCCGCCGGCACCATTCACTCTTCCAGCAGTGCGCGCAGCGCGGGGCGCTCGTCGGCCGGGACGTAGTCGACGTAGTAGTCGTACATCGTCTCCCGCGACAGCCGGGCCGCCAGCGGCCCGTCGCCGGCGCGCACGGCGTCGAGCACCTCCTCGTGGTGCCGGATGCTGCGCCGCATGAGCGCCACCCGGTCGTCCGACGAGGCGATCTTGCCCGCTATCAGGTTGAGCACGATCGACCGGACCACGCCGGTGCTGATCTCGATGAGCTTGTTGCGCGAGGCCCGCGCCACCGCGTCGTGGAAGGCCACGTCGGCGGCGCTGAACTCGTCGTAGCTGACCTCGGCGGCCCGGCGCATCCGCTCGATGGCCGCGTCCATCTCGGCGAGCTGCTCGTCGGTGCGCAGCCGCGCCGCGAGCAGGTTGGCCGACGCGTCCAGCACCATCCTGAACTGCACCAGCTCGCCCAGCGACAGCTCGTCCACCCGGGCGAGCGTGGTCATCGACTTGTGCAGCGCGGCGGGCGAGAACGGCTGCACCTCGGCGCCGTTGGGATCCCCGGGCCGCGACTGGACCAGCCCGCGCGCCTGCAGCACGCGCAGCGCCTCACGCACCGTGGAGCGGCTCACCGAGAACTGCGCCATGAGATCGCGCTCGCTCGGCAGCCGCTGGCCCGGCGTGAGCGCCCCCGTCTCGACGGCCTCCTCGATCTGCTCCACGATCCGCTCGTAAGCGCGTACGGTCCGCACCGGCTCGAACCGTGGACCACCCATTGAAGCCCCCTTGACCTGAGCCGTAGCGGACTGGCAATGTGCAGCCTACTGGTCAGACCAGTGCACTAGCCAGGAGGCTGAAGGACATGAGGCGAATCGGGACCTGGATCGCCGCGGGCGGTCTCCTGTTGAGCATCGCCGCCTGCGGCGGAGGCGGCGGATCCGAGACCGCGGGCGGCGAGCAGCAGGCCCCCCAGGCGCAGACGTTGTCGGTCGGGTTCGTGGCCGAGCCGGCCAACCTCGACTTCACCTCGACCGAGGGCGCCGCCATCCCGCAGGCGCTGCTGGTGAACGTCTACGAGGGCCTGGTCAAGCTCGACCAGGACGGCAAGATCGTCCCGCTGCTGGCCGAGAAGTGGGAGGTCTCGGACGATCTGAAGACCTACACCTTCACCCTGCGGCCTGACGTGAAGTTCACCAACGGCGCGGCCTTCACCGCCGACGACGTGGTCTTCTCGTTCGAGCGGCTGAAGAGCGACTGGAAGCTGAAGATCACCTCCCAGCTCGACGTGGTGGAGAAGGTGGAGAAGAAGGACGACGCCACCGCGGTCGTCACGCTCTCCAAGCCGAGCAACAGCTTCCTCTACACGATCGCCACCCGGCTCGGCGCGATGTTCAGCCGCACCGGCGTCTCCGACCTGGCCAACACCCCTGTCGGCACCGGCCCGTACAAGCTGGGCGAGTGGCGGCGCGGCGACCACATCCGCCTCGACTCCAACGACGGCTACTGGGGCACCAAGCCGCAGATCGGGTCCGTGACGCTGAAGTACTTCAAGGACGCCACGGCGATGAACAACGCGCTGCTGACCGGCGGCATCGACGTCATCTCCGCGGTCCAGGCGCCCGAGTCGCTGCAGCAGTTCGCCGACCCCAACCGGTTCGAGACCATCGAGGGCACCACCAACGGCGAGGTCGTGCTCTCCATGAACAACGGCCGCCCGCCGTTCGATGACAAGAAGGTGCGCCAGGCCGTCCGCCACGCCATCGACCACCAGGCGCTGCTCGACACCGCCTGGGCCGGGCGCGGCCAGCTGATCGGGTCGATGGTGCCGCCGACCGACCCGTGGTACGAGGACCGCACCGGCGACTACCCGTACGACGTCGCCAAGGCCAAGGAACTGCTGGGCGGCAAGACGTACGACGTGAAGATGCGCATCCCGAACCTGCCGTACGCGGTCGCCAGCGCGCAGGTCGTCAAGTCGCAGCTGGCCCAGGTCGGCATCAACGCCGAGATCGAGCCGCTGGAGTTCCCGGCCCGCTGGCTGGACTCGGTGTTCACCAAGGCCGACTACGACCTGTCGATCATCAACCACGTCGAGCCCCGCGACATCCGCATCTTCGCCGACAAGTCCTACTACTTCCGCTACGACAACCCCGAGTTCGGCAAGCTGCTCGCCGCCGCCGACGAGGGCACCGAGCAGGAGCAGACCGACAACTACAAGGCGGCGGCCAAGCTGCTGTCCGAGGACGCCGCGGCCGACTTCCTGTTCGGCTTCCCGAACCTGATCGTGGCGAAGAAGGGCGTGACCGGCCTGCCGAAGAACGCCATCTCCGAGTCCTTCGACTTCACCGGTCTCGCCAAGCAGTGATCCTGTACCTGCTGAAGAGGGCCGCGGTGTTCGTCCTGAGCGCCGCGGTCGCCGGTGTGCTGGTGTTCTCGTTCATGGCCGTGCTGCCGGGCGACCCCGCCGAGGTGGCGCTGGGCGTGAACGCGACCCCCGAGGCGGTGGCCGAGCTGCGCAAGCAGTTCGGCACCGACCGGCCGGCGGCGGCCCAGTTCTTCGACTGGTTCGGCGGGCTGGCCACCGGCGACTTCGGCACCTCGTACGTGACCAGCTCCCCGATCGGGGAGCAGATCAACGACCGGCTGGGCGTCACCGCCGTGCTGGTGGGCGGCGGCATGCTCGTGGCCCTGCTGATCGCGGTGCCGGCCGGCACGTTCGCCGCCGTGCACCACCGCAACCCGCTCGGCGTCGCCATCAGCGCCTTCAGCCAGGTGGGCATCGCGATCCCGGCGTTCCTGGCGGGCATCCTGCTGGTGTTCGTGTTCGCGGTGCAGGCCCAGGTGCTGCCGTCGGGCGGCTACGTGCCGCTGGCCGAGGACCCCGTCGAGTGGTTCCGCGGCCTGCTGCTGCCGTGGCTGTCGCTCGGCCTCGTGCAGGGCGCGGTGCTCACCCGCTACGTCCGCTCCGCCGTGCTGGACGTGATGCGCGAGGACTTCCTGCGCACCGCCCGCGCCAAGGGACGCGGCCGGATGGGCGCGCTGTGGCGGCACGGGCTGCGCAACGCCTCCGTCCCGGTGGTGACCGTGCTCGGCCTGCAACTGGCCACGCTGCTCATCGGCGCGGTCGTGGTGGAGCGGGTGTTCGTCATCCCCGGCCTGGGCGACCTGCTGCTGAACGCCGTCGCGGGCCGCGACCTGCTGCTGGTCCAGGGCGTCGTCATGGTCCTGGTGCTGGCCGTCCTGCTGATCAACTTCCTGGTCGACGTGGCCTACGCGGCGCTCGACCCCCGGCTGCGGGGGGCACGATGAAGGGCCGGCTGAACGCGAGCCTCGTCAGCGGCGCCGTCCTCGTCGGGCTGGTCGTGGCGATGGCGCTGGTGTCGTTCGTGTGGACGCCGCACGACCCGGTGCTCGTGGACGCGGGCAACAAGCTGCACGGCCCCGGCGACGGCTACCTGCTGGGCGCCGACAAGTTCGGCCGCGACACCTTCAGCCAGCTCATGGTGGGCGCGCGCACCACCCTCTACGTCGGCATCGTGGCCGTCGGCATCGCCGCGCTGATCGGCACGCCGCTCGGCGTGATCGCCGGCATGACCCGCTGGCGCTGGCTGTCGGAGCTCGTCATGCGGGCCAACGACCTGGTGTTCGCGTTCCCCGCGCTGCTGCTGGCCGTCATGCTCGGCGCGGTGTACGGGGCCGGCACGCTCACCGCGATGATCGCCATCGGGGTGGCGACGGTGCCCGCCTTCGCCAGGGTCGCCCGCGCCGCGACCATGCAGGTCATGGTGACCGACTACATCCTCGCCGCCCGCGCCGCCGGCCGCCGCCGCCTTCCCGTGGCGTTCCGGCACGTGCTGCCGAACATCGGCTCGATGCTGATCGTGCAGGCGTCGGTGTCGTTCGCCATCGCCATCCTGGCCGAGGCCGCGCTGTCGTTCCTCGGCTTCGGCACCCGCCCGCCCACCCCGTCGTGGGGGCGCATGCTGCAGGAGTCGCAGGAGCTGCTGTTCTCCACGCCGCGCCTGGCCCTGTGGCCCGGCCTGGCCATCGCGCTGGCCGTGCTCGGCTTCAACCTGCTCGGCGACGGCCTGCGCGACTACCTCGACCCCAAGCTCAGGAGGATCCGTGCTGAGCGTTGAGGGCCTCACCGTGCGGGCGCACGCGGCCGAGCTCGTGCACGACGTGTCGTTCCGGATCGGGCCCGGCGAGCGGGTCGGCCTCATCGGCGAGTCCGGCTCCGGCAAGTCGCTGACCGCGCTGTCGCTGATGGGCCTGCTGCCCGAGGGCGTCACCGCCGCCGGGCGGGCCCGCCTGCGCGACCGCGACCTGGTCGGCGTGCCCGAGTCGCGGCTGAAGGACCTGCGCGGCCGGGCCATGTCCATGGTGTTCCAGGAGCCGATGACCGCGCTCAACCCGCTCATGCGGGTCGGCGCCCAGGTCGCCGAGGTCATGACCCTGCACGGGAAGCCACGCGAGCAGGCCCGCGCCCGCGCCGTCGAGCTGCTCGGCCGGGTCCGCCTGCCCAGCCCCGAACAGGTCGCGCGCGCCTACCCGCACCAGCTCTCCGGCGGCCAGCGCCAGCGCGTCATGCTCGCCATCGCCCTCGCCAACGAGCCCGAGCTGCTCATCTGCGACGAGCCCACCACCGCGCTCGACGTCACCGTGCAGAAGCAGATGCTCGACCTCATCGCCGAGGTGGCGCCCGCGCTGCTGTTCATCACCCACGACCTGGCCGTGGTCGCCTCCGTCTGCGAGCGCGTCCTGGTCATGTACGGGGGACGCGTCGTGGAGAGCGGCCCGATCCGCGAGGTGTTCACCAGGCCCCGCCACCGCTACACCGAAGGCCTGCTGGCCGCCTCCAAGCTGACGCCGCGCGGCACCCGCCTGCCCACGATCAAGGGCAGCGTCCCGCCCGCCGGCCGGTTCCCCGGCGGATGCGTCTTCCGCAACCGTTGCCCGCACGCCGACGTGACGTGTGAGAAAGTCCCGGCGCTGACAGGAGAGGGCCATGCCCACGCATGCTGGCACCCCGCTGATCGAGGTTAGCCACCTCACCCGCGTCTACCAACGGCCCCGCACCTCGCTCACCAAGCCGGGCGGAGCCGTGCACGCGCTGCGCGGCGTGTCGCTGACCGTGCACAAGGGCGAGCGGTTCGGCATCGTCGGCGAGTCCGGCTCCGGCAAGTCCACGCTGCTGCGGCTGCTGTGCGGGCTCGACCAGCCCACCGCCGGCTCCATCCGGTTCGACGGCCAGGAGATCACCGGCCTGCCCGAACGGCGGCTGCGCTTCCTGCGCCACAGCCTGCAGATCGTGTTCCAGGACCCGATGAGCTCGCTCGACCCGCGCATGCGCGTCCGCGACCTGGTCGCCGAGCCGCTCGTCGCGCTCGGCGAGCCCGTCGGCGGCCGGGTGGCCGAACTGCTCGACGAGGTCGGGCTGCCCGCCTCCGCCGCCGACCGCTACCCGCACCAGTTCTCCGGCGGCCAGCGCCAGCGCATCGCCATCGCCCGCGCGCTCGCCCCCCGGCCCAAGGTGCTCGTCGCCGACGAGCCCGTCAGCGCGCTCGACGTGTCCGTACGCGGGCAGATACTCAACCTGATGGCCGACCTCGTCGACGAGCACGGCCTCACCCTCGTCTTCGTCTCGCACGACCTGTCCGTCGTCCGCCACGTGTGCGAGACGGTCGCCGTCATGAACGACGGTGAGATCGTGGAGACCGGCGCCGTCGACGACATCTGGATCGAGCCGAGCCACCCCTACACCCGGGCGTTGCTGCGGGCCGTACCCACCCTGGAGGGATTGCTGTGATCGAAGTGGACGCGCAGGGCGTCGTCGAGTTCACCCGGGCGCTGGTCCGCGTCCCCAGCACCAACGACCCGGCGCGCGGCCGCAACGAGCAGCCCGCCGCCGACCTGGTGGCGGCCAGGATGCGCGAGTGGGGCTGGGAGCCGGTCGTGTACGAGGCCGCCCCCGGCAGGCCGAACGTGGTCGCCGTGGTCGAGGGCGGCGGCGGCGACGGGCCCACCCTGATGTTCGAGGGCCACACCGACGTCGTCACCGAAGGCGACCTGTCGGAGTGGACCGTGGACCCGTTCGGCGGCGAGATCCGCGACGGCAAGCTGTGGGGGCGCGGCAGCGCCGACATGAAGTCCGGCCTGGCCGCCACGCTCTACGCCACCCGCGCGCTGCAGCTCGCTGGACCGTTCCCGGGACGGATCAAGGTGTGCGCGCTGGCCGACGAGGAAGGGCTCATGATCGGCGCCCACCACTTCGTCGACCAGGGCCTGGCCGCCGACGTCGACGGCGCCATCGTGGCCGAGCCCGAGGCCGGCGAGATCTGCGCCGTCGCCAAGGGCGCGCTGCGGCTGCGCGTCGACTTCACCGGCAAGATGGCGCACGGCGCGATGCCGCAGCACGGCCGCAACCCCGTCCAGGCCGTCGGCGCGCTGCTCACCGGCCTGCGCGAGCTCCAGGCCGAGCTGCAGAAGCGCTTCCCCGCCCACGAGCACCTCGGCGAGGTGTACGTGACCCCGACCGTGGTCCGGGCCGGCAGCGAGGAGCAGGTCAACGTCATCCCCGCCACCGCGTCCGTCTTCGTCGACGTGCGCACCATCCCCGGCGTCGGCCACCAGGACGTCGCCGACCGGGTGGCCGAGCTGGCCGCCTGGGACGGGATCGCGTCCGAGGTGAGCATCCTGGTGGACCGGCCGCCGGTGGACGTGCCCGTCTCCGACCCGGTGGTGGCCGCGCTGGCCGCCGCGCACCGCGACGTCACCGGTGAGGAGCCCGTCTACGGCGGCGTCCCCGGCTCCACCGACGGCACCGTGCTCACCCACTGGGGCGGCGTCCCGTCCGTCGTGTACGGCCCGGGCGGCAAGTGGATCGCCCACCAGGCGGACGAGTACGTCGAGGTGGACGAGATCGTCCGCTGCACCCGGGTGTTCGCCGAGGCGGCCAGGCGCTTCCTCACCCGGAACCTGACGTGACACCGGGTGCCACCAACTCCCTGCTGGACGTGGCCGGCCTGCGCGTCGGCCACCACCACAGGGCGGGCGGCGGCTACCGGACCGGCACCACCGTCGTGCTGGCCCCCTCGGGCGGCATGGTCGCCGGGGTCGACGTCCGCGGCGCCGCCCCCGGCACCCGCGAGACCGAGCTCCTCGACCCGCGCAACCTCGTGGAACGCGTCCACGCCATCGTCCTGACCGGCGGCAGCGCGTACGGCCTCAGCGCGGCCTGCGGCGTCATGTCCCGCCTCGCCGACGCCGGCGTCGGCTTCCCCGTCGAGGGCGGCGTCGTCCCCATCGTCCCCGCCGCCGTCATCTACGACCTCGGCCGCGGCGGCGCCTTCCGCGCCACCCCGGACGCCGCCTTCGGCGAAGCCGCCCACGACGCCGCCCTCCACCCCGCTCCCTCTCTCACGGCGACCCCGGCCACCGGCGTCAAGCCGGCCCGCCCGGCCGCCCCCGTCACGGGCCACGGCACCCTGCACGCCGCGCCCGGCGCTTCTCCCTCCGCGCGGGCCTCCTCGGCCGCCGACGTCGAGCCGGCCAGGACGAGCGGTGTCGCGCCTGTCGGCCCCGCCGGTGGTCCGTACGTCGCGTCAGGCGGCGCTGCTGTGTCCGCGCGGGGCTCCTTCACCTCGGCCTCGGCCGCCGATGGCGAGGCGGGCGCCGCGTCTGGAGGGGCGTGCGGGGTGAGCGCGGCGGGGCATGTGAGCGGGTCCGTCGGCGCGGGCGCGGGTGCGGTGGCCGGAGGGCTGGCCGGCGGGGTGGGGACCGCGAGCGTGATCCTGCCCTCCGGGGCCACCGTCGCCGCGCTGGCTGTGGTGAACGCCGCCGGGTCGGTGCTCGATCCAGGAAGCGGCGCCCTGGCCGGGGCCAGGTACGGGCTGCCCGGCGAGTTCGACCACCTGCGGGAGCCGAGCGCCGAGGAGACCGCCGCGTGGCGGCCGTCCGGGGTGACCTCGCTGAACACCACGATCGGCGTCGTCGCCACCGACCTGACGCTCACCAAGGCGCAGTGCGCCAAGCTGGCCGCGGTCGCGCACGACGGCCTGGCCCGCGCCATCCGCCCCGCGCACACCATGGTCGACGGCGACACGATCTTCGCCGTCGCCACCTGCGCCCTGCCCGCGCCGGGCGGCGAGCAGCGGGTGTTCGGGGAGCGGGCCGGGGAGGACGAGCCGCCGGGGGCCGAGCTGCACGACCTGCTCGCCGCCGGGGCCGACGTGTTCAGCCGGGCCGTGGCGCACGCCGTGCTGGCCGCCACCGGCAGGGAGGGCGCGCCGGCCTATCTCGACGTGTTCCCGAGCGCGATGCGTACGTCATGAAGCACACCAAGGGGGATCAAAGCGTGAAATATCAGGATGCGTGGCCGTCCGGGCTGCCCATCGGCGACGGATGGGTCGAACCGGCCGCCGAAGCCGACGTGATCTTCCCGTACGACGGCTCGGTGGTGATGCCCGCCCCCGTCGGGGACGCGAAGCTGGCCGCGCGGGCGGTCGAGGAAGCGCTCGCGGTCGCGCCCGCGATGGCGGCGCTGCCGTCGCACGCCCGCCGCCGCGCCCTCATGGCCGCGCACGACGCGCTGGCCGAGCGGCGCGAGGAGGTCGAGCGGCTGCTCGTGCTGGAGACCGGCAAGCCGCTCGTCGACTGCCGGGTCGAGGTGGCGCGCACCCTGGTCACGCTGGTCACGGCCGCCGAGGAGGTGGCCAGGCTGCACGGCGAGACCGTGCCGCTGGACCTGCTGCCCGCGGGGGAGGGCCTGATCGGGTTCTGGACGCGGCGGCCGATCGGGGTGGTGGTCGGCATCACCGGGTTCAACTACCCGCTGCTGCTGGCCGCCCACAAGATCGCGCCCGCGGTGGCCGCCGGGTGCCCGGTGATCGTCAAGCCCGCCCCGGCGACGCCGCTGGCCACGCTCTGGCTGGTGCACCTGCTGCGCGAGTCCGGCGCGCTGCCGCCGGCGGCGGTGCAGCTCGTCACCGGCGACGTCGAGGTGGGCCGGACGCTGGTCGAGGACCGGCGGATCGGCGCCGTCTCGTTCACCGGCTCGGCCGCGGCCGGGCACGCCATCGCCCGCAACGCCGCCCCCACGAAGGTGCTGCTCGAACTCGGCTCGAACGCCGCCCTCGTGGTGGCCGCCGACGCCGACCTGGAGGCCGCCGCCGACGCGGTGGTGCGCGGCGGCTACTACGCCTCCGGCCAGGCGTGCATCTCGGTGCAGCGGGTGCTCGTCGAGGAGCCGGTGGCGGCGCGGTTCCGGGAGCTGCTGGCCGCACGGATGAAGGACGTGGTGGTGGGCGACCCGCGGCTGCCCGAGACCCGGGTGGCGCCGCTCATCGACCCGGCCGCCTCCGACCGGGTGCTCGACTGGGTCGCCTCCTCCGGGGCCGAGGTGGTGACGGGCGGCGTGCGCGACGGCCGCGCCATCGCGCCCACGCTGCTGGCCGGCGTGCCCGACGGGGCCGCCGCCTGGGACGAGGAGATCTTCGGCCCCGTCGTGTGCGTGCGCCCGGTGCCCGACCTGGAGGCCGCCTTCGCCGCGGTCAACGCCTCCCGGTACGGGCTGCACGCCTCGGTGTTCACCCGCTCGCTGGCCACCGCCTTCGCCGCGATCGAGCGGATCGAGGCCGGGGGAGTGGTGGTCAACGAGGTGCCGGGCTTCCGCGCCGACAACATGCCGTACGGGGGCGTCAAGGACTCCGGCGTCGGCCGGGAGGGCCCCCGGTTCGCGATCGAGGAGCTCACCGTGACCCGGATGGCCATCATCCGCCCCTGAGGACGGATGACAGGCGTCCGGCGGGGACGGGTGGCTCCTGGTCCGCCGTCAGTTGGGCGGGTCGAAGCGGCCGTCCACCGCCGTCCAGCCTCCGTCGACGTACAGCACCGAGCCGGTGACGAAGCTGGCGGCGTCGCCGGCCAGGTAGACGACCGCGCCCGCCAGCTCCCCGGCGGTGGCCCAGCGGCCCAGCGCGCTCTTGGCCGCGTACGCCCCGTACCAGCCGGGGTCGTCCTTGATCTGCTTGGTGAGCGGCGTCTCCACCACGCCGGGCGCGATCGCGTTCACCCGCACCCCGTGCGGCCCGAACTCGGCCGCCGCGGTGCGCAGCAACTGCACCAGCCCGGCCTTGGTGGCCGAGTAGACGCCCTGGCCGGGCTCGGTGACGGCGGCGCGGATGGAGGCGAAGCCGATGATGGACCCGCGGCCGCGCGCCACCATGCCCGCGCCGAACGCGCGGACCACCTCGAACGAGGCCTTCAGGTTGAGGTCGACGACCCGCTGGAACTCCTCGGCCGTGTAGTCCAGCAGCCGCTTGCGCACGTTGGTGGCCGCGGTGAACACCACCACGTCCGCCTCAAGCTCGGCGCCCGCGGCGTGCACGGCCGCGCCGTCCAGCACGTCGAGCGCCAGGGACGTGCCGCCGCAGCGGGACGCCGTCTCCTCGGCGGAGGGCAGGTCGCGGTCCGCGCACACCACCGTCGCGCCGTGCGCGGCCAGCGCCAGCGCCGCCTCCCTGCCGATGCCGCTGCCCGACCCGATGACCACCGCACGCCGCCCGTCCAGGCGGAACAACCCCTCGTATGCCTTCATGGCAGCACCTTAGTCACTGGTCAGACCAGTGCACCAGGTGGTGTCGCGCCTCCCACTCCTCCCGGAGCAGCTCGTACTCGACCTCGCCCTGCTCCGCGCCGTCGATCGGGTCCTCCCAGTCCTCCCAGAAGGTGCGTACGTGCCGCAGCCCGCACTTCTCCATGACCCGGCGCGAACCCAGGTTCACCGCCATCGTCTGGGCGTAGACGCGGCGCGCGCCCAGCTCGGCGAACGCCCGCTCGATCAGCCGCAGCGACCCCTCGGTCGCGTACCCGCGTCCCCAGGACTCCCGGCGCAGCCGGTAACCCAGCTCCAGCTCGCCCTCGCCGCCCGGCCGCAGGTGGAACCAGCCGATGAAGGCGCCGGTGCGCCGCTCCTCGGCGGCGAAGAACCCCGACGCCATGAACCGGGGGAGCGTCTCGCGCACGATCGTCTCGCGCGGCGTCGGCCTGCCGCCGTTGAGGAAACGCATGACGTCGCGGTCGTTGTGCAGGCGGACGAGCTCGCCGGCGTCGTCCATCGTGAAGGGGCGCAGGATGAGGCGTTCCGTGTCCATCCGGCACACGGTAATCGCCGGTCCCGCGCCCCTCGACGGATTTTCGGCGCGGCGGCCTAGCCCTTCAGCTTGTGGCCCTGCCTGACGTACACCGGCTCCCCGATGGTCACCATCCGGTAGAGACGGTCGGCTATCGACATGGGGAGGCGCACACAGCCGTGGGAGCCGGGCCACGACGGCACCTTCCGGCCGCCGTGGATCGCCACCCCGCCCACGAAGTACAGCGAGTTGTACATCGAGCCCAGCGGGCCCGTCGTCCAGCCGGGCGCGCGCTTGTAGACGCGGAAGTCGCCGATCGGGGTGACGGCGACGCGGCAGCGGCCGCCCTGGCAGAACCGCACCCCGGCGCCCGTCGAGGTGTGCGAGATGAGCACCGGCCGGCCGCGGCGGTAGACGGTCAGGAGCTGGCGGCGCAGGTCGATCTCGACCCGGTTGGCCGACCCGGTCTTCACCAGCGGGCGAACCTTCCTGGGCCGGGTCAGCCTCCGCCACACGTCGGTGTCGACGATGTTCGCGGCCTGCATGCCCTGGCTCTTCCTGAACGCCCACACCGCGAAGCGGGTGTCCTTGTCGTAGCTGCCGGTCGCCTTGGTGAACAGGTAGCCCATCTGGCGCAGCCGCTGCTGGAGCCACCTGACGTCCTCGCCGCGGTCTCCGGGCCGCAGGTCGATCTCCTCGTCCTCGCCCCAGCCGTCGTCGGCCGCCGCCGGGGAGATGAAAGGGGCGGCCGTCGGGAGAGCGAGGCACAGGACGAGCGCGAGAATGCGGCAGGCGTTGATCACGGAGTTAACGTATCCCTTGTTAGGAAATGGTGATCCCGCCGGAGGGTCTCATTCTGTAAAGAGCAGGCCAGGACAAATTCGGACATTTTGGGCCGCCTTCTTTTTGGTTCCCTAGAATGGCGTTTTTTTGAACCGGTATTGCTGAGTGGCGAGATAGTCCTGCTTCGCGGCAAGGGTATGTTCGCGGCTGTCGCGAGGCGTTTCAGAGCCCGCTTCCAGATCGATGAACCATGAACGGAAACCATCGCCCATGAACATTGCAAGCCGTATCCGCTCCGGCAGGCGGGTCGCCGGTCTCGCGCTGGCGGCGGCCGCCGCCGGAGCGACGCTCCTCCCCGCGGCACAGGCCGTCGCCGGTACCGGCCAGGTGGCCGGTACCGCCGTCGTCGTGCACGAGAAGCCGATTCTCTGCAAGCACCGCAAGTGCGGGCACCGCTACAGGTGCCACAGCTGCGGGCACCGTCGCGGCTGCCACAACTGCGGGCACCGCCACCACGACGGCAACTGGTTCTTCAAGAACAAGGGTCACCACCACCACCGCGACCTCGACGATGACGTCGACGACGACGAGTTCGAGCACAAGGGCCGCCACCACGACGACGGGTTCAAGCACAAGGACCGCGACGGCGACTGGGGCAAGCGCAAGGGCGACGACGAGCGCGGCGAGTGGGACGGGCGCAAGGGCTACCAGGACCGCGGTGACTGGAAGCAGTACAACGAGGACCGCGGCGAGTGGGACAAGTACAAGGGCGACCGCGCCGAGTGGGACAAGTACAACGGCGACCGGAACCGCGGCGAGCGGGACACGTACAACGGCATCCAGGACCACGGTGACTGGGGCAAGTACAAGGGCGACCACGGCGAGTGGCAGAAGTACAACGGCGACCGCGGCGAGTGGGAGAAGTACGGCGACGGCGACCGCGCCGAGTGGGACACGTACAACGGTGACCACGCCCGCGGCGACTGGGGCAAGTACAAGGCTCCTCACAAGGAGAAGTGGGGTCACGGCTACTACGCCAAGAAGCACCACCACAACAACAAGTGGTGGGTGTGGCCGTTCGTCGAGAACGGCAGCGAGCCGTGGTGGCGCACCGACCAGAAGAAGAAGACCGCCTGAAAAAGCCGCTGGGGCTCGTCGCCCGTAGCGGAGGGGAATGAACCCGCCGCTCGTTTTCCGGCCCGGCCGCAGGCCGTGGCGAAAGTCCGGCAGGCGGATTCCCTTCGGTGATTCATCGTGCGGACGAAATGCCGCACCCGTTTCGACGGGTGCGGCATTTCGCGTTCCCCGGGGTTGACGGGCCGATCCGAAGAAGTCATCATGTGATGAAATAAGGGGTGGGCCATGCGCAGGACATCAGCCGCGATCGGCAGTGCGATCTTCTTCCTCGCCGCCCCGGGCGTCGTCGCGGGCCTGGGCCCCTGGTGGGTCTCCGGCTGGGAGCCGCGCTCGCCCCTGCCCGGCGCATGGATGATCCCCCTCAGGGTGGCGGGCGTGCTGCTGCTCCTGGCCGGGGCGGCCGTCGTCGTGGACGCGTTCGTCCGGTTCGTCGCCGAGGGCTCCGGCACGCCGGCCCCGATCGCGGCGCCCGGGCGGCTGGTCGTCGGCGGCCTCTACCGCCACGTGCGCAACCCGATGTACGTGGGCGTCCTGGCGGCGATCCTGGGGCAGGCGCTGCTGTTCGGCGACGCCGGGCTGCTGGTGTACGCGGCGGTGGCCGGGGCGGCGATGGGCGCTTTCGCGCACTGGTACGAGGAGCCGCGCCTGCTCGGCAGGTTCGGCGCCGACTACGAGCGATACCGCCGCGCCGTGCCCGGGTGGTGGCCGCGCGTCCGGCCGTACCACCCCTGACGCCGGTCACTCCAGCGGGTGCCCCAGGCGCAGGATGCGCCGGTCGCCGCTCACGATCACCTCGCTGACGGTCCACATGCGCTCGTCGACGACGGTGCCGTCCATGGTCATGTAACCCCCGACGACCAGCAACGGGCGGCCGCCGATGAAGAAGAGCTCGGCCCGCGCCTCGGTCTCGTCGCCGAACCCCAGGATGAAGTCGTCGTAGTCCAGAGGGGCGTCGAGGATCATGCCCGGCGCCAGGTGGGGGCGGGAAGTCTGGAACAGGTGCACGTTCACGGGGGTCAGCTACCCGGATTCCTGATGATCGTGCACGCTGTGGCGCTGATGTGCGTGAATGCGATGAAATGTCTCCATCCCGAAAGGTTGGAGTATCTGTGCCCCTGTTCGATCTGCCGCTTGAGCGACTCCGCGACTACCGCCCCGACCGTGACGAACCCGCCGACTTCGACGCGTTCTGGGCCCGCACGCTCGCCGAGGCCCGCGAGTTCGCGCTGGACGCGGAGTTCACCCCGTACGAGCTGCCGTTCGCCCACGTGGACGCGTTCGACGTCTCCTTCGCCGGGTGGGGCGGGCACCGGATCAACGGCTGGTTCCTCATCCCGCGCGGCGCCGGGGCCCCGCTGCCGTGCGTGATGCACTACATCGGCTACAGCGGCGGGCGCGGCTTCCCGCACGACCACCTGATGTGGCCGGCGGCCGGGTACGCGGTGTTCGTGATGGAGACCCGCGGCCACGGCGGCGCCAGCGTGCAGTCGCCCGGCGCCACCGGCGACCCGCACGGCGCGGCGGGCCCGCAGGCTCCCGGCATGATGACCCGCGGGATCATGGACCCGGACGACTACTACTACCGCCGGGTGTTCGCCGACGCGGTCAGGGCCGTCGACGCGGCGGCGGCCCACCCGTCCGTGGACGCGGGCCGGATCGTGGTGTCAGGCGGCAGCCAGGGCGGCGGCATCGCGCAGGCCACCGCCGCGCTGCACCCGTCGGTGGCGGCGGCGCTCGTGGACGTGCCGTTCCTGACGCACTTCCGCCGGGCCGTCGAGATCACCGACCGCGACCCGTACCAGGAACTGGTCCGGTTCCTCGCCACCCGGCGCGAGGCCGCCGACCAGGTGTTCCGGACGCTCTCGTACTTCGACGGGGTCAACTTCGCGGCTCGTGGCACGGTGCCGGCGCTGTATTCGGTGGCGCTGATGGACTTCGTCTGCCCGCCGTCGACGGTCTTCGCCGCCTACAACCACTGGCAGGGGCCGAAGGAGATCACGGTGTGGCCGTGGAACGGCCACGAGGGCGGGAGCGGCTACCAGCGCGAGGAGCAGCGCCGCCACCTGGCCGCGCTGTTCGCCTGACGCCCGCCTGGCACGCCGCCGATCCGGCACGTGGATCGTGCCGGACCCGGCGGCGTGCCGAGCTGCGGTGTCAGCCGGCGCGCTCGGTCACCAGGAAGGACACCGCCCCCTGGTCGTCGGCGCCGGCGTCGAGTGACTTGTCGTCCAGCACCGTCGCGGCCACCGGGTCGAGGTAGACGCGGGCGCCCTCCGACTCCACGACCGCGTCAGCCGGCTCGGGAGCCGTGGCCAGGGACAGGGTCAGCGAGCTGGCGTCGTCATCGCTGGAGGCGATGCGGATGCCGCCCTGCGCCGGCTCGGGCGCGCCCGCCGTGAGATTGCGGATCGCCTGGGCTGCATTAGCTGTCAGGGTGAGCACTACGGCTCCTCCTCGGATTCGACGTACATGAGTCGCCTGCCATTCCCCGGTCTGTCCGGGTCCTAACCTTTGTGGCCGGGACTTTTACCGGCGAACCGGCGTGGCGTGGCGGGCCGGGCCCGTCGGGCGCGCTTGGATGACTCTCCGTCAACGCACCATCACAGATCGTCGGGGGATTCAGCATGTCCGTTCCGCGCCCGTACCTCGCCCTGCTCCTGGCCGCCGTGACGGCCGTCACCGGCTGCAACAGCGGCCCCAGCACGTCCGCGGGGCTCGCCACGCCCGCCTCGCCCACCGCGGCCTCGCCGGGGACGGCCTCTCCCGCTCAGCCCTCCGACCAGGACCGGATCTGGCTCCGGGAGATCCATCAGGGCAACATGGCCGAGATCCAGGCGGGGGACCTGGCCCAGCACAAGAGCACCTCCGAGGCGGTCCAGAGGCTGGGCACGATGCTGGTCGAGGACCACACCAAGCTCGATCAGGAGGTCGTGAAGACCGCCGAGCAGCTCGGCGTCAGCCTGCCCAAGAACACCTCGGGCGAGCAGAAGAAGGTCATCGCCGGGCTCCGCGACGCCTCGCGCGCCGACTTCAACCAGGAGTTCCTGATCGCCATGCGCAAGGCGCACGAGAAGGCCATCACCGCCACGCAGACCGAGATCCAGAGCGGCACGTCGCCCCAGGTGAAGCAGCTGGCGGAGAAGGCGCTCCCGGCGCTGGAGATGCATCTCGACGAGATCGGCAAGATCCCCGGCGGGGAGGCGCCGGCGCCGGACAGCGGCGCCCCGGCCCCGGAGAACTCCTGAGGCGTCAACCCCGAATTACGCAAAACATCCCGGATGAGCGTGCGTTTGTGCAGGTATGGGGGTATTTGCCCGTCTTGAGCCACCTGTCGGTCCGGCGAAGCGGCCGTCAGAACGAACAATTCGGGGGAATCGTCGTGGCTATGCAGACAGAGATCCGGAGCCTTTTCGACTGCGATGTCATCGACTCCGATGGTCAGCGGGTCGGCAGGGTCGGCCAGGTCTACCTCAGCGACCGCACGGGGGACCCGGAGTGGGTCACGGTGCGCACCGGGATGTTCGGCATGAAGCAGAACTTCGTGCCGCTGACCGGTTCGCGCCGGTCCGGGAACGAACTGCGCGTCCCGTTCGTCAAGGAGATCATCAAGGGCGCGCCCAGCATCGACGTGGACGAACACCTGACCCTGGAGGAGGAGGCCGGGCTCTACCGCTACTACGGCATGCAGCCGTCCACCATCCCCAGCCAGCGCAAGCCCGAGGGCACGACCGGAACGACCACCGGAACGACCGGAACGTCCGGAACGACCGCCGGGATGACCGGAAAGGTCACCGGGCCCGCGCCCGAGCGGCGCGGCGCGCGGGGGACCGAGCGGGATGTCGACATGACCCGCTCCGAGGAGACGATGCACGTCGGCAAGGAGACGAGGGAGGCCGGCCACGTCCGGCTGCGCAAGTACGTGGACAGCGAGAACGTCCAGGAGAGCATCCCGCTGGAGCACGACGAGGTCGTGATCGAGCGCGAGCCGATCTCCGGCGGCCAGCCCTTGGAGGGGCGCGAGCTGGAGGAGGACGAGGAGTCCATCACCCTGTACGAGGAGCGCCCGGTCGTCGGCAAGGAGACCCGGCCCGTCGAGCGCGTGCGCCTGCACAAGGAGAGAGTCCGCAAGGACGAGACGGTGCAGGGGGAGGTCCGCAAGGAGCGCTTCGAGGTCGACCGGGACGGCGCGACGATCGACGAGCGCGACGAGCGCGACGACCGACGCGGGCGCTGACGCCCTCTTTCGCGCGGTTTTCAGGCGAGGGCGCACGGTCGCGCCCTCGCTTTCAGATGATGAAAGAACTCACATAGCGCAACGAAACCCCCGAATTCGGGCGGGCCTGATCCCGCTTGCGGGCTGTCACGACCCGTTACTCCGTGGTTGCTCTCTTACCCTCCCGCAGGGTAGCCGCGCCTGACCTTCGGGTTACATGGCGGACGGCTCGCCCGTGGCCCCCTTCCGCGGCCGAGATCCCCTTTCCGAGCACTACCGGAACGGTTTCGCGCGGTCTTCCACGCCGGCTGACCGGCGCGCCTGGAGGTTCCTGCGAGCCGCCCTGTGACCCACGAGGGCATTCCAACGCATTCGTTAAGTAGCAGTTGACAGCTTGACGGTAAATGGCAGGATCAGGGCGTGAACAAGTAGTTCAGGGTTTACAGAGCACTTCGCGGATGTCCTGAAAGGGGAGGTGACCAGCGAGATGAGCGTTACCCCCGACGGCGCCGCACCGACGTCACGGCCGACCGCGACCCAGAACCCGTTCGGTAGGAGCCCCGCCATGCACGTCCACCCCGATTACCGCCACCCCTACGACGGAGACCGGCAGCCGCCCAAGCCGCGTCTGGCCGTCTACGACCACCTGGAAGAGATCGCCGCACCCGAGCCGATCGAGCCTGACACCCAGGTCACCGAGCGGCTGTGGCAGATCCGGGAGATATCGAACAGGGCCATCGGCTCCATCGACGACCTGCTCAAGCGCACCGCCTGATCGCGAACCAATGAGGGGGGAGACCCGGCGAAGCGGCCGGCGACCCGCGGGGAATGTCTCGGCTCACCAAGGAGTGTCATGCAAGGTCACACGCGACTGGCGTCAGCAGTACGCGACGTCGGAGCACACCGCGCGCGGATGATCGCGGGCGTCGCGCGGCCCCAGAACGTCGACGAGGTACGCGCCGTGGTGCGGCGGGCAGCCGTCGAGGGGCGTCGTCTATATCCGCTGAGCACCGGGCGCAACTGGGGCATGGGCTCCGGCGTGCCGGCCAAGGACGAGAACGTGGTCGTCGACCTCAGCGCCATGAACCGCATCCGCAGCCTCGACCTGGAGAACGGCTTCGCCGTCATCGAGCCCGGAGTGACCCAGCGCCAGCTCGCCGAGGAGCTGCGCGACACCGACTGGATGCTCAACGTCACCTCCTCGTGCGCCGACACCTCCGTGGTCGGCAACGCGCTGGAGCGCGGCGACGGCTCGATCCGCTCCCGCGTGCACGACCTCGCCGGGCTCGAGGCCGTGCTCGCCGACGGCAGCCTCGTCAGCACCGGCGGGCTGGACCACTGGGGCCGCTACCGCGGCGCCGTCGCCGGTCCCGACCTGACCGGCGCCTTCGTCCAGCACAACCTCGGCATCATCACCGCGGGCGTCATCGCGCTGGTGCCCCGCCCGCAGGCCATCGGGCTGGTGCACGCCCGCATCCCGCGCGACCAGGCCGGCCGGGCCGTGGGCGCGGTGGGTTCGTTCCTGCGCAACGGCAACCCCGCCGACGGGCTGCTGCGGGTGCGCGAGCTGTCGCTGACGCCCAGCCGGGGCGGCTGGATGCTCCCGGACGGGGTGGACCCCGAACTGCTCACCATCGTCGGCCCGCTGCTCGGCAGCGGCGAGACCGTCCGCCTGGCCGAGGACCTGCTGCGCAAGCACCTGCTGGAGGTCGAGGGCGCCGAAGGGCTCCGCGTCCTGGACGCCGCGGCGGTGAGCCCCGACGACCCCCTCTACCCGCGGGCGCTCATGGCCCAGGGCATCCCCAACTGCCTGAGCGTGCACAACGCGCTCGGCGTCACCTCCTGCGACGACGTCGACGCCGGCCAGATCGGCTTCCTCGTGCTGCTGCCCAAGCTCCCGATGGACGAGATCTCCACCGAGAACCTCCTGACCGTGCTCCGCGCGGCCGTCGAGTGCAACGGCACCGCGGCGATGATGGAGTGGAACATGGTCAGCAGGAACCTCGCCAACGGCGTCATCCAGATCTTCTTCGACCGGGGCGTGGCGGACGCGCCGGCCCGCGCCCACCGCCTGCGCCAGGACGCCAACGGCCTGCTGCGCGGCTACGGCTGCCCCATCTACCGCTCCGACATCGACAACGCCGCCGCCGACGTCTACGCCCAGTCCTCGACGGCGACCCTGTCCATGCTCTACCGGCTCAAGGGCGCGCTGGACCCGTACGGACTGGTGTCGCCGGGACGCTACAGCGCCTGACGGCGGCGGGGACGGGAAGGCACGACCGCCGCCCGGCGCGCCGGGCGGCGGGAACGACATCCGGGCTCTCATGGAGGTGGCCACGTTGCGTCAGTCGCCAGTCGTCGAGACGGGCTCATACCCGGTCACGCGAAAGCCCGCACGCGGGCGCGGCACGCTGCTGCGGCTGGTAGGCGCCGGCGTCATGTTCACCGTCATGGCCGACACCACGGCCACCACGCTCGCCGTCGGCCTGATGCAGCACGGCGACGCCGGGAACGCCCTGCCGCTGAACGACCTGCTCTGGCTGACCAGCGCCGCGTTCGTGCCGATCGCGGCCCTGCTGGCCACCGCGGGACGCTGGGCCGACCTGTTCGGCCGCCGCCGCGTGCTGATCATCGGGCTCGTGGTGTTCGTCCTCGGCGGGCTCGCCACGCTCACCGTGCCCGACTGGCCGATGGTCCTCGCGGCCAGGGCCGTGCAGGGGGTCGGCGCCGCCGCCATGATCCCGGCCAGCCTCGCCGTGCTCCTCGGCGAGCTGCCCGAGCACCAGCGGCGCGGCGCCATCGCGCTGTGGAGCTCCGCGTCCGGCGTCGGCTGCCTGCTCATGCAGGCGGGCGGCGGCTGGCTGGCGGAAGGGTTCGGCTGGCGCGCGCTGTTCGCGCCGGTCGTCGTGGTCGGCATGCTCCTGCTGCTCGCCGCCACCTGGCTGCCGCCCGGCCTGCCCGCCGGCCGGAGCGGCGCCCGGACGCGGCCCGACATGCTCGGCGCGGTCCTGCTGGCCGCCTCGATCGGGGCCATCGTCCTGGCCATCTCCAAGGCGACCTCGTGGGGCGTGGTGTGCGCCTACCTGGCCGCCGGCGCGCTCGTCCTGCTGGTCCTGTCGCTCCTGCGGTCCCGCCGGCACCGGGTGCCCGCCGTCGACCTGACGCTCTGGCGGCGGCCCGGCTTCGCCTGGGGCTGGCTCGCGACCTGGGGATTCGGCGTGCTGTCGTACGGCCTGCTCGCGCTGCAGCCGCTCTACCTCCTGCACCTGGGCTTCCCCATGCTGGAGGTCGCGCTGTGGCTGACGCCCACCTCCGTCGCCGTGGCGGTGACCGCGTGGCTGGGCGGCAAGGTCGTGCGCAAGCTGGGCCCGTACGGGCTCATCTACGTCGGCGCCACCGCGTGCGGCGGCTCCTGTGTCGTGGCGCTGGCGCAGAGCGGTCCCACGCTGTGGGGGCTCGCGGCGAGCGTCGGCGTGGGCGTCGGGGTGGGGGCGCTCGCGCCCGGCACCTCCATGGCCACCACCCTGGCCGCCCAGCCGCACCAGTACGCCTCCGCGGTGGGCGCGGCCGTCATGTCCCGCATGGTCGGCGGCGCCGTCGGCGTGGCCACCGTGTCGGTCGTCATCGGCCATCCCTTCATGGTGGGCCCCATGGGCGGTCTGGCCAGCGCGCTGGCGGTGTGCGTGGCCGTCTCCGTGCTGGTCGGCACGCTCGCCCTGATCAAGATGCTGCGGATGCCGCACGCCACCGGCGAGGTCATGGTCCTGGTGCCCCGCAAGATGCTGCTGGAGCTGCGCATGCAGCTGGCCACGGTCGCCGCCGAAGCCGACGCGCTGCTGCCCCCGCAGCCCGCCGCCGACCCCGGCCACGCCGCGGTCCCGGCGGTACCGCCCCAGCTGGGGCGGGGCCAGGCCCACGCCATGAGGCCCGGCTCGCAACCCCGCGTGCACGGGGGCACGCGTCTCGCAAGAACACCAGAAGGGCTCTCATCATGGCAATGACGACATCCTGCGACGTAGCGATCGTCGGCGCCGGTCTCGGCGGCTGCTTCCTGGCCCTGTTACTGGGCCGCAGCGGCCGGAGCGTCGTCGTCGTGGAGCAGGGCACGGCCATCCCGGCCGCCGGCGCCGACTTCGTCAAACGCCCCGGCATGGCGGTCCTGGCCCGGCACGGGCTGGGGAGCCTGGTGGAACGGCACTCGCTCAAACGCGACATCGTCCGCTACTACCACGACGGCGAGCCGATCCAGGAATGCCGTTACCCCGACGGCTTCCTCATCCGCCCCTACCGCGAGCTGGTCGAGGTCATCTACTCGTCCTGCGCGATGGAGGGCGTCGAGTTCTGGTTCGACTCGCGGATCGAGAGCCTGGAGCGCGACGGCGACCGGGTGGCCCGGCTGGTCCTGGCCGACGGCCGCGAGCTGCGGCCCGGGGTGGTCATCGCCGCCGACGGCACCCGCTCGATGGTGCGCCAGGAGCTCGGCATCACCAAGGAGACCACCTCCTACCCGCACATGCTGCGGGTGGCCACCGTGCCGCTGACCGCCAGCGTCGCCCGGCTCAACCGGCTCTACTTCAACTCCGAGGGCTGGTTCAGCTACCTGTATCCGGTCAACGAGGAGCAGGCCCGGGTGTTCGTCGGCCTGCCGCTGGAAGACGACGACGAGGTGTTCGGGCACGGCCTGCTCGTGGACGCGCTCAAGGAGTTCGTCACCGAGAACGACGACGCCTACGACGTCCTCGGCCCCGCGCACTGGCAGAAGATCCCCGTGGCGGCGATGCGGGTGCCGGTGTACCACAAGGGCAACGCCGCCCTGCTCGGCTCGGCCGCGTTCGCCTGCCACCCGATGACCGGCATGGGCATGAGCTACACCATGCACGACGCCGAGATCCTCGCCGGGATCATCTGCGCCGCCGAGGGAGACCCGGCGCTGCTGGAGAAGGGGCTGGAGACCGGGTACGAGCCGCGCAGGCACGCGCACGGCGAGCTGATCGACTACGGTGACGCGCTGTCAGGGACGTTCCACGACAAGGCGGCCTACCTGGACGTGTTCCGCGAGGACCTGCACGTGTTCGGCGACACCGAGCCGATCGGCGACGGGTACGTCAGGGTGCTGCGCTGAGCACCGCCGAGCCGATCCGGTCCACGGTGGCGAAGTCGCCGATGCGGTTCTTCAGGATCCCGACGGCCAGCCCGGTCCGGGTGTCGGCGAAGGCCACCGTGCCGCCGCTGCCCGGCATCCCGAACACGGTGGGCGCGGCCAGCCCTGGGGTGAGCCCGATCGCGTAGCCCAGCCCCCACGCGGCCTCGACGCCGGTGACCTCGTCGAGGCCGCGCACCGCGGGCGCCGACAGCTCGCGCAGCCGCGCCGGCGGCACCAGCTCGCCCGTCAGCAGCGCGTCGTAGACGCGCGCCACCGCACGGGCGGTCATCGTGCCGCCGGCCGGGATCTCGGCCGTGAGCACGTCGCGCCGGTTGCTGAACCCGGCGTCCGGCATGGCCGCCATCGGCGCCGCCGTGTAGCCGCCGACCACCCGGAAGAACGGGATCCCGTTCCGCAGCGACGGCGGCGGCGTCACCGGCGGGGCGACCTCCTCGATCCGCGCCAGCCGGCCCAGCTCCGCCTCCGGCACGGCGAAGAACAGCTCGCCCGAGACGCCGAGCGGCCCGGCGACCTCCTCCTCCAGCACCTGCGAGATCCGCTTGCCCGTGGCCCTGCGCACCACCTCGCCCAGCAGGTAGCCGAAGGTCTGCGGGTGGTAGCCGCACCGGGTGCCCGGCTCCCACCACGGCTCGGCGTCCGCGATCGCCGCGCACATCAGGTCCCAGTCGCACAGGTCCTCCGGCGTGGTCGCCTCGGGCACACCGGGCACGCCGGCCTGGTGGGAGAGGGCGTGGCGGATCGTCGCCCGCTCCTTGCCGCGCGCGCCGAACTCCGGCCACAGCTCGGCGATCGGCGTGTCGTACGAGAACACCTTCCGCTCGGCCAGCACGTGCACCACGGCCGCGGTGACGCCCTTGCCGGTCGAGGTCGCGTACACGGGGGTGCTTGACGTGAACGGCCGCCCGGTCGCCGCGTCCGCCACCCCGGCCACCACGTCCGCCAGCAGCTCTCCCCGCCGGTAGACGGCCACCTGCAGCCCGCGCTCCGCGCCCGACGCCACCAGCTCGTCGGCGATGTCCTGCACGATCTTCTGCATGTCTGTCACCTTAACGCTGGTATGACCGCCCCGGTGGCAGGAAGCCATCGGCGGGCCGGCCCCGCCACGGAGGACGCGGCGTCATGGCGTCGTGAGCCCGGGCTTCGCGCCGTCCTCACGCGGCGGGCGGCCCGCCGCGGTGACCACCAGCTCCGCCCGCCCGGCCACCTCCGCCACCTCGAACCCGGCCGCGCCGAGGATCGTGCGTAACGCGAGCCGGACGGCCGTGCGGATGGTGTCGTGACGGGAGGGGTCACCGGACGGGACGCTCCAGCGCACCACCACGCCGCGCTCCGGGTCGCACCACACGCTGAGCCCGCCGTCGCTCGGCTTGCGGGACGGCGCCACGGCGAATCCGGCGTCTCTGAGCTCCTGGCACACCAGGCGTTCCAGCTCGGGATCCGCCACGTTCATGTCAACTCGCTGCCCATGACCGCCCGCCGCGAACCTACCCTCAGGTGCGAGCGCCGTACCTCCCGTACGATGGCGGGCGTGCGCGTGGGGGAAGCCGTGGACACGGCCCGACGGTGGGTGCGCGACGAGGGCGCCCGCCTGCCCGGCTTCGGCGGCGCGTTCCTGACCGGCTCGGCGCTGTGGGCGCCGCCCGGCTCCGCGCTGCCGCCGCACTCCGACGTGGACGTGATGGTGGTGCTCGACGAGCCCGCCGGGCACGGGCGCAAGGTCCGGTACGGGGGAGCGCTCCTGGACGTGTCGTTCCTGCCCGCCACCCGGGTGGAGTCGGCCGAGGCCGTGCTGCGCGACTACCACCTGGCCGGCGCCTTCCACCGGCCCGGCGTGCTGGCCGACCCCACCGGGCGGCTGAGGGACCTCGGCCGCGAGGTGTCCCGCCGGTTCGCCGGGCGGCGCTGGGTGCTGGCCCGCTGTGACCACGCCCTGGAGACGGTCCGCGCCCGGCTGGCCGGCGCCGGCTCGCCGGGGCCGCTGCCCGGCCAGGTGAACGCGTGGCTGTTCGGCACCGGGGTGACGGCGCACGTCCTGCTGGTCGCCGGGCTGCGCAATCCGACCGTCCGCCGCCGGTACGCGGCCACCCGCGAGCTGCTCGACGGGCGCGGCCTCGCCGACCACCACGAGCACCTCCTCGACCTGCTCGGCTGCGCCACCATGACCCCGGGCCGGGTCCGGCGCCATCTGGACGGGCTGGAGCGGCTCTTCGACACGGCCGCGCGGGTGGACGCCCCCGCCTACCGCTTCGACTCCGACATCACCGCCGCCGCCCGGCCGATCGCCGTCGGCGGCAGCCGCGCCCTCGTCGACGCCGGCCTGCACCGGGAGGCGGTCTTCTGGCTGGCGGCCACCTACGCGCGCTGCCTGCTCAAGCTCGCCGCGGCTGGTCGGCCGGCCCCCGAGGACGCCCTCCTCGAACTGCTCTCCGACCTGGGCGCGGACACCCCCGCCGCCCGCCAGGCCCGCGCCGCCACCGTCCTGGCGGCCCTCCCGTCCCTCCGGCGCACGGCCGGACACCTGGCCCCGCCCGCCTGACCACGCGCGCACTCCCCGCGGCGCCCTGGGTCAGGCGGTGACCGCGTGGAGGGCGCCGGGCTGGCGGCCGGTCAGGTGGTCCAGGGCCGCGGCCGTGGTCTCGTCGGCGGGGAGGTAGACGACGAGCCGCTGGTCGGCGTCCGCCAAATCGAGGGACTCCACGACCAGCCGGAGCTCGCCCGCGCCCGGATGGGCCAGCCGCTCGCGGTAAGGGGTCGCGGGCGGCGCCGGCGGGGCGTGGAGCAGCTCGGTGAACACCGCACCGGCCGTGATCGTCAGCTCCTCGACGAGGTGTCCGGCCCGCCCGTCACCCATGGCGGCCGCCAGCCGCAGGGCGGTGGCCCGCCCGGCGGCCACCGCGCCCCACTCGGGGAAGGCGGCCCGCGCCCGGGGGTCGGTGAACACGTAGCGGGCCAGGTTGGGCCGGTCGTCGTCGAGGACGCCCAGCGCCGCCACCATCAGGGCGTAGCCGGCGGTGTGCGCCAGCACGTCGTCCAGCCGGTTGAGCAGGACGGCCGGGGCCGGCTCCAGCCGGTCGAGCAGCGCACGGAGCGTGGGCCGCACCGTGCGCGCGGGCGAGGACGCGGCGGCGGAGCAGAGCAGCGCGTCGCCGCCGGCCATCTTGGCCAGGTGGCGCAGGTGCAGCCGCTGCTCGAAGCTCAGCCCGAGCACGTCGGCGAGCGCCCCCAGCACCTGGGCGGACGGGTTGCGGTCGCGGCCCTGCTCCAGCCGGGTCAGGTACTCGACGCTGATGCCCGCCAGCGTCGCCAGCTCGGCCCGGCGCAGCCCGGGGGTGCGGCGCCGCGGCCCCTCCGGCAGGCCGACGTCGCCCGGTCTGACCGCTTCCCGGAGGCCGCGCAGGTAGGCGGCCAGCTCGTTCCCGCTCACGCAGGGCAGTCTAGGCGGGACGGCGCCCGCGCATCGTGGCCCTGTCAGGGCCAGTCTCCGCCCGGTCTCCCTCCCCGGCCGGCGGCCCCGCCATGGTGGACCCCGTACGGAATGACGAGTGAAGGGAAGACGGCCATGAGGTACCGGTTGCTCGGGCGTACCGGGTTGAGGGTGTCGGAGCTGTTCCTCGGCGCCATGACGTGGCGGGCGGTGACGCCCGGGGTGCGCGCGATGATGGACCTGTACGAGGACGCGGGCGGCAACGTCGTCGACACGGCCTCCGCCTACGGCGAGTCTGAGAGCGTGGTCGGCGAGGTGCTGGAAGGGCGGCGGGACCGGTTCGTGGTGGCGACCAAGTACACCCTGACCCGCGACGCCGGCGACCTCAACGCGGCGGGCAACCACCGCAAGAACCTCGTGCTCTCCCTGGAGCGGAGCCTGCGGCGGTTGCGCACCGACTATGTGGACCTGCTCTGGGTGCACATCTGGGACCGGCACACGCCGCTGGAGGAGACGATGCGGGCCCTCGACGACGTGGTACGGGCAGGCAAAGTGCTCTATGTCGGGATATCGGATGCGCCGGCGTGGGTGGTGAGCCGGGCCAACACGCTGGCGGAGTGGCGCGGATGGACGCCGTTCGCCGGCCTGCAGGTGCCCTACAGCCTGCTGTGGCGCGACGTCGAGCGCGAGCTGCTGCCGATGGCGGAGGAGTCGGGGCTGACGGTGGCCGCCTGGGCGACGCTCGCCCAAGGCGTGCTGTCCGGCAAGTACACCGCCGGCCCCGCTCCCGAGACCCCCACCAGGATCGAGCCCGGGGCGGTGACGGAACGCGAGCACGCGGCGGCCAGAGCCGTCATGGACGTGGCCGACGACCTGGGCGTCACGCCGTCGCAGGTGGCGATCGCCTGGACCCGGGCCCGCTCGCGCGTGGTGCACCCCATCGTCGGCGCGAGCACCCCCGGCCAGCTCGCCGACAACCTCGCCGCGGCGGACGTCACCCTCCCCGAGGAGGCCATGGACCGCCTCGCCCGGGCGGCGCCCTTCACCCGCGGCTTCCCCGCCGACTTCATCGCCGAGGCCGGCGGGGTCTTCGGCACCCGGATCGACCGCCTCGACGGCCGCCCCTGACACCGGATCAGGGGAGGACCTGGAGACCCAGGGCGGTGACGATGACCGTGGCCTGGTGGGGGTCGACGGTCGCGTCGCGCAGGGTGACCGCCGACGGGTCGAGCGTGCTCAGGTCGCTGCCGCGCAGATCGCACGAGGTCAGGTCGGCCCGGCGCAGCGCGGCGCCGCTGAGGTCGCAGCGGCGCAGGGTGGCGCCCGTCAGATTGGCCCCCGACAGGTCGGCCTCGCGCAGGCGGACCCCGTCGAAGGTGCTGCCCCGCAGGTCGGCGCCCGCCAGCGAGGTGAACGACCAGTCGCCGCCGTCGACCTTGAGCAGCCCGTAGGTGCACCCCGAGAACGTGCTGCCCGTCAGCTTGCAGCCGTTGAACGTGGCGTCGAAGAACGAGCAGCTCCCGAACGTGCACGCGACGAAGGCGGCGTCGGCGTGGACCGACACGTTGAAGCGGACGTTGCTGAACGTGCACTCCTCGAAGGTCGTGCCGTCGTCGGCCATCTCCATCATGTCGAGGTCGACGAACCGCACCCGCCGGAAGGTCTCGCCGTCGAGGTCGCGGTCGTCCCACTCGTCGGGGCCGATCGTGGTGTCGGCCGTCACGCGTGTCGTCATCGCGCGCCCGCCTCCACCCGCTCGCCGGCGACGACCACGCGGTCGCCGCCGGCGTTGTCCGTGAACTCCACCGTCAGCCGCCTCCTTCGATGATCGGAGGCAAACCTCCCACACCCCACCGACAGAAACGGAAGAGCGCGCGGCCGGTCAGGCGCGCTTGGCGATGGCTTCGAAGAGAGGCTGGACGAGCTTGGCCGCGAGCGGGCCGAAGGCGGCCAGGATCAGGACGTACGCGGCCGCCAGCGGACCCAGGTCGGGGTGGGCGCCGGCCGCCACCGCGAGACCCGCGATGACGATGTTGAACTCACCGCGCGGCACCAGGGCGATGCCCGCCCGGGCCTGACCCGCTTTGGAGATGCCGGCCCGCCTGGCCGCGTACATGCCCGTCGCCAGCTTGGTGAGCATGCTGACCAGCGCCAGCGCGGCGGCGATAGCCGCCACCGGGAGGATCTTCGTCGGGTCGGTCTGCAGGCCGAAGAAGACGAAGAACACCGCCGCGAACAGGTCGCGCAGCGGCGCGAGCAGCGCCTGCGCGTCGTGCGCGAGCTGGCCGGACAGGGCGATCCCGACGAGGAAGGCGCCGACCGCCGCCGACACCTGGAGCTGCTGGGCGATGCCGGCCACCAGCAGCGCCAGGCCGACGACCTTCAGCAGCAGCACCTCGTTGTTGGGGCTGGAGACGAACGCCTCGATCCACTTGCCGAACCGCAGCGCGATCAGCAGCACCACGGTCACCGTGGCCAGCGCGATGCCCACCGCGATCGCCCCGCTGAGCAGGCTGAGCCCGGCCAGGGTGGCGGTCAGGATCGGCAGGTAGACGGCCATCGTGAGGTCTTCGAACACCAGCAGCGACAGCACGGTCGGTGTCTCGCGGTTGCCGATCCAGCCCAGGTCGCTCAGCACCTTGGCGGTGATGCCGGAGGAGGTCGCGTACGTGACGCCGGCCATCGCCAGGGCGGCCACCGGCCCCCAGCCGAGCAGCAGCGCCAGGATCGCGCCGGGCGCGGCGTTGAGCACGAGGTCGACGATGCCGGCGCGGGCGTTGCCCTTGAGACTGGAGACCAGCTCGTCGGCGTTGTACTCCAGGCCGAGCGTCAGCAGCAGGAGGACGACGCCGATCTCCGCGCCGATGGAGATGAACTCCTCGCTGGTGGCCAGAGGAAGGACGCCGCCGGTGCCGAAGGCGAGCCCGGCGATCAGATAGAGGGGGATGGCGGAGATGCCGGCGCGCAGCGCCAGCGCTCCGAGCACGCCCAGGCCGAGGAGAACGGCCCCGAATTCGAGGAAGAGTATCGCTGTGTGATGCACCCGGCCCTAGCCTTCAGCCAATATGTCGCCGACTTCGGCCGTGCTGTCCGCGCTGCCCACCACGACCACGATGTCGCCGGGAAGGAGCACGAAGTCGGGGCCGGGGCTGGCGTAGACCTGCCCGTTGCGGACGATCGCGACGATCGACGCGTTCGTCCGGGTCCGCACGCGCGCGTCGCCCATCGGCCTGTTCACGTACGGGGAGGTGGCCGGGATCGGCAGCTGGAGGCTGACCAGGCCCTCGACCTCGGCGTGCGCCTGGTTGAGCCGCGCGACGATGCGCGGGGCGCCGAGCAGCTCGACGAGCGCGTCGGCCTCCTCGTCGTTGAGCTTGACTGCTTCGCAGGCCCGGTCGGGGTCGTCCTTGCTGTAGATGACGAGATCACGCCGCCCCGTGCGGTGCGAGATCACCCCGATTCTTCGGCCTGAATGGGTGGTGAACTCATGGCGCAGCCCTATCCCCGGCAGCGCCGTCTGCTCGACCTCCACGGCTGTATCCCATCCATCTTGATCCGAAAACAACGGGAGAACATTACCAATCTCCACCCATAGTGTCGGCACCGAGAGGAACCGACATAGCAGGTGAACGGTAGTGTGCGGAGAAGACAATCGTCGGGAGCAGGTAAAAGGGGAGCTGCCGTGTCACCCTCGCAGGGGCCGCACCCGCCCGCCCCCGTGCGACTTCTGCTCGTGGAGGACCACGACATGGTGGCCGAGGCGATCGCGATGGCGCTCGACCACGACCCCGGCATCAAGGTGGTGGCCAGGTCCCGATCGGTGGCCGCCGCCGTGGCCGACGCCCGCGCCCACCTGCCCGACGTGGTGGTGCTCGACCGGCGGCTGCCCGACGGCGACGGCATCACGGCCATCGGCCGCATCTCGCAGGCCGCCCCCGGCGCCCGCGTGCTGGTTCTGACCGCCGAGGCGACGCCGGCGATCGCCGTGCGCGTGGTGGAGGCCGGTGGCGCGGGCCTGGTGGTGAAGTCGTCGGGGCTGCGCGAGCTCGAGTCGGCGGTGATCGAGGTGGCCTCGGGCGGGGTGGCGTTCGGGCCGGGCCTGCTGCCCGCCGTGCTCGACCAGCTCGCCGGCCGCGGGCGGGCGGGCCGGGGCGCGCTGACCGGGCGGGAGCGTGAGACGCTCCACCTGCTCGCCGAGGGAGTGAGCACCGACCAGCTGAGCGAGCGGCTCGGCATCGCCCGCAACACCGCCCGCAACCACATCCAGCGGGTGCTGGAGAAGCTCGGGGCCCGGTCCAAGCTGGAGGCGGTGGCCATCGCCCGGCGTGAGGGCCTGCTCGACTGATGCACCTGCACCAGTCCCGTTCCGCACCAGCACCAGAAAGGTCGGCGCGGTTGCGTCTCGCGGCCGGGCTTCGGGTGGCCGAAAGTAGGACCATGGGCACGGGACTCGACTCGCACATGGTGGAGCACCACCTCGCGGAGGAGATGGGCAGCATCTCCGTCGCCCGGCAGGTCGCCCGTGACACCCTGATGACGTGGGGCTATCGAGGCCGCTTCGAGGACGTGCTGCTCGTCGTCTCCGAGATGGTCACCAACGCCCTCGTGCACGGCGCCGGGGCACCCGTGCTGCGCATCGCCGGCGGTCTCGGCCACATCCGCGTCGAGGTCGGCGACTCCAGCGACGCGTTGCCCAGGCCGCGGAGCCCCGGCCCGTCCGACGGCTGGGGGCTGCACGTCGTCGAAGAACTGAGCATCGCCTGGGGCACCTCGCTCCAGGAGGGCGGGAAGGTGGTCTGGTGTGAGCTCGCGGCCCCTCTCACCGCTGTCACCACCGCCGATTGAGGGGGTGCGGGTCCCTCAGAGGGACACCGCCGTGCGAAGCTGCACTATGCCCGAGCACGAGCACGTCGACCTTCAGCTCCTCCTGCAGAGCCTCGGCGACTACGCGATCTTCATGCTGGATCCGGGCGGCCGTGTCATGAGCTGGAACTCCGGCGCCCAGCGCATCAAGGGCTACGCGGCCGACGAGGTCACCGGCCGTCACTTCTCGATCTTCTACCCGCCGGAGGACATCGCGGCGGGCAGACCCGCCCGCGGCCTGGAGACCGCCGCCGCCGAAGGCAGGTTCGAGGACGAGGGCTGGCGGGTGCGCAAGGACGGCACCCGGTTCTGGGCCAACGTGGTGATCACGGCCCTGCGCGACGGCGAGGGCCGGCTGCGCGGGTTCGGCAAGGTGACCCGCGACATGAGCGAGCGCCGCAACGCCGAGCGCGCGCTCGACGAGCGCGGCAGGCTCCTCGCCCACCTGGTGCAGGCCCAGGAGAAGGAGCGGCGGCGCATCGCCTGGGACGTGCACGACGACACCATCCAGTCGATGGTGGCCGTCGGCATGCGCCTGCAACTGCTGGCCTCCCAGCTGCCGGGCGACCACGCCGAAGCCGTGCTGCGCCTCAACGACACGGTCAACGCCGCCGTCGGCCGCCTGCGCAACCTCGCCTTCTTCCTGCACCCGCCGGGCCTCGACAGCGGCGGCCTGGTCGACACCCTGTCCGGCTACCTGGAGCAGGTCGTCTCCACCGCGGGCCTCACCTACGACTTCGTCCCCGACCTCGACGAGGAGCCGCCGCCGGAGACCGCGATCACCGTGTTCCGGATCTGCCAGGAGGCCCTCACCAACGTGCGCAAGCACGCCCACGCCTCCTCCGTGCGGGTCTCGCTCGCCTCCGCCGACCAGGGCGTGCACGTCAAGGTCGGTGACGACGGCGTCGGCTTCGCCGATCAGGGCGACGGCTCCTCCCGGATGGGGCATTTCGGGCTGATCGAGATGCGCGAGCGAGCCGAGATCTCCGGCGGCTGGTGGCAGCTCCACAGCAGTCCCGGCGAGGGGTCCACGGTGGAGTTCTGGGTGCCCGCGGTGCGGCCGAGGCGGTCATGAGCGCCGCGCCGGACCGGCTCACCGTCCTGATCGGCGACGACCAGCCGCTGATCCGCGAGGTGCTCACCGAGGTGCTGACGGCCGAGCCCGACCTGGACGTGGTCGCCGTGGCCGCCGACGCCCGGGAGGCGGTGCGGCTGGCGGTCCGCCACCTGCCCGCGGTCGCCATCCTCGACGTGCGGATGCCCGGCGGCGGGGCGTGGGCGGCGAGGGAGATCCGCCGGCTGTCGCCCGCCACCAGGGTGATGGCGTTCTCCGCCTACGGCGACTCCCGCTCCGTCGACGAGATGCGCCGCGTCGGCGTCCGCGAGTATCTGCTCAAAGGGCTGCCCAACAGCGACATCGTGGCGGCCGTGCGGCGCACGGCCGCCACCTCCTGACCTCCCTCAGATCAGCTCCAGCGCCTGACGGGCGATCTCCCACTCCTCGTCGGTGGGGATGACCAGGACCGCGACCTCCGCCCCGGGCGGCGAGATCGCCCGCTCGCCGCCGCCCGCGGCCTCGTTGCGCGCCGGGTCCACCGCGACGCCGAACCTCTCCAGCCCGGCCAGCGACGTGGCCCGCGTCGCCGCGTCGTTCTCGCCGACGCCGCCGGTGAACACGATCGCGTCCACCCGGCCCAGCACCGCGTAGTACGCGCCCACGTACTTGCGGATGCGCCGGCAGTAGACGTCCAGCGCCAGCCGCGCCTCGCCGTCGCCGTCCGCCGCGCGCCGGCGCACCTCGCGCATGTCGCCGGTGCCGGCGAGCGCGAGCAGGCCGCCGTGGCGGCCGAGCGCCTCCTCCACGTCCTGCGTGTCGAACCCGGCCACCCGGCCCAGATACGCGCAGAGCGCCGGGTCGACGTCGCCCGAGCGGGTGCCCATGACCAGGCCCTCCAGCGGGGTCAGGCCCATGGAGGTGTCGACGCTGCGCCCTCCCTCGACCGCGGTGGCGCTGGCGCCGTTGCCCAGGTGCAGCACGATCAGGTTGACTCCGGCGGGGTCGCGGCCCAGGAACGCGGCCGCCCTGCGGGACACGTACGCGCACGAGGTGCCGTGGAAGCCGAACCGGCGCACGCCCAGCCGCTCGCGCCACTCGCGCGGCACCGCGTAGGTGTACGCCTCGGGCGGCAGCGACCGGTGGAAGGCCGTGTCGAACACCGCCACCTGCGGCACCCCGGGGAAGGCGGCCTGCGCCACCCGGATGCCGGTCACGTTCACCCGGTTGTGCAGCGGAGCCAGCGGCGCCAGCTCCTCGATGGCGGCCACCACCGGCTCGTCCACCAGCACCGCCTCGCCGAACCGCTCACCGCCGTGCACCACCCGGTGGCCGACCGCCACCGGGTCCAGCTCCGGCCCCACCGTCCGGAACGCCTCCAGCACCGCTTCGAGGCCCTGCTCGTGGTCCGCGTAGACGCACTTCCTCCGGTACGGGGGAGCGTCGCCTGCATGGTGGGTCAGCAGGCCCTCGCCCTCGTGGATCCGCTCGATGACGCCGCGCGCGGGGCGGGCTCCCGACTCGGCGTCGATCAGCTCGTACTTGATGGAGGAAGAGCCCGTGTTCAGGACGAGGATGTGTGCGGCCATGTCCACGAACTGATCTCGGGGGCGTCCTCGCCGTACATGCGGGTGTAGGCGCGGGCCTGCAGCCGGGCGTCGGACATGCGCTGGCGCAGGTGGGCGGCCTTCGAGCCGAGGCCGGGCACCCGGTCGATCACGTCCATCACCAGGTGGAAGCGGTCGATGTCGTTGAGCATGCACATGTCGAAGGGCGTGGTCGTGGTGCCCTCCTCCTTGTAGCCGCGCACGTGCAGGTTGTCGTGCCCGGTGCGCCGGTAGGTGAGCTGGTGGATCAGCGTCGGGTAGCCGTGGAAGTTGAAGATGATCGGCCGTTCGGTGGTGAACAGCGTGTCGAACTCGGAGTCCGGCATGCCGTGCGGGTGCTCCGACGGCGGCTGCAGCCGCATCAGGTCGACCACGTTGACGACCCGGACCTTCAGCTCCGGCATCTCCTCGCGCAGGATCGAGGCGGCGGCCAGCGTCTCCAGCGTCGGCACGTCGCCCGCGCAGGCCAGCACCACGTCCGGCTCGCTGCCGGCGTCCGTGGACGCCCACGGCAGGATGCCCAGCCCGCGCGTGCAGTGCGCGATGGCCTCGTCCATGCCGAACAGGTCCAGCACCGGCTGCTTGCCCGCCACGATCACGTTCACGTAGTCGCGTGAGCGCAGGCAGTGGTCCGTGACCGACAGCAGCGTGTTCGCGTCCGGCGGCAGGTACACCCGCACCACCGATGCCTTCTTGTTGACCACCACGTCCAGGAAGCCCGGGTCCTGGTGGCTGAAGCCGTTGTGGTCCTGCCGCCACACGTGCGACGACAGCAGATACGTCAGCGACGCCACCGGACGCCGCCACGGGATCTTCTGCGACGACTCCAGCCACTTGGCGTGCTGGTTGAACATCGCGTCGACGATGTGGATGAACGCCTCGTAGCAGTTGAACAGGCCGTGCCTGCCGGTCAGCAGGTAGCCCTCCAGCCAGCCCTGGCACAGGTGCTCGCTGAGCACCTCCATGACCCGCCCGGCCGGCCCCAGGTGCTCGTCGGTGGGCAGCAGCCCGGCCTCCCACGTCCGGTCGGTCGCCTCGAAGACCGCGCTGAGCCGGTTCGAGGCGGTCTCGTCCGGGCCCATCAGCCGGAACGTGCGCGGGTTGCGCTCGATGACGTCGCGCAGCAGCCTGCCCATCACCCGGGTCGGCTCGGTCGACTGGGTGGCGGGGGCCTTGACCTCGACGGCGAGGGCGCGGAAGTCCGGCAGCCGCAGCGGCGTGAGCAGCTCGCCGCCGTTGGTGTGCGGGTTGGCGCTCATCCTGAGCTCGCCGCGCGGCACCGTGTCCAGGATGCCCTGGACCGGCCGCCCGCCGGAGTCGAACAGCTCGTCGGGCCGGTAGGAGCGCATCCACTCCTCCAGCATCGCCAGGTGCTCGGGGTTGTCGTGCACCGCCGACAGCGGCACCTGGTGGGCGCGCCAGGTGCCCTCCACCGGCAGCCCGTCGACCACCTTCGGGCCCGTCCAGCCCTTCGGCGTGCGCAGGATGATCATGGGCAGGCGCTTCTCGGCGCCCTCCCGGTACGCGGCGATCTGCTCGAACGCCTCGTCCAGGGTGCGCGCCATCTCCTCGTGGTCCGGGCCCACGAGGTGCGGGCGGTAGCCGTACCCCTCCATGAGCTTGAGCAGCTCGTCCTCGGGGATGCGGGCGAGCACCGTCGGGTTGGCGATCTTGTAGCCGTTCAGCGAGAGGATCGGCAGCACCACGCCGTCGCGCTCCCGGTTGAGGAACTTGTTGGAGTGCCAGCTCGCCGCCAGCGGGCCCGTCTCGGCCTCGCCGTCGCCGATGACGCACGCCACCACCAGGTCCGGGTTGTCGAAGGCGGCCCCGTACGCGTGCGCGAGCGCGTACCCCAGCTCGCCGCCCTCGTGGATTGAGCCGGGGGTCTCCGGCGCCACGTGGCTGGGGATCCCGCCGGGGAAGGAGAACTGCCGGAACAGGCGGCGCATGCCGTCCTCGTCCTGCGTGACGTCGGGGTAGCGCTCGGTGTACGAGCCCTCCAGCCAGGAGTGCGCCACGGCGGCGGGGCCCCCGTGCCCGGGTCCGGCGATGTAGATCATGTCCTGGTCGCGCTCGCGGATGACGCGGTTCAGGTGGGCGAAGCAGAAGTTCAGCCCGGGGGTGGTGCCCCAGTGGCCGAGCAGGCGCGGCTTGACGTGCTCGCGCCGCAACGGCTCGGTGAGGAGTGGGTTGTCCAGCAGGTAGATCTGGCCCACCGACAGGTAGTTGGCCGCACGCCAATAGGCATCGATGTCGTCCATGCTCCGACAAGTGCCCCCGTTATGGCCATGGTGAACAAGGCACGTTCCGTAGACGATTGCTACCGTTAGCCATGATTCGATGGCTAAGGTGCCGTTATGGTTTTGCGCAGCTCGCACTGGTACGCGGGCGATGACAGGAACTCGTACATCCACCGCGCGTGGATGCGCCGAGGACTGCCCCGGGACGCCTTCGACGGCGAACGGCCGCACATCGCGATCGCCAACACCGCCTCCGACCTGACCCCCTGCAACTCCCATCTCAACGAGGTCGCCGACAGCGTCAAACAGGGCATCTGGGCGGCCGGCGGCGTCCCCCTCAATCTGCCCGCGCTCTCCATCGGCGAGACCAACGTCCGGCCCACCGCCATGCTCTGGCGCAACCTCGCCGCCATGGCCACCGAGGAGATGCTGCGCGCCAACCCGATCGACGGCGTGGTGCTGCTCGGCGGCTGCGACAAGACCATCCCGTCGCTGCTCATGGCCGCCGCCTCCGTCGACCTGCCCGCCGTCGTGCTGCCCGGCGGCCCCATGCTCACCGGCCGCTTCCGCGGCGTCCCGCTCGGCTGCGGCACCGACGTGTGGCGGCTCAGCGAGGAGGTACGCGCCGGGACGCTCTCCCGTGAGGCGTTCCTGGAGTCCGAGTCCTCCATGATCCGCAGCCGCGGCCACTGCAACACGATGGGCACCGCCTCCACCATGGCGTGCATGGCCGAGGCGCTCGGCATGACCATCCCCGGCACCGCAGGAATCCCCGCCCCCGACAGCAGGCTGCTGGAACGCTCGCACGACACCGGCCGCCTCGCCGTCGAGCTGGTGCGCGAGGGCCGCCGCCCCAGCCACGTGATGACCCGCGCCTCGTTCCTCAACGCGATCGTCACCCTGGCCGCCGTCGGCGGCTCCACCAACGCCGTCGTCCACCTGCTCGCCATCGCCGGCCGGCTCGGCGTCGAGCTGAACCTCGACGACTTCGACCGCACCGGCTCCGGTGTCCCGCTCCTCGTCGACCTGCAGCCCGCCGGCCGGCACCTGATGGAGGACATGTTCAGGGCGGGCGGCCTGCGCGCCGTGCTGAACGAGGTCGCCGACCTGCTCGACCCGTCCGCGATCACCGTCACCGGCGAGCCGCTCACCGGCTCCCTGGCCGGGGCCGAGATCTGGGACGAGACCGTGATCAGGAGGCGCGCGGAGCCGCTGCTGCCCGACGCCGGCATCGCCGTGCTGCGCGGCAACCTCGCCCCCGACGGCGCCGTCATCAAGCCCGCCGCCGCCTCGCCCGAACTGCTGCGCCACCGGGGCCGGGCCGTCGTGTTCGACAGCGTCGAGGACGTCTACGCCCGGCTCGACTCGCCCGACCTGGACGTGGACGAGACGTCGGTGCTCGTGCTGCGCGGCTGCGGTCCCCGCGGCTACCCCGGCATGCCCGAGGTGGGCAACCTGCCGCTGCCCGCCAAGCTGCTGGCCAAGGGCGTGCGCGACATGGTGCGCATCAGCGACGCCCGCATGAGCGGCACCGCCTACGGCACCGTCGTGCTGCACGCCGCGCCCGAGGCCGCCGCCGGCGGGCCGCTCGCCAGGGTGCGCACCGGCGACCCGATCGTGCTCGACGTGGCGGCCAGGCGGCTCGACGTGGACCTGCCGGAGGCCGAACTGGCCGCCCGGGAGCCGGTCATGACCGGCCACGCCCGGCCCGTACGCGGCTGGGAGCGGTTGTACGTGGACCACGTGCTCCAGGCCGACCGGGGCGTCGACCTGGACTTCCTCACCGGTTCGAGCGGCGACGGGGTGGGCCGCGAGTCCCACTGAGCGGTTTCACCGGAAGCGCGGCGCCCGGAGTCTCTGGCCGACCCCGGGCGTCAGTGACGGCGGCGACGGCGGCGCTTGAAGACGGCGCGCAGCGTCAGCAGGAGCACCACGGCGACGATCTGGCCGCCGGCCACGATGCGGTTGACGTCCACGGCCGGCTGCCAGCGCACCTCGCCGTCCTTGACCACGAACACCCCGGCGGGGGTGGCCGCCACGCCGTAGCCGACGCCGCTGCCGCTGCCGCTGTCGCCCTTCTTGTCCTCGCCCTGGCCCGTGCCGCCGCCACCGCCGTAGGCGATCCTGGCGACGGGGATGACGACCACGTCGCCGTGTTGCACGGGGTCGCCGAACACCCTCTTGACGTTCGCGGAGTCCCTGGACTTCTCCGCTATCTCCATGATGTCCATGCCCTCATGGTGGCTCACGACGGGCGGCCGCGCAGCTCGCGGTAGACGCGGACGAGCCGCTCGGTCGAGGGGTCGGGGAAGGCGGCCTGCGGCTCGTCGGAGGTGAGCGCGGGTGCCAGGTCGAGCGCCATCTTCTTGCCCAGCTCCACGCCCCACTGGTCGAAGGAGTCGATGCCCCAGATGGTGCCCTCGACGAACACGACGTGCTCGTACAGGGCGACGAGCTGGCCGAGGGTCGACGGGGAGAGCTTCGGGACGAGGATGGTGGAGGTGGGCCGGTTGCCCGGCATGACCTTGTGCGGCACGACCGCGGCGGCGGTGCCCTCGGCGGCGATCTCCTCGGCCGTCTTGCCGAACGCGAGCGCCGAGGTCTGCGCGAACAGGTTGGCGGTGAGCAGGTCGTGCATGCCCTCGCGGTCCTCGTACGGCTCGGCGAAGCCGATGAAGTCGGCGGGCACCAGGTGGGTGCCCTGGTGGAGCAGCTGGTAGAAGGCGTGCTGACCGTTGGTGCCCGGCTCGCCCCAGAAGATGGCGCCGGTGTCGCAGGTGACGGGGGCGCCGTCGGCGCGCACCGACTTGCCGTTGGACTCCATGGTGAGCTGCTGGAGGTAGGCGGGGAAGCGGTGCAGGCGCTGGCTGTAGGGCAGCACGGCGCGGGTCTGGGCGCCGAAGAAGTCGGCGTACCACACCCCGAGCAGGCCCATCAGCACCGGCATGTTGGCCTCGAAAGGCGCGGTGCGGAAGTGCTGGTCGATGGCGTGGAAGCCGGCCAGCATCGCGCGGAACCTGGCCGGCCCGACGGCGATCATCAGGGACAGGCCGATGGCGCCGTCGTAGGAGTAGCGGCCGCCGACCCAGTCCCAGAAGCCGAACATGTTGTCGGTGTCGATGCCGAACTCGGCGACCTTGGCGGCGTTGGTGGAGACGGCCACGAAGTGTTTGGCGACGGCGTCCTCGCCCAGCGCGCCGACCAGCCACTGCCGGGCCACCCTGGCGTTGGTGAGGGTCTCGAGCGTGGTGAAAGTCTTGGAACTGACCACGAAGAGCGTGGTGGCGGGGTCGAGTCCGCGGAGGTTGCCGGTGATGTCGGCCGGGTCGATGTTGGAGACGAACCTGGCCTCGATGCCGGCGTCGGCGTAGTCGAGCAGCGCCTCGTAGGCCATCGCGGGGCCGAGGTCGGAGCCGCCGATCCCGATGTTGACCACGGTGGCGATGGGTCGCCCGGTGGCCCCTCGCCACTCCTGGGCGCGCACCCGGTCGGCGAAGGCGGTCATCTTGTCGAGCACGGCGTGCACGTCGCCGATGACGTCCTGGCCGTCGACCACGAGGGCGGCGTCGGCGGGGGCGCGCAGCGCGGTGTGGAGGACCGCGCGATCCTCGCTGACGTTGATGTGCTCGCCGGTGAACATGGCCTCGATGCGCTCGCGAAGCCCCGCCCGCTCGGCCAGCCGCACCAGCAGCCCGACGGTCTCACTGGTGACGCGGTGCTTGGCGTAGTCGAGGTAGAGGTCGCCCGCCGTCAGCGTCATGCGGCCGGCCCGGCCGGGGTCGTCGGCGAACAGCTCGCGCAGGTGTATGCCCGCCAGCTCACCATGGTGCTTCTCCAGCGCCGCCCACTCCTGGCTCTGGGTGATGTCGCCGTTCACGTCGCCCTCCTCGCGGCCGTCACAAACCGATCACGCCATCGTCCCGTATCCGCATACCCGGAGGTTCCGATTCCGCGCATGGCGGAGCGGACTCTTTGCCGGAGCCGGGTTCCGCGCATGGATCAGCAGACGGCTGGGCCGGGAGACGGCTGGATCAGGAGACGGCTGGGTCTAGGAGACGGCGACGCCGAGCAGGTGGCCGATGCCGAAGGTCACCGCGGCGGCGCCGACGCCGAGCACGAGCTGGCGCAGGCCGCCCACCCACCACGGGCGGGCCGTGAGGTGCGCCACGACCGCGCCGAACCCGAACAGGGCGAGCACGCTCAGCACCACCGCCAGCGCCAGCCCCGACGCCCCGAAGAAGAACGGCACCAGCGGCACCAGCGCCCCGGCGGAGAACGCGCAGAACGACGAGACGGCCGCCAGTTTCGGCGAAGGCAGGTCGTCAGGATCCACCCCGAGCTCCTCGCGCACGTGCACCCGCAGAGCCTGGTCGGGATCGGCCGACAGCCCGGCCGCGACCTGTTCGGCCAGCTCCGGCTCCAGCCCGCGGGACCGGTAGAGCGCGGCCAGCTCGGCGCGCTCGCCCTCGGGGTTGCGGGCCAGCTCGCGCCGCTCCACGGCGATCTCGGCGCGCATCAGCTCCGTCTGGGACTTGACCGACGTGTACTCGCCGGCCGCCATCGAGCACGCACCCGCCACCAGCCCGGCGAACCCGGCGAGCACGGCGCCCCGCCCGGGACCCGAGGCCCCCACCACACCGGCGATCAGCGCGAAGTTGGAGACGAGCCCGTCCATCGCCCCGAACACCGCCGGCCGCAGCCACCCGCCGGTGACGTCACGGTGGCTGTGGTGCATCTCGGGGGTGTACGTCCGCTCCAGCTCGATGGTCATGAAATCCCTCCTATTGCTGCATTTCCATCGACATTAGGTAAATGTCGGAAAGATCCGCAACGAAGGAGAGGCTTGCCTGACCTGCGGTTCTGCGCCGTATACGAACAGGTGGACGAGTGTTTTAGGCCCTCCTAAGTAAGGCGGGCCAGGGTGACGAACGACACTCTCAGGACGCCGTCTGCGCGACGGGCAGCGGCACGGCCGGGGTCGTCGTCCCGGTGTCCTGGATCAGGCGGGAGCAGTCGTCGATCGCCGCCGTCAGCAGGTCGCGCAGCATCGTGTCCGGGTCCTCGATGCAGGCCTGCACGATCCCGACCACGGCCAGTTGCACCGCGTTCGGGGCCGCGTACCTGCGGAAGCCCTTCTCCGTGATCTTGGCTGCCCGGCTGAACCTGCGTGCCTGGGCCGCCGCCTGCGGGACCTGGTCCATCGCCTCCTGGCTGCGCGGGCTCAGCCGTCCGGGCGGGACGCCGTTCAGCCGGGCCAGCATCTCCTCCGCCGCGAGCACCGACACCGCGAGGGCGAGCTGGCGCTCGGCGGCGGCGACGGGCAGGGCGGTGGTCGCGCAGCGGAGCGCGATGTGGGCGTCGACCCGGAGGTCCGTGCTGGTCAGGCCGATGATGGACGGGACCAGGTGGATGAGGCGGCTGCGGCTCTCGTCGGTGGTGTTGTCGTTGACGAGGCGGGCCAGCGCGGCCAGCAGCGGGTGTGTGCAGGCCGGGTGGTCGCTCCACCGTTCTCCGGCCAGATAGGACGCGAACTCCATGAAGCAAGCACCACGCTTCGGGTTGCGATGCCTGCCACGGGACAGAACCGGCATGTGATCAAGGTGATTGTCCACGGGTGCTCCACTTTGTGGTGTATCGCCGTCTTTCCAGTCTGCGCTGACATCTGCCCCAATGCCAGTGAATAAGACTCCCGGCCTTGTCGGGAGCGGTGGGGTTACATGGGGGTTATGATGGGGGCAGTCCTTGGGGAGGTGACGTGCCGAAGATCAACGTGTATCTGCCGGACGACCTGGCGGAGGCGGTCAAGCAGGCGGGCGTGCCGGTCTCGTCCATCTGCCAGCGCGCCCTGGAGCAGGCCGTACGCCGCGTCACGGCCATCCGTGAGACGGCCCTGTCCGACGTCGACCTCGACCGTCCCACCGGCGCCCTGACCCTGCTGACCCCGCGCACCCGCACCGTGCTCAAGCTCGCGGCGTCGCGGGCGGGGGCGGGCGGCGTCGAGACCGAGCACCTCCTGGCCGGCATGCTGGCGGAGGGCACCAACCTCGCCCTCCACGTCCTGCGCGCCATGGACATCGACCCCGGCCAGGTAACCCGCGACCTCGCTGGCCGGATGTCCGTGGGAGGTGGTACGTCTGCGGAAGGGCGCACGTCCCCGGGAAGTCGTGCATCTGCGGAAGGTTCTACGTCCCCGGAGAGTCGTACGACTGCGAAAGCTTCTACGGGCCCGGGAGGTGCGGAAGGTCCTGACTCTCCGGGCGGTCGTATGTCGTCCGGAGGTCTCGGAGCCGGACAGGATCCTGGCGGCGAGCCGGGACGGGCTGCGGGTTCTGAGCCCGAGCCGGGCAGCGGCCCGGTGCAAGAACCCGGGGCGGGCGAGCCGGGTTCAGAGGTGCGCCGGTTCGGCGTGGGCGCGGCGAACGCTCTGGAAGCCGCGGTCAACGAGGCGACCTCGCTCGGGCACAACTACGTCGGATGCGAGCACCTCCTCCTCGGGCTCGTCGCCGAACCCGACGGGATCGCCGGTCAGGTGCTGCGCGGGCTGGGCGCCGAGCACCGGCCGACCCGCCGCGCCGTCGTGGCGGCCCTCGCCGGCTACGTCCACCTACGCGCCGAGTCCGCCGCGCAACCGTCCGGCCAGTCGCCCGGCGCGCCGGACCTGGCGGCGCTCGTGGCCGTGGCCGTGCGGCAGCAACTCCAGCCCCTCGTCCAGCGGATCGCCCGGCTGGAGGAGCATCTCGGCCCGGCCTCCGGTGACTGACAATGCGGATCACCCGAGTCCTGCGCGCCAGAGCGTTCCGCTACGCCGTCGTGGCCGTCGTCATGGTGGGCGTCGTCATCGCCGCCACCTGGTGAGGCGGTACCTTTCCCACCGTTCCTGGCCGGGGCGTCGACGGCAACCGCGTCATGGCCGGGACACCGCCGGCCTCCCGGTGGAGCGGGGGGCTATCGAAGACGTCCCGCGGACTGAAGCGCGATGTCCGTCGTACGGGGGACATGTCAGGATGCGCGCATGGTGCGGAGCGCGTTGGGGCTGGCGGAGGGGTTACGGGCAGGCGAGACGACCGCCGTCGACGTCGTACGGGAGGCGATCGAGCGGGTGCGGTGGGCGGGGGAGCGGTTCGGGGGTGTGGCCGCCGTTGATGCCGGGTGGAGTATGGCGGAGGCGGAGCGGGCTGATCGGCGGTTGCGGGCCGGTGAGGGCGGGGTGCTCGAAGGGGTGCCCGTCACCGTCAAGGACTGGATCGATGTCTCAGGCTGGCCCGTGAGCGGGGCGGCCGGGGGGACGTCGGGGAGCCCGGGGCGGCGGCCTGAGCGGGATGCGACGGCCGTGGCGCGGCTGCGGGCCGCCGGGGCGGTCGTGGTCGCGATCAGCAGTGCCATGGCCGACAACCCCGTGCACGGGAAGACCGGCAATCCGCGCGATCCGGGCAGGGCGCCCGGTGGGTCGTCGTCGGGGACGGCGGCGCTGGTGGCCGCCGGTGCCGTGCCGCTCGGGCTGGGCAGCGACTCGGGCGGGAGCGTACGGCTGCCCGCCGCCTGGTGCGGGGTGGCAGGGCTGAAGCCGACGTTCGGACGGGTGCCGCTGACCGGTCACTTCCCGCGCTGCGGATCGCTGGAGGACGGCAGGACCGTCATCGGCCCGATCGCCGGGACCGTCGCCGACCTCGCCGCCACGCTGGAGGTGATCGCCGGGCCGGACGGGATGGACGGCGGGACGCCGCCGGTGCCGCTCGCCGATCCGGGAGCCGTGCGCGTCCCAGGGCTGCGGGTGGCGACCATGGCCGGGGCCGGCGGCCACGAGGCGACGGCGCGGGCGGTGCGGACGCTGGCCGAGGCGGGGGCGGCCGTCGCGGAGCGGCCGCTGCCCGACGTGCGGGAGGAGGCGCTGGAGCTGACCCGGCGCTACTGGGACCGGGCGGGGCTGAGCGGAGAGGAGAACGTACGGGTGCTGTGGGACTGGGACCGGTTCCGCAGGCGGATGCTGGCCGCCACCGCGCGGGCCGACGTCCTCGTCATCCCCGCCGCCGAGGAGCCGCCGCCGTGGCGGGAGTCCGAGACGGACGACTACCTGTGGACGCTGCCCTGGAGCCTCACCGGCGCGCCGGTCGTGGTGGTGCCCTGCGGCGGCTCGGCCGTCCAGGTGGTCGGCCGTCCGTGGGAGGAACACGTCGTGCTGGCCGCCGCGGCGGAGATCGAGCGCGCGGAAGCCCCCGGATAAGGAGGGAGCCTAACCACGGGGTGGCGTGCTACGTTGCCTGCTGATCCCCGGCGGCCGGATCCGCGTCGCCGTACCTGACTCCTTCTCCGCATGGGGGCAAACGGTGAGGTGGGCGTACTTCCTGCTGGTCGCGTCGGCGCTGTGGTGGATCGCGCCGCCCGCGCACGCCGCGCAAGAGGAGCCCCCGGTCGCGCTCATCGGCGTGCCCGGTCTGCTCTGGGAGGACGTCGACCCGCAGGCGACCCCCAACCTGTGGCGGCTGGCCGGGGAGAGCGACCTGGGGTCGGTGTCGGTGAAGACCGTGGGCACCCTCGCCTGCCCGTTCGACGGCTGGCTGTCGGTGTCCGCCGGCGTCCGCTCCGCCGTCGGGCAGCGCTGCGGGCTGCCGCCCGAACCGGAGCGCACGGGCGAGGGCGCCCGGGTGCCGGGCTTCGACGGGCTGCGCGCGAGGCGTGACGGCACGTACGCGGGCACGCTCGGCGCGGCCGTGCACGCCGCCGGTCACTGCACGACCGCCGTCGGCCCCGGCGCCGCGCTGGCGCTGGCCGACGCCGGCGGCAAGGTGGACGTGTACGCGCCGGAGCCGGCCGCGCTGGCCGACTGGTCGCGCTGCCGGGTGCTGGCCGTGGACGTGGACGAGCTGATCCGCCCCTACCTGGCGGGCGGCCACCTGCCCGCGGTGCCCGACGCGCTCGGCCCGGAGCGGCGGCGCGAGGCCGTGCGGGCCGCCGACGCGGAGGTCGGCGCCGCGCTGGCGAAGCTGCCCGCCGGCGCCCAGGTGGTGCTCAGCGGCATCGGCGACCACGGGTCGGTGCCGCACCTGCGGGTGGCCATGTGGAAGCGGGCCGAGGCGTCCGGCGCGCTGCTCGGCACCGCCTCGACCCGGCGCGGCGACATCGTCATCATCACCGACACCACGCCGACCGTGCTCACCGCCGCGGGCATACCCGTCCCGCCGACCGTGATCGGCCTGCCCTGGCAGGCGGGGGAGCGGCTGCCGCTGGAGGAGGCCGTCGCCGAGCTGCGCAGGGCCGACATGATGGGCACCGGCATCCGCAACACCACCGGGCTGTTCTTCACCGGCTTCGCCGTCATCACGGTGTCGTTCTACGCGATCGCCTACTACGTGCTGTCACGCCGCAGGAACGCCGGCGCCGTCGGCGTGGTCGCGCTCGGCCTGGCGGCGGTGCCCGTCTCGACGTACGCGGTGAACGTGTTCCCCTGGGGGCACGGCCCGTACCCGATCGCGCTGGTCCTCACCGGCGTGGTGGCGATCGCCTCGGCCATCACCGCCTTCGCCGTGCTCGGGCCGTGGCGGCGCGGCCCGCTGGGGCCGCCCGGCGTGGTGGCCGCGATCATCGGCATCGTCATGGTGGCCGACCTGCTGACCGGCACCAACCTGCAGTTCAACAGCCTCATGGGCTACACCGCCGTGGTGGGCGGGCGCTACTACGGGCTGGCGAACATCCCGTTCGCGCTGCTGGCCACCTCCGTGCTGATGACCGCCGCGGTGGCCGCCGACCATCTGGTGCGGGCCGGGCGGCGGCGGGCCGCGGTGGCGCTGGTCTCCACGCTGGGCGTGGCCGCGATGCTGCTGGCGGGCTGGCCGGGGATCGGCAGCGACTTCGGCGGCGTGATCGCGTTCGTGCCCGGCATCGCGGTCACCGCGCTGCTGGTGGCGGGCAAGCGGGTGTCGGTGCTGAAGTTCGTCGGGTTCTGCGCCCTGGGCGGGGTGACCGTGTCGGCGCTCGCGGTGCTCGACTACCTGCGGCCGGCGCCGTCGCAGACCCACCTGGGCAGGTTCGTCGGCATGGTGCTCGAAGGGACGTTCATGCCGATGATCCTCCGCAAGCTCGGGGCCATGCTCAACACCATGCTCTCGCCCAACCTGATGCCGATCGTGATCACCGGCCTGGCGTTCCTGATCTTCGCGATCATGCGACCGGGCAAGATCAGCGCCGGGGTGGTGCCGCAGGCGTTCGAGCGCGCGCCCATGCTGAAGGCCGGGCTGATCGGGGCGCTGGTCAGCGGGGTGGTCGGGATGCTGGTGAACGACTCGGGCACCGCCGTGCTGTCGATGGTCGTGGCGGTGGCCGTGCCGCTGGTGCTGTACGCGGGGATCCACAGCGAGCCGCTGGCGGAGCCCGCGTCCGAGGAGGCCCCTGTCGCCGCCAAGATCTGAAATTTTCTTTTAGTTCACCCCAAGGTCTTGAAAGTTATATGCACGGACGATTGCATTCGGTCGTGCAGACCCTCCGTTTACTCGCCGCGGCGACGCTCGTGCTCACCGCCGCCGCGCCCGCACAGGCCGATCCCGCACCCCCGATCGAGGACGCGCCGACGGCGTCGTCCTACCCGCCCCTCTCGACGCTGGTCGCCGCCCAGGCGACCGGCGACCGGCTCGACACCGCCAAGAAGACCAGGCCGGTGGCCCCGGGCATCACCCTCACCTCCTTCGACCGGCTGGACCCGCTCGGGTGGCTGCGCGCCGACGCGCTCACCGCCGACCTCGCCGGCGGGGCGAGCGCCGACTACGTGTACTCCGGCGAGGTGTCGAAGACCGAGCCGCTGTCCGGCCCCGCCCAGCGGTCGCGGGCGGTCGCCGCCGTCAACGGCGACTTCTTCGACATCAACAACTCGGGCGCCGCCCAGGGCATCGGCGTGCAGACCGGCGAACTCGTCCAGTCGCCGATGGCCGGCCACGACAACGCGGTCGCGATCAGCGGCGACGGCGTCGGCCGGGTGCTCAAGATGCACTTCGAGGGCACCGCCACCCCCGAGGGCGGCTCACCGGTCACGCTCACCCAGTTCAACCAGCGCATCCAGTCAGGCGGCGTCGGCCTGTTCACCCCGCTGTGGGGGTCCTACACCCGGGCCCGCGCCGTCGAGGGCGCCACCGCCGTCACCGAGGTGGAGCTGAAGGACGGCGTGGTCGCCGCGGTCCGCGGGCAGGCCGGTGAGGGCCCCATCCCGGCCGGGACCTCGATCCTGCTCGGCCGCGACGCCGGCGCCGCCGCCCTGGCCGGGCTCAAGGCAGGCGACAAGGTCGAGGTCGCGTACCGGCCGAAGGCCTCCGACGGCGGGGACGTCAAGGCCGCGGTCGGCGGGAACTGGGTGCTGGTCAAGGACGGCAAGGCGCAGAACTCCACCGACCAGTCGGCGCACCCGCGCACCGCGGTCGGCTTCTCCGCCGACGGAAAGAAGATGTACCTGCTCACCGTGGACGGCCGCCAGGCCGACAGCCGCGGGGTCACGCTCAACGAGCTGGCCGCGATGATGGTCGAACTGGGCGCGGCCGACGCGCTCAACCTCGACGGCGGCGGCTCCTCCACCATGCTCGCCCGCGAGCCGGGCCAGGCCGCCCCGCAGGTCGAGAACAGCCCGTCCGACGGCGGCGAGCGGCACGTCCCCAACGGCCTGGCGCTCTACGCCCCCGAGGGCAGCGGCAAGCTCAAGGGCTTCTGGGTCGAGACCGCCGTCGACCCCGGCCGGGCCCCCGGCGCGGCGCCCATCGGCGGCGGGCGCCCCGAGCGCGTCTTCCCCGGCCTCACGCGGCGGCTGACCGCCGCCGGATACGACGAGACGTACGGGCCCGCGTCCGGGGCGCCGATCTGGCGGAGCAAGCCCGCGGTCCACGGCATCGTCAGGGACGGCAGGTTCCACGCCCTGGTGCCAGGCACCACGACCGTCACCGCCGCCCGCGGCAAGGCCACCGGCTCCCTGGAGCTGACCGTGCTCCAGCCGCTCCAGCGGCTCGGCGTCACCAGTGACCGGGTCGGCCTGGCCGGCGCGGACGACACCGCGACCTTCGGCGTCGTCGGCTACGACCGCAACGGCAACACCGCCCCGATCGAGCCCGCCGACCTGTCGCTCGACTACGACCGCGCCCTGCTCGACGTCACCGCGAACGAGCACGGATCCTTCACCGTCAAGGCCAAGAAGGACACCGGCTCCGCCCTGATCACCGCCAAGGTCGGCAAGATCAGCACCGCCCTGCCGGTGACCGTCGGCTTCGAGGACCAGCCGGTCGCCGACTTCGAGAACGCCGCCTCGTGGACGTTCGCCGCCGCGCGGGCCACCGGCTCGCTCTCGGCCGCGCCGGGCCAGAGCGGCGGCGGGCTCAAGCTCTCGTACGACTTCACCCAGTCGACGGCGACCCGCGCCGCCTACGCCGGCCCGCCCGAGCAGCTCGTGGTGGACGGGCAGCCGCAGGCGTTCGGGCTGTGGATCCACTCCACCGGCAAGGGGGAGTGGCCCAGCCTCGAGTTCTACGACGCGCTCGGGCAGTCGCAGATCCTGCGCGGCCCGTACATGACGTGGACCGGCTGGCAGTTCGTCGAGTTCGCGGTGCCGCCGGGCGTGAGCTACCCGCTCAAGCTGCGGCGCTTCTACGTGGCCGAGACCAAGGCCACCGCCTCCTACACCAACGAGATCCTGATCGACGGCCTGGTCGCGAAGGTGCCGCCGTCAGTGGAGACGCCGGAGGCGGAGAAGGTCGCCGACCCGGTGGTCAAGCCGGACGTGGCCGACCGGCCGTGGCGGTTCGCGGTCATGTCGGACGCGCAGTTCGTCGCCCGGGACCCGGACAGCGACCTGGTCGCGGGCGCGCGCCGCACGCTCCGCGAGATCAAGGCGGCGAAGCCGGACTTCCTGTTCGTCAACGGTGACCTGGTGGACGAGGCCTCGCCGGAGGACTTCGCGCTGGCCAAGCGGATCCTCGACGAAGAACTCGGCGATGATCTGAAATATCACTACATCCCGGGTAACCACGAGGTGATGGGCGGCAGCATCGACAACTTCAAGGCCGTCTTCGGCGACACGTACACCACCTTCGACCACAAGGGCACCCGCTTCGTCACGCTCGACACCTCCCGCCTCAACCTGCGCGGCGGCGGCTTCGAGCAGATCGAGCTCCTCCGTACGGAGCTGGACCGGGCCGCGGACGACGGCTCGATCGGCTCGGTCGCGGTGCTGTTCCACGTGCCGCCACGCGACCCCACCCCCGGCAAGGGCAGCCAGCTCGGCGACCGCAAGGAAGCCGCGCTGGTGGAGGGCTGGCTGGCCGACTTCCAGCGGGAGACCGGCAAGGGCGCGGCGTTCATCGGCGGGCACGTGGGCACCTTCCACGCCTCCCGGGTGGACGCGGTGCCCTACGTGATCAACGGCAACGCCGCCAAGAACCCGTCCACCCCGGCGGGCGACGGCGGCTTCACCGGCTGGTCCCTGTGGGGCGTCGACCCGGTCACCGGCAAGGAGGCCGAGCACGTCAGGCGCAACTGGTTCGCCGACGCCCCCGAGTGGATCGGCGCCGAACTGCGCCCGCACGTCGACCGGCTCACGCTGACCGCCCCGGCCAGGGTCGAGACCGGCACCCCGGCCACCGTCACGGCCACGGTCCGGCAGGACGGCCGTGACGTGCCCGTCGCCTACCCGGTGTCGGCGGCCTGGTCCGGCTCGCCCAACCTGCACGTGGGACCGCGGGCCAAGGCCAAGCCGTGGCACGTCGCCGTGCTCGACCCCGAGACCGGCACGCTCACCGCGCTGCGCAAGGGTCAGGTGACGGTCGCGGTCACCGTCAACGGCGTCACCGAGCAGGCCGCCGTGGCGGTCGCCGCCAGGTCAGCCGCCTGATCGACCGCCTGATCCGCGGGGACGGGCGCGCAGGTCGTGCCCGTCCCCACGTTCATCGGCCCCGCACGCGGGCACGGTTCGGGTTGAGGCCGTTGTCCGCGAAGGGGAAGAACGTACGTGTCGCGCGTAGAGGTGAAGCCGGGCGGGGGCGCCGATGGCCAGTGAACTCACCGTGCTGTCCGGGCTCCATCGGACGATCGAGGAACTGCCGCTGGTCGACCAGCACGCCCACGGGGTGACGGGCCGCGACCTGTCGCGTGCCGCCTTCGAGGAGCTGATCACCGAGGCCCACGGGCCGGCGCCCGACTGGATGACGCCGTTCGACTCGCAGCTGGGCCACGCCATCCTGCGCCACTGCGCGCCCGTGCTCGGACTCGACGCGTTCATCTCGCCCGAGGAGTACCTGGCCCGCCGCGCCCGGCTGGGCGTCGTCGCGGTGAACCGGCTGCTGCTCGGCGCCGCGGGCGCGGGCCACTACCTGATCGAGACCGGCTACCGCGCCGACGAGGTCGTCGGCCCGTCCGGCATGGCCGAGCTCGCCGCGGTCCCGGTCGACGAGGTGGTGCGGCTGGAGGCCGTGGCCGAGCAGGTCGCCGCCTCCGGCGTGTCCGCCGCGGGCTTCGCCGGCCGGTTCGCCGAGGCGCTGGGGGAGCGGATCCGCACCGCCCGCGCGCTGAAGAGCATCGTCGCCTACCGGCACGGGCTCGACCTCGACCCGGACCCGCCCTCGCCCGCCGAGGTGACCGAGGCCGCGGGCCGCTGGCTCGCCGCCGGCGGCCGCCTGGCGGACCCGGTGCTGCTGCGGCACCTCATCTGGACCGCGCTGGAGACCGGCCTGCCGCTGCAGTTCCACACCGGGATCGGCGACCCCGACCTGGACCTGCGCCGCGCCGACCCGCTGCTGCTGCGCGGGCTGATCGAGCGGACGCAGCCGGCCGGGGTGCCGCTGGTGCTGCTGCACTGCTACCCGTTCCACCGCCACGCCGGATACCTGGCGCACGCGTACCCGCACGTGTTCTTCGACCTGGGCCTGGCCGTCCACCACACCGGTGCGGGCAGCGCCGCGGTGGTGGCCGAGAGCCTGGAGATCGCCCCGTTCGCCAAGATCATGTTTTCGTCCGACGGATGGGGCCCGGCCGAGCTGCACTTCCTCGGCGCGGAGCTGTGGCGGCGGGCCATGACGCGGGTGCTCGGCGGCTTCGTCACCGACGGGGAGTGGTCGGCGGGCCAGGCCGTCCGGGTCGCCACCATGATCGGCGCCACCAACGCGCGCCGCCTCTACCGGCTCGGGGGCGCCGCGTGACCTCCTATCCCCGCCCGGACGGCCACTCCGACCGGCGTACGGACCACCGTGCTGAGCTGCGATCCGATCAGCTCTCCGGCCGGCGCGCGGACGCCCACGCCGACCTCGGCTCCGACCACCGCGAGGTGCTGCTGCGGGAGGCGCTGCACGCCGAGCTGCCCGCCGCCGAGCGGCTGCGGCGCGAGCTGCACGCCGACCCCAGGGTGTCGGGCAAGGAGGCGCCCACGCTCAGACGGGTGCTGGACGCGCTGCCGGAAGGGCCGGTGGAGCACGTCGCCGGGACCGGCGCGCTGGTCAGGATCGGCGGCCCCGGCCCCGCCGTGGGCGTGCGCGGCGAACTGGACGCGCTGCCCATCGTCGAGCGCACCGGCGTGCCCTGGGCGGCCGACAACGGCGCCATGCACGCCTGCGGCCACGACGTCCACCTGGCCGCCGTCGTGGCGCTGGCCCGCGCGGTCGCCAGGGTCACCGCCATCCTGGAGACGCACGAGAGCCGGCCCGAGGCCGGGTACGAGTCCGTGACCGCCCAGCAGCGGCCGGCCCCGCTCATGGTCGTGCTGCAGCCACGCGAGGAGAGCCACCCGTCGGGCGCCGCCGACATCGTCCGATCGGGAGCCCTGGCCCGCAACGACGTCTGCGCCATGATCGGCGCGCACGTGCAGCCCGTGCTGGACGCCGGGGTGACCGCCTGCACGCCGGGCGCGGTCAACGCCTCCGCCGACGAGTTCCGGGTGACGCTCAGGGGCGTGAGCGGGCACGCCGCCTACCCGCACCTGGCCCGCGACCCGATCGTCGCCATGGCGCAGGTGATCACCGGAGCCCAGCACCTCGTCAGCCGGACCGCCGACCCGATGGTGCCGACCGTGGTGACGTTCGGCACCGTGCACGCCGGCACCGCGCCGAACGCCATCCCCGCCGAGGCCGTCGCCCACGGCACCCTGCGCACCCTGTCACAGCCGGCGCGCGAGACGCTGCACGCCCAGTTCGCCCAGCTCGTCGAGGACATGGCGCGCACCTACGGCTGTGAGGCCGACGTCCGGGTCCACCGGGGCGAGCCGGTGCTGGTCAACGACGCCGCGCTCGCCATGCGCACCGGCGCGCTGCTGCGTCAGAGCGGGCGGTCGGTCAGCGAGGAGCTGCGCTCGTGCGGCGGCGACGACTTCGCCCAGTACGGCGAGCTGATGCCGTCGCTGATGATGTTCGTCGGCGTCGACACGCGGGCCGGGCTGCACACCCCCGAGTTCCTGCCCGATGACGCCACCGTGGGCGAGGTCGCGGAAAGCCTCCTGGCCGGCTATCTCGCCGCGTCCCCGTCGCCGGGCGTCAACGGGAGGGGTGTCCGCCGGCATCCCCAGGAACGGGTGATCCCCTGACGGGATCAGGCGTTCCTGGCGACCCGGAACGTCAGGTGCGTCATGCCCGGCGTCGTCACCGTCCTGACCTCCTCCAGGTCGGCCGGCAGCGGGAGCTTCCCGAACAGCGGCAGCCCGTCGCCGAGCAGCACGTGCGCGACGTGCAGCCGCAGCTCGCCGACCAGCCCGGCGGCCAGCGCCTGCCGGCACACGTCCGCGCCGCCGACCACCCACACGTCCCGCTCCCCGGCCGCCGCCCGCGCGCGGGCGACCGCGTCCTCGATCCCGCCGGTGACGAACGTGAACGTCGCCGGCGGCTTGACCAGCGGCTCCCGCTCGGTGTGGGAGAGCACGAACACCGGGTGCGGGAACGGCGGCGCGTCACCCCACGGCTCCAGGCCCGACCGGAACATGCCCATCCCCATCACGTACGCGCCCGGCTCGGCGGCGAACTCCGCCCTGATCTCCGCGTCCTCCGCGCTCTCCGCGAAGATCCACCGGTGGAGCCGCTCCAGATCCTCGTCCGGCCCGGTGGCGAACCCGTCGACCGAGACCGTCATGTTCAGCACCACATCGCTCATGCCCGGTAGACCGCCGTCCCGCCGGAAACTCGTCGCTGACGAAAGCGCGCCGAACCTCTAGGCTCGGCAGGCGATGGAATGCGAACGTTTCACCCCTGGTTCCGGCCGCCTCGACCCTCGCGCGGCCCTGCGCTCGGACGCCCCCTCGCTCGACCTCGACGGCACCTGGCGGTTCCGCCTGTCACCGGTGGCGACCGTCTCCGAGAGCTTCGCCGACCCCGGCTACGACGACACGGGCTGGGACGACTTACCGGTGCCGTCGCACTGGCCGCTGCACGGCCACGGCGCTCCCGCGTACACCAACGTGTCCTATCCCTTCCCCGTCGACCCGCCGCACGTGCCCACGGAGAACCCGACCGGCGACTACCGCCGCGCCTTCGACCTGCCGGACGGCTGGAGCGGCGGCAGGCTCCGCTTCGAGGGCGTCGAATCGTACGCGAAGGTCTGGCTGAACGGGCACGAGCTGGGCTTCACCACCGGCAGCCGGCTGCCCGCCGAGTTCGACGCCGGGCCGTGGCTCAAGCCCGGACGGAACGTGCTGGCCGTGCGCGTCCACCAGTGGTCGGCCGCCTCCTACCTGGAAGACCAGGACCAGTGGTGGCTTCCCGGCATCTTCCGGGACGTGACCCTCACCCGCTCGGCCGCCGACGTGCTCGTGCGCGCCTCGTACGAGGAAGGGCGCGGCACGCTGAGCTTCGACGGCGACGGCGCCCTCGACGTGCCCGAGCTGGGCATCACCGGGCTCGGGCCGGGCGAGCGCGTCACCGTCGGAGCCGAGCCGTGGAGTGCCGAGACGCCGCGGCTGTACGAGGCGGTGCTGCGCGCGCCGGGGGAGACCGTCCGGCTGCGCGTCGGCTTCCGCACCGTCGCCATCGAGGACGGGGTGCTGCTCGTCAACGGGCGGCCGCTGCTGCTCAAGGGCGTCAACCGGCACGAGTTCCACCCCGAGCACGGGCGGGCGGTCTCGTACGAGACCATGCGCGAGGACGTGCTGCTGATGAAGCGGCACAACGTCAACGCCGTCCGCACCAGCCACTACCCGCCCCACCCCGCCTTCCTCGACCTCTGCGACGAGCTGGGGCTGTGGGTGATCGACGAGTGCGACCTGGAGACGCACGGCTTCGGCCAGGTCGGCTGGCGGCGCAACCCCAGCGACGACCCGCGCTGGGAGGAGGCGTGCCTCGACCGGATGCGCCGCATGGTGGAGCGTGACAAGAACCACCCCAGCGTCATCATGTGGTCGCTGGGCAACGAGGCGGGCGTCGGCCGCAACCTCGGCGCCATGGCGGAGTGGACCCGCGAGCGGGACCCGTCCCGGCCCATCCACTACGAGGGCGACCGCTCGTGCGAGCACACGGACGTGTACTCGCGCATGTACGCCTCGCACGCCGAGGTCGAGGCGATCGGCAGGGGCGCCGAGGACCCGCTGGACGACCCCGAGCTGGACGCGCGGCGGCGCGCGATGCCGTTCCTGCAGTGCGAGTACGCGCACGCGATGGGCAACGGCCCCGGCGGGCTCGCCGAGTACCAGGAGCTGTTCGAGCGCTATCCGCGGCTGGCCGGCGGCTTCATCTGGGAGTGGATCGACCACGGCCTGGCGCATCCCGCGCTCGGGTACGCGTACGGCGGCGACTACGGCGAGCCCGTCCACGACGGCAACTTCGTCGTCGACGGCCTCGTCTTCCCCGACCGCACGCCGTCACCCGGGCTCCTGGACCTGAAGAAGGTGTTCGAGCCGGTCGCGTTCACCTTCTCGGAGGGTTCGGTGACGATCCGGAGCAAGTACGGCTTCCGCGACCTGTCCCACCTGGCCTTCTCCGGCGAGGTCGAGGCGGAGGGCGTGCCCCTGGCGTCGTTCCCGCTGGAGGTCCCGGCCGAGGGCGGCGAGGTCAAGCTGCCGGTCTTCCCGGAGAGGGAAGGCGAGCGCTGGCTCACCGTCCGCGCCTCCCTGGCCCGCGACGAGCCGTGGGCGGACGCGGGGCACGAGGTGGCGTGGGCCCAGGTCCCCCTCGACACGGACGGCACCCCGTACACGGGGCCGGACGACCTCCGCGCCGTCCCGCGCCGTGCCGATGGACCCGCTCACCGCAGGGACGCCGCCTCAGCCGCTCATGGTGCGGAGATCGAGGTCGGCGGGGCGGTGTTCGACGGGGCGACCGGCCGTCTCACCCGCCTGTTCGGCCTCGACGTCGAAGGTCCTCGGCTGGAGCTGTGGCGGGCGCCGATCGACAACGACCGCTACGACGGCACCGAGTTCCGCTGGCGCCTGCTCGGCCTGCACCGCCTCACCCACCGCGTCGACGCGGTCGAGCCCGGCGACGCGCTCACCGTCCGCACCAGGGTGGCGCCCGCCGCGACCGACCTCGGCATGCGCGCCACCTACACCTGGACCGCCTCGGGCGACGCCCTCGACCTCCGGGTCGACATCGTCCCCGAAGGCGACTGGCCCGAGCCGATCCCGCGCCTGGGCCTCGCCCTGACGCTTCCGTCCGTCCCGCGGACGGTCACCTGGTACGGCCTCGGGCCGGGGGAGGCGTACCCGGACACCGGTATGGCCACCCGGGTCGGCCGGTGGACCAGCACGGTGGAGGGGATGCAGACCCCGTACGTCTACCCCCAGGAGAACGGCCACCGCGCCGCCGTCCGCTGGGCCGAGCTCGCCGGGATCCGGATCACCGGCGCCCCGGTGTTCGGCCTGACGGTCCGCCCCTGGAGCACCGCGGCCCTGGACGCCGCCGCCCACCGCCCCGACCTCGTCCCGGACGGCCGCCTCCATCTCACCCTGGACCTGGCCCAGCACGGCATCGGCAGCGCCGCCTGCGGCCCGGCCACCCTGGCGCGGTACGAACTGCGCGCCCGCCCGGCCACCTTCCGCCTCCGTTTCGAGCCGTCGTGACTCCCTTGGAACGGGCCCTGGAGACGGTCATCGCCGACCTGCCGCCCGAGGTCAGGGCCCGCCACCGGTTCCACTTCGCCGAAGGGTGGGACGAGACGCTCTTCCTCGCCCTGGAGGACGGCAGGTACTGGAGCGGGGGAGCGTACCTGAGCGCGGACACCGAGTACGACGTGGCGAACGTCGCGGAGTGCATGCAGGACCTGATGATGGAGGTGCTCTGGATCGTGTGGCCGGAGTGCCCGGCACACGACTTCGGGCTGCACGTCGACTTCGAGGCGCGGCGGCCCGTGTGGCGCTGCAAGGGCGGCTCCCACGTGGTCGCCCCGATCGGAGCTCTTCACGACGCGCCGTCGTGAAGACGGATCATCCTCCAGGGCCGGTTGCGATGAACGGCTTGGTCCCTTTGTCGACCATTCTTTCCAGGTACCAGAAAGGAGGAACCGGCGAGCCGTCGCCCTGCGGCTCGGGTCGGCTGCGAGCATCGTACGGACCCGGTCGAAAGGAAGCTCACCGACATGTCCACGGCGAAACCAGGAAGAGTGGCCTCGTCCGGGCCGGGAAGGCGTCGCCCGGCCGGGAGATCGGCGATACTGGTCGCGGCGGGCACCCTGTCCGCGGCCCTCGTCGCCACCCTGTCCCCGTCGGCGAGCGCGGGCCCGACCCCGAGTCCTACCCCGACTCCCACGCCCAGCGCCACGGAGAGCCCCACCGAGAGCCCGACGGAGACCCCGACCCCGACTCCGCGGGTGAGGTGGGGCTTCGGGGACGTCGACGCGACGTGCGAGTCCAGGGTCTTCTTCAAGATCCACCGGCTCTCGCCGCGGAACTTCTACATTCCACGCACCCGTTTCATCGACGGGCCGGGCGGCACGATGACGGTGAGTGTGACACGTGAGCACGAGGTGCTCGCCTTCCTCGAGACCGAGTCGGAGAAGCAGATCTCCCTCACCACCGGAGACGTGGTGCGCAACCTGCGCCGGCTGGGAATCCCGCACCTGGAGGAGCGCCATATGGTCTTCGCCGGCCATGAGTACACGCGGGAAGTCAGCAAGGGCATGTACGGCAACATGCGCTACCGCGTCTTCGGTTACCGCGTCGGCTGGTCGGCCTGGTCGGTGCTCGGCACCTGCCGTCACCGTCTCATCGACCGCGGCATAGCCAACGTCCCCGCCAAGGTGGAGGGCTGGCGCTATTGGGAGACCAAGCACCCGAAGTACCACGGCCGCATCCTGTCCCTCAAGTAGGGTCAGCGGCTCCACCCGGCGGAGTCGGTCACCGGTCTGAGCTCGGAGGCCGGAGGTTCGACGGGACGGCCCTCGTACTGGGTGGACAGGACGACGAACGAGGTGAGCTCGCCGTGCCCGCCGAGGCGTTCGAGCAGTCCTTCCAGATGGCGCATCGAGGCGGTGCGGATCTTGAGCATGGTGCACGAGTCGCCCGTCAGTTTGTGCACCTCGACGACCTCGGGATAGTCCCCCGCCGTGGTGGTCTTCAGCAGGCAGCGGCCCGGCGCGCAGCGCATCTGGACGAACGCGGTGAGCGGCAGCCCCGCCTTGGCCGGATCGATCGTGACCTGATATCCGGTGATCACTCCGGCCTCCTCCAGACGGCGCACCCGCTCGGCCACGGCGGGCGGCGACAGGTTGACGAGGCGGCCGAGCCGGTTGTACGAGAGACGGCCGTCGCGCTGGAGTTCGGCGAGGATCCGCCAGTCCGTACGATCCAACTGTCTGTCCATTCGTCAACCTCTGACCGGATCATGCATCACGTTCGAGAAGCGTAACCGCCGCAGGACCGTTCAGATCCCCTTCATTCTCAAAACCGACATTCCTATCGTAAAGGGATGATCAATAGACACCGGCGCAGCATAACCGCCCTGTTCACGGCGACCGCGCTCATGAACGCCGCGATGGCGGCGGCGAGCGCGGTCAGCACCCTCGTCGCCACAGACCGCCTCGGCCTCGCGTGGGCCGGCGTGCCCGTGACGGCGGGCATCGTCGGCACCGGCGCCGGCGCCCTCGCACTGACCCGCGTGATGAACCGCGCCGGGCGGCGTGCCGGGTTCGTGCTCGGCTTCGCGGTGGCGACGGCGGGGGCCTGCCTCGCGCTCGTGGCCGTCGCCTCGTACGACATCGTCACGCTGACCCTGGGCATGCTCCTGCTGGGGGTGGGCAACGCCGGGGCCCAGCTGTCCCGCTACGCGGCGGCGGACCTGTATCCACCGGCGCGGCGCGGGTTCGCGATCGGGACCGTGGTCTGGGGCGGCACGCTCGGCGCGGTCGGCGGGCCGTTGCTGCTCGCACCGTCGAGCACGGTCGCGACCGGGCTGGGATGGATCGCCTTCACCGGCCCCTTCCTGCTGGCCGGTGTCGCCTGCGCCGCGGCCATGGCCGTCTCCGCCGCCCTGGCGGGATCCGGGGCACGCCCGGTCCCTGGGCGGGCACGGCTCAGCGACCTGGTGCACGGGCCCGCCGCGCGGTCGGCGTTCGCGGTGATGGCCGCGGCGCAGGTCGTGATGGTCGGCATCATGACCGCGGCCCCGCCGGACATGCACCTGCACCACCACGGCCTGGATGCGGTCGGCGCCGCGCTGGCGGCGCACACCTTCGGCATGTTCGCGTTCTCGCCGCTCACCGGCCACCTGATCGACCGGTACGGCGCGCGGCCCGTGATGGCCGCCGGGCTGGCGATCATGGCGCTGTCCGTGGCCCTGGCCGCGGCCGGGCCCGGCCGCATGCCGATGCTGACGGCCGGCCTGTTCCTGCTCGGGTACGGCTGGAACCTCTGCTTCATCGGCGGCAGCGCCGGCCTCGCCACGGGGCTGCCGGAGGGGGCCGACCGGATGCGCGTGGAGGGCGCGGTCGACGCCGGACTCTGGGGCGCGGCCGCCGTGGCCGGCCTGGCCTCCACCATGGTCCTTTCCTCTGGTGGGTACACCGTCCTCGCGCCGGTCGCCATGGCCCTGCTCGTCCTGGCCGCGGTCACGCTCGCCCGGACCCGGCGCGCCCCTGCGCGAAGGTGACCCTCTCGTGCGCGCACCGATGAGTTCCGGCTCGCTCGGCGGTCACAACCACGACGGTCAGGACGAACTCGGCAGAGGAGCAGGACATGGTCATCGTCGCGGGGCACATCGTCGTCGATCCGCACCGGCGCGAGCGCTATCTGGCGGATTGCGAGGGCGTCGTCGAGCTGGCCCGCCGCGCACCCGGCTGCCTCGACTTCGCCATCGGCGCGGACCTGGTGGACGCCGGCCGCGTCAACATCTTCGAACGCTGGGAGTCGCGGGCGGCCGTCGAGGCGTTCCGCGGCAGCGGCCCCGACGACACCCAGCAGGACGCCATACTCGCCGCCTCGGTGACCGAGTACGACGTCGCGGACCTGCGCTCGCTGACCTGAGCCGTCAGCCGGTCCTCAGTCGCCCGCGTAGCGTGCCGAGACGTCCTTCCGGATACCGATGATCATCGCGACGACCAGGAAGAACAGTGAGACGACCAGCCCTGTGGGAAACGGCCAGGCGAGCACACAGCCGAGGTACAACGCCATGGCTCCCACGAGCGTCCAGGTGAGAGCGCCGAACACGTCACCGGTCCCGCGCGCGCTCCCGTGGCGCAGCCGGCGGACGCCGATGTAGCCGATCACCGGAAGGCAGGCGATCGCGCCGGCCCAGAGGACGTTGTTCCCCAGCGCGCAGGCGCTCGTCAGGAAACCGAGGGCGATCACCAGCCATAATCTGACGGACTCGAACATGGCACCTCCATGCCGCGGGGCCGCCAGTATGCCATGGAGCACCACCACGCCCAGATCATTAGGATCATTGCCGTTGCGATGACCCCGGCGATCGGGAGCCCCGATGAGCGACCCCCGCGGCTTCGGCCCCCGGGCAATGGACGAGCCAGAGGTGATCGGCCCGTACCGCGTCGAAGGCCGGATGGGCGCCGGCGGCATGGGCGTGGTCTACGCGGGGGTGGCGGCGGACGGCGCCCGGGTGGCGGTCAAGGTCATCCATCCGGGGCTGGCCGCCGATCCGCAGTTCCATGCCCGTTTCGTGCGCGAGGTCGATCTCCTGTCCCGGGTGCGCGGGCGCTGCACGGTCTCGGTGCTGGCCGCCGACACCGCCACGATGCCTCCCTGGCTGGCCACCGAGTTCGTGCCCGGCCCGACGCTCAGCACGCACGTGCAGGGCAACGGGCCGCTGCCGCCGGACGAGTTGCTGTCGTTCGGCGCCGACATCGCCGAAGCGCTCACCGACATCCATCGAGCCGGCGTCGTGCACCGCGACCTCAAACCCGGGAACGTCATCCTCTCCGCCTCCGGCGCGAAGGTCCTGGACTTCGGCATCGCCCGCGCCCTCGACGAGAGCGGGCTCACGGGGACCGGCGCGCTGATCGGCACCCCCGGCTGGATCAGCCCGGAGCAGTACCGGGGCGACCAGGCGGACGCGGCCGCCGACGTCTTCGCCTGGGGCGCGCTGATGGTGTACGCCTCGACCGGGCGCCCGCCGTTCGGCACCGGCGCCCCCGATGTCCTGGCCTACCGCGTCATGAGCGTCGACGCCGACCTGTCCGGCGTGCCGCCGCGCGTCCGCGACCTCGTACGGAGCGCGCTCGCCAAGGATCGGAAGGCGCGGCCGGCCACGCACGAGCTGCTCGCCCGGGTCACCGCGCTGAGGAGGGGCGCGACAACCCCCATGCCGGTGCCCGGCAGGCGCCCCGTGGTGCCGCTGTGGTCGGCCGTCGCCGTCGTGGCGGCGGTCTCGGCCGTCGGCGTGGCCTTCACGGTGAACGCGGCTGGGACGCCGGAGGCGCTGCGGAGCCCGGGCGTCTCTTCCTCGTCCACGCGGTCCGGAAGCCCGGAGCCGGGCGGGAGCGAAAGCCCGGAGCCGGATGAGAGCGAGAGCCCGGAGGAGACGGCGACGGCGGACGAGACCGCCGAGGAGTCGCCCACTCCCAGCAGGACCCCCGTGAAGACGCCCACCGCGAGGAAGACGAGCCCGCGCCCCTCGGCCACCACCGCGCCGTGCCCGTCCGACAGCGCGATACTCCAGCAGGTCGCCGCGATGAACGGCGGCAGCCTGCCGCAGGACGCCGCGGTCGGGGGCAGGAAATGCGCGGGCTCCTGGCTCGCGGCCGAGATCGAGTCCCCGAGTGTCGGCGGGATCTCCCTGATCGCGACGCGGAACAGAGCCCGGTTCGTCGACGCCGAGATCGGCAGCAACTTCTGCTCACTGTCGGACCGCCCGGCCCTCCTCGCGAGAGCGCCGGGCAGCATCAAGACCTTCCTCTGTCCCCAGGGCTTCAGCTGACGCCGCTGGTCGCCGGGACCTCCGAAGAGGTCCCGGCGACCACGGTTCAGTCCGTCACGGCGAGCACCGTGCCGGCGCCCACGGTCAGGCCGCCCTCGCGGATGGCGAAGCCGAGGCCCGGCTCCAGGGCGACCGCCTTGCCGAGGGTGACCGGGACCTCGATCGTGTCCCCCGGCCGGGCCGGCGAGGTGAGCAGCAGCTCACCCGGCACGTCCGTCGTGCGCAGGTAGAACTGCGGCCGGTAGCCCGAGGCGATCGGCTTGCGCCGGCCGCCCTCCTCCGCCGTCAGCAGGTACACCCGGGCGGTGAACGCCCGGTGCGCCGCCTGGCTGCCCGGGGCCGCGAGCACCATGCCGCGCCTGACCTGGTGCCGCTGGACGCCCCGGAGCAGGAGGGCGGCGTTGTCGCCCGCCTCGCCGCGCTCCATCGTGCGGCCGAACGTCTCGACGCCGGTGACGACCGCGGACAGGTCGCCGCCCAGCCCGACGGCCGTGACCGGGTCGCCGACGCGGACGGCGCCGCGCTCGATGGCCCCGGTGACGACCGTGCCGCGGCCGGTGATGGACATGACGTTCTCCACGGGCATGAGGAACGGCGCGTCCACGTACCGGACCGGGACCGGGATGTGGTCGTCGACCGTACGGAGCAGCTCGTCGATGGACGCCGTCCAGGCCGGGTCGCCCTCGAGCGCCCGCAGCCCGGAGACGCGCACCATCGGCGAGCCGCCGAAGCCGTGCTCGCCGAGCAGGTCCTGCAGCTCCAGCTCCACCAGGTCGGTGAGCTCCGGGTCGGCCCCGTCGGCCTTGTTGACCGCGACGACCAGGTGCTCGACGCCCACGCGCCGGGCGAGCAGGACGTGCTCCCTGGTCTGCGGCATGATGCCGTCGCGCGCCGACACCACCAGGATGGCGCCGTCGAGCTGCGCCGCCCCCGTGATCATGTTCTTCACGTAGTCGGCGTGGCCCGGCATGTCCACGTGGGCGTAGTGCCGCGTGGCGGTCTCGTACTCGACGTGCGAGATGTTGATCGTGATGCCCCTGGAGTGCTCCTCCGGGGTGCGGTCGATCCGCTCGAACGGCGTGTACGTCGCCTGGCCGCGCTCCGCCAGCACCTTCGTGATGGCGGCGGTCAGCGTGGTCTTGCCGTGGTCGACGTGGCCCATCGTGCCGATGTTGAGGTGCGGCTTGTTCCGCACATAGGCCTGCTTGGCCATGATCCCTTCCTTGCGAACCTGGATGCGTGGTGACCCGTGCAGGGCCGTCTACCTCTCCCCGCCGGGTCACACTCCGGGACGAACGGGAAGAGGTCAGCGCTCCAGGCCGTCGCAGGCACGCTCGAACGCGCCCGCGCGGGCGGGCGTCGTCGGGAGCGCGTGCCGGATCATGATGACCATGGTGCTGCTGTCAGCAGCGATGGGCAATCGAATATTCCCTTTGGTCCGGCGGACAAGGCGCGGGCCCCGGTTCGTCCTGCAGACCGAAGAAGGCGTGACGGTGCTGGCCTAGCGTTCGCTCATGCCCCGCATCACGCTGGACGACCTGTTCCGCCTGGCCGTGCCGTCCGATCCGCAGCCGCGGCCGGACGGCGGCGCGGTCGCGTACACGCTCACCACGGCCCGGCGCGTGCCGGACGGGAACCACGACGAGATCTGGCTCGCCGCCCCCGGCGCGGAGCCCCGGCGGCTCGCCGAGGGGAGCCGCCCGCGCTGGTCGCCGGACGGGCGCACGCTGGCGTACCTGCGGCCCGTCGAGGGCCGGCCGCAGATCCACCTGCTGCCCATGGACGGCGGTGAGCCGCGCGTCCTCACCGCCGCGCCGCTCGGAGCGGGCGCGCCGGTGTGGTCGCCCGGCGGCGACAGGATCGCGTACGCGGGTCCGCACGGCGAGCTCGACCCGCACGCTCCCGTGGTGGCGGACCGGCTGGACTACAAGGCCGACGGCGCCGGGCTGCTGCGCGGGATCACCACGCAGGTCTTCGTCGCCGAGGTGAGGTCGGGGGAGACCGTCCGGCTCACCGAGGGCGGCTTCCACGCGGGGCAGCCCTCGTGGGCGCCGGACGGGGAGCGGCTGGCGTTCACCGCCGGGATGGAGCCCGACGGCGACCTGCGGCTGTCGAGCTCGGTGTACGCGGTCGAGGCGGGCGGGGGTGAGCCGAAACGGCTGACCGGTCCCGAAGTGATCGCCACCGGTGTGTGGTGGCTCGGCGGTCGGCTGGTGGTGGCCGGGCCGGTCGAGCCGGTCGGGCACACGCGGCTCCACCTGGTGGAGGCGGACGGGGCGCGGGAGCTGGAGACCGGGCTGGACCGCAACGTCATGATGGGCGCGCCCGGCTACCCCGGCGCCGCGCCGCAGCTCGCCGGCGGGCAGTTGCTGTTCGCGGCCCGCGACCGCGGCTGCACGCACCTCTACACCGTCCCCCTGACCGGAGGGACGGCGGTGAAGGTCGTCGGCGGCGACGCCGTGGTGGCCGGTGCGGGCACCGCCGCCGGGAAGCTCGCGTACGTCGCCGCGACGGCCCGCAGCGCGGGCGAGGTGTACCTGACGGATCTCCCGCCGGGCGGAACATCCGAGACATCGGGAGAGTCACCGCCGGACCCATCCGAGACCCCGGCGCCAGAGGGCGCGCTCACCTCGTACGCGCTCGCTGACGTGGACCTGTTCACCCCCGTCCGCCGCGCGTTCACCGCCGCCGACGGCACGCCCGTCGAGGGGTTCGTGCTGCGCGACGAGACGCTGGACGGGCCGGGGCCGCTGCTGCTCGACATCCACGGCGGCCCGCACAACGCCTGGGCGCCCGTCTTCGACGGCGCGCACCTCTACCACCAGGTGCTCGCCGCACGCGGCTGGACCGTGCTCACCCTGAACCCGCGCGCCAGCGACGGGTACGGTGAAGCCTTCTACAAGGCGGCGGCCGGAGCCTGGGGGCTGGCCGACACCCAGGACTTCCTGGGCCCCCTCGACGACCTGGTGGCCGAGGGCGTCGCGGACCCGGAGCGGCTGGCCGTCACCGGCTACAGCTACGGCGGCTACATGACCTGCTGGCTGTCCACGCGGACCGGGCGGTTCAAGGCCGCCATCCCCGGAGGTGCCGTGACTGACCTGGTCAGCATGGGTGGAACCTCCGATATGGGATATTTCCTGAAAATGTTTGAATGCGGGGGTGATGTCGTACCCCAGTCCCCGCTCACCCACGTGGACGACGTCACGACCCCCACCCTCCTGCTGCACGGCGACACCGACGACCGCTGCCCAGTGGGCCAGGCCGAGCAGTGGTTCGCGGCGCTGCGCGAGCGCGGCGTGCCCGTCCGGCTGGTGCGCTATCCAGACGCCTCCCACCTGTTCATCCTCAACGGACGCCCCTCACACCGGATCGACTACAACGAGAGGATCATCGCGTGGCTGCAGCAATGGGTCACCGGCTCGCCGAGCTGATCGCCGAATACGAGGTGCCCGGCGCGGCCCTCGCCTACCTGCACCAGGGGGAGCTCCACGAGTTCGCCGCCGGGGTGCTCAACAAGGCGACGGGGGTCGAGAGCACCCCCGACTCGCTGTTCCAGATCGGCTCCGTCACCAAGGTGTGGACCGCCACCCTGCTCATGCAGGACATCGAGCAGGGCAGGCTCACCCTGGACACGCCCGTCGTCGACGTGCTGCCCGAGTTCAAGGTCGCCGACCCCGAGGTGACCAAGACCGTCACGATCCGCCACCTGCTCTCCCACACCAGCGGCATCGACGGCGACCTGTTCCTGGACACCGGCCGCGGCGACGACTGCGTCGAGAAGTACGTGGCCGCCTGCGCCGACCTGGCCCAGAACCACCCGCTCGGCGTCACCCAGTCCTACTGCAACTCCGGCTTCATCGTCGCAGGCCGGGTGCTGGAGAAGCTGGCCGGCAAGCGCTGGGACGACGTGCTGCGCGAGCGGATCATCGATCCGCTCGGCCTCACCCACACCGCCACCCTGGCCGAGGACGTGCTCCGCTTCCGCGCCGCGATGGGCCACATGGAGAACGGGGACCCCGCCCCGGTCTGGGGGCTCATGCGCTCCGCCGGACCCGCCGGGCTCATCTGCGCCCGCCCCGCCGACGTGGTCGCCTTCGCCCGCGCCCATCTCGAAGGCGGCCTGCTGGAGAACCCGGCCGCCATGTGGGAGCCGCAGATCGACATCCCCAACCCGCACACGCTCGGCAGGCAGTGGGGCATCGGCTGGATCCTCGACGAGTGGGACGGCCGGAAGGTCGTCTCCCACGGCGGCAACACCATCGGCCAGCACGCCATGCTCTGGATGCTGCCCGGCACCGGCACCATCGCCTGCGTCACCGTCAACGGCGGCCACAGCGGCGCGTTCACCCACCGGGTCGTCACCGAGCTGTTCGCCGAGCTCGACGGCGTCACCGTGCCCGCCAGGCTGGGCCCGCCCGAGCAGCCCGTCCAGGTCGACTCCGCCCGTTACGCCGGCGTCTACGAGCGCGCCGGGTCCCGCATCACGATCGGCGAGCGCGAGGGCGGGCTGCGGCTGCGCATGGAGTCCACCGGCGAGCTGGCCGCGCTGGACGAGCCCGTCGAGCTGGACCTGCGGCCCGTCGACGAGGTCACCTTCGTCGGCCGCAGGGACGGCGACCCCGACTGGCTCTCGGCCGTGTTCTTCGAGCTGCCCGACGGCTCCCCGTACGTGCACCTGGGCGCCCGCGCCACGCCCCGGACGGGCTGAAAGGCGTGCGTGAGGTGTTCGAGGGCGCGGGCGCGCGGGGTTTCCTGCACGCCCGCGACGTCGACGGCGACCGCGAGTCATGCCTCGACGCGGACGAGCCCGTCGTCCTCGCGTCCGTGTTCAAGATCGCCGTGCTGCTGGAGTACGCCCTGCAGGCGGCGGCGGGCGAGCTGGCGCGGACCGAGCGGCTGACCGTCACCGCCGCCGACAAGGACGGCGGCATCGGCACCTCGGGCTGCGCCGACGACGTCTCGCTCACGCTGCGGGACCTCGCGCACTTCATGATGACGATGAGCGACAACGCGGCCACCGACGTGCTGCTGCGCCGGGTCGGCCTGGACCGGGTGCACGCCACGCTCGCCCGGCTCGGGCTGCGCCGCACCCGGCTCATCGGCGGCTGCGCCGAGCTGTTCGCCCAGGTCGAGGCCGAGCTCGGCACCGTCGAGCTCGACGGGATGCCGCGCGAGCTGATCGAGCCGCTGGCCGTGCGCGACCGGGCGCGGACCACGTCGGGAACGCCGCGCGAGATCACCACGCTGCTCGCCAGGATCTGGCGGGACGAGGCAGGCCCCGCCGAGGCGTGCGCCGAGGTCCGCGCGGTCATGGGCAGGCAGATCTGGCCGCACCGGCTCGCCTCCGGGTTCGGCGACGAGGTCCGGGTCTCCGGCAAGACCGGCACGCTGTGGGGGGTGCGCAACGAGGCCGGCGTCGTCGAGTACCCCGACGGCGGCCGCTACGCCGTCGCGGTGTTCCTGCGCACGGACAAGCTGGGCGGGCGCGACCCGGCCGCCGACGCGGTGATCGGGCGGGCCGCCCGGCTGGCGGTGGACCGGTTGCGCGGCCCATGACGGCCGCCCCCTATGGTGAGTGGATGACCACCCGCCCGCGCGCCAGCCTGGGGCGGATCCTGCAGGACCTGGGCAGCACCGTCCTCGACGTGGCCGCCGCGCCCGGCGACCTCGACGCCGAGGTCACCGGCGTGCACATCTACGACCCGCACGACGAGCCGATGGTGGCGCCGGGCGGGATCGTGCTCGCCGTCGGGGTGCGCGGCGCCGACGGCGTCCGCGCCCTGCTGGAGCGGGCGCCGCGGGCGGCGGGCATCGTCGTCAAACTGCCGGTCGAGGTGGACGAACGGGTCCGCGCCGCGGTGACCGAGACCGGAGTGGCCGTGCTCGGCCTCACCCGCGCCGCCTCCTGGTCGCAGGTCGCCGCGCTGCTGCGCTCGCTGCTGGCCGAAGGCGACCTCGACGGGCCGGAGGACGAGCCGCAGGGCGACCTGTTCTCCCTCGCCAACGCCGTCTGCGCGCTGCTCGACGCGCCCGTCACCATCGAGGACCGCTCCTCCCGCGTCCTGGCCTTCTCCGGCCGGCAGGACGAGGCCGACCCCGGACGCGTCGAGACCGTGCTCGGCCGTCAGGTGCCCGAGCGCTACCGGCGCATGCTCGACGAGCGCGGCGCGCTCAAGGAGCTCTACCAGAGCCGCGACCCCATCCACATCGAGCTGCCCGCCGACATGCTCGACCGGGCCGCCGTCGCCGTCCGCTCCGGCGACGAGATCCTCGGCTCGATCTGGGCCGCGGTGGGCGAGCCGCTCACCGAGCAGCGGCAGCGCGCCCTCGCCGACGCCGCCAAGATCGTGGCGCTGCGGCTGCTGCGCGACCGGGCGGGCGCCGACGCCCAGCGGCGGCTCCGCGCCGACCTGCTGTCCACCGTCCTCGCCGGCGGGACGGGCGCGGCCGAGGCGGCGGGCCGGCTCGGCATCGCCACCCAGCGGCTGTGCGTGCTCGCCGCCCAGCTCACCGACCAGCAGGAAGGCGACCCCGCCCGCGGCGAGAGCGACCGCCAGCGCTTCTGCGACGCGCTCGCCCTGCACGTCGCCACCATCCACCCGAAGGCCGCCGCCGCGCTCGTCGGCTCCGTCGCGTACGCCGTGCTGCCGCTCACCGCGGGCCCGGAGGACGAGGAGGCCCGCGCGGTGCGCATCGCCCAGGACTTCCTGGCCCGGGTCGGCCCCCGCCACCCCGCCAACATCGGCGTCGGCCGGCTCGCCGGCACCCTCGCCCAGGCGTCCAGGTCCCGCGCCGACGCCGACCGGGCGCTGCGCGTCCTGCGCGCCCGGGGCACCTCCGGCCAGGCCGCCGGCTACACCGATGTCCACTTCGAGTCGCTGCTGCTGCAGGTCGCCGACGTGGCCGGCGCCGAGGAGCAGACCCCCACCGGCCCCTACCAGCGGCTGCTGGAGCACGACCGCGAGCACGGCAGCGAGCTGGCCGCCACCCTGCGGGCCTACCTCGACGCGTTCGGCGACGTGAACGCCGCCTCGGCGCGCGTCCACGTGCACGCCAACACCTTCCGTTACCGGCTCAAGCGGCTGGTCGAGATCAGCGGCCTGGACCTGTCCGACCCCGAGGCCAGGCTCACGGTCATGCTGCAGATGCGGATCTTCGGGCCGTAGCACGACGGCGCGCGCGGATTTCGTGGGCGGGCACGAAGAACGAGCCGCCGCAAGCGGAAAAGGTGGGGCATCACCTCCCACCTCCCGGAGTTCCCATGAAGAAAGCAGCAGGCGCCGCCGCGCTGGCCCTGTTGGCCACCGCATGTGGCGCGGGCACGCCCGAGGCGGCGCCCACGTCCACCGGCGGCACGTTCACGTACGCGATCCCGGCCGACCCCGGCGTGCTCGACCCCGCGACGGGCGTGCTGTCGGTCACCAACACCGTGCTCTCGATCGCGTACGACACGCTCGTGCGGGCCGGCGAGGACGGCGGCATCGTCCCCGGGCTCGCCGAGAAGTGGGACGTCAAGCCGGACGCCGTCACCTTCACCCTGCGCAAGGACGTCACCTGCTCCGACGGCTCCCCGGTCACCCCCGAGGACGTGGCGGGCACCATCAACCACATCGCCGACCCGGACACCAAGTCGCCCGTCTACGGCGTGTTCGTACCGGTGGGCATGAAGGCGGAGGCCGGCGACGGCACCGTCACGCTGTCCACGCCGGAGCCGTTCGGCTTCATCCTGGAGAGCGCCAGGAGCATCTTCATCGTCTGCGGCAAGGGGGTGGAGGACCGCTCCCTGCTCGCCCGCGGCACCTCCGGCTCCGGCCCGTACGTGCTGTCCGAGGCCGCGCCCGGCGACCACTACACGTTCAAGGTGCGCCGCGACTACGCCTGGGGGAGCAGCGGCACCGGCGCGGACCTGCCCGAGCAGGTCGTGCTCAAGGTCGTGCCGAACGAGCAGACCGCCGCCAACCTGCTCGTCGCCGGCACCCTCAACGGCGCCCAGTTCCTCGGCCCCGACCGCGCCCGCATGGAGTCCACCCCCGGCATCGGGCAGATCGTCACTCCCGTCGGCAACGGCCAGTTCTTCTACCACCAGGGCGACGGCCGGCCCGGCGCCGACCCCGTCGTCCGCAAGGCGCTCACCCAGGCGCTCAACCTGACCGAGCTGGGCGGCATCGCCTCCGGCGGCACCGGCCGGCCCGCCACCGGGCTCGTCGTCGAACCCCGCGCCTGCCCCGGCGACACCGTCACCGGCCACGTGCCCGCCTTCGACGAGGCCGCGGCCGCCGCCGCGCTCGACGCCGCCGGCTGGAAGCCCGGCCCCGACGGCATCAGGGTCAAGGACGGCGAGCGGCTCAGCCTGCGCCTGCTCTACGCCACCACCCGGGGGCCGGGCGTGCAGGCCGCCGCCGAGTACATGGCCGCCGCCTGGAAGAAGGCCGGCGCCGAGGTGAAGCTCAACGGCGTGCTCGACACCAAGCTGTCGGAGTCGCTCAACGTCACCCAGGACTGGGACGCCGTCTGGCTGCCGATCACCGTCACGCTGCCGTCGCAGCTCGTCGGCTTCCTCTCCGGCCCGGCCGCGCCCAAGGGCGCCAACTTCGCCCACCTGGACAACGACCGCTACACCGAGCTGGTGACCGAGGCCAACGGCACGCCCGGAGAGGAGGGCTGCGCGCTCTGGGGCCAGGCCGAGTCCGCCCTGTTCGAGAGCGCCGACCTGGTGCCCGTCGTGGGGAACACCACGCTCATCGCCACCAAGAACGCCGCCTTCCGGATGGCCGGCGGGCTGTTCGACCCGAGCTCGTTCCGGCTCACCCAAGGAGGCTGAGTGCGCCGTCCGCTCATCCGGCGGCTCGTCCGGTTCGCGGTGTCGCTCGCGGTGCTCGTGCTGGCCGCGTTCGCGATGATCCACCTGATCCCCGGAGACCCCGTGCGGGCCTCGCTCGGCCCGGCAGCCCCGGTCGAGCTGGTCGAGACCCGCCGGGCCGCGCTCGGCCTGGACCTGCCGCCGCACGAGCAGCTCGCCGCGTACGTGTCGGGGCTGGTGACCGGCGACATGGGCACCTCGTTCCTCACGGGGGAGCCGGTCACCGCCGTGATCGCCGCCCGGCTGCCCAACACGCTGGCACTCGCCCTGCTCGCCACCGTCGTGGCGCTGCTCGCCGCCGTCCCGCTCGGCATGTGGGCCGCCGTACGGACCGAGAACGGCCGCAACCGGGGCACCGAGGCCACGTTCGGCTCCGTCACGAGCGCCGTGGTGGCCATCCCCGAGTTCCTGTACGCGATCGCGCTCGTGGCGGTGTTCGCCATCGGCCTGGGACTGCTGCCGCCCGCCGGGAAGGCCGGGCCCGAGTCCTACCTGCTGCCCGTGCTCGCGCTGGCACTCGGACCGGCCGCCATGATCGCCCGCATCGCCCGGGTCGAGACGCTGCGCGTGCTCGGCACCGACTACGTCAGGCTGGCCAGGGCCAAGCGGCTGCCCGCCGCCCGGCTGCACCTGCGGCACGTGCTGCCCAACACGCTCACCGCCACCCTCACCCTGGGCGGGCTGCTGCTCGGCTCGCTCATCGCCGGCAGCGTGCTGGTCGAGTACGTCTTCGCCTGGCCAGGGCTCGGAGGGAAGATCGTCGAAGCGATCACCCAGAAGGACTACCCGGTCGCCCAGGGCGTGATCCTCGTCTACGGCACCATCGTCCTGCTCGTGAACCTCCTGGTCGACGTCGTGCTCGGCGTGCTCGACCCGACCTCCGCCATCAAGGAGTCGTGATGCTCCGCACCCCCGCGGCCATCGCCGGCGCCGCCCTGGCCGCGCTCATGGTGGTGCTGGCCGTGATCGGGCCGCCCATCTGGGGGGACGCGGCCGAACTGGTCAACGCCGGCGCGATCCTGCAGGGCTCCTCGGCCGCGCACCCGCTCGGCACCGACAACCTCGGCCGCGACCTGCTCGCCCGCGTCCTCGTCGCCGGCCGGTACTCGCTGCAGCTCGCGCTGGCCGCCGCGCTCATCGGCGCGAGCGCCGGCATCGTGCTCGGCGCGCTCCCGTCCGTGCTGCCCGCCCGCGCCGGACGGCTCGTCACCGGCGCCGTCAACGCGCTCGTCGCCTTCCCCGGCCTGCTGCTGGCCATGTTCACCGCGGTGGTCGCCGGGCTCGGCGCGCGCGGCGCGGTGCTCGGCATCGGCGCGGCCATCGCCCCCGGCTTCGCCCGGCTCACCCAGACGCTGGCCGCCTCCGTGTCCGGGGCCGACTACGTGGCCGCGGCCCGCATGCTGCGCGTGCCGCGCCACCGCATCCTCGCCCGGCACGTGCTGCCCAACATCGCCGAGCCGCTCATACTCAACCTCACCCAGGCGCTCGGCGGGGCGCTGCTCGGCCTGGCCGGGATGTCGTTCCTGGGTCTAGGCGTGCAGCCGCCGGACTACGACTGGGGCAGGCTGCTCTTCGACGGCTTCGGCCGCATCTACATCCACCCGGAGGTCGCGCTCGGCCCGGCCGCCGCCATCGCGCTCGCCGGCATCGGCTTCAACCTCCTCGGCGACGCCCTGGCCAGGCGGGCCGCCCGCACCCCCGTACGGACTCCGCGCTCCCGCCAGGAACGGCCGGCCGCCGCCGCGGACGCGGGGGAGACCCAGCCCGGCGCCGTCCTCGACGTCGCCGGCCTCACGGTCACCTTCCCCGGCGGCGTCACCCCGGTGCGCGGCGTGTCACTGAGCGTGCGGCCCGGCGAGATCGTCGGACTGGTCGGCGAGTCGGGCAGCGGCAAGTCGCTCACCGCCGCCGCCGTCGGCGGGCTCGTCCCGTACCCCGGGACCGTCAGCCACGAGCGGCTGCGGCTGTGCGGCGAGGACGTGCCGAACCTGAGCCGCAAGCAGCTCGGCACCTCCCTCGCCATGGTCTTCCAGGACCCGATGGCCTCGCTCAACCCCGCGCTCAAGATCGGCGGCCAGCTCGCCGAGGTCGCCGTCGTGCACCAGGGCGCCACCCGCGAGGACGCCCGGCGGCGCGCCGTCGACCGGCTCGGCCACGTCCACCTGCCGGAACCGGAGAAGCAGGCCGCGCGGCACCCGCACCAGCTCTCCGGCGGCATGCGCCAGCGCGCCGTCATCGCCATGGGCCTCATGGGCGACCCGAAGCTGATCATCGCCGACGAACCCACCACCGCGCTCGACGTCACCGTCCAGCGCCAGATCCTCCGCCTGCTCCGCGAGGTCGTCGAGGAGAGCGGCGCGGGCGCGCTGTTCATCTCCCACGACATCGCCGTGGTCGGCGAGCTGTGCGACCGGGTGGTGGTCATGTACGCGGGCCGGGTCGTGGAGGAACTGCCCGTGGACCGCCTCGCCGACGGCGCCGCCCACCCGTACACCCGGGCGCTCATCTCGTCCCTGCCCGACATGGACACCGACCGGGCGCTCCCGCTGGCCAGCATCCCCGGCCGCCAGCCGGCGCCCGCCGAGGTGGGCGCCGGCTGCGCGTTCGCCCCCCGGTGCCCCCTCGCCACCGGCCGCTGCGCCACCGACCGGCCCGCGCTGGAGGCACACGGCCACGACCACCGGGTCGCCTGCTGGGAGGCTTCGTGAGAATCGACGACCTGACCGTCCGGTACGGCGCGTTCACCGCCGTCGACAAAGTGACTCTGGAGATCCCGCCCGGCCGCATCGTCGGGCTCGTCGGCGAGTCGGGCAGCGGCAAGTCGTCCGTGGCCCGCGCCGTCAGCGGCCTCGTCCCGCACACCGGCAGCGTCACCGGCGCCTCCCGCATCCAGATGATCTTCCAGGACCCGTACGCCTCGCTCGACCCGCGCATGCGCGTCGGCGACTCCGTCGGCGAAGCCCTCCTCCACCTCCCGCGCCGGGCCCGCGCCGCCGAGGTGACCCGCCTGCTGGGCATGGTGTCCCTGCCCCCGGAGACGGCGCCGAGCTACCCGCGCGAGCTGTCGGGCGGCCAGCGCCAGCGCGTCGCCATCGCCCGCGCCCTCGCCGCCGACCCCGACCTCCTGGTCGCCGACGAGATCACCAGCGCCCTGGACGTGTCGGTGCAGGGGTCCATCCTCAACCTGATCCGATCCCTGCGCGACCGGACGGGGCTGCCGATCCTCTTCATCTCGCACAACCTGGCGGTGGTGCGGTACGTGTGCGACGAGATCGCCGTCATGCACCGGGGGCGCGTCGTCGAACACGGCCCCACGGTGGACCTGGTCTCCAGCCCCGCCGATCCGTACACGCGGACCCTCCTGGAGGCGGTGCCGCGCCTGCGCCGCTGAAGTTTGTCGGCGTCGAACGACCCGGAGAGGTCCTGCGGCTCCTCCGTTTCCTCAGGGAGGAGGAAGCCGGCGATGTCTAGCCTTCTCTGGCCTGGAACTGATGCAGCAAGAGCTGCATGATATGGGGGTCTATATTGCTCAAAGCACCGGCTTGGGACTGGTGAGCTTCAGCCTCTTGGTCGCCGAGGATGTCCACTTGGCCGGGGGCGATGTTCAGTTGATTGATGAAGCGCTCGCCGAATTCGCGATCGAGTGACACGCCGACGAATCCCAGCCGCGTGCTGTCGCCTTCCCCGGATGCTCCCCCGCGCCTGAGCCCTCCCGGCAGCGACAGCAGCGCTCCTTCGCTGTTCAGGCCGTATGCCAGCATCTGATAGAAGCGCTGATAGAGAATCTTCCGGATTTGCCCGGGAGGTCTCAGTGCTATTTGGGATATAGCCCGGCGAGTCGGATCCGTGGCGCTGGCGGCAAGATCGAAGAACGAGGAGATGACGTAGCGCGACCTGCGCCACATGTAGACTCGGTAAGGAACTCTCGTAAGGATGAAGTTGGGGTTCGCGTTGAGCCATACCTCATCGAATGTTCTATCGCCCGCGGGATAGGCCAGATCCAATTCCTCGGCCCAGATGCCTGTGGTCCACCCATACCGCTCGCCTTCGATGATGAGTATCCTTCGAGGCAGATCGTCCAGCTCGTGGCAGGCCTGGTCGAAGATAGCCGCTATTGCGCCTACTGTCTGTTCGTGCCTTGCCCGCATGTAGCGCAGAAGGAGATTCGCATTCTCCAGCAGATACGACTCGGCGGCATTCTGGAACTGCTCGACGTAGCCTCGCTGGCGTGACAGGCCGACGATCTCCTCAGGGCTGGTGAGCGGGCCGACTTCGTCAACGAATCCGATGCCGGTGTTGCTGGGCTTCAGCAACAGGCTCCAAGGATTCGGAAACGTTTTGAACCTCAGCAGGAGATCCGGCGCCACCCTGTCGAAGTGCTGGGTGCAGAACGCACAGAAGCATGTGGCCTCCACGCGCCCCAGGCTTCCGCCCATCGGCCATAGGTCGGTCGCGTCGATGGCGATGCCCTGCAGCTTTCCCGGCTGCTGTGCGCATACTTCTCTAACGATATCGACGCCTGTGCCCAGGATGGCGGCGATCACCTCCACGCTCCGCGGATTCGCCACACACAGTTGTGGCGACGCGTCACCGAGGATGTCGCGAACCGATAGCCCTTCGCCTGGGATGAAAGACAGGTTCGGACAGATGGTGAGCACGATGCCCATGCCGCGGGAGGCGAACTCCTGGACGACGTCCTCAAAACCATTGAGGACGTTGGAGACGCTGGCATAAGTGGAGAACTTGATGCCCCGAAGTCCATCCACCCCGAAGAGAGGGCCGTCGAACTCTGTTGCCGGAAGACTCACCGCTGTGGGTTCGACACCCCACAGCTGGGTGAAATTGGAGATCAACTCTTCAGGAGTGCGGTACCGGAGTATGGCGAGACTCGGTATCTCCAGCACTCCTTCCCCCGCGTTCTCTTTGATTCTGCTGATCGGCCATGACCTACGCGCCATCAGAAGGAACCTCCCCGTGACAGTGCCTGCCGGCCCTTGGTCGTCACTTCGTATCTACTGTCAGGGCTGGAACGCATATATCCTTCGTTCATCAACGCCTCGACTATTCTTTCGGCTGGCTCGGTATTTTCGACAGAGCTAATCGTCTCTATCATCTCGGCGTGTTTGAGCCTGCCGTTCAGCGCGTGGCCCGATCGTTGCACCAGGGCGGTCAACACACGAAGCATTTCCGGCTCTATCTGCCAGTGCATGCGCTTCTTCACCGCGCTATCCAGCTCCCGCACATCTCTCACCGCCTCCTCCACGGCCGCGTGAATCTGTTCCAGTTTCTCACTGTGGCCGGAGTTCGCAGTGTCCACGGCAGTTATCACAGTGCCGATCTCATGTCGCAGTTTCTGGGTTTCCAGGCGCAGTTTCTCGGCCTCCTGCAACGTCTTCTCGATGTCCACTCTTATCTTCTCGGCCTCGAGTGGCACCTTCGTTGCGTCAGCCCCTAGTTTCGCAATTTCGGCCGCGATCTTCCTGCGATTTGCCCATACGCCGATCAGCACGCCTATGACTGCGAAAAGTCCCCCCGTTCCCGCTGCAAGTATCCCTTGCCACCACGTCATGCATCGGATCATATACAGCGAGAATCGCCGCGCAAGCTTGTTTGTAACATATTGCAAGCCTAGGTGCGCTTATTGCCTGATTGGTGCGCGCCGAAATTGTATTGATAATACATTATAGGCATATGTGCGCTTTGTCCGATTGCATTATAGAGTGGATCTTTCTCGGCCAGCTGATCAGCGGCCCCCGCGCACCGCTACGACATGGGCAGAACGTCAAACGCAGCCCCATCCCCAGAGTCCTCACGACGATCTAGGGAACAAAGAAGCAAGCCTAGTACGGCAGCCGCCATTTGCTGTGTGAGCTGGGAAGACGTGGTGCCGGGCCGGACGTGAGTTTCTGGCGGGATCCCCGTACAACGAGAGCAGCCGCTCGTGATCATGTCTGTGTGACGAGAACAAGATCCAAAGCGGCTGCTGCCCTCATCGTAGAGGCCAGGCGGGCGCAACAAAACCTCGACGACCTCATGACCGCGCTGGCCCCGATGTTCCCCCGGATCGAACCGCGACTGCAGGCCGCCAAGTACGTCCGGGCCGTGATGTCCGAGCTGCCCCGGCGCAACGGCTGGACGATCGCCGAGTGGATCGGTGACCGCCGTCCGGACGCCACCCAGCGCCTGCTGAACCGGGCCCGATGGGACACCGCGGGCGCGATGAGTACCGTCCGCCGCTTCGCCGTCGCCCGGCTGGATGCCGCCACCCGGCCGGGCAGCCTGACCGTCGGCGTGCTGGACGAGTCCGGCCAGGAGAAGAAGGGCACGGCCACGGCAGGCGTCAAACGCCAGCACATGGGCTGCGCCGGCGGCATCGACAACGGCATCAACACCGTCTACCTCGCCTACGCGCGCGCCGGCGTGGGGCACGCGCTGATCGGCGCACGGCAATGGATCCCCGCCGAGCAGATCAGCGACCCGGTCACCGCCATCACCACCGCTCTGCCGCCAGATCTCAGCTTCGCGACCAAGGGCGAACTGGCCATCGGCCTGCTGCGCGAGGCCTACGCCGACGGCGTGCGCCTGGACTTCGTGACCGGGGACGAGGTCTACGGCGCCTGCACCAAGCTACGCACCTATCTGGAGAACCACGGCCAGGCCTACGTGCTGCGCATCCGCGCCACCTTCACCCTCACCCTCGGCGGCGGCACCTGCCTGACCTGTGAACAAGCCGTGGCCAAGCACCTGCGGCCCAAACGCCGGTGGACCATCCGCTCAGCCGGGCACGGCTCCAAGGGGGAACGCACCTACGCCTGGGCGTGGATCGCCACCGCCAGCCCTGCCCACTTCCTGCTGGTCCGCAAGCACCGCACCACCGGTGAACTGGCCTTTCACTACTGCTACGTGCCCGCCGGTCAGCCGGCCACCCTGGCCCGCCTCATCTCAGCCGCCGGGTTGAGATGGCCGGTGGAGGAGAGCTTCCAGGCCGGCAAGGACCAGTTCGGCCTGGACGAGTCCCAGGTCCGCCTCTATGAGGCACTACTGCGGCACCTCGTGCTGGTCATGGCCGGCCTGGCCGTCTGCGCCGTCGCCGCCGCAGCAGCCCGGCATGGAACCGACACCCACGCCGGCCGACCCTGGCCTGATCCCATTGACGGTCGCCGAGGTCAAGCGCCTGTTCAACGCCGTCACCGGACATCCACCGACGCTGGAACACACCGTCCACTGGTCGACCTGGCGACGCCGCCATCAAGCCCGCGCCCGCTGGTTCCATCACCGAGCCCGCCTGGCCACTGCATATAGCCAGGTCAACTAATGAATGGCGGCTGCCGTACTAGAGGGGGATCCACTCCTTGGACGTGGTGATCTCGTCCAGGATGGACGGGATCGGGTCCACGCCGAGGCCAGGCCTCGTCGGCACTGCCAGGTGGCCGTCCGAGAGTTCGAAGGGCTCGGTGAGGTCGGTGGCGAAGTAGCGGCGGGAGGCGGAGGTGTCGCCCGGGAGGGTGAAGCCGGGCAGGGCCGCCAGCGCCACGTTCGCCGCGCGGCCGAGGCCCGTCTCCAGCATGCCGCCGCACCACACCGCGATCCCGTTGGCCCGGCACAGGTCGTGGACGCGGCGGGCCTCCAGGTAGCCGCCCAGGCGGCCGGGCTTGATGTTGATGATGGAGCAGGAGCCGAGGGCGATCGCCGCCGCCGCGTGCTCGGCCGACTCGATGGACTCGTCCAGGCAGACGGGGGTGCGCAACCGGCGGGCGAGCGCGGCGTGCTGGACGAAGTCGTCGTTGGCCAGCGGCTGCTCGATGAGCAGCAGGTCGAAGGCGTCCAGGCGGGCCAGGTGGCGGGCGTCGGCCAGGGTGTAGGCGGCGTTGGCGTCCACCTGGAGCAGCACGTCGTCGCCGAAGCGCTCGCGGACGGCGCGGACCGGCTCGATGTCCCAGCCGGGCTCGATCTTCAGCTTGATCCGCACGTACCCCTCGGACAGGTAGCCCTCCACCGCGTCGAGCAGCCGCGGGATCGAGTCCATGATGCCCACCGAGACCCCGCACGGCACCCGGTCGCGTGACGCCCCGAGGTAGCGGCCGAACGACTCGCCCGACGCCCGCAGCTGCGCGTCCAGCACGGCCGTCTCCAGCGCGGCCTTGGCCATCCGGTGTCCCTTGACCGGTTCCATGGCCCGGCCGGCGGACTGCGCGTCCACGCTCGCGGGCAGCCTCGGCAGGAGGAAGCGGCGGATCACCTCGGCCGCGCCGTCCACGTACTCGGAGGAGTAGAGCGGCTCCGACATGGCCACGCACTCGCCCCAGCCCTCCGCGTCGGGCGTCACCACCCGCACCAGCAGCACGTCGCGGGCCGTCTCGGTGCCGAACGAGGTGCGGAACGGGGCCACCAGCGGCATCGCGACCCGGCGCAGCTCGACTCCAGTGATCTTCACGCTCTCTCCACTACGTAGTACGACTTGTCGTGAAATCCGGTGACTCTGCGTCCCTCAGCCAGCATGTCACCCAGCGTCTCCCGTACGGCATGCCGCCAGGCCTTGGCCGTGCCGGGGTCGGTGCGGCGCAGGCGCTCGACGTCCTCGGGCACGGCGACCAGGACGGTGGCGGCGTCGGCGCGGCCGGGCACCGGGCGCCCGCCCTCGCCGGCGAGGGCCACCACCGCGTCCGGCGGCACCGGTACGGGGGAGCGCGCCCCCGAGACGAGGGCCTCGACGCGCCGGTCGGTGATCGGCCAGACCGCGAGCACCCGGTCGGCCTCGTCGCCCTGGTTGATCGCGTCGTCCATGACGCCGTAGAAGGCCGGCAGGTACTCCTCGGGCCGGGCGCCCAGCTTGGCCAGATTGAAGTGGGCGTTGCGGCGCACCAGCGGGTCGAACGTCCAGGTGATCCGGCGCACCCCGCGCTCCAGCGCCCACTGCCGCTGGTGCAGCTTCAGCGCGAACCCGGTGCCGGGGGAGCCCAGCACGCCGGTGATGTGCGAGTGCAGCGTGGCGTCCGCGCCGAAGAACGCCACGGACGCGCCCACCAGCCGCTCGCCGTCGAAGGCGCCCGCCACGTAGTTGCCCGCGTGCGCCATGGCCAGCATCAGCTCGGCGGTGATCGGCCGCCCGGCCGGCTCGAAGTGCCAGATGTCCTCGAACAGCGCCATGACCTGCTCGAACTCCGCGATGCCGTGGAGCTCTCTGATGGCGTTCAAAGCTGTCGGCCCTCTCCGTGGGTCGGATGTCACCGCGACGTTATGCCACCGCACCCCCGCCGGGATTCGTCCGGGCATACCAAGACGGCGGGCTTCTTCGTCGCCCCGCCCGAGGAGCCCGCGCTGGGCGGGGTCAGCGTTCGAGGACGGGGAGGGAGGAGGGGGCCGTGGTCAGGGGGCGGGGGCCGGATTCCGTGCACGCCACGATGTCGGCCACCCGGGCGCCGAACAGGTCGGGTACGTAGATCGCCGGTTCCAGGCAGAGCACCATGCCCGCTTCCAGCGGCGTGTCGTCGTCCGCGCGCAGCCGGGGGCTCTCGTCGGCGCCCAGCCCGACGCCCCGGCCCGCCCCGGGCGCCGCGAACCGGCCGTAGCCGCTGTCGTCGACGGCCTGCGCCACGGCCGCCGCCACCGCCGCGGCCGGCACGCCCGGCCGGGCCGCCGCCATCCCGGCGTGGCGGGCCGCCACCACGACCGAGTACACGGCGTCGTAGTCCTCCGGCGGCTCGGCGACCGCGAACACCCGGGCCACCTCGGCGCAGTAACCGTCCCAGCGCGCGCTCAGCGACACCAGCAGCGCGTCCCCCGGATTGATCACCCGGTCAGATGGGGCGCTCCCCGGCGCGGCGGTGCCTGGACCGGCCGTGACCCGCACCGACAGCACCTCCTCGCACCCCGCCTCCAGCGCCAGCACGCGCAGCCGGGTCGCCATGGCCCGCTCGGTGGCGCCGAACCAGGACAGCTCAGGGGCGCAGGCCAGCACGGAGTCGGCGGCGAGTGCAGCCCGCTCGACCATCGCGACCTCGTACGGCTCCTTCCGCAGCCGCAGGGGCGCGAGCACCTGCGCGGCCGGGACCAGTTCCGCGTCGACGGCCAGCCCGAACAGCTCCCGCACCCGCATCTCGGGGTCCACCCCGACCCGCCGCACCCCCGGCGGCAGGTACGGGCGCGGGTCCGCGGTCTCGGCGGCCCCGTCCATCGTCACCACGAGGAAGCCGTCACCGCGCCCGCCGAGAAACCGGAAGTCCGGCGAGGGCCGCAGCACCAGCGCGTCGATCCCGTCCGCCGCCATCCCCGCCCGCACGGCACTCAGCCGGTCCCCTCCGGAGACCGGAACGGACACGGCGGGGCGCGTCCGCTCCTCCCGCACGCCGCCCACCGGCCGGAGGTCCGGCGGGGGCTGGGAGGGGTCCGGCGGGGTCACGACGGCTCGTGCAGCCAGCAGGCGACCGGCCCGAACTCCGGCTCCTTGACCCGGCACACGTCCATCACCAGCGGGCACCGGGGATGGAACCGGCATCCCTGTGGCGGGTCCGCCGGGTCGGGGACGTCGCCCGGCAGCTCGGCCGGCAGCACCCCCATCCCGTCCGGCTTCGGGATCGCCCCCAGCAGGGCCTGCGTGTACGGGTGACGAGGCTCGGCCCACACCTCGGCCGTGTCGCCCACCTCGACGATCCGCCCCAGGTACATGACCGCGATCCGGTCGGCGATCAGCCGCACCACCGACAGGTCGTGGCTGATGAACAGCAGCCCCGCCCCCGAGGAGACGGCCAGGTCCCGCATGAGGGTGGCCACCTGGGACTGGGCGGAGGCGTCCAGCGCCGAGATCGGCTCGTCGCCGATGAGCAGCCGCGGCCGCGCGGCCAGCGCCCGCGCGATCGCGATCCGCTGCCGCTGCCCGCCGGAGAACTCGTGCGGGTGCCGGGAGGCGAACTCGCGCGGCAGCCCCACCCGCTCCAGCAGGTCGGCCGGACTGCTCGTGGCGTCGCCCGCCACCCGCAGCCCGTCCGCGATCTGGTCGCCGACCCGGCGGCGCGGGTTCAGCGACGCGTACGGGTCCTGGAACACCATCTGGACCCCGGTCATCGTCCTGCGGCGCAGGCCGAGCGGCGTCACCGGCGTCCCCTCGAAGCTGATCGACCCCGAGGCGGCCCGGTTCAGCCCGACCACGGCGCGGGCCAGCGTGGACTTGCCGCAGCCGGACTCGCCGACCAGGCCCACCACCTCGCCCGCGCGCACCTCCAGGCTCGCCCCGGCGACCGCCCTGACCACGGGCCGGCCGGGGGTGCGGTGCTCGACGACCAGGTCGTCGATCTTCAGCAGGCTACTCATGAGACCTCCGCGTCGGGCAGCGACGCCAGCAGCGTGCGAGTGTACGGGTGATCCGGCTCGCGCAGCACCCGGGAGCGCGGCCCGGTCTCCACGACCAGGCCGTCCTTCATCACGCTCACCTCGTCCGCGACCGCCGACATGACGCCGAGGTCGTGCGTGACCAGCAGCACCGCCAGGCCCAGCTCGTCGCAGAGCCCGCGCAGCAGCCGCAGCACGCCCGCCTGCACGGTCACGTCCAGCGCGGTCGTCGGCTCGTCGGCGATGAGCACCTTGGGGGAGCAGGCCAGCGCCACCGCGATCGCGATGCGCTGCCGCATGCCGCCGGAGAACTGGTGCGGATAGCGCCGGTACGCCTCCTCCGCGCCGGGGATGCGGACCTTGCGCAGCAGCTCGACGGCCCGGTCCCGAGCCTCGGCCCTGCCGAGGCCGAGGTGGTGGCGCATGTGCTCGGTGAGCTGCCTGCCGACGGTCAGCATCGGGTGCAGGCTGGTGGCCGGGTCCTGGAAGACCATGGCGACCTCGCCGCCGCGCACCTTGTTCAGCTCCTTGGGCGGCAGCGTGAGCAGCTCGCGCCCCTCCAGCGCGATGCCGCCGGTGACGCGGGAGCCGTGCGGCAGCAGGCCGAGCACGGCCAGCCCGGTCATGGTCTTGCCCGAGCCGCTCTCGCCGGCCAGGCCGTGCACCCGGCCGGGCTCCAGCGTCAGGTCCACGCCGCGCAGGATGTCCTTCCCGCCGATCGTCACCTTCAGGTCAGTGATCGCCAGCGTCACAGCGCACGCTCCTTGATCGCGCGAGCGGTCCGGGGGTCGAGGGCGTCGCGGAGGGTGTCGCCGAGGAAGTTGAACGCGAGCACCACGGTCAGGATCGCCAGGCCCGGGAAGGTGGCGACCCACCAGCTGTCGAACACCTCGACGCCCGACGACACCATCGCCCCCCACTCGGGCGACGGCGGCTTGGCGCCCAGCCCCAGGAACGACAGGCCGGACAGCAGCAGCAGCGCGGTGCCGATGTCGAGCGTGGCCAGCACCAGGATGGGGCCGGTCACGTTCGGCAGCACGTCCACGCGGAGCGAGCGCCACGCGGAGAAGCCGAGCAGCCGCCCGCTCAGCACGAACTCCCGCTCCCGCACGCCCAGCACCAGCCCGCGGGTGACGCGCGCGTACGCGGGCCAGGCCACGACCAGCACGGCCAGCACCGCGTTGGTGAGGCTGGCGCCGAGCGCCGCGGCCACCACCATGGCCAGGATCACCGTCGGGAACGCGAACACCAGGTCCGCCAGCCGCATGATCGTCTCGTCCACCCATCGGCCGAAATATCCGGCGCAGGCGCCGAGGAGACCGCCGATCAGCAACGACAGCGCCACCAGCGCCAGGGTCAGCGGGATCGACACCCGCGCCCCGTGCATGACCCGCGACAGGATGTCGCGCCCGAGCTGGTCCGTGCCGAACCAGTGATCGGGCCCCGGCGGCGCCAGCCGCGGCAGCTCCTGGGCGAGCGGGTCGTGCGGCGCCAGCCAGGGCGCCGCCACCGCGATCACCAGCCAGGCCACCGCGATCACCACGCCGGACACGGCGAGCGGCTGCCGCCAGGCCTGCGGCAGCCGGCCCAGCAGCCCCTTGCGGGCCAGGGGATCCCGCCTCATCGCAACCTCACTCGGGGGTCGATCACGCCGTACAGGACGTCCACGATCAGGTTGATGACCAGGTACACCACGCCCACCACCAGGCCGACGCCCATCACCGCGGGCAGGTCGAGCGTGGTGGCGCTCTTGTAGGCGTACTGGCCGATGCCCGGCCAGGCGAAGATCGCCTCCACCAGGACAGTGCCGGACAGCAGGCTGCCGAACGCCAGGCCCGCCACCGTGATGACCGGCACCAGCGCCGAGCGCAGCACGTACCGGAACAGGATCACCCGTCCCGGCAGGCCCTTGGCGCGGGCGGCGCGTACGTAGTCCTGGCCGAGCACCTCCAGCACCGCCGAGCGGGTGAACCGGGTCAGCAGCCCGATCGTGTAGAGCGCCAGCACCAGCGCGGGCGTGATCAGGTGGCCGACGGCGGAGCCGAACACGTCCCACTGGCCGGCCAGCAGCGCGTCCACCGTGTGCAGCCCGGTCACCGGGGGCGGCGCGCCGAGCGCCGGGTCCACCCGGCCGCTGCCCGGGGTGATCTGCAGCCGGTAGAAGAACACGTAGAACGCCACCAGCGCCAGCCAGAACGTCGGCACCGAGATGCCGATCAGGCTCAGCAGCCGCAGCAGGTGGTCGGAGAGCCGGTCGCGGCGCAGCGCGGCGATCACGCCGAAGGCCACGCCGAGCACCAGCGAGATGAGGATGGCCGCGCCCGCCAGCTCCAGCGTGGCCGGCACCGCCTCCGCCAGGTCCTGGCTGACGGGCCGGTGGCTCTGCTGGCTGTCGCCCAGGTCACCCTGGACCAGCCCTTGCAGGTACAGGCCGTACTGCTCCCACAGCGGCTTGTCCAGCCCGTGCTCGGCCCGCCACTGGGCGACGATCTCCGGGTCGTTCATGGCCCGCTGGCCCAGGTTCGCCGCCACGGGGTCGCCTGGTACGAGGTTCGTCAGCACGAACGTCACCAGGGTGACCCCCCACGCGAGGAGGATGGCCATCAGCACCCGGCGGATCAGGAACCGGGCCAGCGGCGGCAGCGCCGGCCGCCGGGGGCGCGGCGGGGTGACCGTCGCGCCCTTCTCCACGCTCGCGGGCACTTCTACTGCACGCCCAGGTCGGCGACGTCGACCTGCCACACCGGGTGGTACTCGATGCCGGTGACCGAGGTGGCCGCGACGATGTTCTGGCTCGGCTGGATGAGCGGGACGAACGGCCCGGACTCGTTCAGCTTGCGCTGCACCTCCTGGTAGGCCTGCGTGCGGGCGTCGTCGCCGATCGCGGTGGCCGCCTTCTCGCCGAGCTCCTCCAGTTCCTTGTTCGCGCCGGCCTTCCACCCGGCGCGCTCGCCGACGAGCTGGCCGGGCAGGAACGCCAGGTAGACGTTCGGGTCGGGGTAGTCAGGGCCCCAGTACCACAGGCCCATCTCCTCCTTGCCGTTGCGGTAGTTGTCCAGCGCCGTCGTCACCGGGGCGGGCTGGAGGTCCACCGTGATGCCGACCTCCTTGAGGTTGGCCTGCACGCGCTCGGCCAGCGGCTGGAAGGACAGGCCGTTCACGGTCAGCTCGGTCGGGTACTCCAGCTTGACCGTCGGGTTGGACAGCCCGCTCTCGGCCAGCGCCGCCTTGGCGCCCTCCACGTCGCGCTGGACCGCCTCGCCCTCGGTCAGCGCGCCCAGGATCTGGGACGGGATCACGCCCGGCGCCCTGGCCGCGCCCTCGCCGGCCAGTTCCAGCAGGCCCGAGTAGTCGACGCCCTTGCGGACGGCCTCGACGAACTTGGCGTTCGTCGTCACGTCGCTGATCTCGGAGTCCTGGTTGGCCAGCAGGAAGAAGACGTTCGCCGAGGCGGTCTTCTTGACCTGCAGCGTGTCCGGCATGTTCGCCACCTGGTCGCCGGACAGGTTCAGCGCCAGCTGGCTGTCGCCGCGCTGCACGTTGAGCTTCTGCGTCGCCGACTCGACGTTGCGGATGACGACCTTCTCGTACGCGGGCTTGTCGCCGTGGTACTGCGGGTTCGCCTTCAGCACGACCTGGCTGCTGACGTTGAACGTCTCGATCTGGTACGGGCCGGAGCCTGCCGAGTTGGCGTTGAGGTACTGCTCGGCCTTGTCCTGGGCGTCGGCGGTGCCGCCGTTCTCCTTGACCACGTCGCTGTTGAGGATGCCGAGCGCGGGGTTCGGCAGGATGTACGGCAGGGCGGCGTTGGCCTTCTCCGACGTCATCGTGACCGTCGTGTCGTCGGTCTTCTCGACCTCCACGCCGTCGAGCAGGAACGACGGGCTACCCTTCATGTCACGGACCCGGGTGAGCGAGAAGACCACGTCGTCGGCCGTGATCGGGGAGCCGTCGGCGAACGTGGCTCCCTGCTTGAGCTTGAGCGTCAGCACCTTGCCGTCGTCGGACAGCTCGTAGGACTCGGCGAGGGCGGGGACGGGCTTGGTCACGTCCGACCCGTCGAACGTGAGCAACGTCTCGTACGTGGCCTTGCCCACGATGAGGCCGGTCGGCTCGTACGTGCGTCCGGGGTCGGCCGTCTTCAGGTCGAAGGACGTGTCGATGACGAGGGTCTTGCCGCCGCTCTGCGCGGCGGGGGCCTGTGCGCCGCCGCTTCCGCAGGCGGCGAGGGCGAGCGCACCGGCGAGCAGCACTGCCGCCGTCTGCGAGCGGGTCGCCATGTAGGTCCTCCAAGTGGACGGTTCGAACGGGAACGCCCAGGATTGTCCGTCAATCTGTCCAGGTTCTGTGCGGTCACTGAGACGGATATAAATGAGTGCGAGGTAACAATGACTGAAATTTCCAGAAATGGTGGTACCGGGGGCACGCACCCTGGACGGATCGGCATCGGGCTCGACCTGGACTCCACCCATATGAAGATCCTTGAGGTCCTCCGCGAGAACGGCAGGATCTCGGTCGCGTCCCTGGCGGAGCGGGTCGGCATCTCCCGGGCGAACGCCTACACCCGTTTCGAGGCGCTGCGCGCGGAGGGGGCCATCAAGGGCTTCACCGCCGAGGTGGACCCGGTCAAGGCCGGACTGGGCATCACCGCGCTCATCTTCGTGACCGTCCGGCAGCAGATGTGGAAGCAGTTCAGGGCCGAGCTGGCGCGCATGCCGGAGGTCGAGTACTGCGCGATCACCACCGGGCAGCACGACGCGATGATCCTGGTAAGGGTGGCGGACGTGGCCGAGGTGCACGCCATGGTGACCGACCGGCTGGCCAACATCCCCGCGGTCAAGGCCACCGAGACCGTGTTCATCCTGGACGAGGTGCTCAAGCGGCCCTACGTGCTGCCGAGCGACCGCGAGCGGGCCCGCCCCGCCCGGCGGCCCGCCCCCGAGACGCCGGGGGACGTGCCGCTGGGCAAGATGCGCTTCGTGCAGGCCGCCGAGGGCAGGGCGGCGCTGCGCAAGGACACCTGACGGTCAGGCGACGACCTCGGTGCACACGCTCACGTGCGGCGTGTCGTCACCGGCGAACATGAACTCCTCCACCAGGCGCAGCCTGCCGTCCGACTCGTTCTCCACCCGGCTGTCGCTGCGTCCCGCCGCGGTGCCGCCCGCCACCAGCGCGTGCACGTACGAGATCGAGACCCGCTCGCCCTCCCGGGTGCCGACGAAGCGGCCGAGGGTCACCGTGTCGCCGGTGTAGCTGCCCCACACCAGGCCGTCCTCCTCCCAGTACTCGAACTCGGTGGGGCTGTCGGGGTCCACCTTGCTCGCGGTCGAGCTCACCATCACGAATTTGCGGCCGTTGAGTAGGTTCACGCGCTCCATCGTGGAGGCTGCGCGCCCGCGGCCGGGAACCGGCTGGACGGATGGCGCGACGGCGACCGGCTGGGCGGCGATCCGTCCAGCCGGGCCCGGCGAATCCTTGGCTATTCCGATCACATCGCTTAATGTGTTGGTCAAATCACCGTCGGTAACGAGGAGATCGTCATGGTGGCGTACGTGTTCTCGGTCATGGCGGCGGTTGCCCTGGTGGGGGCCGCCGCCTTCACGTTCCGGCTGGCGGGCAAGGGGAGTGACGACCGCGGCGCCGACGGGCCGTCTGCCGGGCACGCGGGGGCCATGCTCTCGGCGCTGTTCCTGCTGGTCTTCGCGATCGCCGTGATCGTCCCCTGGACCACCGCCGACGCGGCGAGACAGAACACCCAGGTCGAGAGCCGCGCCGTGGTCGACGCCTACTGGGCCGCCGCCGGGCTGCCGTCCGTCATGGTGGAGCCGATCCGCACCGGGTTGCGGGAGTACGCGACCTTTGTCGTGGAGGACGAATGGCCGCGGATGGCCCGGGGTGAGCTCGACCCGATGGGCGGCGTCAGGCTCGACGAGCTGCGTTCCCGGATCATCGAGCTGACCTCGGACGACGACGACGAGCGGGAGGCCAGGACCACCACGCTCGGCCACCTCTCGGCCATCGGCGCGGCCCGCGCCCAGCGTGCCGCGGACGCCGCCGCCACCCCGCCGGCGGGGCTCCTGTCCCTCACGGTCCTGACCGGGCTGGCGGTGATCTTCTTCCCGTTCCTCGCGGGGGCCCGGCCGCGCGGGATCACGTTGCTGCCGCTGGCGGCGATGGCCGCCCTCCTGGGCTTCGGCACCTACCTGACCTGGGACATCGCCCGCGCCTTCGACGGTCCTCTGGCAGTCGGCCCGGAAGCCTTCACGGCGGCGCTGAACGAGTTCGCCCGCATCGCCGGAGGCGTCTGACATGCCACGTCCCCTCGCCCCCCTGCTGGTGGCGATCACCCTGCTGACCCTCTCCGCCTGCCTGCCCGCCGAGCCGGCGGCGCGCGGCAGCGGCCCCGCCCCACCGCTCGTCCGTCCCGTCGCGCCCTCGGATCTCCCGCCCGTGCGTGTCAGCCGTGTCGAGGGCGCGTCGTATCGCGCCGGGCGTTGGTCCGTGACAGGTGTACGTGCCGATCACGGCCCGCCGGACCCCGCCGAGCTGGGGGAGCGGGCGGAACGGCTGGCCAGGAACCTGTCCCGGCCGAGGTCCCGGACGCCGGATTCCCGGTTGTCGAAGCCCCGGCTGGCCGAGCCTCGGGTAATGAAACCCCGGGTGTCGAAACCCCGGGTCGAGCCGCCCGGGGTCTCCGTCGGGGAGGGCCGGGTGCCGGGGAAGCGGCGGCCGGGGCCGCTGGTGTCGGTGCCTGACGTGCGGGTGTACGGAGACGCCGTGTGCGTCGAGACCCCGCGCTCCCACGTCCACATCGGCAGATGCCGCGCCACCCCCGCCCCGGAGAGCACCTGGCACGCCTCCCAGGTGTCGCCGCCCGTCGTGACCCCCACCCCGACCCCCACGAAGGCCGAGCCCACCCCCACCTCCAACCTGAGGATCGTGGCCGCCCGCCCCGACCCACCAGGACGGCCCAACCCCCTCGCCACCGTCCTGCTGATGGCGGTGCTGACCACCGTGATCGCCTCAGCCACCGCCGTCGCCTTCGGCGCCGTCAAATAACCACCCACAACCGGCCTGACCGCCGGTCGCCCTCGACACAGGCAAAGGAGCCGGCCCGCCGGCATCAGACGTCCACTGCCCGCCCGGCCGGGTGAACCCCGCGCTGATCCAAGCCGGGCAAGCTCCGCCCGACTACCCGATCAGGTGAGTGCCGCTCGCTGGTCCAGGCCGGGTGGGTGTCCCGGTCGGGTGGGTGCTGTCCCGCCCTCAGTCACTCACCCCGACCACCCCGGTCGGGTGAGTGCCGCTCGGTGATTGCGGGTCAGCTGGTCGGTGCGCGGTCGTTTCGGTGGTGGGTCGCAAGGGGTGGCGTGACCGTTGCCAGGAAGGGGAGCAGGGCCTCGGCGGTCTGGTCGGGCATCTCGGCGTGCGGGTAGTGGCCCGCGCCGTCGATCACGCGTACCTCGGCAGGGCCGCCGAGCTTGGCGGCGGTGCGGGCGGCGTCGCCGGCGGGGTCGGGGAAGTCGGCGTCCTTACCGCCCATCACCAGCAGGGACGGCTGGGTGACCTCGGCGTACCGGTTCGCCACCCCGGCCAGGGAGAGCGCGATCTGCGCGCGCAGCGGGACCATGCCGCCGGGCGCGCGCAGGGCCGCCTTCAGCTCCGCCAGGTACGCGTCGAAGTCGTCCGGCCGGGCCGAGGGGTAGCTCGTACGCAGGAACATCCCCCAAAGCCCGGCGTTCCTGCCGACGAGCCAGGACGCCGCCCGCATCCACGCCTTGACCCTCGTCTCACCGGAGAACGTGCCGATGAGCCCGAGGCCGGAGACGGACTCCGGCGACTCGGCCGCCGCCCAGACCGCCGACGAGCAGCCGATCGAGTGGCCGATGACCGTCGCCGGGCCGCCCAACTGGCGGATGAGGGCGAGCACGTCGGAGCCGATCGCGTCCACCCCGTACCCGGGCCAGCCGGTGCCGGAGGCGCCGTAGCCGCGCACGTCCATGGCCGCGACCCGATGGCCGGCCAGCCGGGGGATCAGGTGGCGGAAGGTGCGGTGGGTGTCGCCCATACCGTGGACCAGCACCACCAGCGGGCCCTCGCCGCTGACCCGGTACGCGATCCGGCCGCCGGGAACGTCCAGCGCTTCCATAGTTCACCGCTCCAATCAGAGAGCACCGATCTCCATTGAGTGCAGTGAACCACGCGCCTGGTGTTAAGGCAAGGGCTCAGACGCTGGAACGGCGCCCGGTCAGCTGGAGGCTCTGGCCCCGTTCCAGATAGACCACGCGATCGTCCAGGCCGCAGCTCAGCATGTGCTGCTTGAAGTCGCTCAGCGGCGAGGCGAACGCCGCGTAGTCGTCGAAGTGGACCGGCACCACGGTGGTGGGATCGACGAGGTCGACGTAGCGGGAGCCCTGCTCGCCGTCCATCGTGACCGTCATCAGGCCGAGCAGCTTCGTGCCGCCCAGGTGCACGACCGCCACGTCGACGTCGGGGAAGCGGATCGGGATCGACTCCAGCCGCCGGTCCATCAGCGTGTCGCCGCTGATGAGCAGCCGCAGGTCGGGCAGCCCTTCCGAGTCGCAGAACTCCAGCATGCTCCCCATGACGGGAGGCAGCAGCGTCTCGGCGGAGCCGGGCGCGTGGCGGGCCGGCAGCGCGGTGATCGTCACCGACCCGCCGGGGCCGCGCAGCTCGTGCTGCTGCCAGATGGACAGGCCCGTCGTCCGCTTGAACCCCTGCCGGCCCAGCCGCCGCGCCGCGTGCCGGGTCGTCACGATCTCCGTGTCCCGGTCCAGGCCCTTGCGGGTCACCCGGTCCCAGTGGTCGCCGTGCATGTGCGACAGCACCACCGCGTCCAGCGGCGGCAGCTCGTCGATCCGCAGCGCGGGCTCGGTCAGGCGCTTGGTCGTCAGCCCGTAGCCGAGGTAGGCGCGCTGGCCGCGGTGCAGGAAGTTCGGGTCGGTGAGCAGGTTGAAACCGTTGTAGCGGATGAGCGTGGTGGCGTTCCCGATGAACAGCAGGCTCCCCCGGCCGGTGGCGGGCATGGCGTCCTCATCTCCTGCGGGTGGAACGGTCGGGCAGGACTTTTGTCCCTTTTCGTCCAGTAAGTGACCCCATGCCACCGATTGCTGACGCCAAACCCGCCCGTACGGTTCAGCCAGGGGCGATGCCACTCAGGCACGTCGCCACCAGGCGGTCGGCGAAGCCGGGCGGGACCCGGATCTCGCCGGCCGGGGTGCCGGTGAACAGGTGCGGCAGGATGAGCTCGTGGCAGGCCCCGACCACCATGGTCGCCGCGGCCTCGGCGTCGGCCCGCGCGGCGACCTTGCCCGCCGCCTGCCCCGCCCGCAGATAACGCGTCAGCGCCCCCCGCAAACCGTCCGGCCCCTCGGCGTGCCCTCGGAGGAGGCCGGGGCCGCCGCCGAGCTCGGCGAAGCGGGCCAGGACGCCCGGCTGGGCCAGGAGCCCGGCGAAGGCGGGCAGGATCGCCAGGTGCAGCGCCACCCCGTAGTCGACGTACGCCCGCAGACCGGTCTCCAGGTCACCCTCGCCGGAGCCGTCCGGCAGCGCGGGGAGGCTCCGCTCCACCGTCCGGACGTGCGCCAGCAGCGCCCGTGCGATCAGCTCCTCCTTGTCGGCGAAGTGGTTGTACAGCACCCCGTCGGCGACCCCCGCCTCCTTGGCGATGGCCCGCACGGTCAGCCCCGCCGCGCCGTGCCGGGCGATCAGCCGCTCGGCCGTCGCGATGAGGTGCGCGGGCAACGACTCACTGCCGGGGACGGCTGCCGCTTTACGAGGGCTCATGCCCGTACGGCCGATATCAGGTTGGCGTAGCCGCGCAGCCGTACCGCGCCCGCCCGCTCGTACGGGCGCAGGGCCGGCGCGAGGGCGGCCGTGGCGCGCTCGGCGGAGGCGGGATCGGCGAGGGAGAGCCGGTAGCGGATCGGCCCCCACCCGGCGAGGAACGCGGCCGCGTCCTCCGTGTCGCGCCCCCACACCTGGTCGGCCTCCACCGGGGTCACCTCCACATCGGTGAAGCCCGCGGCGGTGAACACCTCCTGGACGCGGGCGGGGTCGGCGAGCGAGGCGGGGGAGGTGCCGTCGGGCGACTCGGGCGGCGGCGGCAGGTGGGCCGCCATGGCGCCGAGCACCGTGACCAGCTCCGGTATGTCGCGCAGGCTGAGGAACGCCACCCGCCCGCCGGGCACCAGCGCGCTCCCGATGTTGCGGAAGGCGGCCACCGGATCGGCGAAGAACATGATGCCGAACCGGCTGACCGCCAGGTCGTAAGCGCCTTCGCCGAAGTCGTGCACCTGGGCGTCGCCCTGGGTGAAGGTCACGTTGCCGACCCCCTCGGCGGCGGCCAGCTCACGGGCCTTGGCGAGCATGGGCGCCGACAGGTCGAGCCCGGTCGCCTCCCGGCCCCGCCGCGCCGCCAGCCTGGTGAGCTGGCCGGCGCCGCACCCGACGTCGAGCACCCGGTCGCCGTCGCGCACGAAGCGCAGGAGGTGCTCGTTGTAGACGCCGTTCATGGCGTCGTAGCGGTCGTGGTGGCCGGCCCAGTGGGCGCCCTCGTAGCCGTTCCACGCCTCGGCCTGGTGAGTGTTGACGATCGTCATACCAACTCCTGGATGAACATGCGTTCATGAACGTGCATTCATGATGTTAGCATGCCCGCATGGCGATCTCCGCACATCCCGTGACAGAACCCGTCGCCCACCACGGCGAGGGCCCCGCGTGGCACCCGCGCTGGGGCGGCCTGCGCTGGGTGGACATGCTGGCCGGCGACCTGCTCGCGCTCGACGCGCAGGGGCGCGTGCGGCGCAGGCACGCCGGATCGCTGGCCGCCGTCATCAGGCCGCGCGCGGGCGGCGGGTTCCTCGTCGCCGCCGAACGCGAGCTGCTGCTCGCCGACGCCGACGACCTCCACGCGCCGCTCCGCTCGCTGGGCGAGGCGTGGCAGGACCCGTCGGTGCGGATGAACGAGGGCGGCTGCGACCCCGAGGGCCGCTTCTACATCGGCTCCATGGCCTGGGACGAGACCCCGGGCAAGGGCTCCCTGTACGTGGCCGCGCCCGACGGGTCGCTGACCGTGGTGCTGTCCGGGGTGGGCATCTCCAACGGCCTCGACTTCAGCCCTTCTGGAGACCGCGCCTACTACGCCGACACCATGACCGGCCGGGTGGACGTCCTCGACTACGACCGTGAGCACGGGCTCACCGCGCGCCGCCCGTTCGTCACCGTGGACCGGGGCAAACCCGACGGGCTGACCGTCGACGCCGAGGGCGGCGTGTGGGTGGCGCTCTTCGACGGCGGCGCCGTGCACCGCTACGCCCCCGACGGCACCCTCGACGCGGTGGTCGAGCTGCCGGTGCGGAAGGTCACCGCGGTGACGTTCGGCGGCGACGGCCTGGACCGCCTGTTCATCACCACCTCCGCGGTCGGCGTCGACCGCGCGGAGCAGCCCCTCGCGGGCGCCCTGTTCACGGCCGATCCGGGAGTACGGGGCCGTCCCGTCCTGGAGACGACCCTCTGACCTCCTCCGTCACTCCACGGCGGACAGCGCCTTCAACTGCTCGGTGCGCGTCCGTCCGAGATCGGCGGCCATGGCCAGGGCTCGCGGGTCCGCGCCCGAGTCCCGCTCGCCGCGGGTCACCTTGACCGACTGGTCCAGGTGCGCGCGCACGCTCTCCAGGAACAGCCGGTCGAACGCCTTGCCCCGGGCCCCGCGCATGGCGTCGAGCCGGGCCGCTGTCACCATGCCGGGCATGTCGTGCCCCTCGTGCGCGTTCACGTCCGGCAGCCCCGCCGCGGCGCGCAGCTCGCGCAGCCGGTCCAGCTCGTCGCGGTGCGCCCCGGCCAGCGACGCCGCCAGTTCCCGCACCTCCGGCGTGGAACCGCGCCGGGCGCCCAGGTCCAGCATCGGGAGCGCGCGCCCGGCCATCGGGATCATGAGCTGCAGCCACGCGGCGTCGGTGCCGTTGAACCCGCTCGCCGACGCCACGGGGGTGGGCGGGGGAGCGTGCCCGCCCGTGCCGCACGAGGTGATCAGGAACGCGGCGAGCAGGGCCGCGCACGCCGGGGGACACCGCATGGACTCTCCTGACGACGACGGACGTGAGAGCGCTCTCTCAGAGTAGACGACCAGCGGGGAAGAGCCGGCTCGCGCGGATGGTTGGCATGGACATGGACGAGGTCGACGTGGTGGTGATCGGCGCCGGGCAGGCGGGGCTGTCCAGCGCCTACTTCCTGCGCCGGTTCGGCTACGACCCGCTGGTCCTGGACGCGGACGACGGGCCCGGCGGCGCGTGGCGGCACCGCTCGCCCACGCTCACCATGGACAAGGTCCACGGCGTCTTCGACCTGCCGGGCGTCCGCCGCGACCCGGCCCGCGACGGCGACGACCGGCCCGCCGCATCCGTCGTGCCCGCCTACTACGCCGCCTACGAGCGGGAGCTCGGCCTGGACGTGCGCCGCCCCGCCAAGGTCACCGCCGTCGAGCCGGGCCCCGCCGACCGCCTCCTGATCACCGCCCGCCTCGGCACCGCCGTGACCTCCAGCACCGATGCGGCGTCGGCCGGTGCCGGGGAGGTCGTCGCAGGGTGGGCCGCGCGGGCTGTGGTCAACGCCACCGGCACGTGGACGCGCCCGTACTGGCCCTACTATCCGGGCGCGGCGGATTTCCGCGGCCGGCAGCTGCACTACGTCTCCTATCGCGGGCCCGCCGAGTTCGCCGGGCTGCGGGTGGTCGTGGTGGGCGGCGGCCACTCGGCCGCGCACGTGCTGGCGGAGCTGGCGGGGGTCGCACGGGAGACGTTCTGGGTGACGCGCCGGCCGCCCGACCTGCGGGGCGACGACTTCGGCGAGCAGGCCAGGCGCGAGGCGGTGGCCCAGGTCGAGGCCCGGGTCCGCGCCGGCCTGCCGCCGCGGAGCGTGGTCAGCGTGACCGGCCTCGGCGCCACCCCCGTCGTCCGGCAGGCGCTGGAGGCGGGCGCGCTGCGCCGGTGGCCGATGTTCGAGCGGATCACCCCCGGCGGCGTGGTCTGGCCCGGCGGACGGTACGAGGAAGCCGACGTGATCGTCTGGGCCACCGGCTTCCGGTCGGCGCTGGACCACCTGGCGCCGCTCCGGCTGAGGGAGCCCGGCGGCGGCATCAAGGTCGACGGCACCCGCGCGGTCCGGGAGCCTCGCCTGCACCTGGTCGGATACGGGCCCTCCGCGAGCACGATCGGCGCCAACCGGGCCGGCCGGGAGGTGGCCCGCGCCGTCGACCGGCTCCTCACCAGAGCCGCCGCCTGAGCACCACATCCGATGCGGATAAATCATGATTGGCCACAGGTGAGCGAAAGATCCCCTACTATTTTGCCTCGATAGTGGGCGCGACCGGCCCGTGCAGTCCAGGCCCGGAAACGCGTCCTGCACCACGTGGCGAAGGAGAAGCGTGGCCGTTGCGTCCTCCGCCGGCAGGCGGCGCGGCCTCCTCCGAGTTCTGGGCACGACGGCCCTCCTGACGGCACTCTGTCCCGGCCTGACCGCGGCGGTCCCCCTGACGGCGCTCGCGGACCCGAAGCCCTCGGTCAAGAAGCTGGAGAAGGAGCTGGCCGCACTCCAGAAGGAGTCCGACAAGCTGATCGAGGACTACTACCACGGCCGCCGGGAGCAGCAGCAGGCGGAGAAGGCCGAGAAGGCCGCCCGTGAGAAGCTGGCCGGATCCCAGGAGGTGTTCGACCGGCACGCCACCGAGCTGCGCGCCATGGCGATCACCCAGTACATGACCGGCGGGTCCGAGAACATGGCGCTGCTCACCGGCGTCGAGGACCGGGGCGGCCTGATCCGCAGACTGGCGCTCACCCGGCACCTCGCCGACGAGCAGCACGCCAAGCTGTCGGGCTTCGCCCGGGTGCGCGACGGCCACCGGCAGGCCAAGGAGGAGGCGGAGGCCCGCGCCGACGAGCTGGACGCCACCGTGAAGGACCTCGCCGGCCGGCGCGAGAAGGCCGAAGCCACGATCGAGAAGATCAGGGACAAGATCGACCAGCTGCACAAGGCGCCCGGCCGCCGCTCCGACGGCACGTTCGTGCCGCAGCTCCCCGACGGGTCCGACAACGTCACCCCGCGCATGCGGCTGGTCAAGTCGCTCATCGAGCGACGCTTCGGGACGGGGCCGGGCATCGGCTGCTACCGGCCCATCCAGGACGGTGGCGAGCACCCCCTGGGCCGCGCCTGCGACTTCATGCTCAGCCGGGGCGGCGCCTTCCCCTCGCCGGCCGAGGTCCAGCGCGGCCACGCGATCGCCGAGTGGGCCATCAAGAACGCCCGGCGCCTCGGCATCATGTACATCATCTACCGGCAGCGGATCTGGCACGTCAGGACGGGTTCCTGGCGCGTGATGACCGACCGCGGCGGCACCACGGCCAACCACTACGACCACCCGCACATCTCGGTCTACTAGCCGCGCTTTCCTCGCCGTCGAAGCCGGGACGGCCGGGAAAACGCGGTAAGTCAGCGCTTGCAACCACGGATACAGTGCGCTGCAGGCGCGCGGCATCGCACGAGCAAGCGTCCGGCAGGCGGTCGGCCTTATCAAGGTGGTGCACACCCCGACAGCACACGGGGCCCCCGGGAGAAGCCCGGGGAGCACTCATCCCTCAAGGAGAAGTCATGCGCCGCTCGCTTCGCACCGTTCTCACGCTCGCCGCCGCCTCCGCCGCCACCGCCGTGGTCATGGGCGCTCCGGCCGCCGCCTCGACAGACCCGCAGCCCCTGATCATGAACCCGCCGACGCAGAACTGGGGTTCCTACTACTCCAGCAACTTCAAGGCCAAGGCCAAGGGCACCGTCAAGGCCAACTGGAACCCGGCCCACACCAAGAACGACGTCCGGATCAAGGGCAAGCTGTACGACCTCGACTTCCGCACCCTGCAGCAGGGCGGCAAGTGCGCGTTCGTGCAGATCCGGGTCCACCACCTCTACCAGCCGAACTGGAAGTGGGACGAGGCCGGGGCCTACAAGCTGTGCAACGCCGGCCACGTGAAGAACTTCACGTTCTGGAAGCACAACGTGGACAAGGTCCGCATCCGCGTCAGCCAGATCGGCTACTACAGCAACAACCTCACCAAGCGGGGCGCCTGGCACCAGGTCACCATCTGATCAGACGACCGCGACGAAGAAGGCCCGCTCGCCCGAGCGGGCCTTCTTCCATGACCGGGGGTGCCGGTGGCGCGCACCAAGGTGTACGTATACGTCATGTCGGCTCTGCCGGCCCGGCTGTCGCCCGGGGTTACCATCCGATCCGGCCGTCTCCCACCCCCCAACGGAGATATCCATGAAGACCCGCCATCGCGCCAGGGCGTGCGCGCTCCTGCTCGCCCTCCTCGCCGGGCTGCCGCTCGCCGCCCAGCCCGCCCACGCGGCGCCGGCCAAGCCGCCGCCGCTGTCGACCCCGTGGACGAGCCAGGCCCTCGTCGGCACGCCCTTACCGGAGTACCCCCGCCCCCAGATGACCCGGCCCGACTGGCTGAACCTCAACGGCGAGTGGCAGCTGAGGCAGTCGGCGACCGACGGCGCGCCGCAGTTCGGCGTCACCCTGCCGGAGCGCGTCAACGTCCCGTTCGCGGTCGAGTCCGCCCTGTCGGGCGTGATGCGCCCCGCCGGCGACGACCGCCACTACCTCTTCTACCGCCGGACGTTCACGGTCCCGCCCGCCTGGCAGGGCCGCCGGGTGCAGCTGCACTTCGGCGCGGTCGACTGGGAGGCGTCGGTCTGGGTCAACGGCCGGGCGATGGGCAGCCACCGGGGCGGATACGACCGCTTCGAGTTCGACATCACCGACGCGCTCGACGGCGGCACGAACGAGCTGATCGTCAAGGTGTACGACCCGACCGACTCCGGCCACAACGGCAGCCACCCGGTCATCGGCAAACAGACCCGCGACCCGTCGGCCATCTTCTACACGCCCGTGTCCGGCATCTGGCAGACCGTGTGGCTGGAGCCGACGCCCACGTCGTCCATCTCCAGCGTCGACACGTACCCCAGCCTGAGCGACGACACGCTCCGGGTGCGCGTGTTCACGCGCGGGAACGTCAGCGGGCACTCCGTGCTCGCCGAAGCCCTGGACGGCGCCACCGTCGTCGGCACCGCCACCGGCGCGTTCACCGAGTTCCGCGTGCCCGTGCCGAACGCCCGCCGATGGACGCCTGACGACCCGTTCCTGTACGACCTGCGGATCTCGCTGCGCGACGGCGCCGGGCGGACCGTCGACCGGACCACGCACTACTTCGGCATGCGCGAGGTCGGCAAGCGGCTCGTCAACGGGGTGCTGCGGCCCACGCTCAACGGCGAGTTCGTCTACCACCTCGGCACGCTCGACCAGGGCTACTGGCCGGACGGCCTCTACACCGCGCCCACGGACGCGGCGCTCGCCTTCGACCTGCGGAAGCACAAGGAGCTCGGCTTCACCATGGTGCGCAAGCACATCAAGGTCGAGCCCCAGCGGTGGTACTACCACGCCGACCGGCTCGGCCTGCTGGTGTGGCAGGACATCCCGTCGATGCAGGCGTCCAACAGGAACATCACCCCCGCGCACGCGCAGCAGTTCGAGACCGAGGCGCGGGAGATCGTCGACGAGCACCGCAGCTCACCCGCGGTCGTCGCCTACGTCCCGTTCAACGAGGGCTGGGGCGAGTGGAACCTCGCCGACACCCGCCGCGTCATCCAGAACGTCAAGAACCAGGACCCGACCCGCCTGGTCAACGGGCACAGCGGGTTCAACTGCTGCAACTCGCTGGGCGACCCGGGCAACGGCGACATGGTCGACTGGCACGTGTACACGGGCCCGGACGCTCCCGCGCCCTCCTCCACCCGCGTCTCGATCCTGGGCGAGTTCGGCGGCCTCGGCCTGCGCACGCCGGGTCACGAGTACAGCCCGCACGGCGGCTTCTTCGCCTACGAGCACCTGACCAGCGGCGCGCAGCTCGGCGACCGCTACACCGGCATGGTCCGCGACCTGCGGGAGCTGGTCACCAAGAAGGGCCTGAGCGGGTCCGTCTACACCGAGATCACCGACCTGGAAGGCGAGTACAACGGCCTGATGACCTACGACCGCCGGGTCCAGAAGGTCGACACGAACCAGGTGCGCGCCGCCCACCGGGACCTCCTGGCCGCCGCCGCGAACGAGAACGCGACGCCGCGGCTGACGGCCGGCCACGTGCGCTCGTTCCGCGTGACGACCCCCGCCCACACCGGCGGCTACCTGCGGCACGCCGACTCCGTCGCGCGCACCGACGTGATCACCACGACGAGCCCCGACCTCGCCCGCAGGGACGCGTCGTTCCGCGCCGTGCCCGGCCTGGCCGACGCCCGCTGCCACTCGTTCGAGTCGGTCAACCTCCCCGGCCGCTACCTGCGGCACGCGAACTCGGTGGTGCGGCTCGACGCGAGCACCGGCGGGTCGTTCGCCGCGGACGCCACCTGGTGCGCGCGCCCCGGCCGGACCGGCACGGGCGCCTCGTTCGAATCGCTGAACTTCCCCGGGGCGTTCCTGCGGCACCATTCGGACAACGTCTACCTGGCCAGGCCGAGCGGCCCCAACCCCTTCGACGGCGGCGCCACCTTCGACGCCGACGCCACCTGGGACGTCAGCGCCCCCGCCCTGTGGCGCAGCTCCGCCGACCTCCCCGTGGACGCGCGCCGGTCGCTGCAGGTGCGGACCTGGGGCTTCACCGACCGCTACCTGCGGCACGCCGACAGCCTGGCGTCCACCGCGGTGGTCAACTCCGGCAGCGGCGCGCTGCTGAAGAACGACGCCACGTGGACCATCCGCCGCGGGCTCGCCGACTCCAGCTGCTACGCCTTCGAGTCGGTCAACTACCCGGGACGGTTCCTCCGCCACGCGAACTCGCGCGTGCGCATGGACGCGAACGACGGAAGCGCGCTGTTCGCCCAGGACGCGACCTGGTGCGCCCGGCCCGGCCTGCAGGGCGACGGCGTGACCCTCGAATCGATCAACTATCCGGGTTCGTACCTGCGGCACTACCAAGCGGAGGTGTGGTCGGCGAACGGCACGGGAACCGCGTGGAACCGCCCGCAGACGCTGACGGCCGACAGCACGTGGCAGCTGGCCGCGCCGTGGGCCCCGTGAACGGCCTAGCGAACCCGGCCTCTGGCCTTGAGCCGCGTGCCGGGCAGCGCGGGAGCGGGCAGCGGCGCGCCGTCGTAGCCGCGCACCGTGCCGAACCCGTCGCCCTCCATCCACTCCTTGCGGAAGGCGGTGATCTCGTCGTGGCTCCGGCCGACGAAGTTCCACCACATGACGATCTCCTCGGCGAACGGCTCGCCGCCGACGAGCAGCACCCGCCCGGCGCCGCTCAGCCGCACGACCTCGCGGCCCGGCGGCACGTACAGCAGCGGCCCCGGCGGCAGCGCGGCGACCTCGCCGTCGAGCAGCAGCAGCCCGTGCTCGTACGCGGGATCGAGCGGCACCTCGGCGTCACCGTCGACCGCGATCTCCGCCCCCACGAGCGGGCTGTACGCGGTCGCCGGCGAGCGGATCCCGCCCAGCGCGCCCATGAACACGGTGGCCGCGTAGCCGGGCCCTGACAGCACGGGCAGCACGGCGTGGTGCTCGAAGGCGGGCGCGACCTCCCGGTGCCCGCCGGGCAGCGCCACCCACAGCTGCACCCCGTGCAGCGTGCCCAGCCGCGACTCCTCGGAGTGGGAGATGCCGCGCCCGGCCGTCATGAGGTTGAGACTGCCGGGCCGGATCGCCTGGAGGCTGCCCAGGCTGTCGCGGTGCAGCACCTCGCCGGCCACCAGCCAGCTCACGGTCTGCAGGCCGGTGTGCGGGTGCGGCGCGACCCGCATCTCCGCCTGCTCCGGGCCGTAGGCGTCGACGAAGCACCAGGCGCCGATCATGCGCCGGTGCACGTGGGGGAGTGTCCGCGTCACGGTCATGGCACGCGGGCCGCCGAGCGGCACCGCGCGCCCTTCCAGCGTCTCGCCGCCCGCGCCGCCGCCGGGGCCGCAGAGGATCTCGGAGGGGTCCGGTTCCAGGTTGCTCACCCCCCGACTGTACGGGCCGGGCCCAGCATCTCCCACCAGGTGTCGACGGCGGGGAGGTCCGCGGTGTCGACGGCCTCACCGGGCCTGGGCACCACGAACGGCACGTCACGTGCCTTGGCCTCGTGCCAGAGCCGGTCGACCGGCTCGGCCCACGGGTGCGGCGCCAGCGTGAACGTCGCCCAGTGCACCGGCAGCATCAGCCTCCCGCCGAGGTCGACGGTGGCCGTCACCGCCTCCTCAGGGGTCATGTGGATGTCCGGCCAGGACGGGCTGTAGGCGCCGATCGGCATGATCGTCAGGTCGAACGGCCCGTGGGCGGCGCCGATGCCCCGATAGCCCTGGAAGTATCCCGAGTCGCCCGCGTAGAAGACCCGCCTGGCGGCCCCGGCCACCACCCACGACCCCCACAGCGTGTCGTTGCGGGTGAACGACCGGCCGGAGAAGTGGCGGGCGGCGGTGGCCGTGAACCGCAGCCCGGCCACCTCCGCCTCCTCGTCCCAGTCGAGCTCGATGATCCGGTACGCCGGCACGCCCCAGAGCTCCAGGTGGGCGCCGATGCCCAGAGGGACCAGGAACGGCGCCTTCTGGGTGTGGGTGAGCGCGCGCACCGTGGCCATGTCGAGATGGTCGTAGTGGTCGTGCGAGATCACCACGGCGTCCACCTGGGGCAGCCCGCCGATCGGCACCGGCACCGGATGATGCCGCTTCGGCCCGACCAGCTGCGACGGAGACGGCCGCCGGCTCCACACCGGGTCGAGCAGCACCCGCCTGCCCTCGATCTCCACCAGCGTCGAGGCATGCCCGTACCAGGTCGCGCGCAGCCCGCCGGCAGCGGGCTCACCGGACGGCGGCGCCAGCACCGGGACGGGGCCGGGCGGCCGGCGCAGCTCCTTGTTCCTGAGCAGCCCGGCGATCGCGCCGACCGGCGGCGCGGTCATCAACGTGACCGGTTCCGGCATCCGGTTGAAGAAGACACCGTCACGGAACTGCGGCGAGCGCCGCATCCGGCCCGCTCGGACCGGCCCGGAGCCCAGGGGCCGCAGCCCCAGCTCCGCGGGCACCCGGCGCAGCGCCCAGCCCGCGGCCGCCAGAACCGCGCCACCCGCCAGCACGCGCCGTGCCGTCCGGAAACCCGCCATGCTCACACCCCCTGGAAAACGTCCTCCCGCGTCAACCCGGCGGGAGAGCCCCGATGTTCCCTATCGGTACGATAGATCGCGGAAGATCGGAGCGCGCCGACCGCACCGCCGCCGTGCTCTCCACGTCAACGCTCCTCGCGGCCACGCTCCGGGTGCGGCCACGGGTTCGGGCGGCAGCCGTGCAACGACTTCGACTGCTGCGCCATCACCGGCGCGAGCCGGCCGCGTCTCGGGCACCTGGCGTGGCGGTGGCCGAGCGCGTGCCCCACCTCGTGGTTGATCAGATACCGGCGGTAGGCGGCCAGGTCGCCGCCGTACTGCGGGACGCCCTCGGCCCAGCGGCGCGCGTTGATGACCGAGCGGGAGCCGTTCCAGCAGGACAGGTCGCCGCTGGTCCGCAACGGCACGCACTCGCGGTCGGTGAGCCGCGGGCTGGACAGCGCGACCCGCAACCGCACCGGCGGCCCGTCCACCCGCCGGAACCGGCCCCAGCCGCGCGGGTCGTTGAGCGTCCGGTGCACCTCCGCCGCGAACGCCCGCGTCTCGAACGGCAGCCCCCGCTCAACCTCCACCAGGTAGCGGATCACCTTCCCACGCCCCCGCCTCGCCATCGCGCCGCCCGGGACCACCTCGTACCTCCCCGACGCCTGCCGCGGCACCTCGGGCTCCGCACGCGGCGGCGCGCTCGGCGGCGGCGCGCTCGTCCCCGGAGGAGACGGCGGAGGCTTCGACGGGACCGACACGGCACACCCCGCCACCACGACGAGCAGCACCACCAACGCGCGCAACGACGCCTCCCCACGACCACACGCGGGGGATGTCACAGATCGTACCCACGACGTCACCCCCCTTACCGGCGACCGACAGCCATCAGGGAACCCGGCTGCGCCGGCACCGGTGAAGACGGAGACCAGCGACCCTGCAGCCTTGTCAGAGGGCCCAGGTCAGCGGCCCGACTGTCCTGTCAGAGGACCGAGGCGACGACGCGGCTGGGCTGGTGGTCGGAGGTCAGGGGAGTCGGGGGTGGTATGGGCGGAGGTTGAGGGGTGGTTCCTCGCCCAGTGCCAGTCCGGCCGCTACCCGTCCGGTGAAGGGGCCCGCTGTCAGGCCGTACGCGCCCAGGCCCGTAGCCACGATCACCCGGTCGTTCACCGGTCCGATGAGCGGCGGGCCCGGTGCGTGCACCGGCCGTAACCCCACCCTGGTCTCCGTCACCGTCGCCTCGGAGAGGCCGGGCGCCACCCGGAGGCCCGCACGCAGCACCTCGTCCAGGCCGCCCATGGTGACCCGCGGCGCGAACCCCGCGTCCTCGATCGTCGCCCCCACCACCACCCGCGAGCCCGGGAACCCCAGCAGGTACGGCCCGACGTGGGGCAGCACGATCGGCCACCGCGAGGTGTCCACGCCCTCCAGCGTCACGTGCACGATCTGCCCCCGGCGCGGGAACACCGGCAGCTCCACCCCGAGCCCCCGGCACACCTCCCCGCTCCACGCACCGGCGGCCACGATCACCACGTCGGCCTCGACCAGCGTCCCCTCACCGCCCGCCCCCGGCTCGTCCCCGTACGGTGAGCGGGGTTCGTGCGGGGTGCCCGCCGTAAGCGTGGCCTCCGGCTCGTCCCCGTACGGTGAGCGGGGTTCGTGCGGGGTGCCCGCCGTAAGCGTGGCCTCCGGCTCGTCCCCGTACGGTGAGCCGGGTTCGTGCGGGGCGCCTGCGGCGGCGTCGCGGACGGCCCCGGACGGAGACGCCTCGGACGCCGGATGCGTTCCGTGTGCGGAAGGCGGGCCCTGGGGGGAACCCGGGGTGGCCTGACGCCAGGATTCCCGGTCGGCCGGAGCCCCGGGCGACCCCGTGACGCGCCCGTGGGAGTCCGCCTCACGGACCGCACGCACCAGCACCCCGCCGTCCGAGGTGAGCGTGGCCGTGCCCGTACGCAGCTCCGCCCCCTGACGGATGGCCGCGCGCAGGAGGGCGTCCCGCACCGCCCGCCCGTCCACGCGCGCCGCGCCCGGCACCAGGAGCGCGCTCAGGTCCTCCGCCAGGGGAGGGAACAGGACGGACGGCGCCGCCACGTCCACCACGTCCCCCATCTCCGGCGCCTCCGCGTGCCGCCGGGCCAGCAGGGCGCGCACCGGCTCCAGGTCGGAGGGCTCGCCGGCGACCAGGAGCGCGCCCACCCGCGCGTACCCCAGGGACTCGCCGAGTGACGACACCAGCCCCGGGTAGCGGCGGGCGCCCTCACGGGTCAGCCGGTACCAGTCCTCGTCGTCCGGATGGTCCACCCACGGGCACACGATCCCGGCCCCCGCCTGGGTGGCCTGCCCCGGGTACGCCCCGTCCACCACCGTCACCGGCACGCCGCGCCCGCTCAGCCGGTGAGCCGCGGCGGCCCCGACGATGCCACTCCCGATGACCACGACACGCATGCCCCCATGATCCCATCCGGGTTAACGTCGGAGGATGACAGTCGTACTCATCGGCACCCTCGACACCAAGGGCGAGGAATACGGATGGCTGCGCGACCGGCTGACCGAGCTGGGCCAGGAAGTCGTGGTGATCGACGCGGGCACCGGAGACCCGGGCGTGCCGTACCCCGTCGACCACCCGAACGACCGGGTCGCGGCCGCCGCCGGCGCCGACCTGGAAGCCCTGCGCGCGGCCGGCGACCGGGGGGCGACGGTCACCGCGATGGGCGAGGGCGCGGCGGCGGTGCTGGAAGAGCTGCACGCGGCGGGGCGGGTCTCCGCCGTCCTGGCCGTGGGCGGCAGCGGCGGGTCGTCGATCGCCGCGAGGGCCGTCCGCGACCTGCCGATCGGCCTGCCCAAGCTGATCGTCTCCACGATGGCGTCCGGCGACGTGTCCCCGTACGTGGGAGCGAAGGACGTCACGCTCATGTACAGCGTCGTCGACATCGCGGGCGTCAACCGGCTGTCCCGGGCGATCCTCGGCAACGCCGCCGCCGCGGCCGCCGGGATGGCCGCCGCCTACCGGGAGCAGCGGGCCGCCGAGGGCGACCGGCCGCTCGTCGGGGCGACCATGTTCGGGGTGACCACGCCCGCCGTCGACGCCGCCCGCGAGCGGCTGCGCGAGCTCGGTTACGAGGTGCTGGTGTTCCACGCCACCGGGGGCGGCGGCCGCGCCATGGAAGGGCTCGCCGCAAGCGGCATGCTCGCCGGGGTGCTCGACCTGACCACCACCGAGCTGGCCGACGACCTGGTGGGAGGCGTGCTGTCGGCCGGGCCCGACCGGCTGACCGCCGCCGGACGGCACGGCGTGCCGCAGGTGGTCGCGCCCGGAGCCCTCGACATGGTCAACTTCGGGCCGCGCGACACCGTCCCCGAGCGGTTCGGCCGCCGCAACCTGTACGTGCACAACCCCACCGTGACCCTCATGCGCACCACCCCGGAGGAGATGGCCGAGCTGGGCCGCAGGGTGGCGGCCAAGCTGGCCGGGGCGAGCGGACCGGCCGAGCTGTTCGTGCCGCTCAAGGGGGTGTCCGCGCTCGACGCCGAGGGCATGCCCTTCCACGACCCGGAGGCGGACGGGGCCTGCTTCGCCGCGCTGGCGTCCTTCCCCTCGACCGTGCGGCTCGACCTGCACATCAACGACCCGGAGTTCGGGCGGGCGATGGCCGACCGGCTCCACGAGATGATCGGAGGCAAGCGGTGAACCGGCAGACAGTGCTCGAACGGCTCCACGCGACCGTCGCGGAGGGCAGGCCGGTGATCGGCGCGGGCGCGGGCACCGGGCTGTCCGCCAAGTGCGCGGAGTCCGGCGGCGTCGACCTGATCATCATCTACAACTCCGGCCGCTACCGGATGGCCGGGCGCGGCTCGCTCGCCGGGCTGCTCCCGTACGGCGACGCCAACCAGATCGTGGTCGAGATGGCCGCCGAGGTGCTGCCCGTGGTGAAGGACACCCCGGTGCTGGCCGGGGTCTGCGGCACCGACCCGTTCCGGGTCATGCCGCGCTTCCTCGACCAGCTCAAGGCCATGGGATTCGCCGGCGTGCAGAACTTCCCGACGGTCGGTCTGTACGACGGCGTGTTCCGGCAGAACCTGGAGGAGACCGGCATGGGGTACGACCTCGAGGTCGAGATGGTCAGGCTGGCGCGCGAGCGGGAGCTGGTGACGGCGCCGTACGTGTTCGACGAGGACCAGGCGCGGGCCATGACCGAGGCCGGGGCCGACGTGCTCGTGCCGCATGTCGGGCTGACCACCAAGGGCAGCATCGGCGCCGGCACCTCGCTCACCCTCGACGAGGCCGTGACCCGCGTGCAGGCGATGCGCGACGCGGCCGTCGCCGTCCGGCCCGACGTCCTCGTCCTGTGTCACGGTGGGCCGATCGCCGAGCCGCAGGACGCCCAGCACGTGCTCGCGCGCACCAAGGGCGTGGCCGGCTTCTTCGGCGCGTCCTCCGTCGAGCGCCTGCCCACCGAGCGGGCCATCACCGAGCAGGTCGCCGCCTTCAAGAACCTGGAGATCTGATGCTCATCAATCCCGACGCGGTCCCGACGATGACGTTCGGCTGGGGCTCGATCAAGTGGTTCGTCACTCCGTCGGCGATCGCCGGCGCGGGCAGCACCCTGGGCGAGGTCATCGTGAACCCCGGCATGGGCCACGCCCGCCACAACCACCCGGACGCCGAGGAGGTCCTGTACGTGATCTCCGGCGAGGCCCGCCAGATGGTCGGCGACGGCGAGGAGTTCCCGATCCGCGAGGGCGACGCCGTGCACATCCCGGCGGGCGTCTACCATTCGACGTTCAACACCACCTGGCGCCCGCTCCGCCTGATCGTCACCTACACGCCGGGCGGCGAGGAGAAGGCCCTGGAAGCCGCCCCCGACTTCCACCTCCACCAGGCGGGGGACATCCCCGCCTGGCGCCCCGCCTGACCGCCGCGGGACTCACCGCGGGACTCACCGTCCCGCGGCCCACCCGTACGTCCTCATCAGCAGCGCGGCCAGCCGCGTGAACCGGTCGGCGTCGAGCACCGCGCCCTCGCGCCGGATGTCGTCCTCGTCCAGCTCGAACACCCGGTCCAGCCGGACGTACGAGGTCTTGCCGTCGCGGCCCCAGGCGCCCAGCTCGTACCAGTCGGGCCCGTCGTCGCCCCGGCTGGACAGCATCATGCCCAGCAGCCTGCGCCCGCTCCGGCCCACCACGAGCAGCGGCCGGTCCTTGCCCCGCGACGGGTCCTCCTCGTACGGCACCCAGGCCCACACGATCTCGCCGGGATCGGCGAGCCCGTCGAGGTCGGGCGAGTAGGCCAGCGTGGCGGCCTCCCGCAGGGACCGCACCTCCCGCACGGCGCCCCTGACGGGCCGCGGGTCCTCTCCAATGTCACGCACCCGCGGATTCTACGGGCCGCCCCGCCCGCCCAGCACCCGCGGTCACACCGGATCGTCAGAGGCTCGCTCTCGCCAGCCGGGTGACGGCGGCGAAGCGGGCCAGCTCATCGGGGGCGGGATCCTCGGTGAGCAGGCCGAGCGCCACGAGCCTGAACGCCAGCGCGCGGGCGAGCCAGCGCGGCGCGTCCTCGCCGATGGCCTCCACCAGGTCCGGTTCGGCGTCGTGGTAGAGAAGGGCGTCCGCGACGACGATCGCGTCCGCGTAAGGGGCGGGCCGCCAGTAGGGGGAGAAGTCGATCACCGCGGGCGGGCTGCCCCGGTGGAAGAGCACGTTGCCCGTCAGGTCGCCGTGCACGAGCTGGGCGGGCGCGGCGACCGGCGCGATCAGCCCGAGGAGTTCGGCCAGCATCGGCCCGGCGTCCCCCCGGAGCGCGACGTCCTCCTCCTGCCACGCCACCCGGTCCGCGACGGCCCATGGGTGTACGCGCCGGTCCAGCAGATCGGGGCGCGGCACGTCCCGCAACGCCTCGTGGAAGGCCCGGCCGACCGCCAGCAGCGACGCCCACCTCCTGGTTCCCGTCCGGCCGGGGAGGAGCTCGGACGCCGTCCACCCGCCGACCACGTACGTGCCGGAACCGGCCCTGATCGGCCGGGGGACGCGGAAGGACACCGACGGCGGCAGGCGCTCGAACAACCCGGCGCTCCACTCGGCCTCCTCGCGGCCGTCGACCGGCTTCAGCACCGCGCCGCCGACCCGTACGGCGCGGCCCTCACCACCGGGCAGCGGCTCGGGGACGCCGGTAAGGCCGAATGCGGCGAGCACGCCCGCGGGCGGTAGGACCGTCATATCTCCGATCTTCGCCGCCCCGCGAGGATGTTCAAGAGCCGGGGCGCCCGAGCCGCACGACCTGGCCGGGCGGCTCTCCTCTAGAATCTCATTCTGTGACGTCCCCGTTCTTCACCTCCCAAGGCGCCGAGTTCGTCCCGGCCGCCCACGCGCACAGCCCCTGGTCGCCGGGCATGCTGCACGGCCGCCTGCTCGGCGGGCTGGCGGCCCGCGCCATCGAGTCCCGCTACGCCGACCCCGACCTGCACGTCGCCCGGCTCACCGTCGACCTGTTCCGCAACAGCCCGATGCTGCCGGTCACGGTCGAGACCGCGCTCGTCAGGGACGGGCGGCGGATCCGGGTGGCCGACGCGACGATCCGCACCGAGCAGGGAGTGATCGGCCGCGTGAGCGCCGTCCTGCTGCGCACCAGCGAGCAGCCGGAGAACCAGCCGGTGCTCACCGACCCGTGGGACGAGACCCCGCCCGACGGCCCCCCGGAGCCCTCGACGGGCTGGGAGCCGCCGTTCGAGATGTGGTGGGTGCCCGGCCAACGGCGGTTGTGGATGCGCGAGGACCGCCCGCTCGTCGACGACGAGAAGCTCACCCCGATCGTGCGCACGGCCCTCGCCGGCGACTTCGCCAGCCCGCTCACCTCCATGGCCGAGGGCGGCGTGGCCTTCATCAACGCCGACTACACGCTCACCCTCGCCCGGATGCCCGGGAGCGAGCTGATCGGCATGGAGGCCACCGGCCGGGTCGCCGCCGCCGGCGTCGCCACCGGCCAGGTCACCCTGCACGACACCACCGGCCCGTTCGGGTTCTGCGTGGTCACCGCCCTGGCCAACCCGGTGCCGCTGCGCGGCTGATCAGGCGGGCCGCTCCGCGCGGTCGCCGGACCAGTCGGTGTGGAAGGCGCCCTCCCGGTCGACGCGCAGGTACGTGTGCGCGCCGAAATAGTCGCGCAGCCCCTGCACCAGCGCGGCCGGGAGCCGGTCGCGGCGCAGCCCGTCGTAGTAGGCCAGCGCCGAGGAGAAACCGGGCGTCGGCACGCCGATCTGGACCGCCGTGGTGACCACCCGCCGCCACGACTCCTGCGCCACGCCCAGCGCGGCCGCGAACGTCGGGTCGGCCAGCAGCGTCGGCAGGGTCCGGTCGGCGTCGTAGGCGGCGCGGATCCGGTCCAGGAACTTGGCCCGGATGATGCAGCCGCCGCGCCAGATCGTCGCCATCGCGCCCAGGTCCAGGTCCCAGCCGTACTCCTTGGACGCGGCCGCCATCTGGTCGAAGCCCTGCGCGTACGCGACGATCTTGGACGCGTACAGCGCCTGGCGCACGTCCTCGATCAGCTCCTTGGCGCCCACCCCGGACACCGACGGGCCCGCCAGCTCCCTGGCCGCCGCCCGCTGCTCGGGATGGCCCGACAGCGCCCGCGCGAACACCGCCTCGGCGATGCCCGTCACCGGCACGCCCAGCTCCAGCGCGCTCTGCACGGTCCACCGGCCGGTGCCCTTCTGCTCGGCCCGGTCGACCACGACGTCCACGAACGGCTTCCCGGTCTCCGCGTCCACCTGGTCGAGCACCTCGGCGGTGATCTCGATCAGGTACGAGTCCAGCTCGCCCCGGTTCCACTCGCGGAACACCTCCGCCAGCTCGGCCGGGGTGGCGCCGAGCGCCTGGCGCAGCAGGTCGTAGGACTCGGCGATCAGCTGCATGTCCGAGTACTCGATGCCGTTGTGGACCATCTTCACGAAGTGGCCGGCGCCGTCGGGGCCCACGTGCACCGCGCACGGCACCCCGTCGACCTGGGCCGCGATGTCCTGAAGGATCGGGCCGAGCGCCTCCCACGACTCCTTCGACCCGCCCGGCATGATGCTCGGGCCGTTCAGCGCGCCCTCCTCGCCCCCGGAGATGCCGGTGCCGACGAAGTGGATGCCCTTGGCGCGCAGCGCGGCCTCCCGCCGCCGGGTGTCCTCGAAGTGCGCGTTGCCGCCGTCGACGATCATGTCGCCCGGCTCCATCAGCTCCGCGAGCGCGTCGATCACGGCGTCGGTGCCCGCGCCGGCCTTCACCATGATGATCGCCCGCCGCGGCCGCTTCAGCGACGCCACGAAGTCGGCCAGCTCCTCCGACGGCACGAACGTGCCCTCGCCGCCGAACTCCCGCACCAGCGCGTGCGTGCGCGACGCCGACCGGTTGTGCACCGCCACCGCGTAGCCGTGCCTGGCCAGGTTGCGGGCCAGGTTGCGGCCCATGACGGCCAGGCCGGTGACGCCGATGTCTGCCAAGTCCATGTGAAAGCTCCTCTATGGGTGGTACGCAGGCTCCAGCCCACAGGTTCGGGCCGGTATTCCCGCTAGTAGTCGCCGTGCCGGACGCCCAGCTCGTCCAGCCGGTCGAGCATGTCGGCCGGGTCGGCGTACACCCGGAACGCCCCCGTACGCTCAAGCTCGTCCCTGCCGTAGCCGCCGGACAGCAACCCGATCCCCAGCGAGCCGGCGCGGCGCGCGGCGAGCAGGTCCCAGATGCTGTCGCCCACCACCATGGCATGCGCCGGATCGGCCCGCAGCAGCGCGGCTCCGGCCAGGAACAGGTCCGGGTCCGGCTTGGCCCGGCGCACCAGGTCGCGCGTCACCAGCGGCGCGTCATCCGGCAGCCCCAGCATGCCCAGCGCCAGCCGGGCCGTGCGGGCGTACCCGCTGGTCGCGATCGCCCACGGCACGCCCCGCGACGACAGCTCCGCCAGCAGCTCCGGCGCGCCCGGCAGCGGCCGCACCGACTCGACCTGCTGCTCGTACGCGTCGGCGTGCGTCGTCTGCAACTCGTCGATCTGCGCCTGGGTGAGCTTCAGCCCGGTCTCGCGCAGCAGCGCGTTCACGAACAGGCCGCCGCTCATGCCGATGCGCCGGTGGATGCGCCACACCGCGAGGTCGATGCCCATCCCCGACAGGGCCTGCCGCCAGGCGATGACGTGCTGGTAGACGCTGTCGATGAGGGTGCCGTCGAGGTCGAAGAGAAACGCCGGAGCGGGCGCCTCGGGGAAGTCGTGCATACCCCCATGACACCATGGGGCCATGAGGATCATCATCGCGGGCGGACACGGGCAGATCGCGTTGCGGCTGGCCAGGCTGCTCGGCTCCGCCGCCGTCGGCCTGGTCCGCAACCCCGCGCACGTCCCCGACGTCGAGGCCGCCGGCGCCCGGGCGGTGGTGTGCGACCTGGAGAAGGCGAGCCCCGACGAGGTCGCCGGGATCGTGCGCGGCGCCGACGCGATCGTGTTCGCCGCCGGCGCCGGCCCCGGCAGCGGCGCCGCCCGCAAGGACACCGTCGACCGGGGGGCGTCCGTGCTCATGGCCGACGCCGCCGAGCGGGCCGGCGTGCGCACGTTCGTCCAGATCTCCTCCATGGGCGCGGGCCGGCCGCCCGCGGCCGGCACCGACGAGGTGTGGGCCGCCTACATCACGGCCAAGACCGAGGCCGAGGACGACCTGCGCCGCCGCGACCTCGACTGGACCATCGTGCGCCCCGGCCGCCTCACCGACGAGCCCGGCACCGGCCGGGTCCGGCTCGAACCGGAGGTGCCGCCCGGCTCGGTGCCCCGCGACGACGTGGCCGCCGTCGTCGCCGCCCTGCTGACCGCTCCCGGCCGGCGCACGCTCGAACTCGTCTCCGGCGACACGCCCATCCCCGAAGCCGTCGCCTCAAGGTGAACGGTCAGCGGCCGTCCAGGGCCGCGCGGGCCAGTTCCCTGCACTCCTCCAGCGTGTGACGGGCCAGGGCGTCGCGGACGGCGGGGACGCAGACGGGCGCCATCGAGAGGCTCGTCACGCCGAGACCGGCCAGGATGGGGGCGAGCCTCGCGTCGCCGGCCGCCTCGCCGCAGACGCCCACCGGTTTGCCGGCCGCGCGGCCCGCCTCGGCGCAGAGCTCGACCAGGCGCAGCAGGGCCGGCTGGGCCGGGTCCAGCAGGTCGGCCAGCGCGGGATGCTGCCGGTCGGCGGCGTAGGTGTACTGGCTCAGGTCGTTGGTGCCGATGCTCAGGAAATCCACCTCGCGCAGCAGACGGTCGGCCAGGAGGGCCGCGGCCGGGACCTCCACCATCGCGCCCACCCGGGCGATGCCGCGGGCGCGGGCGCGGCGCGCGAAGGCGGCGGCCTCACCGGGGGTGCTGACCATCGGGGCCATCACCCACGCCTCGGCCCCGGTGCGGCGGGCCGCCTCGGCGATCGCGTCCAGCTGGGTGTCCAGGACGTCCGGCAGCACCCGGTCCACGCGCAGACCGCGGACGCCCAGCGCCGGGTTCGGCTCCTCGGGCAGCCCGAGGAACGGCAGCGGCTTGTCGGTGCCGGCGTCGAGGGTGCGCACCACGACGTACGGGACGGCGGTGAAGACGTCGGCATAGGCCGTGACCTGCTCCTCGTACGTGGGCGCCTGCTTGCGGTCCAGGAACAGGAACTCGGTGCGGAACAGGCCGACGCCCTCCCCGTCCGGGCGCAGGTCGGCGGCCGAGCCGATGTTGAGCAGCAGCTTGACCGGATGGCCGTCGGCGGTCCTGCCGGGGCCGCTGGTGGCCGCGAGCCGGGCCCGCTCGGCGCTGTCCTGCTCGCGGACGCGTGCCGCGTCCTCCTCCGTGACGCCCGTGACGATCTCGCCGGTGGCGCCGTCCACCGCGATGTACGTGCCGTCCACCAGGTGCGCGGCGCCCGCGCACGCCACCACGGCGGGCAGCCCGCGGCCGCGGGCCAGGATCGCCGTGTGGCTGGTCGGGCCGCCCTTCACCGTCACCAGCGCCAGCACGTCCGGGCCCAGCCCGGCGGTGTCGGCGGGGGAGAGGTCCTCGGCGACCAGCACGAACGGGTGCCCCGGCGACGGCACGCCCGGCATCGGCACGCCGAGGGCAGCGGCCACCGCGCGGTGCTTGAGGTCGTCCAGGTCGGCGGCCCGCTCGGCGAGGTAGCCGCCCAGCGCGGCGAGCGCCTCGCGGTGACGGGCGAAGGCCGCGTCCAGGGCGTGCGGGGCGTCCAGTCCGTCGCGCACCCCCTGCTCGGCCTCCTCCTTGAGCATGGGGTCGTCGGCCATCATGGCCAGCGCGTCGAGGATCTCCGCGGCGCCGCGGTCACCGCCCGCCACGGCGGCGGAGCGCCGGCGCAGGTCCTCGGCGACCGCCTCCAGCGCCTCGCCGACGACGGCGAGCTCGGCGCCGGTGTCGGTGACGGGGTTCGGGGCGGGCAGCGCCGGGGGCCCGGCCATGCGCAGGCACGGACCCGCCGTCCGCCCCGGGCTGACCCCCAGCCCGGCCAGCGAGGCCGGGCCGGAGGGCTGGAGGTCAGGCATCCAGGGCCTCTTCCGCGTCCAGATCACGGGACAGAAGGGTCACCAGGGCTTCGAGGGCCTCGTCGGCGCCGGGGGCGTCCGACTCCAGGGTCACCTCGGTGCCGTGGACGGCGCCCAGCGACAGCACGCCCAGCATGCTGTGGGCAGGGACCGACTTCTCCCCGACCCGGATGCGCACGGGCACCCCCAGCCGCGCCGCCTCCTGGACGAACAGTTTGGCGGGCCGGGCGTGCAGCCCGCTGGCCGACGCGACGGCCACGGTCCTCTCGGGCATGGGTGCCTCCTCACGGTTCGATGGTGACCTTGATGGCCGCGCCCTGGCTGACCAGGCCGATCCCGTCCAGCACCCGCGACAGCGGGAGCCGGTGGGTGATCAGGTCGGCGACCGGCACGGCGCCCTCGGCGATCAGGCGGAGGGCCTCGGCGTTGTGGCCGGGGCTGGAGCCGTTGGCGCCGACGATGGTCAGCTCCCGGTAGTGCACCAGGTTCGAGTCCAGCCGGATGAACGGGTCGTCCTTCGGCAGACCGCCGAAGAAGCTGATGCGTCCCTGGCGGGCGGTCATCAGCACGGCCTGCTCCTGGGCGGCGCCGGCCGCGGCCGCGGTGATGACCACGTCCGCGCCCCGGCCGCCGGTCAGCTTGAGCACCTGCTCCACCGGGTCGGCGTCGATCGCGGCGTCGGGGCGTACCAGCTCGGCCGCCATCGCGAGCCGGTCGGTGTTCACGTCCACGAGGAACACCCGGGCGGCGCCGCGCGCCCGCGCCAGCCGCACGTGCAGGCAGCCGATCGGGCCCGCTCCCATCACCACCACATCGTCACCCGTACCCACCCGGGCCAGGGCCTGCCCGTTGAGCACGCACGCCAGCGGCTCGGCCACCGACGCCTCGGCGAACCCGACGCCGGACGGGATCGCGTTCACCCCGTTCACGGCCAGCACCTTGGCCGGGATGATCATGTATTCGGCGAAGCCGCCGTCGTAGTGGTAGCCCATCGACTCCTGGTTCGGGCACACGGTCATGCGGCCGTGCGCGCAGTCGGGGCAGGCGCCGCACGGGATGGCGGCGATCACCTGCACCCGCTCGCCGGTGTCCACCACCTCGCCGGCGATCTCGTGGCCCATCACCCGGGGCGGCCGGATGTGGTGGTGGCCGAACTTGTAGATCTTCGCGTCGGTGCCGCACGTCGAGCAGTTGCGCACCCGGATCTTCAGCTCGCCGGGGCCGGCGACCGGCTCCGGCGCGTCCTCGATCCGGATGTCGCCCGGCGCGTGGAATCTGGCGACCTTCACGTCAACTCCTCTATCACCTGGTGTGCTTCCGTCGCCTCGCGCAGCGTCCGCGCCCGGTCCGGGTCGAGGAGGATCTCGGCGAGCGCGGCCAGCAGCGGCACGTGGCCGTCGTCCTTGGCCGCGATCCCGACGCAGACCGTGACGGGCTCGCCGTCCCAGTCGACGCCGCCGGGGAACCGCACGACGCAGATCGCGTCGCGCCTGACGTCCTCCTTGGCGGCCGCGGTGCCGTGCGGGATGGCCACGCCCTCCCCGACGTACGTGGAGATCGAGCGCTCGCGCTCCAGCATCGCGTCGATGTACGGCTCCGCGACCGCGCCGATGTCGACCAGGACCCGCCCGCAGCGCCGGATGGCCTCCTCGCGGTCGGCCGCGCTCTCGTGCAGCAGCACCGCGCGCGGGTCGAGCAGGTCCTCACGCATCGACCGTGCCGCCGCTCTTGATCGTGGCGACGAGCTTGGTCACGGCCGGGTCGCCCAGGAAGATCTGGAACGGCACCAGCACCTTGCCCGGCGCCGCCGCCCTGGCCCTGGCGGCCAGCCCGGCGTGGCAGAGCACGACGTCGGCGTCGGCGGGGATGTTGTTGACCGGCGTGTGCTCGACGGCGACCCCGGAGTCCTTGAGCTGCTTGCGGAGCTGGCTGGCGAGCATCACGCTGCTGCCCATCCCCGCGTCGCAGGCAACGATGATCTTGTGAATGTCCTTGCTGTCGATGCTGGGCATGCTTCACGCCTCCTTGCTGGCGGTACGGGTCTCGGTCTGCGCGGGCTCGCCGGAGTCGCGGCGCTCGCCGTTGGCGGGCTGCTCGCCGGGGGTGTCCGCCACGACGTCCGGCACGGTGTCGTCGGCGCCGGCCCGGTGGGAGCCGGCGGGTTCGGGAGCGCCCTCGGCCGGCAGGTCTCCGGCGGGCTCCTCCTTCTCGCCGCGGCCGAAGCCCAGCAGCAGCGCGGCCAGGGCGAACGACACGGCCGTGGCGACCACGATGCCCGCGATGGACGCGAACAGGCCGCCGCGCGGCGTGACGGCCAGGTAGGCGAAGATGCTGCCCGGCGACGGCGTGGCGACCAGACCGGCGCCGGTGACCATGAAGGTGAACACGCCGGCCATGCCGCCGCCGATGACGGCCAGGATGAGGCGGGGCTTCATCAGCACGTACGGGAAGTAGATCTCGTGGATGCCGCCGAAGAAGTGGATGATCATCGCGGGCGGCGTGCTGGGCCGCATGGCCCGCGGGCCGAAGAACATGAAGGCGAGGAGCAGGCCGAGGCCGGGGCCGGGGTTCGACTCCAGCATGAACAGGATCGACTTGCCGGTCTCCGCCGCCTGGGTCACGCCGAGCGGGCCGAGGACGCCGTGGTTGACGGCGTTGTTGAGGAACAGGACCTTGGCCGGCTCGATCAGCACGGACGCGAAGGGCAGCAGGCCGGTGGCGATCAGCCAGCCGACCGCGTCCTCCGCGGCGCCGGTGATCACCTGCACGATCGGGCCGATGCCCAGCACGCCGGCCACCGCCATCGCGCCGCCGATGATGCCCGCGGAGAAGTTGTCCACCAGCATCTCGAACCCGGCCCGGGTCCGCGCTTCGGTGAACGCGTCCACCTTCTTCAGGATCCAGGCGGTGAGCGGACCGATGATCATCGCGCCGAGGAACATCGGGGCGTCCGCTCCCACCACGACGCCCATCGCGGCCACGGCGCCCACCACGGCCCCGCGCTGGCCGTGCACCATCCGGCCGCCCGTATAGGCGATGAGGACCGGCAGCAGGACCTTGATGATCGGGTCGATCATCGCGCCGAGCGCCGCGTTGGGCACCCAGCCGGTGGGGATGAACAGGGCGGTGATGAGACCCCAGGCGATGAACGCGCCGATGTTCGGCATGATCATCCCCGCCAGGTGACCGCCGATCCGCTGGATCGTGGCTTTGGCGCCGGTTCCGTAGACCGGGGGAGTATAGGTGTCGGCCATGGGACATTGCTCCTTCGGGGGGTGAGCAGGCTCGTGCGTGGGTGAGCCGTAAGTCAGCGGGGGGACGGCGGCGGATGCGGCGCCGCCCCGGTGGCCGCCGCGCGCACCGTCACGGGGGTACGGGGGAGCGGCGAGATGAGGAGGCGGGCGGGGTCGGGGCGGGAGACGCGGACGGCGTCGCGGCGGATGTCCGCGGGCCCCGGCATGCGGCTGCCCGGCAGGCTGACCGCGGCGGCGCCCCAGGCGAGCGCCTCCACCAGCGCCGTCTCGCCGCTTCCGCCGCCCGCGAGGAACCCGGCGAGCATGGCGTCGCCCGCGCCGACCGCGTTGCGGGGCTCGGCGACGGGCGCTTCCCCGTACCAGCACCCGCCGTCCTCGACGAGCACGGCGCCGTCGGCGCCGAGACTGGCCAGCACGGTACGCGCGCCCGCCGCCCGCAGCTTGGCCGCGGCCGCCACCACGTCGCCGACGCAGGTGATCGCCACGCCGGTGGCGTCGGCCAGCTCCTCCAGGTTGGGTTTGATCAGCGCGGGCGCGGCGCCGAGCGCGCGGGTGAGCGGCGGGCCGCTGGTGTCGACCGCGACGTGGATGCCCGCCCCGGCGAACCGGCGGCACAACCGGGCGTAGACGTCGCCGGGCACCTCGGGCGGCAGGCTGCCGGAGGCGACCACCCAGTCGGCCTCGCGCGCCTCGGCCAGCACGGAGTCGGCGATCGTGTCGAGCTCGCCGGGGGAGAGCGCCGTACCCGGCTCGTTGATCTTGGTGACGGTCCCGTCGGGCTCGGCCAGCGTCACGTTCGACCTGGTCCGGCCGGCCACCGGCACGGTCACCATGTCCAGGCCCTCCTGCCGGAGCAGGTGCACGAGCTGCCGTCCCTCGTCGCCGCCGAACGGCACCACGGCGCGCGAGGCGACCGCGTTGGCCAGCAGGGCGCGGGAGACGTTCACGCCCTTGCCGCCGGGGTCGAGGCGGGCGGCGGCGGCGCGGATGACCGCGCCGCGGTCCAGCGCGGCGATCTCGATCGTGCGGTCCAGGCTGGGATTGAGCGTCAGGGTCACGATCATGCGCGGACCACCTGCGGTCCGGCGGCGGACAGTTCGGCGGCGAGCGCGTCGTCCACTCCGGCGTCGGTGATCACCACGTCGATCTCGCTCAGCGCGGCGAAGCTCGCCAGGTAGGTGTTGGTGAACTTGGTGTGGTCGGCGAGCAGCACGCTGCGCTCGGCGGCCCGCACCATCGCCCGCTTGATCGCCGCCTCGGCCGGGTCGGGCGTGGTCAGGCCCTTCTCGGCCGAGCAGCCGTTGGTGGCCATGAACGCCACGTCCACGTGCAGGTGCGCCAGCGGCTGCAGCGCCCAGTCGTCCACCGTCGCGAGGGTGCGGCCGCGTACCCGCCCGCCGAGCATGATCACGTTGAGATTGCTCCGCGCGGCCAGCACGGTGGCGAGCGGCGGCGAGTTGACCACCACGGTGAGCTCGCGGTCGGCGGGCAGCACGCCGACCAGGCGGCCCGTCGTGGTGCCCGCGTCGATGATGACCGAACCGTCGTCGGGCAGCTCGGCCAGGGCGGCCTTGGCGATGCGCTCCTTCTCCGCGGTCATCACCTCGTCGCGGGTGGCGAGCGCGGGCTCGAAGCCGAGCCGTTCCACGGGGATGGCGCCGCCGTGCACGCGGCGCAGCACGCCGGCCCGCTCCAGCGCCGTCAGGTCGCGGCGGATGGTCTCGGTGGTGACGTCGAGCTCGGCCGCCAGCGACACCACGTCGACGCGGCCCGCCACGCGCGCCCTGCGCAGGATGTCCTGCTGCCGCTCCTCGGCGTACATGATGTTGGTTCACCGCCGTTTCGGGTTGGTTTCCCCTTTGTTTATCCCCGTTTCTGTGGTTGGTCAAGACTCTGATAGGTATGTGCGATGCGATTGAAGCCCTGGGCCGCGGTCGCCGCGGCCGTACCCCTCGCGGCGGGATGCGTCGCCGGCCCCGCGGCGGGCCCCGCCCGCGCGTCGAGCGGCACCTCGCAGAGCTCGTCGGCCGAGAGCCCGCCCGCCCGGGCCACGGCGTCACGTACGGCGCGGCCGCCCAAGGTCCCGCCGGGCACGACCGCGTCCTGGCTGGTGTTCGACCGGCAGCGCGGCAAGTTCGTCGCGACCCGGCACGCGCACCGCAAGTACCGCTCCGCCTCGGTCATCAAGATCCTGATCGCGATCGACTTCCTGGAGTCGCGCAGGACCGTCTCCGCGGCCGACGCCAGGCTGCTGAAGATCATGCTGAGAGAGAGCGACGACGACGCCGCCTCCACGTTCTGGGACCGGGGCGGCAAGGGCGCCATCGTCACCCGCATGGCGCGCAAACTCCGGCTGCCGGACACCACGCCGCCGCCCGCGTCCAAGCCCGGCTTCTGGGGTTACGCCACGCTGAGCGCGCACGACGTCGTGCGGACCTACCGCTACCTGCTCGACACCGCCTCGCCCCGGGTGCGTGACACGATCCTGGGCCACCTGCGCGCGGCGACGCCGTGCGGCAGCGACGGCTTCGACCAGACCTTCGGCATCCCCGACGGGGTGCCCGGCCGCAAGGCGGTCAAGCAGGGCTGGTCCGGCTTCGGGCTGACGCCGCCGGTCAGGTGTGACGCCAGGACGCAGAGCGCGTCGATCTCCCTGGTCGCCTCGCGCGCCGCCGACGCGCGCGTGCCCGACTACGGCCGGCCGGTGCTCTACACGACCGGGCTCGTGGGCAAGGACGAGAGGTACGTGATGGCGGTGCTGACGGCGCACCCGGCGGGCAGCGCGTGGCGGGGCTCGGTGAACCGGATCACGAAGCTCACCGCGGGGCTCTATCGCAGCGTCACCTGAACGGCTGAAGGGCGGCCCCGTCGCGCTAGCCGACGTAGGCCGCGTACACCTTCTTCGGCACCACCATCCGCCACGCCTCCAGCACCAGCTCGCGCATCTCGTCCGGGTCGAGGACGGCCAGGCGCGCGACGACCCAGTTGAAGCGCAGATCGGACTCGGGGGGCAGGAGGAACTTGTCGGGCTCCGCGGCGACCAGCGCGGCCCGCTCCTCCTTCGGGAAGGCGAACCCCATCAGCGTCTCGTCGCGCGAGAACGCGACGTAGACGATGGAGCCCACGCGGAACTTGATCCGGTCTCTGATCAGGTGCTCCGATGACCGCGGGAAAGTCGCCGCGAGCCGCCGCACGTCCTCGACTGTGACCACGTGGTCAACGTTAGCGGTTGCCCTCCGCCGCGGAGATGTCGGCGAGCGCCGAGTCCGGGTCGCGCTCCATCGCGAGGTCGCCGATGCTGAGGATGCCGACCGCGCGGCCGTCCTCGAGCACCGGGAGGCGGCGTACGTGGTGCTGGCGCATGAGCTGGACGGCCTGGTCGATGCTGGTCTCCGGGCAGACGGCCTCGACGCCTGGCGAACACGCCTCGCGCACGGGCGTGTCGGGGCCCTTGTCGTCGGCGACGCACCTGATCGTGATGTCGCGGTCGGTCACGATGCCGGCCATCCGGCCGTGGTCGTTGACGATGATCGCGCCGGTGTCGTTGTCGCGCATGAGCGCGGCGGCGACGCTGACCGGCTGGTCGCCGTCGACGGTCGCGGGGTGGCTGGTCATCACGTCTGCCACGGTTCTGGCCATGGTGTGTCTGCCCATGGTGTGTCTCCTCGATGGATTGCTTCCGGAGGAGCACCATCTACCCGATTTGCCGTCGCTCACGTGCTGGGTGGGTTGTTTGTCGGAATTTGCCCTGTGGTGAGGGACTGCTCGTACGCGGCCAGCACCTGCTTGCGGCGTTTGGCCGGGAGGCGGTCGATGTAGAGGTGGCCGTCGAGGTGGTCGGTCTCGTGCTGGAGGCAGCGCGCGAGCATGCCGGTGCCCTCGACCGTGACGGGCCGGCCCTCGGCGTCGGAGCCGTGCACCGTGGCCCGGTCGGACCGGGGGAGCGGGGCGTACTGGCCGGGGACCGACAGGCAGCCCTCCTCGCCCGCGTCGAGACGCCGCTCGCCGACGCCCGGCAGCTTCAGCGCGGGGTTGACGACGACGCCCCGGTGGCGGACGCCGTCGTCGTCCGGGCAGTCGTAGACGAACACCCGCAGGGGCACGCCGATCTGGTTGGCGGCCAGCCCCACGCCGTCGGCCGCGTACATGCTCGCGAACATGTCGTCGACCAGCGCCCGCAGCGCGTCGTCGAACCGGGTGACCGGCTCGCACGGCGCGTGCAGCACCGGGTCGCCCACGCGCACGATCGGCCGGACCTCTCCCATGGCGACCGCCCTTCCGTAGTCGTCCGGAACAGTGTACGGTCGAGCGCCATATATCCATATAATGAGACATATTCTCTCGTATGGCGAGATGAATGGTAGCGTGCCGGACATCAGGCGAGACGAGGGAGTTCCGATGAACGCCGTCTACACCCACGGCCACCACGAGTCCGTGCTGCGCTCCCACCGGTGGCGCACCGCCGGCAACTCGGCCGCCTACCTCCTGCCCCACCTCCGGCCCGAGGCGGTCCTGCTCGACGTCGGCAGCGGCCCCGGCACCATCACCGCCGACCTGGCCGCCAGGGTGGCCAGTGTGACCGCGACCGAGGTGAGCGAGGAGGCGCTGGAGCTGGCCAGGGCCGAGGCGGCGGCCAGAGGCGCGGGCAACGTCGGCTTCGCCGTCGCCGACGTGCACGCGCTGCCCTTCCCCGGCGGGTCGTACGACGTCGTGCACGCCCACCAGGTGCTCCAGCACGTCGGCGACCCCGTGCAGGCGTTGCGCGAGATGCGGCGGGTGGCGCGGCCCGGCGGCGTCGTGGCCGCCCGCGACAGCGACTACGCGGCCTTCGCGTGGTATCCGCGCGTGCCCGCGCTCGACACCTGGATGGAGCTCTACCAGAAGGTGGCGCGCGGCAACGGCGGCGAGCCGGACGCCGGCCGGAGGCTGCTGTCATGGGCCCGCGCCGCCGGGTTCACCGACGTCACCGCCACCTCGTCCACCTGGTGCTTCGCCACCCCGGAAGACCGCGCCTGGTGGGGCGGCATGTGGGCCGACCGGATCCTGCGCTCCGCGATGGCCGAGCAGGCCCTGGCCACCGGCGCCGCCACCGCGGAGGACCTGCGGCGCGTCTCCGACGGCTGGCGCGCATGGGCCGGGTCGGACGACGGCTGGATGTCGATCCTGCACGGCGAGATCATCTGCCGCGCCTGACGACCGGCGGTCAGAGCCCGAGCGTGCGCGCCCGCTGCCACTGGGGGTCGCGGAACAGCACCACGTCGGTGCCGTCGATCAGCTCGTCCGGCGCCGACACCATGGTGATCTCGCCCGCCGCCTGCATCTCCAGCAGCAGGTCGCGCACCCGCGGCCCCACCGGCAGGCGGCCCGGCGGCAGCCCGAACCCGTCGCGCACCGCGTCGGCGACCTCCGACAGGCGGAACGGCCCGTCGAAGGCGTCCACCACCGAGCGCACCACCACGGGCGTGACCAGCCGCTCCGCCTCGGCGTGCGCGAGCTGCCAGTTGATCTGCTCGCGCCGCCGCCCGGTGCCGGCGCAGGAGGTGCAGGGACGCGTCAGGCCGGGCGCGGGCTCCTCCTCGGCCGAACCCAGGCAGACCGAGCACTGGTGGTGCTCGGCGGCGTGCACCTCGGCCGCCATCCGCCCGCCCAGCTGGGCCCCGCAGTCGCAGCCGTAGGTGTCGCCGAGGATCGTCCCGGTCAGGCGGGTGATCGTATGCTTCGTCATCGTCGCCGACTCTACCCCCGGCCCCTCACCCGCGGGCCGCGGCGAGGCCGTGCAGGCGGCGCAGCGCCTTGCGGGCGGCGGCGGCCACCCCGGCGTCCGGGTGGTAGTCGATGAACACCCGCAGCACGGGCTCGGTGGCCGGGTGGTCGCAGAGCGCCAGCAGCGTGATCGTGCTCGCCTGCTCGTCCGTCTCCATGCCGGCCGCCACCGACTCGACCACCTCGGACGGCTCGCCGCCGAACTCCAGCAGCGCCGCCGCCATGTCCACCAGCACCCAGCCGATCTCCTCGGTGGCCGGCTGCCGGTCGTCGCGGCTCAGCCGGGCGGCGATCACCGCGCCCACCTTGGGCTCGATCACCAGGTCGTCCAGCGCCCGGCGGCCCTCGTCGCCCAGCTGGAAGCCGAGCAGCTCGATGCCGATCGCCCGGCTGAGCGGGCTCACCGCAGGCAGCACGCCCGCGATCTCCCTGGCCGCCCCCGCCGCGTCACGGCGGGCCAGCCAGCCGGCCAGCTCCTCGTCGCGGTCCGCCTCCGGGTACGAGCGCAGGCCCAGCAGCAGCCCCGCCCCGTCGCGCTCCGCGAGCGAGCCCATGACGGGCACCTCCTGCCCGGTCAGCTCCCCGATCAGCCTCCGGCCCATCCACAGCCCGACCGGCGTCGCCTCGTACGGGTTCGCGCCCTTCACCAGGCCGAAGGCCACCAGCTCCGCGGGAGGGTCGCCGACGGCGGGCTCGCGCGCCACGAACAGGCGCACCACCTCCAGCAGCAGGCCCTCGTCGAGCCGGTCCCTGCACACCTCGCCCCAGGCCTCCAGCACGTCCTCCTGGCCGTCGAGGAACTCGGCCGCCAGCGGCGCCGCGCGCACGGCGGCGACGAGCTCGTCCTGAGGCGGCAGACGGACGGGCGGCTGGAGCGGGAAAACGTCTTCGTAGGCGGGCATTCCCCTATCCTGTCGGACCTTTCTGACAAGTGCGATATGGTCCCCCTACCCCGTAAGACCGGACGAAAGGAGGCGCTGAGATGTCCCGCTCCTTCCGGACGCTCACCGCGTCCGACCCCGCTCTTCGGAGGATTCGTGCTTTTCCGTCCCACGGCCGCGCCTGATCTCGGCCGCCTGCTCGACTGCGCCGTCGACGAGCCCGTCAGCTGGGCCCATCCTGAACGGCTGCGCTCCTTCCTCGCCGACGGCCACTACCACCACGACCGGATCTGGGTGGCCGAACAGAACGGCGAGATCCTCGCCCGCGCCGTCTGGTGGGGCTTCCCCGGCGCCGGGCCGCTCGCGCTCGACTGCCTCCACACCCATCCTTCGGTCACCGACCGCGTCGCGCTCGCGGCCGAGCTGCTGCGCCACGCCCATGACGCGTTCGGCGCACGTCCCGCCTACCACGTGTTCCTGCCGGTCGGCTGGCGCGGCAACGACGCCGTCACCGCCGCCGTCGACTGGCGGCAGGAGGCCTGCCGCCGCGCCGGCCTGACCGACGAGCTGGAACGGCTCCGGTACGCGTGGACGCCGGACCGGCCGCTGCCGGAGGCGTCCGGCAGGCTGGTCTTCCGGGAGGAGCCCGACGACGAGGCGTTCGTCGCCGCCTTCGCGGCCGCGTCGGCCGGCAGCCTCGACCACCACACCCGGCAGGCGCTGCTCGTCAAGGACGCCGAGGCCCAGGCCAGGGAGGACCTGGCCGACTACCTGGCGATGCCGGGTGACCGGTCGTGGTGGCGGCTGGCCCACACCCGCTCCGGCGAGCTCGCCGGGTTCGCGCTGCCGTCCGCCAACGCCTCCGGGCCGGTGGTCGGCTACCTGGGCGTGCTGCCCGAGCACCGCGGCCACGGCTACGCCGGCGACCTGCTCGCCGAGATCACCCGCAGCCACGCCGGGCGCGGCGCGGACCGGGTCGTCGCCGACACCGACACGGGCAACGCGCCGATGGCGCGGGCGTTCGAGCGGGCCGGGTACGAGCTGTTCGCCGTCAGGCTCGTGCTCTCCGCGAACCCGTGAACGCGTGATGCGCGCGGGCCGCCCGCTCCGGCACGGTTGAGCCATGTGGCACATCGATGATCTCGACCTGGACGCGTACCTCGACCGGATCGGCCACGGCGGCCCGCGCACCCCGTCCGCCGCGACGCTGCGCGCGGTCCACCGCGCGCACGTCACCGCCATCCCGTTCGAGAACCTGGACGTGGTGCTCGGCAGGGGCATCCCGCTCGACCCGAAGTCCCTGCAGGACAAGATGGTGACCGGGGGCCGCGGCGGCTACTGCCACGAGCACAACCTGCTGTTCGCGGCCGCCCTGGAACGCCTCGGCTTCCCGGTGACGCGGCTGCTGGCCCGCATCCGGCTCGGCGGCCGCTCCCACCTGCCGCGCTCGCACGCCATGCTGCTGGTGACCGCGGACGGGCGGCGGTGGCTGGCCGACGTGGGGTTCGGCGGCGACGGGCTGGTGGAGCCGATGCCGTTCGCCGAGGAGGCGACCGCCTCGGCGGGCCCCTGGCGGTGGCGCCTGACCCGGGACGGCGACCTCTGGATCCTGCACGCGGGGGAGGAGCAGCTGTACGGGTTCCGCACGGACGAACCCCACTACCCGAGCGACTTCGAGGTCGCCAACCACTACGTGGCCACCCACCCCCGCTCCCCGTTCCTCTCCCACGTGCTGGCCCAGCGCACGGCGATCGGCGAGCGCGTACGGATCGAGCACCTGGGGGCGCGGACGGCGGAGGGCCTGCGGGACGGCCTGCGCGACCGCATCGGCATCACGATCTCCGAAGCGGACGCCGCGTCGCTGCTGCCCTTGATCTACCCCGAGGGCCGTCCAGACTGAGGCCTTCGCCCGGCATCCCTTCGCTGTCCGAGCACGGGCCATAGAGGTTTCCGGCCTGGGCAAGGGGACGCCCCCGCCGCGTCTGGGCGCGGGTCAGAGAGGCCTCTGGCGCGGGGCCGCCTTCGCTGTCGGGGCACGGGTCAGCGAGGTTTCCGGCCGGGGCGCGGGCCCGGAGCCGCCTTCGCTGTCCGGGCGCGGGTCAGCGAGGCCTCAGGCCGGGCGCGGGCCCCGCCGGGCTGGGCGTGGGTCAGGTGAGGCCCTCGCTGATCAGGGCGTGCCGGGCCAGCTCGACCCGGCTGCTGACGCCCAGCTTGGCGAAGGCGTGCCGGAGGTGGCTGTCGACGGTGTGCGGGGACACGAACAGCTCGGCGGCCACCTCCCGGTTCGTCAACCCCCGGGCGACCAGCCGCGCCACCCTCAGTTCGGACGGGGTCAGCGCGGCCCACCCGGTCGGCGGGCGCCCGGCGGCGTCCCTCCTGACGCCGCACGCCGCGTACACCTCCAGCGCCTCGTCCCTTCGCCCGGCCTCCTCCAGCGCCGCGGCCAGCCCCAGCGGTCGCGGCGCCGCCCGGTACAGCTCGACGGCCTCGGCCAGCCGCCCCTCCGCGTGCGCGGCCGCCGCCCGTAACGACATCACCTCCGGGTTGCGCGCGGCCAGCGCCCGGATGCCCGCCACCACCCCGGGCTCCCCACGCAGCCGCGCCGCCGCCCACGGCTCCTGCAACAACAGGTACGTGAGCGCACTCCCCTCCTCACCCAGCCACCCCAGCCCCGGCGCGTCACGGCCCCGACCCAGACCATCCGACGTCCCAAGGGCCCGCCGATCGCGGTGGGCCAGTGTTCCCCGGGCTGCCTGATCGCGGTCGGTTGGTGTTCCTCGGGCTGCCTGATCGCGGTTGAGCGGTGATTCGGGGGTGGGCTGTTCGCGGTCGGTTGGTGTTCCGTGGGTGGGTTGATCGGGGTGAGTCGGTGTTCCGTGAGTGGGTTGATCGCGGTGGGTCGGCGTTCCGCCAGCCCGCTGATCGCGGTCGGCCGACTCCTCGCCTCTCCTTATCCGCCTGCCCGTCGTCCCGTGCCCGTAGAGCGACCGTTCGAAGAGTGCCGTACGGAAGCGCAGTTCGTCGTGGACCAGGCCGGGGCCGCTTCCCGCCAGCTCGGCCCCCTGGCGGAAGTGGCGGCGGGCGGCCTCCGAGTCGCCGCGCAGCGCAGCCACGTGGCCGAGCACCGCCAGCAGCGCCGGTGCGAGGGCCATCGCCGACAGCTCGGCGGTGACCCGCAGCCCGGCCTCCGCCTCCGCCTCCGCGTCGTCCAACCGGCCCCACGCCAGCAGCAGATCCGCCCTGAACCGGTGACGCAACGGCAGCGACCAGGCCGTGCCCGCCGCGCCCGACTCCCGCGCGACCGCCGCGTACACCGCGTCCGCCTCCTCGAACCGGTCCAGCACGGTCAGGGCCGCGCCCAGCCAGAGCCGTGGATGCCTGTGCGCCACCTCACCCCCGGCCGCGTCCGCGATCCGTACCGCCCGCTCGGCATGCTCCAGCGCCACCCGAGGCTCGCCCCGGAACAGCGCCACGGTCGAACGCGCCTGCAACGCCACCACCTGCCCGAACGGCTCCCCACTGGCCACCGCTCCCGCCGCCGCCGCGTCGGCCTCGTCGATCCGTCCGGTCATCATCAGCGCGTGCGCCCGTACCGCGAGCAGCCGCGCCCGCGCCTCCACCGGCACCCCGGCCCGCGCCAGCGCCCGCCCCGTCCGCTCCACCACACCCGCGTCGTCGCCGGCATGCTTGAGCGCCTCCGCCAGCCCGAGACAGATCGCCGCCTCCTCCCCAGCACTCAGCCGCCCGCCCAGCGCATCCGCCGATGCCGTCGTCGTCCTCGCGCCCGGTTCTTCGGGTGTGTCCAGCCGTCCGGCTTCCGTGTGCCCGCTCGGGGCGTCCAACGGTGCCGTCGCCGTCCTCGCGCCAGGCTCTTCGGGTGTGTCCAGCCGTCCGGCTTCCGTCTGCCCGCTCGGGGCGTCCAACGGTGCCGTCGCCGTCCTCGCGCCCGGCTCTTCGGGTGTGTCCAGCCGTCCGGCTTCCGTCTGCCCGCTCGGAGCGTCCGCCGATGCCGTCGCCGTTCTCGTGCTCGGCTCTCTGGGTGCGTGCCGCCGGGGGGTGGGGCCGTCCATCGGGTCGTTCTCATCACCTGGGAGAGCCGGGGTATCAGGAGACCAGGGACGGGCGTACGGTCTCGTGGAGCAGTCGTCGGCGAGGGTGCGGGCATCGGCGAGGCGGCCCGCCGAGGCGAGGAGGCGTACGGCGTCCGCGACCAACGCCGGATCCCAGCTGTCCGAGAGGTCGAGGGCTCGCGTCATCAGGTCGGCGGCGGCCGACGGGGCGGTGGCCCTGAGGCCGGCCGCCGCCGCACGCAGCTCCGCCACGGCCGCGGCGTCACCCCGGCGGGCGCCGTGCCGCAGGTGCTCGGCCAGCTCCGCCGGGGGCCTGCCCTCGGCCCTGAGCACGGCGGCCGCCTCCCGGTGCCACGCGCTCCTGACCGCCTCCGGCAGCCCTCCGTACACCGCCTCCCTGATCAGGTCGTGCCGGAACGCGAGCCGCCCGCCCTCGTCCACCAGCACCCCGGCCCTGACCGCCTCCTCCACCGCCGCGACCGCCCCGGCCACCGGCGTGCCGAGCACCCCCGCCGCCTCGTGCACCGAGAACGGCCGCCGCAGCACCGCCGCGACCTCCAGCAGCCGCCGCGTCCCCGCCGCGAGCGGCAGCAGCCGCCGCTCCACCGCCTCAGGGAAGCCGCCGTCCATCCTGACCCGGCCGTCCTCACGCGCCGCCGACAGCGCCTCCTCCAGCAGGAACGGATTGCCGCCGCTCGCCCGTACCAGCTCCAGAACCGGTCGCGACGGCGGCGATCCCAGCAGGTGACCGCTCAGCTCCGCCGCCTCCTCCTGGCTGAGCGGCGGCAGCGGCACCCGCACCGCCTCCAGCCGGTCCAGCGACTCCTGCTCGGGCAGCGGCCGCCGGGCCAGCAGCCACACCACCGGCGACCCGCCCGGCACCAGCCGGCGCAGCGCCAGCAGGCTCAGCTCGTCGGCCCACTGCACGTCGTCCAGCACCACGAGCAACGGCCCGGCGAACCGCTCCAGCGCCTCCCCGATCATCTCCACCCGATCCACGGGATAGCCGATGGAGTCCGAATCGGCGGCCCGCCGGACGTCGTCGTGGGTGATCGTGAGGGGATGGGGCTGGTCGAGGGGGTGGCCGGTGGGGTCCGTCTCGGCGGCCTGCCGGACATCGGCGCCACCGGTGACGTCGATCAGCACGACTCCGGCCAGTGCCGAGCGCAGTGTCGACAAGGGGGCCACCCGGTCCAGCTCGGTGGCACGACCGGCGGCCACCGTCAGGCCGCGTGCGCGGCCGAGGCGGGCGGCCTCCGCGAGCAGCCGGGTCTTGCCGATCCCCGCGGGGCCCTCCACCAGCACGCATCCCGCACCCGCGGCCAGCACGCCGCTGATCGCCGCGAGCGCCTCCCGCCTGCCGACGAACGTCATGGCACCGATTCTGCGCTACCCCAGGCGGATCCGGACCACGAGGTCGTGCAGGGCGGCGTGCGCGGAGGCGGTGCCGGGCAGCGCCGAGCCGTCCCCGGCCCGCTCCAGCTCCGCGGTCATCCTCGCCACGTCCGCGGCGGCCGAGGCGATCACGGGCGCGGCGCCGTGCTCGGCCTCCCGCTTGGCGGCCACCAGCTCGGGCAGGTACGCGGGTCCGTACTCATACAGCTGCGTCAGGTCGGCCCGCAGCTCGCCCGACCGCATCAGGTGGATCCCGGTGGCCAGCACCCGGAACGTGTACAGCAGCGGCTTCAGCTCGCCCGTCTTCCCGAACAGCCGCCACTGCGTCCGCGCGAACCCCAGGTAGTGGTGGGCGTGATGGCGCGTCAGGCACGCGGGCGCCAGCGCCACCAGCTCCTCGTGCACCGGCGACGACGCCACCACCAGCGGCGACAGGAGCTGCTCCAGCACGTAGCCGTTGCGGCTCAGCAGCAACCGGCAGAACTTGGCCAGGTCGTGGGTCACCAGGTCCACCTCGACGCCGTCCCGCGTCCACGTCGCGTCGAGCGTCTCCGGCCCGGTGACCAGCCCGACGACCTCCCGGGCGGGCAGCACGTGCACGCCGCGCAGGTCCACGTCCGAGTCCGCCGACGGGAAACCGTACAGATGGGCCCCGCTCACGGTGGCGAATACCAGCGGGTACGGCTGCTCACCCGGGATCTCCGGCAACCAGGCGGGCAGGTTCACAGGTTCTGTCTCCGCACGCCGATCAGGAACTCCTCGACCGCGTCCCGGTCCGGCCGCTCCGGCAGCACCGAGTCGGCCGCCGCCAGCTCGGCGACCAGCCGCGCGCGCCAGGCGTCCACCTCCGCCCACGGCACCTCGCCCCGCTTGACCGCCAGCAGGCGCTCGCGGTCGTCGCCCATCCGGACGCGCGGCTCGCCGTGCCGGACCAGATGGAGGCCGCTCAGCAGCAGCCTGATCATGTGCATGGCCTGCTTCCACTTCGGCGCCTCCGGGTCCAGCCGGCGGAACTGCGCGTCCGCGTACCCGGCGAACGTCTCCTGGGCGCGGTCCGACAGGAACGCGCGGCGCAGGTCGAGCAGCCGCCGCCCGGCGGGCGTGACCAGCTCGACCATCGGCGACCACAGGCACTCCAGCACCGTCGGGTTCGCCTGCAGCGCCAGCACGCAGAACCGCTCGACCTCCCACGAGAACTGCTCGGGCAGCGGCCCGTCGCGGTGCGTCGGCGGCTTGTCCAGCCGCCAGAACGCCTCGGTCGGCGCCGCGAACACGCCACGCCGGTCGATGTCGGACGCCTCGGTCTCCAGCCCGTACGCGCGCGAACCGGTCACCACGGACAGGATCAGGTCATCGCCCATGAGGATCGACTCCTACCTCCAGTGGTCGGCACCGAGCCCAGCACGAAGCCCGAATCCCCCAATTTAGGGCTTTGTTGCCCGTTCCGGGTTGATGATCGTCGATTGCTGACACAGTCTTGAGTCGTGGGAAGTGCTCCGGAAATGCGTAGCTACGAGTCCGTCTACCGGCAGAGCATCGAGGCGCCGGAGGAGTTCTGGCGCGAGGCGGCGCGGGGCGTCGACTGGGACGTGGAGCCCGAGCGGGCCCACGACGGCGGGCGGTGGTTCCCCGGAGGGCGGCTCAACACCTGCCACAACGCCGTCGACCGGCACGTCGCGGCGGGCCGGGGCGACCAGGACGCGCTGATCTACGACAGCCCCGTCACCGGGTCCGCGCGCCGCTACACCTACCGGGAGTTGCTCGACCTGGTGTCCCGCACCGCGGGGATGCTCCGCGGGCTCGGCGTCGGGGCCGGCGACACCGTGGTGATCTACATGCCCATGGTGCCCGAGGCCGTGGTCGCGATGCTCGCCTGCGCCAGGCTCGGGGCGGTGCACTCGGTGGTGTTCGGCGGGTTCGCGGCCAGCGAGCTGGCCGTCCGCATCGACCACGCCAGGCCCAAGGTGGTGCTGTCGGCGTCGTGCGGGATCGAGCCGTCCCGGCTGGTGGAGTACAAGCCGCTGCTGGACGCCGCGCTGGAGCGGGCGTCGCACCGGCCCGCCCACTGCGTGATCCTGCAGCGCGAGCAGCACCCCGCCGACCTCACCGAGGGCCGCGACCTCGACTGGGAGAGCGCCGTGCGCGACGCGGAACCCGCCGGATGCGTCAGCGTGGCCGCCACCGACCCGCTCTACATCCTCTACACCTCCGGCACCACCGGCGCCCCGAAGGGCGTGGTCCGTGACAACGGCGGCCACGCGGTCGCGCTCCACTGGAGCATGGCCAACGTGTACGGCGCCGCGCCCGGCGAGGTCTACTGGGCCGCCTCCGACGTCGGCTGGGTCGTCGGCCACTCCTACATCGTCTACGCCCCGCTGCTCGCGGGCTGCACGACCGTCCTGTACGAGGGCAAGCCCGTCGGCACGCCCGACCCGGGCGCGTTCTGGCGGGTGGTGTCGACGTACGGGGTGCGTACGCTGTTCACGGCGCCCACCGCGTTCCGCGCGATCAAAAAGGAAGACCCGTCCGGCAGTTTCGCCAAAAAGTGGGATCTGTCCAGCCTGCGCTACCTCTTCCTCGCCGGCGAACGGCTCGACCCCGACACCTACCACTGGGCCTCGGCCCTGCTCGGCATCCCGGTCATCGACCACTGGTGGCAGACCGAGACCGGCTGGCCGATGGCCGCCAACTGCGTCGGCATCGAGGAACTGCCGGTCAAGCCGGGTTCGCCCACCAAGCCCGTACCCGGCTGGGACATGCGCATCCTCGACGACGACGGGAACGAGTGCCCGCCCGGCGTCGAGGGCGCCGTCACGGTCCGGCTGCCGCTGCCCCCCGGCTGCCTGCCGACCCTCTACCGCGACGACGACCGCTTCACCGAGGCCTACCTGTCGCGCTACCCAGGCCACTACCTGACCGGCGACGGCGGCCGCATCGACGAGGACGGCTACCTGTTCGTCATGGGCCGCATCGACGACGTCATCAACGTGGCCGGGCACCGGCTGTCCACCGGGGCCATCGAGGAGGTGCTCGCGGACCACCCGGACGTCGCCGAGTCCGCGGTCATCGGCGTGACCGACGAGCTGAAGGGGCAGCTCCCGGTCGGGCTCGTGGTGCTCAAGGCGGGTGTGGAACGCGACCCCGCCGACGTCGAGCGCGAGCTGACCGCCCTGGTCCGCGAGCGGATCGGTCCCGTCGCGGCCTTCCGCAGGGCCGTCGTCGTGAGCCGGCTGCCGAAGACCCGCTCCGGCAAGATCCTGCGCGGCACCATGCGCGACATCGCCGCCGGGACCCCCTACCGCGTGCCGTCCACCATCGAGGACCCCGCCGCCCTCACGGAGATCACCGACGCGCTCAAGGGCTGAGCATCCGACAACCCTCCAAAGCCGGACCAACGGCGTCATGATGGGAGCTCTCACGCTCTTCGGAGACGCCGATGACGGACATCCTGAGCTACGCGGGCGCGCTGGACATCCTCGGCTGTGAGCGGCCCCGGCTGGCCAAGGCCGTCGAGCGGGCCGCGGCCGTGCCTCCGACCGGCTGGGGCGGCGCCGCCGTGCCCGCCGCGGGCCTGGTGGAGCTGCGCGGCGAGATCGTCCGCTACACCGAGGACACGGTGCGCGGGGTCGCCGCCCGGCGCGGCGGCGACACCCGGTTCGTCAGGACCCGGCGGCTGGCCGCGGCCCACGCCGTGATCGTGGTCTCCGCGTACTTCGAGGCCCTGGGCGAGGAGGCGAGGCCCCCGGTCACCCTGGAGCGACTGGACCACACCCGCCACCCGGAGGCGGCCGAGCGGTACGCCGCCCTCGTCAGGAGCCTGCTCGCCACCGGGCTGCCGACGCCCGAGCCGCATCGCCCGTACGAGGAGACCCGGCAGGCCGTGCGGCTGGTCCACCGGCGGATGTCGGAGGCGCTCCTGTCGTACGCGCGCGGCCTGCCCGTGTGGGGCGAGCTGCCGGCGGGCGACCGGGCCCGGCTGCCGGCGCTGTTCGCCGACGGCCCGGAGGCGCACGCGCTGCGCGTCTACGACGAGGACTACCGGCTGCTCGCCCTGGACCGCCCCGAGTTCGGCAGGTGGAGCCTGGCCGCCGAGCAGCCGCCGCCCGGCGCCGGGCTGTCGCGGGTGGCGCGGCTGCTGGCGGAGCTGGCCCCGCCGCGCACCGGCGACCGGCCCGTCATCCACCTGGTGCGGCTGGCCGCCGGCGCGCTCGACCAGCCGCTGATGGCCGGCCGCGAGCCGCCGGATGACGTGACGCTGCCGCTGCTCGGCGAGGGCTACATCACCCCGCGCTGCCGGGTCGCTGAGCTGGCGGGGACCGCCGCCGAGCCGCCCAGGCCGGCCGCCAGGAGCTGGTGGGCCGGGCAGCGGGCGCTGCCCGACACCGAGGCGTTCCTGGTCGGTCATCTCACCTCGCTGGGCGCCACCCAGGCGCCGCTGGTCGTGCTGGGCGAGCCGGGCGCCGGCAAGTCCACGCTCGTGGAGGTGCTGGCCGCGCGGCTGGCCGGGTCGGAGTTCCTGCCGATCCGGGTGCGGCTGCACGACGTGGTGGCGGAGTCCACCGTGCTGTCCCAGATCGACCAGGGGCTGCGTACCTCGCTCGGCGAGGACGTGCGCTTCGAGGAGCTGGTCGAGGCCGGGCAGGAGGCCCTGCCGGTGGTGCTGCTCGACGGGTTCGACGAGCTGGTCCAGGCCGCCGGCGAGGGCCGCCACGACTACCTGGAGCAGATCCAGGAGTTCCAGGCCAGGCAGTACCGCGTCGGCCGGCCCGTCGCCGTCGTCGTCACCGGCCGCACCGTCGTGGCCGACCGGGTGCGCTTCCCCGACGGCCTGGTCGTGCTGCAGCTGCGCCCGTTCGAGGAAGACCAGGTGCGGCGCTGGCTCGACATCTGGGACCAGGCCAACCGGGCGGTGCTCGCCCGACGTGACCGCGCCCCGCTGTCCGCCGGCGACGCGCTGGCCCACCCCGAGCTCGCCACGCAGCCGCTGCTCCTGCTCCTGCTCGCCCTGCACGACGCCACGGGGGACGGCGTGCGCGGCGCGGGCCCCATCGGCCGCGCCCAGCTGTACGAGGCGCTGATCCGCGGCTTCGCCCGCCGCGAGGTCGCCAGGGACGCCTCCGCCGTCGGGCTGCCGCCGCCCCGGCTGCGCGCCCTCGTCGACCGGGAGCTGGTGCGGCTCGGGGCGGTCGCGCTGTCGATATTCGCCCGCGGCCGGCCGGTCGCCGCGGCGGCCGCGCTCGACGCCGACCTGGCGGCGCTGTGCGGGCCGGGCAGCGGGGCGGACCGGGCCACCAGGCGGTTCTTCTTCGCGCGCCGTACGTCCGCGCACCGTCCGGGGAACGGGACAGACGGCTACGAGTTCGCGCACGCCACGTTCGGCGAGTTCCTCGTCGGCTGGCTGGCCGTGTTCGCGGTGCGCGAGCTGGTCAGGAGACACGACCTGACCGGCGGCGAGCTGGCCGCCGCGCCCGCCCAGGACCTGGACGACGACCTGCTGTACGCGGTCACCTCGTTCTCCTGCCTGGCCGAGCGCGGGCCGATCGTGGGCTTCGCCGTCGAACTGCTCGCCGGGCTGCCCGCGCGGGAGCGCGAGCGGGCCGTGGAACTGCTCGGCGTGCTGCTGCGCGAGTCGCTGTACGAGCGGCGGCGGCGCTCCTTCACCGCGTTCGAGCCGGTGCGGCGGCCGGTCACGCGGCGGCTGGCCGCCTACTCCGCCAACCTCACCCTGCTCATCGTGGCCGCGTCCGCGGCGCCCGTACTGGTGTCGGAGCTGTTCGGCGGCCCCGACCCGCTGGCGCGGTGGACCTCGCACGCCCACCTGTGGCGCAGCCAGCTCGGCGACGGCGGCTGGAGCGGGCTGCTGGCCGCCATGCCCGCGCTGCGGGTCTCCGAGCACGGCGAGCGCGACATCCTGCTCGGCGGGCCGGCCGAACCGCCGGGCGGCGACGGGCTCGGCTGGTGGTTCGGTCACGGCCTCGGGCGGCGCGCCACCGTGCTGCGCCACCGGATCAGGGTGTTCGCCGAGCGCGCGTACCTGCTCAACCCCGACACCGACCTGCTGGCCGACCTGCTCGACGAGGGCGCCGACCCGCCGCTCCTGCTGCGCCCGCGGGGCCGGGTGGCCAGCCTGCCCCGGCTGCTGCGGGACCTGCTGACCGGCGAGCCCCTGAACCCCGACGACCGGCTCGCCCGCTACCTCGACGCGATCACCGCCGCCACCGCCCCCGGCCTGCCGCCCGACGCCCGCCTGCTCGCGCTCATCGCGCACGCGGTCACGATCGACGGCGCCCGGCTGCCGTTCGCGGGCCGCGGCCGCATCGTCAGCGAGCTGCTGCACGCCGGCGCCGACCACGCGCTGCTGCGGCCGCTCGTGGAAGCCATGATCGCCGAACGGTTCGAGAGCTGGGAGAGCCTCGTCGAGGCGGGCATCCCCGAGGACGTGCTCCGCAAGATCCACAGCCCCTGACCGGCTCGCCCGGACTTTGCGGGATAAATGCCGACATAGCTTGATCAAGTACCGCTAGGGTATCCGCCGACCGCTGAACCGCGGTTCCGCGCCGGGATCCGCCCGGCCCGTCCGGGGGAACCTCTGCCATGGCGTCCGTCCTCGCCTTCCGTGTCCCGCCAGGCCGCTCCGCCGTGGCGCGACCGGCCGGCCACCGCCTGTTCGCGGCCGTGCTCGTGCTCGCCGCCGCGCTGCGCGTGCTGGTCATGCTGGGGTACGACACCGCGATGGTGTACTGGTACGACTCGTTCACGTACCTCGACACCGCCGTGCGCATGCGGCCGAACGGGGCCTTCCACCCCGCCGGATACTCCGCCTTCCTGTGGCTGCTGCGGCCCTTCCACAGCGTGGAACTCGTGGCGGGCGTGCAGCACGCGATGGGGCTGGGCGTCGCCGTGCTGATGTACGCGCTGCTGCGCTCGCGCGGGCTGCCCGGCTGGGGCGCCACCCTCGCCACGCTGCCGGTGCTGTTCGACCCGTCGTTCGTCCGGCTGGAGCACGCGATCCTGTCCGACCTGCAGGCGATCTTCCTGGTGATGGCCGCGCTGCTCGTGCTGGGCCGCCGGGAGGAGGTCACCGCGCGGGCGGCGGCCGGGGCCGGCCTGCTGCTCGCCCTGGCCGGGCTCACCCGCACCGCCGCCGTGCCGCTGATCGGCCTGGCCGCGCTCTGGCTCCTGCTCAGGCGGGGCCGGCGCCGGCGGGCGGCCGTCCTGCTGGTGGCCGGCGCGCTGCCGCTGCTCGCCTACGCCGGATGGTACGAACGCCACCACGACCGGTTCGCGCTCAGCGGCTCCGACGGCGTGGCGTTATGGGCCCGCACGATGACGTTCGCCGACTGCTCGGTCATCCAGCCGCCGCCCGCCGAGGCGCGACTCTGCCCGAACGGCACCGTGATGGACGCCGCCTCCGAGTACGTGTGGGCGCCCGGCGCCTCGCTCAACCTGCTGCCCGGCGACCGGTTCGCGTACAACGACCTGGCCAGGTCCTTCGCCCTGCGCGCCATCGCCGCCCAGCCCTTGGACTACCTGCGGCAGATCGCCGGGGACACCGCGCTCGCCTTCACCTGGGAGCCGGTGCCGCACCCCGACCGGATGACGCCGACCTCCACGTTCCCGTACGGGGTCTGGACCGTGCCCGACAACGAGCTGGTGCGCGCGGTCCGCGCCGACTACGACCCGGACATCAGGGGGATGCGGTCGGTGGAGCCGTGGGGATCGGTGCTGGCCGCCTACCCGTACCCGTGGTTCCTGCACGGGACCCTCTTCGGGGTGCTGATGCTGGCCGGGGCCGCCGGGTCCGTCGGGCGGCGGCGGCCCGCGCTGCTGCCGTGGGCGTTCGCCGCGTTCCTCCTGGTGGCGCCGGTCGCCGCGCTCGACTTCGACCACCGGTACGTGCTGCCCGCGATCCCGCCGGCCTGCGTCGCCGCCGCGCTCGCCGTACACGGGATACCGCGACCGCGGTATCGCGCGGCGGGGGACGAGCGCACTACCGTGAACATGTGAGGACGCTCGCCCTGGTCTGCGGCATGGCGGTGGTCGTCCTGTACTCGACCGTCATGGCCTACGACAACCAGCCCGGGGCCACGCCCCTCGACCCGGCCGGCTACGCGCTGCTCGTCACGGCCGTGCTCGCGCTCGCCTGGCTGCCCCGCAGGCCGGAGGTCGCGCTGGCGATCAGCGCCGGGGCGGTCGCCGCCCTGTTCACCCTCGGCTACGCGTACGCGTTCTGGCCCGCTCCGGCGCTGATCTCGGTCTTCGCCACGATCTCGACCGGCCGCCGGGCGGCGGGCTGGGCGGGGGCGGCGTTCCTGGTCGCGGTGCCGGCGGTCGCGGCGGTGCTCCACCCCGGGGTGGACAACGCGGTGGCCGTGGTCATCTGGGCGCTGCTCGTCCTCGTCGCCGCGCAGCCCGCCGAGGTGTCGCGGGCCCGCCGCGCCTACACCCTCGAAGTCGAGCGCCGCGCCGCCGAGGCCGAGCGCGGCCGCGAGGAGGAGGCGCTGCGCCGCGCCCAGGAGGAGCGGCTGCGGGTGGCCAGGGAACTGCACGACGTCACCTCCCACACGGTGTCGGTGATCGCGCTGCACGCCGCCGTCGCGGCCGAGGCCGTCGCCCGCGCGGGCGGGCCGCCGGAAGCCCGCGACGCCCTCCAGGTGATCCGCGACTCCAGCCGGCAGGCGCTGGCCGAGATGAAGGGCGTGCTCGGCGTGCTCCGGCCCCGGCATCCCCTGCCCGGCAGCGCCCAGCTCCCCGCCCTGGCCAGGACCGCCGGGCTGCCGGTCACGCTGGAGACCACCGGCGAGCCCCGGCTGCTGCCGCCCGCCGTGGACCTGGCCGTCTACCGGGTGGTCCAGGAAGCCCTGACCAACACCATCCGTCACGCCGGCGCCACCCGCGCCACGGTGACGCTGGCGTACGAGGAGGCGGGCGTGCGCGTGCGCGTGGACGACGACGGCACCGGCCCGTCCGGCACCCTCGGTCTGGACGCGGGAGGCCATGGGTTGAGGGGGATGGCCGAGCGGGTGGAGGCCGCGGGCGGGAGACTCACCACGGGCGCCGGTCCGGCGGGCGGGTTCCGGGTGGCGGCGTGGATGCCCGCGTGATCACCGTCCTGCTGGCCGACGACCAGCCGCTCGTCCGGGCGGGGCTGCGCGCGCTGCTCGACCCGGAGGACGATCTCACCGTCGTCGGGGAGGCCGCCGACGGGGCCGAGGCGGTGCGCGAGGTGGCCCGGCTCGGGCCTGACGTGGTGCTGATGGACATCCGGATGCCCGGCGTCGACGGGCTGGAGGCGACCCGCCGCATCGTCTCCGGGCGGACCCGCGTCGTCGTGGTGACCACCTTCGACCTGGACGAGTACGTGTACGAGGCGCTCCGATCGGGTGCCAGCGGATTCCTGGTCAAGGACGCGGAACCGGCCGAGATCCGGCACGCGGTCCGGGTGGCCGCCCGGGGCGACGCCCTCCTGTCCCCGGGGGTCACCCGCAGGCTGATCGAGGAGTTCGCCGCCCGGCCCGGCGTGAACGACGACCGGCTCGCCCCCCTCACCGGCCGCGAGCGTGAGGTCCTCGCCCGCGTCGCGCACGGCCGCACGAACGACCAGATCGCCGGCGAGCTGTTCATGAGCCCCGCCACCGTCAAGACGCACGTCAACCGCATGATGACCAAACTCGGCGTCCACGACAGAGCCCAGCTCGTGGTCATCGCCTACGAAACCGGCCTCACCCGCCCCGGCCACCACCCCTGACCACGCAGCGGGTGTGGCGGGGGACGACCCGCACCCACCTCTGATCCTCCGTCATTCGGTGCTGGATGCCGCGGGTGTGGTAGGCGGGGGACCGTGGTGGGGGGACGACCGGCGCGGGGGGCCGTTCCTAGCGTCGGCGGCATGATCCGATTCTGTATCCGCCACCGGCGGCTGGTCCTGCTGGCCTGGCTGGCGCTGGTCGCCGCGCTTGTCGCCGGGGCCGCCTGGAACCCGGCGCCGGTGGCCGGTGAGTTCGCGCTGCCCGGCAGCGAGAGCGGGCGGGCCGCCGAGCTGCTCGGGCCCGCACCCGCCGAACCGCCCGGCACGCTCGTCGTGTCCGCCCCCGCCGGGGTCGAGTCCCCGGCCGCACGCCAAGCCGTGGACGGGCTTGTCGCGAGGATGAACGAGGTCCCGGGGGTCCGTGCCGAGACCTCATACGCACGCATCTCGCCGGACGCGACCGTCGGCACGATCCCGATCGACTACCCGGACGAGACCGCCGCCCGCGAGCTGGCCGAGGTCCGTGACGGCTTCGAGGCCGGGGCCGTCACCGCCGAACTGGCCGGCGACGACTTCGCCGACTTCACCCCCGGCGGCCTGACCGAGGGGGTCGGGCTGGTGGCCGCGGCGGCGATCCTGCTGTACGCGTTCCGGTCACTGCTCGCCTCCGCCCTCCCGATCGCCATCGGGGTCGTCGGCGTCGTCTCCGGCACCAGCCTGCTCGCCCTGCTCGGCCACCTGGTCGCCACGCCCGACTTCGCCGTGTACCTCACGATCATGCTCGGCCTCGGCGTCGGCATCGACTACGCCCTGCTCATCGTCACCCGCTTCCGCACCGGACTGCACGAGGGCCAGGAGGTCGAGACAGCCGCCGGCACGGCCATGCGGACCGCCGGCAGGTCCGTGCTGTTCGCCGGCGTCACCGTCATCGTCACCGGCGCCGGCATCGTGTTCCTCGGCCCCGGGCTCGGCGGCGGCATCGCGGTCGCCGCGGGGTGCGGCGTGCTCATGGTCATGCTCGCCTCCCTCACCCTCCTGCCCGCGCTGCTGACCATGATCGGACACCGGATCGACCGGTTCTCGCTGCCGGCCCGTACCGGCGGGGAGCCGTGGTCGGCGCGGTGGAGCAGGGCCGTGCAGCGCCGGCCGTGGACGGCGGGGCTGCTGGCGACGGCGCTGCTCGCCGGGCTCGCGCTGCCCGCGCTGGACCTGCGCACCGGCTGGTCGGACGCGTCCGACCGGCCCGTCACCGACACCACCAGGCGCGCCCACGACCTGCTGGCCGGCGCGTTCGGGCCGGGCGCCGGGTCGCCGCTCGTGCTCGCCTCCGACCGCCCGCTCGGCGCCGCCGTCGAGCGGGCCCGCGCCACGCCGGGAGTGGCGGGCGTGACGCCGCTGGGGGAGCGGGCCGCGCTCGTCGTGCCCGCCACGGCGCAGCAGGACGAGGCCACCGCCGGCCTGGTGCGCCGGCTCCGCGCCGAGCTGCCGGAGCCCGTCCTGGTGACCGGCTCGACCGCCGCCGCCGTGGACTTCGCCGACCACGCCGCCGACCGGCTGCCGTGGACGGTCGGCGCGGTGCTGCTGGCCTCGCTGGCGCTGCTCATGGCCGTGTTCAGGAGCGTGGCGGTGCCCGTCAAGGCGATCCTGGTCAACCTGCTGTCGATCGGGGCCGCGTACGGGGTGGTCGTCGCCGTCTTCCAGTGGGACGTGCTCGGGCTCGGCACCGGCGGGCCGATCGACGCCTGGGTGCCGATGATGCTGTTCGTGATCACGTTCGGGCTGTCCGTGGACTACGAGGTGTTCCTCGTCTCCCGCATCCGCGAGGAGTACCGGAACGGGCTGGGCAACAGCGCCGCGGTCGCCGCCGGGCTCGCCGGGACCGCCCGGGTGATCACCGCCGCCGCCGCGATCATGTTCTGCGTGTTCGCCGCCTTCGGCGCGTTCGACGACCGGGCGCTGCGCGTCATGGGGGTCGGGCTGGCCGCCGGAGTGCTGGTCGACGCCACGATCGTGCGGATGGTCCTGGTGCCCGCCGCGATGGAGGTGCTCGGTGACCGTAACTGGTGGTTCCCCGGCCTGTCCTTCGCGAGGCTGACACCCGAGCGGGATGTTTCGTAGTATCCGGAACAGAGGAGCGTTGGGGGCGCCGAGGTGCCAGGGCAGAGCGTGGGAGTGGTCGTCGATCCGGCGGTGCCGCCGGAGACCGCGGGGATGCTGCGCGCCAACGCCCCGCTGCTGTCGAGGATCCGGACGGGCTGGGTGCCCCCGGCCGCCCTGCCGGTCCCCGCCAGGCGGCGCAACACCTCCAGCGTGGCGCTGCTCGCCGCCACCCCGCTCGTCATCGCGCTCATGGCCGTGCTGCTGGACTCGCCGGCCGCCCCCGCCGGGTTCCTGCTGCTCGGCGGGTTCGTCTTCCTCGTCCTCGTCAAGATCGCCAACATCAGCGAGGCGGTCGACGACGACCACCGGCCCCAGGAGCGGGCCCTGTACGAGAAGGCCCGCCGGCACCACGGCCGCTACCTGATCCCGCAGGACTTCGACGAGGAGGCCGCGGCCGTGCTCCACCGGGCCCAGCAGGCCGTCGGCACCGTGCTGCGCTCCCACGTCAACGCCGAAGGGCTGCTCGACGGCCCGCGCAACGCGCTCCTGCTGCCGGAGCAGGAATGGGAGATCGCCCGCCTGCTGGCCAAGCTGTCGGCGCTGCGCGCCGACCATCGCGAACTCCTCGGCCGGGGTCTCGCCCCCGAGGTCGCGGCCGTGCTCAAGCCCCTGCAGGGCGCGCTCGACGGCAGCGAGGCGGCCGTGGTCGCGCGCGTCGAGGCTCTGGAACGTTACGCCGGCCACGTCGCCGAGGCCGAGCGGGCCTACCATGCCCGCGAGCAGATCGAGGAGCTGCGCGCCAGGCTGCCGCGTTACGAGGAACTGCTGGCCGAGACCGGGGCCGGCACGATGGCCGTCGCCGAGATCGAACGCCTCGCGGAGGACGCCGACTCCGTGGAACGCGCCCTGCGGCGAAGTGTCACCTCCGCGCATGAGGCTTTTCGCTACTTAGAAGGCTGACGTTCGGACAGACCGCCACATAGGATCCTTAATGTGCCGGGTCGTCATGCGAAGGTGGTAGTGGAGCCGACGGTGCCTGCCGAGACGGCCGACCTGTTCCGTGACCATCGCAAGCTCCTGCTGCGCATCCGCGCCGGGTGGACCCCGCCGAACAGGCGTCATCCTCCGGCTCTCGGGCTCGTCACCCGGATGACCACCACGCTCGTCGCGCTGGTCGCCGTCGGCGCCGGGCTCGACTTCTTCCTCGCCGGCCTCTACACCCCGTTCGTCGTCGTCATGACGCTGGCCGCGCTGCTCATCGCCGGTGTGCTCGCCAAACCCAGGCCCGACGCCGAGGCCGAGCGGCGCCAGGTGGTCGAGCGGCACGTCTACGACAGCGCCCGCAGGTTCGAGGGCCGCTACGTGCTCCGCGAGGACCTCGACGAGAGCGCCCGCCGGCTCATGGCCCGCGCCCAGGCCGCCGTAGACGCGGTCATGGAGTCCCACGTCAACGCCGGAGGGCTGCTCGACGACGTGCGCAACGCCGTGATGCTGCCCGCCCAGGAGTGGGAGATCGCGCGCCTGCTGGCCAAGCTGTCGGCGCTGCGGTCCGGACACCGGGAGGTCGTCTCCGAAGGCGTCACCCCCGAGGTGGCGGCGATCGCCGAGCCGCTCGCCCAGGTGCTCGACAGCAGCGAGCGCGCGGTCGTGGCCCGGGTCGAGGCGCTGGAACGTTACGCCGGCCACGTCGCCGAGGCCGAGCGGGCCTACCACGCCCGCGACCAGATCGCGCGGCTCAGCGCCCAGTTGCCCCGCTACGAAGAGCTCCTGGCCGAGTCCGGCGCCGACGACTCGGCCGTGCCCGAGCTGAGCCGGCTCAGCGAGGACGCCGACCGGCTCGAACAGGCGCTGCGCGACAGCGTCACGTCGGCCCACGAAGCGTTCCGTCACTTACAGGGGTGATCGGCCGTTCACCCCGCCGTCCGCCAACAGGGAGGGTCGCACGCCGTTTGTCGTACAAAGAATCGAGCTCGAAGGGCAGAGTTCCCATAGGATCCGGATTTGTGGAAGTCGTGGTGGATCCAGGGGTGCCACCGGAGGACGCGCGACTGATCAGGGACAGCGGCCAGGTCCTGGTCAGGATGCGCCGCGGCTGGGTTCCCGAGCCGCCGCCCCGCGCCGGCGTCGCCCAGTCCAAGGGCGTGGCCGTCGCCGTGACCGCCGTCGCCGTGCTGCTGATCGCGCTCGGCCTGATGAGCCGCGGCATCGGCCTGCTGCTGCTCGCCTTCGTCGGCGTGCCCGTGCTGCTCGTCGCCTTCATCCGCAACGACCTCACCGACGAGGACGAGGAGGCCGTGCTCGCCCGCGAGGTCTACGAGCAGCTGCGCTGGTACGAGGGCCGCTACGTGCTCACCGACGACCTCGACGAGGCCTCGCGCAGGCTGCTGGCCCGTGCGCAACGGGCCATCGCCACCGTCAACGAGTCGTCGGTCAACGCCGAAGGGCTGCTCGACGGGGTGCGTAACGCGGTGATGCTGCCCGCCCAGGAGTGGGAGATCGCCCGCCTGCTGGCCAAGCTGTCGGCGCTGCGCACCAGACACCGCGAGACCGTCACCGGCGCCGTCACCCCCGAGGTGGCGGCCGTCGCCGAACCGCTCGCCCGGGCCCTCGACAGCAGCGAGGAGGCCGTGGTGGCGCGGGTCGAGGCGCTGGAACGCTACGCGGCCAACGTCACCGAGGCCGAGCGCGCCTTCCGCGCCCACCAGCAGGTCGAGGAGCTGCGCGGCCGGATCCACCAGTACGAGGAACTGGTCGCCGAGACCGGGGCCGACGCGTTCGCGGTGCCGGAGATCGCCCGGCTCGCCGAGGACGCCGACCAACTGGAGCAGGCGCTGCGGCGCAGCCTCAGCTCCGCGCACGAGGCCTTCCGCCACCTGGAGCCGGGCGAGCGGTCCTAGGCCGCGGCGGGCCGGGCGGGCTGGGCGGTCCGCAGCAGCAGGTCGCACAGCACGTCGGCGGCGTCCACGCGGCCCAGCTTCTGGGCCGCCTCGCCCATCGCCGCCCGCAGGCCCGGGTCGGCCAGCAGCGGCATCAGCTCGGCCAGCAGCTGGTCGGCCGCAGGGTTCGGCTCCAGCAGCGCCCGCGCCGCGCCCGCCGACACCAGATAGCCGGCGTTCTTGCGCTGCTCGTCGCCGCCCGTCGGGATCAGCGGGATCAGCAGCGACGGCTTGCCGATCGCGGTCAGCTCCGACACCGTGCCGGCTCCGCTGCGCGAGATCACCACGTCGGCCGCCGCGTACAGGTCGGCCAGCTCGGACCCCACGTAGGGGACCGGGTGGTAGCGGTCGGCGAGCTCGGGCGGCAGCTCCACGGCCCGCATCTGCTCGATCCAGGCGGGGCCGCACTGGTGGACGATCTGGGCGTGCGGCAGCAGCCTGGGCAGGACCTCCGCGATCAGTGTGTTGATCTGCTTGCTGCCCTGCGCGCCGCCCGTCACGTAGATCAGCGGCACCTCGAACGTCAGCCCGAACAGGTCGTAGGCCGCCGCCCGCTTGCCCTGCAGCAGCTCGGGCCGGATCGGGTTGCCCGTCACCACGGCCTTGGCCCTGGCCTTGGCGGGCAGGTGTTCGAGCGACGACTCGTGCGACAGCGCGATCCGCGTCGCCAGCCTGGACAGGATCCGGTTGGCCAGCCCCACCACCGTCGTCTGCTCGTGCATGACCAGCGGCCTGCGGATCAGCTTGGCCGCCACCCCGATCGGCACCGCCACGTAGCCCCCGGTCGACAGCACCACGTCGGGCAGGTAGCGGGCGGCGTGGCCGATCGCCTGGAACACCCCGACGGGGATGCGGAACAGGTCGGCCAGGTTGGTGCCGAGCTCGCGCAGGTTGGGCCGGCGGCGCAGCTTGCCCGTCGTGATCGCCTTGAACGGGATGCCGTGCTCGGCGGTGATCCTGGCCTCCAGGCCGTTGGCCGTGCCCACCCAGAGCACGTCGTGCGGCACCTGCCGGCGCTGGATGGCCGTCAGGGTCGTCAGGGCCGGGTAGGTGTGACCACCGGTGCCGCCGCCGGTGATCAGCAGTCGCAGGGTTTGTGACATGGGCTCAGACTATGGCCGCGCACCGGAAACCCGTATGTCCGGTGGCCGAGTCGGGGGTGTTGGCGGTGCGGGCGGCCAGCCGGTAGCGGTTGCAGTAGGAGTCATGGCACATGTAGGAGCCGCCCCTGATCACCTTCATGGTGCCCTCGGCCGGGCCCGTGGGGTTCTCCGCGTACGGTTCCCAGCGGGTGTCCCACCAGTCGGCGGTCCACTCCCACACGTTGCCCGCCACGTTGTAGAGGCCGTAGCCGTTCGGCTGGAACGACTTGACCGGCATCGTGCCCCTGCTCGGCGCCGAGGGGAACGGGCCCTGCCAGATGTTGCACCGCTGCCGCCCCTTCGGCGCCAGCTCGTCGCCCCACGGATAGCGGGTCCGCCGCAGGCCGCCGCGGGCGGCCGTCTCCCACTCGGCCTCCGTCGGCAGCCGCTTGCCGGCCCACCGCGCGTACGCGGTCGCGTCGTGCCACGACACCTGCACCACCGGATGGTTCTGCCGGTCGCCGATCGACGAGCCGGGCCCCTCGGGGGAGCGCCAGGAGGCTCCTTCCACCCCGACCCACCAGGGAGCCTGCGGCACGCTCGCGTCCATGACGCCGCGGGAGGCGAACTGGCGGAACACGAACGACCAGCCGATCCGCTCGGCCTCGGTCACGTATCCGGTCTCCTTCACGAACCTGGCGAACTGCGCGTTCGTCACGCAGGTCGGGTCGATCAGGAACGCATCCAGCTTCACCTCGCGGACCGGGCCCTCGCCGTCCTCCGGGTTGGCGTCGGGGTCGTCGCCGCCCACCGAGAACGTCCCGCCCGGGACGCGGACCATCCCGCGCGGCGGCTCCCGCCGCGCCGGCCCGGGCATCACGAGGACCGGCGCCTCGGGGGCGTCCGCCCCGGTGACGGCCTCCCTGGCGGGCCCGCAGCACGCGCTCATCTGGCTCCTCCCATGTGTCACGACCTCTAGGAAGGGTAGTCGCCCCGGCATGCCCACGATCACGCGGTCGTCGCCCCCCGGCCTCCGCTTCGCGGGCGAAGCGCCTGCCTGTAGCGTCATCGCCATGCGACTCGGCGTGCTGGACATCGGCTCGAACACCGTCCATTTACTCGTCGTGGACGCCCACCGCGGCGGCCGTCCCATCCCGGCGTTCTCCCACAAGGAGGAGCTGCGCCTCAGCGAGCATCTCGGCCCGGACGACAAGCTGTCCGCCGAGGGCGTGGACCGGCTGCGCGCGTTCGTCGAGCAGGCCGTGGTCATCGCCGAGGACAAGGGCGTGGAGGAGCTGCTGGCCTTCGCCACCTCCGCCGTGCGCGAGGCCGCCAACGGCGAGCGGGTGCTGGAGAAGGTCCAGCGGCACACCGGCGTGCTCATCGACGTGCTGTCGGGCCGCGACGAGGCGAGGCTGACGTTCCTGGCGGTGCGCCGCTGGTTCGGCTGGTCGTCCGGGCGGCTGCTGGCGTTCGACATCGGCGGCGGCTCCCTGGAGATCGCGGCCGGGGTCGACGAGGAGCCCGACGTCGCGGTGTCGCTGCCGTTCGGCGCCGGGCGGCTGACCCGCGACTGGTTCACCGCCGACCCGCCGTCCGCCGACGAGGTGCGCCGGCTGCGCCGCCACGTGCGCGCGGAGATCGCCCGCACCGTCGGCTCCGTCGTCCGCTACGGCGGGGCCGACCGGGCGGTGGCCACCTCCAAGACCTTCAAGCAGCTGGCCAGGATCGCCGGGGCGGCACCGTCCAGCGACGGCGTCCACGTGCCGCGCTCGCTGTCGCGGCAGGACACCGCCGACTGGGCCGCCAAGCTGACCGCCATGACGGCCGCCGAGCGGGCCGAGCTGTCCGGCGTGTCGGCGGGGCGGGCGGCCCAGCTCGCGGCGGGCGCGATCGTGGCCGACGCGGTGATGGACCTGTTCGAGGTGGAGCGGCTGGAGATCTGCCCGTGGGCGCTGCGCGAGGGCGTCATCCTGCGCCGGCTGGACGCGCTGCCGGGACGGCTGGAGGCGCCCGACGGAGCCACCGAGTAAGAGGGATATATCGCCACATAACAGGCAACTGACCGCGATGAAACTGCAGAGAACGAGCACCGGCGGGCAACTCTGACGGGGTGTGGACGTTGCTCGGCGCGATCGGCTCGCTGCTGGTCGCCCTCTCCTTGTCGTTCCTCGCGGTGCTGGGCATCGCGGTGGCCGTGCTCATCTGGCTGGCGCTGATGGCCTCCATGAGCGGGATCGTCCTGACACACGGTGGCTCCGCCCGGCGGAGCGGCCGTGAGCCATGACGTCCTCACGTCCGGATGAAGTGCGGCCCCGCCGCGCCCGGTGAGTAGCGCAGCCGCTTCTCCAGGCACACCACCGCGCCGTTCTCCCGCTTGTTGGTGAAGCGGACGTCGTCGGCCAGCGCCCGCATGATCTGCAGCCCCCGCCCGTTCTCGGACCCGGGCGTCGCGTCCCTGACCGACGCCGGGTCGAAACCATGGCCGGTGTCGACCACCCGGATCACGCACAGATCGTCGTAGACCATGGCGCTCACCGTGTACTCGTCGCTCGGCGCGGCATGCTTGACCACGTTGGAGCACGCCTCCGTCAGCATGAGCTCGATGTCGTCCCGGATCTCCGGCTCCACACCCAGCGAGTTCAGCGTGCCGTCGAGCATCTGCCGGATGAGCGGCACGCTCGCCGCATCCCTGGGCAGCCGCAGCGCCATCGTGGTCTCCACCGGCGCCTCCCTTCGGTGTCGAGAATGCCTCTGCCCATGATCCGGCGAAGCATTCGTTACGGAAGGAGACGCTCAGCCCGGCGGCAGGCCGAACAGGCGGTCGAGCGCGGTCATCCGCATCAGGTTGCGCAGATAGGGCGTGACGGCGACCACCCGCAGCACCGCGTCCTCGGCGGCCACCCGCTGGTAGAGGCGGACCAGGGCCGCCAGCCCCGACGAGTCGATGAACCCCAGCCCCGACAGGTCGACGTCCACCCGCTCGAATCCGTCACCCAGCAGGACCGACGACAGCTCGTCCGCGGTGTCGAAATCGAGGTCACCGCGGACCGCGAGCTGGACCGTGGTCTTGTCGGACGAGTCGATCTCGATCTGCAGCGGGGTCTTGTCGGGCACCCTCACAGCCTAACCACCACGAAAATACGGCGCGCGGCGAGGGGCACAACCATGACAATCACCCCATGCATCACTTCAGCCGACCGGGTGCCGGAGACGCCCCGGCCATCCACGAGCTCAGCGCCGCCTGCGACACCGAAGTGCTCGGACGGCCCGACCTCACCCTCGACGACATCGCGGGCGAGCTCGCCGAGCCCGGCTTCGACCTCGACAGCGACGCCTGGCTCGCGCACGGCCCGGACGGCCGCCTCGACGGCTGGGCGTGGGCGCGCCGCCAGGGCGCGAGCGAGATCGTCGACGCCGACGTGATCGTCCGCCCCGGCGTGGCCGGTCTCGCCGAGCGGCTCTGGCCGCTCGTGCTGGAGCGCGCGGGCGCGCTCGCCCGCGAGGCGGGCCACCCCGCCGCCGTCACCGACGTCGGCGTCTACCGGGCCGACCGGGCCAAGCAGGCGCTCGTCACCGGGTACGGGTTCGCGGCCGCCACCAGCTTCCACCGCATGCGCGTCGACTTCGACGGCCCCGTCGAGCCACCGACGCCGCCGCCCGGCGTCACCCTGCACGGCGGCCAGAACGAGCAGGTCCGCCGCGAGGCCCACGAGGTGTACCAGGAGGGCTTCGCCGACCACTTCGGCCACGCCTACGTCGACTACGACCGCTGGTACGCCCGCAGGCAGGCGATCCCCACCACCGACTGGAGCCAGCTCACCCTGGCCAGGGTGGACGGCCGCGCGGCCGCGATGGTGCTCGGCAACAACCAGTTCGCCGCCGACGAGGGCTGCGGCTACGTCGACACGCTCGCCGTGCGGCCCGAGTTCCGCGGCCGGGGCCTGGGCCGCCTGCTGCTGCGCACCGCCATCGCCGCCGACGCCGCCCGCGGCCGCGAGGGCACGATCCTGCACGTCGACACCAACAACACCACCCCCGCGCTGGGCCTGTACGAGTCGGAGGGGATGCGCCCGGTCCTCGTCATCGACATCTGGCGGCGCACCGTCGAAGCCGGTTAGACCCGGTGGGCCGCCAGGTGGTCCAGCACCGCCTGGTTGGCCTCCCACCCGTCGGGGAACTTCACCGGCACCCCGAGCTGCACCGGCTCCGCCGACGGATGCGCGTCGAGCAGCTCGGCGATGCCCGCCCTCGCCACCACCACGCACGCGTGCCGGTGCCGCGAGGCCAGCACGCACAGCCGCCCCGACTCCAGGTGGAAGGCGGTCGCGTCGCGCCGCCCCGACAGCGGGTGCAGCACGATCGTCACGTCGTACTCGCGGCCCTGCAGCCGGTTGGCGGTGTCGACGGTGATCTCCGGCGGCAGCCCGGCGTTCCTGATCGCCGCCACCTGGTCGCGGTGGGCCGCGCCGACCGCGATCCGGTCGGCCGTCACCGGCCGCTCGCCCTGCTCCGAACTCGCCACCGCGCCGCGCTGCATCAGCCGGGCCGCCAGCAGCGCCACCGCTTCCACCGCTTCGGCGTCGGTGCGCACGGTGTGCCGGTTCGGCAGCTCCAGCAGCGCCCACCCGGAGCGGGCCGCCTCCTCCAGCGCCCGGTCGTGCACCGTGCCCATGCCGCCGGTGACCAGCTCCAGCCGCCGGTCGCCAGGCCCGGTGCCCGACCGGAACCCGGTGAACGGGTAGAACGCCCGCGACACCACGGGCGCCGCCGACGAGGGCAGCCGCCACGACACCGGCAGCCGGTGCACCGGCAGGTCGGGGTTGTGCCGCAGCAGCACCGACACGGCGCTCTGCAGCGGATCCCACGACAGCCCCGACCACCGGTCGCCGTCCACGATGGAGAACGGGTCGAGCTGTCCGGGGTCGCCCACGAACAACGCCCGCTCGAACAGCCCGGCGATGCGCAGCAGCTTGTCGGAGCGCATCTGATAGGCCTCGTCCACGATGGCCCACGGCCACGTCCGGCCGCTGATCCAGGCCCACTTGTCGGCGGTGGCGATGACGACGTCCGGATCGCCGAGATCCTGGACGCGGGTGCCGAAGGTCACCCCTGGCAGCTCCAGCATCCGCTTGCGCGGCACGTAGCCGCCCGCCGACAGCCGGCCCACCGTGAGCCGCGGATGCTTCTCGCAGATCCGCGTCACCAGGTCGTCCACCTGCTCGTTCGTCTGGGCGACGATCATCAGCGGCTCGCCGGTGGCGGCCAGGTGCGCCGCCGCCCGCACCACGAGCGTGGACTTGCCCGCGCCGGGCGGCGAGTCGACCACCACGCCGCGATGGCCCGGCAGGTCGGCCAGCACCCGCCGGATGACCTCCTCAGGCGTGGGCTCGGGCGTGGGCTCAGGGATCACGACCACTCCTCCCGGGCGTCCTCGTCGGCCGGTTCGTACGGGCGCGGCGGGCCGCCGTGGGTCCACGGCGTCGCCTCCGGCTCCGGCAGCGCCGCCGCGCCCTGGAACTCGTCGGTCAGCGAGCTGTAGCAGACCCGCTCGCCGATCTCCGGCACCGCGCCGGGCGCCGGGGTCTTGCCCCGCCCCATGCCCTTGGTGATCTTCAAGGTGACCAGGCCGTCGCCCGCCGACACCAGCTCGGCCCCCTGCCCGCGCCGTTCCGGCGTGCCCAGCGAGGTGCCGGGCGGGATCCGTACGGGATCGTCGGTCTTGACCGTCACCAGCGGGCGCAGCTTGCGCGAGCGGCCCTCGCCCTCGGTGTTGCCGGGCGCCGTGTCGACGACCTCGCCCGCGAACGCCTCGCCCGTGAGCCGGTACTCGGCCATCACCAGCGGGTCGTCGTAGGCGCGCTGCACCTCGTAGGCGGCCTGGGCGCGTTCCATCCGCGAGAGCCGGGCCGCCGCGGCCACCGCGCCGTCGCGGCGGGCCTGCGGCGGCGCCCCCTCCGCGAGCTGCGCGGTCATGCCGCTGAACGAGCCTCGGTCGTGCTCCCACCGCTGCGCCACGCTCGCGCCAGGCTCCAGGCCGCGCAGCAGTTCGACGGCCCGCCACACCAGCCGCCACGTCGGCTCCAGCTGGGTGCGCAGCGCCTCGGTGATCCGCTCGGCCGATCCGCTCTCCATCGCCGGCGCCAGCACCTCCGCGTCGAACCCCGGATCGGTGGCCGGGCCGGCCGGCGGCCAGATCAGCGGGTCCTCGGCCGCGTCGTCGGGCCCGTCGGTGATCCAGGCGAGCAGCGCCGCCAGGTTGGCGTCCTCCAGCGCGCTCTGCCCGCTCGCCCAGTGACGGGCCAGCTCGTCGGTCGCGGCCAGCATGAGTGACGAGCCGGGGTACGCGGCGCGCTCGGCGAAGTACGTCAGCCACCGGCCGAGCAGCGGCACCCCCTCCGGCACCGGGAACGGCCCGTCGGTGCGCCGGAACCGGGTGGAGCGGCCGAGCAGCCGGGTGAAGGCCACCCCGGCCCGGTTCGGCACGATCAGCTGCGGCGCGTCCAGCGCCCGCTCGTACGGGTCGGCGCCGCGCCGCTCCACCGTCTCGGTCTCGGCCGTGAAGCCCGCCACGTACGGCAGCAGCACCCCGGCCAGGTCGGCCGTCCAGGCGAAGCGCAGGTCGCGGTTGCGCGGCTGGGCCACCGCCAGCAGCCGCGGCTCGGCGGGGTCGGTGCCCAGCATGGCGGCCAGCGGCGCCGCCGCCTCACCCGACAGCTTCAGCGGGATGAACACCATCGGCCGCGCCGACAGGTGGCAGTGGCGGACGGTCGCGATCGGCTGCGCGACGCCCTCGTCGATCGCCCGCAGCCGGGCGAGCGAGGTGAGCAGGCTCACGCCAGGCACTCCCGCCGCAGCCGCTCGGCGCCGCGCAGCAGCCGGGCGATCTCCTCCTGGCCCTGCGCGGGCGCGCGCGAGCCGTCGGCCAGCGCCAGCGCCTCCCGCACCGACGCCACGCCGCCGAGCTCGTCGCGGACGGCGCGGCCCAGCAGATCGGACGCGCCCTCCTGGCGGGCCTCGTCGCGGCAGAAGAAGCACAGGTCGCACGTGGACAGGCAGTCGGGCGCGTAGCGGGCCTCGGCCCTGCGGACCGCGTCGGCCAGCTCCGCGACCGGCCTGGCCGGCCGCCCGTCGGCGTCCGGCGCCAGGTCGAACGTCACGTCCTCGGGCAGCGCGTCCAGCAGCCGGTCCAGGCTCGTCATCCGGGAGAGCTGGCGGCGCAGCACCGCGAGCTGGCGGCGCACGTCGACCAGCGTCGCCACCGGGCGGTTCGCGAAGTTCTCCGGGCAGACCAGCACCACGTCGTCGGCCACCCGGAGCGGGTCGTGGCCCAGCTCCTCCAGCAGCGTCCGCAGCGCCAGCACGTACACCGCCGCCTGCCGCGCGGCCGCCGCCACCGCGGCCGGGTCGGCCTGCCCGTCGACCACCGCGAACGACTTGATCTCCACGATGTGGAACCGGCCGCCGAGCTGGAACGCGACCACGTCGGGCTCCAGATAGGCGGTGTGGCCGGCGATGCCCAGCGTGAACAGCGGGTGGTCGTAGACGGTGCCCACGCCCTCGCCCCTGGCCGCGCGGTCGATCAGCGCGCGGGTGTGGGTGTGGCGCAGGTGGGCGCCGACGTTCTCCACGTCGTGGTAGGCCACCTCGTCGATCGGCAGGCCGAGCAGCTCGCGCAGCATCCGGATCAGCTCCGCGCACCCGTCGGCCTTCACCAGCGCCTCGAACGCGTTGCCCCGGGTGATCGCGAACGGCGACTGGCCGAACGGGGCGGGGAACCCCAGGTGGCGGGCGACGGCGTCTTTGTCGATCCCGGCGCCGTCCATGAGCGCCCGCCGCGTGCAGCCGGGGTTGGCCGCCAGCGCGGCGATCGCCCTGGCGTCGTGCGGCTTCGGCGGTGTGGTGCCGCGCAGCGCGTCGAGCCGGTTCATCGGCCGCCTCCCATAGCCATGACTGATCTTGGAACAGTGGTCAGCGTAGTGGCCCCGAATAGCCGGGCCACGTCATCGAGCTGGGTGTCGGCGCGTCCCGCCAGCTCCGCGCGGTCGCCGGCGTCGCGCCCGGCGTGCACGGCCAGCTCCCGCCGCGCCGCCTCGGCCACCCGCGCCGGGTCGGGCGGCACCTCGTCACCGGCGCCAGGGATGTTGCGCGCCATCCTGGATAACAGCCGGTCGCCGTCGGGCGAGCGCCGCCCCGCGGTGTGCTCGGCGATCCGGATCGCGCAGGTGAGGAAGTCGACGCGGGGGCTGAGCGGGCCCACCACCCGGCGCTCCACCGGCCACGTGCTGACGGTGAGGTAGCCGCGGGCGGGGGAGAGCCGGTCGGTCAGCGCCGCGCACAGGTAGTAGGGCCGCCCGAACGGCGACGAGCGGAACGAGCGCTCCTCGTCCCTGCGCAGGCTGGTGAGCTGGGAGCTGCGGATCGTGCCGGCCTGGAACGCGCCGCTCACCGCCACCACCAGCCGGGCCTGCGCGGGCGCGCCCAGCAGCTCCAGCGCCTGGTGCACCTGCTCGCGCACGGTCACCAGCCGCGGCCCTTGCGTCTTCCCGTTGGGCTTCTCGCCGCTCACCAGGGAGTCCCACGCCTTCTCGGCGGTGCGGAGCTCGGCCCGCAGCGCCCTGGCCGCCGAGCCGTCCCTGGCCCGCATGGCCCTGCGCACACCGGCCCTGAGCTCGTCGATGCGCCGTTCGAGCTCGTCCAGCCGGTCACTCATGGCGCGAGGGTATCAGGGGTTCCAGTAATTACCAGTATTTCGGTGCGTGTCCCGGAGACGCGTACGCGGCCGCACCCGGGAAGGGCGCGGCCGCGTACGGAAGGGTCAGGCGGAGGTGGTGACGCGGTCGGCGGGCGGGAGGCCGAGCTGGTCCGTGGGGACCTTGTGCGTCTCGCGCGCCGTGGCCACGGCCACCGCGCTGATCGCGCAGAGGATGGCGGTGAAGATGCCGACGCCGACCCAGCCCTGCAGGCCGAGCCAGCCTCCGGGGGAGACGATGCCGGCCGCCGAGGCGACGGCGAAGCCGGCGACGGCGAAGCCGATCTGGGTGCCGATGGCCATACCCGACAGCCGCACCTTGGTGGTGAACATCTCCCCGTAGAGCGAGGGCCAGATGCCGTTGGAGGCGCTGTAGACGACGCCGAGGGTGAGGATGCCGACCAGGAAGATCATCGGGTAGCTGCCGGAGTTGATCGCCGCCAGGTAGGCGAAGATCATGATCGGGCTGCCGACGGCTCCGATGAGGAACACGGGCTTGCGCCCGATCCGGTCCGACAGCATGGCCCACAGCGGGATGGCCAGCAGTGCGGCGGTGTTGGCCACGGTGCTCACCCAGAGCATGGTGGCCCGGTCCAGGCCGACGTTCTCGACGGCGTAGTTGAGCGCCCACACGGTGAAGATGGTGCTGACCGTCGCGATCAGCGCCGCGCACACCACCCGTACCACGCTCGCCCAGTGGTCGCGGAAGAGCAGCGACAGCGGCATCCGCGGCACCGTGCCCTGGGCCACCTCGCGCTCGAACGCCGGCGTCTCCTCCAGCTTGCGCCGGATCACCCAGCCGACCACGGCCACGATCACGCTCATCCAGAACGGCACCCGCCAGCCCCAGGACAGCAACTGCTCCTCGGGCATGGCCGCCACCGGGATGAACACGACGGTGGCCAGGATCTGCCCGAACTGCGTGCCGTTGAGCGTGAAGCTGGTGTAGTAGCCGCGCCGGTGCTCGGGGGCGTGTTCCAGGGTCATGGAGTTGGCGCTGGCCTGCTCCCCGGCGGCCGACAGGCCCTGCATGATGCGCAGCACGACCAGCAGCACCGGGGCGAGGTCGCCGATCTGGTCGCGGCTCGGCAGGCAGCCGATGAGGAACGTCGACACGCCCATGAGCACGAGCGTGAACACCATGATGCGCTTGCGGCCGAACCTGTCGCCGACGTGACCGAGGATGAACGCGCCCACGGGCCTGGCGGCGTAGGCGACGCCGAAGCTGGCCAGCGACTGCAGGGTCGCCGTGGTGGGATCGGACTCGTCGAAGAACACCTTGGAGAAGATGAGGGCGGCGGCGCTGCCGTAGATGAAGAAGTCGTAGTACTCCAGCGCACTGCCTATCCAGGCCGCGACGGCCGCTTTGCGCGGCGTGCCCTGGCGGGCGCCGGGGGGTTGGTCGGTCACGATGGCTCCCTGTTGGTGCGGCGTCGTCAGTGTGGACCGTGCCCCCGTCCGGGCCCCGCACTTGTTACGAACTAGATAGTTAATTGCTCGCCATGCTCCTGTGACCGCGATCTCATGTCAAGAGTCTCTTCACGGGACGGCTCCGGAGATGTTATGACTAACTCACTAGTTCGTACATAACTCATGAGGGTGAGCATGACCTCCTACCTGATCGGGCTCATCGGCTCCGGCATCGGGCCGTCACTCAGCCCCGCCCTGCACGAGCGGGAGGCGGTCCGGCTCGGCATCCCGTACGTCTACCGCCTGATCGAGGCGGCCGACGCCGCCGAGGTGGGGGAGCTGGTCCGCGCCGCGCGGCGGTTCGGCTTCGACGGGCTGAACATCACCCATCCCTGCAAGCGGGCCGTGCTCCCGCACCTGGACGAGCTGTCGGCGGACGCGGCCACGCTGGGCGCGGTCAACACGGTGGTGTTCGACGGCGAGCGCGCCGTCGGGCACAACACCGACTGGACCGGCTTCGCCGAGTCGTTCGCGCGCGACCTGCCCGGCGCGCCCACCCGCCGGGTGACGCAGCTCGGCGCGGGCGGCGCCGGGGCGGCGGTCGCGCACGCGCTGCTCACGCTGGGCGCGGGCGAGCTGACGGTGGTGGACGCCGAGCCCGGCCGGGCCCGGGCGCTGGCGGGGGAGCTGGCCGAGCGGTTCGGCGCGGGCCGGGCGCGCCCGGCGGCCCCGGACGACCTGCCGGAGCTGCTGCCGGACGCCGACGGGCTGGTGCACGCCACCCCCACCGGCATGGCGGGGCACCCCGGCCTGCCGCTGCCCGCCGCCCTGCTCCGCCCGGACCTGTGGGTGGCCGACATCGTCTACCGGCCGCTGGAGACCGAGCTGCTGCGCCAGGCCCGAGCCCTGGGCTGCCGCACCCTCCACGGCGGCGGCATGGTCGTCTTCCAGGCGGCCCACGCCTTCCACCTGTTCACGGGCAGGAAACCGGACGCGGAGCGGATGCTCGCCCACCTGACCGAACTCGTCACCGCCTGACAGGAGGACGCCATGCGCAAGTCCATCGCGACCGTGTCGGTGAGCGGCACGCTGACCGAGAAGCTGGAGGCGATCGCCGCGGCCGGCTTCGACGGGGTGGAGGTGTTCGAGAACGACCTCGTCGCCTGCCCGCTGCCGCCCGAGGAGATCCGCCTGCGGGCGGACGACCTGGGGCTGGGCATCGACATGTACCAGCCGCTGCGCGACTTCGAGGCGGTGCCCGACGACGTGCTCAAGGGCAACCTGCGCCGCGCCGAGTACACGTTCGAGCTGATGAACCGGCTCGGCGCGGACACGCTGCTGGTCTGCTCGAACGTCTCCCCGGACGCCCGGCCCGACGACGAGCTGGCCGCCGCCCAGCTCCGCCTGCTCGCCGAGCGAGCCGCCGGGCACGGCATCCGGGTCGCCTACGAGGCGCTCGCCTGGGGACGGCACGTCAGCGAGTATCTGCACGCCTGGCGGATCGTGCGGACGGCCGACCATCCCGCGCTCGGCGTCTGCCTGGACAGCTTCCACATCCTGTCGCGCGGCTCCGACCCCATCGGCATCGAGGCGATCCCGGGGGAGAAGGTGTTCTTCCTGCAGCTCGCCGACGCGCCCCGGCTGGCCATGGACGTGCTGCAGTGGAGCCGCCACTACCGCTGCTTCCCCGGCCAGGGCGGCTTCGACGTGACGGGCCTGGTACGGCACGTGCTGGCCACCGGGTACGCGGGACCGCTGTCGCTGGAGGTGTTCAACGACGTCTTCCGGCAGTCCGACGCCCGCCGGACCGCGCTGGACGCGATGCGGTCGCTGATCGCGCTGGAGGAGGCGCTGACGCCGGACGGGGTGCCGCCGGTGGTGCCGTCCGGGTTCGCCTTCGCCGAGCTGGCCACCGAGGGCTCCGCCGAGCTCTCCGGGATCCTGTCGGCCCTCGGCTTCGCCCGTACCGGCACGCATCGGACGAAACCGGTCGAGCTCTGGGAGCAGGGCGGCGCCCGCGTCCTCCTCAACGCGGCCCCAGCGGAATCGGCCGACGAGGAGCCGGCGCTGGTGGCGATCGGGCTGGAGACGCCCGACCCGGCCGCTTCGGTGAAACGGGCCGGGAAACTGCTCGCGCCGGTGCTGCCGCGCGAGCGCGCGCCCCGCGACGCGCCGCTGGACGCCATCGCCGCCCCCGACGGGACCGCGCTGTTCTTCTGCCGCACCGGCCACGCCGACCACCCCGACTGGACGGCCGACTTCCCCCGTACGGAGCCCGTACCGGAAGGGGACGTGACCGGGATCGACCACGTCGCGCTCACCCAGCCCTGGCAGCACTTCGACGAGGCGTCGCTGTTCTACCGCGGCGTGCTCGGGCTGCGCCCCCAGGAGAGCCTGGAGGTCGCCGACCCGTACGGCCTGCTGCGCAGCCGCGCCATGGCCGGCGGCGGCACCCGCCTGGTCGTCAACATCGCCAGGACGGTCGCCCGCCAGGCGTCCCGGCAGCACGTCGCGTTCGCCGTCCGCGACCTGCGGGCGCTCGCCCGGCGGCTGCGCGCGGCCCATCCCGGCCTGCTGCTGCCCATCCCGGCCAACTACTACGACAACCTGGAGGCCCGGTACGGGACGGACCCGGAGATCAGGGAGCTGGGGCTGCTGTACGACAGGGACGAGGAGGGCGAGTTCCTGCACCTGTACACGGTGACGGCGGGCCGGGTGTTCTTCGAGCTGGTGCAGCGGATCGGCGGCTACGACGGGTACGGCGCCGCCAACGCGGCCGTCCGGCTGGCCGTGCAGCACGCCGAGCGGTCATAGGATGAGGCGTATCGTCCCCGCCGTCCCGTGGAGTCACATGACCTCGCAGCCAGCCACCGGTGAGCGACGGCGCGATGCCGACCGCACCAGGGCGGAGATCCTCGAGGTCGCCCAGCGGGAGTTCGCCAGGCGCGGCTACGCGGGGGCGCGGGTCGACGAGATCGCCGAGCTGATGCGCACCACCAAGCGCATGATCTACTACTACTTCGGCAGCAAGGAGAAGCTCTACATCGCCGTCCTGGAGAAGGCCTACTCCGAGGTCCGCGCCGCCGAGCGCGACCTCGACGTGGAGCACCTGGCGCCGGTCGAGGCGATCCGCACGCTCGCGCAGCTGACCTTCGACCACCACGAGGCCCACCGCGACTTCATCAAGCTCGTCGCGATCGAGAACATCCACGGGGCCGAGCACATACGCAAGTCGCAGGCCCTGGCCAACCTCGGCACGCCCGTGCTCGGCGTCATCGAGCGCATCCTGGAGGCGGGCCGGGCCAGCGGCGACTTCGACACCGAGGCCGACGCCGTCGACGTGCACATGATGATCAGCGCGTTCTGCTTCTTCCGGGTGGCCAACCAGCACACGTTCGGCGCGCTGTTCGGGCGCGACATGGCCGCGCCCGAACACCGCGACCGGCTGCGCCGCATGGTGGGCGAGATGACCGTCGCCTACCTGCGCGGCGGTCACAAACCGTAGGCCTCCAGCAGCCGCAGCCACACCTCGCTCACCGTCGGGAACGACGGCACGGCGTGCCAGAGCCGCTCCAGCGGCACCTCGCCGGTCACCGCGACGGTCGCCGAGTGCAGCAGCTCGGCCGTGCCCGGCCCGGCGAACGTGACGCCCAGCAGCACCTTGCGGTCCTCGTCCACCACCGCCTTGGCCCGGCCGCGGTAGCCGTCGCCGAGCAGGTAGGCGCCGGACACGTCCGCGAGATCGTACTCGACCGCCCGCACCCGGAACCCGGCCTCGCGCGCGGCCGACTCGGTGCGCCCGACCGAGCAGATCTGCGGGTCGGTGAACACCACCTGCGGCGGCCCGAACCCGTCGGCGACCGCGCGCATCCCCGGCAGGTCGTCGGCCTCGCCCCTGGCCCGGGCCGCGATGACGTCACCGCACGCCCGCGCCTGGTACTTGCCCATGTGGGTGAGCAGGTTGCGCCCGTTGACGTCGCCCACCGCGTACAGCCAGCCGCCGTCCACGCCGGTGGCGCGCAGGCTGTCGTCCACCTCGACCGGCCGGTCCGCCGGCAGCCCGACGCTCTCCAGCCCCAGCCCCTTGGTGGCGGGTCTGCGGCCGGTCGCGACCAGCACCTCGTCGGCCTCGATCGGCGGGCCCTCCGGCAGGTGGACGGTCACCTTGCCGCCCGGCTCCGGCCGCTCCACCCGCTCCGCCGAGGTGTGCGGCCGCACGTCGATCCCGGCGGCCGCGAACGACTCGGCCAGCAGCTCACCCGCGAACGGCTCCATCCGCTCCAGCAGCCCTCCGCCGCGCACCAGCATCGTCGTCTGCCTGGCGCCCAGCCCGTGCATGGCCTGCGCCATCTCGCAGCCGACCACACCGCCGCCGATCACCGCGAGCCGGTCGGGCACCGAGGAGGCGGCGGTCACCTCGTGGCTGGTCCACGGCTCCGCCTCCCTCAGCCCCGGCACCGGCGGCACCGAGGCGACGCTGCCGGTCGCCAGCACCACGGCGTGGCGGGCGGTCAGCACCCGCTCGCCGCCGTCCGGGGTGTCGACGACGACCCGGCGCGGGCCGTCGAGCCTGCCGCGCCCGCGCACGAACGTGGCGGGCACGCTCTCGATCCACCCCACCTGGCCGGCGTCGTCGTAGCGGCTGACCGCCTCGTCGCGGCGGGCCAGCACCGCCCGCGTGTCGATCGGCCCCACCTCCAGGCCCGGCACCCGGGACACGTCGGCGGCCAGCTCGACCGGGCGCAGCAGCGCCTTGCTCGGGATGCACGCCCAGTAGGAACACTCGCCGCCCGCCAGCCGCTCCTCCACGACCGCGGCCGACAGCCCGCCGCGCACCGCCCGCTGGGCGACGTTCTCACCGGCCGGGCCTGCTCCGATCACGATGACGTCGAACTCGTCGGACACGGTTACCTCCCGGATGGCGTTTCCCCTGGGGGCAGTCTGCCAGTCGATCAGCGCCCGCTCCAGAGCCCTCACCGAGCGGCGGAACCGGTCACGAACCGGTCGAGGGCACCGCCTTCACCCAGGTTCTGTCGTCGGTCAGGAACCGGTCCAGCCGCAGCCCCGCCGCCTCAAGGGCGGCCGCCAGCTGGTCGTCCGACAGCCGTCGCGAGGTGAACGACTGCGTCCACTCGTGCTCCCCGCACACGGACCGCATGGTGGCGTTGACCACGCCGGGAGCGACCTCCTCCAGCGCCGACATCTCGATCCGCATGTCGCCCTCGGTGCGGCCGCGGCCGACCTCCCAGGCGTCGTGCCGCTCCGGCGGCGTCCACTGGATCAGCACCGCCCCGTCCCCGGCCACGTGCCGCGCGCACGCCTCCAGCAGGCCGTGCCGTCCCTCCTCGTCGGCGGTGTGCACGAGGTTCGAGGCCATCAGCACCCCGTCGAAGCGCCGCCCCAGCCGCAGGTCCTGGATACGGGTGCACACGGTCTCCGCGCCGCGCACCTCGGCCAGCATCTCGGCCGACTCGTCGACGGCGACCACCTCGTAGCCGCGTTCGATCAGGGCGTGCGTCACCCGCCCCACGCCCGCCCCCAGGTCGAGCACCGACCCGCCGGCCGGCACCTGGCCGGCCACGACGTCCGGCTCCTCGCGCGGCTTGATCCTCTTGTAGACCTCGACGGAGGAACCGTCGGGGGTGATGGCCCCGGACCCGGTCCCGCTGTTCGGAGTGATCTTCATGCGTTCGACACTAATCCCGGAAGGACGCGCCGTCAGTCGCCGAACCGGGACAATTTCCCGTGCCGCCGGGCATACCGCAGCGCCCACCCGAACAGCGCCAGCGTCGCCGCCACGTAGACCACGTTCAGCCCCGCCGCCCACGCCATCCGGTCCCACGGCACCGCGCCGCCCGCCATGACCGTGCGCATCCCCTCGAACACGTGGGACGCGGGCGTGAACCAGGCCACCACCCGCAGCGGCTCAGGCAGCACCGAGACCGGATAGAAGATCCCCGCCAGCGGCTGCACCACGAACACCAGCGACCAGGCGATCACCTGCGCGTTCTCGCCGAACCTGAGCACCGCCGAGATGCCGACCAGCCCGAGCGACCAGCCGAACACCAGCAGCACCCCCATGAACGGCACCAGCCCCACGCCCAGGGTCATCACCCCGAACCCGTACAGCGCGTACGCCAGCCCCGCCATGACCATGACCGCGACCGCCACCTTGCCCAGCGCGAACAGCATCAGCCCGGTCACGTACTCCACGCTGGACAACGGGCTGACCTGGACGTTCAGCAGATTCCTGGACCAGATGTCCTCCAGGAAGGCGATGGAGATCTCGTTGCTGGCCTTCTGCAGCACCTGCCACAGCAGCACCGCGCCGAGCAGGAACGTGACCACGAACGGCACCCGCTGCGACTGCAGGAAAAGCGTCACGAACCCCCACAGCACCAGCTCGACCGTCGGCCAGAACAGGATCTCGAACATCCTGATCGGGCTGCGCCGCAACGCCGCGAAGTCGCGCCGCACCACGCCGAGGATCCGCTGCCGCCGGGCGGCCGCCCCGAGCGGGGGCAGCGTCAGAGTCGTCATCCGCGCGCCACCTTCAGGAACACCTCTTCCAGGTCCACGGCCCCGTAATGACCGGCCAGCTCCGCGGCCGTCCCCGCGGCGACGATCCGCCCGGCCGCCATGAAGCAGATGCGGTCGCACATCCGCTCCACCTCGCGCATGTTGTGCGAGGTGATCAGCATCGCGCTGCCGTTCTCCCTGGCCACCCGCGACAGCAGGCCGCGGATGCGGTCGCCCGCGTCGGGGTCGAGGTTGGCCGTCGGCTCGTCGAGCACCAGCAGCCGGGGCGCGTTCAGCAGCGCCTTGGCCAGCTGCACCCGGGTGCGCTGGCCGGACGACAGGTCCATCATCCGCCGCCCGCGCAGCGGCCCCAGCTCCAGCAGCTCGATCATCTCCGCCACCCGCGCCTTCGGCCGCCGCACCGCGTAGAGGCGGGCGAACGCGTCCAGCACCTCGTGCACCAGCAGCGGCCCAGGGAGGTCCACGTAGCTGGCGGCGAAGTTGACCTGGCTGAGCACCTCGACGCGGTGCCGCGCCAGATCCAGCCCGAAGACCCGCACCTGGCCCGCGTCGGGAGTGATCAGCCCCAGCAGCATGTGGAGCGTCGTCGACTTGCCCGCCCCGTTGAGGCCCAGCAGCCCCACGACCTCGCCGTGGCCTACGCCGAAACTCACCTCGTCGACCGCGGTGACCGGGCCGAACCGCTTGACCAGCTTGATCGCCTCGAGGATGGCCACCGCTTCAGCGTGCTGCCCCGGCGTGAGTCACCGCAACGGGTTTTCCTCCAGCATGGCCAGCAGGTCCCACTCGTTCTCGCACACCCGCCGCCCGATCGCCGCCAGCTCCACCGACCGCGACTCGCCGGTGAGATGCCGCCTGGCCTGCACGACGCAGATGACGCCCCACTTGAGCACCCCGAACGTCTCCCACCAGCGCAGCGCCTCCCGGTCCACCGGGTGTCCCGACGCCTTCTCGTACGAGGTCACGAGGTCGTCGTAGGACCCGAAACCGCCCACCGGCAGCGGCGACCCGAACCGCCACGCCTTGACGCACAGCCAGCCGAGGTCCTCCAGCGGGTCGCCGGCGTGCGCCAGCTCCCAGTCGAGCACCGCCCTGACGCCCTCGGGCCCGACGATCAGGTTGCCGTTGCGGAAGTCGCCGTGCACCACGGTCCGCCGGCCGCGCTCCGGCCGCGCCGCCGCCAGGCGCCGCAGGGCCAGCTCGAAGACCGGATGCGGCTCCCCGGCCGCATCCAGCGCAGCCCGCCACTGCTCCAGCGGATCGTCGCTTCCGTCATCGGCCTGGGGGAGCGCGGACAGCGGCATCCGGTGGATCGCCGCCAGCGCCTCACCGCACTGCGCGGCCAGCCGCGGCCTCGCCTCGCGGAAGGCGTCGTCCCGCAGGATCCGCCGCGGGATCGTCTCACCCTCGATCCGCTCCATGAGCACGTACGAATCAGCCGCCGCCACCACGCCGGGCACCGGCACCCCGGCCTCCCGCGCGGCCCGCATCAACCCCGCCTCGGCCGCCAGCCCGGCGCCCAGCCCGCCCTCGGCCCCCGACCGCAGGATCAGCGGATGACGTACCCCGTCAGGCGTGACCACGTCCAGCGCCCACGTCTCCCGCGACGCCCCGCCCGGCAGCCGCACCCGCCCCTCGACCGAGGCCCCGCCGCCGAAGGCCTCCCGCACCACCGCGTCGACGTCGGTCACCGGAGCCCGAACTCCCAGTTGCCGCCGCCCGCGTACTCGCCGAGTATCCGCCGCCCCACCGAGTCGATGTGCACCTCGTCCGGCCCGTCGTAGATCCGCCCGGCCCGCGCGTGCCGGTACATCCGGTCCAGCGGCGTGTCCGGAGTCAGCCCCGCCGCCCCGTGCACCTGGATTGCCCGGTCGATCACGTTGTGCAGCATCCGCGCCCCGACCACCTTGATCGCGCCGATCTCCACCCGCGCGTCGCCCCCGGCGTCGACCGCCTCCGCCGCCTGCAGCGTCAGCAGCCGCGCCGCCTGGATCTCCGCGTACGAGTCGAACACGTGCTGCCGCATCAGCTGCTTCTTCGCCAGCGGCTCGCCGAACGCCGTCCGCTCGTGCAACCGGCGGCACATCAGGTCGAACGCCCGCTGCGCCTGCCCCAGCCACCGCATGCAGTGGAAGATCCGCCCCGGCCCGAGCCGCTTCTGCGCGATCACGAACCCGTGCCCGCGCGGCCCGAGCAGGTTGGCCGCGGGCACCCGCACGTCCTCGTACCGCACCTCGCAGTGCGACCCGTTCAGCCCGAGCACCGGCGTCTCCCGGACGATCGTGTAACCGGGCGTGTCCGTCGGCACCAGGATCATCGAGAACGCCAGGTGCGGCGGCGCGTCCTCCTCGGTCCGGCACATCACGGTCGTGTACGCCGCCTGCGACGCGCCCGTGGTGAACCACTTGTGCCCGCTGACCACCCACTCGTCGCCGTCGAGCACCGCCCGCGTCGCGATCTGCGTCGGGTCGCTGCTCGACACCGCCGGCTCGGTCATCGCGAAACTCGGCGAGATCTCGGCCCGCACCAGCGGCGCCAGATACCGCTCCCGCTGCTCGGCGGTCCCGTGCTCGTACAGCATGAGCGAGTCCTGCAAGGTGTACGTGCCGAGCGCGAGCTGCCCGTACTCGCTGCGCCCCTGCACCTCGTTGACGTACACGTAGTCGAGGAACGGCAGCCCGCCGCCGCCCAGCTCCTTCGGGTGCCCGAGCGCCCAGAGCCCTTCCTTCTTCGCCTCCTCCTGCAGCTCGCGGAGCGCCTCCCGGCCGCCTTCCCCGATGGCGCGCTCCGCGGGCTCCACCCGCTCGGTCATGAACGCGTACACGGCATCCCGCAGCGGGCGGACCCTGTCAGGCACGGCGAAACTCATGCAAGGATCTCAACCGAAAACGACTGTCCGGTCAACGGAGAACAGCATGCACGACGCCCCGACATCTGCCCAGCTGGTCGCCGCGGTCCGTGAGTTCCTCGAAACGGACGTGCTCCCGGCGGCCGAGGGCCGGGTCCGCTTCCACACCAGGGTCGCCATCAACGTCCTCGCCATGGTCGAACGCGAGATCGACCTCGGCCCGTCCCAGGCCCTCGACCACGAGACCCGCCTGGCCGCCCTCGGCGTCGCCTCCGACGCCGAGCTCGCCGCCGCGATCCGCGAGGGCCGCCTCGACGACAACCCCATGCTGGCGCCCTTCCTGAAGGAGGCCGTACGCGCCAAACTCGCCGTCGCCAACCCTGACTACCGCTGAAATTTTCAGCCCGTACGAGCCTGCTTCGGAAAGCCCTTTCCCCAGCTCATCCCCTGGTAGGTTCGTCCACTTCGGCCCTTGACATCACGCCGTCATTGGCGTCGCCTTCCGCGGTCAGATACCGTCACCGGACGGAGCGCTCCCACCACCGGCCCCCTACCGGAACACGGAGACCGCACTATGTCCCACGCCGGACCCCGCCGCCTGGCGCGGCGCATCCTCGCGCTGCTCGCCGCCACGGTGACCCTCCTCGCCATGCCCCTGACCGGCACCGCCTCGGCGCACGGCTCGATCGTCGACCCCGCCTCCCGCAACTACGGCTGCTGGCTGCGCTGGGGCAGCGACTTCCAGAACCCCGCCATGCAGCAGCAGGACCCGATGTGCTGGCAGGCCTGGCAGGACAACACCAACGCGATGTGGAACTGGAACGGCCTCTACCGCGACAACGTCGGCGGCAACCACCAGGCCGCCGTCCCCAACGGCCAGCTCTGCAGCGCCGGCCGGACCCAGGACGGCCGCTACCGCTCCATGGACACCCCCGGCGCCTGGACCACGACGAACGTCGGCAGCTCGTTCAGCATGCGGCTGCACGACCAGGCCCGCCACGGCGCCGACTACATCAGGGTCTACATCACCCGCCAGGGCTACAACGCCACCACGACCCCGCTCGGCTGGGACCACCTGGAACTCGTCCGCGAGACACCCCGGTACGCGCCCGCCGAGAACTACCTGATCACCAGCCTGACCAAGGGCTCGCGCACCGGCCGCCACGTGATCTACACGATCTGGAAGGCGTCCCACATGGACCAGACGTACTACTTCTGCAGCGACGTCAACTTCACCTGACCCGTCGCCGTCTCCGCGAGCGGCCGCGCGCATGGACGCGCGGCCGCTCGATGTCTTGCCTCCATTCGACGCCCGGATCCGGTTCGAGCACGATGGGTTGCGCGGCGTTCCAGGCATCACACGGGTGGGCCACGCCGGAGGATTTCTGTGGAGGGCATGACATGTCGAGCGAGCGTCAGCCGAAGGCGGTCCGGCAGTTGCGTCTGGTTGTGGAGGCGGAGGATTACGAGGCTGCCGTCGCTTTCTATCGGGACGTGCTGGGGCTGCCGGAGCAGGCCGCCTTCTCCGGGGGTGACGGAGCCGAGGTGGTGATCCTGGAGGCGGGCCGGGCGACGCTGGAGATCGCCAATCCGGCGCAGAAGCGGATGATCGACGACGTGGAGGTGGGGCGGCAGGTGGCGCCCAAGTTCCGGGTCGCGTTCGAGGTGGACGACACGCGGGAGACCGTTGACCGTCTGACGTCCGGGGGAGCGGATGAGGTCGCGCCGCCGACCGTCACGCCGTGGCAGTCGCTGAACGCCCGCTTGGACGCGCCGGGTGGCATGCACATCACCGTGTTCCAGGAGCTGCAGAGCCTGGAGGAGCGGGAAGCGATGGACGGATTCGGCACCGGCACCTGACTGCGTCAAGCCTCGGCTTTCCCGGCCGGCTGGAATGGGTGCACGGGCCCGGTCCTTTTGACCTGCGCATTTGCGTCACGGCCGAAAAGATTGGCGCCGTTCCGCGAGGCTGGAAATTCTTGGGAGTGCAACCTCAGGCACCCGCCGAACACGGAGGGTGCCAGTCCCTGACTTTCAGGAGTTTCTCGATGCGTAGTTCCATCCGATCGACCATTGCCGCCGCGATCGCCCTGCCCCTTGTCTTCGCAGCGTCACCGGCGAGCGCGGCGACCAGCGAGAGCGCCGCCTACTGGAATGACCGGCCGGTCGCCAAGGCATGGTTCAACAGCGGAACTCACAACATGAGCAAGGGCCGTAACTCGTTCACGCTGAAGGTCGAAGAAGGAGCGACCGAGGCAGGGCTCTACTGGGAAAGGCCCAGCGTTTCCGGTAGCGGGCAGATCAGACGTCTCTACGGGTCCGGAAACGAGGTCTCGTTCTCGATCTCCGGGGCCGTCAGTCGTCGTGTACAGATCTGGTACCAGGTATGCGGAAAGATCAATGGGAAGAGTTACTGCGGACCCGGCCGCTTCGACTGGATTCAGTGACCGACGCGGTCGCGTGGCGCTGAGGAGCAACTCTTCCGTGGCTCCTGACCGGGACCGATCGGTCAGGAGCCTCTCAGTCCACCTGCGACGTGACAGACCCGGTGTCGAGCGTTCCAGGCCAACCCGGCCGCGACCAGGACGACGATGCTGATCAGGGCCAGCGACACCGTCGCCGACTCTCGCCCTGAGAGCTCCATCGTGTTCCGCAAGGTCTCGCCCGCGCCGTGGAAGGCGAACGCGGCCGCACCGCAACCGAAGACGAACCCCGCGACACCGACGAGCGCGGTGACGGTCTTGCCTGCGCGCACCGGCAGGAACCACGCGAGACCGGCACACAGCAAGCCGGTGAGGACGACATCGGCAACGGCGACGATCAGCACGGCGACGCTGAGCACGGCATCGTCCCCGTAGTGCTCGAAGTGCTCCCACGTCCCGCCGGCATCGGGGAGCCCGGCGACGCCGACCGCCGTGATGATCGCCATCAGCGCGGCAACACCCATGGGCTGCCACGCTTTCGGCCGCGCCGGGAGGATCTTGGTGTCGCGCTGCACGTGGACCTCGGCGGCGGGCTGTGCCCCTGGCATGGTCAGCGCTTCGGCGACGGTCGGCCTGCGCTGCGGGTCCTTGTCCAGCAACCGGGTGATCAGCTGCGTGAGCGGTCCGGCCCGTCGCGGCGCCGGGGCCTCCTCCAGCAGCACCGCGGCCAGCGTCGCCTCGTGGGTGTCGCGGCGGAACGGCGAGACGCCCTCGACGGCCTGGTAGAGGGTCACGCCGAGGGAGAACAGATCGCCGGCGGGAAGGCCGTCGGTGCCGCGCAACCGCTCGGGCGCCGTGTACTCGGCCGAGCCGATGAGCATCCCCGTGGCGGTCAGCGCGGTGTCGGTGTTGTGGATCGCGGTCCCGAAGTCGGTGAGCAGGACCTTCCCGTCCTCGGCGAGCATGACGTTGGCGGGTTTGATGTCGCGGTGCACGACACCTTCCCGGTGCGCCGCGCCGACGGCCGTCAGCAGGGCCGCGGCGACTTCGGCGGCCCTGCCCGCCGGAAGCGGTCCGTGCTCCGCGAGGTGCTCGCTCAGTGAGCGGCCGTCGACGAGTTCCATGACGATCCAAGGAAGGCCGCCGTCGACGACGACGTCGTGGACCGCGACGATGCCGTCGTACTTGCGCAACCGGGCGGCATTGCGGGCCTCGCGCGTGGCGCGCGCCAGCCGCTCGGCTCGTTCGTTCTCCGGCAGCCCTGCCGGCAGCCGCAGCTCCTTGATCGCGACGTCCACGTCGAGGGTCGTGTCGCGGGCCCGCCAGACCCGCCCGAAACCCCCGGACCCCAGTTCGGCGACCAGCCGGTAGCGCCCGCCGACCACGTCACCGGCCAGCCTCGAACTCATGACCGTCTCCCGCCATCGTGCTCGGCACGAACAGTTGATCAGAGTACAGCCACCGATATCGGTGCATGCCTGTTCGCTCTGTCCGGTGCGCTTATGCGAAGGCGACGGTCATCGCGTCTGTGGGCAATCGTCCGCGGTCGAGTTCGATGCCCGCTCCGGGACGTGCTGTAGTTCGTCGGCAGCGATCCGCTCTCACTCATCCACCAGAGCGGCCTTCTCCGTCGCGTTTACGGTTGGAGAGAGTCACCTTCATCTTCGACCACGAAGCTGCCCATTCCGGGCTCGGTGTAGATCAAGCCGTCCTCACGGAGCTTCTTGTAGACCTTCTGCGCGGTCACGTTGGCGATCTGAAACTCCGCGACCAGCTCCAACACGGTGGGAATCTTAGAGCCAGGAGGGTACGCGCCGTTCTGGATCCGACCTCGGATGATCTCGTACACCTGGCGCCACCTGGGGCGATTCGGCTTAAGCTCCACCACGGAGATCAGAATAGGTCGCCACAGATTGTGTTAGCGATCGGCTGCATGACATGGCGTACTACAGCATTACTGCACTACTGTCTCCTCGTGACGATTCGCATCCATGGCGTCACAGTTCGTCAACGAGACGAGAGGAGATCACCTGATGGATCTGTACGGCTGTCACCTCGAAGGGGTGTCGTTCAGCCGGGCCTGCGGCGGCAACCAGCAGGAGGAGGAGATGGACACCTGTGTCTTGATCGCGCCCATCCCGGGGGTGGAGGACGCTTACGCGGTGCGTGACTCGAAGAACCCGGATGCCGGGACGCTCCGGTTCACCGGTGACGAGCTTCGCGCCGCCGGCCTGTCCACGCTGTAGGGGTCACCCCCGTAAGACGGGCGGCCCTGCCTGATCGAAGCAAGCAGGGCCGCCCATCCCCGAACTTACCGGGAGAGCTCCATCATGCACTGGCACGCCTACCAATGGACCGGACCCGGAACGGAACGCGCCAACGAGGCCGACCGCCGCCCCACCTCACCCGAATTCCTCACTTCTCTGCTGCCGCCGATGCGCACCGGCGACTGGCTGCTCAAACACAGGTCGCGGATGGCGGCCACCTTCGAGGAAGTGGCCGCGGCGGTGGTCTGGATGGCCGACGAGTACGCCAAAGCCCGCACGGCGCTCCTGCCGCCCGAGCAGATCCCGGTCAACGAACGGCTGGACACTGCCCGCGACCTGCTGCCCCGGGGCGTGGATGTGCAGTGGGGCGAGTGGCTGCACGGCGGCCGGTTCGTCACCATCGGCGTGATCTGCTGCCCCAACCGGCATGCTCCCCACCCATGCCCGGCCCGTGGCCGGTCTTCATAATCGCTCGGAGGTCATGGTTGTCGAGTGACCAATGCATGGGACCTCACCCGCCGCCCCTTCGCGACTGCGGGATTGCCTCCTCACAGGAGATGCGCTCTGATCCGGGGTAGATCCCCGGTTCAGGGCTGCTGGTTGGCCTTGGATCTGGTGGCCGGAGATGACAGAGAGTTGCCCTCAACAGAAGCCTTCCCTCGCTGGGGAAGGCTTCCTTCTTTCCTCGGTAGCGACGCCGTATGGAGTTGAGGACAAGTAAGACGCCAAGCTTGTCACGCAACAGGAAGGTTGCACTCCGTCCCTACATGATCACTAAAGTGCCCCTTGTCGGGTGATCATGCAAAAGTTACGCTTTGCCCGTTTGCTATACAGCTCCGAGCCGAGCGAGTCAGACGGCCCATTGTCTGTCAGCCGGATGGGGTTGACGGTCGGCGTTTCTGGCGCCTCGTTGGGTTCGGAGTGTGACGGCGTATGCGCCGGAATTTGTCATGGGCTCGTTCGGCATGGCTTGTTTCACTCTTGCTCGCGGCTATGTTGCCAGGGCTGTTCACGCTCTCAGTTGACCCCGCCCAGGCCGATTCGCTCATTGCGGATACGAACAATGCTGAGCAAGCGGACGTAGTCGTACCGAAACAGATGATGGGTACGGCGGGCGTCCTGCCAGGTGTGGTGAATGGTGCGGTCACTCGTGCCGAGAACGACGCTGAGCCACATGAGGACAATCCGCAAGCGCCGGTGCGAGGCGCTTTGCCGTTGGAGGATCGGCTTCCCCGGGCACAAGAAAATGCCTCCTCCCGGGAACTGCCGTCCGGGGTCGTGCGTGCCGAGCAGCGCGAGCAGGCAGTCCTGGGCTGGCCACTGATCGACGACACTTATCCGGAACACGGCACACTCACGGGAACGGTGACGCCCCTCCTCACTGTCGAGGCGACCAGCATGGGTGGGGGCACCCAAGCCGATTTCGATTTCTACTACAACGTGTGCGAAGTGCTGGAAGAAGAGGAAGCCGGGAATCCGCCACCCTCCCCGGAGTGTTTCCAGTCGGGCAGGCAGCAGGGAAAGAACACCTGGCGTGTCCCGGCGGGCAGACTCAAGTGGGGTCAGCAATACGAATGGTGGGTGCGCGTCGTCGACCCCGCGTCCAACAGCTCAGATCAGAGCGACAGGCAGTCGTTCACCACCGGCCCTCGCCAGCCGTTGAACAGCTCCCTCCTGGGAGCGGGGGGAGACAAGGAGTTCTCCCCGGTTCCCGGGAATTACGCGACGACCGTAACAGACGCGCAGGTATCCGTAGCCGGCCCCCCTCTTGCCGTGACCCGGACATACAACAGCCTGGACACCCGGACCGATGGAATTTTCGGAGCGGGTTGGTCGACCGTCTGGGACATGAAGTTGGTGGAGGAACCCGACGGGCTCCTGGTTCACTATCCCGACGGCCGACGGCTGCGTTTCGCCGACAAGGGAGACGGCAGTTATCAACCGCCTCCTGGAATGCAGGCTCGGCTTGCCGAAGTGGACAGCGGTGGCTGGCGCCTCATGGACAAGTCGTCGACCAGCTTCTACTTCGATTCTTCCGGACGACTGCTGCGCATATCAGACGCACGAGGTCGTGAGCAGACCCTGGAGTACGGCGGTGACGGCAAAATGAGCCGTGCCACAGCCACAGGCGGACGGTCTCTGCACTTCACCTGGTCGGGCTCGCGCGTAGCGTCGGTCTCTACCGATCCGGTGGATGGTGTGAGCGCCACCTGGACCTATACCTACAGCGGCGACACACTCACATCGGTTTGCGCCCCGGTCGCCGCACCGAACTGTGCGACCTACTCCTACCAGGATGGATCGCGCTACAGGGGACTCGTCCGCGACTCCGACCCAGTCGGCTACTGGCGGCTTGGAGATGCCCAGTACGACCCGGCCGCCAACGAGGGCAGTGACGGTCGTTCCGGCGTCTACAAGAGCGTGACACCGGGCCGCCCCGGCGCCTTGGGCGGCAGCACGGATACTGCCGGCGGCTTCACCAAGTCGTATGTCCAACTACCGTTCTACCTGTTGTCGCGGCTCCAGGACCGAGTGTCCATCGAGGCCTGGTTCAAGACCTCGCAGAACGGCATCATCTTGTCCGCGGGTGAGTTCGGTTACGAGTTCGGGGCGACTGAGCCCGTCGTGTATGTCGGTACCGATGGACGACTCCGCGGTCAGATGGGTTTCGTCAGGAACAGTAGCGGATCGTGGCTGTACACGCCCGTCACGAGCCCGGGCCCGGTCAATGACGATCAGTGGCACCACGTCGTGCTGAACGTCGACGGGGCACGACAGCAGCTCTTCCTGGACGGCCAGTCCGTAGGCGTGCTCAACGGAACTCTTGAGCCTAACTTCCGAGCCGAGGCCTTCATCGGTAGTGGCGATCGCGCCAGCCGCTGGTCGATCGATACGCCCGGAGGCCCCAATACCTCCGGTGCCTTCGCCTTCAAGGGCTCGATCGATGAGTTCGCCATCTACGGCAAGCCCCTCACTGAAGCCGAAATTCAGGGGCACTACGCGGCTGGTGCCGTTGCGCCGAACAAGCTGAAGAAGATCACCCGGCCGTCGGGACGGGTCTGGGCGGAGAACACCTACGACACAGCCACTGACCGCCTCAAGATACACACCGACCACCACGGAGGGACGTGGCAGCTCGGCAAGCCGAGCTCGGACTGGACCACCAAGGTCGCCACTGTCAAAGTCACCGATCCGCGCAACGGCACGGTGACCCACGGATATGACGAATGGCGTGGAAACCGTATCGTTCATGAGATCGACCAGGAAAACTTCAAGGTCGAGTACAAGTACGACACCGGCGGCTTCTTGAGCAGGGTGACGGACCGGAACGGCAACGTCACCCGACAGTACAACGACAAACGCGGCAACGTGCTCAGCGTCAGGACCTGCAGGACCTCGAATACGTGTCACCGCGAATACGCCACCTATCACGTGGACGAGGATGACGAGTTCGATCCGCTGAACGACCGCCAACTCACTTATCGAGACGCGCGTTCGTCGGGCGAGACGGACAACAGATACCTCACGAAAATCGAGTACAACGAGTACGGCGAGCAGATCAAGGAAACGACCCCGCCCACTCCCGACTTCCCCAACGGCCGATCGATCTCGGTCACGTACACCGACGGGACCGAACCAGCCGTCAACGGCGGAACCGCTCCAGCAGGCCTGTTGAAGACCTGGACGGACCCGAAGAACAACACCTGGACGCTGCGCTACACGGCATCGGGCGATCTGGGGGAACAGACCGAGCCGACCGGCCTGGTAAGCCGGTTCGAGTACGACGCGCTCGGCCGCGTCAAGACGAGCAACCAGATCTCCCAGGCCCATCCCGGTGGTGTGAAGACCACCTTCACCTACGACCACCTCGGCCGGCCACTCACCCAAACGGGACCGGGGATCAAGAACGAGATCAGCAATGCGACCCATACCGCGCAGATCCGCTACACCTACGACCCGGACGGCAACAAGCTCACCGAGACCATCGCCGACCTGACGGGCGGCGACCCCGAGCGCACGACTACTTACACCTACGACGATCACAGTAACGGGGAGACCAGCACGGGTCCCGAAGGCGGTGTCGTCCGTAGCACCTGGAACAACCTCGGATTGGTGGACACCATCACCGACGAGGTCGGCTCGGTGTTCGGCCACACCTACACCAAGCGCGGAGAGCTGGCCACCCGCACCCTCAAGAACTGGACCGGCAGCCCCGTCAACCCGCAACCGGCCACCGAGATCCTGCTGGAATCACGCTCCTACGACGCCGGCGGCCGCCTCGCCGCCACCGTCCTCGCGACCGCCGCCAATGCGACGGGCCGTAAAACCTCGTACAAATACTTCGGCGACAACCTGCTCTCAGAAGTCATCGCGGACGGTGTCAAGCTCAACGGTTCGACCACCCCCAAGAACGTCGTCTTGGAGAAGAACACGTACGACGCGGCGGGCAACCGCACCAGCATGGTCACGGGCGGCGGCCTCACACACACCGACTACGCGTACGACGCGGCTGGCAGGCTCACCTCCACCATCCTCGACCCCGGCTCGCTCCCTACCTCCCTCAACAGACGGACCGTCTTCGAGTACGACGCCAACAACTTGACGACGAAGGAAACGCGCACGGGTGCCGGCAGCACCCGCGAAGAGATCGTCAGTTACGCGTACAACGCTGCGGGCATCAAGACGCGCCAGACGGTCGAGAACGGCGACCAGGACCTCATCACCACCTGGACCGTGGACGACCGCGGTCTGATCACGGCCGTCACCGATCCCCGCGGCAATGCGGACGGCGCGACGGCAGCGCACTTCACGACGGACAACCGCTACGACGCACTCGGCCGCCTCATCGAGGCCAAGGCGCCCGCCGTCCAGGTGGACAAGGCCGGCGCGGAAGCGACCAGTACGCGGCCGACGGTCCGCTCCGGGTACGACACGTCCGGCAACCAGACCCACCAGGTGGACGCCGAGGGCCGCACCCTCACCACGGCCTACGACAAGGCGAGCCGGGTTGTGGCGGTGACATCCCCCGCTTACACCCCGCCAGGTGGCACAGCGGTCACACCGAGCATCACTCATCAATATGACCCTGCGGGACGCCTCGTTAAGACCACCGACCCGCGCGGCTACGACACCACCCTCGAGTACGACGCCCTCGGCAACCTCGTACGCACGACCGACCCCGGCCCGTCAGGACCGGGCGGCGTGTCCGTCGCGGAGTACGACCTCATCGGTCAGCAACTGGCAGCCGTCGACCCCACGGGTGCCCGCGTCCAGGCGACCTACGACGACCTCGGCCGCAAGATCACCCAGACCGAGATCGAGCGCAGACCGAGCAACGCGGCCTACATCACCCAGTTCACCTACAACGACGCGAGCTTCCTGACCAAGGCAGTCGCTCCCGGCAACAAGACCACCTCGTACGTGGTCAACGCCGCCGGCGAGGTCACCTCAGCGACCGACCCCGCCAACAACACCACCACCAACACCTATGACCTGGCGGGTCGGCTGCTCCGCGTACGTGACGCCACTCTGAACGCCACCGCAACCAGCTACGACCTGGCCGGCCGCCCCATCGAGGTCAAATCTCTCAACGGCGACGGCGACACCTTGCGCACGATTGGCCTCGGCTACGACCCGGCCGGCAACGTGATCAGCGAGACCTCCGCCGAGCAGCACACCATCCGGCACGCCTATGACGCACTCAACCGGCTCACCAGCCTCACCGAACCGGTCAAGGCGAACGAAGAGATCGTCACGCGATTCGGCTACGACGCCACCGGCGCGCGGACCCGCCTGACCGACGGCCGCGGCAACGCCACCTGGACCACCTACAACAGCCTCGGCCTTGTCGAGCGCGTCATCGAACCGGCCACCGCCCAGCACCCGAACGAGGCCGACCGTACCTGGACCTACAGCTACGACCAGGCAGGCAACAACACGACGATCCTGCAGCCGGGCGGCGTCCGCATCGACCGCACGTACGACCACCTCGGCCGCCTCACGCAGGAGAACGGCTCAGGCGGCGGCTCCGCCACCGCTGAGCGCACCCTCGGCTACGACTCTGCCGACCGCCTGACGACCGCGGGCGACTACACGCTCGAGTACAACGACCGCGGCCTGCTCACCAAGATGACGCCGCCGACAGGCCAGCCCATCACCATGGCCTACGACGCCAACGGCAACCTCACCCAGCGAGTGGACGCCGCCGGCACCGCGAACTTCACCTGGGACCACGCCAACCGCGCCGCCACCGCGACCGACCCGGTCACCGGCCGCACCTGGACCTACGGCTACGACAAGGCCAACCGCGTCACCAGCCTGACCTCCACGAACCCGGCCAACACCCACTCCATCGGCTATGACGACATGGGCCGTGCCACGTCCCAAACCTTGAAGAGTGGCTCCGGCAGCGAGCTAGCGAAGATCACCTATGGGTGGGACCTCGACGACAACCTCACCACCAAGACCACATCAGGCTTGGCCGGGTCAGGCACGAACACCTACGGCTATGACCACGCCAACCGGCTCACTTCCTGGACAGCGCCCAACGGCACCACCACCGCCTACGAGTGGGACGCAGCTGGCAACCGCACCAAGGCCGGCGCCAAGACCTACACCTATGACGAACGCAACCGCCTGACCTCCGGCGACGGCACCGACTACACCTACACCCCACGCGGCACCCTCGCGAGCCAGACCAAGGCCGGCGTCACCACCCAGCTCACCTTCGACGCCTTCGACCGCCTGATCGCTGACGGCGACAGCCTCTACAGCTACGACGACTTCGATCGCGTGACCAGACGCATCCGCGGCACCAGCAACCAGACCTTCGTCTATTCCGGCCCCGGCAACGACCTGGCCGCCATCAGCACGAGCGGGACAGTTGACGCCAAATACGCCCGTGACGCCTTCGGCGCACTGCTCGGACTCCAGGAAGGGACCGACCCGGCAACCGCTGCCTTCAACGACCTCCACGGTGACCTGGTCGGCACGTTCACTGGGACCGGTATCGCGGGCTCCACTGCGTACGATCCCTTTGGAGAGATCACCGCTGAGACGGGTCTCAAAGCAGGCCTTGGCTATCAGGGCGAGTACACCGACCCGGACACCGGCAAGGTAAACATGCACGCCCGCTGGTACCAGCCTGGCACCGGCACCTTCGCCAGCCGCGACACGGCAACCCTCAACCCGAACCCGTCAGTACAGGCCAACCGCTACACCTACGCCAATGCCTCGCCGCTGACAGGCACGGACCCGACCGGCCACTCCACTGTCCAGAACTCCTTCGGAGGTCCGGGCGGCTGGGGCGACACTTCGCCGGGCTACTCGGGCAATCTCTGCGGCATATCCCAGGGCATTGACGTATGCGGTGGCAGCGGCGGGAGCGGCGGCCTGGCTGTCGGCTATTCGTATAGCGGGGGTGGGCCTATTGGATGCATCGGTATATACGGCCTAGAGCAGTGCAGCCCTCTCAACTTCGGTTTTGCGCTAGCTCTATCGGAAGCTGAACTAAAAAAGCGGAACATCCTCCCGAATGGAGATGCAGCGCCTAGGGGATTCTGGAGCGAGTCCAAGAATTTTCGCCATGGAATCTATAATGCGATTTACGCTGGCGCCTCTTCGGAGGAAATTGCCCAATTGTGGAAGGATTATAAAACAAAAGATCGGCCGCCAGCGGCGGCCGGTAAAAATATGGATCCGGATGATCCTGGATACGTGTTGTGGTGGGCTGGGATGCGTATTAAATTCCCTTCTCGTTCTGCAGCCATTAAATTTATGGTGGAAGAGGCAGGAAGAAATCCGAAGAGGCTCTGCCTCAGCCACACATGCATGGAAGATCCAGGTGCATGGCTTCTGCGGACGGAACGATATTTAGCAAACACCTACTGTGGCAAGCGTGATGACTGTGTCAAGGATGAAAAACGAGGAAAGGCTGAAATACAAGTAAAGCTACTCCTGACTTTCATGGGCGTTCCCCCGATTGTCGCCTTGTCGTGGAGTGGAGATCACGGCATAGAGAAGGCTAACAAGAAGAGCAGTAAGCCGCCATCGAAGGGAGGAGTTTATGTGCTGGTTGATAAGAAGGGGAAGCCAATATATGTGGGAGAGACCGGCGACTTCGAAGATCGTAGAGCGCAGCACGCGGAGTCTGAACGATGCAAGAAGGTGGGATGTAGGATGCTAATCCTCTTTCGAGTTCAGAACATTAACATCAGGAAAGGGATAGAGAATATCTTTCAATGGGGTGGAGATGCGATCGGGTACTGGAATTATGGCGTAGATGAGGTATGGCACCCGAAAGGTGGCAGAATGAAGGAAGGCTCTGCTGATTTCTTAAAAAGTAGAAAAAAAGCATTTGAGTGGCTTGGAAAAATAGGAATCGGTCTTCGCCAAGGAAGCGGGCGCCCAAACGCCATCTCTGCTCGTCGCGGGGGATCCGGGAGCGGTCTTTGGGGCTATTCCGGAAGCGGGGCTAGCTGGAGGACTCCTGGTCGGTGATGAGCGGAGGGTACTGTACAGAGGTTGGAGGCTTGAGGCACCACAGCGCTTAGTTGTGCTTATAGCGGCGCTCGAAAATATTCCGGTGGGACTGATCCTCCATAAGCGCCTTGGCGCGCCGTGCTTGCCGTTCTTCTTCACTATACGCACCGCGCCCACCTAGCGTTCCGAAGTAGAGCGCTGCCGTGTGGCTGCCGCCCCATCGAAACCTCCAGATCGGTCTCTTCACCAGGGCCCCGGTGATTGTTCAAGTTATCGTGGGAGCGCGGGGACGGGAAGTGAGGGGTTGAGCGTCCTAAATGGCACGGGCGGGCCGCAGTCCCTGCTTGCTGATGGTGGAGATGCGGCCGTGGACGGCCGGCCAGGAAGGTCTGGGCATCGGCGAATGTGTGCAAGCCGTCGTTGACCTTAGTCCTCACCTTGCCGAACCGCTAACCTGCTACTGATCTTGTGCTGATTACCCGGACTAATGCTGGCAGGCAATCAGCTTGTGGTCAGGTCATGTTGCTGGACGATCCATCTCCTTGATCTCTCGACGTACCGGTTGTATCATTCGTGCAATCTATGTCCAAGTGCTCCTAAACCTAGTTCTATGCCGTTGCTATGAGTAGCAGCGTGGGCGCATCGACCTTGACCCGCCTGATCAGGGATACCTCGGGGCCACGTCACCGCCAGGTCGGGAACCTGGACATCTGTTCCCGGACGCTTGACTCCCCGGAGGGAATTCGACCTTAACCACGAACGGAGTATGGCGCTCGACGCGGTCCGACGGGGCCATTCAGGAGCTTCGAAGCCGTGAATCCATGATGACGATACGAGCGAAAGATATACACATGGATCGACCGAGTGAAGCCCGACATGAATGACTCAAAGAAGCCGGATGTCTGCCAATAGTGTTGATGGTGATGGTCCCTATCATTACATCGTCTTCTCAAAAAAGCCATCTCTGCATAGCCTGTGCTGTACAATAAGTGCTATCCGAAATCTTGTCTCAATTGTTTGGCCCCACTAGACGCCAAAGGCCCCATGTCGGCAGTTTGGAGTATGATGTGTTTGCGGGAATTGACGAAGTACCCTGGGGGCGGCTGAGAAGTGCCAGTGGTAAATCTCAATCCATTCCACATTTGCTGCGTAAACTTGCAAGGGGGCAGTCGGGTGACAAGCATGTCCGGGCTTTGCGCAGACGACTCCTCGCTGGTGAAGGCAAGGTCGCTGAGGTCGCTCCTTGTGTCGTGCCATACCTGCTGGAGCTCACTTCGATATCCGAACTAGTATATCGGACGCTAATTGTCAATACTCTTATAGAGATCGTGTTAGGAGAGTCGGCCTACCCTTATTCCAGCGAGCAGGCAGGCAGGTCGAAACCAGATTATGTTGCGGTAGCACGAGCTAAAATAGTTGCCGAAAGCGATCGACTGATCAGGCTTCTTTACGATAAGGACGACTCGGTCGCTGCTGCGACGGCTCAGTTGCTTGCATGGCTGCCAGAGGCCGCTGAGGCGAGTGTGCCGGTATTACGCGCCCGAGTTGAAAGCGGCGCAGCCGATAGTAACGCCCGTGACACCAGTGCGAGAGATGCGGAAGCGGCCTGTATTATCGCCCTCGCACGGCTCTCACCGGATGGGCACCGCGGCTGGTTCACAAACATGTTCCATCAAGCGATCCACCCTGATGTGAGCGCTGCCGCTGCAGTAGGGATAGCGCTAACGGACTGGCGAGCGGAGGCCGACCTCCCTGCAGTGCGAGCAGCCACTGATGCTCTATTGGATCGAGCTTCAGCCTTCAACCGTATTCATTGGTACCGATACGGGCTGAACGTTATCAGCACGAGCTTCCAGCAAGCCGAGCGCTGGAGTCGCGCCTTAGCACGGGAAGTTTTGTCCCGTTCGGGGCAGCGGGAGGACCAGTGGGGCGCGCTCCTGGCGCAGGAGGCGATGGAGCGATGGAGAAGTGCTCCGGCTGAACTCGTTCCACTCGTCGCGAACAAGGTCCGAACGATGGTGATTGTGGCGCCAAACCAGGAGGACCTCGATGCTACGGAACAGTTTGTCGAGGTGCTTGGGCTTTCTGGACATGCCGTCGCTGCTCACGCCGACTTACTCGCTACCTTTTTGACAGGTGATCCCAACTATTACTGGCCAGCGGGGACATCGCCGGCAGTTAATGCTTTGGCACGCATCGGTGATGCCCGCTGTCTTCCATGGCTAGCTTCCGCCATGCTCGAGCACCGCGGGCTGGTTGGTCACATCGATTTCGGACACGCACTACCCGGTATGACGGCTCATAGCGACGCTTTGATCCCCGTAGTCGAGACGGTCCTGCGTAAGCTCGACGACCCAGGCTGGAACCCCAGATGGGACACGGTCAGGTTTATGCAGGGCTTGTGCGCATGGAAGGAGGCGGCTGCTCCGTTGGCCTCTGCCGTCGCGGCTCGGATGCACAAGCATGCTTGGCTGGCGTTATCTGTGCTAGGCGCGATTGGCCCAGCTGCCATGGAAGCCGAGCCACTCGTGCGGGCCTTGCTCGATGAAGATGGGCACGATTACGACGAGGAACAGGAATTGGCTGCTTGGGCGTTGTGGCGCATAACTGGTGAACCTGGGAGGGCGGTTGAAATCTGGACCAACGCCATTGTGGGCGATCACCATGCTACCCGCCGCATAGCCCCTCTACTCACACAGCTAGGTCCCGCTGCCGCAAGTGCCGCCCCCTACCTACGTTCGTTGCTCGACGATATCGAACCGGACGATCATCGATCTGTGGGCATCGCCCGGACGTTGTGGGCTGTCACCGGTAACGCAGCAGGTTTGATCCCACCGCTAGTTGCCGCCGTCGAGAAAAGACCGCTGGATGATGAGTGGTTTGGAATGCCACCTGATGGATTGCAGGCGATCGAGACCTTGGGATGGATCGGCGCAGCTGCCGCCGAGGCTATCCCCGCCCTGCACTCGATCGCCCACGGCCCGACGCGGGTAACCGCTGGCGACGTGTGGTTAGACGAGTGCTACCAAGAGGCTGCTCGGGCAGCTCTCTCAGCAGTTCAAGGTGACAAGACTCCCAAGACACCTTATAGGTGAGGCCAGGTATCCCGAAGGGGGAATCCTTGCTCAAGCACGCTCGATGACCGCTGAACCCAGAGGAACGAGGGTGATCTCCTTTGTCACCTGGGTTCCGGTCTGGAGATCTGTACCGGAGAAAGGAAGCGGAACGGTGGTTGAGTTGGCGCTGTGGTTGAGCAGGAATAGGTATTTGTCCCCTCTGATCGTGCATTCCACGTGCGAAGGAACTTCGGTGAATGGCGACCTCACACCCGCCATTCGTACGGTATCCACCAGCACTCCGCCGAAAGCTGACTCCTCCAATAGCGTGGCGAAGTAGATCAGCCGTCCCGAGCCGAATCCGTTCTCGACGACGGCGGCGCGGCCGGCGAGGAGCCCGTCGTGGTAGACCGCCAGGGGCTTGCCGGTTTCCAGGTGGAGGTCTTCACGCCACCAGCTCGCCGTGGTGGTTCGACCGTCGGTGAACTCGACGATGAAGGTCTCGGATGGGCGAGCCGGCCAGTATTCGTCGATTCTGGCGCCGACCAACTCCCGGAACGCGCCCGGATACCCGTCCGGCCGGACGCGGTTGCAAGAATCCACGACGCCGGAGAAGAACGACATGATGACCGTCCCCCCGGCGAGGGCGAACGCGTGGATGGTCGCCACCCCGACATCATCAATCAGGTAGGCGTTCGGGACGATCAACACCTTGTACGGGGACAGATCGCCGCCGGTAGACACCACGTCCACGGGCACATGCTCCCGCCACAGCGGCGTGTAGTGCCGCATCACCGTGTCCGCATAGCTGAAGTCGTTCCGAGGCAGCCCGTACGTCTCCTCCAACCCCCACCACCCGTTCCAGTCGAACAGCATCGCCACGTCGGCCCGCATCGAGGTGCCGGCGACCCCGGACAGCAGTCGGAGTTCCCGGCCCAGGTCCGTCACCTCGCGGAAGGTGCGGGACGACGGCCCGGAGTGAGGGAGCATCGCCGAGTGGAAACGCTCCTGGCCGCCCCGGCTGGCCCGCCACTGGAAGAACATCACCGAGTCCGCCCCCCGCGACAGCGCCTGCAGCGACCCGAGCCGCATCCGCCCCGGCTCCTTGACGACATTCAGCTTCCACTGACTCACCGCCGAGGCCGCCTGCTCCATCAGCATCCACGGCTGACCGCCCTTCAAGGACCGGAACAGGTCGTACTGGAAGGCGGCCGAGATGTGCGACGTCGGGTCCGCCGGGTCGGGGTAGATGTCGAGGGCGACCGCGTCCTCCTCCGGCGCCCAGCGCCAGTAGTCGGCATGGCGATAAAAGCGCATAAAGTTTGTCATGATCGGAATGTCATCCCGGAACGACCGGACGATGTCCCGCTCGGCGACGAAACACTCCAGCAGCGCGTCCGAGGTGAAGCGCTTGAAGTCGAGCCGCCGCGCCGGGTTCGACCACGAGCGCGGGATGTTCGGCACCTCGATCTGCTCCCAGGACGTGTAGACCTGCCCCCAGAACCGGGTGGTCCACGCCTCGTTGAGCGCGTCGAGATCGCGGTACCTCCGCCGCAGCCACTCCCGGAAAGCCACGGAACTGGCCGAGTTGTACGCGGTCGGCCCGTACTCGTTGCTGATATGCCACATCGCCAGCGCCGGATGGTACGAATACCGCTCGGCCAGCTTGGTGGTGATCGCCGCAGCGTACTGCCGGTAGATCGGCGAGGACGGGTCGTAGTGCAGCCGGCTGCCGAACCCGAACGGCTCCCCGTCCGCCATGATCGGGAAGACCTCGGGGTACAGGTGGGTCAGCCAGACCGGTGGCGCGGCCGTCGGAGTGGCCAGGTTGACCGCGATGCCGTTGCCGTGCAGCAGGTCCATGACCTCGTCGAGCCAGCCGAACTCGTACGTCCCCGGCTCGGGTTCCAGTGAGGCCCAGGCGAAGACGCCGAGCGAGACGACGTTGACCCCGGCCTCGCGCATCAGCCGCACGTCCTCGCGCCACACGGCCGGGTCCCACTGCTCGGGGTTGTAGTCACCGCCGTACGCCAGACCGCAGACGCGGCTCCTGAACGCGGCCATACGAGACATTGCGCTCCCCAAGCAGCAGTCAGCCGATGCCGCACGGCATCAGAAAGTTTCGGTAGGAGTTGCCGGAAACTTGGCCGTCACTTGTTGCGTTACGGTAGGCTCCGCTTCGCGGCGCTGTCAACAGCGCCGCGAGCGCTCCCAGGGGGTTCCGTGCAACGCGCCACGCTCGCCGACATCGCCGCGACCGCCGGTGTCTCCGTGCCCACGGTCTCCAAGGTCCTGAGCGGCCGCAAGCACGTCTCGCCGACCACCCGCGACCGGGTGCTGGAGGCGGCCAGGGCCCACGGCTACGAGCCGCCGCGCCCGCCGGGCGGACCCCGGGCCGGCATCGTCGACCTGCTCATCAACGGCCTCGGCTCGCCCTGGGCGCACGTCCTCATCGAGGGCGCCGAGGCGGCGGCCGCGCGCTGGGGCTTCTCGCTCGTGGTGACCTCCTCCTACCGCCCCGACTTCGACCGGCGGCGCTGGGTCGGCATGCTGCGCAAGCGCGGCACCGACGGCATCGTGCTGGTGCTGTCGCGGGCCGGCCAGGAGGAGATCGAGGCGATCAAGGACCTGCTGCACGTCCCGCTGGTCCTGCTCGACCCCGTCGGCCAGCGCGAGCTGGGGCTGTCGGCCGTCGGCGCGACCAACTGGGCCGGCGGCGTCCAGGCGACCACCCACCTGCTGGAGCTCGGCCACCGGCGCATCGGCTTCATCGGCGGCCCGCTCGACAAGCAGTGCACGCTCGACCGCTACGAGGGCTACCTCGCCGCGCACCGCACGTTCGGCATCGACCCCGACCCGGCCCTGACCCGCTACGGCGACTTCCTGATCTCGGGCGGCCGGCTGCACGGCGGCGAGCTGCTCGACCGCCCCGACCGGCCGACAGCGGTCTTCGCCGGCTCCGACCCGCAGGCCGCCGGCGTCTACCAGGCCGCCGCCGAACGCGGCATCCGCGTGCCCCACGAGCTGTCCGTCGTCGGCTTCGACGACTCGCCGCCGTGCGAGATGATGACGCCCCCGCTCACCACCGTGCGCCAGCCGCTCGACGAGATGGCCAACGAGGCGATCCGGCTGGTCCACGAGGAGCTCACGCACCCGCGCTCCACCGGCACCCGCATCGAGCTCGCCACGAGTCTCGTCGTCCGGAGCAGCACCGCTTCTCCCGCCGGCTGACTCGTCGTACGGCGGCATCATGCGGGCGGGCGTCACCCCTCGCACGGGCCTCTGAAAGTTTCTGGCAAACGCGCCCCGCTCTGGACGTTGCCGCAGGTGCGCATCTCCTGGTGCGGCCGGGCTCCGACACCCCTCTTGACACCTCTCGACGCGCGCCCTAAGTTGCCGAAATATTAACGGGTCTCCGAAAATTTTCGGCAAAGTCCGGCATCACGGTTTCCGTATGCCGCCCGGCCGAGAGGATGGCATGACGGGCCAGTCACCCCCCGACACCACGCCCGGCGCGAACTCCCCCTGGCGGGACCGGAGGCTGACGCCCGCCGAGCGGGCCGACGCCCTCGTCCCGCTCATGACGCTGGAAGAGAAGATCGCCCAGCTCGTCGGCGTCTGGGCCGGCGCCGACCCATCGGGGGACGGCGTCGCCCCGCGCCAGGCCGACATGAACGTCGTCGACTGGGCCACGGTCATCCGCCACGGCCTGGGCCAGCTCACTCGCCCGTACGGCACCGCCCCGGTCGACCCGGCGGCGGGCGCCCGGTCCCTGGACGCCTCCCAGCGGGAGATCATGGCGGCCAACCGGTTCGGCATCCCGGCCCAGGTGCACGAGGAATGCCTGACCGGCTTCTCCGCCTGGCGGGCGACCGTGTACCCGGCGCCGCTGAGCTGGGGCGCGTCCTTCGACCCGGGGCTCATCGAGGAGATGGCCGGGCGGATCGGCCGCTCCATGCGCGCGGCCGGCGTGCACCAGGGCCTCGCGCCGGTCCTCGACGTGACCCGCGACTACCGGTGGGGGCGCACCGAGGAGACCATCGGCGAGGACCCTTACCTGGTCGGCAGCATCGGCGCCGCCTACGTGCGCGGGCTGGAGGGCGCCGGGATCGTCGCCACCCTCAAGCACTTCGCCGGCTACGCGGCCTCCCGCGGGGGACGCAACCTCGCTCCCGCGCACATGGGGCCGCGCGAACTGTCCGACGTCGTGCTGCCGCCGTTCGAGATGGCGTTGCGCCTGGGTGGCGCCCGGTCGGTCATGAACTCGTACGCGGAGATCGACGGCGTGCCCGTGGCTGCCGACGAGAGCCTGCTCACCGGGCTGCTGCGCGATGAGTGGGGCTTCACCGGCACGGTGGTCGCCGACTACTTCGCCGTCCGGTTCCTGCAGAGCCTGCACGGGGTGGCCGGGGACGGGGCGGAGGCGGCCGGGCTCGCGCTGCGCGCCGGGATCGACGTCGAACTCCCCACCGTCGACACGTACGGCGGGCCGCTCGTCGAGGCCGTCAAGTCCGGCACGGTCAGCGAGGCGCTGATCGACCGCGCACTCCGCCGCGTCCTGACCCAGAAGGCCGAACTCGGCCTGCTCGACGAGGACTGGCAACCGATCCCGGCCCCCCAAGCCCTGGGCTACGGGACGGACGCGCAAGCTCCGGGCCGCGTGGGCGACGGCACGGACGGGCGGGTCTCTGACCGCTCGGCGGACGCGTCAGTCTCCGGGCACGTGGGTGGCGGCGGGGATGGGCGGGTTTCTGGCCGCCGGGGTTACGGGACGGCCGCGCAAGCTTCGGGTCGTGCGGACGACGGCGTGGCCGAGAGGGTTTCCGATCATGGGGGTGATGGCGGGGAGGGGCAGGGTGTTGGGGGTCGTGGTGGTTTGAGGCTTGATGACGAGGGGTCTCGGGGGCTTGCTCTGCGGCTGGCTCGGGAGTCCGTCGTGCTCGTGAGGAACGGCGGGGTGTTGCCGCTGGCTCCCGGCCGGCGTGTCGCTCTGGTGGGGCCGGTGGCCGACGATCCGATGGCGATGCTCGGCTGCTACGCCTTTCCCAACCACGTGGGTCCGCACCATCCCGGGCAGGGGCTCGGGCTGGAGATCCCGTCGCTGCGCGAGGAGCTGGCGAAACGGATTCCCGGGCTCACGTACGCGCCGGGCTGTGACGTCAGGGGAGAGGACACCGCAGGCATCGCGGCGGCCGTCGCCGTCGCCGAGGAGAGCGACGTGTGCGTGCTCGCCGTCGGCGACCGGGCCGGGCTGTTCGGGCGCGGCACCTCCGGCGAGGGGTGCGACGCGACCGACCTGAGCCTGCCGGGCGTGCAGGCGGAGCTGGTGCGGGCCGTGCTCGCCACGGGCACCCCGGTGGTGCTGGTGCTGCTCGCCGGTCGCCCGTACGCGCTCGGGCCGGAGACGGACGCGGCCGCGGCGGTGCTGTTCGGCTTCTTCCCGGGCCAGCTCGGCGGTCGAGCCGTCAGCGAGGTGCTCACCGGCGCGGTGAATCCGTCAGGGCGGCTGCCGGTCAGCGTCCCCCGCGACGCGGGCGGGCTGCCGGCCACCTACCTGACCCCGCCGCTGGGACGGCGCACGGACGTGTCGTCGGTCGACCCGACACCCGCGTTCCCGTTCGGGCACGGCCTGACCTACACGACCTTCGAGTGGACCGGGGCCGAGAGCGGTGGCGAGTGGCCCGTCGACGGCGAGACGGTCGCGGCCGTCACCGTCCGCAACACCGGGGAGCGGCCCGGCGCCGAGGTCGTCCAGCTCTACCTGCACGACCCGGTCGCCCAGACCACCCGCCCGGTCGTCCGCCTCATCGGGTACGCCCGCGTGCCGCTGGAGCCCGGCGAGGCCGCCCGCGTCACCTTCACCGTCCACGCCGACCTCGCCTCGTTCACCGGCGTGCGCGGCAGGCGGATCGTCGAGCCCGGCGACGTCGAGCTGCGCCTGTCCCGCTCCAGCGCGGACGTGGCGGCGGCGCTCCCGTTACGCCTGACAGGCGAGGAACGCGAGGTCGCCCGCGAACGGCGCCTGCAACCCACGGTCCGCGTCGAGCGCGGCATGACCGGCGTGGGCCGCCGGGACGGAGCACCGGAGGTCTGATGAGCGCAACCGACACGGTCCCGCCGGACACGCGCGAGCCGCGCCGGGCCCGGCCGGACAGGGGGAAGCCGTCGGCGGCGCCGCGCACCACGTGGCGGCGGGCGCTGCGCCGCGACTGGCAGCTGTACACGCTGGCGCTGCTGCCGCTGGCGTTCTTCCTGGTCTTCAGGTACCTGCCGATGATCGGCAACGTCATCGCCTTCCGCAAGTTCGAGCCGGGCGGCAGCCTCTTCGGCGAGGAGTGGGTGGGCCTGCGCTACGTGCGCATGTTCCTGGACGACCCGACGTTCTGGACGGTGTTCACCAACACGCTCGTCCTCGGCGGCCTGACGCTGCTGTTCTGCTTCCCGCTGCCGATCGTGCTGGCGCTGCTGCTGAACGAGATCCGCACCCGCAAGCTCAAGCGGTTCCTGCAGTCGGTGTCCTACCTGCCGCACTTCCTGTCCATCGTGATCGTGGCCGGCATCGTCATGCAGATGACGGCCGTCGACGGCCCGATCAACCAGCTGCTCAAGGTGGCCGGCGAGGAGCCCGTACCGTTCCTGCAGAAGCCGGAGTGGTTCCGGACGATCTACGTCACGTCCGAGATGTGGCAGACGGTCGGCTGGGGGACGATCCTCTACCTCGCCGCGCTGACCACCATCGACGACCAGCTGTACGAGGCGGCGCGGATCGACGGCGCCGGCCGGTGGCGGCAGATCTGGCACGTCACCCTGCCCGGCATCCGCCCCACGATCGTGACGCTGATGATCCTCAACATCGGCACGTTCATGGCCGTGGGCTTCGAGAAGGTCCTGCTGCTGTACAACCCGCTGACCTATCCGACCGCCGACGTGATCACCACGTACCTGTACCGCATGGGCGTCGAGTCCAGCAGCCTCAGCTACGCCGCCGCGATCGGCCTGTTCGAGGCGCTGATCGGGATCGTGCTCATCACCTCGGCCAACGTGATCTCCCGCCGCACAGTAGGGACGAGCCTGTGGTGAAGCTGGACGACAGCCCCGGCTACCGCGTGTTCCGGTGGATCAACGCGGTGATCCTCACCGGCGTCGTGGTCGTGACCCTGTATCCGTTCGTCAACATCATCGCCCGCTCGTTCAGCGAGGAACGGTACATCGTCACCGGGCAGGTCAACCTGATCCCGCGCGGGTTCAACCTGTCGACCTACGAAGTCCTGATGTCGGACCCGATGTTCTGGACGAACTACCGCAACACGGTGGTCTACACCGTCGTCGCCACGGCCATCGCCATGGTGATGACGACGTGTTACGCGTACGTGCTGTCGAAGAGGCACCTCAAGGGCCGCACGGTCCTCATCTGGATCGCCGTCTTCACCATGATCTTCTCCGGCGGCCTGATCCCCAACTACGTGCTGATCAACAGCCTCGGGCTGACGAACTCCATCTGGGCCATCGTCCTGCCCAACGCCATCAGCGTCTTCAACCTCCTGGTCATGAAGGCGTTCTTCGAGAACCTGCCGACCGAACTGGAGGAGGCCGCCGCGATCGACGGCCTCGGCACCTACGGCATCCTGTGGCGCATCGTGCTGCCGCTGTCGAAGGCGGTCATCGCCACGATGGTGCTCTTCTACGCGGTCTCGTTCTGGAACTCCTGGTTCACCGCGTTCCTCTACCTGCACGAGCAGCGGCTGTTCCCGGTCACCATCTACCTGCGCAACCTCATCGCTGGGGCCACCACCTCGGATTCCTACGGCCTCGCGGCCGGCGACGTGACGCAGGCGGCGTCGAACATCCAGTCGGTGGCGATCATGCTCACCGTCCTGCCCATCCTGGCGGTCTACCCCTTCGTCCAGAGGTACTTCGTCTCCGGCGTCATGCTCGGCGCGGTCAAGGGATAGACCGCAACCCCACCCCCACGGCAAAGGAGTCCCCCCATGCGCGACATCTCACGGCGTCAGGCGATCATCGGACTGGGCGCGTTCACGCTCGTGCTCGCCGGCTGCGGCGAGGACGGCACGGCTCCGAAGGCCGCCGACACGTCCGCGAACAGGGCGGGCGCGATGGCGAACTACGGCGTCGGCCAGCAGTTCAAGGCCACCGAGCCGATCTCCTTCGACGTGCTCTACAACAACCACTCGTTCTACCCCAACAAGAACGACTGGCTGTTCTGGGAAGAGCTCACCAAGCGGACGAACGTGACGCTCAAGCCCGTCGAGGTGCCGCTCAGCGACTACGAGCAGAAGCGCGGCCTGCTCGTGGGATCCGGCCAGGCCCCGCTCATCATCCCGAAGACCTACCCCGGGCAGGAGGACACCTTCGTCTCCTCCGGCGCCATCCTGCCGGTCAGCGACTACCTCGACCTGATGCCGCACTTCAAGGACAAGGTCGCCAGGTGGCGGATGGAACCGGAGCTGAACACGCGCAGGCAGGCCGACGGCCGCTTCTACCTGCTGCCCGGCATGCACGAGAGCGTCTGGGTGGACTACACGCTGGCCGTCAGGACCGACATCCTGGAGAAGCTCGGCTTGGAGGTCCCGGCCACCTGGGACGACCTCTACACGGTGCTGAAGGCGATGAAGGAGGAGTACCCCGACCAGTACCCGATGACCGACCGGTGGGGCGACCCCACCCCGGGCGGCAACCTGTTCAAGCTCGTCGCCCAGGCGTACGGCACCAGGGGCGGCTGGGAGTACCTGCACGCGACCTGGGACCCCGCCGCCGGCAAGTTCGCCTTCACCGGCGCCATGCCGCAGTACAAGCAGATGATCGAGTACCTGCACAAGCTGGTGCAGGAGAAGCTGATCGACCCGGAGAGCTTCACCCAGCAGGACGAGCAGGCCAAGCAGAAGTTCACCTCCGGCAAGTCCTTCGTCATCAGCACCAACGCGCAGAGCCTGATCAACGACTACCGCGGGCCGCTGGAGAAGACGGTCGAGGGGGCCAAGGTCGCCAAGATCCCGGTGCCCATGGGCCCGGTCGGCGACTACAAGATCGGCACCCGGCTGGAGAACGGCATCATGATCTCCAGCAAGGCCAAGGACAATCCGAACTTCGTGGCCATGATGCAGTTCATCGACTGGCTGTGGTACTCCGACGAGGGCCAGGAGTTCGCCAAGTGGGGCGTCGAGGGCACCACGTACACCAAGGACTCCGCCGGCGCCTACAAGCTCGCCGACGACATCGACATGGTCGGCCTCAACCCGGGCGCCTCCAAGCACCTGCAGAAGGACTTCGGCTTCGGCAACGGCGTGTTCGCCTACGGCGGCACCACCAAGCTGCTGCAGTCCACCTTCTCCGAGGAGGAGCTGGAGTTCCAGAACGTGATGAACGCCAGGAAGCAGTGGCCGGTGGACCCGCCGCACCCGTTCACCGACGAGGAGCGCGAGCGGTCGACCCTCTGGGAGACGCCGCTGAAGGACCACGTCACCCAGAACACGCTCAAGTTCATCCTCGGCGAGCGCGACCTGGCCGAGTGGGACGCCTACGTCAAGGAGCTCGAAGCCAAGAACATGACCACCTACATCGACCTGGTCAACGCCGCCGCGGACCGGTTCAAGAAGGAGCACGGCTGAGCCGATGGGCGAGGTGACCGCCGGGCGGCGGTTCGGAGAAGGGCCGCTCTCGCGCGCCGCCGCCCTGATCTACACGATGCTGGTCGTCGAGCTGCTGCTGCTGGCCGCCACCGCGCCGGGCCTGGCCGGGCTGGTGCTGCTCGACCGCGACGCGAGCAACCTGCCGCTGTACGCGCTCTGCGCGCTGCCGGCCGGCCCGGCGCTGTCGGCCGCGCTGTACGCGCTGCGCCACCGCGGCGCCGGCCTGGCGGACCTGTCACCGGCGGCCGCGTTCCTGCGCGGTTACCGGGCCAACGCCGCCGACGTGCTGAAGGTCTGGGCGCCGTGGCTGGCCGGCATGACCGTGGTCGGGGTCAACCTGGCGCACTTCGCCGCCGCCGGGGTGCCGGGTTGGTGGGCGGCCCTGCTGGTCGCCGTCGCGGTGGCGGCCGCGCTGTGGGCCGCCAACGCGCTGGTGATCGCGTCGCTGTTCCGGTTCAGGGCTGTGGACGTCGCCCGGCTGGCCTCGTACTTCCTGGCCCGGTGCCCGGGTGCCACGCTGGGCAACGCGTGCCTGCTGGTCGTGGCGGGCGGGCTCACCCTGCTGGCCACCGAGCTGGCGCCGCTGGCGCTGGCGTCCGCGTTCGCGGCGGGGCTGCTGCGCAACAGCCGGCCGATGATCGCCGAGATCCGCGAGCGCTTCGTGTCCGGTCAGTGAATGCGGCGGCCGTGCGCGTCGGGCACGCCCGACTTGCGGAAGAAGTACGTGTTGATCTGGTCGCGCCACTCCCGGGCGGAACGGAGCTGCTCGTCCAGCAGCTCACGCACCCGGGCGTGCAGCGCCGGGTCCACCAGCCCGACCAGCCCGTCCCAGACGGGCCGCAGCTCCGCGACCTCCTCCGCGCCGGCGAAGTGGGTGTCGTAGATGTGCTGGATGACCGTCTTCCCGCTGTGCAGTACGTGACCGTACGGGACGTGGTGGAAGAAGAGCAGCAGCTCGTCCGGGCACCGCTCCGCCGACTCGTACACCTCCGACCACGGCTCCGGGTACTGGCCGGTGCAGCCCGTGCCGGTGGCGCGCGTCCGGTCCACGCCGACCCCGTCGCGGTCGGCGAAGTGGTACGTGCCCCACGGCGTGTACTCGTAGCCGTCCACGTCGGGGCCGTAGTGGTGACCGGGCCGGACCATGAAGCCGACGCCGAGCGGCGCCGTGTAGCGCTCGTACGTCTCCCACGAACCGTCCATGATCGCGTGCAGCGGCTCCCGCAGGCGGTCGGCCGTGTCCGGGAAGGTCAGGCCGATCCACTCGTCGAGGATCTCCGCAGGTCCGAGCCCCGGGTCCCAGGCCAGCCGCCCGAACGCGTACAGGTTGGCCTGCGCGAGCGGATGCCCGGTCCAGTACGGGTCGTCGCCGGCGTTCGAGACCGCCACCAGCTCGCCGGCGACGCCGGCCACCGTCCGGCCGCCGGGACCCCACGGCTCGAAGCCGAGCACCTCGCGCCACATCGGCGCCAGGTAGCAGACGTGCCGCTGCTGCCCGGTGTACTCCTGCGTCACCTGCAGCTCCACCGCCAGCCGGGTGCGCGGCATCGCGGCGATCACCGGCGAGACCGGCTCGCGCACCTGGAAGTCGATCGGCCCGTGCTTGACCTGGAGGATCGCGTTCCCGGCGAACTCCCCGTCGAGCGGCGCGAAGTGGTCGTAGGCGGCCCGCGCCCGGTCGGTGGAACGGTCGCGCCAGTCCTGCCGGTGGTCGTAGACGAAGGCCCGCCAGTGCACCACCCCGCCGTACGGGGCGAGCGCGCCGGCCAGCAGGTTGGCCCCGTCGGCGTGGCTGCGTCCGTAGGCGAACGGCCCCGGCTGCCCCTCAGAGTCTGCCTTGACCAGGTAACCGCCGAAATCCGGGATCGCCTCGTACACCCGCGCGGTCGCCCGCGCCCACCAGGCCCGCACGTCCTCGTCCAGCGGGTCGGCGGTGGACAGCCCGCCGAGGACGACGGGCGCGGCGAAGGTGACCGACAGATGGACCCTGATCCCGTACGGGCGCAGCGCGCCGGCGAGGGCGGCCACGTCGCCGAGCCGGTCGGTGAGCAGCCGCGCCTCGGTGGCGTGCACGTTGACGTTGTTCACCGCGATCGCGTTGACGCCGGCGGCGGCCAGCAGCCGCCCGTAGGCGCGCACCCGGTCCAGGTCGCCGCGCGGGCCGCCGTCCGCCCAGAAGATCGAACCGCCCGCGTACCCGCGCTCGACCTGCCCCATCACGGGATGCACGTCCACGTTGTCCCAGTGGTCGAGCATCCGCCGCCGCATCGCGGGCCGATGACGCTCGGCCGGGAAGTCCGCGCCGAACGCCCGCTCACCCAGCCGGACGACATGGAACAGCCCGTACAGCAGCCCGGCCGGCCCCCCGCCCGCCACCACCGTCACCCCGCCGTGCCGCCCGACCAGGAACGCCTCGTCCCCGCCCGGCCCAGCGATCACCATGCGCCCGGTCAGGAACGCCCCGTCCTCTCCGGGCGCGCCGCCCGCCGGGAGCGGTGCCCGGCCGGGGGCGGCCTCCGCGTCTGCCAGCACCGCCAGCGCGCGGTGCGGGAGGCGGTCAGCCGTGGCCAGCACCAGGTCGGCATCCCCGTCCTCGCACAGGCTCCCGCCGAACCGGGCGCAGGCCCGCGCGACCTCGTCGCGGACCGTGCCGGCGAGCAGCCCGTCCCCGCGTACGAGGACCCGCCGGGATCCGATCGCCCGGAACGCCTCGGGAGGCAACCAGGCCGGATGGACGTCCGTCATGAGAAGAATCTATCGAGAAAACATGACAGTGGATGTCCTCTTTTCCGGGAAACCTGGTCGCATGATTGCTTTGGTGGCGGGCGCGACCCGCGGAACAGGACGTGGCATCGCCGTCGAACTCGGCGCCGCCGGCGCGACGGTTTACTGCACCGGCAGGACGACCCGGGAGCGGCGCTCGGAGATGGACCGGCCCGAGACGATCGAGGAGACGGCGGAACTGGTGACGAAGGCCGGCGGCACCGGCATCCCCGTGCGGGTGGACCATCTTGATCCGGCCCAGGTCAAGGCCCTGGTCGAGCGGATCGACCGCGAGCAGGGCCGGCTCGACGTGCTGGTGAACGACGTCTGGGGCGGCGACAAGCTCTGGAGCTGGAACACCCCGGTCTGGGAGCAGGACCTGGAGAAGGGGCTGAGGATGCTCAGCCTGGGCGTGCACACCCACCTCATCACCAGCCACCACGCGCTGCCGCTGCTGATCAGGAACAGGGGCGGCCTGGTCGTCGAGGTCACCGACGGCACGTGGGACTTCAACGCCCCCCGCTACCGGGAGAACCTCTACTACGACCTGGTCAAGATGTCGGTGAACCGGCTCGCCTTCAGCCAGGCGCACGAGCTGCGCCCGCACGGCGGCACGGCGGTGGCGCTCACGCCGGGGTTCCTGCGTTCGGAGGCGATGCTGGAGAACTTCGGCGTCACCGAGGAGAACTGGCGCGACGGGGCCGAGCGGGAGCCGTCGTTCGCGGTCTCGGAGACCCCGGCGTACGCGGGCCGCGCCGTCGCCGCCCTGGCCACCGACCCCGACCGGGCGCGCTGGTCCGGCAAGTCCGTCGACAGCGGCACGCTGGCCAAGGAGTACGGCTTCACCGACGTGGACGGCAGCCGCCCCGACGTGTGGCGGTTCATCGCCGACACCGACGGCGGCAAGCAGCCGAACCCGGACGACTACCGGTAGAGCGCCGTCATGCGGGCGGCGGCCTCCGCGACCATCGACCGTAGTTCCGCCGGCTCCAGCACCTCCGCCTCCGGCCCGAAACGCAGCACCTGCGAGTACGCGATCTCGATCGACTCCACCCGGAGCCGCACCGTACCGTCGGGCTGAAGTGAGGCCACCGCGTCCGGCAGCGCCGCCGGGTCGGCGACGTGCCGCAGCATCCGCAGCCCGGCTTCGGTGAGCCGCAGCGTGATCGAGGTCCGCAGCAGCGAGTGGCCGAACGCGGCCGACTGCTCGGTCCAGAACGCGGCCAGGTCGAAGCCCGGATCCCGGACGAACACGTCGTCGCGCACGGTGATCTCACCGAACCGGTCCACCCGGAACAACAGGAAGCGCGCCTGCCCCGCCGACTGCCCCTGCGGCTGTGCCGATGACGGCCCCGGCCCAGGTGACGGTCCCGGTCCTGGTTTCGGTGATGGTGGGGACGGGGATCGGGCCGCGAGGTACCAAGCGCCCGCCTTGAGCACCAGCCCGTATGGCTCCAGGGTGCGCGTGCGTCCCTTGTACCCGGCGGTGACCCGCCGGTCGCCCCACACCGCCCTGGCCAGCGGGGCGAGCTGGGGCGGCGGTGGGGAGTCGTGCGCGAACCAGCCGGGCGCGTCCAGGTGGAAGCGCTGCGCGGCCGTCGCGGGGGCGTCGCGCAGCCCGGGGGAGAGCGCGGCGGCGGCCTTCAGCCGGGCCGTCGCCGCCACCTCCTGCAGCCCCATCTCGCGCAGCGCGCCCGGGACGCCGGACAGGAACAGCGCCTCGGCCTCCGCCCGGTCCAGCCCGGTCAGCCGGGTCCGGTATCCCTCCAGCAGCCGGTAGCCGCCGCCGCGCCCCCGGTCGGCGTAGACAGGGATGCCGGCCGAGGACAGCGCCAGCACGTCGCGGTGGACGGTGCGCTCCGACACCTCCAGCTCGCGGGCCAGCTCCGCCGCCGTCATGCCGCCGCGGCCCTGCAGCAGCAGCACGAGCGACATCAGCCGGGCGGCGCGCACAGCGGCATGATCACGGCGGACGGGTGATCGGGGGAGTGGAAGACCTCGACGTCGCTCGGCACCATCGGCCCGCCGGAATGGGTGAGCGGATCGCCGGTGCCGGGGTTGCGGGCGATCGTCGGGTAGGCGCCCGCGGCGACGTGCACGCGGACGCGGTGGCCCCGCCTGAACCGGTGGCCGATCGGCCACAGCTCCACCCGTACCCTGCGCACGTCCCCCAGCGTATCGGCGTCCAGCGGGCCCAGGCGGCGCACGCCCTCGCACACGTTCATCGACCGCCCGTCCGGGTGCACGTCGCACACGCGGACGACCACGTCCGCGTACGGGGTGCTGGAGCGGACGTACAGTTCCGCGCTGACCGGGCCGATCATCTCCAGGTCGGACTCCAGCGGGGGTGAGCTGTAGACGAGCACGTCGCGCCGGGCCTCCAGGCGGCGCTGGTCGCGCGGCCGGGAGTCGGCCAGCAGCACCGGGCCGCCGATCACCGGCGTCGGATGGTCCGGGTGGTAGCGGAACCGGTCCGGCTCCGACTCCAGCGGCCCGTCCGTGCCCAGCCCGAAGCCGTGCTGCAGGTGCCAGCGCCGCCGCCGCAGGCCGGGCACCGGCCAGTCCGGGTACTCGCGCCACTCCTCGGCCCCCGTCACGTACAGCCGCACCGGCTGGTCGCGCAGCCCGGAGACGTCGCCCAGCAGGTGGGCGCGGAACCAGGCGAGCGACTCGGCCATCGACGGGCCCAGGTTGCGGGCGTCGATGTGGTACCAGGGGCCGATCGTCAGGTACGGCCGCCGGCCCGCCGCCCGCATCGCCGCGTAGTCCTTGAGCTGCCACGGCAGGAACACGTCGTACCAGCCGCCGAGCATGGTGACCGCCGCGTCCACCTCGCCGACCGTGGGGGAGTGGTCGCGCCGGGTCCAGTACGGCGCCGGGTCGGCGTGGTGCGCCAGCAGGTCGCGGTAGAAGGGGAGCGGCCGGCCCGCCGACGCCAGGTCCAGCTCGCCCACCGGCCGCCCCGACAGCACGGCCCGCCGCGTCACCCGCGGCGCGGTCAGCCCGGCCGCGCCGCCGAAGCGGCGGCCCATGTGCTCGGTGAGCGTGGTCCAGCTCAGCGCCGACTCCAGAGCGAACGCGCCGCCCACGTACGCGGCGTCCCTGAACTGGGAGGCGGTGATCTGGGTGGCCATCGCCTTCAGGTCAGGGCCGGCGTACGGGGCCACGGCCCACTGGGTGAACCCCAGGTAGGAGGGGCCGAACATGGCGAACGAGCCCCCGTACCAGGGCTGCTCGCGCATCCACGCGATCGTCGCCAGGCCGTCGTCGTGCTCGTGGCCGAGCGGGTCGAGATCGCCGCCGGAGCCGAAGCCGCCCCGGCAGCTCTGCATCACCACCTGGAAGCCGTGCCAGGCGAACCCGCGCCCGTACAGCAGCCCGAACAGGCCGCGGCGGCCGTACGGGGAGCGGATGAGGACGACCGGAGCCCGCTCCGCCCCGGCGGGGACGTAGCGGTCGGCCAGCAGGGTGACGCCGTCGGGCATCCGCACGGGGATGTCACGGTGGACACGTACGCGTCGCATTACCTACCAGTAACATACGTGGCCGCGCAGGCGGTAGCCCGGAGCCCGGCCGATCCGGCCGGACGGACCGGGGTGCGCGGGGGCGGCGGCGGGCGCCGCCCCCCCGCGGCCGCTACGGCGCGGTCTTGTCCGGCCGCTCCGAGACGCGGATCGCGTTGACGATCGTCGCCCCGTCACGGGCCGCGAACCTGACGTTGAGCTGGCCGTCGGTGACCCGCACCGTGTACTGCCTGCTCACCGCCGTGTACGTGCCCGCCTCCAGGGCCAGGTCCAGGGCCGGGATGGCGAGCTGGCCCTCGACCAGCACGTCGAACACCCGCCGCCCCATGGCCATGTTCCGGATCTCGGCGAAGTCCAGCTCGACCGTGTAGACGCCGTTGGGCACGGCGTCGAAGCGGTACTCCAGCATCCGCTCGCGGGCGGTCCTGAACAGCGCCTGGTCCTCGGTGCCCTTGATCGTCTTGTTCGTGCTGCGGGTGGCGGAGGAGGTGGCGACGTAGCCGTGCGAGCCCGCGCTGTAGCGCCGGTCCGGCGTCCAGGCGTCACCGGCGGCGTCCGTGGACCCCCGGGTGGCGCCCACGTCCACCGCCACCTGGTGCCTCGGCACCACGACGGTCACCGTGATCTCGATCACCGGCTGCCGCCCGCTGGCCGACCTGACCAGGAGCTTCCCGGCCCGGGTCGAGCCCGGCTGCACGCCGTCGCTCGACACCGTCACCCTGAGCGTCGCCTTCTGGCCCGTGGCCAGGGTGCCCGAGGCCGGGGTGACGCCGAGCCAGCCGCCCGCCGGATCCGTGGTGATCGTGTACGGGGTCGGCGAGCCGAGGTTCGTCAGCTCCATCGTCCGCGTCCTGCTCTGGCCCTGCGGCATCACCACGGTCAGCTCGGCGGCCGAGGCGGCCACCCGCCCGGTCACCAGCGCCGTGTCGATCCGCTGCACCGTGGCCGGGGCCACCGTCACGGCCCGGGTGAACGTGCCGTAGTGCTCCTTGGACACCTCCACGTCGTAGTCGCCGGCCAGCACCTGGCCGTAGAAGGAGCCGTCGGCGCCGGTGGTGAACGTCGCCACGTCCCCGATCCGCACCGTCGCGCCGGGCAGCGGGTCGCCGTCGTTGGCGTCGGACACCACGCCGGTCACCAGGCCGTGCCTGCTCGCCGTGATGGTCACGCTCTGGCCGGCGGCCAGGGCGGGCTCCTCGTACAGGTAGAGCAGCGCGTCGTCGCCGGCGGCGTTCTCCACGCCGACGGTGCCGAACGCGCCCCGCTCCCGATCGGTCTCCATGTCCTTGTAGCGGAAGCCGATCGAGCCGTCCTCGCCCAGCAGGGCCGCGAACGACACGCGCAGGTTCTGGTCGGCGTAGAACTTCACGTCGCGCCACTCCACCACGAACCGCCTGTGCGGAGCCGTCCCGACCACGCCCGTGTACACGCCGCTCTCCGCGTCCACGATGAAGTCGTCCCAGAGCGGGTAGACGGCGTTGTTCGGGGTGCCCGTGCTCGGCAGGCGGCTGTTGCTCGGCGTGGTCAGCCGGGCCTCGGCGAAGGTGAGGAACCCGTTGGTGACGACCCAGGCCCGGCTCTGGCCGGTGCCGTAGAACGGGACGGGGAACGGCAGCGTCACCTGGACCGCCTCGTCGTCGCCGGTCAGCGCCAGCTTCTCGGTGCCCGCGACGTACGGCTCGGCGCCCGCGCGGCAGGTGTAGCCGAAGTTGTCACCGCGCAGCGGCAGCTCGACGTCCCTGGTCACGTCGCCGTCGACCGTCACGGACACGGTGGCGCCCGCGGAGCAGCGCGACACCGGGGTGACGACCAGTTCGTACTCGCCGCGCGGCAGCGTCAGCTCGTACCGGCCGGAGGCGTCGGTCACCGCGCTGAGCGGCGTGCCCGAGGCCGTCACCCGGGCGTCCGGCTCCGGCGCGCCCGCGGTCGTGACCGTGCCGGACACCGTGCCCGCCGCGACCGCGGTCATGGTCAGGTCCACGGTGGTGGTCTGGTCGCCGGTGACGGTCGCGGTCGCGGTGCCGCTCTCGTAGCCGAACTTCGCGGCCGTCACCTGGTACTCGCCGGGCAGCAGGCGGACGAACGAGAACGCGCCGTCGTCGCCCGTCACCAGCGTGCGGTCGGTCGGGCCGTCGATCGTGACCGTCACGCCGGCCACCGGCTGCCCGCCCGCGGTGACCGCGCCGGTCAGCCCGCCGAGGCTGTCCTGAGGCGTGGCCCGCACCGCGGCGTAGGCGTCGAGCCGGCCCTCGCCCCACACGTTGTTGTCGGCGGCCGTGCCGCCGCAGCTGGTGTCGGCGACGTCCACGGCCGTGCTGTCGAGCAGCGGCCGGGTGGCGGCGATGTCGCCGTGCAGCCCCGGCGAGGCCGACCACATGAGCGCGACCGTGGCCGCCACGTGCGGCGAGGCCATCGAGGTGCCGGTGCCGGCCGCGTAGCCGCCGGGCACCGAGGAGCGCACGCTCACGGCCGGGGCGGCGATGTTCGGCTTGATCTCGCCGTTCTCGCCCGCGCCCTTGCTGGAGTTCACGTACAGCGCGTTGTTCACGTCGAACCCGCCGGCGCTGTAGCTGATCTCGTACTGGCCGGGCGAGCCGCTGCTCTGGCAGGACGGGCCCTCGTTGCCGTTGGAGAACGCCGGGAAGATGCCCGCCGCGATCCACGCCTCGACCGTCTCCTTATACCAGGGGTCGAAGCCGTCGCCGCCCCAGGAGTTGTTGACGATGTCGGGGGCCAGGTCGGGGCGCGGGTTCTCGCCGTTCGCGTCGGTCGGCGCCAGCACCCACTGGCCGGAGGCCAGCAGCGAGGCGTCGGTGCAGGTGTTGACCTCACAGCCCTTGGCCGCGATCCAGCGCGCGCCCGGGGCCATGCCGATGCCGTTCGCGCCGACCATGGTGCCCATCGTGTGGGTGCCGTGGCCGTTGTTGTCGCACGGCACCGCCGTCGGGCAGACCCCCGCGGGGTCGAACCAGTTGTAGTCGTGGGTGACCGTGCCGTCCGGGTTCCTGCCCCGGTACGCGTCCCGCAGGTCGGGGTGGTCGAACTGGACGCCGGTGTCGATGTTGGCCACCACGATGCCCTCGCCGCGGTTGCCCAGCTCCTCCCACACGCGCGGGGCGTTGACCCGGTCGATGTTCCACTCGACCGCGTTCACCCGCGCCTCGGCCTTGGCCGGCTCCGGCTTGGGCAGCGTCAGCGTGCGGACCGGCTCGATCCGCTCCACCTCGGGCAGCCCGGCGATCTCCGCCGCCAGCTTCGAGCCGGCCGTCACCTTGACGGCGTTGACGATCCAGAACGGGGTGTACTCGGCGCGGTGCTGGTCCAGCAGCTTGCGCAGACCGGCCTGCGAGGCGTCGGCCTTCTCGGTCTTGGCCTCGTAGACCCGCTCGGCCTTGTCCTGCTTGCCGGTGGCCCGGCGGGCGCCGCTCAGGTCGGCGTCGTCCTTCATCCGCACCCAGAAGGTGGCCTTGTCCTCGCTGTCCAGCTGAGCCTGGACCGACTTGTTGATTTTGTCCGGAGGGGGCGCCGCTTGGGCCACTCCGTTCGGGACGATCATGGCTAATGCGGCGACGGCTCCTGTCAGGAGCGCGCGCCAGCGGGGGGTGTTGGGCACCGGCTCTCCTTCACACCAGCGGGAAAGAGCTGATCTTTACGGCTCTGTGGAGAAGAGTGAAGAGACCTTGTCGGGATTGCAAGAGAAAATCCTGACAATGCGCCGTATGTCACAAAATGTAATGTGGTCAGTCGAACTGCTGCCACCGATGCCAGGTCGCCGTCCAAGGCTGCCGCAGCCCCTGACACAGGAACACCGGCATGTCCTGCTCCTCGTTGTCCAGCCCCAGGCCGTTGTCGACCCTGGCACGCACCTCACAGGAGGAGTACTGCAGGTCGCGCCGCATCCTGCCGACGTTCACGATGATCGCCGGGTCCCCGTCGTCCGGCGGCGGCCCGTACTCCCAGAGCTGGTTGTGGCCGGAGTAGACCCGCGTCAGGCCGCCCTGCACGAGCGAGCCGTGCTCCCCGTAGTTGCCCGTGACCACGACGGCGCGCCGGCGCTCCTCCGGCGGCAGCGAGTCAAGGACCCCGGTGACGGCCGCGTTGAACGCCGGCCAGCCGATCGACTCGCGCGCCACCTCGTTGATCAGGGGCACCGGCGTGCTCGCCAGCATGGTCAGCGGCACCAGCGGCAGTGTGATCACCGCGTTGCCGAGCCCGTTGACCGCCAGTGACAGGCCCGCCGACTTGATCTTCTCCCGCCCCGCCGACTCCGCCGTCACGCAGCCCGCGGCGAACAGCAGCAGGACCAGCCCCGCCGTGTAGTCGAACCGGCCGCCGCTGATCACCGTCACCACCGCGGCCGCCGGATAGGCGACGGCCAGCGCCCGCACCCGCCGGTCACGCCACAGCCGCACGAACCCGAAGCCGGCGATCACCGCCACCACCGGCCCGAACAGCAGCAGCTGCATCGGCGTGAACAGCAGCCGCATCGTGTCGCCGTCGCCCTCGCTCAGCCCCGCCGCCATCTTCAGCTGCGGCCAGTCGTGGGTGAGCTGGTAGACGAAGTTCGGCAGCGCCAGCACGGCCGCGACCAGCGCCCCCGCCCACAGCCACTTGCTCGCCAGCAGCCGCCGCGGCCCCGCGGCCAGCAGCCCGGCCGCGAGCCCCAGCACCAGCATCACGATCAGAAGCTTGTTGTACGTGGCCGCGCCGATCACCGCGCCGGCCGCGAGCCACCAGCGTTCGTCGCGCAGCAGCGCCTTCAGCATGAACAGGATGGCCGCCGCCCAGATCGGCAGGTCGAAGCTCGCGGTGAGCAGCGTGTGCCCGGCGATCAGCGTGTAGGCGCCCGTCGCGGTGCCGGCCGCGGTCAGGGTCTGCGCCGCGCCGCCCCCGCCCAGCTCGCGGGCGATCAGCGCCGTCAGCACCACCAGCAGCGCCGCCGCCAGCGCGGGCAGCACCCGCAGCGCGGTCGGGGAGTCGCCGAACAGCGCCATGGACAGCCTGGCGGCCATCGGCGTGAACGGCGGCTGGTCCACGTACCCCCAGTCCGGATAGTCCGCGAGTGCCCGGAAGTACAGTTCGTCGCGGTGGTAGCCGTAGCGGGGGCTCAGTGCCAGCAGCAGCGTCACGAGGACCGCGGAGACGGCGGTGACCGGCCGCCACGCGAGGGGGCTGTCCATGACGATCCAACCTATGCGCCGTAGATCCTTCGTGCCACCTGCGCGTCGCGTTGCGCGATCTTGACAGCCCGGAGTAGCCTTGCCTCATGCGAACTCACGCCGAGCTTCAGTGGTGGCGCCGCTCCTAGGCGGCGCGAAGATTTCGCATACCCTCTGGCAGGCCGCCCCGGTTCGGCGGCCTTTGTCGTGTTCGCCCCGGGGCTCGTTGATCGAAGTGCGCGAAGGGGCAGCAGTGGAGACGAGCGGATATACCACCGCCAAGGGCATCGACGTCGAGCTCGAGGTGCGCGAGGTGTCCGAGGACGCGCTCGAAGAGATCGTGACGGCTCTGGGAGAGCGGCGCGGCGGCGCGTTCTCCTCGGGCATGGACTACCCCGGCCGTTACAGCCGATGGGCCTTCGGCTACGTCGACCCCTGCGTGGAGCTGGTCGCCAAGGGCCGCACCATCTCGGCCAGGGCGCTCAACGAGCGCGGCCGGGTCGTGCTGCCCGCCGTCGCCTCCTGCCTGCTCGCCGCGGGCAAGCCGGTCGGCGAGCCCACCGCCGACTTCGTGCAGGTGCACGTCCCGGAGTCGGAGGACCTGCTGCCGGAGGAGATGCGCAGCCGCCGGCCCACCGTCTTCACCGCCATCCGCGAGGTCATCGCGACCTTCAAGGGCGCCGACCCGCACCTCGGGCTCTACGGCGCGTTCGGCTACGACCTCGCCTTCCAGTTCGAGCCGATCAAGCACCGGCTCGACCGCCCCGCCGACCAGCGCGACCTCGTCCTCCACCTGCCCGACCGGCTCGTGGTCATCGACCGCCAGCGCGAGACCTGCTTCGAGCGCCGCTACGAGTTCACCGTCGACGGCCGGAGCACCCGCGGCCTGGAGCGCACCGGCGAGGCCCGCCCGCAGGTCGCCCCCGCCGAGGTGCCGCCCAACCCGCCCAGGGGCCAGTACTCAGAGGTCGTGGCCGCGGCCAAGGAGCGGTTCAAGCGCGGCGACCTGTTCGAGGTGGTGCCCGGCCAGGTCTTCCACGCCACCTGCGCCGACCCGTCCGGCTTCTACCGCGGGCTGCGCAAGAGCAACCCCGCCCCGTACGAGTTCATCATCAGCCTCGGCGAGGGCGAGCACCTCGTCGGCGCCTCGCCCGAGATGTACGTGCGCGTCAGCGGCGACCGGGTCGAGACCTGCCCGATCTCCGGCACCATCGCCCGCGGCGCCGACCCGGTCGGCGACGCCGAGGCCATCCGCACCCTCCTGACCAGCGTCAAGGAGGAGTCGGAGCTGACCATGTGCACCGACGTCGACCGCAACGACAAGTCGCGCATCTGTGTGCCCGGCACCGTCAAGGTCATCGGCCGCCGCCAGATCGAGCTCTACTCGCGGCTCATCCACACCGTCGACCACATCGAGGGCCGGCTGCGCCCCGAGTTCGACGCGCTGGACGCCTTCCTCACCCACATGTGGGCCGTCACCGTCACCGGCGCGCCCAAGACCTGGGCCATGCAGTTCATCGAGGACCACGAGGCCACCACCCGCCGCTGGTACGGCGGCGCCATCGGGTTCATCGGCTTCGACGGCTCCATGAACACCGGCCTCACCCTGCGCACCGCCCAGATCAAGGACGGCCTGGCCACCGTGCGGGCCGGCGCCACCCTGCTGTTCGACTCCGACCCCGAGGCCGAGGAGCGCGAGACCGAGCTGAAGGCCAGCGCCCTGCTCGGCGCGCTCGCCGCGGTCGGCGCGCCCGACACCGTGGCCGAGACCCCGGCCAGGGAGCAGCCGGGGCTGGGCATGAAGGTGCTGCTCGTCGACTACGAGGACTCCTTCGTCAACACGCTCGCCGACTACTTCCGCCAGGAGGGCGCCGACGTGGTGACGCTGCGCCACGGCTTCCCGACGGAGATGCTCGACGAGATCGGCCCCGACCTGGTGGTGCTCTCGCCCGGCCCCGGCTGGCCCGCCGACTTCGGCACGGCCGCGCTCATCGACCAGATCTACGCCCGCGACCTGCCGGTGTTCGGCGTCTGCCTGGGCCTGCAGGCGATGGTCGAGCACGCCGGCGGCACGCTCGAACTGCTCGACTACCCCGAGCACGGCAAGCGCGGGCAGGTCTCCCGGCTCGGCGCCGGCGTGCTGCTCGACGGGCTGCCCGAGGAGTTCACCGCCGCCCGCTACCACTCGCTGCACGCCAAGCGGCCCGGCGTCGTCGGCTTCACCCCGACCGCGGTCACCCCCGACGGCAACGTCATGGCGATCGAGGACCCCGACCGGCGCCGCTTCGGCGTGCAGTTCCACCCGGAGTCGATCCTCACCGCCGAGGACGGCGCCGGGGCCAAGGTGATCAGGAACGTGCTGCGCCTGTGCCGCCGGTGAGTGGGTAAAACGTCCGCGGGCGCGTGCGGGGACCGCCTAGAGTCTCCCGCATGCTCCCCGTAGACCTGCCCGACACGGTGCGTGACGCCCTGCTCGCCCCGCTCGTCGACCACGCCTGCCACGGGGTGCGCCGCGACGAGCTGACCCGCGGGCGGTTCGAGCTGCTGCTCAACGAGGGCGGCAGCCCGGCCCCGCCCGGCACCACCCATTTCGACACCCCGCTCGGCGCGGCCGTGCGACGCTGGTGCGCGCCCGTGCTCGGCCTGGAGCCGCACGCGCCGCCGCCGGTCTACCTGTCCCGCCGCGCCGAGCTGGGCGCGGCGGAGGTCAACCGGCTCCTGCTGCGGGCGTCCGGCGTGTCCGCCTTCCTCGTCGACACCGGCCCCGAGGGCGCAGACCTGCTGACGGCGGCCGAGATGGGGTCCGGCGGCGAGGCCGCCGCCGGCGAGGTCGTCAGGATCGAGCAGATCGAGCAGGACGTCGCCGAGATGGCGGGCGTCGCCGTCGACTACCTCGACAGCCTCGGCGACGAGCTGTCCGCCCGCGCCGCCCGCGCGGTCGCGCTCAAGACCGTGGTGGCCGGTCTGTGCGGCCTCGGCCTCGACCCCGCGAGGCCCAGCCGGGGCGCGGTGCTCGCCGCCGCCAACCGGCGGCTCGCCGACCCCAAGCAGCCGCTCGCCGAGCCCGCGCTGGCCCGCCACCTGCTCTGGTCGGCCGCCGACGTGGCCAGGGAGCGCGGGCTGCCGCTGCAGATCCACGCCGGCCTCGGCGCCTGCGACGCCGGGCCGCACCTCGCCGACCCGGCCCTGCTCACCGGCTTCATCCGGGCGCTGCAGCCGGCCGGGGTGCCGGTCGTCCTGCTCACCTGCTATCCGTACCAGCGCCAGGCCGCCTATCTGGCGCACGCCTTCCCGCACGTGTACGTGGACGTCGGGCTCGCCCTGGCCCACACCGGCGCCGGGTCGCCCCGGGTGCTGGCCGAGCTGCTGGAGCTGGCCCCGTTCCACAAGCAGCTGTACGGGTCCGGCTGCCGCGAGCTGGCCGAGACGTGTCACCTGGGGGCGGTCTACTTCCGGCGCGCGCTCGGCGCGGCGCTGAAGGCCCGGCTGGACGCGGGGGAGTGGAGCGCCGCCGACGCCGCCAGGATCGCCCACATGATCGGCGCGGGGAACGCCCGCCGCGTCTACCGCCTGTGAGCCCGGCCCTCGCCTGTGGTTTGCTTGGATGCCGTCATCACCACTGAACCGACCGGGGGGTTCCCATGGGCAGCGCCGAACCTGAGATCACGTTCCGCGGCGACATGGACGTGGAGCTCGTCAAGTCCGCCGCGTCGGACGCCGACGTGCTCTGGGCGGCGCGGGTCTCCACGAAGGGGGAGAGCTCGCTCGCCGAGCTCGAAGCCGACCCCGAGCGGTCCAAGGGCCTCATCAACTTCCTCATGCGCGACAGGCACGGCACGCCGTTCGAGCACTCGTCCATGACCTTCTACGTCAGCGCGCCGATCTTCGTCTTCCGCGAGTTCATGCGGCACCGCACCTTCTCCTACAACGAGGAGTCGGGCCGATACCGTCAGCTCGTGCCGGTCTTCTACGTGCCCGGCCCCGACCGCAAGCTGGTGCAGGAAGGCAAGCCCGGCAAGTACGTGTTCCGCGAGGGCACCCCCGAGCAGCACAAGGTGGTGACCGAGGCGACGACGGAGAGCTACCGGCAGGCCTACCGCGCCTACCTGGAGATGCTGGAGGCCGGGGTCGCCCGCGAGGTAGCCCGGACCGTCCTGCCGGTCGGCCTCTACTCCTCGATGTACGCCACCTGCAACGCCCGCGCCCTGATGAACTTCCTCTCGCTCCGGGTGCGGCGCGACGACTCCGCCTTCCCGTCGTTCCCGCAGCGGGAGATCGAGATGGTGGCCGAGAAGATGGAGTCGCTGTGGGCCGGGCTGATGCCGCTGACGCACGCGGCGTTCGAGGCCAACGGCCGCGTCTGCCCCTGATCGAGCGGGTCAGGCCAGGGCGGGCATGACGTACACCTCCGCGCCCGGCGGCAGCGTGCAGTCGAGGCTGCCGAGGCCGCGGGCGTTCTCGCCGCACACGACCATGTTGATGTGGCGGCGGATCCGCCCGTACTCGTCCCTGATCCGCTCCTCCAGCAGCGGGTGGGTGCGACGCAGCACGTCGAGCGCCGCGCCCAGGGTGGGCGGCGAGTCGCGGTCGGGCCCGACCGCGAACACCTTCACTTCCGTACGGCCGCTCACCCACCTGCGCAGGGCGGCGGGGAGCACGAACACGACCAGCATCACGGGACGGGCCATGGCTCAGAGCACCGCCGCCCGCACGGTCAGCACGTCAGGCAGGTGGGAGGCCGCCAGCGACCAGCTCGCGCCGTCGTCGGCCGACCAGTAGACCTCGCCGCCGCGGGTGCCGAAGAACAGGCCCGCCTCCGTGGCGGCCATCGCGTCGCGCAGCACGCTCGCGTGCACCGGCCCCTCGGGCAGGCCGCGCTCCAGCGGCTCCCACGACCCGCCGGCGTCGGTGCTGCGGTAGACGCGGTAGCGGTGGCCGACCGGGGTGCGGTCCATGTCGGCGTGCAGCGGCAGCACGTACAGCGTGCCGGGGCGCGACGGGTGCGTGACGACGGGGAAGCCGAAGTCGGAGGGGAGCGCCGAACCGATGTCGTGCCAGGAGCCGCCGAAGTCGTCGCTGCGGTAGACGCCGAAGTGGTGCTGCAGGAACAGCCGCTCCGGCCGGCCCGCTTCCATCGCCACCTTGTGCACGCACTGGCCGAACTCCGGATACTGCTGACCTTCGGGCAGGAACGGGGCGCGGATGCCCTGGTTGGCCGCCTCCCACGACAGGCCGCCGTCGGTGGTGCGGTAGAAGCCGCCGGTGGAGATCGCCACGCCGAGCACGCGCGGGTCGGACGGGTGCGGGATGATCGTGTGCAGGCACAGCCCGCCGCCGCCGCCCGGCTGCCAGCGCGGCCGGTGCGGGTGCTCCCACAGGCCTTCCACCAGGCTGAAGGTGACGCCGCCGTCTTCCGACGTGAACAGCGCGCCCGGCTCCACGCCGGCCCACACCACGCCGGGCTCCGACGGGGAGGGCGTGAGCTGCCAGACGCGGGTGAGCGTGGCCCCGGTCTTCTCGGGGAAGGCGATCGGCGGGCTCTCGGCCTCCCGCCAGGTCCCGCCGAGGTCGTCGGAGTACATGACCGAGGGGCCGAAGTGCCCGTACTCGATGCCGGCCAGCAGGCGGGGAGCCGCGCCCCCGGTGTCGATCGCCACGGAGTGGATCCCGACGGTGGAGAACGCGATCGGCTCGACGCGGAACGCGCCTGCGGCGGTGGAGCGGGCGAGGAACAGGCCCTTGCGGGTGCCGATCGCGAGCACTGCGTCTGTCATGGCATCGCTCCCATGGTCGCTATGCCGCCATCGTGCCACGCGGGTGACCGGCTCGCCGAGTACTGGGAGATTTGCCGCACGATTACCTGCCAGGTAATCGTGGCACTTCCCCCTTTGTCGCTAACGTATCGGGACATGGGAGCTGTGGCTGTACAAGAAGAGGCTTTTGGTGATCTGTTGCGATCGTGGCGGCAGCGGCGCCGGGTCAGCCAGCTCGACCTGGCGATCGAGGCGGACGTCTCCGCCCGGCACATCAGCTTCCTGGAGACCGGGCGCGCCCGGCCCAGCAGGGAGATGGTGATGAAGCTGGCGGAGGAGCTGGAGGTGCCGCTGCGGCACCGCAACAGGCTGCTGATCGCGGCCGGGTTCGCGCCGGTGTTCGCCGAGCGCGCGGTGCGCGCGCCCGAGATGCACGTCGTACGGCAGGCGCTCGACACGATCCTGGCCGGGCACGAGCCGTACCCGGCGCTGGTCGTGGACGCCGCCTGGAACCTGGTGGCGGCCAACCCGGCGGCCGGGATGTTCATGGCGGGGGTCCCGGCCGAGCTGCTGGAGGAGCCGGTCAACGTGATGCGGCTGTCGCTGCACCCGGAGGCGATGGGCGGGCGGCTGCTGAACCTGGCCGAGGTCCGCGCCCACCTGCTGCACCGGCTGCGCAGGCAGGCCGAGATGTCCGGCGACGGGCGGCTGGCCGAGCTGCACGACGAGCTGGCCGCCTACCGGTATCCGGGGGTGGACCTGAACGTGGCGCACGTGCCCGGCCCCGGCGACATCCTCCTGCCGCTGCGGATCAGGCACGGCGACCGCGTGCTGTCCATGTTCACCACGATCGCGACCTTCGGCACGCCCGTGGAGGTGACGGTCTCCGAGCTGGCCATCGAGACGTTCTGGCCGGCCGACGACGAGACCGCGGCGGCGTTCCGCTGATCACCGCTCGCCGTGCACCACGTCCCGGTGGATGCGCGCCGGCGGCACCCCGTCGGCCTGCAGGTTGCGTACGGTCTCGGTGACCATGGAGGGCGGCCCGCACACGTACACCTCGTGCTCGGCCCAGGAGTGGAAGCGGCGGGTCACGTCCGGCAGGCGGCCGCGCATCCCCTCGTAGCCAGGCTCGTCCGACACCACGGGCAGCACCCGCAGCCACGGGAACGAGGACTCCAGCCGGATCAGGTCCTGAAGGTCGTACAGCTCGGCCGAGGTGCGCGCGCCGAACAGCAGGTGCATGGAAGGGCGGCAGCCGGAGGCGATCACCTGCTCGATGATCGCCTTCAGCGGTGCCAGCCCGGTACCGCCGGCCACGAACAGCAGGTCCCGCACGCCGCGCTCGGGCGGCGTCATGGTGCCCATCGGCGGCCCGAGCATGACCGTGTCGCCGATGCGCGTGTCGCGGACGAGCGTGGTGGACACCCAGCCGCCGGGCACCGCGCGCACGTGCAGCCGGAGCGCGTTGTCCGGGCGCGGCGCGTTCGCGATCGAGTACGTCCGCCACACTCTCGGCCAGCGTGAGGTCTGCACGTTGACGTACTGGCCCGGCGTGAACGGCAGCCGCTGGGTGGGGCGCAGGGTGAGGATCGCGATGTCGTCGTGAGGGCGTTCGTGGTCCAGCACCTCCGCCAGCCACCAGGCGGGGGAGACCCCGGCGTCGGCCTCGGCCGCCTCGATCATCAGATTGGCCGCGGCGGTGTACGCCGACACCCACGCGGCCTCGATCTCGGCGTTCCAGATGTCGGCGGCGAAGCGCCGGACGGTGGCGACCAGGGCGCTGCCGATGGCGGTGTAGTGCTCGGCGACCACTCCGTACTTGCGATGGTCCCTCCCCAGCTGGCCCAGGAACGAGCGCATGCTCTCCGGGCTGTCGACGCTCCACACGATGCGGGCCAGCGCGCTGAAGAGCCGGTCGCGCTGCACGTCCATGGCCGGCGGGAACATCCCGCGAAGGTGCGGGCTCTCCGCGAACAGCCTGCCGTAGAAGTAGGCGGCCGCCTTGTCGGCCACCGGCTCGATGATGGAGAAGCTCTCCTTGACCAGGCGCGGATTCAATGACATATACCCAACCCGTCCTATTGGCCGGAAAGTTATTCCGGTCGTGTCGTCCCACCTCCCTGGCGGCTCCGGGTGACGAGCGTCCGGTATGCCCCGGCACATCCGATCGCTCGAAATCCAGTGTTACACCGCCTCTGTAACCTCACAACCGATTCACCCAATGAGGTGCACATCTGAACTTTCAGTAACGGTCACATTATTTTCCCCATCTTGCCGGGGCTGTATTTCGAGTATTGAACGCGAATAGGAGTTGTATTCGCCTTTCATAATGAAATTTCGGGATTTGGGCGGATTGCCGGGCGGTCTGCCCGTCCCGCCGCCCTGCTCCGGCTCACCCCGCCCGCCCCGCCGCGGGACCGGACGGCGGGCTCCAGAGGGGCAGCCCCCAGGAGACTTGTGGGACAAGCGACATAACCGAAATGGTGTGCGCCATGATGGGGCATGTGCCTGCGCCCCAGGCCACCCCTGCACAACGCTCCCCTGGAGATCGCATGTCCCGACCGCTGATAGGCGTCACCGCCTACTTCGAAGCCGCCCGCTGGGATGACTACGTACGGGAGGCCGTGCTCTCCCCGCCCTCGTACGCCAGAGCGATCGAAAGGGCCGGCGGCGCGCCGGTCGTGCTGCCGCCGATCAACTCCCACGCCATCGCCGCCTACGTCAGCGGGCTGCGCGGCGTCGTGCTGACCGGCGGCACCGAGGTGGGCGCGGCCGCCTACGGCGACGAGCAGGACCCGCGCGCCCCCGAGCCGCAGCCGCACCGCGACCGGTTCGAGCTGGCCCTGGCCAGGGCCGCCGTGCAGGCCGACATCCCCGTCCTGGGCATCGCCCGCGGCATGCACGTGCTCAACGTGGCCCAGGGCGGCAGCCTCATCCCGTGGCTGCCCGAGATGCTGGAGAGCGAGCGGCACAACGAGCCGGGCGCCCCGCACCGCATCCAGGTGAGCGTGTCGAGCAAGCTCGGCAAGGCCGTCGGCGACCACGTGAAGGCCGTCGCCCCGCACACCCAGTCGGTGCGCCGGCTCGGCACCGGGCTGCTGGCCGTGGCCTGGGCGGACGACCAGATCGTGGAGGGCATCGAGCTGCAGGGCCACCGGTTCGGCGTGGGCGTGCAGTGGCACCCGGAGCGCGAGACCGGCGACGGCGGGAAGGGCAACGGCCTGTTCGATGCGCTCGTGGAGGCGGCCCGCTAGGCTTCGATCATGTCGCTGCATCCCCAGGCACGCGCGTACATCGCCGCCTACCCGTCTGACCTGGGCGTCGACCCGGCCACGCTCGATCTGGAGCGGATCCGGGAGATGCGCGCCGTCGACGGCCTCGCGGCCCAGCGCGGGCCGCTCACGCAGCTGCCCTCGGTCCGCGACGAGACGGCCGAGGGCGTGCCCATCCGCATCTACCGCGCCGACCGCGGTGACGAGCCGCTGCCCGTCGTCGTCTACTTCCACGGCGGCGGGTTCGTCTTCGGCAGCGTCAAGCGCAACGACGCACTCGGCCGCGACCTGGCCATTCGCACCGGCGCCGTGGTCGTCTCGGTCGACTACCGGCTCGCGCCCGAGCACCCGTTCCCGGCCGCCGCCGACGACGCCTGGACCGTCGTGCGCGACGTCTTCGCCCGGCCCGCCTTCTACCAGTGCGACGGCAAGGTGGCGGTGATCGGCGACAGCGCCGGCGGCAACCTCGCCGCGGTGGCGGCCTGGCAGGCCCGCGACGCCGGGCTCCGCCTGGCCCACCAGGTGCTGGTCTACCCGATGCTCGACGCGCTGATGGACACCCTCAGCTACCGCGAGTTCGCCGAGGGCTACGGCCTGGACGCCGCCGAGTCGGCCTGGTTCCTGCGCCAGTACGCCGCCGGGGCCGACCCCGGCGACCCGCGCCTGTCGCCGCTGCGGCTGGCCTCATGCGCCGGGCTGCCCCCGGCCACCGTGGTGACCGCCGAGTGCGACGTGCTGCGCGACGAGGGCGAACGCTACGCCGCCCGGCTCGCCGAGGAGGGCGTGCCGGTCGAGCTGCGCCGCTTCGACGGCGCGGTCCACAGCTTCTTCGCCCTGCCGCGGCTGTTCGACCAGGCGGCCGAGGCCCGCGAGTACATCGCCGCCCGGCTCAAGGAGTCGCTGTGACCTACGAGCGGCTCAAGACCGACACCCCCGCCGACGGCGTGCTGCGGATCACCATCAGCGAGCCGCGCAGGCTCAACGCCGTCGACCGCACCGGCCACCGCGAGCTGGCCGAGATCTGGCGCGACGCCGACCGCGACGACTCCGTCAGGGCCGTGGTCATCCGGGGCGAGGGCGAGGCGTTCTCCGCCGGCGGCGACCTGTCCATGATCGAGGAGATGACCCGCGACCACGACACCCGGCTGCGCGTCTTCGCCGAGGCCCGCGACATCGTCTACAACGTGCTCAACTGCGCCAAGCCCGTAGTCTCGGCCATCCAGGGGCCGGCCGTGGGCGCCGGGCTGGCCGTCGCCCTGCTCGCCGACATCTCGGTCGCGGGCCGCACCGCCCGCATCATCGACGGCCACACCCGGCTCGGCGTCGCCGCGGGCGACCACGCCGCCATCATCTGGCCGCTGCTGTGCGGCATGGCCAAGGCCAAGTACCACCTGCTGCTGTGCGAGCCCGTCACCGGCGAGCAGGCCGAGAAGATGGGCCTGGTCAGCCTCTGCGTCGACGACGACGCCGTGCACGACACCGCCATGGAGATCGCGGTCAAGCTCGCCGCGGGCTCGCAGGAGGCCATCAGGCTCACCAAGTACGCGCTCAACAACTGGCTGCGGATGGCCGGGCCCGCGTTCGACGCCTCGCTCGCCATGGAGTTCCTCGGTTTCACCGGCCCCGACGCCGCCGAGGGGCTCCGCGCGCTGCGCGAGAAGCGTCCGCCCCGCTTCACCTGAGGGGGGTTTCGGCGTCGTGGCCGGGGTAGTCGCCAAGGCATGGAACGCATGGCAGACCGCACGGCGAGCCTGTCGGCCGGGGCCGAGAACGCCGCCTCGGGGGACGAAGCAGCGGCCCGCCGCGGTCAGCGCCGGGTGGCGGTCAGAAACCGCGCGGGAGGCCGAGCACCTGCGTCGCGAGGTAGTTGAGCAGAAGCTCCTCGGTCACGGGTGCCACCCTCCCGATCCGGGCGTCGGCGAGCAGCCGGGCCACCGGATACTCCAGCGAGTACGCCATGCCGCCGTGCGTCTGGAAAGCGGCGTCGGCGGCCTCCCAGGCGGCCTGGGAGGCGGTCAGCTTGGCGATGTTGGCCTCGGTGCCGCACGGCAGGCGCCGGTCGAACGACCACGCCGCCTTGTAGATCATCAGCCGGGCCAGCTCGATCTTCGCCTTCACCTGGGCGAGCGGGAACGCCACCGCCTGGTTGGCGCCGATCGGCCGGCCGAACACCTCGCGCTCCTTGGCGTACTGCACGGCCACCCGCAGCGCCACCTCGGCGCCGCCCAGCGCGGAGGCCGCCAGCAGGACGCGCTCGGGGTTGAGTATGTCCCACAGCACCGCCGCGCCCTGGTCGACCTCGCCGACCACGTTCGCGGCCGGCACCCGCAGGTCGTCGATGAACACCATGTTGGACGGTGTCGTGTTGGCGCCCATTTTGGGGATCGGCTGGAACGACAGCCGCCCGGCGGCGACCGCCTCGGGCACGTTCACCAGGAACACCGTCAGTCCGTGGGACCGCGGCCTGGCCTCGGCCACCGGGACCGTCCGGGTGACCAGCAGCATCCAGGCGGCCCGCTGCACGCCGGTGATCCAGATCTTCTGGCCGTTGATCACGAACTCGTCGCCTTCGCGGCGGGCCGACGTGGTGATCGCCAGCGAGTTGGAGCCCGCGTCGGGCTCGGTCAGCGCGAAGCACGTCTCCAGCTCGCCGGTGGCCAGCCGCGGCAGCAGCTCCTCCCGCTGCCGGTCGGTGCCGTGGCGGGTCAGGGTCAGTGCCCCGAAACCGGGCGTGAGCACGTACGTGAAGGCCGATCCGCCCGCCGCGCCGGACGCCGAGATCGTCTCGGTCGCCACGGCCAGCTCCAGCAGGCCCTGCCCGCCGCCGCCGAAGCGCTCGGGCACCGCCAGGCCCAGCCAGCCGCCCTTGCCGAGCTCTTCCCACACCTCCTGCGGCCAGCGCTTCTCGCTCTCGCACCGCTGCCAGTAGTCGAGGTCGTAGCGGGCGCAGATGTCGGCGATGCCACGCTGAACCGCGAGCGCGCTCTCCGGGAGAGTGAAATCCATCAGTCCATGGTAGAAGAAAGCTCTGTTCGCGGGCGAGGCCTGCGCGCGTGGAAGACGAACGCCGGAGGGGCGTTGCGCCACACCGTCCGCCCGGCCACCACTTCCTCGAACCGCTCGGCCAGCAGCGTCCGGAAGCGCCGCGCCCGGCTCAGCGGGATCGCGTGCACGTACGAGAAGGTGGTGAACGCGCCCGCGTGGCTCATCACCGACGTCACCGCGCCCATCAGCGTCAGCTGCAGCCCTTTCGGGAACGCCGCCCACGGCAGCCCGCTGACCACCACGTCCGCCTGTCCAAGATTGCGCTCGGCCAGCAGCGCGGACAGCTTGGCGGCGTCGCCGTTCACCACGTCCACGGCGGGGAAGCGCTCGGCCAGCAGCGCGGCCATCGTCTCGTTGAGCTCCACCGCCAGATGATGGCCGCGACCGCCCAGCCTGCGCTGGATCTCGGCGGTGAACGGGCCCGTGCCCGGCCCCAGCTCCACCACGGTCGGCTCGCCGCGCTCGGGCACCGGCGCGCACACCGCCGCGGCCAGCCGCTGCGAACTGGGCACCAGCGCCCCTATCGTGGCGGGCGAACGCAGGAACTGGCGCAGAAGCAGCGTGGTGTCGTTGGACATGACTCAAAGGTAAGGGTCCGGATCCCATGCGCGTCTCCGCCGGGGGGACGAAGAATCGGCCACTTGGAGGAGGAGGCATCCTCCGCCGGGAGGACTGTCCGGAAGGCCCCGCTCGATACCTTGGGTGCCATGAGCTGGCGTTGGCGCGGTGTGCCGTTCGACCTGCTCCTCGCCGCCGCGGGCGTCAGCCTGGACCTGCTGATGTCCGGTCAGGCGCGGCTCGGGGAGCTCGCACCGCAGTACACGATCGTCCCCCTGGCGCTGCTGGTCGGCGTCCCCCTCGGATTGGTGCGGCGCCGGCCGCTCGTGGCCGCGCTGTGGCTCGCGGGCGCCCTCGTCCTCACCGACCAGATGGGGGCCTACAGCTCCAACACCGCCCAGATGCTGCTGCTGGTCGCCGTCGGGCTCACCGCCTACCGGGAGCGCTGGCGCTCCATCGCGGTGGCCATGGCCGCGGCGGGCGTCGCCACCGCCGTCAACCTGGTCGACCCCGGCGCCGCCTTCTCGCTCAGGACCGGGCTCTACTGCGCGGGCGTCGCGATCTTCCCCGCGGTGGTCGGCGGCTACCTGCGCGGCCCGGTGGGCGAGCTGGAGCACCGCGACGTCACCCCCGACGTGCTGCTCGCCGCCGGCGGCCTGGCCTACACCATGCTGAGCACCTGGACGAGCTGGCACTCGGGGCCCCAGCCGGCCTGGATGACGGGCGTGCTCGCGGTCGCCGCCGGGCTGGCGCTCGGCGTGGCCAGGCGCATGCCGGGGCTCGTCTTCCTGTTCCACTGCATCCTCGTCGTCCTCGCCGACACCTACCTCCCCCAGGTGGTCAGCACCAGCCTGGTGCTGCTCCTCATCGCCCTCGGCGTGTTCGCCATGCGGGTCGCCTCCTGGGGGTGGACGGCCGCCGCCTACCTGGCCACCTGCCTGCTGGCCGGGGTCGCCGTCGTCGGCCCGGACACCGAGACCACCTTCTTCCGCGCCGCCGTCGTGTGCGCGCTCGTCCTCACCCCGGTCGCGATCGGCCGCTACCTCGGGGTCAAGCAGGCCGCCGCCGCGGCCGAGCGGCTGCGGGTGCGCGAGTCCACCCGGCTCACCGTCGCCCAGATGCGCGCCGACCAGCTCGCCGAGCGCGAGCGCATCGCCCGCGACGTGCACGACATCGTCGCCCACCACGTCGGCGCGATGGTGCTGCGGGCCGGCGCCGCCCGCTACACCGCCCCCGACGGCCCGGTCGCCGACGCGCTCACCGACATCCGCGAGACCGGCCACCAGGTGCTGGAGGACCTGCGCGGCCTGATCGACCTCTTACGCGACCCCGACCGGCAGCCCGGCCTGCTCGCCGACCCCAACGACGTGATCCGCGAGTCCGCCGAGCGGATGACGGCCGCCGGCCTCGCGGTGGATCTCGAACTCGACCGGGGCACCGACCACGCCCCGCTCGTCGCCCGCGCCTCCGCCGCGCGCATCGTCCAGGAAGGCCTCACGAACGTGCTCAAACACGCCGGACCCGGCACCGAGGTCCGCGTCCGGGTCAGCGCCGACCGCCACGGCGTCGGCGTCGAGATCCACAACGGCCGCCCGCCCACCACGATCGAGCGCCTGCCCTCCTCCGGGCGCGGGCTGGCGGGCATGCGGGAGCGGGTCCGCGCCCTCGGCGGCACCCTCAGCGCCGGTCCCGACGAGGACGGCGGCTGGCTGCTCGCCGCCAGCCTGCCCGCGGCCAGGAGCGTCTCGTGATCCGTGTCCTGGTCGCCGACGACCAGGTGCTCGTCCGGGCGGGCGTGCGGATGCTGCTGGAGGCCGACGGCGACATGGAGGTGGTCGCCGAGGCCGACGACGGCGCCGAGGCCGTCCGGCTGGCCGAGCGCCACCTGCCCGACGTCATCCTCATGGACCTGCGCATGCCCAGGGTCGACGGCCTGGAGGCGATCAAACGGGTGCTCGCCGCCCGCCCGGCCAGCCGCATCGTGGTGCTCACCACCTTCGCCGAGGACGCCAACGTGCACGCCGCGCTCCGCGCCGGCGCCGTCGGCTTCCTGGTCAAGGACGACGAGCCGGCGCGCATGGTCGACGCCGTCCGCCGCGCCCACGCCGGCGAGCAGCTCCTCGCCCCCTCGGTGCTGCGCCGCGTCGTCGAGCGCTTCCTGGCCGCCGGGGAGCAGTCCGCCGGGGCCGCCCCGCGCGGGCTCACCGAGCGCGAGATCGAGGTGCTCGCCCTGGTCGGCACCGGCCTGTCCAACGCCGAGATCGCCGAGGAGCTGCACGTCGGCGTCACCACCGTCAAGACCCACGTCGCCTCCGCGATGGAGAAGCTCGGCCTGCGCAACCGCATCCAGGCCGCCGTGGTCGCGCACCGCAGCGGCCTCGTCGACGCGTCCTTCCGCCCCGTACGTCCGCCGCGCGGCGGAGGGCAGGATAGCCCGGCAGGCTGACGACCGCCGGCGGGCCCGGCGCGCATCCTTGGTCCTCGATCGAAAGGACTGCGGACATGTCAGAAACGGATCTCTTCCAGCGCCCGCCCGCCTCGGCCCCCGTCAAGCCGGTCAACGCCGGCCTGCTGTACGCGCTGCGGCTGACGATCATCGCCCAGGCGGCGGGCCTCGTCGTGGCCGGCTCGCTCGCCGGACAGTCGGTCGCCACCGACGGGGCGATGGCCGAGCCCCACGTGATGGCCGGGATGCTCGTCCACCTCGTCGGGCTCCTGCAGATCGTCTTCGCCGTGCTCGTGTGGCGGCCCGGCCGCGGCGCCGGCTGGCCCGCCCTGGCCAGCCTCGCGCTGTTCGTCGCGGGGATGGGCCAGCACTTCACCTGGGAGATGCTCGGCGCCCACCTGCCCAACGGGATCGTCATGTCCGGGCTCGCCACCGCGCTGCTCATCTGGTCGTGGTCGCCGGGAGCGTCCCGCCGCCGCTAACCTCGTTCCTGTGTACGTGAAGATCTGCGGCCTGACCGACCCCGGCCACGTGGCCGCCGCCGTCGAGGCCGGCGCCGACGCCATCGGCTTCGTGCTGACCAGCAGCTCGCGCCGGATCACGCCCGAGCGGGCCGCCGAGCTGGGGGCCCTGGTGCCGCCGGAGGTGCTGACCGTGGGCGTCTTCCGCGGCGAGGACCCCGCCACGGTCCGGGCCGCGGCGCTCGCCGCCGGGGTGCGGGCCGTCCAGCTCCACGGCCACCACCCGCACGGCGACTTCACCGCGCTCAAGGACCTCGGCCGCACCCTGATCAGGGCCGTCGACGCGCGGGCCGACCTGCGGTGCGGCGCCTTCGACGAGAGCATGCTCATCGTCGACGCGCCCCGGGCGGGCTCCGGCGAGCCGTGGGACTGGTCGGCCGTCCGCGGCCGCTCTTCGGGGCAGTGGCTGCTCGCGGGCGGCCTGGCGCCGTCCAACGTCGCCGAGGCGATCGCCGCCGCCCGCCCTTGGGGGGTCGACGTCTCCAGCGGCGTCGAGACCGCTCCCGGCGTCAAGGACCCGGCGCTGATCGCCGCCTTCGTCGACGCCGCGCGCGCCGCCTCCTGACGCGCCCCCTCAGGGCGAGGTGACGCGCTCTCGGAGCGCCATGGGGAACGGAGTCGACGGGATGTCCGGGGAACGCTTACAGAGCGGGGAGCGGGCGCAGGAGTTCCTGCGCGGGTTCGCGCGGCGGCGGGCGCCGCGGGTGGTGCCGGTGCCCGGTGGCTTCGGGGTGCTCGACGATCGCTACGCGGCCTCGTACGACGACAACAAGCTCGTCGTGTGGCACGGTGAGGACCCGCGGGCCGTGCTAGCGGCGGCGGAGGAGGTGCTGGGGGCGCGTGGCCACCGGATGGTGTGCGTGCTCGACGACCGGCTCGGCCGGGAGTTCGCGCCCGCGTTCGCGGCGGCGGGCTACCGGCACGAGGAGAACGTGCTCATGGCCTACCGCGGCGACCCGCCCCGCGTCCCGCACGCCGAGGAGCTCTCCCTGGCGGTGCTGCTGCCCGTGCTGCGCGAGACCTGGCGCGAGACGCTGCCGGACGCCGGCGACGAGGTGGTCGAGCAGCTCGCCCGGCGGGCCGAGACCAGACTGCGCGGCGCCGGCCGGGTCGGGTTCCGCGGCGTGCGCAGCTCCGGCGGCGAGATCGCCGCCCGCGCCGACCTGTACGTCCATGACGGCGTGGCGCAGATCGAGGACCTGGTGACCGCCGTCCCGCATCGGGGCAGGGGGCACGCACGCGCGCTGATGCTCTCACTCCTGGCGGAGGCCACCGCGGCGGCCGGGCTGGTGTTCCTGGTGGCCGACGCGGGCGACTGGCCCAGGGAGTTCTACGCCCGCCTCGGATTCGCGGAGATCGGCCGCACGCACGACTTCGTCCGCGCCTGACGGCGGGAGCTTGGCCGGATGCGGCCCCGCTGGGCCGGAAGTTCGCGCAGTAGGGTCTGGGGCGTGAGTGAAACTTCCGCCGAGGACCGAATCTGGACGGTTCCCAACCTGCTGAGCTTCCTGCGTCTCCTTGGCGTGCCCGTGTTCCTGTGGCTGGCTCTGGGGCCGCGGGCCGACGGGTGGGCACTCGGGGTGCTCGCGGTGGCCGGGTTCACCGACTGGCTCGACGGGAAGATCGCTCGCGCGTTCAACCAGACCAGCAGGCTCGGGCGGCTGATCGACCCGGCCGCGGACAAGTTGTACGTGTTCGCGACCATTGTGGCGCTGCTGGTGCGGGAGATCATCCCGTGGTGGCTGGTGGCCGTGATCCTGGCCAGGGAAATCTTCGTCGCCTGTTCCTTCCCTGTACTCCGCAAGCATGGATATCGGGCACTTCAGGTGCATTTCCTGGGCAAGGCCGCCATGTTTAACCTCATGTATGCCTTCCCTCTCCTCTTCCTTGCCTCCCACACGGGGTGGTATGCCGAAGTGGCCCGCATCGTCGGGTGGGCGTTCGCGCTGTGGGGAACGGGCCTCTACTGGTGGGCAGGCGTGTTGTACGTGCTACAGGTGCGCCGGCTCGTGACCGCGACCACGAAGGAGTGAGCGGTGAAGGCGGTTGTCATGGCGGGCGGCGAAGGCACCCGGTTGCGGCCGATGACGGCCAACCAGCCCAAACCCCTGCTCCCCGTGGTCAACCGTCCGATCATGGAACATGTGCTGCGCCTGCTCAAACGGCACGGCATCACCGAGACCGTGGTCACGGTGCAGTTCCTGGCCGCGCTGGTGCGCAACTACTTCGGCGACGGCGACGAGCTCGGCATGCGCCTGCAGTACGCGACCGAGGACGTGCCCCTGGGCACCGCGGGGAGCGTGAAGAACGCCGCCGCCCGGCTGCGTGACGACCGTTTCCTGGTCATCTCCGGCGACGCGCTCACCGACATCGACCTGACCGACATGATCCGCTTCCACCGCGACACGGGGGCGCTCGTCACCATCGGGCTCAAGCGGGTGCCGAACCCGCTCGAGTTCGGCATCGTCATCGTCGACGAGGCCGGGCGGGTGCAGCGCTTCCTGGAGAAGCCCACCTGGGGCCAGGTCTTCTCCGACACCGTCAACACCGGCATCTACGTCATGGAGCCCGAGGTGCTGGGCGACGTCCCCACCGGCGAGCCCGCCGACTGGTCGGCCGACGTCTTCCCCAGGCTGCTGGAGCGCGGCGCCCCCATCTACGGCTACGTGGCCGACGGCTACTGGGAGGACGTCGGCAGCCACGACAGCTACCGCAAGGCCCAGGCCGACGCCCTGTCCGGCAAGGTCAGGCTCGACATCGGCGGCTTCGAGGTGTCGCCCGGCGTCTGGGTGGCCGGCTCCGCCTCGGTCGAGCCGGACGCCGTGCTCAAGGGGCCGCTGTTCGTCGGCGAGTACGCCAAGGTCGAGGCCGGCGCCGAGCTGCGCGAGTACACGGTGCTCGGCAACAACGCGGTGGTGCGCGAGGGCGCCTTCCTGCACCGCGCGATCGTGCACGACAACGTCTACCTCGGCCCCGGCACCCACCTGCGCGGCTGCGTGATCGGCAAGGCCACCGACGTGATGAGCGGCGCCCGCATCGAGGAGAACGCGATCATCGGCGACGAGTGCGTCATCGAGGCCGAGGCGTACGTCTCCAGCGGGGTCAAGATCTACCCGTTCAAGACCATCGAGGCCGGCGCGGTCGTCAACACCAGCGTCATCTGGGAGTCGCGCGGCCAGCGCGGCCTGTTCGGCCCGCGCGGGGTCAGCGGGCTGGTCAACGTCGAGATCACGCCCGAGCTCTGCGTCCGGCTGGCCAGCGCGTACGCCACCACGCTGAAGAAGGGCGAGTACGTCGTCACCTCGCGTGACTCCTCGCTGGCCGCCAGGGCGCTCAAGCGGGCCGTGATCGGCGCGCTCAACGCCAGCGCGATCAACGTCCACGACCTCGAGGCGGCGCCGCTGCCGGTGGCGCGCTTCCACACCGCCAGGGGCACCGCCGCCGGCGGCATCACGCTGCGCACCACCGCCGGCGACCCGCAGAGCGTCGACATCGTCATCATGGACGACCGCGGCGCCGACCTGCCCCCCGGCGCCCAGCGCAAGCTTGAGCGGGTCTTCTCCCGGCAGGAGTTCCGCCGCGCCTTCCCCGGCGAGATCGCCGAGCTGACCTTTCCGGCCAGGGCGGTCGAGGACTACTCGCACGAGCTGCTGGGCCGGGTCGACATGACCGGCGTGCGCGGGATGAAGGTGGTGGCAGACTGCGCGGGCGGCACCTCCTCGCTGGTGCTGCCGCGGTTGCTGGGCCGGGCCGGGATCGAGGTGCTCACCGTCAACGCGGTGCTGGACGACCTGTCGCCCACCGAGACGATCGCCGAGCGCCGGCGCGACCTGCAGCGGCTGTCGGAGCTCGTGAGCTCCTCACGCGCGGCCTTCGGCGTCAGGTTCGACCCGGTGGGGGAGCGCATCGCGCTGGTGGACGAGCAGGGCCAGCTCATCAGCGAGGAGCGGGCACTGCTGGTGGTCCTCGACCTGGTGGCCGCCGAGCGCAGGGGCGGGCAGGTGGCGCTGCCCGTCACCACCACCCGGGTCGCCGAGCAGGTGTGCCGCTTCCACGGCGTGCAGGTGCGGTGGACCTCGACCGCCGTCGACGCGCTCACCTCGGCCGCCGGCGACCCCGGCATGATCTTCGCCGGCGACGGGCGGGGCGGCTTCGTGGTGCCCGAGTTCAGCCCGGCCATCGACGGGCTGGCCGCGTTCATGAGGCTGCTCGGGCTGGTGGCCCGCACCCGGCTCTCGCTCAGCCAGATCGACGCCAGGATCCCCGAGGCCAAGCTGCTCAAGCGGACGATCCCGACGCAGTGGGCGGCGAAGGGGGCGGTGATGCGCTCGGTCATCGAGGCGGCCGAGTCGAGCGGCGACGGTCACCGGATCGACACCACCGACGGGGTGCGGGTGGTCGGCGACGACGGCAGCTGGGTGCTCATCCTGCCCGCCGCCACCGAACCGGCGACCGACCTGTGGGCGGAGGCGTCGGACGTCGACACCGCGCAGATCCTGCTCGAACGCTGGGCCCAGGTGGTCGAGCAGGCGACATGATCCATAACAGGCCGGATCCTGTCCACGATTTGTCTGGAAGGACCGCAAGATCGTAATGTTAAGACGCGCGGCGGCATGGACCTTCAGGTAGGGGCGGTTGTAACTTTGTCAGCGTCCGAACCTGTCGTCCAGCGCCCCGCCTTGACCTTTGCCGCTGATCAGCGTAAGTTGCGGCATTCGCCAAAACGTGAAGAGCGAAGCGAGGCGCGCCCCGAGCACCGTTGCCGCGACTTCGCGGTAGGAGGCCGAGCCGATCGATGCCGAGCGTCTACTGCACGCAGTGCGGGCATGCCAACCCCGAGGATGCCCGTTTCTGTTCCCGTTGTGGGACCCAGCTGACCAGACCCGAGGTCTCCGGGGACACGACATCGACGATCTCTGTCGCGGGAATAGAGGCGTACGAGGCTGAGACCGGCGACATGCTGCTGGCCGAGCGGGCGCTGGTGGAGCAGCTCCCGCCGGGCGCGGCGCTGCTCACCGTCACCAGGGGGCCCAACCAGGGCAGCCGGTTCCGGCTCGACAAGGAGCTGACCACCACCGGCCGCCACCCGGAGAGCGACATCTTCCTCGACGACATCACGGTCTCGCGCCGTCATGTCGAGTTCTACCGCCATCGCGGCGGCCAGTTCTCGGTGCGCGACGTGGGCAGCCTCAACGGCACCTACGTCAACCGGGAGCGCATCGAGGAGGTCCCGCTCCACTCCGGGGACGAGGTGCAGATCGGCAAGTTCCGGCTGCTGTTCCTGATGCGGACCCCCGCCGGCACATGAGCTCACAGGCGGCACGCTCGCACATGAGCATCGGGGAGGTGCTCGCCCTGCTGCAGGGCGAGTTCCCCGACGTCACCATCTCCAAGATCCGTTTCCTGGAGGGCGAAGGGCTGATCGAGCCGGAGCGCACCCCGTCCGGCTTCCGCAAGTTCACCCACCTGCACGTCGAGCAGCTGCGTTACATCCTGACCGAGCAGCGCGACCACTACCTCCCGTTGCGCGTGATCAAGGACAAGATGGCCGAGAGCTTCGGCCGTCCCCGCGCGCTGCACGACAAGCAGGAGGTCAAGCTCACCCGGGCCGAGCTGCTGGAGTCCGCGGGGCTCGACGAGGAGACGCTGACCGAGCTGGAGGACTACGGGCTGCTGGCGCCGGTCGCCCGGCGCTACGACGAGGAAGCGCTGAAGATCGCCCGGGCCGTGGGCGGGCTGGCCCGCTTCGGCCTGCACGCCCGTCATCTGCGCGCCGTCAAGGCCGCGGCGGAGCGGGAGGCCGGTCTGGTCGAGCAGACGGTCGCGCCCATACTCAAACGCCGCAAGCCCGGCGCGATCGGTGAGGCCGACGAAGCGGCCAGGGAGCTGTCGGCACTCCTGCTCGACCTCCATGCCGCCCTGCTGCGTACGGGGGTTCGTGGCGTTCTGGGCCGATGAGCGGCCTGCGGGACATTCAGGGCTCGGCGGGTGTTACGTTGAAATGCAGAAGCGGACCAGCGATGACCTGAGCCGGGCCACCGGCCAGTCGAATATGGAGCAGCCCGTGTTGCAGATGGAGGTAGTGGGCGTTCGGGTAGAAATGCCCACCAATCAGCCGATCGTTCTGCTCAAGGAGGCACACGGGGAGCGGTTCCTGCCGATCTGGATCGGCATGACCGAAGCGACGGCCATAGCGCTGGCACAGGCCGACGAGCCGCCGCCCCGGCCGCTCACCCACGATCTTTTCAGGGACGTGCTGAGCGCGCTCGGCGTGGGTCTGCGCGCCGTCAACATCGTCGCTCTGCGTGACGGCATCTTCTTCGCCGACCTCGTGTTCTCCAACGGCGTGGAGGTCAGCGCCCGGCCCTCCGACTCGATCGCGCTGGCGCTCCGCACCGGAGCCCGCATCTTCGCCAGCGAGGAGGTGGTCCAGGAGGCCGGTGTGATCATCCCCGACGACCAGGAGGACGAGGTGGAGAAGTTCAGGGAGTTCCTTGACACGATCTCACCCGAGGACTTCGGCCGGGCGGGGTAGGTATTTCAGTGCATTTACGCTTCACGACGCGCCGAGCCGGATCGTTGACTGAGCATGGTCACGGTCCTACGGTGCAAGTGAAACCCGTGGTCGACCTTTTACGAACCCCCAGATGAGGCCACGGGATGAGAGAAAGCCGGAGGTCCGCGTGGCGGTCAGCAGCGGCGAGGGAAAGACGGCCGGCCAGGAAGATCCGGTGCGGCGCGAGAGTGCGCGGCAGCGTGCCGGAGAACAAGGATTGCTCTTCGACGAGCAGCCTGCCACGCTGCCGGACGACATCGGATACCGCGGGCCGACAGCCTGCGCGGCGGCCGGCATCACCTACAGGCAGCTCGACTACTGGGCGCGCACGGGCCTGGTGGAGCCCACGATAAGAGCCGCGCACGGCTCCGGCTCCCAGCGCCTCTACAGCTTCCGCGACATCCTGGTCCTGAAAGTCGTCAAGCGGCTCCTCGACACCGGAGTCTCCCTCCAGCAGATCCGCACCGCCGTCCAGCATCTGCGCGACCGCGGGGTCGCCGACCTCGCGCAGATCACGCTGATGAGCGACGGCGTCAGCGTCTACGAGTGCACCTCGGCCGACGAGGTCATCGACCTTCTCCAGGGCGGTCAGGGCGTGTTCGGCATAGCGCTCGGCCGGGTCTGGCGCGAGGTCGAAGGATCCCTCGCGGAGCTGCCGGGGGAACGGGCGGCGGTCGTGGACGACGTCCCGGCCGACCATCCCGCTGACGAACTGGCCCGGCGGCGGCGCGCGCGCCGCATCGGGTGACGCCCCGTACCACCCCAATTCGGGTCGAGGCTGTAATCTAGGACATGCTGACGACCCCGTGCGGGAGAGTCCCCGGCACCGCCGGGGCGCCGAAGGAGCAACCCTCCCCGGAATCTCTCAGGCGCCCGTACCGCTCGGGTGAGGCAACTCTGGAAAGCAGGTGCGTCCGCCAGGCGCACTTCACCGACGGTGCAAGCCCCGTAGCGGGGTGAAGCTCTCAGGTCGCCATGACAGAGGGGGAGATCCGGCATACGCCCGCGCCCAGCGCCGGTCTCCACAGCCTCGGGAGGCATCTCCATGACCGACCTGTCAGCACCGCCGTTCTCCAGCAGGCACATCGGGCCCTCAGCGGCCGAGCAGCAGCGCATGCTCGAGGCCGTCGGCTTCGAATCGGTCGCGGACCTGGTCGCGGTGGCCGTGCCCGAGGCCATCAGGGCCAAGGACCGGCTCAAACTGCCGGCCGCCGCGAGCGAGGCCGAGGCCATCGCCGAACTGCGCGCCCTCGCCGGCCGCAACCAGGTGCTCACCTCCATGATCGGCCTCGGCTACCACGACACGGTCACGCCCGCCGTCATCCGCCGCAACCTCCTGGAGAACCCGGGCTGGTACACCGCCTACACCCCGTACCAGCCGGAGATCTCGCAGGGCCGGCTGGAGGCGCTGCTGAACTTCCAGACCGTCGTCTCCGACCTCACCGGCCTGCCCGTCGCCGGGGCGTCCCTGCTCGACGAGGCCACCGCCGCGGCCGAGGGCATGACGCTGGCACGCCGCGCCGGCAAGGCCAAGAGCCCGGTGTTCGTGGTGGACGCCGACACGCTGCCGCAGACCAAGGCCGTGCTGGCCACCCGCGCCGAACCGCTCGGCATCGAGCTCGTCGAGAGCGACCTGACCGGCGACCTGCCCGAATGCTTCGGCGTGCTGGTCCAGTACCCCGGCGCGTCCGGGCGGCTGCGCGACTTCCGCGCCGTGGCCGAGCGGGCGCACGAGGCCGGCGCGCTGGTCGTGGCCGCCGCCGACCTGCTGGCGCTCACGCTCCTGGCCGCCCCGGGCGAGCTCGGCGCCGACATCGCCGTCGGCTCCTCCCAGCGGTTCGGCGTGTCGTTCGGCTACGGCGGGCCGCACGCCGCCTACATGTCCGTACGCGAGGGACTGCAGCGCCAGATGCCCGGCCGCCTGGTCGGGGTGTCGGTCGACGCCGACGGCGCGGCCGCGTACCGGCTGGCCCTGCAGACCCGCGAGCAGCACATCCGCCGCGAGAAGGCCACGAGCAACATCTGCACCGCGCAGGTCCTGCTCGCCGTGATCGCCGGCATGTACGCCGTCTACCACGGGCCCGACGGGCTGCGGCGGATCGCCCGGCGGGTGCACCGGCACGCCGCCGCGCTCGCCGCGGGGCTGCGCGAGGGCGGCGTCGAGGTCGTGCACGCCGAGTTCTTCGACACCGTGCTGGCCCGCGTCCCCGGCCGGGCCGCCGGCATCGTCGCCGCGGCCGCCGAGCGCGGCGTCAACCTGTGGCAGGCCGACGCCGACCACGTCTCCATCGCCTGCGACGAGAAGACCGGCGCCGCCGAGCTCGCCAAGGTATGGGCGGCCTTCGGCGTCGAGCGCACGGACGCCGCTCTGGACGCCGTGGACGACGCGCTGCCGTCCTCCCTGCTGCGCGAGTCGGACTTCCTCACCCACCCGGTGTTCAACACCCACCACAGCGAGACCTCGATGCTGCGCTACCTGCGCAGGCTCCAGGACAAGGACATCGCGCTCGACCGTTCGATGATCCCGCTCGGCTCCTGCACGATGAAGCTGAACGCGACCACCGAGATGGAGCCCATCACCTGGCCCGAGTTCGCCGGCATCCACCCGTACGCGCCCGAGGCGCAGGCGCTCGGCTACGGCGAGCTGATCCGCACGCTGGAGGACTGGCTCGCCGAGGTCACCGGCTACGACAAGGTCTCCATCCAGCCGAACGCCGGCTCCCAGGGCGAGTTCGCCGGGCTGCTGGCCATCCGCGCCTACCACCGCGCCAACGGGGACACCGGGCGCGACGTCTGCCTCATCCCGTCGTCCGCCCACGGCACCAACGCCGCCAGCGCCGTCATGGCCGGCATGCGGGTCGTGGTCGTGGCCTGCGACGACGACGGCAACGTCGACCTGGCCGACCTCGACGCCAAGATCGGCAAGCACCGCGACCGGCTGGCCGCCATCATGGTCACCTACCCGTCGACGCACGGCGTCTACGAGGAGACCGTCACGGAGATCTGCGCCAAGGTGCACGACGCCGGCGGCCAGGTGTACGTCGACGGGGCCAACCTCAACGCGCTCGTCGGCCTGGCCAAGCCCGGCGAGTTCGGCGCCGACGTCTCCCATCTCAACCTGCACAAGACGTTCTGCATCCCGCACGGCGGCGGCGGGCCCGGCGTCGGCCCGGTCGCCGTCCGCGCCCACCTCGCCCCCTACCTGCCCGGCCACCCGCTGCGCGACGGCTCGCCCGTCGGGCCCGTCTCTGCCGCTCCGTACGGCTCCGCCGGGATCCTGCCGATCTCGTGGGCGTACATCAGGATGATGGGCAGCGACGGCCTCACCGCAGCCACCGAGCAGGCCATCCTGTCGGCCAACTACCTCGCCCGCGGCCTCGCCCCGCACTACCCCGTCCTCTACACCGGCAGGGGCGGGCTGGTCGCCCACGAGTGCATCGTCGACCTGCGGCAGATCACCAAGGAGACCGGCGTCACCGTCGACGACGTGGCCAAGCGGCTCATCGACTACGGCTTCCACGCGCCCACCATGTCCTTCCCCGTCGCCGGGACGCTCATGATCGAGCCGACCGAGAGCGAGGACCTGGCCGAGCTGGACCGGTTCGTGGACGCGATGGTCGCCATCCGCGCGGAGATCGCCAAGGTGGCCTCCGGCGAGTACGACCCGGCCGACAACCCCCTGCGGAACGCCCCGCACACCGCGGAGGCGCTGACCGCCGACGAGTGGAGTCACCCGTACTCGCGGAGCGAGGCGGCCTATCCGGTGCCGTCGCTGCGCGAGGACAAGTACTGGGTGCCGGTGCGGCGGATCGACCAGGCGTACGGCGACCGCAACCTGGTGTGCTCCTGCCCGCCTCTGGAGGCGTACGAGGACTGACAACGGCGGTCCAGGCCCGGCCCTGCGCGGCCGGGCCTGTTCGCGTTCCAGGGGGGCATTTCGGACCAATCGGGCGTCAGCCAGACCGATGGGGTCAACCGAGCAGACATGATCGCGAGAACTCGTTAGGCTCGGGGCGTTCGTCGCCGAAGGAGCTCTCTTGACGTTCTCAGAGCTGGAGACCCCGCCGCTCGACACCGCCCGCCGCCTGGCCGAAGGCGGTGACCTCGACGGCGCGGCCGCCATACTCGCCGAGCTCGCCGCGCAGCCCGGCAGCCCCGATCGGGCGCAGGCCGCCGTGGGGCTCGCCGTGGTGCTCGACCAGGCGGGCGACGTGGAGGGGGCGCGGGCCGCCGCCAGGACGGCGCTGGCCACCGGGCATCCCGAGTTCGCCGCCCAAGCCGCCTGCCACCTCGCCCAGGGGTTCGAGCGTGAAGGGCGGCTGGACCAGGCGCGCGGGGCCTGGCAGGCCGTGCTCGGCGTCGGCACCCCCTCGTACGTGCCGCTCGCGCACCTGGCGCTGGCCCGGCTGGCCGGCGAGGTGGGCGACTACGACGAGGCGGAGGCCGAGCTGCGCGCCGCCATCGAGACGGGCCATCGGACCGGGGACGACGCCCCGGCCGGCGGGGAAGCCTCGCGTGAGGGAGCCGAGCCGGACGGACCCGCCGTCGAGGTGCGGGTGCACGCCGCGCAGCAGCTCGCCGACCTGCTGATCGGGCGCGAGGAGCCGGGAGAGGCCGCCGACGTGCTGCTCGACGCGCTGGAGGACGCCGCCTCCGGTGAGGACGCGGCGCGGTTGCGCGTGCAGCTCGGCATCGCGCACCTGGAGATGGCCTGCGCCGAGTTCGCCGAGGCCGTCGAGCAGGGTGGCGAGGCGCAGGTGAGCGCGCTGGCGATCGAGCTGCTGGCCCGCACGCTTCCCCTGCGCGGCCGCGACGACGCCGCCGGGCAGGTGTGGGCGTACGGGCTGGAGCACCAGGACGAAGGCCTGGCGGCCGAAGTACGCCTCCGCTACGACCGCGACACCTGAGCCGACCCGCCCCTTTCAACCCATGCACCGTGCGTGCCGGCTGTCATCGGGTAGTGCGGGCGAACTGCGGTTGAGAATATCTCCAGGCCGCGCCGGCTCTGCCCTCTCATGGGTTGCGGATCGCAGCTGACCGCATGAGAACCTGATGGGTCACGGGTGGACGAGGTGGAGGGTGCGCAGCTGACCGCGTGAGAACCCTTCGGCCGCGTCAGTGGTCGGTCTCGTCCGCTTGGGTTGTGGAGTGGGGGCAGCCGTGTGATCCATTTCGGGTGTTGGCGGCTCGCCGCTGTGGGTTGACGGGGCGGGCGGCCGATTCTCGGCGGCAGGTCAAGACCTTTTCGGGAACCCCCACGGGTCGGGCGCCGCAAGGCGTGCCTTCGGCCCGCTCAGCTCGCCGTAGTTCCAGGGGCGTGGTGGCCGGGCTTGCCTTGACCGTCAGGGGCGGCGCATCAGCGCGCTGGCGGCAGGTCAAGACCCTTTTTGGGAACCCCCACGGGTCGGGCGCCGTAAGGCGTGCCTTCGGCCCGCTCGGCTCGCCGTAGTTCCAGGGGCGTGGTGGCCGGGCTTGCCTTGACCGTCAGGGGCGGCGCATCAGCGCGCTGGCGGCAGGTCAAGACCCTTTTTGGG
>NZ_JBITHT010000002.1:0-212612 GCF_044458265.1 Nonomuraea sp. NPDC050478 | reverse complement strand
GAACCCCCATGGGCCGGGCGCCGCAAGGCGTGCCTTCGGCCCGCTCGGCTCGCCGTAGTTCCGGGGTCGCGTCTGGGGGAGAGGGGGACGGGGGTGGCCGTCAGGGGCGGCGCATCAGGGCGCCGGCGGCGGCGATGTTGATCAGGACGATGGACAGCCAGGCGACGATCAGCCCCACGGTGCCCGCCTGGCTGGCGGCGATGGCCGTCAGCGGGACGCCGATGCCCATCGAGCCCAGCGCGATCGGCACCATGGAGCGGGAGCTGTCGTTCTTGCGCTTGGTCTCCTTGCCGCGCCGCTTGAGCTCGGCTTCGACCCGGGCCGCTATCGTCGCGTCGAGCCGGTCGGCCAGGGAGTCGACAAGAGCGGGCTCGTAGTCGGGGCCGAGGTCGCGGCGGGCGTCGATCGTCGCCCGCAGTTCGTCGCGGACATCCCTCTCCGGTTGCATAGAGGACATCCTGCCCTGTCCGGAGGCGCGCCGTCATCAGACCTGGGAGCTATGTTGAGCTCCTCCCCAGGTACGGTGCTGCCATGGAGATCATGACTCCCCGGGGGCCGGCGCGGGTCGACGTCGACGAGGAGGAGCGCGGCCGGCTGCTGCTGGTGCTGACGCACGGGTCGGCCGGGGGAGTCGACGCGCCCGACCTGCTGGCGGTCCGCGAGGCGGCCCTCGGCATGGGCGTGACCGTGGCCAGGGTGACGCAGGCGTTCAGGATGGCGGGGGCGCGGGCGCCCGGATCGGCCGAGCGGCAGGACGAGGCGTGGCTGGCCGTGCTGGCCGAGCTGCGCGGCCGGTGGCCCGGGCTGCCGCTCGTGCAGGGCGGCCGGAGCAACGGGGCGCGGGTCGCCTGCCGGACCGCGCGGGCGGCCGGGGCGGTGGCGGTGGTGGCCCTGGCGTTCCCGCTGCACCCGCCCGGTAAGCCGGACCGTTCCAGGGCGGACGAGCTGCGCGGCGCCGGAGTCGATGTGCTGGTGGTGAACGGTGACAGGGACCCGTTCGGCGTGCCCGACGCGGCGGACGCGACGCGGCTCGTGGTGCTCCCGGGAGAGGGGCACGACCTGAAGAAGGAACCCGCCCGGGTGGGCGAGGTGGTCGCCGACTGGCTGACCCGTTATCTCGGGTAACCGGTCGGCGGTGCGCTCAGGCTGCCCCGACCAGCGGGTCGGGGCGGTGCGGAGCGATCGCGGTGCCGCCGGGCAGCAGCTCACCGGTGTCCTCGAACAGGACGACCCCGTTGCACAGCAGACTCCACCCCTGCTCGGGGTGGCAGGCCAGGGTGCGGGCGGCTTCGCGGTCAGGCGCGTCGGCAGACGGACAGACCGGGTCGTGCGGGCACATCGGCGTGCCTCCGATATCTCGTGGATGGCCCCCGATCAAGGAGTCGGGAGCGGCTCGGGTTTCTCTTTCCAGTAAGTGTGCAGCAAGTGTGCGATGTGCGTCACACGTTCCGACATAGCCCGTTTGGACTGTTAAGGGAGGATCCCCTGGAGTGTGACCTCCGACACAGCGTGCCTTATGCAGGATAACGGGCCAAGCATGACACGCACACTAGGTTTGGAGCCCCCGGAGCAACGCGTCGAGCCCGCGTTCGAAGTCGGCGTCGGCGTCGCGGTCGCGCCGCACCCACTCGTCCACCTCGGGGTCGGCCCAGCCCGAGCGCTGCACCTCGACCGCGACGCTGCCGAAGACGAAGGCCCGCAGTGTGCGCACGGCCTCCTCGGCGCCGGGCAGGCCGCCGTCGGCGAGCTGCTCGATCTGCTCCCCGATGGCGATGACGGTGGCGCCCTTGGGCGGCTTGGTGAGCGCCAGCGCCAGCACGCCGGGATGCTCGCGCAGCATCTCCCGGCTGGCCCTGCACCACGCCCTGGCGGTCTCCTGCCAGGTCGCCGCCTGCTCGACGTGGACGGCGGTGACGTGTTCGGCCAGGGCGTCCATCAGCGCCTCCTTGCCGCGCGGCAGGTGGTGGTAGATGGCCATGGCCTCGACCTGGAGGGCGTCGCCGAGCCTGCGCATGGTGAGCCTGCGCAGGCCCTGGCTGTCGGCGATGTGCAGGGCGGCCTCGATGATGCGCTCGCGGGACAGGGGGACCGGTGGTCGCTTGGCGGGCATGGTGATCATCTTACTATGTAAAGGAGGCTGCGCCGGAGTGCCGCGCCGGACCGGTTACGGGGCGGGGGCGCGGAGCGCGTACCCTGGTCGCTGATAAGAACGACAGCGTGAAGGGCAGAGTCGATGGCGTTTTTCCGTCCGCGGGTGAGCCGCGAGGCCGAGGTCCGCTACCACGCGGATCTGGAGATCTCCAAGCGCTACCCCGAGCTGCTCGGCAGGGCCAGGGAGGCGGAGCAGGTGCTGCGTGACCTGCGCGCCGCCGACGCCGACGAGATCGAGCTGCGGGCCGCGGGCCGGGCGCTCGACAAGGAGCTGACCGAGGCGCTGCGCGCGGCCGAGGCGGGGCAGCGGGCGGCGTTCGGGGTCAAGTCCTACGACGACCGCATCGCCCGGCGCAAGGCCAAGGCGACGCCCAAGGGCGCCATGTGGACCATGGAGGTGGAGCGGCTGCGCACGCTCCGCGAGGAAAACAGGATGTGGGGCATCCCGCGCGTGCCCCGTCCCGTGCCCTCCGCCAGGTGACCGGCCTCACCGGGCGGTGAGCCCGGCCCGGCCGCCAAGACGCAGACGAGCCCCGGCGCAGGCCGGGGCTCGTCGCGTTCGCCGGGTCAGCCGGCCCGGGTACGGTCAGGCGGGGTTCATCCCGGCCGGGCCCGGGCGGTGGCCCTGGTCAGCTGGCCCAGTCGAGCAGCGGGCGGGTGTTGCTCGGGTGGCGCAGCTTCGACAGCGACTCCTTCTCCAGCTGCCGGATCCGCTCCCGGGTGAGCCCGAGGTGCTTGCCGATCTCGTCCAGTGTGTGCGGCTTGCCGTCGATCAGGCCGAACCGCAGCGCCATGATCTTCGCCTCGCGCGGCGACAGGTTCTGCAGCACGCCCCGTAGCTGGGCGCCGAGGAGCTGCCGGTCGACGATCTCCGACGCCTCCGGCGAGTCGACGTCCTCGATCAGGTCGCCGATCGTGGTCTCGCCGTCCTCGCCGATCGTCGCGTTGAGCGAGATCGGCTGGCGGCTGGTCCGCATCAGCTCCTCGATCTGGTCGGGCGTCCTGTCCAGCTCCACCGCCAGCTCCTCCGGCGTGGGCTCGCGGCCCATCCGCTGGTGCATCTCACGCTCGACGCGCGACAGCTTGGAGAGCATCTCCAGCACGTGCACCGGCAGCCGGATGGTGCGGGCCGAGTCGGCGAAGCCGCGCTGGATCGCCTGGCGGATCCACCACATGGCGTAGGTGGAGAACTTGAAGCCCTTGGTGTAGTCGAACTTCTCCACGGCCCTGATCAGGCCGAGGTTGCCCTCCTGGACGACGTCCAGCAGCGACATGCCGCGGTCGGTGTACTTCTTGGCCACCGAGACCACCAGCCGGAGGTTGGCCTCCAGCATGTGGTCCTTGGCCGCCTTGCCGTCCTCCGCCACGAGGAGCAGCTCCTCGCGGTCCTCGGGGGACAGGTCCGGCTCGCTCTCCAGCTTGTGCTCCGCGTACAGGCCGGCCTCGATCCGGCGGGCCAGGTCGACCTCCTCGGCGGCGGTGAGCAGGGTGCGGCGGCCGATGGACTTCAGGTAGGTGTGCACCGAGTCGCCCATGGCGGACTGGTGGTCGTCGAGGTCGAGCGCCTCGGTCTCCAGCTCGGCCTCCTCCGGCTCCAGCGCGGCGTCGTCGGGACCCTCCGCGTCGATCTCCGTCTTCACCTCGGCGGCCTTTGCCTCCGGGGCCTTGGAGTCGGTAGTCTTTGAGCGCGAAGCCTTCCTGGTGGAGCGCTTGGCCTCAGGCTTGTTCGCAGGCCGTCCTGCGGCCTTCTTCGGGGTGGCCGGCTCGTTCTCGGCGGCCAGGTTCACCCCTGACTCGGTGAGCTCGCGCAAGATCGAGCGGCCCTCGGCCGGGGTGATGCCGGCCTGGGCGAAAGCGTCGCGCAGCTCCGCGAGAGAGAGGCGGCCCTGGGCTCGCCCTCGGTCAATCAGTTGCTCGAGGGTGGCGGCTGGGGCCACAGCGGTTCGGGGCATGAGGACACCTCCTCCATAACGGAGTGGAAGCGAAATGTAGGCGGGTGTGGTGGCGCGGCCCCGGCTCCGGCCGCTCTACTCACCAGTATCAATAACGCCATGCGGCGCGATTTGTTCCCGTGACGCGAAAAAGGGCGGGCCGCCCGGCCGGCGGCGCGCCCTCGCGGGTCCTGATCGCGCTATTCGCCGATCTCGAACTCCCCGACCTCCGGCATGGGCATCGGCTGGGCGTCTTCCAGGCGCTCGTCGGTCCAGTATTGGAGGACGTCCTCCGGGTCGGGGTTGACCCCGGTGGACACCACGATGTCGGTCGGCTCGGAAGGGGGCGGGCTGACCTGCTCGACGACGGCCCGGGTCGACTGCCTGACCTGGTCGAGCCTGCCCGCCGAGGCGGCCGCCGCGACCCAGACGCCGCCGGCGACGACGACGCCCACCACTGCCGCGGACGCCCACGTCTTGCGGGACTGGTTCATCAAGGCTCCCTCCTTCTCCCCACTATGACGCATCCGCACTTCATCAGGTTCCGGACTTCAGCCGCAACAGATCAGGTTTGCCGTTGGGCAGCAGCGGAAGCCGGGGCAACACGCGCAGGTCGCGCGGCGCGGCGTACGGCGGCAGCCGGTCGTCGCAATAGGCGCGCAACTGCTCGAGTGTGGGCGGATTCACAGGGTCGGCGGGCACCACGGCGGCCACGACCACCTCGCCCCACTCGGGATCCGGCCTGCCGATCACGGCCACGTCCGCGATCGCGGGATGGCCGCCCAGCACGGTGGCCACGGCGCCCGCCACCACCTTCTCGCCGCCGGTGTTGATGACGTCGTCGGCCCGGCCCAGCACCCGCAGCCGGCCGCCGGACAGCTCGCCCAGGTCGGAGGTGACGAACCAGCCGCCGTCGAACGGGCCGGGCTCGCCGGAGCGGTAGCCGGAGAACAGCACGGGCCCCGACACCAGGATGCGCCCGTCCTCGCCGATCTTCAGATCTACATTGTAAAGGGGGCGGTCGTCGTACACGCAGCCGCCGCTCGTCTCGCTCATCCCGTACGTGGTCACGATCGAGGCGCCGAGGTCGCGGGCCTCGTCGAGCAGGCCGGGACGCGGCGCCGCGCCCCCCAGCAGGATGGTGCGGAACCCGGACAGGTCGGCTCCCAGCTCGACCAGCCTGTGCAGCTGGGTGGGCACCAGCGACACGTGGTCGGCGCCCGCGCCGAGCACGGCCCGCGGGTCGAAGCGCTCGTGCATGATCGGCTCGCTCCCGGCGAGCAGCGAACGCACCAGCACCTGCAGCCCCGACACGTGCGAAGCGGGCAGGCAGCACAGCCACCGCTCGCCCTTGGCCGCCCCCAGCCGCCGCAGGGAGGACGCCGCCGAGGCGCGCAGCGCCGTCGCCGACAGCATGACGCCCTTGGGCGCGCCCGTGCTGCCGCTGGTCGCGATGACCACCGCCACGTCAGGCGGCACCCCGTGCCCGCCGTCGCGCGGCTCGCCGTCGACGTGCGTGGGCCGCAGCGCGGCGATGGCGGCGCCGGCCTGCCCGGGGGTGAGCGGCAGCACCGCGGGGCCCTCGCCTGACAGCGCGTCGCGGACCGCCGCGTACAGCTCGGGGCCTGCGGGCCGCACGACCGCGTTCAGCGGACGGTCCGGATGCGACGGGTTTCTCCACATGCTCGTAAGGTTAGTGACGTCAGAACGGGCAAGGCGGCAGGGAGGGTCGTGACGCGTTCCCCCGTGGTGTTCCGGATTCCGATGCGCACCAGGTTCCGTGGTCAGACCGTCAGGGAAGGGGTCCTGTTGCGAGGGCCCGCCGGATGGGGCGAGTTCTCGCCGTTCCCCGAGTACGGGCCGCGCGAGTGCGCCCGCTGGCTGGCCTGCGCGCGCGAGGCCGCGTTCGAGGGCTGGCCCGAGCCGGTGCGCGACACGGTCCCGGTCAACACCACCGTGCCCGCCGTCGGCCCCGAGCAGGCGCACGCGATGGTGCGGCGCTCCGGATGCGGCACGGCCAAGGTCAAGGTGGCAGAGCCGGGCCAGCGCTTCGCCGACGACCTGGCCAGGGTGGAGGCGGTGCGCGACGCGCTCGGCCCGTCCGGCAGGCTCCGCGTGGACGTCAACGCCGCCTGGGACGTCTCCCAGGCGGTGCGCCGGCTCAAGGAGCTGAACCGGTTCGACCTGGAGTACGCCGAGCAGCCCTGCGCCACCCTGGACGAGCTCGCCGCCGTGCGGCGGGCCTGCGACGTGCCGATCGCGGCCGACGAGTCCATCCGCCGCGCCGAGGACCCGCTCCGGGTCAGGGCGGCGGGGGCGGCCGACATCGCGGTGGTGAAGGTCCAGCCGCTGGGCGGGGTGCGTGCGGCGCTGCGCGTGGTGGAGGCGTGCGGGCTGCCCGCCGTCGTGTCGAGCGCCGTGGAGACGTCCGTGGGGCTGGCCGCCGGCCTGGCGCTGGCCGCCGCGCTGCCCGAGCTGCCGTACGCGTGCGGGCTCGGCACGATGTCCCTGCTGGAGGGCGACGTGGTGGCCGACTCGCTGGTCCCGGAGGGCGGCGTGCTCACCGCGCGCCGTCCGGACGTGGACCCCGGGCGGCTGTCGGCATTCGAGATCGATTCTCCGCCGTGGCTGCGGCGGATGCAGGAGGCGTCACTGTGAACCCCGCCACCGCGCTGGCCACGGTCCTGGTCGACGAGCTGGTGCGCTGCGGCCTCACCGACGTCGTGATCGCGCCGGGCTCCCGGTCGGCGCCGCTGGCGCTGGCCGCGCACGCCGAGTCGAGGCTGCGCCTGCACGTCCGCGTCGACGAGCGGTCGGCGTCCTTCCTGGCGCTCGGCCTGGCCAAGCGGACCGACCGGCCGGTGGCGGTGATCTGCTCGTCGGGCACGGCCGCGGCCAACTTCCACCCGGCGGTGATCGAGGCCGCCGAGTCCGGCGTGCCGCTGCTCGTGCTGACCGCCGACCGGCCGCCGGAGCTGCGCGGCACCGGCGCCAACCAGACGATCGACCAGCTCAAGCTGTACGGCACCGCCACGCGCTGGTTCGCCGAGCTGGGCGTGCCCGAGGACCGGCCCGGCCAGGTGGCCTACTGGCGGTCGCTGGCCTGCCGCGCCTACCAGCGCGCGCTCGGCCCCGGCGACCCCGGCCCGGTCCACCTCAACCTGCCGTTCAGGGAGCCGCTGCTGCCCGACGGCGACACCTCCTGGTGCGAGCCGCTCGGCGGCGACGCGAACGGCCCGTGGGTGCGGGTCCGCGTCGCGCCGCCGCCGGTCGCCCTGCACCTCCCGCCGACCAGGCGCGGGGTCCTGGTGGTCGGCGACGGCGCGCCCAACGTGCGCCGGTACGTCGCCGCGGCGGGGATGGCCGGCTGGCCGGTGCTGTCGGAGCCGCAGGGCGGCGGCCGCTACGGCGACCACGCCGTGTCCACCTACCACTTCCTGCTCGGCATGCCGGAGTTCGCCGACGCCCACCCGCCGGACGTGGTGGTCACGCTGGGCAGGCCGGGCCTGTCGCGCCCGCTGCTGTCGTGGCTGACGCGCGCCCCGGAGCACATCGTGGTCGCCCCCGACCTCGACCGCTGGCCCGACCCGACCCGCTCGGCCACCCAGGTGGCCCAGGCGGTGGAGATCCCGGTGGCCTCCGGCGACGACGCCTGGCTGCACGCCTGGCGGCGGGCCGACCAGGCGGCCAGGGCGGCGATGGACGAGGTGCTCGACTCCTCCGGGCTGAGCGAGCCGAGGCTGGCCCGCGACCTGGTCGACGCGCTGCCGAACGGGGCGCTGCTGTTCTGCGGGTCGTCGATGCCGATCCGCGACCTGGACCAGGCGATGCGGCCGCGGCGCGGCATCAGGGTGATGGCCAGCCGGGGCGCGTCCGGCATCGACGGGCTGGTGTCGACGGCGATGGGGGCGGCGCTCGGCCACAACGGGCCCTCCTACGGCCTCATCGGCGACCTGTCGTTTCTGCACGACCAGAACGGCCTGGTGCTCGGCCCCCGCGAGCCGCGCCCGGACCTGTGCCTGGTGGTGGTCAACAACGACGGGGGAGGCATCTTCTCGATGCTGCCGCAGGCTGCCGTGCGCGACCCGTTCGAGCGCGTCTTCGGCACCCCGCACGGGGTGGACCTCGGCTACGTCACGGCCGCGACCCGCACCCCTCACACCCTCGTGGAGGACGTCTCCGAGCTGCCGAAGGCGCTGCGGGGGGAGGGGCCGCGGGTGGTGGAGGTGCGCACGGACCGCGAGTCGAACGCGCTCGTCCACGCGCGGCTGAAGGACGCCGCGCAGGAGGCGGTGCGCGCCGCGCTCGCCTGAGCGCGCGCCGTCAGTTCCGCTCCGCGCCGGCGGTGCCGAAGAGCTCGTCCAGACCGGTGACGCGCATGAGCCCGGACGTCCTGGGCGACACGCCCGTCAGCGTGAGCCCGGCCTCGCACTGGCGTGCGCGCCGCTGGACGGCGACGAGCACGCCCAGGCCCGCCGCGTCGATGAAGGCCAGCCCGCCCAGGTCCAGGACGATCTCCGCGGGGCGCGCGATCGTGTCCAGCAGCTCCAGCACGTGGGCGCGGAGCAGCTCCCTGGAGGCGATGTCCAGCTCCCCGCCGACCGATACGGTCACGACGTCGTCGCGCACGCTCGTCGTCAGGTGGAATGCGTGCATGGGACCCCTCGCGGTGAACGTCGTCGCGCGACGCCAGGGGGGTCCCGCCGCCGTCCCGGGGGACTCGCCGGTGTGAGGGGCCGGCGGGCTGCGGGCCGGACGGCGCATGTGCGTCGCCGTACGCTGTCACGCTGGATGCTAGCGGGGGGTCGGCGTGTTTCGCCGGAAGAACCCGATTCCCTGAGGGTAATCGGCATAGATCCCGAAACCGTACGAGGTCAGCGCTCTATGAGCGTGACCTCCAGCGAATAGTGGGAGGCGCGGTAGACGTGGGAGCCGTGCTCGACGGCGCGGCCCTGGTCGTCGTAGGTGGTGCGGACCATGGTCAGCAGCGGGGCGCCGCGCCGCTCCGCGAGCAGCCGCGCCTCGGCCTGGCTGGCCGCCCGCGCGCCGATGCGCTGGTTGGCCACCCGCATCCGCACGCCCGCCCCGCGCAGCAGCTCGTACAGGCCCCGGCTCTCCAGGCCGTCCGGGGTCAGCGGGGCCAGCCCGATCGGGAGCCAGTTGTGCAGCAGCGCCAGCGGCTCACCGGCGGCGAACCGCAGCCGCTCCAGGTAGAGCACCTCGGTGGCCGGCTCGACGCCGAGGATGCCGGCGACCTCCTCCTCGACCAGGCGGGGCTCCAGCCGCAGCACCTGGGTGGCCGGCTCCTGACCGGAGCGGCGCAGGTCGTCGTAGAGGCTGGTCAGCTCCACCGACCGCTTGACCTGGCCGTGTACCACCTGGGTGCCGACGCCGCGCTTGCGTACCAGAAGACCTTTGTCCACGAGATACTGGATCGCCTGGCGGATCGTGGGCCGCGACAGGCCGAGCTTGTCGGCCAGCAGGATCTCGTTGTCCAGCCGGGAGCCGGGGGCCAGGTCACCCCGCCGGATGGCCTCGGCGATCTGCTCGGCCACCTGGAAGTAGAGCGGCACGGGGCTGGATCGATCCAGGTCGATCGCCAGGTTCGCGGTCATGCTGATCAGGTTATCCGAGGTAAGAATGTCCTGACAAATATCTCTTCCCTGGAGTGCGAGGGCGGTTCAGGCCGGGTGAGCCCGACCTGCCATGGTTGTCGGTGATGACTGCTTCTCTTGGGGGGATCATGGACCCGACCACACTGCTGGAGACCGCCGCCGAGGCCGCCAGGGCCGTGGGGCCGCGGCTGCGCGAGGCGTTCCGTTCGAGGCCCGAGGTGGCCGTGAAGCGCGACTTCCACGACCCGGTGACCGAGCACGACAAGGCGGCCGAGGAGACCATCCGGGGCGTGATCGAGGGCCGTTTCCCCGGCAGCGCGATCGTGGGGGAGGAGGGCGGCACGACCGGCTCCGGCGAGCTGGTCTGGTATGTCGACCCCATCGACGGCACCGCCAACTTCGCGGCCGGCCTGCCGTTCTTCTGCGTGTCGATCGCCGCCGCCGTCGGGGGCGAGCTGGTGGCCGGAGTGGTGTACGACCCCGTACGCGAGGACGAGTTCACCGCCACGACCGATGGCGCCTGGTGCAACGGGGCGCCGATCCGCAGCGCGGGCGCGGCGCGCGACCGCGAGGCGATGCTGCTGTGCAGCTACCCGTCGCCGCTGGACCTTGAGGTCGACGGCGAGGAGGGGCTGCGCCGCTACGGGCGGCTGGTGGACGCCTTCGCGGCCGTGCGCAGGCCCGGCAGCGCCGCGCTCAACCTGGCGCACGTCGCCGCGGGCTGGGCGGACGCGGTCTACGGCACCCGCGCCCAGCCGTGGGACGTGGCGGCGGGCGCCCTCCTGGTCCACCGGGCCGGCGGCGTCTACCTGGGCGACCCCCTCGCCCCCGGCGACTACCTCGCGCACGTGGGCGGCTTCGACCTCGCGTCGTCCGCCCTCGCGGAGGTGGCCGTGGAGAAGCGGTAGGCGCTGGCGTCAGGGAGCGTTCACCAGGGGCGGGAGGTCGGCCAGGGTCGTGATGCGGGGGAAGCCGTCCGGGGGCGGGGAGACGCCGAGGCGGTCGAGCCAGACCGAGCGCATGCCCGTGACCGCCGGCCCCGTCACGTCCTTGGCGATGTCGTCGCCGACCAGCAGGACCTCCTCGGGCGGCAGCCCGAGCGCGGCGGCGGCCGCCGTGTAGCAGGCCGCCGCCGGCTTGTAGCAGCCGCCCAGCACCTCGCCCGTCAGCACCGGGCCGGCCACCCCGTCCAGGCCGATCGCGCGCACCTTCTCCTCCTGGATCTCCTGGGCGCCGTTGGTCAGCACTCCGAGCCGGAACCCGCCGAGCGCCGCCAGCGTGCCCGCCGCGTCGGGGAAGGCCACCCAGCCGCGCCGGTAGTGCTCGGCGAACCCGGCGAAGGCCGCGTCGAGGTCGGCGGGCACCTCGATGGCGAGCTCGGCGCAGAGCGCCCGGACGCGGCGGCGCCGCTGCTCCTGCCAGGAGCACTCGCCCGCGTGCCAGGCCGCCAGGTGGGGCTCCTCCAGCGCCGCCCAGAGCGCGGGCGCGTCGCCGAGCCGGGGGTGGCCGGGAGCCCGCTCCGCCACCCAGGCGCCGATCGCCGTGTCGGCCGCGGTGCGGTGGTCGAGGAGGGTGCCGTCCAGGTCGAACAGAATGCCGTTGATCACGTTTCCCATCCTGTCAGCGTTTCCTGCGGTACTCGCCGGCCTCGCGGACATGGCCGGCCATGACGCGCTCGGCCGCCTCGCCGTCGCCCCGCTCCAGCGCCGCCAGCACGCCGGCGTGCGCGTCGAGGTGCCGCCGCGCCTGTCCGGGGTCGAGCCACTGGGAGGCGGCGGCCGGGACGGGGAAGCTGTTGCGCACCGCCCTGGCCTGCTGGCCGAGGAACGCCGGGCCGCCGATGTCGGTGATGCGCAGGTGGAAGTCCCTGCTCCGCTCGCCCAGCCGGTCGTGGCGGCCCGCCTCCGCGTCACGGGCCATCGACGCGTGCAGATCACGCAGCGAGGCCAGCTCGCCCGCGGTGATCCGGGCCGCCGCCAGCCGCGCGCCCAGGCCCTCGACCACCGCGCGCAGCCCGTAGAACTCCTCCAGAGCGTCGTCGCCCAGCTCGACCACCGTCGCGCCGTGGTGCGCCTCGTAGCTGATCAGGCGGTCCTTCTCCAGCCTGCGCAGCGCCTCCCGTACCGGAGTGACGGAGACGCCGAGCCGGCGGGCGACCGCGCCGGCGCGCAGCGCGGTGCCGCCGGGGATGCGGGCGGTGCGGATCTCCTCCAGCAGCACGCTGTAGACGTAGTCGGCCTTGCTCATTGGCGGCCGATGGTCGGCGGTCATGGACCAAGTGTCTCTTGAATCCCGGTTGACCTATGACATATTTCTTATAAGTTACATACCCATGACTAGCCTCGCGGGACTGCGGGTCATCGACGCCGCCACGCTGTTCGCCGGGCCCACCGCCGCGATGATGCTGGGCGACTTCGGCGCCGACGTGATCAAGATCGAGCATCCGAGGCGCGGCGACCCGGCGCGCGGTCACGGGGCCGCGGCCGACGGGGTGGGGCTGTGGTGGAAGACGCTCTCGCGCAACAAGCGCGCCGCCGCCGTCGACCTGTCGCGGGCCGAGGGGCAGGAGATCCTGCGCCGCCTCGCCGACGGCTGCGACGTGCTCGTGGAGAACTTCAGGCCCGGCACGCTGGAGCGGTGGGGGCTCGGGCCCGAGGTGCTGCTGGAGCGCAACCCCCGGCTGATCGTGGCGCGGATGACCGGGTTCGGGCAGTTCGGGCCGATGGCCGCGCGGCCCGGGTTCGGCACCCTGGCCGAGGCCATGAGCGGGTTCGCGGCGATGACCGGGGAGCCCGACGGGCCGCCGACGCTGCCGCCGCTCGCGCTCGCCGACGGCATCGCGGGCCTCGCCATGGCGTACGCGATCATGGTGGCGTTGCGTGCCCGTGAGCACACCGGGCGCGGCCAGGTCGTCGACCTGGCCATCATCGAGCCCATCCTCGCCCTGCTCGGCCCGCAGATGACCGCCTACAAGGCGCTCGGCGTGGTGCCGAGGCGCACCGGCAACCGGTCCTCCAGCAACGCGCCGCGCAACACCTACCGCACCCGCGACGGCCGCTGGCTGGCCATCTCCACCAGCGCCCAGCCGATCGCCGAGCGGGTGATGACCCTGGTCGGGCGGCCTGACCTGGTCGAGCAGCCCTGGTTCGCCAGCGGCGCCGGGCGCGTCGCGCACGTCGAGGAGCTGGACGAGGCCGTCGCCTCCTGGATCGCCGCCCGCGACGCCGCCGAGGTCGTCGCCCGCTTCGAGGAGGCGCAGGCCGCGGTCGCGCCCGTCTACGACGTCGCCGACATCGCCGAGGACCCGCAGTACGCGGCCCTGGACACGTTCGTCGAGGTGCCCGACGAGGAGCTGGGCGCGGTCACCGTGCAGAACGTGCTGTTCCGGCTGTCCGCCACGCCGGGCGAGGTGCGCTGGCCGGGCCGCGGTCTCGGGCGCGACACCGACGCCGTGCTCGGCGAGCTCGCGTACCCGGCCGGGGAGATCGCCCGGCTGCGCGAGGCCGGGGTGATCGCGTGAGGATCCCCGTCACCTGGCTGTACGTGCCGGGCGACCGGCCCGAGCGGTTCGCCAAGGCGGCCGACTCCGGCGCCGACGTGGTCATCATCGACCTGGAGGACGCGGTCGCGCCCGCCCGCAAGGACGAGGCCCGCGCGAACGCGGCCGGCTACCTGCGCTCCCGCCCTCCTGGAGGGCCGCCGGTGCACGTGCGGGTCAACGACCTGACCACCCAGCGCGGGCTGGACGACCTGGACGAGCTGGGCCGGTCGGCCGACGCCGTGCGGCTGCCCAAGGTGGAGTCGGCGACCGCGCTCGACCTGGTGGAGCGGCTGGGCGTGCGGGCGTACGCGCTGCTGGAGTCGGCGGCCGGGATCCTGGAGGCGCGGGCCGTCGCCGCCCACCCGTGCGTCGACGGCATCGCGCTCGGCGAGCAGGACCTGGCGGCCGAGCTGGCCATCACGGGCGGGCCGGCGCTGGACCACCTCCGGCTGCGGGCGGTGCTGGCCGCCGCCGCGGCGGGGTTGCCGCCGGTGCCCATGGCGGTCTATCCGGACGTACGGGACGAGGCCGGGCTGGCCGCGTCGTGCGCGGAGGGGCGGGCGCTCGGCATGTTCGGGCGTACGGCCATCCACCCGCGGCAGATCCCGGTGATCAGGGCCGCCTTCCGGCCGACGCCGGAGGAGACGGCGCGGGCCGCCGAGATCGTGCAGGCGGCCGACGCCGCGGGCGCGGGCGCTTTCGCCCTGCCGGACGGCCGCTTCGTCGACGCGCCGATCGTGGCCCGCGCCCGCCGGACCCTAATCCTCTCCACCCAGCTCGCCGACTCCTGACGGCCCGGGACGTCAGGAGTCGGGGATCCAGCGTCGTCCGAGCTCCTCGTCGTCGGGGGCGGGGCCGGGGAGCGCGCGGCGGGCCGGGGGGAGACGGAGCGAGTCGATGACGAGCGCCAGGTAGCGGTGGCGGAGCTCGGCGGTGCGCCGCTCGTCGCCGAGCTTGACCGAGGCGAGCTGCTCGAACAGGAGCGCGATGTCGGCGGGCGTCACGTCGGGCCGGAGCACCCCGGCCTCGACGGCCCGCCGGTGCGCCTCCACCGCCAGCCGGGAGGCCCGCGCCGAGTCGGCGAAGAGCTCCTCCGTCGGCTGGAACGTCCCCGCGAGCCTGATCGTCAGCGAGCTGCTGTCGGCGTCCACGATGCCGCGCAGGTACGCCGCGAACACCTCCCACGGGTCGCCCTCGTCGTCGTCCACCGCCCGCTGCGCCACCTCGATGTACCGCTTGAGCCCGTCGCCGCAGAGCTTCTGCAGCAGCGCCTCCTTGCTGGGGTAACGCCGGTAGAGAGCGCTGATGCCGACGCCGGCGCGCTCGGCCACGGCGGCGATGGGGGCGTTGGGGTCGGCGGTGAAGACGGCGCGGGCGGCCGCGAGGATCAGCTCGTCGTTCCTCGCGGCCTGGGCCTTGCGGCCGCTCATGGGTGCGGTGGTCATGCCTCCGAGCTTATCGGAACGTAGAATTCCGTTCTAGCTCAGTTAGTCCGCATGTCTATACATAGAGTTGATATTGGGGTAGAACCGGGGGCGAGCCCAACGCTCTGGAGGTGTTCCATGAGACGAACCCCTGTCGTGCTGGCCCTGGTGAGCGCTCTGGCGCTGACCGCCTGCTCCGCGCCGGCCGAGCAGAATACGCAGAACGAACCCGGCTCGGCGCTCCCCGCCGGCGGTGGCGGCACCTACGCGGTGATCACCCACGGCGCCCCCGGAGACTCCTTCTGGGACGTGGTCAAGAACGGGGCCGAGGCCGCCGGGCAGGAGTACGGCGTGACCGTCACGTACCAGGGCGACGGCGACCCCGCCAAGCAGTCACAGCTCATCGACCAGGCGGTGTCCGGCAAGGCGGACGGCATCGTGGTGTCCATGGCCAACCCCGACGCGCTGCGCGAGGCCGTGGGCAAGGCGGTGGCCGCGAAGATCCCCGTGGTGACGATCAACTCGGGGGCGGACTCGTCCAAGGAGTTGGGCGCGGTCACGCACGTCGGCCAGTCGGAGGACGTGGCCGGGCGCGGCGCGGGCGAGCAGCTCAAGGGCGCCGGGGTGACCAAGCTGCTGTGCGTGATCCACGAGGCCGGCAACATCGGGCTCGACCAGCGCTGCAAGGGCGCCGAGGAGACGCTCGGCGGCACCGTCGAGCGGCTCCAGGTGGACGTGAGCAACCTGGCCGACGTCACCTCGAAGGTCACCGCCAAGCTCCAGTCGGACCAGGCGGTCAACGGCGTGCTCGCGCTCAACCCGGCCGTCGCGGTGGCCGCCAGGGACGCGATCAAGGACTCGGGCTCGCAGGCCAAGCTCGCCACCTTCGACCTGTCGGCCGACGTGGTCGCCGCCATCCAGGCCGACGAGATCATGTTCGCCGTGGACCAGCAGCAGTACCTGCAGGGCTACCTCCCGATCACCTTCCTCCACCTGTACAAGAACAACCTGAACACCGTCGGCGGCGGCCTGCCGGTGAACACCGGGCCCGGGTTCGTCACCAAGGAGAACGCCGAGCAGGTGGCCAAGCTCGCGGAGGCGGGCACGCGATGACGGCCACCGCGGGCCGCGCGGACGAGCGCGTCGCCGAGGTCGGGCTGCTGCGCCGCCTGCTGATCCGGCCCGAGCTGGGCGCGGTCGTCGGGGCGGTCGTGGTGTTCGCGTTCTTCGCCGGCCAGTCGGAGGTGTTCCGGTCCCTGCCGGGCATCGCCAACTGGCTGGACCCGGCGGCCACGCTCGGCATCATGGCGGTGGCGATCGCGCTGCTGATGATCGGCGGCGAGTTCGACCTGTCGGCGGGCGTGATGACCGGCACGACCGGGCTCATCCTGGTCACGCTCGCCACCCGCTACGGCATGAACGTCTGGGCGGCCATGCTCGTCGGCCTGGTCGTGGCGCTCGCCGTCGGCCTGTTCAACGGGTTGATCGTGACCAGGACCAGGCTGCCGAGCTTCATCGTGACGCTCGGCACGTTCCTCATGCTGCAGGGCGTGAACCTGGGCGTCACCAAGGCGCTCACCGGCACCGTGCAGGTCAGCGGCCTGCGCACGGCCTGGGGGTTCGACAGCGCGCACATGGTCTTCGCGGGCACGATCCAGATCGGCGGCGCCTCGTTCCGGGTGGCGATCCTGTGGTGGCTGCTGGTCACCGCGGTCGCCACCTGGGTGCTCATGCGCTCCCGGCAGGGCAACTGGATCTTCGCGGTGGGTGGTGGCGAGCAGGCCGCCCGCGCGGTCGGGGTGCCGGCCGCCCGTACGAAGATCGCGCTGTTCATGACGACGGCGTTCGCGGCCTGGCTGGTCGGCTCGATCCTGGCGCTGCGCTACACGTCCGTGCAGGCCAACGTCGGCATCGGGCAGGAGTTCATCTACATCATCGCGGCGGTGATCGGCGGCTGCCTGCTCACGGGCGGGTACGGGTCCGCGATCGGGGCGGCGATAGGGGCCGTGATCTTCGGCATGGCGGACAAGGGCATCGTCTTCCTGGGCTGGGACGCCGACTGGTTCATGTTCTTCCTGGGCGCGATGCTGCTGCTCGCCACGCTCGCCAACCGCCTGGTCCGCCGCTACGCCGAGGAGGTGAAGCATTGATCCTCCAGACGAAGGGCATCGGCAAGTCGTTCGGCTCGGTGCTGGCGCTGCGCGAGGTGTCGATGTCGGTGGAGGCCGGCCACGTCACCTGCGTGCTCGGCGACAACGGCGCCGGCAAGTCCACGCTCATCAAGATCCTCGCCGGGGTCCACCAGCACGACGCCGGGTCGCTGCTGGTGGACGGCGCCGAGACCCGGTTCGGCAGCCCCCGCGACGCGCTCGACCGCGGCATCGCCACCGTCTACCAGGACCTGGCGATGATCCCGCTGATGTCGGTGTGGCGGAACTTCTTCCTCGGCTCCGAGCCCCGCAAGGGCCTGGGCTTCGACGTGGCCAGGGCCAGGCGGGTGGCGCGGGACGAGCTGCGGGCGATGGGGATCGACGTCCGGGACGTGGACCAGCCGGTCGGCACCCTGTCCGGCGGCGAGCGGCAGTCGGTGGCGATCGCGCGCGCGGTGTACTTCGGCGCGCGCGTGCTCATCCTCGACGAGCCGACCTCCGCGCTCGGCGTGAAGCAGGCCGGGGTGGTGCTGCGCTACATCGCCAGGGCCCGCGACCGCGGGCTGGGGGTGGTGTTCATCACCCACAACCCGCACCACGCCTACCCCGTGGGGGACCGGTTCCTCCTGCTCAACCGGGGCACGAGCCTGGGGGAGTTCGCCAAGGCGGACATCACCAGGGAGAAGCTGACCTCGCTGATGGCCGGGGAGGCGGAGCTGAAGGAACTGGCCCACGAACTCGAACGCGACTGAAATCTACATCGTAAAGGCGCCCGGCCGGCGCAACGTGGCGAAGAACTCCCGCACGTCGGCCACGAACGCGTCCGGCCGCTCCAGGGCGGCGAAGGTGCCGCCGCGGTCGTGCTCGACCCAGCCGACGATGGCGTTGTCGCGCTCGGCGAAGCGGCGGATCGGCCGCAGGATGTCCTTCGGGAAGACGGAGACGGAGGTCGGCACGGTGGCCGGCTTGAGCTCCCACTCCACGGAGGTGTCCTGCTCGGTGTCGGGCGTCTCGACGAACGAGCGGGCGGCCGAGCCGGCGGTGTTGGTCAGCCAGTAGAGCGTCGTGGTGGTGAGCAGGTGGCCGGGGTCGATCCCGCCGTCGCTCCACTCGTGGTAGACGCCGGCGAACCAGGCGAGCAGGGCGACGGGGGAGTCGGCCATGCCGTAGGCGAAGGTCTGCGGCCTGGCCGACTGGATGAGCTTGTAACCGTACTGCTCGCTCATGTAGCGCTCGCGGAAGGCGAGCCGCTCCCGCTCGGCGGCGGTGAGGTCGTCCAGCTCGCCGGGGGCGCCGATCGGGAAGCAGATGATGCCGTTGCCGTGCATGCCGACGACCCGTTCGGGGGCCAGGACGCCGGTCTCGCGGGAGATCCAGGTGCCCCAGTCGCCGCCCTGGACGCCGAAGCGCTCGTAGCCGAGGCGGGTCATGAGCTCCAGCCAGGCGCGGGCGACGCGGGTGGAGCCCCAGCCCAGCTCGGTGGTGGGCCCGGACAGGCCGTAGCCGGGCAGGGACGGGATGACGAGGTGGAAGTCGCGGCTGAGCGGCTCGATGACGTCGAGGTACTCGAACGGTGAGCTGGGCCAGCCGTGGGTGACGAGCAGCGGGAGCGCGTCGGGGTCGGCGCTTCGCACGTGGAGGAAGTGGATCCGCTGGCCGTCGATCTCGGTGACGAACTGGTCGTGGCGGTTGAGCTCCGCGCAGGCGGCCGCCCAGTCGTGGTGGCGCCAGCGGGTGACGAGGTCCTTCAGGTGGGCGAGCGGGACGCCGAGGCGCCAGCCCTGCCCGGGCACCTCGTCGGGCCAGCGCACCCGGTCGAGGCGGGCGTGCAGGTCGTCGAGGTCGGCCTGCGGGGTTTCCAGACGGTACGGGCGGATGTCGGTCAAGCGTGAGCCTCCAGTCATTCAGTACGCTGTACCGTACATCATACGGTTCAAGGATGGCAACCGCGGGCCCTAGCCTGGGAGGCGTGTCCTCGTACCTCACCCTGAAAAGCCCCATCGAGCACGAGACCGAGGCCAGGCGCTCGCGCTTCGTCTGCGCGATCGCCCCGGCCGGGACGACGGCGCGGGCGGCGGAGTTCATCGCCGAGCGGCGGCGGCTGCATCCGTCGGCCACCCACAACTGCACGGCGTACGTGGTCGGGCAGGAGCGCAAGGGAGACGACGACGGCGAGCCCGGCGGCACGGCCGGCACGCCGATGGTGCAGGCGCTGGTGGGACGCGGGTTCGACCGCGTGGTCGCGGTGGTCACGCGCTATTTCGGCGGCACGCTGCTCGGCGCTGGCGGGCTGGTGCGCGCGTACGGGTCGGCGGTGACCGAGACGCTCGACCGGGCCGATCCGGTGCGGATGGTGCCGGCCAGGCTGATGCTGGTGTCGGTGGCGCACGACCAGGCGGGTCGGGTGGAGAACGACCTGCGGGCCTCACGTCATCCGGTGCGCGAGGTGACCTACGGGCAGGCGGTGGAGTTCGCGGTGGCCGTGGGCGAGGACGAGGTGGCGGGGTTCACCGACTGGCTGGCGACGCTGACGGCGGGGCGGGCGCGCGTGACGCCCGGCGAGCCGGTGCACCTGCCGGGCTGAGCGGCCCGGTCAGCCTTCGAGGGCGTACTGCATGACGCGGAACTTCGCCTGGGCCTCGGCCAGCTCGGCCGCCGGGTCGGAGTCGCCCATGATGCCGCCGCCGGCGAACAGGCGGGCGCGGCGGCCCTCGACGATGCCGGAGCGCAGCGCGATGCCCCACTCGCCGTCGCCGTGGGCGTCGATCCAGCCGACAGGGCCCGCGTAACCGGCCCGGTCCATGCCCTCCAGCTCGCGGATGACCTCGATGGCCGTGGCCGTCGGGGTGCCGCCGACGGCCGCCGTCGGGTGCATGGCGGCCACCACGTCCAGCACGGAAGCGCCGTCGGCCAGCCGGCCCGTCACGTGGCTGGCCAGGTGTTGCACGTTGGGCAGCACGAGCAGCTCCGGCTCGTCGGGCGTGCGCAGCGAGGAGCAGAGCGGAGCGAGCGCCTGGCGGACCGAGGAGATCGCGCATTCGTGCTCGTGGCGGTCCTTGGCGGAGGCGAGCAGCGCCTCGCCGCGGGCCAGGTCGTCGGCCGGGCCGGTGCCGCGCGGCGTGGTGCCGGCCAGCACCAGGGACTCGATCTCCTGGCCGGTGCGCCGGATCAGCAGCTCGGGGGTGGCGCCGACCAGCCCGGCCACCGAGAACGCGTAGCACTCGGGGTAGCGGCGGGCCAGGCGCAGCAGCAGGAGCCGGATGTCGATCGGCTGCTCGGCGGTGGCCAGCAGGTCGCGGGCGAGCACGACCTTCTCCAGCTCGCCCTGGCGGATGCGGCGGGCGGCGCGGGCCACCACGTGCTCCCACTCGGGGGCGGTGAGGCTGCCGTCGCCGTAGCTGATCCGGCCCGGGTCGGCGAGCGGGGTGAACGTCTCCAGGTGCTGGTCGCCGATCGTGGTCAGCCAGGCCCGCCCGTCCTTGCGGGCCAGCACCGCCTGGGGGACGACCAGGGTGGAGCCGGGAGAGTTCTCGTCGAAGGTGAAGGTGCCGAACGCGACCGGGCCGCTGCCGGGGGAGCGCACCGAGTCGTCGACGAGCGCGCCGTCGAAGACGGTCGCCAGCCACTCGCGCGCCCAGGCGAACCGGCCGGGACCCGGCGGGACGTCGGCGCGCGCCGCCTCACCCCAGCCGACGAGCCCTTCGCCGTGCCTGATCCACGCGTAGGGCGCCGTCATGGGCAGGCTGACGATCAGGTTACCGGGGTCGCGTACAGGGGTCGTGCGAACCGGTAGCGGGCGGGTTGTTCCGAGCGCGACACTCACTTGAGACACTCTATGCGGGAACTGAACGTGTTCGACTTGGACCCCCGTGAACGGCCGGTTACGGTCCCTTCGTCAAGCGCCGATAGCGAGTTGGTCCTGACATGGCAGGCGTGACCCCCAGGTGATGGACGCGTGGTGATCATCTGCCTACCGTGAGTGCATGATCATCAAGGTGGTGCCGGTGCTGGCGGTGGCGGGGGTGCTGGCGGCGTCGGGTGTGGCTCGTGCGACGACGCCCGGGGAGCCCGTGCCGCGGGTGATGGCGGCGCTCGGCGACTCGATCTCGTCCGGTTACAACAGTTGCGGGTTCTTCATCTCATGCCGGTCCCGGTCCTGGTCGTCCGGCCGGAACGCCGCCGTGGACAGCCACTACGGGCGGCTGGCGGCGCTCGGCCCGGGTCTCGCGCCGAAGAACTACGCGGTGCCCGGCTCCACCAGCGCCGACCTGCTCGGGCAGGTGCGCAAGGCGGTGGCGGCGCGGGCCGACTACGTGACCGTGCTGATCGGGGCGCAGGACGCGTGCACCGCCTCGGAGCGGCAGATGACGCCGGTGGCGGTCTACCGTCAGCGGCTGGAGCAGGCGCTCAACGAGCTGCGGGCGGGCGTGCCGGGGGTGCGGGTGCTGGTCGCGAGCATCCCCGACGTGCACCGGCTGTGGCGGGTGGCCAAGGACCAGGCCGTGGCGCGCGGGGTGTGGCGGGTCGGGCGGATCTGCCCGTCGATGCTGGCCAGGCCCACCTCCACCGCGAAGGCCGACGTGCTGCGGCGGACCCACGTGCGCGAACGGGTCATCGACTACAACCGGGAGGCCGCCGAGGTGTGCGCCGCGCGCCTGTGGTGCCGCACCGACCGGGGCGCGGTGTTCTCCTACCCGTTCACGCTCAAGCAGGTGAGCCGGTGGGACTACTTCCACCCCAACGTCGCCGGCCAGAAGGTGCTGGCGGAGCTCACCTTCGGCAACGGCTTCACCTGGGCCGACCCCCGCTGAACGGCCCCTTCAACGGCACTGGGCGAGCATCGCCTTCTTGTCGGCGCGGGTGACGGGCACGGCATACTTGACGGCCACCTGGGCGAAGCGCGTCACGTACGCGCAGCGCACGCGGCGCTGCGGCGGCAGCCAGCTCGCCGGTCCTGAGGCGTCCTTCTGCTCGTTGGCGGCGCCCTTGACCGGCAGCAGGTTGAGCGGGTCGTTGGCGAAGTCGACGCGCTTGCCCCCGGCCCACCGCGAGGCGCCCATCCGCCAGGCGTAGGCGAGCGGCACCACGTGGTCGACCTGGACCGCGCCCGCGTCCCTCTTGGACCAGCCGATGCGCTGGCCGGTGTACGGGTCGTCCAGGTCCATGGCGATCACCTCGCAGGTGGACCCCTCGCGGTAGCGGACGTTGCGGCCGTCTCGGGCCAGCAGGTCGTCGCGGGTGCGGCAGCCGTTGCGCGCGTAGGGCACGCCGGTGGCGGTGTCGGCCCAGTTCTCGCCGTAGCGTCCGCGGTGGTAGCCGGTGCTGGGGCCGCGGCCCTTGACCTTCAGCCTGGCGATGATGGCGCGGGCGCGGTCCTTGTCCTGGCGGGAGGTGATGGGCGCGAGGCCGGGTAGAGTTCCGCTGGTGTTGCCGAGCGGGCTGGCCGCGGTGGCGGGGGCCGTGGTGTCGGTGCTGTTGGCGAGGGCGACGACGATGACCGCTCCGGCGAAGATGGCGACGGCGTCCTTGAGACTCAAACAGGGCTCCGTGGTGCTGCGTCGGACTTCTCTGGAGAGGTTCCCACGCCGGCGCGTTCCGACACGGTGAGGAGTGTGAGGCCGTTGGGCAAGGAGTATGTCGCTGCGATCGCGGCGGGCGGCGCGACCGGGGCGCTGGCGCGCCTCGCCGTCGAAGAGCTGCTGCCCCCGGCGCCGGGCGGGTTCCCGTGGGCGACGTTCGGGGTGAATCTGGCCGGGTGCGCGCTGATCGGGGTGCTCATGGTGGTGGTCTCGGAGGGGCGGGTCGCGCATCGGCTGGCGCGGCCGTTCCTCGGGACCGGGGTGCTGGGCGGGTTCACCACGTTCTCCACGTATGCGGTGCAGGCGCACGGCCTGCTGGCGGCCGGGACGACGGCGGTGGCGGCGGCCTATCTGGCGGGGACGATGGTGGCCGCCGTGGCGGCGACCTGGGCGGGCATGAGGATCACGCGGGCGCTGGTGCGGCGATGACGGCTCTGCTGGTGGTGCTCGGCGCCGCCGTGGGCGCGCCGCTGCGCTACGCGGTCGATCAGGCGGTACGGGCGAGGCAGGGCTCGATGTTCCCCTGGGGGACCTTGCTGGTCAACGTGGCCGGGTCGGCGCTGCTGGGGTTCCTGGCGGCGCTGCCGGTGGGTCCCGGCTGGACGGCGCTGCTGGGCACCGGGTTCTGCGGGGCGCTGACCACGTACTCGACGCTGGGCTACGAGACCGTGCGGCTGGCCGAGCGGGGTGCGGGGCGGCACGCGGTGGCCAACGCGGTGGCGAGCGTGGCCCTGGGGCTGGCGGCGGCGGCGGGCGGCGTGCTGCTCGCCCGCACCCTGGGCTGAGCGGCGCGCCGGGCGGGTCAGCAGGCGCCGAGGGCGACGAAGGACCAGCCGGTGGCGGTGGCGACCGGGTCGGTGGCCGCCGCGCGGCGGGCCTCGCACAGCGCGGCCGGCAGGCAGGCGCCCCGCGAGAGCCGGCGGTGCAGCTCCACCATGAGCGGCACCGCGGCGTTGTCGTTGACCAGGACCACGCTGGCGACGATGCCGGTCGTGCCGAGCTGGATGAGGGAGCTGGCCAGGCCGAGCAGCTCGTCGGCGCCGGTGGGCGCGGTCAGTCCGGAGTCGCAGCTCGACAGCACCACCTGGCGGGGCGCGCGCCGCAGCCGCTCCAGGTCGTAGACGGTCAGCGGCCCGTCGTCCACCCTCAGGGCGGAGAAGAGCGGGCTGTCGGCGCGGAAGGTGCCGTGCGCGGCCACGTGGGCGAGCCGGGCGCCGTCCATCGCGCGCAGGATCCCGGCCACGGTGGCCGTTCCGTCGCCGAGCACGACCCGGCCGGGGTACTCGGGGGCGATGTGGCGTATCTCGGCGCCGTCTGAGCGCAGGCCGGGACCGCGTACCAGCACCACCCGGCCGGTGGAGGGCGAGCCGGCGCGGCGGGCGCGCAGCCAGGTGCCCGCCGAGGGGGCGACGCTCACCGTGCGCTCGCGCAGGGCCGGCAGCAGGGCCCAGGGCACCGCGTGCAGCCGGCCCGGCGGGACGATCACCACCTCGCCGTCGCCGAGGTGGTGCGCGGCGTCGCCGAGCAGCGCCTCCTGCAGCGCGCGGCCGCTCTTCTCCACCTGGGCGAGCAGGTCGGCCGGGCTGAGCGTGGATCGGCCGTGCGCCAGCCTGGACAGGCCGAAGCGGGCGAGGTCGATGTGGCGCGCGGCCTCCTCGGTGTCCCCCGCGGGGAAGCGGCGCACCGTGCCGGAGCCGCAGACCAGCACGTGCAGCCGGCCGTCCACGTCGACCAGCTCCAGCAGGCGGTCCCCGCCCAGCTCGGCGAGCAACGCCGGCACGTCGCAACCGGTCGTGGCGTCCGCGTCCTGGCCGGGGGCGTGCAGGGCGCGGGAGCGCGCGGCGCGCTCCAGCCGCAGCTGCTCGGCCGCGAGGTGCGCGGTGGGCAGCCCTTGGGCGCGGGCCTGCGCCAGCCGGTCGGTGACGGCGCGGATCGCGGCCAGGTCGGCCTGCAGGCGCTCGTCGTCGGGCGGTCGTACGGAGGGGACGGCGAGCGCGGTGGCCCGCCAGCGTTCGCTCCAGGCCAGCAGCAGGCGGGGACGGTCCAGCCGCAGGGCGTGGCGCTGGCCGAGCGCGGCCAGCTCGGCGCCGTGGGCGCTGGCCTGGGCGCGCAGCTCGCTGGAGCCCAGCGTGGCCCGGTGCTGGTCGAGCACGTCCAGGCCGCGCCTGCAGGCCCGCATCAGCCGTGCCGGGTCGTGCTCGGCCTCGGCGCGCAGCGCCTCGGCCAGCCAGGCGACGGCCCGCGACAGCGCCGGGCCATGGCGGCGCCCGCGAGCGGCGGCGGCCAGATGCGTGCGCGCCACGGCGGTGCGCCCTAACGCGAGCGCCAGCCGCCCGGCGATCAGATGAGCCAGCGGCACATCGGGCGAGGACAACGCGGCCAGCTCACGAGCGCACCGCGCGGCCTCCCGCAACAACTCCACCCCGTCCCCCTCGCCTCCGCGTCGCGGGTCTGTGACGGCTGGGTGGTGATCGGTCGCGCGGTGGGTGTCCGCGCTCGCTGGGTGGTGCTCGGTCGCGCGGTGCGTGTCCGCGCCCGCTGGCCGGTCATCTGCCGTGCGGTGCGGGTCCGCGCCGGCCGCGCGTTGCAGCTCTGTGTCAGCTACGCGTTGCGGGTTCGTGCCGGCTCCGCGTCGCGGCTCCGCGTCGGCCGCGTGGTGCCGCTCCGTACTGGTGGAGTGGGGCTGCTCGGCTGACCGTCGGGGGTCGGTGATGGGGGGTGTCGCGGCGACCTGGGCGCGTAGTTTGACCAGGCGGGCGTGTGCGCGCCACCAGCGGCGGCGCTGGTGGTCGAAGAGGTCCGCGGCGCGGGTGGCGTGGCGCAGCGCGGCGTCGCTCTGTCCGGCGGCCAGCGCGCAGCCCGCGGCGGCCAGCTCCAGTTCGGCCTTCTTGGTGGCCTGGCCGTGGCTGCGTTCGAGCTGGTCCAGCGCGGTGTGCGCCTCGTCCAGCGCGTCCCGGGGCAGGCCGGCGGCGAGCAGGGCAGCGCAGCGCTGGACGGACAGCGTGGGGTCGGGGAGCCCGAGCTTGCCGAACCGTTCGGCGGCCTGGTCGAAGCAGTGGAGCGCGGCGGGCAGGTCGCCGATGCGCAGCGCGAGCACGCCGCGGTGCACGATCGCGTCGGCCGACTCCAGCTCCTGGCCGTTCGCGTTGAACAGCTCCTCCGCCCTGCTCAGGTCGGTGGCGGCCCTGCTCAGGCCGCCGAGCGCGAGGTCGCAGGTGGCGCGCTCGGTGCGGGCCCGCGCCTCCCAGATCGGGTCGCCCGCCGCCCGCAGCGCGGTGACGGCGCTGTTCAGGTCGGCCAGGGCGTCGCGGTGGTGGCCCAGGGTGGCCAGCACGCCGCCCCGGCGCAGCAGGATGCGCCCGCGCAGATGGCCGGTGGACTGGCGGACGGCCGCGTTGAGGGTGTTGCGCGCGGCGGTCGTACGGCCCGCGAAGGCGAGCGCGACGCCCAGCGTCGCCCGCACGTCGGCCTCCCGCTCGGCCGACCCGGACCGGCGGGCCAGCCGGCGGGCCGTCTCCAGCTCCCGCACCGCCGCCTCGATGTCGCCGAACTCGCGCAGCACGATCCCGACGGCCTGGCGGGCGAAGGACGCCTCCAGCGGCGGCGGCCCGGTGGCGAGCAGGTCACGGGCCTTGCCGAGAGCCTCGTGCGGGCGCGACAGGGCCAGCGGCGGCAGGCCGGCCGCGTCCGTTCGGGGGAGTTCGGAATCCGCCGGCATTCTTCGACTCTGGAGGATCACGTGTATCACCCGCAAGCCCGCGCCGATATAGGAGGGGGAAACCGACCGCCAGAGCCACCTATGCGACGCCTGGGGAGAGGCCATACATGGACGCGGTGTTCGACGCTCAGTTCCGGATCATCAAGGACGCCTTCGCCTCACGGGGGATCGAGGTGACGGTGGCCTACACGCCGGCCGGGGAGGTCGACTACCTCTATGAGGCGGGCCGTCTGCTGGCACGACGCGGGGACGTCGGGCGGATCGCCGAGGCGCTGCCGCCAGGGCTGAGGCAGCTCGACCGGCGCGGCCGGGGCGAGCTGTCGGTGCTGTCGCTGGAGGGGATCGAGGGCGGCACGATGACCGTACCCGAGGCGCTGGCCCGCATCGAGCAGCGGCTCGGCACCGGCGCGCGCCCGCTCGACCGGCGGCCCGGCCACGCGGGCGAGGCCACGCGGGAGCGCGCGCCCATCGCCTCGCCGGTGCACGTCATGCACATCTCCCGGCTGTGTCCCGGCACCGAGCCCGAGGTGCCGCCGGGTGATCCGGGGGTGCCGTGGCCGCCGCCGTGCGAGGCCGGCGAGGAGGTGCGGGAGGTGACCATCGGCGTGTGCGACACCGGCTGGCTGCAGCTCGACCCGGCCGTGTACCCCTGGCTGGGCGGCGTCAGCGGCGACCCCGAGCCGCTGGGCCCGCCCTCGCCGATCAGCGGGCTGCCGATCATCCCCGCCTTCCGCGGGCACGGCACGTTCGTGGCCGGGGTGGCCAAGTGCCAGGCGCCCACGGCGCGCGTGTCCGTCGCCGACCACTTCTCCACCTCCGGCGCCGAGCTGGAGGACGTGATGGTCGGCAAGCTGGAGGACCTGGTGGCCCAGTCGCCGGCGCCCGAAGTGATCAACCTCTCGGCCGGCACGTACACCCGCGACAACTGGTCGTCGATCGGGTTCGAGCTGTTCCAGCAGGACCATCCGGACGTCGTGCTGGTCGCCGCGGCCGGCAACGACGCCACCGACCGGCCGTTCTACCCGGCCGCCTACGACTGGGCCGTGTCGGTCGGCGCGCTCGGACCCGACCAGACGCACCGCGCCTGGTTCAGCAACTACGGTCCGTGGGTGGACGTGTACGCGCTCGGCGAGGGGCACGTCAACGCCTACGCCACCGGGGAGTACACCTACCAGGAGCCGCCGAAGCGGCCGGCCGTGCAGAACTTCGCCGGCATGGCCCGCTGGGACGGCACCTCGTTCGCGGCGCCGCTGGTCGCGGGGCTGATCGCGGACCGGATGGCGCGTACGGGGGAGTCGGCGCAGGACGCCAGGGCGGCCGTGCTCGCCTCGGCGCAGGATCTGCAGGGAGTGGGCAGGGCGTTGTTCCCGTGCGGGCAGGCCTGATGGCGCGCTCCGGCCCGCGGATCACCGGTCGCGGGGCCCCTGTGCCCGCGCCGGTGCTCCCGGTGTCCGCCCCTCGCCTGGCGGGCGGGTGCTTACGCCTGTAGGAGTCCGGTGGTCCCGATTTGATACGGGTGATTTTTCTCCAGGAGCGGCCGGTGTATCAGAGCGCGGTCCGGCCGCTCCGTCAGGGTGACCGCCGTCACCGAGTAGCGAAGAGACGTCATGCCCCTTTACTGCTCGCATCGTCCGTTGCAGCGTCACGCCTGGACGCACCGCGCATTCGCGTTCACCCTGACGGGGTGGGCCGGGCCCGGAAAGGAGCACACGGACATGCGAGACGATCCATCGGTCGTCGCCCTGGTGATGAGGGCGAGGGCCGGTGAGAAGGACGCGTGGGACGAGATCGTCGAACGTTACGCGCCCCTGGTCTGGTCGATCTGCAAGGCTTTCCGGCTGAGCCGGGCCGACGCCGACGACGTGGGCCAGACGGTGTGGCTGTCACTGGTCGAACAGCTGCCGAGGCTGCGTGAGCCCGCGGCGCTGCCCGGCTGGCTGGCCACCGCCACCCGGCGCGAGTGCCTCAGGCTCGCTCACGGCGCCGAACGGCAGCAGCGGCTCAGCCAGCAGGTCGACCAGGAGGCGCTGGTGGACGAGCGGGCGGCGGCGCTGGATCAGGATCTGCTCGACGCGGAGCGGAACGCGGCGCTCATGGCCGGTTTCCGGCAGCTCGAAGCGCGCTGCAGGGAGCTGCTGGCCATGCTGATGCGGGTGCCGTCCGCCTCGTACGCGGAGATCAGCGGCAAGCTGTCGATGCCCGTCGGCGCGATCGGGCCGACGCGGGCGCGGTGCCTGGCCAAGCTGCGCCGCTCTCCGGCGGTGGCCGCCCTGATCAGGTCCGAACGTGAGACGCAGGAAGAGGGCGAGAGGCATGGCCACGCCGTGGTGGAAGGACGAAGACAGGTTGCTCGCCGCGCTCAGACGGGCCGATGAGGCGGCCCGCGAGGTGCCGCCCGAGTTCGTGGCGGCCGGAAAGGCGATCTTCACCTGGCACGACGTCGACGCCGAACTGGCGTCGCTGACCTACGACTCGGCGGCGGAGCGGGAGGAGCTGTCGCCGACGCGGGGCGCGGAGCACGTGCCGTTGCGGGCGCTCATCTTCGCCACCGGCGAGGTGACGATCGAGCTGGAGGTCGGCAGGGAGGCGCTGATGGGGCAGGTGGTGCCGGCCCGGCCGGGCACCGCCTACACGCACCTGGTCACCGGCGCGGTGGTGGAGTCGGCGATCGACGAGTCGGGCTGCTTCGTGTTCAGGCCCGCGCCGTCGCAGGCGTTCCGGCTGCAGTGCAGCCCCAGCAGCGGCACCAACGTGGTGACCGACTGGATCGCCCTTTGAGCGTGGCTTGACGTGATGGGTAATGATGTAATCACATCGCCGGCCGTCATGTCGGGAGGCTCCCCGTGGACTCCTACTCGCAGATCGTCTCTTCGGTGGCGGCCGAGCTGCTGCCCAAGGTCGCCAGTGTCCGCGCCGGGCGGGGGAGCGGTTCCGCCGTGGTGTTCACCCGCGACGGGTTCCTGCTGACGAACGCGCACGTGGTCGGCTCCGCCCGGTCCGGCACCGTGGCCTACGCCGACGGCAGTTCCGGCCCGTTCACCGTGATCGGCCGCGACCCGCTGTCCGACCTGGCCGTGATCCGCTCCGGGGTGCCCGCTCCCGAGCCCGCCGAGCTCGGTCAGGCCGACGAGCTCGTCGTCGGCCAGCTCGTGGTCGCCGTCGGCAACCCGCTCGGGCTCACCGGATCGGTTACGGCGGGCGTGGTGTCGGGGCTGGGCCGGTCGCTGCCCGCCCGCAGCGGCTCGGCCGTACGGCTCATCGAGGACGTGATCCAGACCGACGCGGCGCTCAGCCCCGGCAACTCCGGCGGCGCGCTGGCCGACTCCCGGGCGCGGGTGGTCGGCGTGAACACCGCCGTGGCCGGCGTGGGCGTGGGGCTGGCCGTGCCGGTCAACGCCACCACGCGGGCCATCGTCGCCGCGCTCATCCGCGACGGGCGGGTGCGGCGGGCGTTCCTGGGGCTGGTCACCTCGCCGGCGCCGCTGCCCGAGGCGCTGCGGCGGCGCACCGGCCAGGACGGCGCGCTGCGCGTGGTGGAGGTGATCGCCGGCTCGCCCGCCGGCCGGGCCGGGCTGCGCGCCGGCGATCTGGTGCTCAGCGCGGGCCGCAACCCGGTGGGCGACGCGCAGAGCCTGCAGCGGCTGATGTTCGCCGACGCGATCGGGCGGCCGCTGCCGATCACCGTCTACCGCAACGGCGCGCTGGTCGACGTCATCGCCGAACCGGTGGAGCTGTCGGGGCCGGAAGCCTGACGCGGGTGCGCCGGGCCAGCAGGTCGTCCATCAGCTCCTCCCACTGGGCGCCGATGGCGGCGATGTCGTAGCGCTTGGCGGTCTCCAGGCCGCCGGCGGCCAGGTGGCGGCGGAGCGGCTCGTCCTCGATCACCCGCATGATGGCGGCCGCCAGGTTGTCTTCGGTGCGAGGCTTGACCAGCAGCCCGTCGACCCCGTCGGTGATCATCTCCTTGGGGCCGTGCGGGCTGTTGAACGAGACGATCGCGACCCCCTTGGCCATCGCCTCCAGGATCGTCAGCGAGAAGCCCTCGTGGCGGGAGCTCATCACGTGGATGGACGCCTTCTCCAGCTCGGCGCCGATGTCGGCGGTCTTGCCCGGCAGCTCCACCTTGCCCTCCAGGCCGGCCTCGGCGATCTGCTCGCGCAGGTTGTCCTCCTGCGGGCCGGCGCCGAAGATGCGCAGCGTCCAGTCGGGGTGCGCGGCCGCCACCTGTTCCCAGGCCTTGATCAGCCGGTGGAACCCCTTCAGCTTGGTCATCCTGCCCATCGCGACCGCCACCTTGGCGTCGCCCTTGGCGAGGTCGCCGTTCATCGGCGGGACCGCGTTCGGGATGCGCACCAGCTTCTTCGGCGGCTTGGGCAGCGCGGCCCGGTAGTCGCTCAGATCGGCCTTGGTGAGCGTGACGAGCGCGTCCAGGCGGCGGTAGCGCCACTTGATCAGCTCCTGCAGGCCCTGGTCCTTGACCTTGAGCGCCACGTGCTCCTGCCCGATCGTGATCACGCTGGGCTGAGCTAACTGGGCCACCGCCAGGTTGAGCCCCGGCCTGGTCGCCATGAGCACGCCCGTGCCGACCGAGCGGATGAACCGGGCCAGCTTCAGGTCCGTCCACAGGGTGAACCGGTGGTAGGCGGTCTCGTCCTGCGGGATCAGCCTGCTCGGCAGCTTCGACAGCATGGCCCGCACCGGGTCGGAGCCGGGCGTCAGCCGGTCGTCCAGATAGCGCACCCGCACCCGCGGGTCCAGCGGGAAGAACGGCTCCTCGTCCTCCCGCAGGATCGACACGATCTCCACGTCGTGCCGTTCGGCCAGCTGGCCGGCGAGGTTGAAGACGGTCCTGATGGTGCCGCCCATGCCGTTGGCGTGGAGCAGGAGGATCTTGATCTCCCGCGTCGACGGCGGGGGCGCCTTGCGCGCCCTGCGCCGGTTGTAACCCCTGTACACCCGGGCCGCCGCTGACTTGCCCTTACGCGCCCATGTCCGCACCTGGAACGTCCCCCCGCCGGTTGACAACGTGATGGATCGGCGAGGCCGGCGGTAGGAGTCGCCCCCCGTCGGCCCTTACCGAGTTCGAGTGGTTTGCGCCGTTCATCCCCGTGGCGCTATCCACTTCTATGATCTTTAGACGCCATATGGCGGGATAACGTTGCTTGCGAAGTCAACACTTTTCAGACGAATCTGACAGGGCAGCCGGGATGTGGACGGCCCGGCTGCCTCGCCAGTGCCCAGTCGTTACGCCTCTTCAGGCTTCGCGGCCTCCTTCTTCATCTCCTTGTCCTGCCGGTTCGCCTTGAGGGCCTGCTTCTTCGCCTTGCCGGACTTCGCGCTGGGTTTCTTCTTCATGTCAGACATGGTGTCCCCCCTGTACGGACAGTGCGCCTCATATAACGCACTAACCCCGTAATACCCCTACTCCACCAAAACGCGACATACCATCAATTTGGTACGAGTCCAGAACGCGAAAAGCTCAGGCCCCACCCATCCCGCTGCCCAGGGGTCACAGCAGAGTGAGCTGCTGGGGAGAAGGCGGTGGCGGCGGCGGGAGGCGGCGGGCCCTGGCCGGAGTGGCGCGGCCGATGCCGAAGCGGGTGGCGAGGTCCCTGATCTGGGTCGTGACGCGTTCCTGGTAGGCCTTGGGCGCGTAGGCGCCGCGACCGTACAGCTCCAGATAGCGCGGCACGAGGCGCGGGTGCTCGCGGGAGAGCCAGGCCAGCCACCACTGCCGGGCGCCGGGGCGCAGGTGCAGCACGATGGGGGTGAGATGGGTGGCGCCGGCGGCGGCGATCTCCCTGACCGTCCGCTCCAACTGGGCGGGGGAGTCGGTGAGGTAGGGCAGCACCGGGGCCATCAGGACACCGCAGCCGATGCCGTGGGCGTTGAGCGTCGCGCACGCCTCCAGGCGGCGGCGCGGGTCGGGGGTGCCCGGCTCGACCGAGCGCCACACGTCGGGGTCGAGGAAGCCGACCGAGAAGCTCGCGCCCACGTCGGCGCGGTCGGCCGCCTCGGTGAGCAGGTCGAGGTCGCGCAGGATCAGCGTGCCCTTGGTGAGGACCGAGAACGGGTTGGCCGCGTCGCGCAGCGCCGCCAGGATGCCGCGCATCAGCTCGTAGCGGCCCTCGGCGCGCTGGTAGCAGTCGACGTTGGTGCCCATCGCGATGTGCTGCCCGCGCCAGCGCGGCGCGGCGAGCTCCTTGCGGACCAGCTCGGCGGCGTTGACCTTCACCACGATCTTCGAGTCGAAGTCGGCCCCCGCGTCGAGGTCGAGATACTCGTGGGTCTTGCGCGCGAAGCAGTAGACGCACCGGTGGCCGCAACCGCGGTAAGGGTTGATCGTGTAGTCGAACGGCACCCGGCTGGCCGCCGGCACCCGGTTGATGATCGAACGCGCCTGGATCTCGTAGAAGGTCATGCCCCGGAAGCCGGGGGTGTCGAAGGTGCGGGCCACCGCGCCGCGGGCGAACAGCGGCGCGGCCGGATCGTCCGGCCCGGCGTCGGTCAGACGCAGGTTGTCCCAGCGCATGCCATGATTAGAACAGAAGTTCGACAGTGATCGCAAACCAAAAGAGATCGCAATTGGCAGGTCGGCCCACGGCTAATGATCTTCATGGTTGGGCAGGAATGCGGCACAGAGCTTGCGTTCCGGAGGTGCACCCATGGCCTGGTCGCAGGACGAAGAGCGGATGCTGGCCCAGATCGAGCAGCACCTCGTCGACGACGATCCGCGACTCGTCGCACGGCTGGAGTCGTTCAACGAGCGCGCGCGCCGCAGTGAGGAGAGGTCGGCGGGCGGGCACGCGCCCAGCCGCTCGACCGTCATCATCGTGGTCAGCTGGTTCCTGATCGCCACGCTCGTCGCCACGCTCCTGATCCTCGTCCTGCGCGAGGGGGCCTCGGCCGCCCTCGCCCTGACCACCGCCTGACCCCATCCGCCCCGCGGGCCTCGCCCGAATGGGCCGGGGTCAGCGGGAGGACGGCAGGGCGCGCAGGAAGTCGGCGGCCACCGGCGCGGCGACCTTGCCGCCGCCGCCACCGCCCTCGACCACCACCGCGAACGCCACGTCGTCCCTGAACCCGATGAACCACGCGTGGGAGTCGAGCTCGGGCCCCGTGCCGTACTCGGCGGTCCCCGTCTTGCCGTGGGTGCCGGCGGGCAGGCCGGCGGCCTTGGCGGTGCCCTTGGTGACGACGGCCGCCATCATCGCGTGCAGGTCATCCGTCACCCCGTCGGGCAGCGGGCGGGGCTTGACCTTCTGCTCCGCCTCCGGCACCAGCGTGGGCGGCCGCCAGGTGCCGTCGGCGAGAGCCGCGGCCACGGACGCCATCGACAGCGGGCTGGCCGTGATGCGGCCCTGGCCGAAGGACTCGGCCGCCAGCTCGGCGTCGGACTCTGCCCTGGGGAAGCTGGGCTCGGTGGCGGGCAGGCCGATGGCCGGCGCCGTGTTGAAGCCGACCAGCTCGGCGGTCTTCAGCAGCTTGTCGGCGCCGAGCCGCTGCTTGGCCAGCGGCGCGAACGAGGTGTTGCACGAGTAGGCGAACGAGTCGGAGAACGACACCTTGCCGTACGCGGCCTCCTCGGAGTTGCGGATGCGCAGCCCGCCCACGGTCACGTACTTCGGGCAGGTCACGGTGTCGCCCGGCTTCAGCCCCGCGGCCAGCAGCCCGGCCGCGGTGACCGCCTTGAACGTCGAGCCCGGCGGGTAGCGGCCGTCGATGGCCCGGTTGAACCCGCCCCGGTTGTTGACCACGCCCAGGATCTCTCCCGTGCCTGGCCTGATCGCCACCAGCGAGGCGGGCTTGTCGAGGTCCTTGACCGCCGTGACGGCGGCGTCCTGCACCTGGGGGTCGAGCGAGGTGGTCAGGGACTCGCCGTCCTCGCCCTCGATCGTCTCCAGGGTGGTCTCGCCCGCCCTGATCTCGGTCGTCGGCGTGCCGGCGAGCCGCTTCTCGAACGTCTGCTGCAGCCCGCCCCGCCCGACCGCCTGCCCGGTCTTGTAGGCGGAGCCGAGCCGCCGCACGTCGTCCTTCGTGGCCTTGTCGAGGAAGCCGACGAGCTGCTGGACCGAGCCGCCGACCTCGCCGGTGTCGATGCGGTTGCCGTCGGCGTCGACGATCTTGGCCCGCTCGGGCCACTTCGCCTTGAGCGTGAACTCCGCCTCCGAGGTCAGCTTCGGATGCACCGCTGAGGGGGCCCAGTCGACCTTCCAGTGGCGGTCGGCCACCTTGAGCGCGAGCTCTCCCTCGTACGTCCAGTCGCCGAGGTTCTTCAGCCGGTGGGTGGCGGTGTAGGGGACGGTGGCGCGGTCGTCGCTCTCGCGCGGCTGCCCCAGCGTCACCTCGGTGGACTCGACGCCGAGGCCCTCGCGGAGCCGGCCGTAGAGGCCGAGCTCGCGCGGCACGGCCAGCTCGGCGCTCATCCGCGCCTGGTCGCCGGACTGCCACGCGGCGGCGAAGCGCTGCGCCGTCTCGGCGGGTGTGCCGCGGGTGTGCAGCACGTAGTAGGCGCCACCGGCGGCGGCCCCCACCGCCACCACGGTGGCGACGGACACGATCACGATGGTGCGCGTACGCGCCACTGTCAGCCCCCTGACCGTCGACAGGGGACCGAGCTTAGCGGGGCGGCATCACGACGTGCCATGGGACGGCTTGTGACCGGACGCGTACTCCGGGACGTACTCCTGCCCGGAAAGCCGCTGGATGGCGGCCATGACCTCGTCGGTCACGCGGCGCCGCTCCCGGGCGTCGCGATGGTCGCCGTCGAACCGCAGCGGCTCGCCGATCCGGATGCCGACGGTGGCCGGGCGGGGCACCCTGGCGCCGAACGGCATCACCTTGTCGGTGCCGCTGAGCGCCACGGGAAGCACGGGGGCGCCGGTCTTGAGCGCCAGCCAGGCGACGCCGACCTTGCCGCGGTAGAGACGGCCGTCGGGGGAGCGGGTGCCCTCCGGGTGGATGCCGAACAGCTCGCCGCGCTCCAGCAGCCCGGCGGCGGCGTCGAGCATCTCCTGCGCGGCCCTGGCGCTCTCACGGTCGGTCGGCAGGCTGCCGCCCAGCCGCATGAACCAGCTGGAGACCGGGTTGCCGGAGAAGTACTCGTTCTTCGCGGCGAACGTGACGTGCCGGGGGAGCAGCGCGGGCAGCAGGAACGAGTCGATCACCGACAGATGGTTGGCCGCCAGGATGGCCGGGCCGGTCCGCGGCACGTGCGCCGCGCCCGACAGGTGCGGCCTGCACATGGCGTGGGTGAGCGGCACCGCGGCGAACTTGACCACGTGATAAAGCAACTTGGCGCTCCAGGAGGCGATCGTGTCGGTCCGGCCACTCACCCTAAACGCGTCGTGCCCCGTCCGGGGACGGGGCACGAGGACGCGTTAAGGCCGATGTGGCGGTCGCCTCCTCGGCGAGATGCACAACACGGCTCCAGCCGAACGGTATTCCGTGAAGGCGGTAATTTGCGGCCCGGGGGACACAGACCACATCGGCCATTCGATGCTAACGGACATCCGGCTGGAGGTATTCCATCCGGGCCCAAGATTCGGTCACGTTCTGGTCCAGTGCGGTTGCGCCACGTCGAACACCCGCTGCTCACGGCCACGGAGCGCGACCTCCGCGAACTGCCACAAAATCGCCCCCGTCGGCGCGTGGATCACGATCGACGGCCCCAGCGGCAGCTGCAGCAGCTCGCCCCGCCAGCGCGGCACCCCTGGCGCGAGCAGCCACTCCAGCGGCACGTCGTGCACCGACGCCACCTCGCGCGGATCGGCGACCGGCCGCTGCGAGCCGCCGAAGGCCACCACCGGCGTGATGACGAACCCGGAGTCGGTCACGAAGTCGTCGAGCAGCCCTGCCACGGTCACGCCGCCGACCGAGGTCTCCTCCCGCAGCTCCCGCAGCGCCGCCTCGACGGGCGTCTCGCCGTCGTCCAGCCGCCCGCCGGGCAGCGCCCACTGCCCCGGGTTCCTGCCGTGCGGCGCCCGCCTGATCACGATCGTGTACGGGTCGCGCCGCTCGTCCTCCAGCACGCACACGGTCACGGCGGCCCGGCGGATCCCGTCGGCGGGCGGCACCTCCCGCCGGTCGAAGGCCCGCAGCCGGGCGGTGACCAGAGCCCGGAGCTCGTCGATGGGCGGCAGCATCCGCTCAGGATCTCACGCCGCCAGCAGGGCGCCCAGCGCGGTGCCCGCGGCCATGGCGGCGGCCGCGCCGACCGCCGCCCACCTGCCGAGCGCCTCGCCGCGGGCGTGACCGGCGATGCCCAGCAGGATCCCCGCCAGGCCGAACGCGATCGGCAGGTAGAGCAGGGCGACGGCGGCACAGGCGAACCCGGCGGCCGACAGCACCTCGGCCGCGGGACCGCGCAGCTCACCCGGGCGCGGCTCATCGGGGTGCGGGTCTGGCGAGGTCATCGCGGCCTCTCTTGGAGGGGCAGGTCAGCCCATCACATACCCGCGCCGCCTCCGAGGTCCAGCTCCACCGGCAACGGCTCCGCGTGCACGATGTCCAGCCGGGACACCGCCCTGGTCAGCGCCACGTACAGGAGATTGGGGCCGCGCTCGCCCGAGCGGGCGATGTCACCGGGCTCGCACACCACCGCGTGGTCGAACTCCAGCCCCTTCGCCAGCGAGGCGGGCAGGACGGCGAGCCGCTCGTCCGGCTCAAGCCCGGCCGCCCGCAGCGCCTCCTCCAGCGCCCCGGCGGCCGGATCGGCGGCGATGACCCCCACCGACCCCTCGAACCCCAGCGCCTCCCGCACCGCCGCCACCAGGCCGGCGGCCAGGTCGCCGGCGGCGCGCACGCGCAGCCTGCCGCCGGCGCGGTGCGCGCGGGTGACGGGCACGTCCGCCTTGAGCGTCCCCAGCAGCCGGTTGGCCACCTCGACCACCTCCGCGGGCACCCGGAAACCCGCCGTCAGCGCGACCACCCGCGCCTCCGGCTTGCCCAGCAGGGCCATGCGCTCCGGCCAGGAGGCCGCCGCCCACGGCGTGGTGCCCTGCGCCAGGTCGCCCAGGACCGTCAGCGAACCGTGCTCGCTACGCCGCGCCACCGCCCGGCACTGCATCGGGGACAGGTCCTGCGCCTCGTCCACGATCACGTGCCCGTAGCCGCGCGGCCGCTCGATCAGCCCCGCGAGCTCGTCCAGCAGCACCAGGTCGGCCGCGGACCACCGGGCGCCCCTGAACCCGCGCGGCGGCCTGGCCCACACGATCGCCTCGCGCTCGGCGCCGGTGAGCGACGGGGCGGGGGCCCGGCCGGACAGGACCTCGTACAGCACCTCCTCCGGCCGGACGGCCGGCCACACCGCGTCCAGGAACGGCGTGACCGCCCGGCCGACGCCGCGCAGCCACGCCGCCGTCGCGGACCGCCCGCGCGCCTCGGCCTGCCTCCGCACGAGCTCGACGACCCGGGCGCGCACCCGCTCGCGCGCCGTCGCGTACGGGAGCCCGTCACGGCGGGTGCCGTCGACCACGCGGCGCAGCTCGTCCTCGCCCACCCGCCAGCGGGCCGAGCCGTCGGGCACCGCCAGCGGCTCGACCGGCTTGCGGATCCGGCCGTACAGCGCCTCGCGCAGCACCCGCGCCATCCGCGCGTCGTGCTTGACCGCGGCCGCGTCCGGGGTGTCCTCGGCGCGCACGGGCACGGTGGCGAGCAGCTCGTCCAGGGTCGTCTGCTCGACGTCCACCTCGCCCAGCGCGGGCAGCACGGCCGAGACGTAGCCGAGGAACGCCCGGTTCGGCCCCAGCACCAGCACGCCGCCGCGGCGCAGCCGCTGCCGGTGCGCGTACAGCAGGTAGGCCGCCCGGTGCAGGCCGACCGCGGTCTTGCCGGTGCCGGGCGCGCCCTGCACGCAGATCGACTCCTCCAGGCCCGCCCGTACGAGGTCGTCCTGCTCGGGCTGGATGGTGGCGACGATGTCGCGCATCGGGCCGACCCGCGGGCGCTCGATCTCGGCGGCCAGGATGCGCCCGGCCCGCTCCTCCTCGCCCCGGCCGAGCCGTTCGTCCTCGTACCCGGTCAGGACGGTCCCGGCCCAGCCGAACCGGCGGCGCACCGCCACCCCCAGCGGGTCCCGGGCGCCCGCCCGGTAGAACGCCCGCGACACCGGCGCCCGCCAGTCGATCACCAGCGGGGGGCCGCCGCGCTCGCCGCCGACGTGCCGCCGGCCGATGTGGTACGTGCGGCCCGCGTGGTCCGCCGAGCCCGCGCCGAAGTCGAGCCTGCCGAAGAACGGCGGCCCGTCCGGCTCCTGGCCGAGCTCCTCGGCCAGGCTCTTGAGGTGGCGGCCCAGCCGTTCTGCGCTGTAGCGGTCGCCGGCCACGGTCTCGCCGACGATCACGTTCTCCCTGGCGGCGTCCAGCATCCCGCGCAGCCCCGCCCGGCACCGCTCGGCGTGGCGTCTCTCCTCGTCGAGCGCCGTCATCGCACCTCCTAAGTGTTAACTCGGTTAAGATATTGACCAGGTTAACGCTTTGCTAGGATGTGCTCATGACGGGACTGCGCGAGCTCCAGCGGCGGCGGGTGCGGGAGACGATCTCCGCCGCGGCCATCCGGCTCTTCCTGGAGCGCGGCTTCGACGAGGTGCCGGTCACCGAGGTGGCCGCCGCCGCCCAGGTGTCCAAGCCGACGCTGTTCAAGTACTTCCCGACGAAGGAGGACCTGGTCCTGCACCGGATCGCCGACCACCAGGGCGAGGGCGCCCGCGTGGTGCGCGGCCGGGCGCCCGGTGAGGGGCCGCTGGAGGCGCTGCGCCGCCACTTCCTCGACGGCCTCGCCCGCCGCGACCCGGTCACCGGGCTCAACGACGACCCGGAGGTCATGGGGTTCCACCGGATGGTGTTCACCACGCCCGGCCTGGCCGCCCGCCTGTCCCACCACACGGCCCAGGACGAGGCGGCGCTCGCCGAGGCGTTCGCGGAGACCGTCGACGAGCTGACCGCGTCGCTGGTGGCCGGCCAGGTCCTGACCGTCCACCGCATCCTCGCCCGCCGCAACTGGCAGGCCCTGTCTCTCGGCGTCCCCCTTGCCGAGCAGGAGCCGGAGGCCGTCCGCGCCGCCCGGCACGCCTACACCCTGCTGCGCCTGTGACCCGGGCGCCGGTCAGCCGATCCACGTCTCGTGCAGACGCAGCCACACGGGCGCGCCGTCGTCCGCCCGGAGCACGGCGGACGACCGCCGGCCCCGCCCGCCCTGCCATTCCTCGTACGAGGCCACGACCAATGATCCTTCACCGGCCACCACGCGGATGTCGCGGATCTCGATGACCAGCCCCGGTACGGTCCCGTACGCGGCCTCGACCTCGGCCAGCACCCGATCGCGCGCCAGCGCCCGGCCGTCCGGCGTCACCATCGTGAAGGCGGGCCCGTGCGCGCCGGCGAACCGGGCGAACTCGTCCCGCGCCGCCGTCCCCGCCAGCCACCGCTCGATGACCTGGTGATGGCGGACGATCTCGGCCGCGATCACAGGGCCGCCGCCCACGCCGCCGGGGTCATGAGCGTGACGCCGAGCGACGGCCCCGGCCCGAACAGATCCGCCGGGGCCGCGGAGGCGATCCACCGGTAGGTCGCGGCCACCTCCGCCGCCGTCGCCGCGCCGACCGCCCGCGCCAGGCCCGCCTCGAACACGGCCACGTCCTGCTCCTCGTACCGGAGCCCGAACGCCGCCGCCAGCTCCGGCCCGGTCACCGCGGCGGGGCCGCCCGCGTCCACCACGCTCCCCGCGAGCCCGTCCCCGGTGAGCGCCGCGACCGTGAGCGCGCCCAGGCCGGCATGCCCCAGCCAGGCGACGGGCAGATCAGCGGGCAGCGGATAACGCAGCACCCCGTCCCCCGGATGGTTCTCCGGCAGCGGAGAACCCAGCACCCCGTCCCCAGGGTGGTTCCCCGGCAGCGGAGAACCCAGCACTCCGGGCGCCAGCAGGTTCTCCAGGTAAAGCGCCGGGCGGAGCACCACGACCGGCAGCCCGGACTCCCGCAGCGCCCGCACCGCCGCCCGCCGCGTGTCGAACGCCGCCACCCCGGTCTCGCCGTCCGGCAGCCGGTTGCCGGTGTTGAACACCAGCCGCCGCACCCCGGCCGCCCGCGCCCCCTCGATCACGTTGCACGTGAACGCCGCGACCTTCTCCGCCTCGAACACCAACGGCAGCACCACCGACGCGTGCGTCACGCCGGTGAACGCCGCCTTCACCCGCCCGGCGTCGCCCAGGTCGCCGCGGAACGGCGTCACCCCCTCCGGGACCTTCCCCGTACGCGTGAACCCGCGCACCTCGTACCCGCTCTCCGCCAGCCTGCGCGCGACCGCGCCGCCTTGGGCGCCCGCGGCGCCGAACACCAGGAATCTCATGCACGCAAGTCAACGGCAGACGCTGAGATACGCTCCATAAAGCATCATCTCCCGATATTTAAGGAACGTCCGTGGAAGACGACCTGCTGAGCGAGCTGCTCGCCCCGCTGCGCCTGCGCGGCGTCTTCCACAGCCGCTGGACCGCCCGCGCCCCGTGGGGCGTGGCGGGCGAGCGGGAGGACTGCGCGCTGCTGCACTACGTCCAGGAAGGCGCCTGCCTGGTCGAACTGCCGGAGCGGACGGTGCGCCTCGAAGCGGGCGACCTGGCCGTGTTCCCGCACGGCACCGCCCACACGCTCGCCGACGCCCCGGGCCGCGCGACGATCCCCCTGGCCCGGCTGCTCCCCGCGCGGGAACCCGGCGCCATCGGCACCGTCCGCATCGACGGGCCGGGGCCGGCCACCACCCTGCTCTGCGGCGGCCTGCACTACGACGCCTCCGCCGCCGCCCCGCTGTACCGGTCGCTGCCGCCGGTGCTCGTCCTGCCGTCGGCCGCGGTGGCCGGCCAGCCCCTGCTCGGCGACACGCTCACGCACCTGGCAGGGGAGTGCGACCAGGCGGAGCCGGGACTCGCGCTGGTGGCGCTGCGCGGCTTCGAGCTGGCGTACGTGCTGGCGCTGCGCGCCGCCCTGACCTCGCTCGGCGACGTACCGGTGCTGCCGGCCCTGCGCCACCCGGCCATCGCGCCCGCCCTGCTGGCCGTGCACACCCGGTTCGCCGAGCCGTGGACGCTCGCCGGGCTGGCGGCGGAGGCGGGGCTGTCCAGATCGGCGTTTGCGGCCACGTTCCGCGAGCTGATGGGGGAGCCGCCGATGCGGCACCTGACGGCCCGCCGCATGCAAGAGGCCGCGCGCCTCCTCTCCACCACGTCCCTTTCCCACGAGACCATCGCCCGGCGCGTGGGTTACGGGTCCGCGGTCGGCTTCCACCTGGCCTTCAAGCAGTGGTACGCGAGCACCCCCGGCGCGTTCAGGCGGGAGCGCGGCGTCAGCCGGCGGGGATGAGCTCGACCCGGATGATCCGATCGTCTCCCGGGCGCGGATCCGTCCCGCCCCAGGTCGCCCGGTCGGTGTTGGAGGTCACGATCCACAGCGCCCCGTCGGGGGCGACCTCGACCGTGCGGATGCGGCCGTACTCGCCCGCGTAGTGGCCGATCGGTTCGCCGGCGGGCTTGCCCCCGTCGACGGGCAGCTGCCACAGCCGCTGCCCGCCCAGTGCCCCCATCCAGAGGGAGCCGTGCGCGTAGGCGACGCCCGACGGCGACGCCTCGTCGGGGTGGAGCGTGAAGATCGGCGGCTCGCCGGTGTCGCCCTCGACGCCCTCGGTCTCGGGCCACCCGTAGTCCAGCCCCGGCCGCAGCACGTTGACCTCGTCCCAGGTGCGGTGGCCGAGCTCGGAGGCGTACGCCGTCCCGCCGGGGCCGAAGGCGATGCCCTGGACGTTGCGGTGCCCCGAGGAGTAGATCGCGGTCCCGGACGGGTTGTCGCCGGGGATCGAACCGTCGAGCCCGACGCGGAGGATCTTGCCGTTCAGCGACGCGTCGTCGGCGGCCTTCTCCGGGTCGAACGCGTCACCGGTGCCGATCCACAGGTGGCCGTCCGGGCCGATCCGCATCCGGCCGCCGTGGTGGCGGTCCGCGGTGCCGATGCCGTCGAGGACGACGCGGTCCCGCCGCAGCGATCGGAAGTCCTCGCCGACCTCCAGCGCGACGACGCGGTTGGCCCGGACCCCGGAGACGTACGCGAAGATCGTCCGGTCGTGCGCGAAACCGGGTGACACCGCTAGGCCGAGCAGGCCGCCCTCGGCACTGGCCGCCACGTCGGGCACCACGCCGACCACGGCGGCGGAGCCGCCTGCGGCGGGGACGCGCAGGATCCGTCCCGTCAGCCGCTCGGAGACCAGCGCGGATGTGTCGGGGAGGAAGGCCAGGCCCCAGGGAGCGCTCAGGCCGGTGACGAGCTCGGTCCGCTCGCCCGGCCGCGCGACCGCCTGCTCCGACCGCGCCGGGGCCGGGGCGCACCCGGTCAGCCCGATCACGGTCGCGACGGCCGCCATGACGACAGGGATCTTCAGTTTCGCGTCCATGACTCCTCCGCGGCGTTGATATCAGCGATAGCATCGCACAGTTTCCGCCGATACGGAACAGTGCTAACAATTTATCGATATCGCCGATTCGTGGAGAGCTCAGGGAATGATGGAGTCGACGTAGCCGCCGTCCACCCGGACCGCCGCCCCCGTGGTGGCCGAGGCCAGGGGAGAGGCCAGGTAGGCCACCAGGTTGGCGATCTCCTCGGGCTCGATCAGCCTCTGGAGCAGCGACAGCGGCCGGTGCTCGCGCATGAACGCGCGCTGCGCCTCTTCCCAGGGCAACGACCGGTCCACGAGTTGGTAGACGAACTCCTCGACGCCACCGGTGCGGGTCGGGCCGGCGATGACCGCGTTCACGGTGACGCCGCTGCCCGCGGCGTGCTTGGCGAAGCCGCGGGAGACCGCGAGCAGCGCGGTCTTGCTCGCGCCGTAGTGGATCATCTCCTCGGGGATCACGATCGCCGAGTCGCTGGCGATGTTGAGCACCCGGCCCCAGCCGCGCTCGGCCATCCCCGGCAGGTAATGGCGGATGAGCCGCACGCCGGCCAGGACGTTGACCTCCCAGTAGCGCCGCCACTCGGCGTCGGTGATCTCCAGGGCCGGCTTGGCGCCGAAGACACCGAGGTTGTTGACCAGGATGTCGGCCGAGGGCACGACCCCGGTGACCGCCGCCGCGCCGTCCTCGGTCGCCAGGTCGCCCGGCGCGGCGAAGAACCGGCCGGCGCCCGCGTCCGCGGCCAGGGCCGCCACGGCGTCGCCGACGGCCTCGGCACGGCGGCCGTTGATCCCGACGCGGGCTCCGGCGTCGGCGAGCCGGCGCGCGATCGCCGCCCCGATGCCCTGCGTGGAGCCGGTCACGAGCGCGGTCCTGCCGGTGAGGTCAAGCGTGATCACGTCGATCACGCTATACCCGCGGGCCCCGGACGAGCCGGATCCCCGCAGGCCGGGAGGGTCCGCGCCCGGCCCGGCCGTCAGGCCAGCGGGCGCGGGGGCGGCAGGCGGAGACGGTCGACCGCGTCGCGGCGGGTCTTCTCGGGACGGCGGTCGTAACGGGCCGTGGTCGCCGGCGACGAGTGGCCCACCAGCGCCTGCGCCGTGGCCAGGTCCACGCCCGCGTCCAGGAGCTCGCCGATGAACGTGCGCCGGAAGTCGTGCGCGGTCCGGGGGGAGGCGCCCGCCGAGGCCAGCCGCCGGGCCAGGATGTCGGCGACGCCCTGGCCGGTCAGCGGCACCGGGCGGCCGTCGCGGCACCGCAGCCGGCCCGCCTTGCTGATCGGGCTGAACAACGCGCCCGCCGCGCGTCCCCGTACCGCCAGCCAGCGCTCCACCAGCCCGAGCGCGTCCGGCGTGAGGTAGACGAGACGCTCCTTGTCGCGCTTGCCGCGCACCCGCAGCGACCGCGCGCCCGGGTCGTAGTCGGCGAGCGCCAGCCCGCAGACCTCGGCCCGGCGGCAGCCCGTCGAGTAGAGCACCGCGATCAGCGCCGCGTCGCGCTTCCCGGCCGCCGAGTCGTCACAGGCCGACAGCGCCGCGCCCACCACCTCCGGCGGCACGTGCTGCCCCACCGGCAGCCGGGTCTGCCGCACCGGAGCCAGGTCGGCGGCCCGCGCGTAGTCCTCCGCGCCGGTCTGCCCGAGCCGCCACGCCTCCTTCAGCACCCGCCGCAGCGCGACCAGGTGCTTGTTGACGTACGCGGCCGACCAGCCCCGCTCGACCAGCATCGTGCGGATGCGCACCGTGTGCTCGTAGCGCAGCAGGTGCCACGGCTGGCCCGCCCCGGTCGCGTTCTCGTCGCCGGTGAGCAGCCGGGCCAGCCGGTCGAGGCAGCCGCGCATCGTCCGGCGCGACTCGGAGCTGGTCAGCGAGTCGAGATAGACGTGGTACGGGTCGCGGGCGGGCTCGACGTTCGGCGCCGCCACCTCGGGCACGGCGGGCAGGCTCACCCGCACGATCTTAGTGGCGGCGCCGTCCGTTCACAGGAGCGCGTCGAGCAGGCGGTCCACGTCCGACCGGTCGTTGTAGTGCACCAGGCCCGCCCGCACCGCGCTGCCCGCGTCGCGGATGCCGAGAACGGCCGTCAGCTCCCAGGCGTAGTTGTGGCCGTTCCACACGTTCACCCGGCGCGCCGCCAGGTGCTCGGCCACCTCGCGCGGCGTCTTGCCCGCGACCGTGAAGTAGGCGGTGGCGGTGCGCCGGGCCGGCTTGCCGTACACCGTGACGTGCGGCATCGACTCCAGGCCCGCCAGCAGGTGGCCGAACAGCTCCAGCTCGTGCTCCTCCGCCGCGGCCATCGAGGCCAGCAGCCGCTCGCGCCGCGTCCCCGTGCCCGGCGCCATCGCCGCCAGGTGGTCCACGGCCGCGGTCACCCCGGCCAGGTCGGCGAAGGCGGCCGTGCCCCGCTCGAACCGTTCGGGCACCTCGTCGGACGAGGACGCCAGCTTGTCCGGCCGGACCGTCTCCAGCAGCGCCGGGTCGGCGATCACCGCGCCGATGTGCGGCCCCGACCACTTGTAGGCGCTCGTGGCGTAGAAGTCGGCGCCCAGCGCCTTCATGTCCACCGGCCCGTGCGCGGTCGCGTGCACCCCGTCCACGTACGTGAGCGCGCCCGCCTCGTGCGCCAGCGCGCAGATCGCGGCCACGTCGGGGCGGGTGCCGAGCACGTTGCTCGCCGCCGTCACCGCCACCAGCCGGGTGCGCGGCCCGATCAGGTCCGCGTACTGCTCCACCGGCAGCTCCCCGGTGACCGGGTCCACCTCCGCCCACCGCACCGTCGCCCCGGTGTGCACCCACGGCCGCACGTTGGCGTCGTGGTCGAGCCGCGACAGCACCACCTCGTCGCCCGGCCCCCACTCCCTGGCCAGCGCTCCGGCCAGCCGGTACGTGAGCGTCGTCATGTTCGGCCCCAGGACGACCCCGTCAGGGTGGCCGCCCACCAGGTCGGCCACCGCCGCCCGGCAGCCCGCCACGATCGCGTCCGACCGGTGGCTGGCGGGGAACGCGCCGCCCACGTTGCCGATGCCCTGACGGTAGGCGCCGGCGATGGCGTCGATGACCGGCTGCGGCACCTGCGTGCCCGCCGCGCCGTCGAGGTAGGCGTACCCGTCGGCCAGCGCCGGATAGGCCGCGCGCACTGATGCGAGAGGAAAAGTCATGATGCCATCATGCTCTCGCTCAAGGACGTCGACGGACGCCGAATCCCGCACGCTGGAGCGTCACCGCCCCGGCCGGCCGCCTCACCGGACCCCGGCTTGCCCGCGGCGGGACATAGATGGTTGGGTCAGGGCAGAGGTGAACCCATGCCACAGCTTTCCGCCCTGGACGCGCAGTTTCTCCACTTCGAGACCGCGACCAACGTGGCCAACATCGCCGGACTGGCCATCCTGGACGGCGAGCTCAACCGTGCCGACCTGCAGGACCTGCTGCAGGCGCGGCTCCCGTACGTGCCCGCGCTGCGCCGCAAGCTGGCCCCGGTGCCGCTCGGCCTGGACCACCCGTACTGGGAGCAGGAGGACGATCTCGACCTCGACTACCACGTACGCGAGATCGGCCTGCCGCCGGGCGGCGACGACCGGCAGCTCGCCGAGCAGGTGTCGAGGCTGCACGCGCGCGCTCTGGACCGGTCGCGGCCGTTGTGGGAGATCTACCTGATCCACGGGCTGGCCGGCGGCCGCACCGGCCTCTACACGAAGATCCACCACGCGGCCGTGGACGGCGTCGGCGGCGCGGACGTGCTGGCCGCGCTGCTCGACCTGGCGCCCACGCCCGCGCCGCCGCCCCCGCACGCGCCCGAGCGGGACGAGCCGCCGCCCGGGGCCGCCGAGATGCTGCTGCGCGGCCTGGCCAGGATGGCGCTGAACCCGGCGCACGCGGTGCGGTTCATCGCGCAGGCGGTGCCGCACATGGACGAGATCCCGGTCCTGTCCTCCCTCCCCGGCAGCCACACGCTGTCCGGGCTGGCCCGCAAGGCCGCCGGGGTGGGACAGGTGCCCGACCTGCCGGCGGCGCCGGCGCCCTGGACGCCGTTCAGCGGTCCCGTCTCCCAGCATCGGCGCTTCGCGTTCGTGTCGCTGCCGCTGGCCGAGATCAAGGCGGTGCGCAAGCGGTTCGAGATGACGGTCAACGACGTGGTCATGGCCGTGTGCGCGGGCGCGCTGCGCCGCTGGATGGCCGCGCACGGCGGGGCGCCCGACCGGCCGCTGGTGGCCGGGGTGCCGTTCTCGCTCCGCGAGCTCGGCGACGAGCAGGCGGGCAACCAGGTCACGCTCGTGCCCGCCCCGCTGGCCGCGCACGTGGACGACCCGGTGGAGCGGCTGCGTGACGTGCGCGACGTGATGTGCCGGATCAAGGACCGGTTCGGGCTGGCGCCGGCGCGGTGGCTGCGCGAGTTCAGCGAGTCGATGCCGGCCGCCCTCATGGGGCTGGCCTCCCGGTCGGCGTTCGGGCTGCTCGGCCAGACGGCGCCGCCGATCAACGTGATGGTCTCGAACGTGCCGGGCCCGCAGTTCCCGCTGTACGTGAGCGGCGCGCGGCTGCTCTCCTTCTACCCGGTCTCGGTGATCACCGACATGAGCGGCGGGGTCAACATTACCGCCTTCTCCTACGACGGGTCGGTCGACTTCGGCGTGGTCACCGACCGGGTGATGGTGCCGGACGCGTGGGAGCTCACCGGTTACCTGCGCGACTCCCTCGACGAACTGCTCGACGCGGAGGCGTCCTTCAAGCGATGAGGCGCACCCGGCGGCCCGGTCAGGGCCGCCGGGCGGGTCAGCCCAGGTAGTCGCGCAGGGCCATGGCCCGCGACGGGTGACGCAGCTTGGACATGGTCTTGGCCTCGATCTGGCGGATGCGCTCGCGCGTCACCCCGTAGACGCGGCCGATCTCGTCGAGCGTCATCGGGCTGCCGTTGACCAGCCCGTACCGCATCGAGATCACGCCCGCCTCGCGCTCCGACAGCTCGTCCAGCAGCGCGCGCAGCTGGTGTTGCAGCAGCGTGAAGGAGACCGCGTCGGCGGGGGAGACCGCCTCGGTGTCCTCGATCAGGTCGCCGAACTGGCTGTCGCCGTCGTCGCCCAGCGGCGTGTCCAGGGAGATCGGCTCGCGGCCGTAGCTCTGCACCTCGACCACCCGGCCCGGGGTCAGCTCCGTCTCCTCGGCGATCTCCTCGGGGGTGGGCTCACGGCCGAGCTCGCTCTGCAGCCGGCGCTGCGCCCGCGCCACCTTGTTGATCAGCTCCACCATGTGGACCGGGATGCGGATCGTGCGCGCCTGGTCGGCCATGGCGCGGGTGATCGCCTGCTTGATCCACCAGGTGGCGTAGGTGGAGAACTTGTAGCCGAGCCGGTAGTCGAACTTCTCGATCGTCCGGATCAGACCGAGGTTGCCCTCCTGGATGAGGTCGAGGAAGAGCATGCCGCGGCCCGTGTAGCGCTTGGCGATCGACACCACGAGCCTCAGGTTGGCCTCCAGCATGCGCCGCTTGGCGAGCTCGCCGTCGTCGGCGATCCACGTCAGGTCGGCGCGGAGCTCGTCGTCGAGGTCGGGCTCGGTGTCGAGCCGCTCCCTGGCGAACAGGCCGGCCTCGATCCGCTTGGCCAGCTCGATCTCCTGCTCGGCGTTGAGCAGGGGCACCCGCCCGATCTCCTTCAGATACGTCTTGACGGAGTCGGCGCCCACGGTCGCGACAGCATCGGCTGCGCTGTCGTCCAGTTCGATAACCTCTGCGGTCTGGGTCACGACACTCTCCTCGCTCGGCGGTGGACGGTTGGGCGGCGGTCGCGGGGTGCGGTCATCGGCTCCCTGGCTGATGAAGACGGAAATCTCCACTCCAAGCTACCCAACGCCCTGGAATGGTTGTGACTGCCATCACCCGGGCGGAAAGGACACCCAGGCGGCGGTCGCGTCGTCGTGGAGCTTGCCGTGCGGCACGCCTCTGGCCCGCTCCTGCTCGCGAGTCTCGGCCAGCAGCTTCTCCGGCTCGGCGGCGCCGGCCACCAGGCTCTCCCAGGCTCGCCCGTACCAGTCGGCCAGTCTCGTCGCGCCGTCGGTGAACAGCGCCGCCCCGCGCAGCTCGGTCACCGGCACCGCGCCCGCCAGCGCCTGCCCGGCGGCCTCCGGGCAGGCGCCCGCCACCCAGAAGCCGCCCGGCCGGTTGCGCAGCGAGGTCACCAGCTCCAGCGAGTACGGGCGCCCGCCCGGCAGGTGGTCGAGCCGGTCGTCGCGGACGACCGTCACCGAGCCGTCACGCCGCCACAGCGCCACCGCCGAGTCACACAGCACGAGGTACTCCAGCCGGTCGCCGCGACGCCGGGCGAGCGCCGCCGTGGCCGACGGCGAATGGGGATTGCCCAGGTCGCAGGAGCCGCCGTGGGCTTTCATGGTGGCGGTGATCGCCGCCGCCAGCACCTCCGGCAGCGGTCCGCCGTCCTCGATGCCCGCCGCGAGCGCGCCGGCGAGGGTGCGCACCAGCCACGGCACCCCGTGGCGGCACCCGGGCTCCACCCCCGGCGCCGGCGTCGCGCCGTCGAGCACCACCACCCACGACGGGCCTGCCAGCACGTAGTCCTCGTTCGCCCGGCCAGGGGCGGCGGCGCTCGCGTAACTGACGCGCAGCATCGAACTCCTCATGGATGACCATCAGATCGGCGGGTACCGGCCAGGAAAAGCCATGCGGAGATCAAGATTTCCGTGTCGCCGGATCACAAACTCCCGACGCTGTTTTACATTCCCAGCACCAGGCCCACGTCCACACACCCGTTCGGTGGTGACCCTTGTGACACGCACCCGTTCGAGCCTCGTCCACCAGGCAGGTTACGCGCTCAAGAATCCGCGGAAGATCATGCCGCACCTGCGGAGACTGAGCCGTGACACCTGGCTGCGGCTGCGCACCCGCGACCACGTCTCCTACTACCGCGCCGTCATGAAGGACGACGCCGCGCGCAGCCCCGAGGGCGCCGTCGGGTCCCACTCCCACCGGCGCTGGCTGGCGATGGGCCAGATGCAGTTCGACTACCTGGTCGAGCACGGGCTCAAACCGGAGTGCCGGATGCTGGAGATCGGCTGCGGCAACCTGCGCGCCGGCCGGCTGTTCGTCGACTACCTGGACACCGGCAACTACTACGGCCTCGACATCTCGCCCGACATCCTCATGGCCGCCCAGGACACCCTGGTCGCGCACGGGCTGCGCGACAAGCTGCCCCACCTCACCCCGGTCCGCGACCTGCGCTTCGCCTTCCTGCCCGACGAGCACTTCGACGTCGTGCACGCCCACAGCGTCTTCTCCCACTCGCCGATCGAGGTGATCGACGAGTGCTTCGCGCACGTCGGGCGGGTCATGAAGCCGCACGCCTGGTTCGACTTCACCTTCGACCGCACCGAGGGCAAGGAGCACCACGTGCTGCGGGAGGACTTCTACTACCGCACCGAGACGCTCGTCGCGCTGGCCGCCCGCCACGGGCTCGACGCCGTCTTCATGGAGGACTGGGAGCAGCTCCCGCACAAGCAGTCGAAGATCCGCGTCACCCGGCGGTCCTGAAATATCGGAATGCGTCGGGGACCGGCGGGTCCCTAGAGTGCCCGGGTGAGAGACATCCGGGCGCTGCCCAAGGCCCATCTGCACGTCCACCTCGAAAGCACCGTACGGCCCGAGACCATCCGCGAGCTGGGCGGCACGCCCCCCGGAGACACGCCGTTCCGGAGCTTCCGCGAGTTCGCCGACCGGCGGGCGCGGGTGCGCGAGCTGTTGCGCACCCCCGGCGATTTCCGGCGGATCGCGGTGGAGTTCTGCGCCGACGAGGCCGCCCAGGGTGTGCGCTACGCCGAGGTGACCTTCACCGCGGCCTCCCACTGCGAGCGGGTGGGCGCGCCGGAGATGCCGCTGGAGGCGGTGCTCGACGGGCTGGCCGAGGGGCGGCGGTACGGGATCGAGTGCCGCCTGCTCCTCGACCACTCCCGCCGCCGCCCGGTGGAGCGCATGTGGCGGACGTTGAAGCTCGCGCAGCGGTACGAGGATGTGGTGGGCATCGGGCTGGCCGGCGACGAGAGCTACCCGCTGGCCCCGTTCGCCGGGGTGTGCGACGCGGCCAGGGACGCGGGGCTGCGCCTGGTGCACCACGCGGGCGAGTTCGGCGGGCCCGGCAGCATCCGGGAGGCGCTCACCCTCGGCCACGCCGGGCGGATCGGGCACGGCATCCGCGTGCTGGAGGATCCGGAGCTGGTGCGGGAGGTGCGCGGGCGGGGGATCGCGCTGGAGGTGTGCCCGACGTCGAACGTGCTGCTCGGGCTGGTGCCGTCGCTGGCGGCGCATCCGCTGCCGCTGCTGCGCGAGGCGGGGCTGGTGGTGACGCTCAACACCGACGGGGAGACGTCACTGGCGGACGAGTACGCCCGCGTGCGCGACACGTTCCGGTGGCCGGACGCCGAGCTGGCGGCGCTGGCCAGGGCGGGTGTCGTGGCGTCGTTCGCCGGGCCGGAGCTGAAGGCGGAGATGCTGGAGGGCATCGACGCGTGGCTGGGCGGTGGTGCCTGATCGGTGGGGGATGCGGGGGGATCTGCGGGGGACCGGCTTGTAAGCGGTCGCGCGGGCGGCGGACTCCGCCGAGGTGCTGCCATCCCTGCCGCAGGCTCTCGTGGCCGGCGGGCTGCACCGGTCCTTCCCCCTGATCATCACCGGGCTGGTGGACGGCCTCCCAGGCGGCCGAAGGCCGGAAGACGGCTCCCCATGCCCTCCGCGACGTCGCCCCCCACTTGTGTGAGACGGGCGCGCGGCTGGGGTCCGGTTCGAACGAGTGCGACCCGTGACGCTGCAGTTCCGCGGTGGATCGGCATCCACGCAGGTGGATCGTCGACCGGCAACCGGATAGGCGGGCCGGCAAGCCGCATCCGGCCAGGCGGACGGGCGATTCGCAGTCGGCCGGTTGGATCGGGAACCCGCATTCGGACAGGCGGTTCGGCGATCCGCGTGCGGCCAGGTGAATCGCGGGGCGGAAACCGGGCGGGCGGACGGCCGGCCGGAATCCGGGCAGGCGGGTTAAGGTGCGGTGGGGCCGGCGGCATCCGGGCGCGGCCGTGCCTGACCGCCGCCCGGCCACGGCCGGGACCGGCCGGCGTCCGGGGACGACAGGAACCGACCGGCGCGCGCATCGCCGCGCGGCGGGACGGGTCTGAGACGGCGACTCGCCATACATGGTGCAACTCCTCGCACGAGTCTTCTCCTCAGACCTACCGCCTGGCCAGTGGGCGCAAGCCCAAATTCTCACCAAGTCTCGGCCTAGGCGTGAGCTCCCACGCCGACGGGGCCCACCGTCAGCCGCGGCGTCCCCTCCAGGATGCCGCCGATCCGCGCCACCTGCTCGTCCAGCTCACGCAGCGCGGCGGCGGACAGCTCGGCCAGCGGTTCCACGGTGACGTCGATCCGCTTGCCCGAGCGCCGCTGGTGCCACACCCCGGCGACCTGCCCGTCCACGAGCAGCACCGGATAGTTGCCCGCCTGCCCGCCCGCCAGCGCCCGCCGCGCGGCGGCGCCCTCGTACAGCAGCTCGCGCGGCCGGCCCGCGACCACGTACGCGTCGAAGTACGGCAGCAGCCGGACCCCGCGCGGCGGCTCGTCCGGCACCCCGGTGTCGCCCGCGAGCACCCACGCCGACCGGCCGTCCAGCCGCACCTCCTCCAGCTCGACCAGCTCGAACGCCGCCACGGCCCACCGCTTCGGCCCGCCCGCCCACTGGGCGAAGTGCTCGGGCGTGGCCGGCCCGTACGCGGTCAGGTAGGCCCTGACCAGCTCGGCCCGCCCGTCCACCGGCCGGAGCTCGCCCGGCGGCGCGGTGTAGGTCACCTTCCGGCCCCTGACCGGCCCGAACACGAACGCGCCGCGGTGCGCCGCCAGCGCCATCGCCTGCCGCCAGCGCGGCCACATGGTCTGGAACGCCGGCATCACCAGGTCGCCCGCCCACGGCCCGGCCACCTCGATCACCGCCTCGCTCAGCTCGTCGATCGTCAGCGTCCGCCCCGCCACCACCTCCCGGATGGCGGCCACCACCCGCTCGGTCTGCTCCGCCGTCATCCGCACCCCTTCGGAGAACGCGTTCGTCCCCGCCGGGATGGAGGACATCGCCCCCACCCACAGGGGCAGGTCCCGCGTGGGCAGCAGGTGCACGGTGCCGCGCGGCCCGTGCGTCTTGACCAGGCTGCGCGCGCCCCACAGCGCCTCGCGCACGTCGGCCCGCGTGGCGTCATCCATGCGCAGCGCCACCGACACCTCGGCCGCCGACATCACCTGGGCGTGCGCCCCGCACATCGCCGCCACCACCCCGGCCGGCCGGCCGCCGCCCGCCGCCGTTCCGTCCAGCCCCGCCCGGGCCAGCCGCCGCGCGCTCACCTGGCTCCACGTCATCTCGATCACGCCTTCACCGTACGAGACGACGCGGAAAGCTCCGTTCCGCGTTGGTCGGCGATCAGCCGCGCGGTACGGTCGGGCATGCGGACGTTACTGACGTGCCTCATCACCGCCCTGCTGCTGACCACGGCCTGCGGAGACGCCGCCCCCGCCGACCCGCGGCTGCGCGCGGAGCTGCTGGAGATGCTGCGGCTGGACCAGGAGGTCAGGACCCCCGACGCCGATCAGGCCGACTGGGACCGGATCGAACGCGCCAACACCGAGCGCATGCGCCAGATCCTGGACGAACACGGCTGGCCCGGCTACGAGCTGGTGGGGGAGGACGGCGAGGACGCCGCCTGGGCACTCGTCCAGCACGCCGACCGCGCCCTCGACCTGCAGCGCCGGGCTCTGGCCCTGCTGCGCGAGGCGGTCGCGAAGGGCGACGCCTCCCCGGGCAACCTCGCCTACCTGGAGGACCGGGTGCGCGTCGCCGAGGGCAAGCCGCAGCGCTACGGCACCCAGTGGGAGCCGACCCAGGACGGCCAGTGGCGGCCGCGCACCCCTATCGAGGACGAGGCCGGGGTGGAGGAGCGCCGCGCCGAGGCCGGGCTGCAGCCGCTCGCCGAGTACCTGGAAGAGCTCAAGTCCTTGGAGTAGGGCGCCGCGTTAGGGTTGTCAGCGTGCATGAGGAACGCCGATGAAGTACCTACTGCTGATCTACGGCAACCCCGCGTCCCAGGAGGCGATCGCCCGCGCGCGTGACCAGGTCATGGCCGAGGTCGACACGCTGATGAAGGAGCTGGCCGCGACCGGTGAGCTGGTCGGCGGCCAGGCCCTGGCCGGGCCCGCCGAGTCGAAGACGGTCGTGGTGCGCGACGGCGTGCCCGCGGTCACCGACGGGCCCTTCCTTGAAAGCAAGGAGTTCCTGGCCGGCTACCTCATCGTCGAGTGCGACAGCGTCGAGCGGGCCACCGACATCGCCGCCCGCTGGCCGGACGCCCGCCTGTGCGCGATGGAGGTGCGGCCGATCATCAACGAGGTCACCGCGTGAGCACGGCTGTGGCCGACGACCTGCTGCGCGAGCTCGTCCCCCAGGTTCTCGGCGTGCTCGTGCGCCGCCACGGGCAGTTCGACGCCTGCGAGGACGCCGTCCAGGAGGCGCTGATCGACGCGGCCGTGCAGTGGCCGGCGCAGGGCCTGCCGGACAACCCGCGCGCCTGGCTGCTCACCGTGGCCACCCGCCGTCTGACCGACCAGGTGCGCAGCGAGTCCGCCCGCCGCCGCAGGGAGGAGAACGCCGCCGCCCGCACGCCCGCCGACGAGCTGGTCGCCCCGGCTCCCGGCGAGGAGCGGGCGCCCGGCGGCGACGACACGCTCACCCTGCTCTTCCTGTGCTGCCACCCGGCGCTGTCACAGCCCTCCCAGCTCGCGCTCACCCTGCGCGCCGTCGGCGGCCTGACCACCGCCGAGATCGCCGCCGCCTTCCTGGTGCCCGAGGCGACCATGGCGCAGCGCATCAGCCGGGCCAAACAGCGCATCAGGGCCGCCGGCGTGCCGTTCGCGCCGCCGCCCGAGCCGGAGCGCGCGGGGCGGCTGCGCGTGGTCCTGCACGTGCTCTACCTGATCTTCAACGAGGGCTACGCCGCCACCTCGGGCCCCGACCTGCACCGGCCCGAGCTGACCGCCGAGGCGATCCGGCTGGCCAGGGAGCTGCACCGGCTGCTGCCCGGCGACGGCGAGGTCACGGGCCTGCTGGCGCTCATGCTGCTGACCGAGGCGCGCCGCCCGGCCCGCACCGACGAGGCGGGCCGGCTCGTCCCCCTCGACGAGCAGGACCGCGCCCTGTGGGACCGCCGGCTCGTCGCCGAGGGCGTCGCGCTCGTCACCGGCGCGCTGGCCGGCGCGCCCCTCGGCCCCTACCAGGTGCAGGCCGCGATCGCGGCCGTGCACGACGAGGCGCCCGCTGCCGCCGACACCGACTGGCGGCAGATCCTGGCTCTGTACGGGGTGCTCGCGGAGCTGGACGACAATCCCGTCGTCGCGCTCAACCAGGCGGTCGCCGCGGCGATGGTGCACGGCCCGCGGACCGGGCTGGCGCGGCTCGACGAGCTGGCCCGTGACGGGCGGCTGGCGGGCCATCACCGGCTCCACTCCGTCCGCGCCCACCTGCTCGAACGCGCGGGTGAGCCGGAGGCGGCCGCGGACGCCTACCGTGAGGCCGCCCGCCGCACCACCAGCCTGCCCGAGCGCCGCTATCTGGAGGACAGGGCGGCCGCGGTGCGCTGACCCGGTAGTTGACAATTATTTTTTTCGGTGCGATGTTGGGCCCATGTACGAAGTGACGGTGATCGAGGATCCCGCGGCGGCCGAGGCGTCGCTCGATCCCATGCGCTCCAGGCTGCTGGCCGAGCTGGTCGAGCCGGGCTCGGCGACCTCGCTCGCCGCCAAGGTCGGCCTGGCCAGGCAGAAGGTCAACTACCATCTGCGCACGCTGGAGAAGCACGGCCTGGTCGAGCTGGTCGAGGAACGCAAGAAGGGCAACGTGACCGAGCGGGTGATGCAGGCCAAGGCCGCGTCCTTCGTGATCTCCCCGGTGGCGCTGGCCGCCGTGCAGCCCGACCCCGAGCGCGCCCCCGACCGGCTGTCGGCCCGCTGGCTGCTGGCCGTGGCCGCCAAGCTGGTACGCGACGTGGGCACGCTGATCACCGGCGCCGCCACGGCGGGCAAGCGGGTGGCCACGTTCGCCATCGACGGAGAGGTCCGCTTCGCCTCGGCCGCCGACCGGGCGGCGTTCGCCGAGGAGCTGGCCGACGCCGTCACCCATCTGGTGAGCAAGTATCACGACGAGCAGGCCGCGGGCGGTCGCGAGCACCGGCTCGTCGTCGCCGTGCACCCCGCGGTGAAGGAGGAGCGCTGAGGTGGGACGCGAGTTCGAGCTGCCCCAGGAGGCCGTCGTCGAGGCGACCCCGGAGGAGGTGTGGGCGGCCATCTCGACCGGCCCCGGCATCGACTCGTGGTACCTGGGCCGCAGCCAGGTGGCCGGCGGGGTGGTGCGCACCGCCTTCGGCGGCGGCGAGATGGAGCCGTCCAGGGTGACCGCGGCGGAGGAGCCGCGCCACTTCGCCCACACCAGCGACATCGCCGCTGACGGGCGCTTCGTCGCCTACGAGTTCCTCGTCGAGGGCCGCGGCCAGGGCAGCACCATGGTGCGCATGGTCACCAGCGGCTTCCTGCCCGGCGACGACTGGGCCGACGAGTTCGAGGCCATGTCCGGCGGCCTGTCCCTGTTCTTCGCCACGCTCGTGGAGTATCTGACGCACTTCCGCGGCCGCCACGCGACCCCGGTCGTGGAGTTCGGCCCGCCGGTGACCGACTGGCCGCGCGCCTGGGAGATCCTGTACGCGGAACTCGGGCACGCCACGCCGGGCGACAAGGTCCGGCTGGACGCGGCCGGGGTGGAGGGCGTCGTCTACCACCGCGGCGACCAGACGCTGGGCATCCGCGCACCCGACGCGCTCTACCGGTTCATGCAGGGCTTCCACGGCCCGATGATCGCCTCCCACCACGTGTTCGGCGACGCCGCGGGCCAGGGCCCGGCCTGGCGGGCCTGGCTGGAACGGCTCTACGGCTGAGCCTTGCGGGCCCGTACCGCCAGCACCAGCGGGACGGGCCCGCCGCTCTCCTCGAACCGCTCCGGCGTCAGCCCCGCCGCCAGGAAGTCGTTGAGCAGGCCGGACAGCGGCCAGTGGCTGGCGCCCACCTTGGCGCGCACGCCCTTGTCGGTCCACGACTCCTTGGTCCAGTGGCTGTCGCGGTATCCGGGCCGGATCACCAGCGCCCCCGGGTCGCTGCGGTCGGCGAACCCGCCGCAGAAGCACGGATGCACCCCCACGTGCACGAACAGCCCGCCGGGACGCAGCACCCTGGCCGCCTCGCGCAGCACCTGGGGGTAGCGGGGCATGTCGGTGTGCACCATCACCGCGATCACGGCGGGCAGGCGGCCGTCCGCGAACGGCAGCCGCGCCGCGTCCGCCCGCAGCGTCGGCAGGCGGCCCCGGGCGTGGCGGAGCATCCGCTCCGACAGGTCCACCCCGAACGGCGCCCACCCCAGTTCGCGCACCACCCGGGCGTGCACGCCGGTGCCGCACCCGATCTCCAGGCACGGGCCCGCGCCCTCGCCCAGCAGCCCGCGCAGCACCCCCTCGATGCCCAGCGGGTCACCGGCGCCGAGGAACTCCTCTGCGTACCAGTCGGCGATCTCGTCGTAAGCGGCCTTCATCTCCTCAGCGGATCACGCCGCCCGTTACCCGGCCAGGCTTTCCGCCGACGGCTTAGGACTCACGGCGCGCCGAAGATCGCGTCGCGGGCCGTCGTCAGGGCCGTCACCACCGCCCCCTTGACCACCGGGTCGCCCTCGACCTCCGTCACCCGCACCTCGGTCGGGACGGGTGCCACCGCCGCGAGCCCGTCCGCGACCCGGGCTGCCAGCTCCGCGCCGCCCTCGCGCCCGGTGTCGCCGGCCAGCACGACCAGGCCGGGGTCCAGCACCGCGACCCCGGGGAACGCCGCCAGCACCACCCGGCGGGCCAGCTCGCCGAGGTCCAGCCGGGAGACCTCCTGCCTGGTGAGCAGGTCGCAGATCGAGCCGGCCGAGGAGTCGAGGAAGCCGATCTCGCCCGCGCCGCCCGACGCCCCCTGCCGCGGCCTGCCGCCGAGCACGACGGCCGCGCCGATCCCCTCGTCGAGCCAGAGCATGACGAAGTCGTCCCGCCCGGCCGCCGCCCCCTCGCGGTGCTCGGCCAGCGCGGCCAGGTTGACCTCGTTCTCCAGCACGACCGGCGCGGCCAGCCGTGCGCGCAGGTCGCCCAGCAGGCCGGGCCGCCAGCCGGGGAGCATGCTCGCCTCCAGCATGTCGCCGGTCCGCGGGTCCACCACGCCGGGCACGCCGACGGCCACCGCGTCGACGGCCCGGCCGGCCGCCGCCTCGGTGACCGCCGCGGCGACCTGCTCGGCCAGGTCGCCGCCCGCCTCGCGGGTGCGGGTGCCGACGGTCGTGCCCGCCAGGTCGGTGACGACCGCGTGGATGGCGTCGCGGCGCACGCCGACGCCCGCCACGTGCGCGCGTCCGGCGACGATCCGGTAGAGCTTGGCGTTCGGGCCGCGCCGGTCGCCGCCGGTCATGCCGTGCGCCTCGACCAGCCCGCCGGCCTGGAGCCGCTCGATGAGGTCCGACACGGTGGGCCGCGACAGCCCGGTCAGCGTCTTGAGCTGCGGCGCCGTCAGCGGGCCCTGCTCCAGCAGGAGGTCCAGGGCCAGCCGGTCGTTGATCGCGCGAGCGGTGCTCGGGGTCGCCGTACGCATCTTTCCTCTTTTCATCAGGAACCCTGCCTGATAATTTACTACCCATGAGACATCCCCATCATCGCGCCATCGCCGCTGCCTTCGCCTTGCACGGAGCGGTCACGGGCAGCCTGGTCACCCGCACGCCGTGGATCCAGGACAACCTCGGCCTGGAGCCCGCCATGCTCGGGCTGGCCCTGCTCTGCCCGCCGGTCGGGGCGTTCCTGACGATGCCCACGACCGGCCGGTTAGCCCACCACTTCGGCGCGCGGACCGTGCTGCGGGTGCTGCTCCCGCTCAACTGCGCGGCGCTGGTGCTGCCCGCGTTCGCGCCCGGGTTCGGCTGGCTGTGCCTGGTGATGTTCCTGCTCGGCGCCACCGCCGGCGCCGTCGACGTGGTCATGAACGCGCAGGGCGTCGAGGTGGAGCGGCGGGTCGGCCGTTCGGTGATGGCGGGTCTGCACGGCATGTGGAGCGTCGGCAACTTCGCCGGGGCCGGCGTCGGCGTGGCGGCCGCGCACGCCGGGCTCGACGCCCGCGCCCACCACGTCATGGTGGCCGCACTGCTGATGGCCGCCACCGTACCGGCGCTCCGAGGGGTTCCCGGCGGGCGGCCCGCCTCGGGCGGGCACGCGCCGCCGCACTTCGCCCTCCCGTCGAAGGCCGTGTTCGTCATCGGCCTGGTCGGGGTGTGCGCCGCGGTGGTCGAACTGTCCAGCATGCAGTGGGCCGCCGTCTACACCATCGCGGTCACCGGTTCGAGCGAGGCCGTGGGCGCCGTCGCGTACGCGGTCTTCGCCGGTTTCATGGTGCTCGCCCGGTTCCGCGCGGACGCGGTCATCGGCAGGTTCGGCCCGGTCCGTACCGTGCGGTGGGCCGCCGTGCTGGCCACACTCGGCACAGTGGTGATCGCGGCCGGGCGCGTCCCGGCCGTCACCGTCACGGGGTTCGCGCTGTTCGGGGTGGGCATGGCGGTCGTCATCCCGCTCGTGTTCGCCGCCGCGGGCAACGCGGGCAAGGACACGGCCACCGGCGTGGCCGGGGCCGCCACGATGACGTACCTGGCCGGGCTGGCTGCGCCGGGGGCGACCGGCTGGCTGGCGGACGCCGCGTCCTTCCCCGCCGTGTTCTGGGTGTTCGCCGCACTCACCGCCGTGATGGGCCTGCTGGCCGGCGCGTTGCGGCCGGCGGCGGCGTCGCGGCCCGTGCCGGTGCCGGCGGGGGAGCGGTGAGCTATGGGCGGCGTGACCTGGCGGCCTCCAGGCCGTCGAGGACCAGGGCGAGCCCCGTCTCGAACGCCTGGCTCGACTTGCGCTCCAGATAGGCGACGGGCTCCTCGCCCGGCCGCGGCGGCCCGGCCTCGACCCGCGACAGCATCGGATAGCGGCCGGCGAAGCCGGGTGCGACCTCCGCCAGGATCGCGCCCCTGGCCCGCCACCACTCCTCGTCGGACACGCCCGTCTCGGCCCCGGCCCGCCGGGTCTCGGCCACGGTGGCGGCCGACCCGCGGACGAAGTCGGTGAGCAGCGACACGGCGCCGCGCAGCACCTCCGGCGGCAGGCCGGTCTCGTGCAGGATCCCCGCCAGCGACTCCAGCAGCGTGAACTCGTTCGGCCCGAGCACCGGCCGGGCCTGCGAGAGCCGCAACGCCCACGGGTGGCGCAGGTAGAAGGCACGCACCTCGCGGGCCCACGCCGACACCGCCGCCCGCCAGCCGTCCGACAGGTCGTAGGCCGCGGGCAACGCGGCCAGCGCCCGGTCGTACATGAGGTCGACGAGTTCGCCCTTGCCCGGCACGTACGTGTAGAGCGCCATGCCGCTGCGGCCCAGCCGCTCGCCGACCCGCCGCATGGACACTGCGGCCATGCCCTCGGCGTCGGCGATGGCGATGGCGGCGTCGACGATCTCGTCGACGCTCAGCCCGGGCTTGGGGCCGGGACGGGCCTCCTGGGCGGGCCCGGCCCGCCACAGCAGCGCCATCGACCGGCGTGGATCACCTTGCCCGGCGTAGACGACCAACGTGCGGCTCCTCGGGGATCTCTCTACGCGTCGAGGATATCCGCGACAAGCGCCGGCGCCGGCACGGAAGATCCGTGCCGGCGCCGGTCGTCATTATCAGGAGCCCGTATCAGTCCTCGCCGAATGGCTCGAAGCCGTGGTCGTGGTGGAAGCCCCAGAACCGCTTGCACACCTCGACGTCACGCGTGCCGAGCGCGACGTCGTCGCCGTGCGTCTTGATCCAGGCGCCGTCGTACTCCGCGTCGAACGTGCACGGCGGGTACGAGACGGTGGCAGCGGCCGGAACGGCCATGGCGGTAGCGAAGGCGGCCGAAGCGAACAGCAGGCCACCCGCGGCGATGAGCGAAGTTTTCATGATCTCCCCTTGATCACGAAGTGGTATCGATCCGTCACTATACGTAGCCAAGTTGGCTTCGGAGGAAACGCCACGCCAGACATGAGAACTCATTACAGGCCGGGCAGATCCCCGCTCGGCGGCCTGAAGCACGCCACGCCGCCGAATCACGGCGAGTGACGGCACCGGACCCCAGGACGTCGTCTTCGGGATCCGGTCAGGTCGCCGGAGTCAGGTGGCCGGCGACCAGGGTGACGAAGTCGTCGGGGGTGATGACGGTGATGCCGAGGGACTCCGCCTTGGCCCGCTTGGAGCCCGCCTTCTCGCCCGCCACCAGCAGGCTGGTCCTGGCCGAGACGCTCGACGACGACTTGCCGCCCGCCCGCTCGATCAGCTCGTTCATCTGGTTGCGCGTCAGGGCCGCCAGCTCGCCTGTCATGGCGCCCGTGACCACCACGGTCTTGCCCGTGAGGGGAAGCTCGGCAGTCTCGCCGGCCGGGGCCGGCCCGGCGGGGTCCGGAGCCTGGCCAGGCTCGGTCATGTTGACCCCAGCGGCGGCCAGCTTGGCGATCAGCGGGCGAAGCTCGGCCAGCTCGGCGACCAGGAGCGTGGCCTTCTCCGGCCCCATGCCCTCCACCTGCTGCACGGCCTCGGCGTCGGCGGCGAGGATCGCGTCCATCGTGCGGAAGTGGCGGGCGATGCGGCGTGACATCGACCGGCCCGTGCCGCGCACGCCCAGCGCGCAGAACACCCTGCTCAGCGGCCTGGCGCGGGCCTGGTCGAGGGCGGCCAGCAGCTTGTCGGCGCTGGTCTCGCCCATCCGGTCGAGCCCGAGTATCTGGTCGCGGGTCAGCGTGAACAGGTCGGCGAAGTCGATGATCAGGCCCGCGTCGAGCAGCTGGACGATGCGGTTCTCCGCGAGCGTCTCGATGTCGAGCTGGTCGCGCCCCGCCGCGTAGAGGATGGACGCCAGTGCGCGGCAGGCGCGGCCCCGCACGCACCGCCAGCGCTCCTGCGACCGGTCGATCTCGCCCGCGCAGTTGGGGCACGACTCGGGGAAGACGATCTCCGTCTCCTCGCCCGTGCGCAGGTGGACCACCGGCGCCTCGATCCGGGGGATGACGTCGCCCGCCTTGTGGACCATGACCTGGTCGCCCAGCCTGAGGCCGCGGCGGGCGATGTCGGCGGGGTTGTGGAGGGTGGCGTAGGTGACGGTGCTGCCGTCGAGCTCGACCGGCTCCAGCACGCCCCGGGGCGCGATGACGCCGGTGCGGCCGACGCCCCACTCGACCCCGACCAGCTTGGTGATCTTCTCGGTGGCGGGCAGCTTGTAGGCGGTCGCCCAGCGCGGCGCGCGCGTGCCGAAACCCGCCGCCGCCTGGTCGGCGGCGCTGTCGGCCTTGATCACGATGCCGTCGATGCCGAACGGCAGCGTCGCCCGCGCCGCCGCCACCTCGCCGATGCGCTCCTGGATGCGCTCCACCGTCGTCGCCACGATGCCTGCCACCGGGGTCGCCGCCGTCGTGGCCACGCCCAGCTCGGCCACCAGCTCCATGATCTCGCTGTGCGGCAGCTCGCGCAGGCTCGCCGCCAGCTCGGAGTCGTCATCGGGCGGCAGCGGCAGCGCGCTGTAGCCGAAGAACGTCAGCTCGCACACGTAGGGCCGGTCCTTGGCGCGCAGCGTGCCGGCGGCGGCGCTGCGCGGGTTGGCGAAGGTCGTGCCGTCGTGCGCCTGCCGCTTGGCGCACGCGGCCTCGAACTGCTCGGCCGTCATCAGCACCTCGCCGCGGATCTCCACGGTGACCGGCCTGGACAGCCGCCGCGGCAGCCCGGTGACGGCGCCGATGTTGTGGGAGACGTCCTCACCGGCCGCGCCGTCGCCGCGGGTGACGAGCTGCACGAGCCCGCCCCGGTGGTAGCGCGCCGACACGGCCAGGCCGTCGAGCTTGGGCTCCACGCTGAAGGCCGCCACCGGGCGGCCCAGCCGCCGCTCCAGCCCGGCCACCCACTTGGCGAGCTGCTCGGCGGAGAACACGTTGTCGAGGCTGAGCATCGGCACCGTGTGGGGCACGTCGCCGGTCACCGCGCCGCCGGCCACCTTGCCGGTGGGGGAGTGGGGGAGCACCTCGCCGGGGTGGGCGGCCTCGTAGGCCTGGATGCCGCGGAACAACCGGTCGTAGTCGTCGTCGTCGAGCTCCGACTCGCCGGTGCCGTAATAGGCGGCGTTGGCGTCGAGGGCCCGCCGCACGGCCTCGGCATAGGCGGCCCGGTCGGCCAGGACGGTGTGGGGCGCGGTGTCGGTCATGAGCTTCATCCTTCCAACCGGCACCGACATTTTCGTCTCTCCGACCAGCGGCTCAGCGGCCGCGGCGGCCCCTCCCACCGGAGCCGGAGAGAGGGGCCGCGTCGCCGCCGCTCGCGCGGCGATCTCATCATGCAGGATGAAACGGCCGGAGTTCCGACCCGAAGGGGGCCGCATGGCGGGTGTCAAGGACGTCGGGGATCTCATGCACCGGACCTTCTTCCGGACGCTCTCCCTGCTGGGCTCCCGCGGCCAGGGAGCCCTCCTGCGCCGCTACTTCGACTGGTGGCACCGCAACCCCGACCCCTGGCACATGGGCACGGACGCGTACGAGCAGGCCAAGTACGCGGCCACCCTCGCGCAGATCCCCGACCGCCCGTACGGGCGGATCCTGGAGGTCGGGTGCAGCGAGGGCGTCTTCACGAAGCTGCTGACCGAGGCCTATCCCGACGCCGACATCACCGGGCTCGACATCTCGGAGCGGGCGCTGTCCAGGGCGGCCGAGCGGGTGGAGAAGGCGTCCGGCCGGACCAGGCTGCTGGCCGCCGACATCCTCACCTTCACCTCCGAGCACCGCTACGACCTGGTGTTCTGCGCGGAGACGCTCTACTACCTGGGCCGCCGCGACCGGCTGAAGCGGGCCAGCGAGCAGCTGGCCGGGCTGCTCGGTCCCGGCGGCGTGCTGGTGCTGGTGCATCCGTGGCCGGAGGCGAGGCGGCTGCACCGCTTCGTGCACGCGAGCCCGCTGTCCCAGGTGAGCGAGCGGGTGGAGACCACGGCGCACCGGCCGTTCTCGGTGTGCGTCTATCAGGCGCGGCCGACCGGCTCGACCGGCGCCGCCTGAACCTCCGGCGCCCGCGTCACCCGCGCCAGCGCCACCGTGCCCAGGGCAGCGAGGCCGAGGGCCGCGCCGATCCAGCCGATCGACCCGTACCCGAACCCCGCCGCCAGCGCCAGCCCGCCCAGCCAGGGGCCCACGGTGATGCCGGTGTTGAAGGCCGCCACGTTCACCGCCGCCGCCAGCGCCGGCGCGCCCGCGGCCAGCGCGAACACGCGGGTGTTGAGCGCCGGGTTGACGGCGAAGCCGAACCCGCCCAGCAGGAACGCCAGCGGCACCACCGCCCACGCCGCCTCCGCGCCCAGCGCGATCCCGGCCGACACCAGTGTCACGCCGGACAGTCCGGTGAACAGCAGGGCGAACGGCCGGGAGTCGGCCACCCGGCCGCCGAGCGTGATCCCGATCAGCGAGCCCAGCCCGTACAGGGCGAGCACGCCCGCGACCCAGGCCGGCGCCAGGCCCGTGGTGTCGACGAGCAGCGCGGCGAGGTAGGCGAAGACGACCAGCAGGGCGGCGGTGGAGACGGCGGTGGTGGCGCAGGCAAGCCACACCTGCGGCCGGGCGAGCGCGCGCACCTGGGCGCGCAGCGGCAGTTCCCCGCCCGCCGGCGGCTCCGGGCGGGCGGCCGGGACGGTGGCGAGCACGCCGGCCGCGGCGAGCGCCGACAGCGCGGCCACGGCCCAGAAGACGGCACGCCAGCCCAGGCTCTGCCCCACGAGGGTGCCCGCCGGCAGGCCGACCAGGGTCGCCACGGTGAGCCCGCCCGCCACCACGCTCATCGCCCGCCCCCGGGCGCTGACCGGCACCAGGCCGATCGCCGTCACGGCCGCCACCGCCCAGAATCCGGCGTACACGAAAGCCCCCGCCACGCGGGTCGCGAGCAGCACCCCATAGGAGGAGGTCAGCGCCCCCACCACGTGGGTGACGGCGAACACCGCCATGAACGCCAGCAGCGCGTCGCGGCGCGGCCAGCGCAGGGTCAGCACGGCCAGCACCGGGGCGCCCACCAGCATCCCCAGCGCGAACCCGGAGATCAGCAGGCCCGCCTCCGGCACGGACACGCCCAGGTCGGCGGCCATCTCCGGCAGCAGCCCGGCGAGCATCAGCTCCGACGTCCCCTGGGCGAAGATGGCCACGCCCAGGATGTAGACGGCCAGCGGCACAATGATCACTCCAATTTTAGATAGATCAGTACAAAACAAGGGCGGGAAAAGCTCAGAAGGCCCGCAGCGCGGTCGTGGCGATCGCCTCCAGCGCCGCCCGGTCGCCGCCGCCGCGAGCGGCCACCCGCATGCCGCCGACCGTGGCCATGAGGAAGTGCGCGAGCGCGCAGGGATCCCGGTCGGGGCCCAGCTCGCCCTCTGCGCGCGCCGCCGCGAAGGCGTCACGCAGCCTGGCCACCCGCTCCTCCTGGTGGCGCCTGGCCGGCTCGGCCAGCTCGGGGTCGCGTGGCCCCAGCTCCACCAGGGTGTTGACCACCATGCAGCCCGGCGGCTCGCCCTCGGGGCTGTCGACCGCGTACCACAGCAGGGTGCGCACCTTCTCCCTGATCGGCAGCTCGCTGTCCAGCAGCTCCGCCAGCTCGGCGTCCTTGCGCTCCATGTAGCGCCGCAGCGCCTTCAGGAAAAGCTCGCGCTTGCTCTCGAACGCGTTGTAGACGCTGCTGCGGCCCAGCCCGGTCGCCGCGCACAGGTCCTGTGTCGAGGTCGCCTCGTAGCCGGACTCCCAGAACGCCCGCATGGCCGCCTCGACGGCCTGCTCCTCCTCGAACGTCCTCGGTCGTGCCATGTCCCGTACGGTAGCGTTTTGGACTGATCTGTGCAATACGGGAATCCGCCATACGAGTCGGCGGGCGGCCCCATGGTCGCGGCACCCGCGCCCGCCTAGCGTGAGAACACATGATCACCCTTGACCGGCTCACCAAGCGGTACGGCGAGCGCACCGCCGTCGACGGCCTCACCCTCCAGGTGAAGCCCGGCGCCGTCACCGGCTTCCTCGGCCCGAACGGCGCGGGCAAGTCCACCACGATGCGCATGATCCTCGGCCTCGACCGGCCCACCTCCGGCACCGCGCTCGTCGGCGGCACCCCGTACCACCGGCTGGACAGGCCGCTGCGCACGGTCGGCGCGCTGCTCGACGCCCGCGCCGCGCACCCCGGACGCAGCGGCAGGGCTCACCTGCTGGCCCTGGCCCGCGCCAACGGCATCCCCGCCGCGCGCGTCACGCGGGTGCTCGAACGGGTCGGGCTGGCCACGGTGGCCGGCAAGCGGGCCGGCACGTACTCGCTGGGCATGAGCCAGCGCCTGGGGATAGCGGCGGCGCTGCTCGGCGACCCCGAGGTGCTGATGTTCGACGAGCCCGTCAACGGGCTGGACCCGGACGGGGTGCGCTGGGTACGCGAGCTGATGCGGTCGCTCGCCGCCGAGGGCCGCACCGTGTTCGTCTCCAGCCACCTGATGAGCGAGATGCAGCTCACCGCCGACCACCTCGTGGTGATCGGCAAGGGACGACTGCTCGCGGACGCGCCGCTGTCGCGGCTCCTGGCGGCCACCGAGGTGCTGGTCCGCAGCCCGCACGCGGGCGACCTGGCGGACCGCCTGACCGCCGTCGGCCTGACGGCCGTCCGGCGCGGCGAGAACGAGCTGGTCGTGACCGGCGCGACCGTGGAACGGGTCGGCGACCTCGCCCACGAGGCGGGCGTGCGGCTGCACGGGCTGAGCCCTCGCGAACCCTCGCTGGAACAGGCCTTCCAGGAGCTCACGGCCGGCAGCGTTGAGTACGGGGTGACCCGATGAGGGACGCGATGGCGGCCGAATGGGTCAAACTCCGGTCGATCCGCTCCACCTGGCTCTGCCTGGCCGCGGGCGTCGTGGTCAGCGTGCTCGGCGCGATCACGCTGGGCGGCGCGGCGGCGATGGAGAGCGAGCACGTCCAGGCGACCGAGCCCGTCGTGTCGGTGATCCTGTTCTCCCAGTACGCGGCCATCGCGCTGGCCGTGCTGGCCGTCACCACCGAGTACGCCTCCGGCACCATCAGGCCCACCCTGCAGGCCGTGCCGGTGCGCGGGCGGATGCTCGCGGCCAAGTCGCTCGTGGTGGCGCCCGTGCTGTTCGCCGCCGGAGTGCTGACCGGGGCGGCCGCCGCGCTGGCCACCTACCTGGTGCTGCTCGCGCCGGTGTTCCGCTCGGCGCCCGCGCTCGCGCCCGCCGAGACCGCGGCCGACCTGCTGCGGCTCGGCGTCTTCCACGCGCTGGTCGGGGTGCTGGCGGTGGGGGTGAGCGCGGCGCTGCGCGGCTCGGCGGGGTCGCTCGCGGCGCTGTTCATGGCGACGCTCGGGCTGCCGCTGCTGCTGGTGATGACGGGCGTCCCCGCCGCGGTGGAGGTGTCGCTGCGGCTCCCGACGTTCGCCGGGATGGCGTTCCTGGGAAGCACCGACAACCTCACCGGCGGGCCGCTCCCTTACCCGCCGGGCGAGGGCCTGGCCTGGCTCGCCGCCTGGACCGCGCTGGCCGTGGCCGCGGGCTACGCGGTGCTGCGCCGGCGCGACGCCTAGACTGCGCAGCCGTGGACGTCATGCTGCGCAGGCTCGCCGGGGTGCTGGCCGGGGCGGTCACCGGGGGAGCCGAGCTGCTGCTCCTCGCGCTGGCCTGGCCCGCCCGCGCCCGCTGGGCGCCGCGGCTGGTGGCGCTGGAACGCGCCCGGCTGCGGGCCCTGCTCGGGTACGACGCCGAGGCCGGCACGGCGGGCACCGGCTACCTCGCGGCCCGCGCGGTCACCGGCCTGGCCGGCGGCTACCTGACACTGGCGCTCGGCTTCGTCGGCGCGCTGTTCCTGGGCGGCGCCGGATGGGCCGTGGTGACCGGGTCGGCCACCCCGGTGGTGCTGCGCTTCCCCGGCATCAACCTCACCACCGACAGCCTGATCATCGGCCTGGTCTGCGCCGCCGTCCTGCTGGCCCTGACCGCGCTCTGCTGCTGGGCGACGGTGGCCGCCGAGCGCCGCCTGGCCGCCCGCTTCCTCGGCCTCGGGGTCCAGGAACAGATGAGGCGGCGCATCGCCGAGCTGACCACGACCCGGTCCGGCATCGTCCGCGCCGTCGACGACGAGCGGCGCCGCATCGAGCGCGACCTGCACGACGGCGTGCAGCAGCGCGGCGTCGCCCTGGCCATGCTGCTCGGCCGCGCCCGCCACAGCCCCGCCGACGCCCCCGCCCTGGTCGACCAGGCCTACGCCGAGTCCCGCCGGCTGCTCGACGAGCTGCGCAGCGTCGCCTGGCGCGTCTACCCGACCGCGCTCGACGAGCTGGGACTGCGCGCCGCGCTGGCCGGTGTGGCCGAGCGCTCGCCCGTACCCGTGACCGTGCACTACGGGCTCGGCGACCGGCCGGCGCCGCAGGTGGAGACCGCGCTCTACTTCGTCGCCCGGGAGGCGATCACCAACGCGGTCAAGCACGCCCGCGCCCGTGACATCCTGGTCGTGCTCGGCGAGGACGGGAAGGCGGTGCGCGTGGACATCTCCGACGACGGCCAGGGCGGGGCCGACCCCTCCGGCGGCGGCCTGTCCGGGCTGGCCCGCCGGGTGCTCGCCCTCGACGGCACGTTCGAGGTGGCGAGCCCCGCGGGCGGCGGCACCCGGGTGACCGCGGTTCTGCCCAAGGAGGGGGCGTGCGGCTGATCCTGGCTGACGACGCCGTGCTGCTGCGCGAAGGGCTGGCTCGCCTGCTCCAGGACGCCGGCCACGAGGTCGTGGCCGCGGTCGGCGACGCGCCCGCCCTGGTCGACGCCGTCGCCGCCGACCGGCCCGACGTGGCCGTGGTCGACGTGCGCATGCCGCCGACCCACACCGACGACGGCCTGCGCGCCGCGCTGCGCATCCGCGAGAGCTGGCCCGAGGTGGGCGTGCTGGTGCTGTCGCAGTACGTCGACAAGACCTACGCCGCCCAGCTGCTCGCCGGGTCCGGCGACCGGCTGGGCTACCTGCTCAAGGACCGGGTGTCGGAGGTGGCCGAGTTCCTCGACTCGCTGGAACGGGTGCACGCCGGCGGCACCGTCATCGACCCCGAGGTGGTCCGCCAGCTCCTGGCCCGCACCAGCCGCGCCGACCCGCTGCGCCGGCTCACCGGCCGCGAGCGCGAGGTCCTGCACCGCCTGGCACAGGGCTACGCCAACGGGGCGATCGCCGAAGGCCTGCACGTATCATTGAGCACGGTCGAGAAACACATCCAAGCCATCTTCGACAAGCTGGAGCTGCCGGCCACCCCCGCCTACAGCCGGAGGGTGCTGGCGATCCTGCGCTATCTGGACGACTGACCCGGGGGCGACGACGCGCGTGCACGATCTGAAAGCCGACTGCGCGAGCTGCTCCGGGCTGTGCTGCGTGGCGCTGCCCTTCTCCCGCTCCGCCGACTTCGCCGTCGACAAGGCGGCCGGCGAGCCGTGCCGCAACCTCCGCGACGACTTCCGCTGCGGCATCCACCGCGACCTGCGCCGCGAGGGCTTCCCCGGCTGCGTGGCCTACGACTGCTTCGGCGCCGGCCAGAAGGTCACCCAGGTCGTGTACGAGGGTCGCGACTGGCGGCGGCGGCCCGAGTCCGCCCGCGAGATGTTCGCCGTCTTCCCCGTGGTGCGGCAGCTCCACGAGCTGCTGTGGTACCTCACCGAGGCGCTCGCGCTCCCCGCCGCCCGCTCCCTCCACGCCGACCTGCGCGCGCTCCTGGACGAGACCGGGCGGCTCACCCGCGCCACCCCGCAGGAGATCCTCGCCGCCGACGTGGCCGCCTGCCGCGAGCGGGTCAACCCGCTGCTGCTGCGCGCCAGCGAGCTGGCCCGGGCCGGGCTGCGCGGCAAGAAGCGCAGGGGAGCCGACCTCATGGGCGCCAACCTCAAGGGCGCCGACCTGCGTGGCGCCGACCTGCGCGGCGCCTACCTCATCGGCGCCCAGCTCAAGGGCGCCGACCTGCGGCAGGCCGACCTGATCGGGGCCGACCTGCGCGCCGCCGACCTCAGCGGCGCCGACCTCACCGGCAGCCTCTTCCTCACCCGGTCCCAGATCGGCTCCGCCCAGGGCGACACCGCCACCAGGCTGCCGCCCGCCCTCGACCGTCCCGCCCACTGGAGCGGTCGATAACCGGTTGACCCACCGGGTTCCGGCACCCTGTTCGCCCGGGCGCGGGCGGACGAGGTGGAGGCCGAGTTCCTGGCGCGACGATCAGGCGTCCAGCCGGTAGAAGCGGAAGAAGTCGTGCTCCACCGGCAGCACGGTGCAGCGGCCGAAGCCGGCGGCGGCCGCGTGCTCCCGCACCGCGCCCGCGCGGATCACCGTGCCGGTCGCGGCCGTCGGCCGGTCCACGAGCTGGGTGGGCAGGCAGTGCGTGACGCTCCACCCGTACATCAGGCGCTCCACCTGGTCGCCCGGCGCGGTGAACGTGTCCGCCACCCGCTCGTCGCCGACCAGGACCGCGCCGCCGCGGGCGAGGGCGTCGCGCATCGCGCGCAGCGCCTCCACCGGCTGCGCCATGTCGTGCAGCGCCTCCAGGATGACGACCAGGTCGTACGGACCGGTCTCGGGCAGCCGGGCCACGTCGGCATGCAGCACCCTGATCCGGCCGTCGAGCCCGGCCTCCGCGGCGTTGGCCCGCGCGTCGGCGACGGAGGCGTCGTCCAGGTCCACGCCGTCCACCCGGGCGTTCGGGAACGCGCGGGCCAGCGCGAGCGTGGACCAGCCCTGGCCGCAGCCGACGTCGGCGATGCGCGGGTGGGGCGCCGCGTGCAGCCGCTCGACCACGTCGGGCATGGCCTGAAGCCACTCGCCGGTCAGGTCGTGGGTGAACGCGGGCCGGTTGATGTGGCCCTGCCCGTGCCGGAACGCGCGCCCGTACGAGGAGTAGGGGACGCCCGTGCCGGTGCGGTACGCGTGCGCGACCAGGTCCAGCACGCCGCCGATGCCGGCCAGCAGATGCCCGAACGGGGCGACGTAGGCCGGGTCGTCGGCGTGCACCAGCACGCGGGCGTGCTCGGGCGGCAGGGCGAAACGGCGCTCGCCGCCGGGCGGCTCCTCCACGTCCAGCAGCCCGGCCACGGCCTGCTGCTCCAGCCACTCGCGGGCGTACCTGGGCGTGATGCCGGCGCCGTGGGCGAGCTCGACCGGCGTGAGCGGGCCCTGCTCGTGCAGCACCCGGTACAGGCCCAGTTCGGTGCCCAGATAGACCGAATAGAGCTCCAGGGCGCCGACGGTGCCCTCGAACAACCGGTCCACCAGCCGGTCGGTGCGGTCGGTGTCCAGGCTCAGGTCGGTGGTCATCGCAGGTCTCGCTTTCTCCAGTGAACGATCGCGAGATCAGGATCGGTCCCTCTGATCTGGGAAAACAGGGAAAAGTACGTGTATCAGGCGAGTTCCTTCCCTGACGGCTCCCGCGTTCTCCAGGTTAGGACGAGTGCGTTCAGGACTTGCTCGGGGGCGGGCGCCTGCGTCACCGGCCGCATGGAGCTGTTCATGTCTACGTCGTAGGCGGTCGCTCGCTGGAAGCTATGGGATTTGCCGGAAAGACGGCTGATGCTCCAGGATGCTCCGCTTTTGCGGGAGAGTCTCCCGTTATGCTCCCGGCATGGATGTGCTGTCGGACGCGGTCACGGCCGCGCGGGTGGGCCGCCCGCACTCCAGCCGCCTCGTTGGGAAGGCGCCCTTCGCCGCGGACTTCCCAGCAGGGGAGGGCTGCGCCGGGTTCCACGTCGTGCTGCAGGGCTCGTGCCTGCTGCTGCCCCGCGAGGCGGATCCGGTGCCGCTCGCGGTGGGCGACGTGGTGTTCGTGCCCACGGCCGCCGCACACGGGCTGGCCTCCGCCCCCGCCGCGCCGCCCGGCGGGACCGTCGTCCTGCTGTGCGGCGGCTACCCGATGGACCGCGACCGGGCGCACCCCCTGCTCACCGAACTGCCCGAGATCGTCCGCCTGCCCGCGAAGGTAGGTCGCGATCCGTCGCTGCACGCGGTCGTCGAACTGCTCGCCCAGGAACTCGACCGGGCGCCGACCACCGAGGGCGACGCCCTGCCTCTGCTGTCCAGCCAGGCGCGGGGCGTCGACGGTGACGGCCTGCCGGTGCTGTCCGGCCAGGAGGATGGCCGGGTGCCTGCCCTCGGGGGTGGCGCGCCCGGTGGTGATGCCGCTCTGCCTGCGCTGCTCGACCTGTTGCTGCTCTACATCCTGCGGGCCTGGCTGGCCGAGCAGTCCGGCGGCTGGGCGGGGGCCCTGCGTGATCCCGCCGTGGACGCGGCCCTGCGCGCCGTCCACGCCGAACCGGCCAGGCCGTGGACCGTCGAGGCGCTGGGCAGGCAGGGCGGGCTCTCCAGGGCGGCGTTCGCCAGGAGGTTCGCCGCACTGGTGGGGCGGCCGCCGCTGGCCTATCTCACCTGGTGGCGCCTCACCAGCGCGGCCCGCCTGCTCCGCGACACCGACGAGCCGCTCACGGCCATCGCCGCCCAGGTCGGCTACGGCTCCGAGCACGCCCTCGCGCACGCGTTCAAGCGCGAGTACGGTCTCGCCCCGGGCGCCTACCGCCGCACCACCCCCTCACATAACCCAGTACGAACCTTCCGGGACGGAATTGGCTGGTTAGAGCAATAGGCGGGGCGTGCGGCGAGTGCCGACCGGGATCTGGCCGGTCATAGCCTGCGGCGGGTGCCAAGGGCGGGCTGGCCAGATCTTGCGGGGGTCCGGGACGGGAGCCTGAGGCGGGCGCGGGTGAGTGTCCGGACGGGAGTCACTCGTTCGCGATCTTCTCTCCGTGAGAGAAGGCGTTCACGCCGGTGAGCTCCGCTGAGAGGTGCCACAGGCGGGCGGCCTCGTCGGGGTCCGTCGCGTGGGGGCGGACGCCCGGGCCCGGGGCGGTTCCGTCCGATCGGGGGGCGACGTCGCAGTCCTCCAGGTAGAGGCCGCCCAGGCCGTCGAGCCGAGGCGAGGTCGCCGCCCACACCTGGGTGGACGCCCCCTGCTCCGGCGTCTTGAAGCTGTCGGCGACCTGGTTGCCGTCCTCGTCGATCCAGCCGGCCGCCACCATCTCCGCCTTGGGCAGGTGCCGCTGGAGCGGGGTGAGGATGCCGCCCGGGTGCAGGGCGAAGGCGCGCGCCCCGTACGGAGCCGCGAGCCTGTCCAGGTGGACGGCGAACAGCACGTTGGCGGTCTTGGCCTGCCCGTACGCCAGCCACTTCTCATAACCGGTGGTGAGATGCACGTCGTCCCAGCGGATGCCGGTCATGCGGTGGGCGTTCGACGACACCGACACCACCCGTCCGCCGCCGCGCCGGATCGCCGGCCAGAGCCGGTTGACCAGCGCGTAGTGGCCCAGGTGGTTGGTGGCGAACTGCAGCTCCCAGCCGGGCCCGACCCGCGTCTCGGGGGCGGCCATCACCGCCGCGCTGTTGATCATGATGTGCACGTCCCGGCCGGAGCCGAGGAAGCGCTCGGCGAAGTCGCGTACGCTGCCGAGGTCGGCCAGGTCGAGCGCGTCCACCTCGACCCCGGCGACCCCGGCGACCGCCTCCGCGGCGTGCTCGGGCCGCCTGGCGGGCACCACGACCCGGGCGCCCGCCTCCGCGAGCGCCCGCGTGGTCTCCAGGCCGAGCCCCGAGTAGCCGCCCGTGACGATCGCCAGCTTCCCGGTCAGGTCGATGCCGCGCAGCACCTCGCGCGCGGTGCTGCGGGCGCCGAAGCCGGATCCGATGCTCTGTTGCGCTGTGGTCATGTCCGCGACGTTACGGAATGGAGCGCACTCCAGGTCAAGCCGGGGGCTCGTACGGCCGAGCCGTCCGAAGCCGCGCGCTGGGGGAGGGGAGTGGGTGTACGGGAGGTGCTGGGAAACGAGCCCGCACGACCTGCGGCGGGTGCGCCGCGGCGGCGTCACCGGTGCTGCCCGGGCGACACGGGTGTCGCCTACGTGGCGGGGGAGGCGCGCACATCACTGGTTCGCGAGCGCAACCGGACGCGGAAGTCAGGCCGTTCTGGGTACCACTGACTCAGGTCAGCCGGCCCACGTGCGCGAGCGCCTGCTTGAGCAGCACGCCCTGGCCGCCCGTCATCTCCTGCTGCACCATCGGCGAGGCCGCCTCCTCCGGCGTGAACCACACGAGGTCGAGCGCGTCCTGCCGGGGGCGGCAGTCGCCGCGGACCGGCACGATGTAGGCCAGCGAGACGGCGTGCTGGCGCGGGTCGTGGTAGGGCGTCACGCCGGGCGTCGGGAAGTATTCGGCGACCGTGAACGGCACCGGCGACACGGGCAGGCTGGGCAGCGCGACCGGGCCGAGGTCCTTCTCCAGGTGACGCAGGAGGGCGTCGCGGACGCGCTCGTGGTAGAGCACCCGCCCGGAGACCAGGGCCCTGCTGACGGTCCCGTCCGCGGCGATGCGGAGCAGCAGCCCGACGCGGGTCACGGCGCCCGTGTCGTCCACCCGCACCGGCACCGCGTCGACGTACAGGATCGGCATGCGGCCGCGCACCGACTCGAGCTCCTCGGGAGCGAGCCAGCCGGGCGAGGTCTCGGTTATCTCGGTCACTAGCTGATCGTACTGTCCGCCGGATCGTCGCCGGTCAGCGGGCGGAGCCGCCAGATGTCGGGCACGACGCCCGCCCGCGCGCCGATCGGCGCATACCCTGTGAATCATGGAGGCACTGGCCGAACGGCTGTCGCAGCTGGACACGCAGGTCGAAGGCGCGCTCCGGGTCGTCATGTTCTACGACACGCTGATGCGCCGCCGGGTGGACCTGCCCGCGCTGGCCCGGGCCTCGGCCGGCCTGGCCGGGTGCGTGGCGGGCATCCGGCTCCACGGCACGGGACGGGTCATCCGCGTCGCGGACGACGGCATGCCGGCGCGCGGCCCGGTCGCCCCGGCGTCCAGTTCGGCGCCGATCACCCTCGACGACGAGGAGATCGGCACGGTCTGGCTGGAGCGCCCCGGCCCGCCGAAGTCGCTTGACGAGGTGGTGCTGGACCGGCTGGCCATCGCCGCCGCGACGGTCGTCGAGAAGTACGGCCCGGCCCGCACCACGATGGCCGATCCCGCGCTCGTCGAGCTGGTGATCAGCTCCGACAGCGACGAGGCGGCCAGGGCGCGGGCGCTGCGCCTGCTGGGCTTCGCCGCCGACCTGCCCGTCCGCGCCGTCGCCGTGCGGTCGCGGCTCCCGCTCGACCAGGTCGGCGGCCTGATCTGCCCGGCCCGCCCGGTGAAGGCCGCGCCCCTCGCCGACGTGGGCGTCATCCTGGCCACCACCGTCGACCTGGCTCGCTTCCCGGCGGGCGTGCGGGCGGGCGTCGGCACGGCCGAAAGCCCCGACCGGTCCTGGGCGCACGCCCGCACCGCCCTGCGCTTCGCCACGCCGCGCCGGCCGGTCGTCCACCACGACGACCTGGGCGCGCTGGCGCTCCTGGCCGAGATCCCCGCGGACTCCCTGCGCGGCAACCCCGACGTGGCCGCGATCACCCTCCTGGCCGGCAGTCCCGAGGACCTGGAGACGCTCGACGCCTACTGCGCCACCGGCTCCCTGCGCCAGGCCGCCGACCTTCTCCACCTGCACCACAGCAGCGTCGCGCGCCGCCTCGAAGCGCTCGGCAGGACTCTGGGCATCGAGCTCGGCGACCCCGCCGGGCTGACCCGGGCCAGGCTCGCCCTCACCGCGTGGCGGCTGCTCGACGGCTGAGTAGCGGGCGGCGACGCGGGAAGGACCGTTCCGTCATGGTGAGAGACGGTGTCTGGTGGCACGTGTACCCGCTCGGATTCACCGGCGCGGAGCCCGCGGCTCCGCCGCCCGGCACGCCGGTGCGCCATCGCCTGCGGCGGCTGGAGGGGTGGCTCGACTACGCCGCCGAGCTGGGCTGCTCGGTCCTGCAGCTCGGGCCGATCTTCGCGTCCGAGACGCACGGGTACGACACGCTGGACCATTTCCGCGTGGACCCGAGGCTCGGCGACGAGGCGGACTTCGACCGGCTGGTGCGCGCGGCCCGCGAGCGCGGCCTGCTGATCGTCCTGGACGGGGTGTTCAACCACGTGGGCCGGGGCCATCCGAAGTTCGGCGACCCGCGCTTCGCGCACTGGTTCGTGCCCGAAGGCGGCGGTCACGCCACGTTCGAGGGCCACTCCGGGCTCGTCACCCTCAACCACGACCACCCCGAGGTCCTCGACCACGTGGTCCGCGTCATGGACCACTGGCTGAGCCGCGGCGCGTCCGGATGGCGGCTGGACGCCGCGTACGCGATGCCCGCCGCGTTCTGGCGCGAGGCGCTCGCCCGGGTGCGCCCGCGCCACCCCGCGGCCTGGTTCGCCGGCGAGGTGATCCACGGCGACTACGCGGGCTACGTGGCGGAGAGCGGGCTGGACTCGGTCACCCAGTACGAGCTGTGGAAGGCGATCTGGAGCTCGCTGAACGACGGCAACTTCTACGAGCTGGCCTGGGCGGTGGACCGGCACGACGCCCTGCTGGAGTCGTTCGAGCCGCTCACGTTCGTCGGCAACCACGACGTGACCAGGCTGGCCACCCGCCTGGCCGACGAGCGCCACCTGGGCCACGCGCTCGCCGTGCTCTTCACCGTGGGCGGGGTCCCGAGCGTCTACTACGGCGACGAGCAGGGCTTCCGCGGGCTGAAGGAGGACCGGCCGGGCGGCGACGACGCCGTCAGGCCCGCCTTCCCCGCCGGTCCCGCGGAGCTCGATCCGGCGGGGTGGCCGGTCTACCGGCTGCACCAGCGGCTCATCGGGCTGCGGTGCCGCCACCCGTGGCTGGCCCGGGCCCGCACGGCCGTGCCCCATCTGACCAACACGGCCGTGGCCCTGGAGAGCACGGGTGCAGGCAGGCTGCTCACCCTGCTGAACACCGGACCGGAGCCGTACCGGTTCCCCCTGGACATCTCGGGCCTCGCGGTCGCCGAGAGCTCGCACCCCGACGGCGCCGATCCCCTTCTCGTGCCCCCGCACGGCTGGACCGTCCTCACGGGCAGTGGCCTTGCGTGTCCGCCCGGACGCCGTGGGTAATTACCGGGCACGCCTGACGGACCCTAGCCCCGCCGGAACGTTTCGGCGTAGCCGTGCAGCGCCTCGACCGCGGCCGCCACGCTCGCGCCCGGCGGCCGCACCACGAACGAGGTGACGCCCGCCTCCGCCAGGCGGCCCAGGTGGTCGCGGTGCTCCTCGGCGGAACCGCCGTCGATCATGTAGCGGTGCGCCGGCGTGCGCACCTGCACCTCGACGGCCCTGCCGGCCAGCTCACACACCTCCTCGACGTGCCGGGCGAGCTGCTCCACCGTGGTGATCGCCGCGGTGCGGGCGGTACGGGCGAGCTCCCCGTCCGTCATGAACGGGCTCCAGCCCTGGTTGCGAGCGGCCCGGCGGCGGGCCAGCGCGCTGTTGCCGCCGATCCAGATGGGCGGCCCGCCCGGCGTGAGCGGAGCCGGAAGGGCGGCCACGTCACGGCCTTCGAACAGCGGCCCCCTGTGGTCGAACGGCACCTTCCCCCACACGCCCCGCAGCACCTCGATCGACTCGTCGAAGCGGGCGTTGCGCCCGGCCATGTCCACGCCCATCGTCAGGAACTCCGAGCGCAGGTAACCGGCCCCGGCGACCACGGTCAGCCGCCCCTCGGACAGCAGGTCGACCGTGGTCAGGCTCTTGGCCAGCAGGAACGGGTTGTGGTACGGGAGCACGAGCAGATGGGTCATCAGCCGGATCCGCTCCGACACGGCGGCGCAGTAGCTCAGCGCGGCGATCGGGTCGAGGGCCTCGTGCCCGCCGGCGTCCAGCCACTTCTTCGACGGCGCCGGGTGCTCGGTGAACCCGACGGCGGCGAATCCCGCCTCCTCCGCCGCCCGCACGACGCGGCGCATCCCGCCGGGGCGGACGAGGGCGGGGTCGTAGCCGGGCGCGCTGATCGGGTACTCGACGGTGAACTTCACGGGGGCTCCTGCGGGCTCCTGGTGGGGAGCTTGGCGTTCTGGTCAATCATTACATTGATACACCAAACAGTGGCGACATGTCGCGCTCCGGGATGGCGACCCTGTCGTGATCTACTTTGTAAAGGCGGTGGGCCGGAAGCAACCCCGATATCACAAACGTCAGAACAACACCATCCGCGACCAGTGCGCGAAGTTATTGAGAATTCTAGGTTTCCGCGACTTAGGGCATCAATTGCCGCACAGAACGTCATTGGGCCTCCCTGGTGCCGATGATTCTTCTTACGATCACATCGGCCAACACGATCTATGAAGGGATCGCGCATGACGATCGAGATCAGGAAGGTCGAAGAAGTCGAGACCACAGGTAACAGCAACAGCTGCTGAACTGTCGCGGGGCCCTCTTTGCGAGGGCCCCGCCTTCGTGCTTACGGGAGTCTTCTTCATGCCCAGGATTCAGGTGAATCCGGCTTTTCCCCTTTTCATTGATGATTTGCGTGAGCGGGTGCGGCTGGGGGATTTCCCGCCGACGGGCCTGGTCCTCGACCCGGCGGCGGCGCCGTTGCGCCGGCTGATCCGGCTGTGCGCCCGTGAGCCGGTGGAGCGGGCCGATCTGTACGCGCTGCTCGGCGAGGTGCCTCCGGCCGAGATCGACGCGGCCGTGGCGCGGCTGCTGGAGGCGCGCATCCTGGTCACCGCCGACGATCTCGACGCGCTGGCGGCCGACGCGGGGCTCTCCCGGTTCGCGCTCTTCCTGTCGATGTTCCGGCCGGCCGCCGAGGTGACGGCCGTGCTCGGCGAGCTGCGGCGTACGCATGTGGCGGTGCTCGGCGCGGGGGCGATCGGGGGCGCCGTCGCGCTGCAACTGGCGACCAGCGGGGTGGGGCGGTTGACGCTGGTCGACGACGACCGGGTGGAGGCGAGCAACCTGCATCGCCAGTACCTGTACACGGCCGGGGACGTGGGTGAGCTCAAGACGGTGGCGGCGGCGCGGCGGTTGCGGGCGCACCGTCCCGGTGTGCGGGTGGACACCGTCGAGCGGCGCATCGGCGGGCCGCGGGACGTGGTGGTGGCCGCCGATCTGGTGGTCAGCACGGTGGACACGCCGCAGCCGCACATCGCGCGCTGGGTGAACCGGGCGTGTGTGGAGGCGGGGGTGCCGTTCGTGACGGGCGGGTTCAACCAGCACGTGGGGCTGGTGGGGCCGCTCGTCGTGCCCGGCAAGACGGGTTGCCTGTCGTGTCAGGAGCGTTCGCTGGCCGCCCGTTACGGCCGGACGGAGTTGCCCACCGGGGACAACCCGGGGCGGGTGATCCCGTCGTTCGGGCCGTTGTGCCAGATCGTGGCCGGGATGCTGGCCTCGGAGGTGCTCCGCTATCTGACGGGTGCGGGCACGCCGGCGGTGGAGGGCCGGAGCGTGTGGCTCGATCTGCTGACGTTGACGACCACGACGAGGGAGTTCCACCGGTATGACCGGTGCGGGGTCTGCGGGTGAACACCGATCTGTCGTTCCTGACGGTGGTGGCTGACGGGCCGGACGACTACGTGATCGGCAACGGGGAGACGTTCGTGCACGTGCCGGCGGTGGCGGCGGCGGTGGTGTCGGCGCTCGACGGCACGCGGACGGTGGCGCAGGCGCGCGAGCGGGTGCGGGCCGAGCGGGGGGTGGACGTGGACGTGGCCGCCTTCGTCGGCGGCTTGGCGGACGCGGGGTTGATGAGACGGCCGGAGCGGCGGCCGAACGTGTGGGACCGGATCCGGCCGCGGCAGGTGGCCTGGTTCTTCTCCCGTCCGGCCGACGTCGTGCTGGTGCTGCTCACGGGGTGTGCGGTGGCCGCCGCGGTGGCCGAGCCGAGGGTGCGGCCGGGGGTGTCGTCGCTGGTGTGGCCGGGCAGTCTGTCGTTCACGCTGGCGTTCGCGGCGGGGTCGTGGGCGCTGGTGCTGCTGCACGAGCTGGGGCATGTGGCCGCCGCGCGGTCGCTGGGCGTGCGGGCGGAGTTGTCGCTGGGTACGCGGTTGCAGTTCCTGGTGGTGCAGACGCGGATCACCGGGGTGTGGGGGGTGCCGCGGCGGGCGCGCTATCGCGCTCATCTGGCGGGGATGCGGGTGGACTGGGTGCTGATCTGCGGGTCGGCGTGCGTGCTGTACGTGACCGAGTCGGCGCCGGCGCGGCTGGTGATGGTGATCTGTCTGGCGCAGGTGGTCTGGCAGTTCCTGTTCTTCATGCGTACGGATGTGTACTACGTCTTCGCGAACGCGACGGGGAACAAGAATTTGATGGCGGACGCGCAGGCGTATCTGCGTGGGCGGGGTGGTGGGGCGCGGCGGAGTGTGCGGGTGTACGCGTGGTTCGTGGTTGTGGGGCGGGTGCTGGGGTTGGCGTTTTTCGCCCTTTATACGGTGCCGATCACGGTGGCGGTGGTTCGCCGGGCGATGGGGGAGTTGGCTTCGGGGGCATTGTGGGAACCGGTGGCCGCGCTGGTGGTGATCGCTGCGGGTTGGGTGCTTTATCTGGTGATTCTGGTCCGCCGTTTCTTGGGGTGGATGCGAAATTCGTCCTGACAGACTGTGAAAAGCACAGTTTTCAACTATGTCAGGAAAAAAATCAGGACGCTCGCTGTCGGCCGGCGCCCCGCGTGCGGCCGGCCGGCCCCCGCCCCGCGGATCCCTCGCGCGCCGGGGGGCGGGCCACGAAGATGATCGTTGTTTGATCCTTATTGATGGGACTAAAGACCCTTAAGTGGGCATGGTGCAGTCCAGAAGACTGGGGTGGCCCTAGCGTCCGACCGGAGGTGGTCCCCGCCATGCCTGCCGCACCGTCCCCCGCCGCGGTCACGTCCACGGCGAGCCGTGTGACCGCGCTGATCCTGGCCACGATCGCGTTCGCGGTGAACTTCTGGGCCTGGGCCCTGCTGAGCCCGCTCGGCCCCGTCTACCAGCGGTCCCTGGGGCTGAGCGCCACCGCGGTGTCGGTGCTGGTGGCCGTCCCGGTGATCGTCGGGTCGCTGGGCCGCATCGTGCTCGGCGCGCTGACCGACCGTTACGGCGGCCGGCTGGTGTTCGGCGTGACGACGCTGATCGGCGTGATCCCCGTCGTCTTCCTCGCCTTCGTGGAGACGTACTCGCTGCTGCTGGTGGGCGGGTTGCTGCTGGGCCTGACCGGCGCGACGTTCGCGATCGGCGTCCCGTTCGTCAACGCCTGGTTCCCGCCGGAGCGGCGTGGCCTGGCGCTGGGCGTCTTCGGCATGGGCAACATCGGCACCGCCATCTCCGGGTTCGCCACCCCGTGGCTGGCCGACGAGTTCGGCCGGCGCGCCCCCTTTTACGTGGTCGCGGCGGCGCTCGCGGTGACGGGCGTGGTCTTCCTGCTGGTGGGGCGGGACGCCCCCGGCGTGAAGCCGGCCGCGGAGCCGTTCCTCAAGAGGTTCACCGCCGCCGCCCGGATGCGGGTCACGGTGGAGCTGGCCGGGATGTACGCGCTCACCTTCGGTGGTTTCGTCGCGTTCGGTGTCTACCTGCCGCTGTATCTGCAGAGCGTGTACGGGCTGACGGTGGCGGACGCGGCGGCCCGCGCGGCGGGGTTCGTGGTGCTGGCCACGCTCGCCCGCCCGGTGGGCGGCTGGCTGTCGGACCGGGTCGGCGGCGAGTCCGTGCTGGCGTACGTGCTGGCGGTGGTGTTCGCGTGCGCGATCGTGGTCTCGTTCGCGCCCGGGATGCCGGTCGCCACGGTCGGCTTCCTGGCGATGGCGGCGGCGCTCGGGCTGGGCAACGGCGCGGTGTTCGCCATCCTGGGCCGGGCCGTGCCGGTCGCGATGGTCGGCAGCGCCACCGGTGTGGTGGGCGCGGCCGGTGGCCTCGGCGGGTTCCTGCCTCCGATCGTGATGGGGCTGATCTACCAGGCGACGGGCTCGTACTCGATCGGGTTGATGCTGCTGGCCGCCATGGCTTTCGGCGCCTTCGTTTACTGCTGGTTCATCCTGCGCCCCCGCGCGCACCCCTAACAGAAAGAGAGCCACATGTCGGGCATGGACGGGCCTCTCACCGATGCCCTGCTCCGGCTGGGACGTTATCTGCACCCCGGCACGATGTCCCCTGACCTGCGAACACTGCACCAGATCGGCGGCCGTCAGGCCGACGCGTTCTACCGTGACCGGTGGAGTCACGACAAGGTCGTGCGGTCGACGCACGGCGTGAACTGCACCGGTTCCTGCTCGTGGAAGGTGTACGTCAAGGACGGCGTGATCACCTGGGAGGCGCAGCAGACGGACTACCCGAGCGTGGGCGGGGACCGGCCGGAGTACGAGCCGCGCGGCTGCCCGCGCGGGGCCGCTTTCTCCTGGTACACCTACTCGCCGACCCGGGTGCGTTTCCCGTACGCGCGCGGCGTGCTGGTGTCGATGTACCGGGAGGCGAAGGCGCGGCTGGGCGACCCGGTCGCGGCCTGGGCGGAGATCACCACCGATCCGGGCAAGCGCCACCGCTACCAGTCGGCGCGCGGCAAGGGCGGGCTGGTGCGGGTCTCCTGGGACGAGGCGACCGAGATGATCGCGGCCGCGCACGTGCACACGATCAAGACGTACGGGCCGGACCGGGTGGCCGGGTTCTCCCCGATCCCGGCCATGTCGATGGCCTCGCACGCCGTCGGTTCCCGGTTCGTCTCGCTGATCGGCGGGGCGATGCTGTCGTTCTACGACTGGTACGCCGACCTGCCGGTGGCCTCGCCGCAGGTGTTCGGCGACCAGACGGACGTGCCGGAGTCGGCCGACTGGTGGGACGCGTCGTACCTGATGCTGTGGGGCTCGAACGTGCCTGTCACCCGCACCCCGGACGCGCACTACATGACCGAGGCGCGCTACCGCGGGCAGAAGGTCGTGGTGATGTCGCCGGACTTCAGCGACGCCGCGAAGTTCGCCGACGAGTGGCTGGCCCCGCATCCGGGCACCGACGGGGCGCTGGCGATGGCGATGGGGCACGTGATCCTCAAGGAGTTCTTCGTCGACTCCGCGACCCCGTACTTCGCCGACTACGTGCGCCGCTACACGGATCTGCCGTTCCTGGTGCGGCTGCGCGAGCGGGAGCCCGGCCAGTACGTGCCGGACAAGTTCCTCACGGCCGCCGATCTCGGGCAGGAAGGTAAGGAGGCGGCGTTCAGCACGGCGGTGTGGGACGCGGGCGCGGGTGAGGTCGCCGTCCCGAACGGCTCGCTCGGGTTCCGCTTCTCCGAGCAGGGCCAGGGCCGGTGGAACCTGGACCTGGGCGAGGTGTCGCCGGCGCTGACCATGCTCGACACGGGCGAGTCGGTCCCGGTGGGCCTGCCCCGTTTCGACGGGGCCGAGAGCGGCGTGCTGGAGCGCGGCGTGCCGGTGCGGCGCGTCGGCGACCACCTGGTGACGACGGTGTTCGACCTGCTGCTGGCCCAGTACGGGGTGCGCCGCGGCGGACTGCCGGGCCGCTGGCCGCAGGGGTACGACGACGCGAGCGAGCCGTACACGCCGGCCTGGCAGGAGGCGATCACGTCGGTGCCGGCGGCGAAGGCGACGCGGATCGCCCGCGAGTTCGCCCGCAACGCCGACGAGTCCGGCGGCCGGTCGATGATCATCATGGGGGCCGGGACGAACCACTGGTTCCATTCCGACACGATCTACCGGGCGTTCCTGGCGCTGGTGACGCTCACCGGCTGCCAGGGCGTCAACGGCGGCGGCTGGGCCCACTACGTCGGCCAGGAGAAGTGCCGGCCGGTCACTGGGTGGGCGCATCTGGCCTCGGGCGGCGACTGGTCCAGGCCGCCGCGCCAGATGATCGGCACCGCGTACTGGTATCTGCACACCGACCAGTGGCGTTACGACACCTACAAGGCGGACGTGGTGTCCTCGCCGCTGGGCGACGGCGTGTTCGCCGGCAAGACCACGGCGGACCTGCTGTCGCAGTCGGCGCGGCTGGGCTGGATGCCGTCGTACCCGACGTTCGGCCGCAACCCGCTCGACCTGGCGGACGAGGCGCGGGCCGCGGGGCAGGAGCCCGGCCCGTACATCGCGGAGAAGGTGGCCTCCGGTGAGCTGGGGTTCGCCTGCGAGGATCCGGACGCGCCGGAGAACTGGCCGCGGGTGCTGACCGTGTGGCGGGCCAACCTGCTGGGCTCCTCGGCGAAGGGCGACGAGTACTTCCTGCGTCACCTGCTCGGCACCGACGCCTCGCTGCGCGCGCAGGAGGCGGGGCCCGGCCAGCGGCCCGAGGGGGTCGCCTGGCGGGAGGAGGCGCCGCGGGGCAAGCTCGACCTGCTGCTGTCGCTCGACTTCCGGATGACCTCGACCACGCTGTTCTCCGACATCGTGCTGCCGGCCGCGACCTGGTACGAGAAGCACGACCTGTCCTCGACGGACATGCATCCGTTCGTGCACTCGTTCAACCCGGCGATCGACCCGCCGTGGCAGACCCGCAGCGACTTCACCGCCTTCCACACGATCGCCCGCGCCTTCAGCGCGCTGGCCGCCGAGCATCTGGGCACGCGGACCGACCTGGTGGCGGTGCCGCTGATCCACGACACCCCCGACGAGCTGGCCACCCCGCACGGGCGGGTGCGCGACTGGCGGCGGACCGGCGAGACGCCGACGCCGGGCCTGGACTTCCCGAAGATCGTCGAAGTGAAGCGGGACTACGCGGCGATCGCCGCGAAGATGGCCTCCCTCGGCCCGCTCGCCGAGCAGCTGGGCGCCACCACCAAGGGCATCACCTACGACCTGAGCGGCGAGATCGACCGGCTGCGGCGGATCAACGGGTCCACCGCGGACGGCCGGCCGTCGCTGGCGCGGGACGTGGACCTGTGCGAGGCCATCCTGGCGTTGTCGGGCACCACCAACGGGCGGCTGGCCGCGCAGGGGTTCGCCACGCTGTCGCGGCGCACCGGCACCTCCTTCGACGGGCTGGCCGAGGAGCACCGGCACATCACGTTCGCCGACACGCAGGCGCGCCCCGTCCCGGTGATCACCTCGCCGGAGTGGTCGGGCAGCGAGAGCGGCGGCCGTCGTTACTCGGCGTTCACGATCAACGTCGAGCATCGCAAGCCCTGGCACACCCTCACCGGGCGGCAGCACTTCTACCTGGACCACGACTGGATGCAGGAGGCGGGTGAGGCGCTGCCGGTCTACCGGCCGCCGCTGAACATGACGGCCATGTTCGGCGAGCCCGGGATCGGCGACTCGACGGCGGAGGGGATCACGGTGCGGTATCTGACGCCGCACTCCAAGTGGTCCATCCACTCCGAGTATCAGGACAACCTGCTCATGCTGACGCTTTCGCGCGGCGGGCCGAACATCTGGATGAGCCCTGCGGACGCGGCCAAGGCCGGCATCGCGGACAACGACTGGATCGAGGCGGTCAACCGCAACGGCGTGGTCGTGGCGCGCGCCGTCGTCTCCCACCGGATGCCCGAGGGGACCGTGTACATGTACCACGCGCAGGAGCGGGTGGTGGACGTGCCCAAGAGCGAGACGTCCGGCCGGCGCGGCGGCATCCACAACTCGCTCACCCGGCTGCTGGTCAAACCCACCCACCTCATCGGCGGCTACGCCCAGCTGTCGTTCGCGTTCAACTACCTCGGCCCCACCGGCAACCAGCGCGACGAGGTGACCGTGATCCGGCGGCGCTCCCAGGAGGTGGACTACTGATGAAGGTCATGGGCCAGCTGGCCATGGTGATGAACCTGGACAAGTGCATCGGCTGCCATACCTGTTCGGTCACGTGCAAGCAGGCGTGGACGAACCGGGCCGGCACCGAGTACGTCTGGTTCAACAACGTCGAGACCCGGCCGGGACAGGGCTACCCCCGCACCTACCAGGACCAGAAGAAGTGGCAGGGCGGGTGGGAGCTGAACTCGCGCGGCCGGCTCAAGCTGAAGGCCGGCGGGCGGCTGCGCAAGCTGCTGACGATCTTCGCGAACCCGCTGATGCCGTCCATCCAGGACTACTACGAGCCCTGGACGTACGACTACGACCGGCTGTTCTCCGCCCCCGCGACGGAGGACACCCCGGTCGCCCGCCCCAAGTCGCTCATCTCCGGCGAGCCCACCAAGATCACATGGTCCGCGAACTGGGACGACGACCTGGGCGGCGGCCCCGAGCTGACCAAGGCCGACCCGGTGCTGCGCAAGGTGTCGGACCAGGTCAAGCTGGAGTTCGAGCGGGCGTTCATGTTCTACCTGCCGCGCATCTGCGAGCACTGCCTGAACCCCTCCTGCGTGGCCTCGTGCCCGTCGGGCGCGATGTACAAGCGTTCGGAGGACGGGATCGTCCTGGTCGACCAGGACCGCTGCCGCGGCTGGCGGATGTGCGTGACCGGCTGCCCGTACAAGAAGGTGTACTTCAACCACCGCACCGGCAAGGCGGAGAAGTGCACGTTCTGCTTCCCCCGGGTCGAGGTCGGCATCCCGACCGTCTGCTCCGAGACGTGCGTGGGGCGGCTGCGTTACATCGGGCTCATCCTGTACGACGCCGACCGGGTCGCCGAGGCGGCTCGGACGCCGGACGAGAAGGATCTGTACGAGGCGCAGAAGAGCGTGCTGCTCGACCCGAACGACCCGGAGGTGATCGCCGGCGCCCGCGCCTCGGGCATCCCGGAGGACTGGCTGGAGGCGGCCCAGCGCTCGCCCATCCACCAGCTCATCTTCGAGTACGGGGTCGCGCTGCCGCTGCATCCCGAGTACCGCACGATGCCGATGGTCTGGTACATCCCGCCGCTGTCGCCGGTCGTCGACGTGCTGTCCGAGACGGGGCACGACGGCGAGGAGGCCGGCAACCTGTTCGGCGCGATCGAGTCGCTGCGCATCCCCATCGGCTACCTGGCCGAGCTGTTCACCGCGGGCGATCCCGCGCCGGTCAGGCTGGTGCTGCGCCGCCTGGCGGCGATGCGCTCGTACATGCGACGGCTCAACCTGGGCCAGGAGCCCGACGAGAGCATCGCCGAGGCGGTCGGCATGACCGGCGCCCAGATCGAGTCCATGCACCGGCTGCTGGCCCTGGCCCCCTACGGCGAGCGGTACGTCATCCCCAAGGCGCACGCCGAGCAGGCCGCCGACCTGGAGGAGCTCGCCACCGGGTGCAGCCTCGACTACGAGGGCGGCCCCGGCATGGGCGGGCCGTTCGGCGAGGCGTCCGGCATGCCCGCGCCGATCGCGGTCGAGAACTTCCACGCGCTGCGCGAGCGGCAGAGCGGGGACGAGCTGGAGCGGAGCGAGGACCTGCGCGGCCGGGTCAACCTCCTGAACTGGGACGGCAAGGGCACGCCCGAGGGCCTGTTCCCCCGGCGCGACAAGGAGGACCAGTGATGGACCGCGCCGTCCACCTCACCGCGTCGGTGCTGCTCAGCTACCCCGACGAGCGGCTGGCCGAGGCGCTGCCGCTGCTGACGGAAACGGTCGGGACGCTGCCCGCGGGCGAGCCGGCGCGGCGGCTGCGCGCCTTCCTCGACCACGCCGCCGCCACGCCGCAGCAGGACCTGGCCGAGCACTACGTGGCCACCTTCGACCTGAAGCGCCGCTGCTGTCCGTATCTGACCTACTACACCTACGGCGACACCAGGAAGCGCGGGATGGCGCTGCTGCGGTTCAAGCACGCCTTCCGCGAGGCCGGGTTCGAGCCCGCCGAGGGGGAGCTGCCCGACCATCTGGCGGTGGTGTGCGAGCTGTCCGCGCGCGGCGGCACCGCCCAGGCCTCCAGGCTGCTGCGCGAGCACCGGCCGGGCCTGGACCTGCTGCTGCGGGCGCTGGAGTCGGAGCGTTCCCCGTACGCGCACGTGGTCGCCGCGGTGCTGGCCACGCTGCCGCCCGCCACCGCCCGCGAGCGCGCCGCCGCCGCCAAGCTGGCCGCCGAGGGGCCGCCTGCCGAGGAGGTCGGCCTGCCGCCGTACCCGGTGAACGGGTCCGGCCCCGAGGCGGGGCCGACGCCGCCGTTCCCGACCGATGGAGGATCCCGATGAACGCGCTCGACCTGCTGCTGTGGGTCGTGGCCCCGTACGTGGCGCTGACCGTCTTCGTGCTCGGCCACGTCTGGCGCTACCGCTACGACAAGTTCGGCTGGACCACGCGCTCCTCACAGCTGTACGAGTCGCGGCTGCTGCGCATCGGCAGCCCGATGTTCCACTTCGGCATCCTGGTCGTCATCCTCGGGCACGTGGGCGGGCTGGTGATCCCCAAGTCGTGGACCGAGGCGGTGGGCGTCACCGAGAGCATGTACCACGTGGTCGCGGTCGTGCTCGGCACCATCGCCGGGGTGTGCACGCTCGCCGGCCTGGCCATCCTCATCTACCGGCGGCGCACCGTCGGGCCCGTGTTCACCGCGACGACCCGCAACGACAAGCTCATGTACGCCGTCCTGGCCCTGGTGATTGTGCTCGGGCTGGCCGCCACCGTGGCCGCGAACGTGCTGGGCGGCGGCTACGACTACCGGGTCACGGTCTCGCCGTGGTTCCGCTCGGTCTTCGCCCTCCAGCCGCGGGCGGAGCTGATGGCCGGGGCGCCCCCGCTGTTCCAGCTGCACGCCTTCAGCGCGCTGGTGCTCTTCGCCATCTGGCCGTTCACCCGGCTGGTGCACATGCTCACCGCGCCCATCGGCTACCTGACCCGCCCGTACATCGTCTACCGCAGCCGCGAGCCGGTCACCCGCACCCCCGGCTGGACGCCCACCACCAGAAGGTGAACGCAGCACAAATTCGGGACTAAAGGCCATCCGATTGGGGTCCTCCTCCCCGGGCACCGCCGCCCCCGATCGGAAAAACTGGAGGTGAGAACGGCAGAACGGGTGAAGGAGGCGTCGTCATGGCTCGGCAGATCGTGGTGGGCATCGACGGATCGGCACCGGCGACCGCGGCGGTGGAATGGGCCGTCGCCGACGCCCGGCGCAGAGGGCTGAACCTGCGCATCGTCCACATCTGCGAGCAGTGGCGGCACGGCCATGGCGAGTCCGAATACTGCGCGGGCACCCTGGAGGCCGCCGCGGACCGGGCCCGCGCCCTCGCGGGCGGCGTCGAGGTGACGACCGAGCTGCTCACCGGGGAGGTCGCCCCGGTGCTCATCGCCGAGTCGGCCTCCGCCGACAGCGTCGTCATCGGCAGCCGGGGGCTCGGCGGGTTCCAGGGCCTGGTCATGGGCTCGGTCAGCATGGCCGTCGCCGGTCACGCCGCCGGGCCCGTGGTCGTCGTCCGCGGCACCTCCCCGATCACGCACGGGCGGATCGTCGTCGGCTACGACGGCTCCGAGCACGCGGAGGCCGCCATGGAGTACGCCATCGAGCAGGCCCGCCGCCGCGACGCCGAACTGTACGTCGCCTACGGCTGGACCATGCCGGCGTACTCCCCGTACGCGGTCGCCTACAACTCGCTCATCGAGGACGTCATGCAGGAGGAGGCCCGCGCGGCGCGTGAGCGCGTCGTTCCGTGGCGGGAGAAGAACCTCGACGTGCGGATCACCGACGGGCACGCCTGCCAGCACCCCGTCTCCCTGCTGATCGAGGCCTCCAAGCAGGCGGACCTGGTCGTCGTCGGCTCCCGCGGGCGCGGCGGGCTGGCCGCGGCCGTCCTCGGCTCCGTCAGCCACGGCGTGCTGCACCACGTCATCTGCCCTGTCGCCGTCGTCCGTCCCCGAACGGAGGAGACATCATGACCGCTCCGACCGCCATCCGTGCCACCACAACCGCCCCGCGTGCCGTGCCGAGGGACGGCGCGCGTCCCGCCGGCGAGCCTGCCGCGCAGGCGAGGCCGGTCGCGGAGCTGACCGCCGAACAGGTGATGAGCCGCGTGCTGGTCGCCGTCGAGCCGGGGGAGTCGCCTCTCATGGCGTGGGAGCTGATGCGCCGCGCCGGCGTCCGCCACCTGCCGGTCGTCGAGGGGCGGCACGTGCTCGGCGTCCTGACCCGCGAGGAACTCGCGGCGACCTGGTCCTGCGGGCCTCAGGAACAGTCCGGCCGCCAGGTCGGCTCGCTGCTGACCGGCCGCCGCCGGCCGCGGGTCGAACCCGGGGACCCGTTGCACCGGGTCGCCGCCGTCATGCTGGACGCCGCGTGCGACGCGGTGCCCGTGGTCCACGCCGGCGGGATCGTCGGGCTGATCACCGCCGGTGACGTGCTCGCCGCCGTCGCCGGGCGCGTCAAGCCGTCCGGCGAGCCGGGCGAGCTCGTCACCGGCATGTTCCACCTCGAACCCATCCTTCCCTGATCAGGAGGCGCGGCATGCGCGCGCTCGTCGTCTACGAGTCGATGTACGGAAACACCCGGCGGATCGCCGAGGCCGTCGCGGAAGGACTGGCCGGGCGGATGCGGGCCGACGTGGTCGAGGTCGGCTCCGCGCCCGCCGCCGTAGGCGAGGACGTGACTCTCCTCGTGGTCGGCGGGCCCACGCACGCCTTCGCCATGAGCCGCGCCACCACCCGTCAGTCCGCCGCCCAGGACGCCCCGGACGGTCTGGTGTCCCGGGGCGACGGCATCCGCGAATGGCTGTCCGGCCTGCGTACCGGCTCCGCCCGGCTGGCCGCGGCCGCCTTCGACACCCGCGTCGCCAAGCCCCGCCTGCCGGGGTCGGCCGCCCGCGGCGCTGCCAGACGGCTGCGCCGCCTCGGCGTCAGGAGCGCCGCGCCCGCCCACAGCTTCTACGTCATCGGGACGAAAGGGCCTCTCGTGGACGGCGAGCTGGACCGGGCCCGCGAGTGGGGCGAAACCCTCGCGGCCTCGTTCCCCGTCCCGGCCTCCTGAGGTCCCGGGGGCATCCTGCCCGCGAAGGCGTCGGGGGTACGCGACAGGCGGTTGGATAGGTTGGGGCCGTGTCGCAGATCGATCACTCCGTATCCACGTGGCAGCAGCCCTGCCCCGGCCCGGCGTCCCCCGAACGGGCCGCCCTGGTCGGCGAGATCGCCCGGCGGGTGCTGGCCCTGGGCGACGGCCGTCTCCTGGTGGGGATCGACGGCCTGACCGCCTCGGGCAAGACGAGTTTCGGCCACGAGCTGGCCGCCTCCGTCGCCGCCGCCGGACGCCCGGCGCTGCGCGCCACGCTGGACGACTTCAAGCAGCCGTGGAAGGACCGCCACCTCTACGACAGGGAGTCCGGCGAGGGCTACTACCGCAACGCCTACGACTACGAGTCCGCCAGACGTCTGCTGCTGGACCCGTGCCGCTCCCCGCGGGCCGGCGCCTGCGCCCTGTGCTCGATCGACCCCCTCACCCAGGTCGACCACTCGGCGGTCGTCACGCCGCTCTCCCCGGACAGCGTGCTCATCGTGGACGGCGTGTTCGCCTTCCGCCCGGAGATCGACGCGTACTGGGACTACCGCGTCTGGATGCACATCGACGAGGAGCTGTCGGTCGCCCGCGGCGCCGCCCGCGACCAGGACTGGGCGGGCTCCGGCGCCGAGGCGATCCACCGTGACCGTTACCTGGTCGCCCAGCGCGTCTACCAGCGCGAGGCCGACCCGATCGCCCGCGCCGACGTCGTGATCGACAACACCGACTTCGCTCACCCGCTGACCAAAGACCCATGAAGTCGGGAGGAACGGCCCTGCCGGCACCACCGCGTGGTCGCCGACCATGGAGGCATGGGACATCAGGACATCGTGGTGGGCGTTGACGGCAGGGGCGGCGGCGACGCGGCCCTGATGTGGGCCGCGGGCGAGGCCCGGCGGGCGGGGGCGCGGCTGGTCGTCGTGCACGCCTGGGAGCCACGAGCCCGCGCGTTCGCCCCGTACGCGCGCCCCACGGGCGGGAACGGCACCGGCGAACACGCGGAAGCGGTCCTGGAGCGGGCCGTCCTGCGGGCGCGTGCCGCCTATCCGGACGTGGCCGTGACCGGGCGGACCATCAGGGGCCGCCCGGAGGTGGTCCTGCGCCACGAGGCCCGGGCGGCGGCCCTCCTGGTGCTCGGCTCGGCCGCGCACCACGCGGGCGACGGCCGGCTGGGCGCGGTACTGCTCGCCTGCCTACGCTGGCCCCCCTGCCCCGTGGCCGTCATCGGCACCCCACAACCGACGACCCCACAGCCCACCGCGCGTCAGCCGGTGGCGGCGGGCGCGGCGGCCCCCTGCTGAACCCGGCACGACAGCGCCCGCTCGCACGGGCGGGCGTCAGCGCAGGTCGAACCGGTCAACCTCCGATGGGCGACGGCGATCGCGTGCCGCTCGCGCTGTTCGTCGTCGGCCTCGTACGTTCCCCGCACTGGGCGAAACGTTTGCCCGGCCGAAGGTCGAAGGTCCTGGCGGCGGGGTGACGTGCGGCCCTGCCCGGGTAGCTGCCGTCGGGTGAGCTCGGGTGAGCATGGAAGCGGACACCCCGGCGGGAAGCGGGCGGGAGGAGGCACGGGTGCTCACCCGCGCTCCCGTACTCGAGGAGGCTGGACATGGGCAGACACGTCGTCGCGGGCGTGGACGGATCCGACAGCGCTGCCCTGGCGCTGGACTGGGCGGCGGCGGACGCCGGGCGGCGCGGGCTGGCGCTGCGCGTGGTGTACGTGCGCGAGCCGTGGGCCGGCGAGTGGGTGACGTCCGAGGGGTACGATTCGCTGACCGTGCAGGTCGAGCGGCTGCTGGAACGCTCGGCGGCGCGCGCCCGCGAGCGGGCGCGCGACCTGGAGGTGACCACCGCGATGGTGACCGGCGCGGTCGTGGAGCGGCTGCGGACCGAGACCGAGACCGCCGACACCGTGGTCATCGGCAGCCGCGGACTCGGCGGGTTCGCCGGGCTGGTGCTCGGCTCGACGGGGCTCGGCCTGGCCAGCCAGGCGCACGGTCCCGTCGTCATCGTCAGAGGTCACTACCGCGTCTCCCATGACGAGGTGGTGGTCGGCTACGACGGCTCCGTGGACGCCGAGTGCGCCGTCGAGTACGCGATGGAACAGGCCCAGGCGCGCGGGGCGAGGCTGCGCGTCCTCCACGCCAAGCACCAGCCGGTCTCCTACCCGCACCCGGCCGGGTTCGGGCCGGTGCCGCCGCCCGGCATCGAGGACGAGATCCCGCAGCGGCTGCGGCCCTGGCTGGACAAGTACCCGAGAGTGCGGTCCGTGCAGACCGTGGTCTCCAAACACCCGGTGCCCGCGCTGGCCGCCGCGTCCCGCACGGCCGACCTGGTCGTGGTGGGCACGCGCGGGATGAGCGGGTTCACCTCCACGATGCTCGGCTCCGTCAGCCACGGGGTGCTGCACCACGCCCACTGCCCGGTCGCGGTGGTACGGCCCCGCGAAGCCCGGTCATGACCGTCATCGTCTCGCCGCCGCACCTGAGCGCCCAGGCCAGGCGAGACTGGGACACCCTGCAGGCCGTGACCGTCCGGGCGCCGCGGTTCGACCCGGAACAGGCGGACCCGCTGCCCGACGCGGCACGGCGCTGGGTGCTGCACGCCATCGCCCCCGGCACCCCGCTGCTGCGCTCGGTCGTGCTGCGCTCGCGCGGCGAGATCAAGCTCGGCACCTGGCGGCGCTTCCACGCCACCCAGGCGCTGGAGCCGATGGAGGGCTTCGTCTGGGCTGCCACCGCGTGGGTGGGGCTGCTGCCGGTGCACGGCTTCGACCGCTACCACGGCGGCGTGGGGGAGATGCGCTGGCGGATGCTGGACGCGCTGCCCGTGATGTCCGGCTCCGACCACGACATCAGCCGCAGCGCCGCGGGGCGGCTGGCGAGCGAGTTCGTGCTGGTCCCCGCCGCCGCGCTGGACCCGCGCGTCCGGTGGAAGCACGTCGACAGGTACGAGGCCGTCGCGAGCATGCCGGTCGGCGACGAGGACTTCGACGTCAGGCTGGCCGTGGACGACGACGGCCGGTTGGCCGGCGTCACCGTCTCGCGCTGGGGCGACCCGGACGGCGGCGGCTACCGCCGGCACCCGTTCGGGGTGGAATGCGGGCGGGAGGCCACCTTCGACGGGTTCACCATCCCGGTGTGGCTGCGCGGCGGCTGGTGGCCGGGCACCGAGCGGCGGGCCGAAGGCGAGTTCATCCGCTTCACCGTCGAGGACGCCGTCTACCGTTAGCCGCCCCCGCCCGCCCGGCTGGCGGCTCGGGCAGCCTCGCGCGGCTCCCGCAGGTAGTGGCGCAGGACGTCCTTGTCGTTCACAGGCCGTGGATCCGGCGGCCGGTGATCTGCTGCGGGATGATGCGGATGTAGAGCAGTCGCTCGCCGCCCGCCCATGGGGTCACGTCGGCGCCGATCACCTCGGCCACCTCCTCCTCGGGGACATGGTGGAACGGCCCCTGGACCAGCACGCTCCAGCCCTCGCGCTGCGCCTCGTCGATCTGGTCGATCTCGAAGCCGACGACGATCTCCACGCCTTCCATGCCGGTGCGCAGGTCGCGGTCCATCGCCCCGCCGTAGGAGGTGCGGAAGATGATCGCGCCCTGGTGGAGCTTGTAGTTGACGGGGAGGACCGTCGGGCCGTGGGAGCCGTTGAACGCCACCCGGCCGATGCCGCCCGGCGCGATCAGGCGAAGGCACTCCTCGCGGTCCAGCTTCTCCAGCGAGGGGGAGGCCGCCGCCGGGCCACGGCCGGGAGGCCGTTCCCGGCCGCCGCCCAGCAGGTCGTCGGCCGTGGTGCCGAGGGCCTCCGCCAGCCGGTGGACGGTCTCGGACGTCGGGCTGGCCGGGGTCTCCTCCAGGTACTCCACGTAGCCGGCGGACACCTTCGCCCGCTCGGCGACCTGTTCGCGAGTCAGCCCGAGGCGCTCGCGGTGATGCGCGATGCGGCGTCCGAGGTCGCCGGTGCCTGCCATGATCGTTCCCCCTTGGTCGAAGGTGAAGGTGCGGCCGGTGCCGCGGCCGGTCGTCTCGCCGTTGACCCGCACCATGCCGTCGCGGGCCTCGATCTCGAACCGTGTGCCGCGCACCAGGATGGGCAGGGACAGCGTGCCGAGCCGGTCGGGCAGGAGCGGGTCGAGACGCAGCCCGTCGTCACGCACCTCCAGCCCCAGATAGCACCGCTGCAACAGATCGAGCGTACCGGCCATCGCGCCGAGGTGGATGCCCTCCTCGGTCGTGCCGCCCTGCACATCCTTGATGTCGCTCATCAGCGCCTCGACGAGCAGGTTCCACGACGTGGCCCGGTCGGTCGAGGCCAGCACCCACGCGTGCACCAGCGCGCTGAGCGTGGAGCCGTGGCTGGTCCGCTCCAGGTAGTAGGCGACCGTGCGCCGGACCAGGCCGGGATCGGCCGGATAGCCGAGCCGGTCCAGGATGCCGAGCAGCTCGTCACCGCTCAGCAGGTAGAACAGCATCAGCGTGTCGGCCTGCTTGGCCGCCTTGTAGCGGTTGACGTCGTCGCCCTCGGCCTCCAGCGCCCGGTCCAGGCGGCGCACCCCGCGGTGGCGTTCCCAGTCGAGCTCGGGCAGGTCGGCGTAGCCGGTGAACTGGCTGATCACCCCGTCGTGGAAGTCGACCCGCATGCGGCGGGTGATGTCGGCCCAGCGGGCCGGCTCCCGGGAGCCCACGGCCGGCACCGAGGGGGCGATCTCCAGCGCCCGCAGGAGCAGCCACACCGTCATGACGTTGGTGTAGGCGTTGTTGTCCAGCCCGGGGGAGCCGGCGTCCGGATAGCCCGTCTGGTACTCGTCGGGGCCCATCACGCCGCGGATCTCGTACCGGCCGGAGGCGGGGTCGAGCACGGCGAGCGAGGCGAAGAACCGGGCGATCTCGATGAACAGCTCCGCGCACCAGTCCGGCATCGAGCCGGTGACCAGGTGGTACTGCCACACGTTGTAGGCGATGGCCAGGCCGACGTGCCGCTGCAGATGGGAGGCGTCGGGCAGCCAGCGGCCCGACTCGGGGTTGAGGTGCAGCGTCTGGGTCTCCTCGCGCCCGTCGCTGCCGCTCTGCCAGGGGAACATCGCGCCGTCGTACCCCTCGGCGCGGGCGGCCGCGCGCGCCTCGTCCAGCCGCCGCCACCGGTAGCGCAGCGCGCCGCGGGAGACGTCGGGGAAGCGCAGGTTGAGCCACGGCAGGACGAACAGCTCGTCCCAGAAGACGTGCCCCCGGTACGCCTCGCCGTGCAGGCCGCGCGCGGGCACCCCGGCGTCGAGGTCGGCGGTGTGCGGCGACATCGTCTGCAGCACGTGGAACACGTGCAGGTGGATGGCCTGGGCGATCTCCGGCTCGGTGACGTCCATGCGGGCGCGGTCCCACAGGCGGTCCCAGGCGGTGGTGTGGCGGGCCAGCAGCTCGTCGAAGCGGGGCGCCAGCCGGGCCCGCCGGACCGCGGCCGAGCGGGGGTCGTGGATGGCGGGGTCGCGCGAGGTCAGCAGCGCCACCACCTTCGTCACGGCGGCCGTCTCGCCCTCGACCAGGTCGAGCACGTGGCAGGAGGTCACCCGGGCCGGCTCCGCGGTGAGCTCCTGCCTCGCGGGCGCGTCCACCCGGGCGGCCAGCGCGACCGTGACGCCCGAACCGCGGGTGGTGACGGTCAGCCAGCCCAGGTCGTCCTCGACGCCGGTCGCGTGCCCGGTCAGGTGGTCGCCGCGCAGGTCGCGATAGCGGGCCACGCCGTCGTTGCGGACGTCGCCGTCGACGGCGGACAGGACCCGCAGCGGGCCCGACCAGTTCTCCGCCGTGAACGTGGTCTCCAGCGCCGCGAGCGCGCTGTCGGCCATCGACACGACGCGCCGCTGCCGCACCCGGGTGATCCGGCCCTGCGGGTCGCGCCAGCGCAGGTCGCGCGTCAGGACACCGGCGTGCATGTCGAGCGCGTGGTGGTACTCCAGCAGGTCGGAGCCCTCCGGGTGGAAGTAGTCGCAGCCCGGGGTGGCGAACGTCAGCGGCAGCCAGTCGGGCAGGTTGACCAGGTCCTCGTTGGTCACGGTCTTCCCGGCGACGGGGGAGGTGAGCCGGTTGTAGACGCCGGCCGCGTACGTGCCGGGCGTGCGGCGCAGGCCGTCGGGGGTCGCGCCGCGGGTGGCGAACCGCCCGTTGCCGAGCGTGCACAGCGCCTCGCGCAGTCTTTCACCGTCCGGGTCGAAGCCCTCGTAGGCCAGGATCCACGGCGTCATCGGCGGCCCACCGGCACGCGCCCGGCCACGGTCACCTCGGCCAGGTCGTGCACGACGACGTCCGCGCCCGCCCGGATCATCGCCTCCGCCTGCGCCTTGGCCCGGTCGACGGCCACCACCAGCTCGAAGCCGCCCCTGCGGCCGGCCTCCACGCCCGGCAGCGCGTCCTCCACGATCGCCACCTCGGCGGCGGGCAGCCCGAGCCGGTGCGCGGCCTCCCGGAACAGCGCCGGGTCCGGCTTGCCGGGAAAGCCCAGCCGGGCCGCGTCGTTGCCGTCGACCAGCACGTCGAACAGGTGGAGCAGGCCCGAGGACGAGATGACCGCCCGGCAGTGCCGGCTCGCCGAGACCACCGCCGTGCGGCAGCCCCGGTTGCGCAGCTCGTGCAGCAGCGCCACGGTGGACGGGAAGGCGGCCACGCCGTGCTCGGCGATCTGCCGTACGAACAGCTCGTCCTTGGCCATGCCCAGCCCGTGCACGGTCGGGGCGCCCGGCTCGTCCTCAGGGCCGCCCTCCGGAAGCGTGATGCCGCGCGAGGCCAGGAAGGTGCGCACGCCGTCCAGGCGTGGTCGCCCGTCGACGTAGCGCAGATAGTCGTCGCGGATGTCGAACGGCGCGGAACGGCCGCGGAGGAAGCGGTCGAAGACGTGCTTCCACGCGGCGGCGTGCACTCTCGCGGTGTCGGTGACCACGCCGTCGGTGTCGAAGACCACGGCGCGCAGCGTGTTGAGATCGATCGCGGCCATGGCAAGACGCTACCCCCGAGCAGGCAGGACATCCATGGCCGTTCGCCTCGCCCTGATGTGACCTCCGGCCCTGCCGGGGAGGCCCGGCACGCGGTGTCATGAAAGAGACACGAGGAGGCACATCATGATCGTTGTAGGTGTCGACGGCTCCGTGACCTCGCGGGCCGCTGTGGAGTGGGCGGCCGGCGACGCGTTCCGGATGCGCGAGCCGCTCCGGGTCGTGTACGCCGTCGACCGCGCCCCGTACCAGATCACCAGGTTCCCCGCCGGCGTCGCGCCCGACACGCTGCAGAAGGCCGGGCAGAAGGCGCTGGCCGAGGCGGTGGCGCTGGTGCACGAGCGCCAGCCGACCGTCGAGGTGACCGCCGAGACCGTCGAGGGGTCGCCCGCCGGGGTGCTGCGCGAACTTGACGGGTCGGCGGTCGAGATCGTCGTCGGCAGCCGCGGGCTGGGCGGCCTGTCCGGCGCGCTGCTCGGCTCCGTCAGCACGCACGTCGCCGGGCACGCGCACCGGCCCGTGGTGGTCGTGCGCGGCGAGCGGTTCGCGCCGCGCGGGGAGGTCGTGGTCGGGGTGGACGACTCGCACGAGTGCGAAGCGGCGCTCGGCTACGCCTTCGAGCAGGCCAGGCTCCGGGGCGCCCGGCTGCGCGCTTTGCACGCCTGGCAGCTCCCGGTGCACGCCTTCGCGCCCGAGGTCTCGTACGACCTGGACGAGATCGGCGAGGCCAGGCGGCAGGCCGTCAGCGACCGGCTGGCGGCGTTCAGGGAGAAGTACCCGCAGGTGGACGTCGTCGAGGACGTGCGGTCAGGGCGGCCGGTCGAGGAGCTCGCCGACGCCTCCGCCGGCGCTGACCTGGTCGTCGTCGGCTCGCACGGCCGCGGCGCGGTGGCCTCGGCGCTGCTCGGCTCCGTCAGCCGGGGCGTGCTGCACCAGGCCCGCTGCCCCGTGGCGGTGGTCCGGTCCTAGGTCCCGGCGGGATGGGACCTTCGCCGCTGCCGGTGGCCGGCCCCATGGCCGATCGTGGAAGTGGAAGGAGAGGCATCATGACCATTCACGTCAGGGACGTCATGGGGCGGGTCGCCATCGCGGTGCTCGAGGACGCGTCCTTCAGCGACATCATCGGCGCCATGAAACGCTACGCCGTGGGCGCCGTCACCGTCATCGACGCCGACCGCCGCCCCGTCGGCGTGGTGTCGGAGGATGACCTGCTGCTCAAGGAGATCGACCCGGTACGGCACAGCGTGTCCATCTTCGAGGGCCCGCGGCAGCGGCTGGAACACCAGAAGGCCGCCGGGGTCAGGGCCCGCCAGCTGATGACCTCCCCGGCCATCACCGTCACCCCCGGCATGACCGTCAGGGACGCCGCCCGGGTCATGCACGACCGGCGCATCAAGCAGGTGCCGGTGATCGACCCGGTCACCGGCCGCATCGCCGGCACCCTGCACCAGCGCGACGTGCTGCGGGTCTTCACCCGCCCGGCCGCCGACGTCGAGGCCGACGTACGCGCCCGGCTGCCGGAGGGCGACTTCACCGTCCGCGTCGAGCAGGGTGTCGTCACCCTCGGCGGCCGGGTGCGGTGGACCTCCGAGGCCGTCGCGCTCGTGGCGGCCGTCCGGGCCGTGGAGGGCGTCGTGGACGTCGTCTCCGAGCTCGAACACGACAAGGGAGACCTGATGGCCGTCCCGCCGCTGATGTGAGAGAGAACGCGGAAGGGGGGCCGCCCGGCCGGGCGGCCCCCCTTCTTGGGTGTCAGCGCATGCGGCGCAGCAGTGGCGACGGCGGCGCCTGGGCCGGGGCGACCCGGATCCGGACGTCCACCGCCGCCGCGTCGTCCGGCGTCACGATGACCGGGTTCAGGTCCAGCTCGGCGACCTGGGGCAGGTCCTCCAGCAGGCGGCTGATCCGGGCGATCTGCCCCGACAGCGCCTCCACGTCGGCCGGCGGGGAGCCGCGGTAGCCGTACAGCAGCGGCGCGCACCGCAGCTCCCCGATCAGCTCGCGGGCGGCGGCCGCGCCCACCGGCGGCACCCGGAACGCGCGGTCGGCCAGCAGGTCGGCCGTCACCCCTCCCATCCCGACCATGACCAGCGGCCCGAACGTCGGATAGTTGACCCCGCCGACGATGATCTCCACCCCGGCGGGGAGCATCCGCTGCACGATCGCGCCGGTCATCTCCGCCCCGATCCGGGCGGACATGTCCTGGTAGGCGTCGCGTACGTCCGCGGCCGTCTTCAGGCCCAGCCGGACGCCGCCGACGTCGCTCTTGTGCACCGGCCCCGTCACCTTGAGCACCGCGGGCAGCCCGACGCGGCCGGCGGCCTCGGCCGCGGCGTCGGCGTCGTGCACCGGCACCGCCTCGGCCACGTCGACGCCGTAGCAGGCGAGCAGCCGGTTGGCCGCGGCGGGGGAGAGCCACCCGCCGTCGGGGTTCTCGTGCAGATGCGCCCGTACGATCTCCTCGGCGGACTCCACGTCGGCGGCGGGCGGCTCCTCGTGCTCGGGCAGGGGGCGCTCGCGCCACTCGGCGTACCGCGCGGCCTGGGTCAGCGCCTTGATGGCCTGCTCGGGGAAGGCGTAGCTGGGCACCCTGCCGTCGATGACGCCGTCGTGACCGACCACGCAGGCCAGCACGGGCTTGGCGGAGCCGGCCGCGGCGGCCGCGATGGCCTCGCGCGTCTTCTCCAGCCCGGAGCCGAACGGCGGCGTGTAGACCACGAGGACCGCGTCCACCGCGTCCGAGCCCGCGGCCGCCTCGATGGCCGCGCCGAGCTCCGCCGCGCTCGCGTCGGCGGTGAGGTCGACGGGGTTGCCGACGGCGGCGTTGCCGCGCGCCTCGATCAGCCCGGCCGGCAGCTCCGGCACCGACAGCCCGGCCGCCTCGCACGCGTCGGCGGCCATCGCCTCCGGCCCGCCGGAGTTGCCGACGATGGCCACCCGCCGCCCGGCGGGCAGCGGCTGCGTGGACAGCAGCCGGGCGGTGTCGATCAGCTCGTGCACGCTGTCGAGCCGGATCACGCCGGAGGCGCGCACCAGCGCGTCCACGGCCACGTCCGGGGTGGCGGCGGCCGCCGTGTGGGAGCGGACCGCCCGGTCGCCGGCGCCCGTGCGGCCGCTCTTGACCAGCAGGATCGGCTTCTTGCGGCCGACCCGCCCGGCGATGCGGGCGAACTTGCGCGGGTTGCCGAACGACTCCAGGTACAGCGCGACGACGTCGGTGTCCGGGTCGTCCTCCCAGTACTCCAGCAGGTCGTTGCCGCTCACGTCGGCCTTGTTGCCGACGGACACGAACATGGACACGTCCAGCCGCTCCAGCAGCGCGGCCGCCACCGCGCCCGACTGCGACACCAGCCCGACCCGGCCCTCGGTCGGGGTGACGGGCAGGAAGCTGGCGTTGAGCCGGGCGTGGCTGTTGACCACGCCCAGGCAGTTCGGGCCGATCAGCCGGATGCCGGCGCCCCGGCACACGCGCAGGATCTCCACCTCGGCGCCCGGCCGGCCCGCCTCGGCGAACCCGGAGGTCAGCACGATGAGCCCGGCCACCCCCGCCTCGGCGCAGTCGCGGGTCACGCGCAGCACGTGCTGGGCGGGCACCGCCACGATGGCCAGGTCGACGGGGCCCGGCGCGTCCAGGACGCTCGGGTAGGCGGTCAGGCCGGCGATCTCGCCGGCGCTCGGGTTGACCGGGTAGACGGGGCCGGCGAAGCCGCCGTCGACGAGGTTGCGCAGCGCCGTGTGCCCGACGGACGACGGGTCGCGGGAGGCGCCGATCACCGCGACGGAGCGCGGCCGCAGCACCCGGTCCAGCGAGGCGCGCTCCGCCGCGTGGTCGCGGGCCTCGATCTCGGCCCGCAGCCGCGGTGTGACGCGCGCGTCGACGACCATGTGCAGACTGCCGCCGGCGAACTCGTGGGTGGTGTCGAGCCCCAGGTCGCGCAGCACGTTGATCATCGGGCGATTCTCGGCCAGCACGTCGGCGACGAGCGTGCGCACCCCGTTGGCGGCGGCGTTGACCGCCAGGTGCTCCAGCATGAGCGTGCCGAGGCCGTTGCCGTGCACCGCGTCGTCCAGCAGGATCGCCAGGTCGGCGCTGCCGTCACCGGCCGGGATGTACTCGGCGACCGCGACCAGCCGATCCCGGACGGTCGCCACCAGCGCGTGCCCGGCCCATTCCGGGCCGGTGACGCGGTCCATGTAGGCGTGCGCGGTGGCCCGGCCCCCGGTGAAGAAACGCAGGTACGCCGAGCGCTCGGACGAGCGGTCCACCAGCTCGTGCAGCGCCTCCCGGTCGCCGGGGCGCAGCCGGCGCAGGTGGGCGATGCCGCCGTCGCGGAGCAGGACGTCGTATCCGTCAAGCATCTTGCCTCTCCAGTTCGCTTGCTGGGCGGCGCGGGCTACCCGGCACCTGAGGTCCGTAACCCAGCCTAATGATCATCTGGGCGTGGCCCCGACGGTGGTGCGGGTCCCTGCGCCGGCGCATGTCGCGCAGGTCGAGCGGCTGGTTCAGGAACGAGGCGGACAGCCCGTGCCTGGTCGCGGTCAGCAGCACTCTCTGCAATGCCTGCCCGGCGCGCAGCCAGTCGATCGGCCGGTCGCCCTGCGTGGTCAGCACCACCAGCTGCGGGTGCTCCTCGAACCGCGCGTCCCGCTCGTGCCGGCCGAAGTCGCGCACCGGCGCCGGGTCCCTGGCCGGGCGCGGGCCGTGCGCATAGGCGGGCACCCCGTCGAAGCGGGCACCCGGCATGGTCCACGCCGCCAGCTCCGCCTGATAGTCGTGGTCGCGGGACAGCTCGTCCTCGGCCAGCGCCACGTGGTCCAGCATCTCGGCCACGCCCTCGGCGTCCAGCGGCACCAGGCTCGCGCCCTCGCGTGAGGCGGCGATGCGCAGGTCGCCGAGCACCGACGGCGGCACCGGCCGGTCCGAGAACGGCTCACGGCTGGTGCGGCGCACCGGGATCAGCTCGTACAGCTCGCGGTTCTCGCCCCGGACCGGGCGGCCGTCGGCGGTGCGCACGGCGGCCATGAGCAGCGGGTGCTCCTCCGGATCCGGCAGCAGCCACACGATGGGACGGCGGCCCACGTAACGCACCGCCAGCCGCAGGTTGAACAGCGCGGCCCCGCAGCTCACCATCATGGAACGGCCGCGCGGGTCGGCGACCCGCAGCCTGCGGTCGGGGTCGGCCAGCAGCTCGATGCGCCGGCCGGGCACGACGTGGAAGCGCCACGGCTGGGTGTTGTAGACCGAAGGCGCCTGACCGGCCGCGAAGAGCAGCCGCCGGACGCCGAGGTCGGCGCTGACGAGGGTAGGGGACATGACGCACCTCCTGCCTCCGAATCTGGCGGAGCCCTCGTGCCGTCAGGCAGAGCCGGAGGACCTTCGCGCGGGTGTCCAAAGTCCCTGCCCCCGGCGAGGGCCGTTCGGCCTGGCCGAAGGTCCTCGCGGGCGAGGCCGGCGGACCCTACACAGCGCCTCTGACCTGCCGCGATGCTGGCCCGCATGGATGTGCTCGATCTCTCCCGGTGGCAGTTCGGCATCACGACCGTCTACCACTTCCTGTTCGTGCCGCTCACCATCGGTCTGTCGATCCTCGTGGCGGGATGGCAGACCGCGTGGTACCGCACGAAGAAGCCGGAGTACCTGCGCCTCACCAAGTTCTTCGGGCGCCTCTTTCTGATCAACTTCGCCATGGGCGTGGTCACCGGCATCGTGCAGGAGTTCCAGTTCGGCATGAACTGGAGTGACTACTCCAGGTTTGTCGGGGACGTCTTCGGGGCGCCGCTGGCGATGGAAGGGCTCATGGCGTTCTTCCTGGAGTCGACCTTCCTCGGGCTGTGGATCTTCGGCTGGGACAAACTGCCGCCGAAGGTCCACCTGGCCACGATCTGGACGGCCGCCATCGGCACCAACATCTCCGCCTACTTCATCCTGGCGGCCAACTCCTGGATGCAGCACCCGGTCGGCTACACGATCAACAACGGCCGCGCCGAGCTCACCGACATCTGGGCCGTGCTCACCAACCCGACCACGCTGGTGACGTTCCCGCACGTGATCTTCGGCGCGTTCCTCACCGCCGCCGCGTTCGTGCTCGGCGTCAGCGCCTGGTTCCTGCTGCGCAAGAGGGAGACCTCCCTGTTCCGTCCGGCCATGCGCCTGGGGATGGCCGTCGCCCTGGTCTCGGCCGCCGGCGTGTCCTTCACCGGACACTGGCAGGCCCAGCTGATGACCGAGCAGCAGCCGATGAAGATGGCCGCCGCCGAGGCGCTGTGGGAGGACGAGAAGGCCGCCGGCTTCTCCCTGTTCGCCGTCGGCGACGTGGAGAACGGCCGCAACCACGTCAACCTGCAGATCCCGTACGGGCTGAGCATCCTGGCCACCAACACCCCCGACGGCGAGGTCGAGGGCATCAACGACATCCAGAAGCGCTACGAGGCCATGTACGGGCCCGGCGACTACGTGCCCGCGGTCGGGATCGCGTACTGGTCCTTCAGGCTCATGATCGGGTTCGGCATGCTGGCCGCCGGGCTCGCCCTGCTCGGGCTCTGGCTGACCAGGAAGGGACGGCTGCCCGAACGGCCGTGGTTGTACCGGCTGGCCGTCCTCGGCATCGGGCTGCCGTTCCTGGCCAACACCATGGGCTGGATCTTCACCGAGATGGGCCGCCAGCCGTGGACGGTGTTCGGCCTCATGCGCACCGCCGCCGCCGTCTCGCCCGGCGTCGACGTCACCTCCGTCGCCATCACGCTGGTCGGCTTCACCCTGGTGTACGCGGTCCTCGCCGTCATCGAGGTCCGGCTGCTGGTCAAGTACATCAAGCTCGGCGCCGAGGAACAGCCGGAAGCCGAGCCCGCGGCCCCCACCCTGAGCTACTGAGGATCACCCCATGGAAACGTTCTGGTTCCTGCTCATCGCCGTTCTGTGGACGGGCTACTTCGTCCTGGAGGGCTTCGACTTCGGGGTCGGCATCCTGATGCCGTTCGTGGCCCGCGGCGAGGCTCAGCGGCGCACCGTCGTGCGGACCATCGGGCCCGTCTGGGACGGCAACGAGGTGTGGCTGCTCGTGGCCGGCGGCGCCACCTTCGCCGCCTTCCCCGAGTGGTACGCCACCCTGTTCTCCGGTTTCTACCTGCCGCTGTTCCTCATCCTGCTGGCGCTGATCCTGCGCGGTGTGGCGCTGGAGTACCGGAACAAGAGCGACAGCCAGAAAGGGTGGGACCGGGCCTTCTTCTGGGGCTCGCTCGGCCCGGCCGTGCTGTGGGGCGTGGCGTTCGCCAACATCGCCGCCGGGGTGCCGCTGGACGCCGACCACGAGTACACCGGCACCCTGTTCACCCTGCTGAACCCGTTCGCGCTGCTCGGCGGGCTGGCCACGCTGCTGCTGTTCGCCCAGCACGGCGCCGTGTTCCTGGCCCTGCGCACCACGGGCGAGCTGCGCGAGCGGGCCAGGAGGATCGCCCGTGTGCTCGGCCCGCTCACCGTCGTGGCCGCGGCCGCGTTCCTGGTGCTGCTCGGCAGCGACAAGCCGGCCTACTGGGTGATCACCGGCGTGGCCGCCGCCGCGCTCGTCGCGTCGCTCCTGGCCACCGTGCGCGGCCGGGACGGCTGGGCGTTCACCGGCAGCGCGCTGGCCATCGCCGCCCTGGTGGCGGCCCTGTTCACCGCGCTGTTCCCGAACGTCATGCCCGCGCTCGACCCGGCCAACAGCCTCACCATCACCAACGCCGCCTCCAGCCCCTACACCCTCACCGTGATGACCTGGGTGGCGGTCATCTTCACCCCGGTGGTGCTCGTCTACCAGGGCTGGACGTACTGGGTCTTCCGCCGCAGGCTGACCGGGGCGTGAGACGGTGCGCAACGGCGGGACCTCAGGCCCTGCCCGGCCGCCTCCCGGTGTGATGCGCTGGGTTATCGTCAGTTGGAGGTGGAGTCATGAACCGTCCGGCCAGCCGCTCGCCCAAGGCGGCCGTGGAAGCCGCGGTCGAGGCCGCCCGCTGGGCGCCGTCGGTGCACAACACCCAGCCGTGGACCTTCGCCGTCACCGGTGAGGAGATCAGCCTGCGCGCCGACGCCGAGCGCCGGCTGCGCTTCGGCGACGCCGAGGGCCGCGAGATGATCGTCAGCTGCGGCGCGGCCCTGTTCACCATGCGGACCGCGATGCGCCGGGCCGGGTACGAGCCGGACGTGCGGGTCATGCCCGACCCCGACCGGCCCGCGCTGCTGGCCGTGGTCCGGGTCGGCGCCGAGTCCGACCCCGACGAGCGCACCTCGGTCCTCGCCGCCGAGATCGAGCGGCGGCGCACCCACCGGGCCGGGTTCACCGGCCTGCCGGTGCCCGACCGGCTGGTCGAGGCGCTGGTCAAGAGCGCTGCCGCGGAGGGCGCCCGGCTCACCCCCGTGGTCGCGCCCGACGCGGTCACCGTGGTCGCCGCGCTCACCCAGGCCGCGCAGGGCGTGCAGGCGCAGGACCGGCGCTTCACCCTGGAGCTGATCCGCTGGGCCCGCCCGCCGGGCAGCACCCGCACGGACGGCGTGCCCGCGGGCGCCTACCCCCGCGATCCGGTCCGCACGCAGCCGCACTTCGCCCAGCGCGACTACTCCTGGCGCCACCAGTGGGGCAGCGAGACCGGCGACCCCGGCGCCACCGGCACCGGCGTCGTGGCCCTGCTGACCACGCCGGGCGACACCCGCGAGGACTGGTTGGCCGCGGGCCAGTCGCTGCAGCGCGTCCTCCTGCACGCCTCCGCGTACGGGGTCAGCGCCGCCTTCCACACCCAGGTGCTGGAGATGCGCCACCTGCGCGAGTTCCTGCGCGAGGAGCTGTGCTCCGGCGAGTACCCGCAGATGATCATGCGGCTGGGCATCACCTTCGACGACAAGGACGCCGTACGGCGCCCGGTGGAGGACCTGCTGGGCTGAAGTGCCCGCCGGGCGGGGGACCAAGGTCACCACGCGGGAGGCCGTCCGGCACTGCCTGGGAAAGGGTTCGAAACGGTGTGATGGGGATGTGAGGGAAAGACCCAGCCCGACCTGAAAGGGGCCCGTCATGGCCACCACCACCCCCGCCAAGCCCGTCCACACGACCCTGACCGCCGACGGCAGACGCCCCGTCGACTACGTCTGGGCCATCGCCAGGATCGCGCTGGGCTGGACCTTCCTGTGGGCGTTCCTCGACAAGACCTTCGGTCTCGGCTTCGCCACCACCGCCGAGAAGGCGTGGCTGGCGGGCGGCAGCCCCACCACCGGCTTCCTGAAGGGCACCGAGGAGAACGCGCTCGGCGGCTTCTTCACCGCACTCGCCGGTCAGCCCTGGGTCGACTGGCTGTTCATGGCCGGACTGCTCGGCGTCGGCGCCGCGCTCATGCTGGGCGTGGGCCTGCGAGTGGCCGCCGTCGCCGGCGGTCTGATGCTGATGCTCATGTGGGCGGCCGCGCTGCCCCTGACCACCAACCCGTTCATGGACGACCACATCATCTACACGATCGTCCTCGCCGGTCTGGCCCTGGCCAACGCCGGCACCACCCTCGGCCTGGGCAACCTGCCGATCATCCAGCGGAACCCGTACCTGCGCTGACCTCCCGCCTCATCAGCACCGCCGCGCCCGCCCCCACCGGGGGTGGGCGCCCGTCGTGTGCGGGTGCGAGACTGACCCTTATGAGGGAGAGTGAGCAGAGCCCGTTGCTGCCCAGCATGCGTCTCGACGACCTCCTGGCGGAGCTGCAGGTGCGCCTGCAGGCGGTGCTGGCCACCCGCGACCGGGTGCACGCCCTGATGGAAGCGGTCGTCTCGGTGGGCAGCGACCTCGACCTGGAGACCGTGCTGCGGCGCATCGTGGAGACCGCCACCAGGCTCGTCGACGCCACCTACGGGGCGCTGGGCGTGGTCGGCCAGGAGAGCACTCTCATCCAGTTCATCCCGGTCGGGCTGAGCGAGGAGGAGATCGCCAAGATCGAGCACTGGCCCCACGGGCTCGGCCTGCTGGGCCTGCTCATCAAGGACGCCAGGCCGCTGCGGCTGGGCCGCATCTCCGACCATCCCGAGTCCTACGGCTTCCCGCCCGGCCACCCGCCCATGGGCACCTTCCTGGGCGTGCCCGTACGGGTGCGCGACGAGGTGTTCGGCAACCTCTACCTGACGGAGAAGCGCGGCGGCGGCGAGTTCGACGAGGAGGACGAGGCCATCGTCATCGCGCTGGCCACCGCGGCCGGCGTCGCCGTCGAGAACGCCCGCCTGTACGAGGAGACGCGCCGGCGCGAGACCTGGCTGCAGGCCTCCTCCGAGATCACCACCCGCCTGCTGTCCGGCGCCGCCCCGCACGAGGTGCTCAGCATGATGGCGACCCGCGCCCATCAGATGACCGGCGCCGACCTCGTCCAGGTCCTGCTGCCGGGTCCCGACGGGAAGCGGCTGCACGTCGAGTACGCCGAGGGCGACGGCGGCCAGGAGACCACCGGCATCACCTTCGGCCTCGACGACAGCCCGGCCGGCCAGGTGTTCCGCACCGGCCACGCCGCCACCGCCGACGACCTGCACGACCGCGACTCCGAGCTGCGCGAGCTGGGCTACGGCCCCGAGCTGCTGATCCCGCTCGGTTCCGGCCAGACGGTGCGCGGCGTGCTGGCCCTGGCCAAGTGGAGCGGGCGGCTGCCCTTCAGCGCCGCAGACCTGCGCATGCTGGAGGCGTTCGCCGGCCAGGCCGCCATCGCGCTGGAACTGGCCGAGACGCGACGCCACGCCGAGCGGCTCGGCCTGCTCGAAGACCGCGACCGCATCGCCAAGGACCTGCACGACGTCGTCATCCAGCGGCTGTTCGCGATCGCGATGACGCTCATGAGCACCGTCCGCCTGGTCGACCGGCCCGAGGCGTCCAACCGGCTCCAGCAGGCCGTCAACGAGCTGGACGAGACCATCCGCCAGATCCGCTCCACCATCTTCGCCCTCCAGGCCACCCCCGAGACCACCGGGCCCACCCTGCGCGGCCGGATCGTCGACCTGGTCGAGTCGGCCCGCGGCCACCTCGGCTTCATGCCCGGCCTGCGGATGGAGGGCCAGATCGACAACCAGGTGCCGGAGGAGGTCGCCGAGCAGGTGCTCGCCGTGCTGCGCGAGATGCTCTCCAACATCGTCAGGCACGCCAAGGCCAGCAGGGCAGGCGTGGCGGTGGAGGTCACGGGCGACGGGCTGACGCTGACCGTGCACGACAACGGGGTCGGCATCCCCGCCGAGGGCCGCCGCAGCGGCCTGCGCAACCTGGAGGAGCGCGCCACCCGGCTGGGCGGCACGTTCGAGATCAGCTCTCCGGACGAGGGAGGGTCGTCGCTGCGCTGGCGTGTCCCCCTATGATGCGCCGGCCGCTGATCCGCTCGGCCTCGACCACGATGTAGTGGTCCTTGCTGCCGGGCGCCCACGGGGTCAGCGGCAGCGAGGCCAGGCGCGACATCTCGCCGGGGTCGGTCACGGCGCGCGCGTGCCCGACGGCGGTCACGGACCAGCCGGTGCGCAGCTCCGGGTCGAACTCGTCGACCTCGAAGGCCACGACGGCCTGCCGGGTGGCGGCGGCCAGCTTGGAGCCGATGCCGGTACGGATGACGATCCGCTCGCCGTCCAGCAGGAACGCCACGGGCTGCACCGCGGGAAGGGCGCGATCGGTGAAGACGATCCGCCCGATGGGCGTCGACGACATCAAACGCAGGCACTCCTCCCGGGAGAGCACCTGCAGGCCGGACGAATCGAGTTGCATGGGACCCAGCATTCCCCATCAGGAACGCACGTCATTAGGGGCGAAGGTCCCTTCATTCGCCCCGACCGGCACGAAGGCGTGCCGCCAGCGCCGCGGCCTGGGTGCGCCGCTGCATGTTGAGCTTGGACAGCAGGTTGGACACGTAGTTCTTGACCGTCTTCTCGGCCAGGAACAGCCGCTCGCCGATCTGCCGGTTGGTCATCCCCTCGCCGATCAGGTCGAGGATGTGGCGTTCCTGCTCCGACAGGGCGGCCAGCGGGTCCTGCTTGGCGGCCTGGTCGCGCAGCCGCTGCAGCATCGCCGCGGTGGTCTGCGGGTCCAGCAGCGACTGGCCGGAGGCCACCGTGCGCACCGCGCCCACCAGGTCGGAGCCGTGGATCTGCTTGAGCACGTAACCGGCGGCTCCCGCCATGACCGCGTTGAACAGCGCCTCGTCGTCGGCGTACGACGTCAGCATCAGGCACGCCAGGCCGGGCACCTTGGAGCGGACCTCGCGGCACACGTCGACGCCGTTGCCGTCGGGCAGGCGCACGTCGAGCACGGCCACGTCCGGCCGGAGCGCCGGGATCCTGGCCACCGCCGACTCGGCGGTGCCCGCCTCGCCGATGACCTCGATGTCGTCCTCCGAATCGAGCAGGGCGGCGACACCGCGCCGGACCACCTCGTGATCGTCGACGAGGAACACGCGAATCATGCCTCCGACGTTAGCACCCTCACCCTGGACCGAAAGAGGCTTAGGTCCCCTTCGACCCAGGCAGTACGGCCCTGTCCATCGCTCCGGACCCCGTCGGACCATGAAAGCAAGGGCCCGCGTCCCGGCTGAGGATCTTGCCGGGGATAAGGTCGGGACCAGGGGAGAGGAAGGACACGTACATGATCATCGTGGGGGTCGACGGGTCGAGGGCCGGGCTGGAAGCCACGGCGTGGGCCGCCAGGGAGGCGGCGCTGCGCGAGGTGCCGCTGACGATCGGGCACGCCATCGCCGGCTGGGCGGTCGAGACCGGCGCCGGCGGCCGCTACGCCGAGGTCGCGGCGTGGATGCGGCAGGGCGGCGAGTCCGTGCTGGCCACGGCCGCCGAGCGGGCCCGGCGCGAACGGCCGGGCATCTCCGTGAAGACCGTCCTGCTGCCCGGCGACCCGCGCGGCGCCCTCATCGACGCCGCGCGCGAGGCCCAGCTGCTCGTCGTCGGCAGTCACGGGCTCGGCGCCGTGCGCGGCCTGCTGGTCGGCTCGGTCGCGCACGGCGTGGCCGGCCAGGCCACCTGCGACGTCGTCGTCGTCCGCGAGCTGCCCGCGCAGCCGCGCGACGAGGTCGTGGCCGGCGTCGACGGCTCGCCCGCCTCCAGCCGCGTTCTCGCTTTCGCCTTCGCCGAGGCGGAGCTGCGCGGCCACGCCCTGCGCGTCGTGCACGCCTGGTCCTGGACCGGCCTCGAGCCGTCCGACGGCGAGGGACCCGAACGGGCCGTGCTGCGCGACGCGCTCGCCGGCCACCGCGAGAACCACCCCGGCGTGCACGTCATCGAGGAGATCGTCCAGGGACACCCCGTCGAGGTGCTCAGGGAGGCCGCGACCGGCGCCGGACTGCTCGTCGTCGGCACCCACGGCTACGGCACGTTCGCCGGCATGGTGCTCGGCTCGGTCAGCCAGGCGATGCTCCAGCACTCCCCGGCCCCGCTGGCCGTGGTCCGGTGCCGCACCGAGGCCTAAGGTCCCCGCCCCTGAGGACCTTGGCCACCACCGCCGGAGGCCGCCGCCCGTCAAGGTGGAGGTGATCTCAGGACTCCGAGGACGGGGGAGCGGCGGTGTCAGCGCAGGCGAAGGCCGGGCCGGACCATCACGACCAGCTCAGCGGCTACCTGGCCGGGATCGGCGGCACCCCGCTGCTGACCGCCTCGGAGGAGGTCGAGCTGGCCAGACGGATGGAGGCGGGCGCCTACGCCGCCCACCTGGTCGCCGAGCGCGGCCCCGACCCCGAGCTCGCGGCCGTGGCCGCCGACGGCTGGGCCGCCCGCGACCACATGATCCGCGCCAACCTGCGGCTGGTCGTCGCCATCGCCAAACGGTACGCCCACCGCGGGTTGTCGTTCGCCGACGTCATCCAGGACGGCAACCTGGGCCTGATCCGCGCCGTCGAACGGTACGACCACACCAAGGGCTACCGGTTCTCCACCATCGCCGCCTGGTGGATCCGCAAGGCCATCCAGCAGGGCATCGAGCACGCCCACACGGTGCGGCTGCCCATCGGCCTGCAGGACCGCCTGATCGCCGTCACCCGGGCCGAGATCGAGGCCACCCACCAGCTGGGCCGCCTGCCCACCGAGGCCGAGGTGGCCGCCCGCGCCGGCGAGGAGACCGCCAGGCTGGCGGCCCTGCGGCGCACCCCGCAGGACTGCGTCAGCCTCGACCTGGTCGTCCAGGACGGCCAGCACGCGATGACCCTCGGCGACATGATCGAGGACCCCGACGGCGAGCGGGCCGAGCAGGCGGTCGAGCGCGCGGAGCTCAAGCGGGTGCTCGCCGCCGCCCTCGGCGGGCTCGCGCCCCGCCAGCAGCTGATCCTCAGGCTCCGGTACGGGCTCGACGGGTACGAGGAGCACACCACCCGGCAGATCGCCGCGCGGATGGGGCTCACCTCTCACTGGGTGCGCCGGCTGGAGAAGGAGTCGCTCACCAGGCTGCGCCGCTCCATGCGGCACCGCTGGACGCACTGAGGAAGGGCCGGCTCAGTCGTCCTCGTCAGATCGTTCGATCTTGATGGTCCACTGGGCGGCGAGCGCGCCCATCGCGCTCAGCGCGGTCACGACGGGAGCGAGGACCAGCGCCCCCACGCCGACCGTCACCGGCACCTGCATGACGGTGTGACCGCGCGTGTCCCTGACGATGATCATGCGGGTGTTGCCCTCGTGGATCACGTTCTTGATCCGGTCGGTCAGCTCCGGCTTCTCCTCGGTGACGCTCATGCGCCGTGGCTCCTCCCACTCACGGTACGGCGATCGCCGCACGGTGAGGCTTCCCCTCGGCGAGAGCCTTGACCGTGGCGAGCTGTCCTCGGACGGCCAAGAAGTCCGACGTATCGGACAGCAGCAGGTAGATCAGCCCGAGCACCCCCGGACGGCACAGGATCCGCTGCCGCAGGACCAGCCGCGTGTGGCCGTCCTGTTCCCGCAGCTCCACGGCCCAGGTCACGGTGACGTGGAAGGCGTGCACGGCCATCACCAGCGTCCGGCCGTGCTCCTCCTCCACGACCTCGGCGCCCCGCCCGGCCAGCTCCGGCAGCAGGGGCCAGACGTCCTCGGGCGCGGCGGCGATGGTGACGGCCCGGGTGGCGATGACGTGCGGGCGCGGGATGACGGCGTCGCCCGGCATCGGGGCGCGCGCCTCTCCGGCGGTGGCCCCCCAGCGCAGCAGCCGCGGACGGACCAGCAGCCGGAAGGCCGCCAGCCCGGCGAGCGTCAGAACCGTCCACCTCATGGCATTCGTCCTCATGCCTCCATTCCATCAGGCGCGGGAGGCCGAGCTGCAGGGCCTTCCGTCCCTTCTTCGGCCGGAAAACCCGGTGCGGCCCGCCACGGGTCATTGCTAGCCTCCGCGGCATGCGTACCGCTCCGATCGAATAGCGCCCGGCACGAGGTTTCAGCCGCCTTGTGTCCGTACGCGCTAACGGAGTGTCACCACATGAACACCGCCCTCAGGCGGAACAAGAACTTCGCCCTGCTCCTGTCCGGCCAGATCGTCTCCAACGCCGGCGACCACATCCAGGACTTCGCCTTCCTCCTCCTCGTGCTGGCCATGACCGGGTCGGCCGCGCAGAGCGGGCTCGTCCTCGGCGTCAACACCGCCGCCTACCTGCTCGTCGGGCTGGCCGCCGGCGCGCTCGTGGACCGGTGGGACCGCCGGCGCACCATGATCTGGTGCGAGCTCGGCCGCGCCGCCCTCGCCGCCGGCGTCGCCGCCGCGCTCTGGCTGGACCGGCTCACCCTGCCCCACCTGTACGCGGTCGCGGCGCTCGCAGGCGTGCTGCACGCGCTCTTCCAGTCGGCGAGCACGGCCGCGCTGCCCACCATCGTCGGCCCCGCCCAGCTCGCCCGCGCCCTCGCCGTCACCCAGGGGACGCTCAACACGCTGCGGGTCAGCGGCGCCACCCTCGCCGCGGCCGTCCACGGGCTGGGCCGGACCGTGCCGTTCGCCGTGAACGCCGTCTCGTTCGTCGCCTCGGCCGCCAGCCTGCGGCTCATGCGGGCGTCCTTCCAGGAGGAGACCCGCCCGCCGGGACCCGGCCGCCTCGTCGCGGAGATCCGCGAAGGGCTGACCTGGCTGTGGCGGCAGCCGGTGATCCGCCTGTTCGGCCTGCTCCAGACCGGCGACATGCTCAGGTACGGGGCCGGCTACCTGGTCATCATCACCTTGGCACAGGGCGTGGGCGCCTCACCCCAGCAGATCGGGCTGATCTTCAGCGCGGCCGCCGCCGGGTCGCTGCTCGGCTCACTGCTGGCGGCCCGGCTCGCCGGCCGCTTCCCGATCGGCCGCCTCGCCGCGGCCATGCTGTGGGTGGAGGCCCTCGTCTTCCCCTTGTACGCGGCCGCGCCCGACGCCCTGCTCCTCGGCCTCGTCGCCTTCGCTGAATCGGTGCTGCCACCCGTCTACTCGGTGGCCATGACCAGCCACCGCCTCGCCATCACCCCCGACCACCTGCGCGGCCGCACCTCGGCCGCCCTGGAGACGCTCACCATGGGCGCCCTGTCGGCGGGCACGATGGCGGGCGGCGCCATGATCGCCGCCTGGGGACCCAAGCCCGCCACCCTGACCCTGGCGGCCTGGCTCCTCCTCCTGGCCATCACCGCCACGGCCGCCCCATCCGTCCGCCGGATCCGGTGACCCCTCGCCTCACTGGTTCGAACCCGGTGCTGTACACCCTGGATATTCTCCGCACCCACCCGTTGCCCCGGGCTTCCGTTGACCCCGCGCGCCCGCCCGTCCACGAAGGGCCTCGCCGTGCTCGGGCGTTCTTTGGTGCCGGGCTTCGCCCAGCCGGGACGGATGGCTCGAATTCCTTGACTCGGCGCGATGACGGGTGCGTCATCCGACGTCGTGCCGCTGACGCCGGGCGGCTGAACTTGATAGCCGTGCCGGCCTTCACCGGGCGACGTACTCTGCCAGCACGTTCGCCGCGCCCTCCGGATCGCGGCGGGACACCGGGCCGGGCACCGCACGCCTGCCCCGCCGTACCCGTCGAACGCTCGGACCGGGGTTGCCGCGCCGCCGCACAGATGCAGCCCTACGATCGCCACTGCATGGCTGAACCCCGTACGTGCTTGGGGGCGGTCGACGATCCAGGGTTCGTTTTCTCACCCTGGCTCACCGGAGAACGTGGCTCCAACTCCGTCCGTGCCTATTGTCGCTCAGGCGCATGTCGTCGAGGTGCTGCCCCTGTCGGTGACGGCTGCCATCATGCATGTGACTGATCACGGGAGTTACGGTGATGGACGTACACGAAGAATTTGGCTGGCTCGCAAAGCATGGCCCGTTCTATGACGTCTCCTGTGTCACCTTCGCCCGATCCCTCAGCCCTCGTGAGGCGTTGACGCGTCTCGGTGCAGACTGCAACGGGATCGGAGAGGTGACCTTCGAAGAGCACCAAGAACTAACGATGAGGTACATCGACTCGGACAACATGCGCACCAGCTATGTGGGCGCGCTGGAGATGAACGGCTGGACCGTTCTGATCCAGCTCTGGACTGGATCGATCGGCCTCAACAGGCGCCTACTCCGCAGCCTCTCTCAGGCGACTGAGGTGGTGTCGATTTATCGCAACCTCCATGCCACGGACTATTTCGTCTACGCGGTCGACAGTGAAGAGGTCACGAGCTTCGATCAATTGGTTCCTGATACACGCTGGGGCAGTGATCCCGACCGCCTGGTCAGCGAGATGTGCGAAGTCGGCCTGTCCTGGGAGGGGCCCGGCATCGACGCCCCCTTCTCCCGGTCTTTCGCCCTGGCGAAGAAGATCACGGGGATTTCTTTCTCGGAGGACACGCTCAGCACACCATTTCTCGGTGCCGCGATCCGTGACTGATGACCGGATCCAACGCCCCTACAGTCGGTCGCGGTGGCAGGTCAATGAGAAGGTGTCATCCGTGCCATGAGCGTGCCATTAGCCCCGACCGGGCGACATGACGATTGCTCGCCGGGGACGAGCGAGAGGGGAGATGGGGCAGGTGCCGCGTTCGCCATGCTCCCGGTCAGTTTTCCCCGACCTCCCGACGAACCTCTGAGGAGCCGCACCACGCCGCGTTCTGCCAAATCCGCCATCTGGCGCATCACGCCGACCGCAGTCTGTGTCAGGCCCGAGGGTCGACGTTCGGGTCTACTCTGGGGAAGGAGGACGACATGATCGACAAGAGCGACCAGGCGAACCCCGGCGCAGACGACACCGACGGGCAGCGCTGGAGGCAGCGGACCTTCAGCCCCGAGGTGGTCGAGCGAGCCCACGAGGAGATTCGCCGCCAGGAGGCGGAGCGCCGTCGGCGATTGTTCGGCGACCGGCAGCCGTTCGCGGTTCCCGAGGACATCATCGACTTCGACTTCGAGCCGGAGGCTGGTGTGCCCGTCGACTACGCCTTGAATACCGCGGCGGCAACGGACGCCACGGGAGGGCGCATGTCGCACGAGCGGTACTACGAGCTGTCGATCGCGGCGGCGCGGCAGCAGGGTTTCCTGACCCGTGCCCAACTGGCCCGGCTCGGGGTCGACGACGGCGAGCTGGACCGTCTCCGGGAAGCCGGGCTGCTGACCGAGCTCGACCACGGCGTCTACCAGCACGCCGCCAGCTCGGTGGCACTCAAATACGGCTATTCCTACGCCGCGTGGCTGGCGCTGGCTCCCGACCGGTTCAGCTGGGAGCGGCCGCAGACCGCGACCGACGACGCCGTGCTGTCGCACGAGTCGGCGGCCCGGCTGCTCGGCCTCGGGGCGCTCGCCGTGCCGCGGACGATCTTCACCGCGCCGGCCGAGCTGCCCGCGCCACGGGCCACGATCATCCATGTCGAACGGCTGGCGGCGGCGGACGTCACCGTCGTCGAAGGCATTCCGGTGACCACGCCGTTCCGGACGATCCTGGATCTGATGCGGGGCGGCACCGACCACGACGACTTCGGGCGCGCGCTCCAGGAAGCCGTCCGGCGCGATCTGGTGGACCTTCAGGAGGTCCATGACGCCATGCTGCCACTCGCTCCGGCCCACAGTTTCCCGACCGCCGGACCGGATTTCGTCGCCTACTTCCTGCCGGACCTCGACCCGTCCGGACTGACGCCGAGAAACTTGCGGGCCTATGCAGAGCTGACGGCTGCCGACAGCGTCGCTGAAGCGCAGAGCCGGGTCGCCGTCCTGTTGGCCGAGCTGCGTTATCCGACCGGTGCTCAGCACCCTGCCGACGACGGGCTGAGCCGGCAGATCGCCGCCGAGATCGTCGGGCGGCTGCGCCGGTCCCGGTAGCGTCGACTCCCTGAAAGGCGAGGCAGACTCAACTCTCTGAGTCTGCCCGTGCCGCTCCGTCGCCACCGCTACCGCACGCCGACCGGCCGCTCGCTGCGATGACGCGGGCGACTGACTCGCGAAGGTCAGCCGGCTCGGCCGCACTGAGCTGGAAGAGCAACTCGTCCCGGCCGCGGACCGCTCGCGCAGTCCCGGGTCGCCGCACAAACCCTCAAGCGCCGCCACCACCGCCGCGCCGCGCTCCTCGGGCGCCGCCGCGTAGGCCCGCACGAGGAGGTCGGCCTCGGACGGTACGCCGCGGTCGGTGTGCAAGGTGAAGTACGGATGCACGAGCGTGTTGTTGGGGATCTCCGGGTCTCGGTAGAGGCCGGGGTCCAGGACGCCGAGAGGTGATGGGAAACGGCCTTTCCCACGGCCTTCCGGCGCGAGGATAGTTGCGGGCAATCGGCTTGTAAGCGGGCTCCGAAGAATGGGTGACATGACAGATTTCTCTGTGGTGCGCAGAGTCGCCCCCGGCCGCACCAGTGCCGTCCTCGTACTCATCCTGCTTGTGCTCTCGGGATGCGGCTTCGCCGGTGGCGAGACCGGGGGCGCTGAGACCGCTCCAGCACCCGTGACCAGCCATACGACCAGGGAAAGCGCACCCGCTCAGGCGGAGAGCGCGCCGGCCCAGGAAGCGAATGACGAGCCTTCGACGGCGGTCGAGCCGGGCGGCACCCTGACCGACGGCAGCACGGTCTCGGCCGAACTGACCCGGGCGGGGCAGAAGGACAAGTTCACCCTGGACCTGGGCGACGCCAAGGAGTTCTACGTCGCCGACATGCAGGGTGCCGACATCCAGTTACAGGTGTTCTCCGAAGTCGACGGCGAACCGCTGGGCCCGTCCAGCGTCGCGATGAGCTTCGGCACCTCGCTCTTCAAACTGACCAAGGTGGGCGGGCACCGGCTGGAGGTCTGGGGGAACACGAACGTCATAGGCGCGTACAGCTTCCGGATCGCGACCGTCAAGGTCCGCACCTTCCCCGTGGCGGTCGGCCTGCAGATCGGTGAGGGCAGCCCCGACGGGGCCGGGCGGCTGGACGTTCCCGGACAGATCGACCGCTTCGAGTTCGACTCCGACGGCGCGACGGCTGTCAAGGTCCTCGGGGGCGCGGGGGCGTGCACGGCCATCCAGCTGGAACTGTACGACGCCGCGGAGAAGAGCGTCGCCGAAGCCCGGCAGCCTATCCCGCTGTGCGGCTACGAGTTCGACATCCCACTGTCGGGCGGGGACGGGCGCTATGCGCTGGTCGTCAGGTCGGGTGAGGCCAAGACCGGGGCGTACTCCTTCCAGATCGCGCGCGCCGGCTGAACGGTCAGGAACGGCGCAGGCTCCCGCGGTACTCCAGCGAGCCCGCGCCCTCCTGCCGTACGAGGTCCAGTGTCCCGGCGGCGTTCAGCGTGAGCGTCATGTCTCCGCCCACGCACCGATCCCGCTGCGCCACGGCCATGTCGAGCACGGTGTCGCTCCTGACGCGAGTCAGCGTGGCCTGCTGGTCACAGTCGCCGGCGGCCCACGTCCCGGCGCTCTGCCCGCCCGGCAGGGTGACCGTGACCTCGACGCTCTTCTTACGGTCGTCCTGCGAGATGACCTGTCCCGTCCAAGTCCCCGCGAAGGCTTCGGGGATCCCGCCCGTCCCGGCCGTAGCCGATCTGGACGACGATTCCGGAGATGACGTCGGTGTCCGCCCGGAGGCCGATTCCCGGTCAGCGGGCGGATCGGACGCCGTCTGCGTCGTCGCCTCGCCGCCCTCGGCCGGGACGCCGATCGTCCCCGTCGCGTACAGCACACCGGCCGTCGCGAGAGCCGCCAGGGTGACGGCGATCAACGGCAGGGCCGGCCGCGTCCTCCGCCGGGTGACCGTCTCGCCGTACGAGAAGTCGCCCTGCCCCCGCACCGTCGATCCGTCGACGGCCGGCAGCACCTTGGTCGGGCTCGGGGCCGGCCAGTCCGGGGGGACGTACGCGCTGGGAACCGGGCCGACGTCGGGAACCGTGACGGTGGAGGCCCCGGGGTCGACCAGGCGGATCAGCAGCGACCGGGCAGAAGGGCGGGCCCGGGGATCCTTCGACAGGCAAGCGGCCAGGGTCTCGCGCAGGCTCTGCGAAATGCCGGAAAGGTCAGGCTCCAGGGTGAGAATGCGGTGGAAGACGGCGGCAACGGTGTCGCTGCCGAACGGCGCCCGCCCGGTCGCCGCATAGACCATGGTCGCGGCCCAGGCGAAGACATCGGCCGCTGAAGACCCGTGCTCTCCCTTGAGCTGCTCAGGCGCCATGTACGGTGGCGTCCCCGACATCGTCGAGGACGCCGTGCCGTCGCCGAGCGGCCGGGCGATGCCGAAGTCGACCACGCGTGGCCCGTCGGGACCGAGCAGTACGTTCGCGGGTTTGAAGTCCCGATGGACGACCCCGGCACCGTGGATGGCCGCGAGGGCGCTGGCCGTGCCGACCGCCAGCCGCTCCAGGTCGCCGTCCCGCAAGGGACCGCCCGCGCGTACCCGCTCCTGTAGTGACGGGCCCGCGACGAATTCGCTCACCACATACGGCACCGGCCCGTCAGGCTCGGCCTCCAGCACGCGGGCCGTGCAGAAGGGGGCCACCCGGCGGGCCGACTCCAGCTCCCTGGCCAGCCGGCGGCGGGTGTCGGGATCGTTTCCACCCCTGAGAACCTTGATCGCAACGCGACCGCCGGACGCGCTCCGCCCTTCGTAGACGACCCCCTGGCCGCCCTCGCCCAAGCGTGCGACCACCTGGAACGCCCCGAGCACACGTGGGTCTCCCGGCTCCAACGGGCCAGCGGACATGATCTCCTCCACGCACGTTGGGCGAGCTGCCACCGGCACGCCGGGATTCTCCAGGATCATGTCAGATTTTAGTGACGATTCGTGGATCAAGCAGAAACGCCGGCGGCCCGCCCGGGAGTCAGGGCAGGCACGCCGCAGTGCTTCCCTGTGTCCCACCTGAGGGCTGCCGGTCCGAGATCAGTGAGCTCCTCAGCGGTCGAGCCTGATGGAGGTGGGAAGACTCAGATTCACCGACCCTCGCCGAGGTTGATCGCCGGACACCTCCGGTGACTCGCCGACCGGCTTCACCCTCGTCCGAAGCCGGTCAGCCCTGTCATCGCTCGGCCGGCTCCTTGACCGCCACCGGAGCCTCGGCGTGCCTGCCCGCCGAGGTGCGGCCGGTGACGTAGGTGGCCAGCAGGAGCAGGAGGGCCGCCTGGGCGAGCATGCCGGGGGCCAGCGGCGGGGCGTCACCGACAGACTTGGTGAACGCGTGCCACCATTGCCCGATCATGGACACTCCGTCGAGCGCGCCCGAGAAGGACCCCACCGTCATGTTGGCCGACACGTGCGCGAACACGCCGAAGGCCGAGGCGAGCAGCACCACGGCGGCGATCACCCGCACCGTGCCGGAGAGCCGGGTGGCCAGCAGCAGGAGAACGCCGACGGCGAGCAGCGCCAGCGCCGCCCACGGCACGAGCTGCTGGACGCTGCGCCAGTGGCGCTCCACGGCGAGCTCGAAGCCGGCGCCGAAGATGGCGATGACGGTCAGCGCGGCCAGGGCGCGCCGCACGAGCGTCGGGTTCACCGCGCACCCGCCGACGCCGTGACGAGGCTCGCACCGGCCGTGTGAGCCATGAGAGGCGCGTTCATTCTCACCGTTTTCATCGTGAAACCGTCTTTCCACGTCAGAGGCCTGCGCAACCCATGTTCGCCGGGCCGCCTGAAGACGACCTCTGTGGAACATGAAGACCATCTGAGAAAAGTGGTCAAGTGATGTCACGCCGCAGAGTGATGAACCGGGCGGCGAGCACCGCGGCGGCGATGTAACCGGCGAACAGCAGGCCGCCTCCCCAGGCCGGCAACAGCTCGCCGCCCGAGTCGAGCCGCATGCCGCCGAGCGCCCTGGCCGCCCCGGTCGGCAGCCACCGGAACACGTCGGGCACCAGCCAGGCCAGGAACGCGTCACCGTACATGAACAGCAGGCAGGCCAGGGCGATCGCGCCCACCTGGTGGCGGATCAGCGCGCCGAGCCCGACCCCGAGCAGCGCGTACAGGGTGCTGCCCAGCACCGCGCCGGTCAGCACCCACGGCACGTCGGAGCTCAGCGCGGGATGCCCCTGCGACGACAGGAGCGCCGCACCCGCCACCAGCGTCGCGAGCGCCGACAGCGCCGAGACGACCAGCCCCACCAGCCCGTAGACGGCCAGCTTGGCCAGCACCACCCGGCCCCGGCGGGGGCTGGCGAGGAAGCTCCAGGTGATCGTCCCGTGACGGAACTCGCCGCACATCCCCAGGATGCCGATGATCATCGTGAACACGTACGCCTGCTGCGCCATGTTGTAGACGTTGGCCATCCGGACGGCGTCGGACGCGGCCGGCATCAGCGCGGGCAGGCAGGCCCACAGCGCGCAGAACAACGGCGTGACCGCCACCAGCACCCTGGTCGTGCGGCTCGCGCGGGCCTTGAGCAGCTCGGCCCTGATGAGGGGGATCATTCCGCCACCTCCAGGTAGAGGTCTTCCAGACCGGCGCCGGCCAAGGGGCCGCTCCAGCGCAACCGCCCGGCGGCGATGATGACGACGTGGTCGGCGATCTGCTCGACCTCGGCCAGCACGTGGGTGGAGATCAGCACCGTGTGGCCCTCGTGGGCGTACGCCCGCAGGAAGCCGCGCAGCCAGCGCATGCCGGCCGGGTCGAGCCCGTTGGCCGGCTCGTCCAGGATGAGCGTGTCAGGCTCGCCGAGCAGGGCCGTGGCCAGGGCGAGCCGCTGGCGCATGCCCAGCGAGAAGCCGCCGACCCTCCGGTGAGCGGCCGCTTCGAGGCCGACCTGCTCCAGCACCCGGGCGACCCGGCCCGCAGGAAGGGCGGCCGCGATCCGTACGGCCTCCAGGTGGGTGGCGGCGGTGAGGCCGGGATGGAAGGACGTGGCCTCCAGGACCGCGCCCACCCGCTCCAGCGGACGGTCGAGCTCGTGGTAGGGCACGCCGCCGAGGACGGCCTCGCCGGACGTCGGCCTGACCAGCCCGAGGAGCATGCGCAGGGTGGTGGTCTTGCCGGCGCCGTTGGGGCCTAGGAAGGCGGTGATCGTGCCCTCGGGCACGGTGAAGGACAGGTCGTCGACGGCCAGGACCTTGCCGAACGACTTGCGCAGACGATGGACGCGGATCGAGGTCATGCGCCTACGATCGGTGATCGCGGGGTCGTCGCGCATGGGAGCAGGGGTTGATTTCCGTTCTCCAACCACGGGTTGATGTGCGGTGCGCGGCCCCCGATTACCTTGGGGGACGTGGCATTTCTCCGCAGCCGGGCGGCCCGCGTCACGGGGTTCGCCCTCGTGGCCCTCTACCTGCTCTGGGGGCCCTTCGCGATCGCGCACTCCAGGGCGACGGCTCAGGAGACGCTGCTCGCGCTGCTCGTCGGCGTCACCACTTGGGGCTGCGCGATCTGGCTGCTCCGCTCCCGCGCCGTCTCCGGCCACAACGTGCCACCGCTCCTGGTCACCGTCGTGGGGGCGGCGGCGATGCAGGCGATCGAGCCCTACACCGGTCTGGGCTTCGCCTTCTTCGCCGCCATCGCCGCGCCGCACAGGGTACGGCTGCGCGCCGCCGTCCCGCTGACCGCGCTCCTGCTGGCCGCCCTGCCGCTGGTGTCCTACCTGACCGGGTTCGACATGGCGGCGGCGTGGGGGATGACGGCGGGGATGGCCTACACGGTGGTGTTCTCGTTCCTGATCTGGCACGTGTCCACGACCAAGCGGCAGGCGGTCGAGGTGGCCGAGGCCCGCGCGGGCGAGGCGGTGCTGCAGGAGCGTGCCCGCCTGGCCCGTGAGGTCCACGACATCCTGGCCCACGCGCAGTCCGCGCAGATCGTCCACCTGGAAGGTGCCCGTGTCCTGCTCAGGACGGGCGCCGACCCGGCGCTGGCACTCGACCGGGTGGAGCGGGCCGTCCACCTGGCCAGGGTGGGCCTGGAGGAGACCCGTCGCGCTCTCGACACGCTGCGTGGCAGGGACCTGCCGCTGCCGGAGCGCCTCGAACGGCTCGCCGCCGAGTTCCGCGCGACCACCGGGGCGTCGTGCGTGCTCACCGTCGACTCTGGGGCAGCCGGGCTGTCGGCGGAGGCCAAGCTCGCCGTCGCCCGCACCGCCCAGGAGGCGCTCACCAACGTCCGTAAGCACGCTCCCGGCGCGCCGGCCGAGGTGTCGCTGCGACTGCTCGGCCGCTGGTGCGAGCTGGAGATCCGCGACGGCGGCGCCCCTGCGGCCCGCCCGCCCGGTCCCGGCCTCTCTGATACGGGAAGCCCTCCGGGCAACGGTCCTGCCCTGAGCAACGACAGCGCTCAGCAGGGGAACGGCATCGGGCACACGACTGACTGGCTCCACCCGTCAGGCAGTGATGACACATGTTCGTCAGGCGACGCCGACATCGGGGGTGTCAGGGATGGGGTTGGTGAAGGAGCCGCGGAGCCGGGCGGGCGGATGGCCGCGGGAAGCGGTGCGGGTTACGGGCTGATCGGCATGCGTGAGCGGGCAGAGCTGATCGGGGGGTCGCTGACGGCGGGGGCCGACGACGGAGGGTTCGCGGTGGTGCTGCGGGTGCCGGCATGACGGTGCGCGTGCTCGTGGCCGACGATCAGACCGTCGTGCGCGAAGGATTGGTGCTGCTCCTGGGGTTGCTCCCGGACACCGAGGTGGTGGGCGCCGCCGGTGACGGCGAGGAGGCGGTCAGGCTGGTGGCCCAACTGGCCCCGGACGTCGTGCTGATGGACCTGCGCATGCCTCGCATGGACGGGGTCGCGGCGACGCGGATCATCCGACGGGAGCACCCCTGTACGGAGGTCGTGGTGCTGTCGACGTACTCCGACGACGAGTCTGTCTTCGCGGCTCTGAGGGCCGGGGCCCGGGGTTACCTGACGAAGGACACCGACGCCGAGTCCCTGGCCAGGGCCATCTCGGTGGTGGCTGAGGGCGAAGCACACTTCGCGCCTCCTGTGCAACGCCGCCTGGCGGAGACCGTGGCGGGCGGTCCCGGGGATGGCGAGGTCCTGAGCTCTGGAGCGGGACCAGGTATCGAGGAGAGGTGGGGGTACGCGGCGCCTGGGAACGCCCACGCTGGTGGGGATGGGCGGGGATTCGGCGCGGGTGGGGGTGTTGATATTGGACGGGGATTCGGCACTGGCCGGGGCGCTGATGTTGGACGGGGGTTCGGCGAGGGCGCGGGCGCGGGCGGGGGCGCGGGCGCTGACGTCGGACGGGGCTTCGGCGCGGGTGGGGGCACTGACGCCGGACAGGGATCCGGTGCGGGTGGGGGCTTTGATGTCAGACGAGGTGTCGACAAAGGCGGGGGCGCTGATGTCGGACAGGGCTTCAGCAGGGGCCGGGACATCAACGGGCGGCGGAGGGGTGCAGCGGGGCGGGGTGACCAGGCCGGGCCGGGGAATGTTCAGCCGAGGCGGCCTGACGGGCTGACGCAGAGGGAGGTGGAGGTGCTCGGGCTGATCGCCCAGGGCCGGTCCAATGCGGAGATCGCTGGGCAACTCCACATCTCCGAAGCCACCGTGAAGACCCACATCAACAACCTGTTCGCCAAAACCCGGGTCCGCGACCGCGCCCAAGCCGTCACCTACGCCTTCCGTCAAGGTCTGGCCCCGCCATGAGGACCGGAGTTCAATACCGCTGGTAGGTCAGTGCTTGATCCCGCTATGGGGACGGGACATCAGGTGCGGGCGTCGTACTGCTGGTGGGTCGATGGTCTGGTCCTGCCATGAGGGCGGGACGTCAGCGAGCGCCGTACCGCTGGTAGGGCGGTGCTCTGGTCCTGCATGGGGACGGGATGTCGGGTGCGGGCGCCGTACCGCTGTCAGGCCAGTGGTCTGGCGATGCGGTGGGACGAGGTGTCGGTTCCGCTCGCGGGTGGCCCGACTGTGAAGCGGGAGGAGTTCAGCGCGGGGACACTTCGCCGGGTTCGTGATGTTCGCTGAGGAGGTGCTTCCGGCCCCAGTCGCCGAGCGGTGCCAGCGCTTCGTTGAGGGAGACGCCGAGCGGGGTGAGGGTGTAGGCGACCCGGCGCACCGCTCCTTCGAAGGCCTCGTCGCGAGAGACGATGCCGTCGTTCTCCAGCTCGCGCAGATGGGTGGTGAGGACTTTCTCGGTGACGCCGGGGATGCCGCGGCGCAGCTCGCCGAACCGGAGCGGGCCTTCGTCCAGGGCCCAGAGGATGAGCACCTTCCACTTGCCGCCGACCACGTCGATGGCCGCGTCGATGCCGCACACGTACGTGTCTCGCCTGGTCATGCACTTACCTTAAGGTAACCACTCACAAAAGAGTGCGTACTTGATCATGGTCCAGGGCGTGCCCGAACCTGGTGGACATGGATACCGGCATCACCTCGAAGACTCCCATCACTCTCCTGGGCCTCGGCGACATGGGGACCGCGCTCGCCCACTCCTGGCTCGCCGCGGGGCATCCGCTGACCGTGTGGAACCGTACCCGGGAGAAGGCCGAACCGCTCGCACGGGACGGCGCGCGGGCGGCGGACACGGCGGCGGAGGCGATCGCGTCGGCCGCCGGTCCCGTCGTCCTCTGCCTGCTGGACGACGACTCCGTGGGCGAGACCCTGGACGGCGCCGACCTGAACGGCAAGGACGTCGTCAACCTGACCACCGGCACCCCCGCCCAGGCCGGGCGGCGTGCCCACTGGGTGAGCGAGCGCGGGGCCCGTTTCCTGGACGGCGGGATCATGGCCGTCCCCCCGATGATCGGCCGTCCGGAGACCGGCGGCTACGTGTTCTACAGCGGCGACCGGGAGCTGTTCGACCGCCACCGCGAGGCGCTGGAGGTCCCGGCCGGGGCGGAGTTCGTCGGCGAGGACCCCGGCCACGCGGCGCTGCACGACATCGCCCTGCTCAGCGCGATGACCGGCATGCTCGCGGGCATCACCCACGCCTTCGCCCTGGTGAGCCGGGAGAAGGACCTCGACCTGGCCAGGTTCGCCGGGCTGCTCGCGGAGTGGCTCGGCGCGATGGCGGGCAGCAGCCAGGAGATGGCCGCGCAGCTGGTGAGCGGCGACTACACCGAGGGCGTCACCTCCAACCTCGCCATGATGACGGCGGGCAACGACGCGCTCCTGGCCACGGCGCGGGATCAGGGCGTGGATTCCCGGCTGCTCGTCCCGTACATGGAGCTGATGCGCCATCGGGTGGCCCAGGGGCACGGCGACGAGGGCCTGGCGGGCCTGGTGTCCCTGCTTCCGGCGGCTCACTAGGAGCGGGGCGGCTCTCGCCGGAGGCCCGCGATGACCATGTCGATGAGCAGCTCGTAGCTTTCGTCCAGGTCCTCCGGCAGCTGGAAGGCACCGCCGGTCTCCAGCACCGCGAACCCGTGGGCGGCGGCGCGCAGGCAGCGCGCGGCGTGGATCGCCTGCGACCCTTCCAGGTCGTACGCGCGCAGCGCGGCCAGCAGGATGTCCACCAGCCGCTCGGCGATCGCGGCGGTGGCGGGCTCCGGGGACTGGAGGATGGCGGCGTAGCGGTGCGGGTTGCGGACCACGTACGCGCGCCAGGCCCGCATGAGCGCCCGCAGCGCGTCGTCGCCCGAGCGGCCGAGCACGGCCGCGTTCCCGTGCTCGGCGAACTCCTCCATGACCTGGCCGGACACCAGCACCCGCAGCTCGGCGAGGTTGCGCACGTGCTTGTAGAGCGACGGCGGCGCCACCCCGGCGCGGGCGGCGACCGCGGCGAGCGTGAGCGCGGCCGGCCCCGACTCGTCCACGATCTCCAGCGCGAGGCCGACCACCGCCTTGGACGAGAGCGCGGCCCTAGCCATCCAGGCGCTCCTTCAGGAAGGTCAGGATGGCCCCGGCGACCTCGTCGGGATACTGCGCGTGCGGGTAGTGGCCCGCGCCCTCGATCATCACGACCTGGCCGATCCCGTCGGGCATCCCGGCGACCACCCCCTCGGCCTCGGCGCGCGGGTCGTTCCAGTCGGGGTCGGCCGTGCCCATGACGACCAGCGCGGGGGAGCGGACGCCGGCCAGCTCGGCGCCGGCGTCCTTGGGCGCGGCCATGCCCATCTTGCTGATCACCGCCATCCGGCCGGGCCTGCTCAGGTCGCGGCCCAGCTCGTCCAGATAAGCGGCGAAGTCGGCGGGCTTGCGGCCCGGGTAGGCGTGGTGCAGGTAGCGCTTCCACAGGCCGAGGCTGCGCAGCGTCCCGGTGGCCATCAGCAGCGACATGCCCTTGCGGTAGGCGGGGTTGCGCACGAGCCCGCCCAGGTCCGGCTGCTGGGGGCGGGTGAACGGGGCGATCTCCACCACGGCGCGCACCAGCTCGGGCTCCCGCGCGGCGGCGATGGTGGCCGCCCCGCCGGAGAACGAGTGACCCACGATCACGGCGGGCCCGCCCAGGTGGCGGATCAGGGCCAGGAGGTCGTGCGCGGTGTCGGTGCGCGAGTAGGAGGACCAGCCGAGCGTCGAGTCGCCGTGGCCGCGCAGGTCGGTGACCGCCACCCGGTATCCGGCGGCGGCCAGCCGCGGCGCCAGGAACCGGTAGGCGGCGCGGTCGTTGCCCATGCCGGGCGCCAGCACGACGAGCGGGCCCTCCCCGGACACCTCGTATCCGAGCCGCCCGCCTTCCACTTCCAGTGTCTCTGCCATGGTCCCACCTCCAGCTACGATGTATAGCTTGAAAGCTAATGTCATTAGCCAGCGATGTCAAGGATCCGGGTCTGTCTCGGCCGCCCGGCCCGGCGTAGGCTACGGGCATGTCGCGGCTGGCGATGGCGGACGAGCTGCTGATCCTGGCCCTGTGCGCGTCCGCCGACGGATGGGTCATCGGTCGCGACGGCAAGGTCAGGCTGCCGCCGCACCTCGACCTCGGGCTGGCGGCGGCCGAGCTCGCCGGGCACGGCCCGCAGCCGGGCCTGCCGCAGCGGATCGTCAGCGTCGCGGCGGGCCGCCCCCACCTGCGGCGCATCGCGGCGCTGCGCGAGCAGGGCAGGGTCGTCGTCTGCGAGCGGCCGGCGCGCGGGCTCTTCCACGACCGGACGGTGACGCGGCTCTCGGCGCCCGAGTACGGAGCCGAGTACGCGATCGTCGACCGTCTGCTCACCGCCCTGCGCGGCCTGCCCGCGCACGACGACACGGTGGCCCTGCTGGCCATCATGCGCGCCTGCGACCTGCACCGCCGGTGGTTCCGCGACCTGCCCAGGCGGGAGCGGGCACGCAAGATCGACGGGCTCACCAGGGACCACTGGCTGCGGGTGGCCGTCGAGTCGGCGATCGTCGCCGAGCTCGCCTGGCCCGCCGCCGCCAACGGCACGCTCTAGCGGCTCTCCGCTGATCAGCCGCGGCTAAGCTGGGCGGCATGGAACTGCCGCCGGTGGTGGCGCGGATGTGGGGGCGCGAGCCGGTGCCGCGCCGCGGCCCGAAACCGCGGCTCGACCTGGCGCGCATCGTGGCCGCCTGCATCGAGATCGCCGACGCCGAAGGGCTGGGCGGCGTCTCCATGGCCACCGTCGCCTCCCGCGTCGGCGTGGCCACCATGGCGCTCTACCGCTACGTCGGCAGCAAGGCCGAGCTGCTGACGATCATGGCCGACAGCGCCGCGCCCGACCCTCCCGAGCGTGACGGCCTGCCCTGGCGCGACTACCTCGCTCGGTGGGCCCGTGCCAACCGCGACTTCCTGCTGGCCCGGCCCTGGCTGCTCTCCGTCGACCGGTCCGTCCCGCCCGCCGGCCCGCGCGCCATGCTCTGGCTGGACCGGGCGCTGGCCGCGCTCGGCGACGCCGGGCTGGACGCGGGGGAGCGGGTCCGCGCCGCCACCACGCTCTCCGGGTACGCGGCCTCCGACGCCATGCTCACGTACGCGATGCGCGCCCCCGCCCCGGACGGCTACGACGGCCTCTCCGGGGCCGCAGACTACGGCCAGATGCTGGACGCGCTGCTCGACCCCGCGGCCTACCCGGCGCTGTCGGCGGCGGTGCGGGAGGGCGCGTTCCGCGGGGCGGAGGGCTGGACGGACGACGCCGACTTCACCTTCGGCCTGGACCTGCTGCTCGACGGCGTCGAGGCGCTCGTCGCGCGCCGCGCCCGCTGACCTGTCAGTGTCCCGGCCAGCCCGCCCGCGGGGCCGGGGCCTCGACGGCCAGCACCTGGCCGGTGCGCGGGCCGCCGAACGGGTCGGACGGGTTCCACTCGGCGGCCACGACATACAGCGTCCGCCCGTCCGGGCCGCCCAGCATGCACGCGAACGGGCCCCGGTCCAGCTCGACCCGCTCCAGCACCTCGCCGCCCTCGCGCACCCGCACCACCTCGTTGCCTCCGGTCGAGGTCCACACCGCGCCTTCCGCGTCCATGCAGATCCCGTCGGGGCCCAGCCCGGCGGCCCAGGTGCGGCGGTTCGACAGGCTTCCGTCGGACGCGACGTCGAACGCCGTGAGCGTGCCGGTGAACGACTCGGCGATGATCAGCGTACGGCCGTCCGGCGAGACGACCATGCCGTTGGGGAACGCGATGTCGCCGGCCACCTGCCGGGCCCGCCCGTCGGGGGTGATCAGCGCGATGTAGCCGGGCACGAAGTCCGGTCGCTCGTGCAGCGGCGTGTCCATGCCGTCGGCCATGGCCTTCTCCAGGAAGGCGAGGAAGTCGAAGTCGGCGCCGTTGACGTAGACGTTGCCGCGGCCGTCGACCACGATCTCGTTGAAGCCCGAGGGCAGGCCGCCCAGGTCGGCGTGCGGGACCAGCGAGCCGTCGGCCTCCCGGCGCAGCAGCCGGCCCCGGTCGGTGTTCTTGGGCACGATCAGCATCCGGCCGTCGGGCAGCCAGTCGATCGAGTGGGCGCCGACCCCGGGCTCGGAGAACACGACCTCGGCCCGGCCGTCCGGGCTCAGGGCGATCACCTCGTCGTCCCCCCAGTTGCAGAACCAGAGCCGGCCGTCGTGCCAGCGCGGCGACTCGCCGATGCCCAGGCCGTCCATCAGGATGCGCGGTGCCGTCATGGTCTCGTCCCTCTCGTGGTCGTGGGTCTCACTCCCTACACGAACGGCTCCCGCCCGGATCGACACACGCGCCGATGACGTCCAGGAGAATCTCGAAATCGGCGTCCCGCACCTCCCGCGCGTGGTGGCCGAACCGGCCGGCGGCCTCACTGGCGGCGTACCCGAGCACGGCGGTGCTGATCAGCCGCTCGGCGCGGGCGGCCCGCTCGTCGTCGAGCCCGGCTTCGCGCAGCGCCGCGAGCACGCCGTCGCGCACCCGCCGCGCCTGGTCCGTCTCGGCGGGCCGCCGCAGCAGCAACGGGAACACCGCCGGATGGCGGCCGGCCGAGGCCCTGACCGCGGTGGCCGTCAGAGCCAGCCGTTCCCGCCACGGCAGGCCGGGGTCCGGCGGCGGGAACTCGGTCAGCAGCGCCTCCACCAGCCCGTCGAGCAGGTCGTCCTTGCTTCGCACGTGCCGGTAGAGGGCCATCGCGGTGACGCCGAGCCGGGCGGCGACGGCCTGCATGGTCACCGCGTCGAGGCCGTGCTCGTCGGCGACCTCCAGCGCGGCGGCCAGGACGGCGGGACGACTGATCTGCGCGGGTCTGCCCATGGCGTAAGTATATGACGTACGCTTACCTCATACACAAACGGGAGGCGGCCATGCGGATCCTGCTGTCGGACGGGTCGGGCGTCACCTCGCGGCAGTGCGCCACCGTGCTGTCGCGGGCGGGGCACCACGTCGAGGCGCTCTCGCCCGATCCGCGCTGCCTGTGCGCGTTCACCCGGCATGTCCGCCGCGTGCACCGGGTGCCCTCCTACGGCGCCGACCCGTACGGCTGGCTGGAGGCCGCCACAGCTGTCTACCGGCGGGGCGGGTTCGACGTGCTGCTGCCGACGCAGGAACAGGTCGCGGTGCTGTCGCGGGAAGGCGGAGCCGGCACCGCCACCGCCGTGCCGCCCTTCGCGGCGCTCGCCGCGGTGCAGGACAAGGTGTCCGCACATGCCACGCTGGCCCGGTTCGGGCTGCCGCAGCCGGCGTCCGCCGTCGTACGCGACCTGGCCGGGTGGGACGGCTATCCCGCGTACGTGAAACGGCCGATCGGCACCGCCGGCAGCGGCGTGCGGCGGCTCGCCGGGCCGGGGGAGCCGCTCGGCCCCTCGTGGGACGGCGAGCCGGAGCTGCTGGTGCAGCGGGAGGTCCAAGGGCCGCTGGCCATGGTGCAGTCGGTGTTCGACACCGGGGCGCTCGTGGCCTTCCACGCCTGCCTGCGGGTGCGGGAGGGCGCCAGGGGCGGCGCCGGGCACAAGCGCGGGGTGGTGCTGCCGGAGGTGCGCGAGCACCTGCGGGCCCTGGGCGAAGGGCTCGGCTGGCACGGCGCGCTGTCGGCGGACGTGGTGCTGGGCGCGGACGGGCCGGCGTTCATCGACGTCAACCCGCGACTGGTCGAGCCGGTCAACGCCCTGCTGTCGGGGGTCGACCTGATCACGCCCCTGCTCGACCTGGCGCTGGGGCGGGCGGCCCGGCCGCAGCCCGCCGCGGTGCCGGGCGTGCGGACGCACCAGCTGCTGCTCGCCGTCCTGGGCGCGGCCTCGCGCGGCCGCGCCGCGGTGCTGGCCGAGCTGGCGGGCGCCGTGCTCCGCCGCGGTCCCTACGAGGGAGGCACGGAGGAGCTCACGCCGGGCTTCGACCCGCGGGCCATGGCCCTCGTGGCCGCCGCGGCCGGGGCCACGCTGGTGCGCCCGGCCGCCTGGCGGTGGTTCGCCTCGGGCAGCGTGACCGCGTACGCCCTCGAACCTGAGGGCTGGCGGCTCATCACGGGCGCGGCTCCGTGAACCGCAGCCGCATGGCCGGGTCGTGGGTGCGTACGAAGCCCAGCGAGGCGTAGAGCGGCTCGCCCTCCGCGGAGCTGCGCAGGTCGACCGTGGCGATGCCGCGCTCGCGATACCACTCGACCAGGGCGGTCACGCAGGCCCGCGAGTAGCCGCGCCGCCGGTGCTCCGGATGGGTGGCGACGTTGAAGACGTAGCCGACCAGGCCCTCGGGGGCGCCCGGCCCGCCGAGCCGCTCCTCGACCGTGCCGGTAGCGCACGCGGCCAGCCCGCCGCCCGGCGCGTCCACCACGAAGGCGAGCATCCGCGGGTCCGGCTCGTCCAGCCGCGCCCGCAGCCTCCGCTCGGCGGCCTCGCGCCACCCGTCGTCCGCCGGTTCGCGGCCGGTCATGCTCGCCAGCATCACCGCTCGCAGTCGTACCAGCTCCGCGGCGTCCGCCGCCGTCGCCTTGCGCGCTCTGACCATCCCCCCGACGTTAGCGAGGCCGCTCGCCGCCGGGCAACGGGCTTTACAGGCGGCTCACCCGGCCAGGGCGCGGCGCAGGGCGGCGCCGAGTTCGGCGATCTGCCGCTGTGACACCTCGGCCGACAGGATGGCCTGCGAGCCGTGGAAGGTGCCGGACCACTGGTGCAGCTCGACCGACACGCCGGCCTGGAGCAGGCGCAGCGCGTACTCGATGTCCTCGTCGCGGTTCGGGTCGAGCTCCGCCGTGGCGATGTAGGCCGGCGGCAGGCCGGACAGGTCGGTGGCCCGCGCCGGTGCGGCGTACGGCGTGGCGGGCGCGGAGCCCAGGTAGTGTCCCCACGCCGCGGTGACCTTGGCGCGGTTCATCCAGGGCGTGTCGGTGAAGTTCCGCGCCGACCACGTCTGCTGCCGGTCGTCGAGGCCGGGCTGGTTGAGCAGCTGGAAGCGGATCGGCGGCCCCTGCTGGTCACGTGAGCGCAGCGCCATCGCCGCCGCGAGCCCCGCCCCGGCGCTGTGACCGCCGACCGCGATCCTGGCCGGGTCGAAGCCCAGCTCGGCGGCGTGCTCGGACGCCCAGGCCAGCACCGCGTAGCCGTCGTCCAGGGCCGCGGGGAAGGGGTTCTCGGGGGCCAGGCGATAGCCCACCGAGATCACCGTCGTGCCGGAGACGTCCGCGAGCCTGGCCGCCCACGGGTGCTCGGTGTCCACGTCGCCCATGACGAAGCCGCCGCCGTGCAGCCAGATGATCGCGCCCTGCGCCCCGTGCGGGCGGTAGAGCCGTACGGGCACGCCGGGGTCGGCGGGCACCGTGTGGTCCTCGACGTCCATGTTCGAGGTGTCGGGCGCCGGGACCGAGGTGGCGAGTTCGGCGAAGCTCTTGCGCTCGACGACCGGGTCGGTCAGGTCGGCGCGGGGGAACAGCGGGATGAACGCTTCGAGTTCGGGATCCATGCCAGCCATACTCGCGTCCCCGCCGCCGGGGATCAGCCGCCAACCGTCGGGCATCGTGACCGGATCGTGCGCCGATCGGCGCGGCCCGCCCGGGTCAGGGCTGTCCGGCGGCGCGGCGCGCCAGGTAGCCGGCGATGTGGTCACGGGCCGCCGTCCGGGCGCGCGCGGCGTGCGCGTCGGCGTCGCGGGGCAGGCGGCCGCCCTTCGTTAGCAGGGTCGCGTAGCCGTGCGCGGCCGACAGGTGCACGTACACGAAGTCCAGGAGTTCGGCCCACGGGGTGTCGGCGGGCAGCACGTCCGCGGCCAGCCGGGTCAGCGTGTCGGTGAGCCGGCGGCTCTGCTCGTGGACGGTCTGGCAGTGCTCGGCGGCGAAGTCGTGGGTATAGACGAGTTCGACGCCGGCGCGATGGTCCAGCGCGTAGCGGGTATAGGCGCTCGCGGTGGCGGCGAGCCGGTCGGCCGGGTCGGGCCCGGCACGCTCGGCCGCCTCGGCGAGCAGGTCGGTGATCTCGCCGATGACGGCGGCCGCGCAGGCGGCGAGCAGCGCCTCCCGGTCGGGGAAGTGGCGGTAGGGCGCGGCCGACGACACGCCCGCCCGCACCGCGACCTTGGCCACGGAGAAGCCCGCGACCCCGGTCTCGGCCAGGAGCGCGATGCCTTCGCGGACCAGCCCGGCGCGCAGGTCGCCGTGATGGTAGCGGCGGCGCGGCGTCGTGGGACTGCTCACGGTGGACGATCCCCCCTTTCCGGATGTTAGAGTACTCTCACATTCTGATGTTAGAGTGCTCTTACATTCACCCACGGGAAGGTGAGCATCATGCGGCAGCGGAGCCTCGGACGGCAGGGCCTGACGGTCTCGGCGATCGGCTACGGAGCGATGGGCGTCTCCTTCGCCTACGGCCCCTCGGACAAGAAGGAGGGCGAGGCCACCATCCGCCGCGCCCACGAGCTGGGCGTGACGTTCTTCGACACCGCCGAGCTCTACGGCCAGGGCGAGAACGAGCGGATCGTCGGCGCCGCGCTCGCGCCGGTGCGCGACGAGGTGGTCATCGCGACCAAGTTCGGCTTCGACTTCACCGGTACGAGACAGGGCGGCGTCGACAGCAGGCCCGAGCACATCCGCGAGGTCGTCGACAACAGCCTGCGCTACCTCGGCGTAGACGTCATCGACGTGCTCTACCAGCACCGCGTCGACCCCAGCGTGCCGATCGAGGACGTGGCGGGCACCGTCAAGGAGCTGGTCGACGCCGGCAAGGTCCGCTACTTCGGGCTGAGCGAGGCCGGGGCCGGCACCATCCGCCGGGCGCACGCCGTCCAGCCCGTCTCGGTCCTGCAGACGGAATACTCCCTGTTCGAGCGGGAGGTGGAGGCGCTCTTCCCGGTCCTGCGCGAGCTCGGCATCGGGTTCGTCGCCTACTCGCCGCTCGGCCGCGGCTTCCTCACCGGCCAGGCCAAGCCCGGCGCCGAGTACGACGAGAGCGACATGCGCAGCTGGGACGCCCGCTTCCAGCCGGGCAACTACGAGAAGAACCTGGAGGCCACCCGCCTGCTCGGTGAGCTCGCCGCGGGCAAGGGGGCCACCGTGGCCCAGCTCGCCCTGGCCTGGCTCCTCGCCCAGGGCGACGACATCGTGCCCATCCCCGGCACCCGCAGCCCCGAGCGGCTGGCGGAGAACGTCGCCGCCGCCGACCTCGTCCTCGACGACGCCGACCTTACGCGGATCGCCGAGATCCTGCCGACCGGCGGCTACGGCGCCCGCTACCCGCAGGGCATGCTCCCCGTCTGGGAGTGACCTCGGGTCACCGGCGGGTGCGCGGCACCACCAGGCCCGACTCGTACGCGGCCACCACGGCCTGCGTACGGTCGCGCAGCCCGAGCTTGGCCAGCACCCGGCTGACGTGCGTCTTCACCGTCTCCTCGGTGACCGTGAGCCGGGCGGCGATCTCCGGGTTCGACAGCCCTTCGGCGAGCAGGCGCAGCACCTGGGTCTCGCGCGGGGTGAGCGCGGCGATCGGCACCGCCTCCGTCTCCGGCCGCAGCCGGGCGAACTCGCTGATCAGCCGCCTGGTCACGGCCGGGGCCAGCAGCGCGTCCCCGGCGGCGACCACCCGTACCGCGTCGAACAGCCGCTCGGCGGTGACGTCCTTGAGCAGGAACCCGCTGGCCCCGGCCCGCAACGCGTCGTAAACGTACTCGTCCAGGTCGAACGTCGTCAGGATGAGCACCCTCGGGCCCGAGCCGGCCAGCCGCCTGGTGGCCTCGATGCCGTCCATGCGCGGCATGCGCACGTCCATGAGCACCACGTCCGGCCGGACCTCGCCGCACACCCGCACCGCCTCCGCGCCGTCGGCGGCGGTGCCGGCCACCTCGAAGTCCGGCTGCGTGTCGAGCAACTCCCCGAACCCGGTACGCACCACCAGATGATCGTCGGCCACCACGATCCGAACCCGCCCGCCACCTTTCCCGGCCGGGGGTGCTGGTCCGGGGGCGTGTTCGCCGCTCACGTCGTACTTTCCGGTCGGCGGCGTTTCACCGGGAACGCGGTCGCCTTCATGCCGTCGCCTCTCGTGGTAGGTGGGCTTCCACCAGGAATCCGCCGCCCTCGGCGGGGCCGGCTCGGAGGTCGCCTCCGGCGGCGGTGGCGCGCTCGCGCATGCCGGCCAGGCCGAAACCGCCGTCCGGGCCGGTGGGGAGCGTGCCGCCGTTGTCGCGGACAAGGAGGCGCAGGCCGTCGCCGCCGTAGCGCAGTTCCACGTCGACCGCGGCGCCGGGGGCGTGACGGCGGGCGTTGGTGAGGGCCTCCTGCACGATGCGGTACGCGGCCAGCTCGACGCCCGGGTCCAGCGGGACCGGCGTGCCGCTGAGTATGAGCCTCGTGGCGGACCCGGAAGCGTCCCTTGACTCGTCGACCAGTTCGATCAGCTCCTCCAGCGTCAGCCCCGGCTGCGGGCGGCGCTCCGCCTCGGTGTCCTCGCGCAGCACGCCGAGCAGCCGCCGCATCTCGGTCAGCGCGGCACGGGCCGTGTCGCCGATGGCGGACAGCCGTTCGGCGCCGGCGGCGGGCATCCCGGGGACGGCCAGCCTTGCCGACTCAGCTTGCACGGCGACCATGGAGACATGGTGGGCCACCACGTCGTGCAGTTCACGGGCGATGCGGGCGCGCTCGCCGCGGGCCGTGTGCTCCAGCAGGGTCCCGGCGATCTCCTGACGCGCCGCGCTCCCGGCCGCGGCGTCCGCGTGCGCCCGCCGCGCCGTCCCCGCCAGCGCCGCCGCAGGAGCGAGCGACCCCAGCACCAACACCAACCCCGCCGCCCCTCCAGCGGAGTCCGATCCTCGCCTGAAGTCCGCCCCTCCCGCAGAGGCCGACCCCCGCCTGAAGTCCGCTTCTTCCGCGTAGTGTCGCCCTCCCGCGGAGTCCGCCGCTCCCGTGAAGTGCGGCGCTTCCGCGGAGACCGGCCCTCCCGCGGAGTGGGGCGCTTCCGTGAAGTGGGGCGCTCCCGTGGAGTGCGGCGCTCCCGTGGAGGTCGGCCCGAGTGACGGCGTGAGCCTTTCGTGTGGTGTCAGTTCTGTGGTGGATGTGGGCTCTCCTGATGGTGAAAGCCCTGGGGTCGGGGGTTGCGACGGTGCTGGGGTCAAGATTTGTGCCGGGACTCGTACGTCGGTCGTGGTCAGGGCAGGGAACAGGGCCAGCAGGGGAAAGGGGGCCGCGAGCAGTACGGCGAGTCGCCAGGAGCCGTGCCGCCCGAGCCGGTACCCGCAGGTGAGCTGGGCCGCCGCCCCCGCGACGGTCAGGGTCTGGAACGCCGTCAGGGACAGCAGCACCGACACGGTCACCACCGCGGCGGCCACGGCCGGTTGCCCGGGCAGCAGAGCCAGCGGGGCCGTGGTCGCCAGCCCCACCAGGAAGAGCATCGCCAGGGTGAGCGGCCGGGCTCCCTCCGCCCGCAGGGCGATCTCGCCGACCGCCAGCACCGCCGCCGACACCCCCGCCACCACGGGCGCGTGCCCCATGACCCATCGCCCGTACGTTCCTCCACCCACGACGGCCATTCTCTCGGCTCACCAGAAGGCTGACATCCCTCGTACGAGGGACGAAGAGGGCGTACGGCGGGACAGAACCTTCAGCCCGCACGGAGGAGAAGGGTGGGTAGGAGCCGGGGAATCCCCCGCATGAGAGATCCACGACCGTCCGCCTCGCGGGGAAGTGAACGCGGGCGCGGCTCCCTCCGGTGCCCCAAAACGTCGAGGCGCCGGAATCCCTCGTGTGGGGAACGTCGGTGCCCGGAGGTGCCGGAGTGTGGGGAACGTCGGTGACCGGAAACGCCGGAGTCCCCCGTATGAGGGAGGCCGGGTCGCTGGAGGCAGGGAGGGAGAGGATCGCTCGGCGGCGTGACGACCCGGGGTGCCGCCGCTGCCTAGGCTGCGCGGCATGGAAGCGACGATCGAGGTAGCCGGGCTGCGCAAGCGGTTCGGCCGGACCGTGGCGCTGGACGGGATGACGTTCAGGGTGCCGCCGGGCCGGGTCACCGGGTTCGTGGGGCCGAACGGCGCGGGCAAGTCCACCACGATGCGGGTGATCCTCGGCCTGGACGCCCCCGACGAGGGCCGGGCGCTGGTCGGGGGTGTGCCGTACCGGAGTCTGGAGGAGCCGCTCACCCACGTGGGCGCGCTGCTGGACGCGGGCGCGCTGCAGCCGAGCCGTACGGGCCGCGACCACCTGCTGTGGCTGGCCCACTCCCAGGGGCTCGGGGCGGCGCGGGTGGACGAGGTGATCGGCCTGGTGGGGCTGGGCGCGGAGGCGCGCAGGCGGGCGGGCGGCTACTCGCTGGGCATGCGGCAGCGGCTCGGGATCGCCGCCGCGCTGCTCGGCGACCCGCCGGTGCTCATGCTGGACGAGCCGTTCAACGGCCTCGACCCGGACGGCATCGTGTGGATCCGCGGCCTGCTGCGGTCGCTGGCCGCCGAGGGCCGGGCGGTGCTGGTGTCCAGCCATCTGATGAGCGAGCTGGAGGGGACCGCCGGTCAGCTCGTCGTGGCCGGGCGGGGCCGGGTGGTGGCCGACATGGGCGTGGCCGAGCTGATCGAGGCGGCCTCCCACGACCGGGTGACCATCCGCACCACGGCCCGCTCCCGTGCGATGGAGACCCTGGCGGGGGCGGGCGCCACGGTCGCCGTCACGGGCGGCGACACCGTCACCGCGTCGGGGCCGTCCGCCGAGCGGGTGGTGGAGCTGCTGACCGGAGGCGGGGTGCCGTTCTCGGAGGTGACGGCCCACCGGGCCACGCTGGAGGAGGCGTACATGGAGCTGACCAGGGACGCCGTCGAGTTCCGCGCGGACGGGGCGGCCCGATGAGCCCGGCGGCCGGGTTCGCACGGACGCTGCGCGCGGAGTGGACGAAGTTCCGCACGGTCCGCGGCTGGGTGCTCGGCACGGTGGTCGCGGCGCTGCTCGTCCCGCTGCTCGCAGCGGTCTCCGCGGCGGGCAGCCACGCCTCGTGTGACAGGAACGGGGTCGAGACCGCCTGTCCCGAGCCGCCGCTGGGCCCTGACGGCCACGCTGTGCGTGACAAGTTCTTCTTCGTGCACCGGACGCTGGACGGCGACGGCTCCATCACCGTGCGGCTGACGTCGATGTCCGGCATCATCACCTACCCGCCGCCGGACCACGACGAGATCGTGCCGGGGCTGGTGCCGTGGGCGAAGGCCGGAGTGATCGTCAAGGCGAGCATGGAGCCGGGCTCGTCCTACGCGGCGGTCATGGTCACCGGCGAGCACGGCGTGCGGATGCAGCACGACTACACCGGGGACGTGGCGGGCCGGCCCGGCGGGGCGCCGCGCTGGCTGCGGCTGACCCGCGCGGGAGAAACCCTCACCGGGTACGAGTCCGCCGACGGGCGGCAGTGGGCCGAGGTCGCCGTCGTCCGCCTGCCGGATCTGCCCGCCGAGGTGGAGATCGGCATGTTCGCCGCCTCGCCGGGTGACCTGACCGTGAAGCAGGCCGATCTGGGCGGGCTGATCGAGCAGATGCGTTTCACCGAGACCACCGCCGTGTTCGACCAGGTGAAGGTCGAGGGCGCGGCGCCCGGGGCGTGGCGGCACACCGACGTGAGCCCCACGCCCGGCACGAACCCCGGAGAGGTCCACCACCCGGGCAGCGCCGTGGAGTCGGGCGGCACGTTCACCGTGGTCGGGAGCGGCGACATCGCGCCGGTCGGCACCGACGGCGGCATGGCGGTGGAGCTGACGCTGACCGGGGTGCTGTTCGCGCTGGTGGTGGTGGTCGTCGTGGCGGTGCTGTTCGTGACCGCCGAGTACCGGCGCGGGCTCGTCCGCGTCACCCTGGCGGCCTCGCCGCGCCGGGGCCGGGTGCTCGCGGCCAAGGCTCTGGTGATCGGCGCGGTCGTGTTCGCCGCCGGGCTGGCCGCGAGCGCGGTCGCGATGCCGGTCGGCAAGCATCTGCTGCGGGGCAACGGCAACCACGTGCTGCCGGTGCCCGCGCTCACCGAGGTGCGGGTGATCGCGGGAGTGGCCGCGCTGCTGGCCGTGTCCGCCGTGCTGGCGCTGGCGCTCGGGACGCTGTTCAGGCGCAGCGCGGCGGCGGTCGTCACCGCGCTGGCGATGATCCTGCTGCCGCACGTGCTGGCCACCGCCTCCGTGCTGCCCGTCGAGCTGTCGCTGTGGCTGCTGCGGGTCACGCCCGCCGCCGCGTTCGCCGTCCAGCAGAGCATCCCCGAGTATCCGCAGGTGCTCGACTTCTACGTGCCGCAGGGCGGCTACTACCCGCTGCCGCCGTGGGCCGGGCTGGGCGTGCTGTGCTGCTACGCCGCGCTCGCGCTCGGCCTGGCCGTGGTGAGGCTGAACAGGAGGGATGCGTGAACCGGGCGCTGCATGCCGAGTGGACCAAGCTGCGCACCGTGGCGGGGACCGGCCCGCTGCTGCTGCTCGCCGCCGTGCTGACGGTGGCCGTGGGCGCCGCCCTGGCCGCCACGCTGACCTGCCCCTGGGGACGGTGCGCGCAGGACTCCGTCAAGCTCACGTTCAGCGGACTCCAGGCGAGCCAGGCATGCGTCGCCCTGCTGGCGGTGCTGGCCGTCGGCGGCGAGTACGGCACCGGCATGATCGGCACCACCCTGACGGCGATACCGCGCCGCGGGCGGGTGCTGGCGGCCAAGGCGGCCGTCGTCGCCGGGCTGACCGCGGTCGCGGGGACCGTCGCCGTCCTCGCGTCGGCGCTGGCCGGGCGGCTCATCCTGCCCGGCCGCGGCTACCCGGCACTGTCACTCGCCGACGGACCGACGCTGCGCGCGGCCGCCGGCTCGGTGCTCTACCTCGCGCTGGTCGCGCTGCTCGGCGTGGGGATCGCGATGGCCGTCCGCGATCCGGCGGCGTCGATCGCGGCCGTGCTCGGGCTGCTCTACCTGTTCCCGCTGCTGGCGCACATGGTGTCGGATCCGGGCTGGCACCGGGTCCTGTGGAGCCTGGCGCCGATGAACGCCGGCCTCGCCGTGCAGACCACCGTGAACGTGGCGAGCCTGCCGATCCCGCCCTGGGCGGGTCTCGGCGTGCTCGCGGCCTGGTCGGCGGCGGCGCTGCTGGCCGGCGGGCTGCTGCTGCGGGCCCGCGACGCGTCGTGATCCGCGTCGCCGACCGGCGCCATCGATTACTCTGTACGGCATACACAGTTTTGAGGAGTGCCGATGGAGATCCGGACGTTCAGGGAAGACGATCGAGCCGAGCTGCGCGAGCTGTTCGCGCGCGCGGGGGAGGGGTCGCCCACCGGCTCGCTGTGGGGGCACGCGGAGTCCGAGCGTGACATCTACCTGGAGCCCTACATGGACCGGGAGCCGGACTCGCTGTTCCTCGCCGCCGACCGGGGCGTCCTCGTCGGCTACCTGACCGGTTGCCTGGACGGCGCGGCGTTCCCCGGCGAGAGCGAGCGGATGACGCGGGCGATCAGAAGGCACCGGCTCTACCTGCGGCGCGGCCCGGCGGCCTTCTTCGCCCACGCCATGCTCGACGCGGCCGGGGCGGCGATCCGCCGGCAGCCGGCCCCTGGCGACTTCGAGGACCCGCGCTGGCCCTCCCACCTGCACATCAACGTCGCCCCTGAAGCCCGCGGCACCGGCGCCGCCCAGGGGCTCATGGAGTCGTGGCAGCGGCGGCTCAAGGAGGCGGGATCGCCGGGCTGCCACCTGCAGACGCTGGTGGAGAACACCCGGGCGGTGCGGTTCTTCGAGCGGGCCGGTTTCACCGCGCACGGCCCCGCGCCCCTGGTGCCGGGCCTGCGCCACCGGGGCGCGCGTGTCCACCAGCGGACGATGGTGTGGAGCCCTTGACGCGCGCCTCGCGGGTCACACGTCCCAGGCGACCGGCAGGCTCTTCAGCCCGTAGATGTCCGCGGTCTCCGGGCGCAGCCCGACCTCCTCCGGCGGCACGGCCAGGCGCAGCGTGGGGAAGCGGGTGACCAGCGCGGGGAAGGCGACCCGCATCTCGACGCGGGCCAGCTGCTGACCCAGGCACTGGTGGATGCCGTGGCCGAACGCCAGATGCCCGCGGGCCTCCCGCCCCAGGTCCAGCACGTGGGGATCGGCGAAGCGCTCGGGGTCGCGGTTGGCGGTGTTGTACGACAGGATGACCGTCGTCCCGGCCTCGATGGTCCGGCCGCCCAGCTCGACGTCCTCCAGCGCCGTCCGCATGAACGTCTTGGCGACGCTCAGATACCGCAGCAGCTCCTCCACGGCCCGGTCGGTGAGCGCGGGGTCGGCGCGGAGCGCGGCCAGCTGCGCCGGGTTGCGCAGCAGCGCGAAGGTGCCCAGCGCCAGCATGTTCACGGTGGTGTCGAGCCCGGCCGCGAGCAGGATGAGAGCGATGCCCCGCAGCTCCTCGTCGGTCAGGTCGCCGTCGGTGAGGTCGCTGAGCACGTCGTCCGTCGGGTTCGCGCGCTTGGCGGCCACCAGCTCCCCGAGATAGCGCTGGGTCGCGGTGTAGGCGGCGATCATGTCCTCGTCGCTCGTCTCCCCGCTGAGGAACGAGTCGACCTGCTCCTGGAAGGAGCCCCGGTCCTCGTACGGCACGCCCAGCAGCTCGCAGATGACGATGGTGGGGATGGGCTTCGCGAACGCCGTCACCAGGTCCACCGGCGGCCCGGCCTTCTCCATGGCGTCCAGATGGTCGGCGGTGATCTGCTCGACGCGCTCGGTGAGCTGCCGCATGCGCCGCACGGTGAACTTGCCCACCAGCGGTTTCCGGTAGCGCCCGTGCTGCGGCTCGTCCATGAGGAGGAACTCGCCGGGCGGCGCGGGAGGGATCTCCATGCCGCTGATGTCGATGGACGGGTGGAGCATCAGCTCCTTGCGTGAGCTGAACCGCGCGTCGGCCAGGACCGACCTGACCAGGTCGTATCCGGTGATCAGCCAGCCGGGCCTGCCCCCGGGGAAGGTGAAGCGGCTGATCGGGCCGTGCTCGCGGGCCTGGATCAGCTCGCCGGGCGGGTCGAAGGGACATCCGGGCCGGCGCGCGGTCGGCATCGTGGTGACGGTGTGTTCCATGGTCATCCGCCTTGGTGTCGTGGTCGAACGCTCAACGCGTCCACCTTCGCCGGGCGCCCTGACAGCGGGCCGTCACCGTGCTGACGCCGCCGCTGACACGACACCGCGTCCCGTCGCCCCGGCGGTCCGGGACGCCGCCGGGGTTCGGCACAATGACCCCTGTGCGAGTTGGACTGCTCGGGCCGTTCGAGGTCCGCAACCCCGACGGTGCCCTGGTGGAGGTCCCCGGGGTCCGGCTGCGCGCGTTGCTCGCCGCGCTCGCCCTCGAACCCGGCCGGATCGTCCCCCGTACGAGACTGGTCGACTGGATCTGGGGGCGGCGACCGCCCGCGGACGCGGTGAACGCCCTGCAGGCGCTGGTGTCCCGGCTGCGCAGGGTGTTACCCGACGGGGTGATCGAGGCGGATTCCGGCGGCTACCGGCTGGCCGTCGCCCCCGATGCTGTGGACGCGTGCCGGTTCGAGCGCCTGACCGGTCAGGCCCGTGCCGCCGAGCCCGCGGCCCGGGCGGAGCTGCTGCGCACGGCCCTGGCCTTGTGGCGCGGCACGGCGATGGCGGACCTCGCGCTGCGGGACAGCGAGCTGTTCGACGCCGCCGTCAGGCGGCTGGACGAGCTCCACGTGGCCGCGCTCGGGGACCGGGTGGACGCGGACATCCGCCTCGGCCGCGGCTCGGAGCTGGTCTCCGAGCTGACCGACCTGGTCGCCGCGTACCCGCTGCGCGAGGGGTTCGTGGCGGCGTTGATGCGGGCGCTCGCCGAGGCGGGGCGCACGCCCGAGGCGCTGACCGTCTACCAGCGGACGCGTGAGCGGCTGGCCGAGGAACTCGGCGCCGACCCGTCGGCCGAGCTGTCCGCGCTGCACGTCGCGCTGCTCCGCGGCGAGGTGGGCGAGCGGGCGGAGCAGCGCAGGACCAACCTGCGCGCCGAGCTGACGAGCTTCGTCGGCAAGGACGAGGACGTCTCCGCGGTCGCCGCCCTGGCCGTCAGGCACCGGCTGGTCACCTTGACCGGGCCGGGCGGCTCGGGCAAGACGAGGCTGGCCGCGGAGACCGCGCGGACGATGCTGGCCGAGCTGCCGGACGGGGCGTGGCTGGTCGAGCTGGCCCCGGTGCGGGCGGGCGGTGAGCTGGCGCAGGCCGCGCTCACCGCGCTCGGCCTGCGCGAACAGGCCCTGCTCGGCGGCGTGCGGGGCGGGGACCGGACGGACCGGCTCATCGCCGCGGTCCGGGAGCGCGCGATCCTGCTGATCCTGGACAACTGCGAGCACGTGATCGAGGAGGCCGCGGCCTTCGCCGATCGGCTGCTGGGGGAGTGCCGGAGCCTGCGGATCCTGGCCACGAGCAGGGAGCCGCTCGGGATCACGGGGGAGGTGCTGTGGCAGGTCGAGCCGCTCGCGCTGCCCGCCGAGCGGGCGGACCCGGCCGAGATCGGGTCCTCGCCCGCGGTGCGGCTGCTGCGCGACCGCGCGCGCCTGGTGCGCCAGGACCTCGGCGCCGACGCGGCCGCCCTGCCGGCCATGGCGCGGATCTGCCGGGCGCTCGACGGGATGCCGCTGGCGATCGAGCTCGCCGCGGCGCGGCTGCGCACGATGTCCGTCGATCAGCTGGCACGCGGGCTGGACGATCGGTTCCGGCTGCTGACCAGCGGCAGCCGGACGGCGCTCCCCCGGCACAAGACGCTGCGCGCGGTCGTCGACTGGAGCTGGGACCTGCTGAGCGAGGCCGAGCGACGCGTGCTCCGGCGCCTCTCGGTGTTCTCCGGCGGGGCGAGCCTGGAAGCGGCCGTACGGGTGTGCGGGGACGAGGCGTCCGGCGGGGAGCAGGTGTTCGACGTGCTGACCGCGTTGATCGAGAAGTCGCTGCTGCTCGCCGACGGCGGGGGCGCGATGCGCTACCGGATGCTCGACACCATCAGGGAGTACGCGGCCTACCGGCTGGCCGAAGCCGGGGAGACCGAGCCGGCGCGGCGGGCGCACCTCGCGTACTTCACCGAGCTGGCCGAGACGGCCGATCCGCACCTGCGCCGGGCCGGGCAGCTGGAATGGCTGGCCACGCTCGATGCCGAGCACGACAACATCACCGCGGCCCTGCGCCGGGCCATCGCCGGGGGATGGGCCCAGGAGTCGATGCGGCTGGTCGCGGCCGCGGGCTACTTCTGGTATCTCGGCGGGCACCGAGCCGAGGGCGCCGAGCTGAGCGTCGCGGCGGCCTCGCTGCCCGGCGAGGTGTCCGACGAGGTGCGGGCGATGGCGTACCTCATCGTGACCATGTTCGTGACCGCCGGGATCGGCGGTGACCAGTATCAGGCGCGGGAGTGGATCCAGGAGGCGCACCGGTTGGCCCGGCGCAGCGGGTCCCGCCGCCCGCTGCTCGGCTTCGTCGAGTTGCTGGAGCGGACGCTGCGGGGCCCGGCGGAGTTCATGCCCGCGTTCGAGCCGCTCATCGCCGGCGCCGATCCGTGGGTGCGCGCGCAGGCCAGGCTCACCCGGGGCCGGTTCCGGCTCACGCTCGGCGGCGACGAGACCGACGTGGACCTCGACGCCGAGACCGCGCTCGCCGAGTTCCGCGCGCTGGGCGACCGGATGGGCATCGCGCTGGCGCTGACCTTCCTGGCCGACCGGCTCGCCACCCGCGGCGAGTTCGCCCGCGCCTGCGAGCATCACGAGGAGGTCGTCGGGGCGCTGACCGAGGTGGGCGCCGTCGAGGACGTGGTCGGCGTGCGGGCGCGGCAGGCCCAGCTGTACTGGCTGCTCGGCGACGAGCGGTCCAGCGCGTCCGCCATGGCGGAGGCGCAGCGGTGCGCGGGCGGGATCGTCTGGCCGGACGCCCTCGCCGAGCTGGCGCTGTCGAAGGCGCAGCTGGCGCGCTGGCGCGGCGAGCCGGGCCAGGCGCACGAGCACCTGGCCACGGTGCGGGCGGTGATGGGCGAGCCGGGCATGCCCGGCTCGGTCCACGCCATGACCATGCACCTGTACGGCTACCTCACCGAGGACATCGAGGAGGCCCGCGCCCACCGGAGGGAGGCGTTCCGCGCGGCCGCGGCCACGGAGCACCCGCACCCGCCGATGATCGCCGAGATGCTGATCGGGATCGCGGACCTCGCGCTGCGCCAGGGGGAGTACGAACAGGCCGTGCGGCTGCTGGCGGCGAGCGACGGCGTGCGCGGCACGCCGGACCGTTCGCAGCCGGACGCCGCCAGGATCGCCGCGGCCACGCGGAGCCGCCTCGGCGAGACCGTGTTCGCCGAGGCGTTCCGTGCCGGTCAGCGGCAGGACTGGCGCGAGCTGGCCGGGATCACGCTCGCTTCGTGAACGTCCTGCGCGCCCACAGGTAGCCCACCAGCGTGAGCCCGGCGCACCAGGCGACCGCCGTGATGGCCGGGCCCGCCGACGGCGTGCCGGACAGCAGCCCGCGCAGGGTCTCGATGATCGAGGTGAACGGTTGGTACTCGGCGAACTGCCGCGCACCCGGCCCCATCGTCTCGGCCGGCACGAAGGCGCTGCTCAGGAAGGGAAGGAGCATCAGCGGGACCCCGGCGAGTCCCGCGCCTTCCGGTGTCTTAGCGGCGAGCCCGGACGCGACGGTCAGCCAGCCGATCGCGAGCACCGTCAAGGCGACGATGCCGATCGCGCCGAGCCACTGCGGGAGACTCGCCGCTGGCCGGAATCCCAGCAGCACCGCCACCCCGATGATGATCGCGATGGCCACCATGGTCCGCAGCATGATCGCGATCACGTGCGCGTTCAGCACCGCGGCCCTGGACACGTCCATGACGCGGAGCCGGTTGATGAATCCGGTCGTCATGTCCGAGTTCACCGCGGTCGCGGTGGGCCCGATGCCGTAGCCGATGGTCATGATGATCAATCCAGGCGTCGCGTAGTCGACGTAGTCGGCCCCGACGTCGAAAGCGCCGCCGAACACGTGGACCATGAGGAACATCACGAACACCGGCACGAACACGGCGTTGAACAGCGTCAGCGGATTGCGCATCGTGTGCCTGAAGTCGCGCCGCACCATGGTGGCGGAGTCCGCCAGGAAAGCCGAGAAGGCGTTCATCGGGCACTGACCTCCTTGTTCCCGTGCCCGGTGAGGGCGAAGAAGACGTCATCCAGATCCGGCGTGTGCACCGACAGTTCGCCGACCTCCACCGCATGCGTGTAGAGCCGTTCGAGCAGCGCCCGGAGCGACCGCACCCCGCCGTCGCCGGGCACCCGCAAGGTCAGCTCCTCGTCGTCCCTCGTGGACCCGGGCAGGACCCGCGCCGCGGCGTCGAGTTCCTCCCGGCTGGTGAACCGCAGCCGGACATGACCGCCCGGAACCCGGCGCTTGAGCTCGTCGGCCGTGCCCTCGGCGACCAGCCGGCCCTGGTCGAGCACGGCGATCCGGCCGGCGAGCTCGTCGGCCTCCTGGAGATACTGAGTGGTCAGGAAGATGGTCGTGCCGTCGGCCACGAGTTCCCTGATGATCTGCCACATGGTGCGGCGGCTGCGCGGATCGAGTCCCGTGGTGGGCTCGTCCAGGAAGATGATCCGCGGCTTGCCGACCAGCGTCATGGCCAGGTCCAGCTTGCGGCGCATGCCGCCCGAGTAGGACGCCACCAGCTTGCCCGCCGATCCGGCCAGGTCGAACCGGTCGAGCAACCGGCCGGCGATCCTCCTGCCCTCCGCCCTGGGCAGGTGCAGGAGGTCCGCCGTCATCAGCAGGTTCTCCTCGCCGGTGAGGAGGTCGTCGACCGAGGCGAACTGCCCGGTGACCCCGATGGCCGCGCGCACCGCCTTGGTCTCCGTGGCCACGTCGTGCCCGGCGACGACGGCCTTCCCGGCGTCGGGGGCCAGCAGCGTGGTCAGCACGTGCACCGTCGTGGTCTTCCCGGCGCCGTTGGGCCCCAGCAGGGCGAAGACCGTGCCGGTCCGGACGTCCAGGTCGACGCCGTCGAGCACGACCTTGTCCTTGTACGCCTTGCGCAGCCCGGAGGCGGCGATGGCTGAATCGTTCATGGCGCCCACCATCGCCGGCCGCTCTGACACGGGGCCGTCGCCGGGCTGACGCGGCCGCTGACACGGCCCGCCCGGCTACGAGCTCGGGCGCTCCCCGGCGTCCGCGCCGGCCAGGGGGATGCCGCGCACGGTGAGCACCATGAGGACGACGCAACTGGCGGTCAGCGCGATGTCGGCGACGTTGCCGACGAACAGGCCGCCGTAGTCGATGAAGTCGACGACATGACCCTGAGCGAAGCCCGGCGGGCGGAACAGGCGGTCGAGCAGATGGGAGGTGGCGCCGCCGAGCAGCGCGCCCAGCACGACGGTCCAGGCGGGCGAGCGCAGCCGCCGCCCGGTGTAGAGGATGCCGGCGACGGCGGCGGCCGCCGTCAGGGTGAACACCCACGTCGCGCCGGCCCCTATCGAGAACGCGGCACCGGGGTTGAACAGCAGCCGCAGCTGGATCAGCTCCGGGATCACCGTGACGCGCTCGCCGCCGGAGAGCGCCGAGACCGCCCAGAGCTTGGACGCCTGGTCCACGGCGAGCACCGCCGCGGCGAGCACCAGCATCCATCCGTAGGGCCGCATGCCCCGTCCCGGCTCCCGGGACCCTCGTCCGATCGGCACCTTCGACCTCGCCATCCGATGACCGTTTCGCCCAATCTAGCGGCCACGCGAGGGGGAGACGCCCGATACGGCCGGGGTGACGAGGAGGGCCGGCGGGCGGGGCTTCAGTCGGAGTCGACGCGACCCAGCGGGTCGGCGCTCTCCAGCAACGCCGCGCGCGCCGCCGTCCAGCCGGAATCCTCCGGGTCGAGCGCGCTGCGCAGGTAGGCCGTGGTGAGCCGCTGGATCAGGGCGACCCGTTCGGGGTTCTCGTCCGTCGTCTCCGTGACGTCGCGGCCGACGATGCCGCCGAGCCCGTGCTCGGCCCCGAACAGCGTGAGCAGGCTCTTGCCGCCCGGGCTCAAGGTGTACGGGTCGGTGAACCAGTCCGGCCCCCGGACGCTCAGATGGGACTGGTCCCGGTCGCCCGCGACCACGAGGGCCGGTGTGGTCATGTGGCTGAAGTCCGGGTTCATGAAGGGCATGTGCTCGGCGGCGAACGGCGTCAGGTCGGCGCCGCCCCGGCCGGGTGCCGCGAGCAGCACACCCGCCTTGACCCTGGGGTCGGACAGGTCCTGTCCCGGCCCGCCTTCGGGATCGACGATCCGCGCGCCCAGCAGCATGCTCGCCGTCTGGGCGCCCCAGGAGTGCCCGGCCACGGCGACGCGGCTCCGGTCCAGACGCCCGCTCAGGCCGGGGACGGCGGCTTCGACCAGGTCGAGGTGGTCGAGTACGCGCTTCAGGTCCTCGACCCGGAACCGCCAGATCAGCGGTGTACGGGGATCGTCGGGCGGAAGGTTCAGCGTCCTGGAGTCGAGATGGGTGGGCTGGACCACCGCGAAGCCGTGGGCGGCCCAGAAGCCGGCCAGCGGGTCGTACCCGTCCATCGACCAGCCGAAGCCGTGCGAGAAGACGATGATCGGCAGGTCGCGCCCGGCGGCGGGCGCGGACACGCGCACCTGGAGGTCCTCACCCCGGCCAGGGGCCGGCAGCACCACCGGCCGCGCCGAGAGGACCGGGATGGGCGCGCCCTGGGCCGCGTGTGCGGGCGCGATGACTGATCGGCTCATAAGAAGGTCTTCCTCGTTCGTGGGTGAAGTGGCCGGCGTGGTTGGCCGGCGGGCGCCCGCTCTGGCATCATGAAGAAAGCGGGACAGCGTCCCGTTTGACGATACGGGACACTGTCCCGTTTAGCAACACCGGAGGCACGGCGCGATGAACGACGGCGAGCGGGGCGCGGGGCGCGCGGCCCGGCCCAAACGGGCGGACGCCCGGCGCAACGAGAAGAACCTGCTCGACGCGGCCGGAGAGGTCTTCGTCACGTCGGGCGTCGACGCGCCGATACGCGACATCGCGGCCAAGGCGGGCGTCGGCACGGCCACGATCTACCGCCACTTCCCGACGCGGGCGGATCTGATCATCGCCGTCTACCGGCACCAGGTCGAGGCCTGCGCCGAGGCCGGTCCGGCCCTGCTGGCGACCAGTGCCACGCCGTACGCCGCCCTGGAGCGCTGGATCAACCTCTTCGTGGACTTCCTGGTCACCAAGCACGGGCTCGCCGCCGTCCTCCAGTCCGACAACGCCGGCTTCGACGCCCTGCACGCCTACTTCCTCGACCGGCTCGTGCCCGTGTGCGCCCGGTTGCTCGAAGCGGCGGCCGCCGCCGGCGAGATCCGCCCCGGCCAGGACGCCCTCGAACTCATGCGGGGCATCGGGAACCTCTGCGTCGGCGCCGGCGATCCCCGCTACGACGCCCGCCGCATGGTCGGGCTCCTCGTCGCGGGGCTGCGCCTCGACTAAGGGCCTCTCCAGGTCAGGAGACGGTCCACTGCTGGGCGTTGTTGCCGTTGCAGGTCCACTGCCGCACCTCGGAGCCCGGGGCGGTGCCGAAGTTGTAATTGTCCAGGCACAGGCCGCTGTGCCGGTTGGTGAGGGTGGAGTAGCCGCCTCCCACGGACGTGACGCGCCATTGCTGGACGGCCAGGCCGTTGCAGGTCCACTGGCGTACCTCGGAACCTGGGGTGGTGCCGAAGTTGTAGTTGTCCAGGCACAGGCCGCTGTGCCGGTTGGTGATCGTGGAGTAGCCGTCGGCGGCCGGGGTGATCTGCCAGTCCTGCGTGGCGAGGCCGTTGCAGGTCCACTGGCGGACCTCCGCGCCCGGCGTGGTCACCCAGTTGTAGTCGTCCAGGCAGAGGCCGCTGTGCCGGTTGCGGATCCGCGCCGTGGCAGGGGTGGGCTCGCCCGAGGGGCCGGGGATCACGGTCGAGGTCGAGACGGGGACGCCGAGGTCGGGCGTGCCGTCGGCGTTCCAGGAGATCTTCTGCACCCGGGTGGTGCGGGTGGTGCCGCAGCCCTGGCTCGACGAGGAGTTGGCGTGGTAGGCGATCCAGGTCTCGGTGCCGTCGGGCGAGGTGAAGAAGGAATGGTGACCGGGGCCGTAGACGCCGTTCGCGTCGTTGCGCTGGAAGATCGGGCTGGCGAACTTGGTCCAGGACGCCGCCGACAGCGGGTCACCGCCGCGGTACTCCAGCATGCCGAGCTTGTAGTTGGGGCCGTTGCAGTGGCTGGCCGAGTAGGTCAGGAAGGTGCGGCCGCCCCGCTGCAGCGCGAAGGAGCCCTCGTTGACGGCGCCGTTCTGACGCTCCCAGTCCAGGGTCGGGGCCGAGATCCGCCTGCCGAACGCGCTCGCCGTCCACGGGTTCGACATCGGCGCGATGAACAGCGACTGCAGGCCGTCGGACGCGAACGCCGAGAACGTCATGTAGAGGTTGCCGTCGAGCTTGAGCAGGCTGGCGTCGATCGCCCATCCGTTGTCGGGCATCAGGTTGACGACCCCGCGGACGGTGTAGGGCCCCATCGGGTCGGACCCGGCGCTCTCGGCGACATGGGTGCGGCGGGGCAGGCTGCCCTGCTCCACCGAGTAGTACAGGTACCAGCGGCTCCCGACCATCTCCAGGTGCGGCGCCCACATCGTGTTGCCGCCGGTCCGTACGACGACCTGCTCGGGCGCGCTGCGCAGCCCGGCGATCGTCGCCGAGCGGCGCATGACCACGTCGGAGTTCCACGTCGTGGCGACGTAGTAGTAGAAGCCGTTGTGGAAGACCAGCGTCGGGTCGGCGCTGTTGGGCGTCGGGACGACGGGGTTGGTGAAGGACGGGCCGGGCGCCGCCTGGGCGCGGCCGGTCGTGAACAGGGCTGACAGGACGATCGTGACGACGGCGAGCGTCAGGATCCGGCGCGGCGTGCCCGGCAGGGAAGCCAACACGAGGACTCCTCGGGGGTGGGGTCGACCAGTTGTGTTAGCGCTAACACAACTGGTTGCTTCGTCGTGCTCACTTGCTGGTGGAGAGGTGTGTGCCAAGTGTTAACGCCAACACCACGACCGTCAAGGGCGCCTCCACCGGCGGCCCGGAGCGAGGGTCATCCTTCAGGGTTACTGAAGCTTCCGCTAAGCTTCAGTAACCCTGAAGGTTGGAGGATCGAACGTGAGGGATCACGTCCTGCTGTCCGTGCACGTCCTGGCGGCCATCGTGTTCGTCGGGGGCTCGGCCGTGGCCGCGAGCCTGTTTCCCCGCTACGCCCCCGTGGCGGGCCCGCCGGGCGAGGGCGAGCGCAGCCCGGCAGTGGCCGCCGCCCTGCACCGCATCACCCGCGGCTACAGCCTGTTCGGTCTGGTGGTGCCCGCCGTCGGCATCGTGATGGCCCTCGCGCAGGGCCGGATGGGGGAGCTCTGGATCGTCGCCTCGATGGCGCTGACCGGCGTCGCGGCCGTCCTGCTGGCCACCCAGATCTACCCGCGCCAGCGGGACGCGCTGCGCGACCCGGACGACGGGAGCCGGCTGCGCGCGCTGTCCATGCTCGCCGGCTTCTACAACCTGGTCTGGGCGGCCGTGGTCGTGCTGATGGTCGTCCGGCCGGGAGCGTGACCGGCGATAGCGCCGGTCAAATCCGAATTGTGGTGAGTTGCGACGTTTGTCAGATTGCATTACGTTGAGGCTTCATTTGCCCAGACCGTGCGTGCCCCACCCCCGGGGAGCGCACGGCCGCCGAATCCGTTCGCGGAGCCGGGGACCCATTCCCCTTGGGGTGAATCGGCGCACCACGCGCCGTAGGGCACTTCCACGCCCGAACCCGTCAGCTAACCCGGTAGGCGGCATGGAAGCTAGGAGCAAGCCCTCAGATGAACGTCACCCACCGGTTCGGCGGAGCGCTGATCAGCCTCGCCGTCGCCGCCGCGGCGTTGACCGCCGGCAGCACCGCCGCCCACGCCGCCCCGCCGGTCGCCACCCCCGTCGACGCCGCGCAGGCCGAAGCCGCCCCCGCCGTCCTGGCCACGGCCGCCCACCTGGTCGACGCCACCACCGGCCAGGTCCACTTCAGCAAGGAGGCCGACCTGCGCAGGCCGGTCGCCAGCCTCACCAAGATGATGACCGCGTACGTGGTGCTCCAGCGGGCCGAGCCCACCGACAAGGTCGAGGTCACCACCGCCGACGTCGGCTACGCCGCCAGGGGCGGCGCCGCGGTCGCCCACCTGCGCGCCGGCGACACGCTGACCGTCGAGGACATGCTGCACGCGCTCATGCTGCCCTCCGGCGCCGACGCCGCGCACGCGCTCGCGCGCACGTACGGGCCGGGCGTCGAGGAGTTCGTGGCCGCGATGAACGCCACCGCCCGGCAGCTCGGCATGAACGACACGCTGTACGTCAACGCGGACGGCATGCCCTACGGCGGCGGTGGCCACTCCACCGCCCGCGACCAGGTCCGCCTGGCCCAGAAGGTGCTGGAGAACCCGACCCTGGAGAAGGTCACCTCCACCCAGTACCACACCGTCCCCGCGACCTCCGAGCGCCGTTCGTACTCGTGGCGCAACACCAACCGCCTGCTCGGCACCTCCGGCGCGCTCGGCGTCAAGACCGGCTACACCCGCGCCGCCGGTTACACGCTCGCCTTCGCCGCCGATCGGGGCGGCAGCCGGCTCGTCGGCGTCCTCCTCGGCGAGACCAGCTCCAGCCGCCGCTTCCAGACCGCCGAGGCCCTGCTCGGCTGGGCCGGCGCCGCGGCCGCACAGCGATAGCGGTCTCCGTACGAGCGGCCCGGCCAGGGCCGCTCGCACGGACGGACCGCCGCACCCCCTAGGGTCCTGTTGAACATTTCAAGCCGCGTGAGAACGGGACCCCCCATGAACCTCGCACTGTGGATCGTCGCGGGCCTGCTGGCCGCCGTGTTCGGTGTGGCCGGGCTGATGAAGCTGGCGCAACCCAAGGAGAGGCTCGCGGCCGCCGGCCTGGCCTGGACGGAGGACTTCTCCGCCGGCGCGGTCAAGGCCATCGGCGGGCTGGAGGTGCTGGCCGCGCTCGGGCTGATCCTGCCCGCGACGTTCGGCGTCGTCCCGATCCTCACCCCGCTGGCGGCGGCCGGGCTGGTCATCGTCATGATCGGCGCCGCGGTCACGCACGGCCGGCGCGGGGAGCATCCGGCGATCGCCGTCAACGTGGTGCTGCTCGTCCTGGCCGCGTTCGTGGCCTGGGGCCGCTTCGGCCCCCATGCCTTCTGACGTGACAGCTCGGCCCGGGATTCACGGGTGCGCCGTCGAGACCCGCTCCACCAGGTCAGGCTGGAAGACCACGTGACGGTGCTCGTGGCCGCCGGGGCTGTTGGCCTCCTCCAGCAGCATCAGCGCCGCGGTGCGGCCCAGCTGCTCGCGCGGCTGGCGGATCGACGACAGCGGCACGGCCGCCGCCGCGGCGAAGTCGATGTCGTCGTACCCGAGAATCGCCACGTCGGCGGGGACCCGCAGGCCGCGCTGGGTGAGCTCCTGCAGCACGCCCATCGCCACCAGGTCGTTCGCGCAGAACACGGCGGTGGGCCGCTCCTCGCGGGGCAGGCTGGCCAGCTCCTTGCCGGCCTGGCGGCCGGTGGCGACGGTGAGGTCCGGCAGCGGGATCACGGTCAGCTCGCTGTCCGGGCCCAGCACGCCGGCCAGGCCGTGGTGGCGGTCCTCCACCTGGCGGACGGGGAACGGCCCGCCGGCGAAGGCGATCCGCCGGTGACCCCGGTCGAGCAGGTGCCGACCGGCGAGCCGGCCGCCGAGCACGTCGTCCACCGAGACGGCGCACCCGTAGGAGTGGCGCGACGAGCTGTCGAACGTCACCACAGGGATGCCCCGGGAGATCAGCCCGCCCAGCCGCTCCCGCTGGCCCGAGGCGTTCACCGGGGTGATCAGCACGCCCAGCGGGCGCTCCTCCTCGAACATGCGCAGCAGCCGCGCCTCCCGGGCGGCGTCCTTGCTGCTGTTGACCACCATCACGTTGACGTCGACGTCCTGCGCGGCGGTCTCGACGCCGTTCAGCACGTCGATGAAGAACGGGTTGGTCAGGTCGAGCGCGACCACGGCGATCGTCGTGCTGCGCCCGGCCCGTAGCTGGCGGGCGGACCCGTTGCGCACGTAGCCGAGCTGGGCCACCGCCGCCTCCACTCGCATGCGGGTCTCCCTGGCCACCATCTCGGGCCGGTTGAGCACGTTGCTCACGGTGCCGACGGAAACCCCGGCGAGTCGGGCGACGTCTTTGATGCTCGGCATCGTTCCTCGGTCATGAAGTGCGGCGGCGCTTGAACCGTATCAATGCTACGGGCGCCCCCGAGAGACCGCGTCTCAGCGCGGATCGCGCCGCAGCGGATGCTCGGGCGGCACCTCCACCAGCACGATCCGGTGCCCGTCGGGGTCGGCGATCCAGAGCTCGACCAGCCCCCACGGCTCCCGCCTGGCCTCGCGCAGCACGGTGACGCCCGCCCGCCGCAGCCGCTCCTCCTCCCGGCCCACGTCGCGGACCTGCAACCACAGCATCATGCGCTCGCCCGCCGGTCCGCCGGAGTGCCCCGACAGTTCGAGGAACCCCTGCCCGAGGAAGAAGACCACGCCGGGATGGTCCGGCGGGCCGAACTCCCGGTAGACGGCCAGGCCGAGCGTATCGGCGTAGAAACGGCGGCTGCGCTCCAGGTCACCGGGGCGCAGCAGTACGCGGCTGCTCAGCACTTCCATGACCCGGACCGTTCCCCGCCGGCGCCGGATCAGGCGCCGCCGTTCAGGACGGACGGCGCGCGTACACCTCGATCTCGATCTTCATGCGCGGGTCGGCGAGCCCGCAGACCAGCATCGTCGCGGCCGGGCGGACCTCGCCGAAACAGCGGCGCAGCGCGGGCCAGCAGGGCTCGAAGTCGGCGCGGTCGGGCAGCAGGTAACGCACCCTGACCACGTCGCCGAAGCCGCACCCCGCCTCGGCGAGCGCCGACCCGATGTTGCGCAGGCACTGCTCGGCCTGCTCCACCACGTCGCCGGAGATCGTCATGGTGGCGTAGTCGAAGCCGGTCGTCCCGGACACGTGCACCCAGTCGCCGTCCACCACGGCGCGGGCGTAGCCGATCTGCTCCTCGAAGACCGAACCGCTGAGGATGGCGCGTCGCTCTGTCATGCGCGGCACGATAGGTGATCGGCGGCGATACGTCGAAGACGCGTGGACCCATGGACTGATATCTCTGGGCGTATGGACCGTCCCGAGCTTCCGCTGCACCACCTGCACGCGTTCGCCGTGCTCGCCGAGGAACTCCACTTCGGCCACGCGGCCGTCCGCCTCGGCATCGCGCAGCCGCCGCTGAGCCAGCAGATCCGCCGCCTGGAGGAGAGGGTCGGCCACCCGCTCTTCCACCGCGAGCCGGGCCGGATCTCCCTCACCGCCGCGGGCCGGGAGCTGCTGCCGGCCGCCCAGCGGGCCCTCGCCGGCGTCGCGGCCGGGCTCGCCGCCGCGCGGGACGCGGGAAGCGGGCGGACCGGCCGGCTGCGGATCGGGTTCGCCGCCTCACTGGCGCTGACCGTGCTGCCCGGCCTGTTGCGCGCCTTCCTGGAACGGTTCCCCGAGGTGCGGCCCGACATCCGCGAGATGACCACGGCCCCGCAGCTCGCCGCCCTGCACGACGGGACGATCGACGTCGGCCTGCTGCGCGAGCCGCACTCCGGTGAGGCGGAGCTCGGCTTCGCGACGGTGCTGACCGAGCCGTTCGTCGCCGTCCTGCCGTCCGCTCATCCGCTGGCGTCCCTCCGGTCCGTCCCGCTGGCGCGGCTGGCGGACTCGCCGTTCGTGCTCCTGCCCCGCGCGGCGGGGCCGGGCCTGTACGACCAGATCACGGACCTGTGCGCCGGCGCGGGCTTCACCCCGCGGATCGGCCGGCACGCGGTGGAATGGCTGACCGTGTGCGCCCTGGTGGAGGCCGGGCTGGGCGTGTCGCTGGCCCCGGCGAGCATCCGGCGCGTCCGGCTCGCCGGGGTCGCCTTCCGCGCGATCACGCCCGGCACGGCCCGCACCCGCGTCGCCGCCGCCTGGCGCCGTGACGACCCGAACCCGGTGGTCGCCAATTTCCTGGCGACGCTGCCCTGACGAGGGGGTCACGCGACCTTGGCGGACGGCGCCTTCCACGTGTTGCACGCGCCCGGCTTGCCGGCCTTGTGGCCCTGCCCGGCCCAGTGAGCGCGGTTGGCGGGCTTGCCGTCGTTCTTGGCGAACCTGGCATACGCCTTGGGCTGAGCGGACTTGAGGAAGGCCGGCCAGTCCTTGACGGTGCGGCCCAGGCTCTTGACCGACACGCCCTGGAGGCAGTCGGACTGCAGGCCGTACCGGCGGTTCTGCTCGTTCATCACCTTCTCCGAGCCGTCGTTCCGCAGCGCCCACCAGGCCCGGCCGATGCCGGTCTGGCCGAGGACGACGCCGCTCCACGTCCGGGTGAGCGAGGAGAGGATCTTGTCGTCCTTCTTCGCCCTGATCCAGTCGTCGGCCAGCCGCACCTTGATGACGGTGCCGCAGACCTCGGAGAAGGACTCGCGCAGGTCCATGCCGCTGGAGCAGGACTGGAGGTCGTCCTTGGCCCTGAACTCCACCTTGACCGGCTGGAAGTCCTTGATGGCCGGCTTCCACGCCTTGTTGAGACAGCCGACGAGCTTGGTGATGTACGTCCTGGTCGAGGCGGCGGTCGTGCCCTTGGCCGCCCCGCAGGAGACCTTGGGCAGCTTGGCCGCCTTGTAGAGCGCGTTGTGGGTCAGTTCAGGGGCGCCCTTGACCGGGTCGGCGTGGGCCGCACCTGACAGAAGCACCACACCGGCGGCCACCGCCGCCGACAAACGAATGATCATGACGCGGAATCGTACGGCCCGCGCCCGTGGAATGGCCAGCCGTCACGTCACGTCACGGGTGATCATGACCGGGCAGGGCGCGTGCTGGGCGCAGTACTCGCTGGTGGACCCGAGCAGGACGCCTTCCAGCCGGCTGCGGCCGTGGGAACCCAGGACGAGCAGGTCCGCCTCGGCGCCGAGCCTCGTCAGCACGTCGGTGGGGTGGCCCTGGACGACGAGGGGCCGGGCCTTGACCCCCGTCTCGGCCAGTTCGCGGTCCAGCGTGCGCTCGCCCCACTCCATCAGCCGGTCGGTGTCGGGCTTGACCAGTTCGACCCCGACGGAGTCCCAGTGCACGGCGTGCACGGCGTGCAGGTCGACGCCGCGCAGCGCGGCTTCCTCCGCCGCCACCCGCAGGGCGTGCCGGGCGTGCTCCGATCCGTCGACCGCGGCGATCACGTGGCTGTGCGAGTCCGACAGGCGCGGCAGGTCCGGGACGACGGTCACCGGGCACGGCGCCCGGTACAGGCAGGCCTTGCTGACCGAGCCGAGCAGCAGCCCGGCGAGCCGGTTGTGGCCCCGCGAACCGACGACGAGCAGGTCGCCGGGGGAGCAGGCGGCGATGAGGCCGGCCGAGGCACCGCCGTGGCCGAAGCGCGGTTCGGCGTAGCCCCGGATGATGTCGCCGGCCGCCCGGCGCAGGTCTTCCTCGGTCTTCTCGTCCGTCGCCGATGTCCGGTCCGGCAGGATCGTCCAGGGCTGGAGCTCGGCGCGGTGCAGGCGAGCCTGGCCGAGCGCCCACCCGAGCGCCCTGACGGAGCCCGGCGAGCCGTCGAATCCGGCGATGACGCGTTCCACGGAAATGTCCTCCTTGGCGTGGTGGAGCAGATGATCTTGCGGCGTGGTCGCTTGTCGAGGGCGGTGGGGCGCCCCATACCCCGGGTCACGCTCCGTACGCGGCTTCCTTGACCCCGTCTGCCGATCGGGTGGAAAAGGACTTTGGTCCTTCCCGAGATGACCTTCGGCCCCCGACCGGCGGCCTGAGCTCGCCCTACGTTGGTCACGTCCCTCCCGGAAGTGGAGCAACCGCCCGTGCCGACGACTCGTGCGCACCCCGGCCCCCGCCTGGCCGCCGGGCGGCTCCCCCTGCTGGGCGGGGCCGCGGTGGCGCTGGTCGCGGGCCTGTTCGGCGGAGTGGCCCTGCTGGTCGCCTGGCTGCCGGCCCCCGCGGCGTTCACCGAGCAGCACGGGCCGCTGATGGCGCTGGGCTTCCTGGGCACGCTCATCTCGCTGGAACGCGCGGTGGCGCTCCGGCGGCTCTGGGGATACGCGGCCCCCGCGCTGTCCGCGTTCGGGGCGGTCGCCCTGGCCGCCGGCGCCGAACAGGCCGGCAAGGCGGCGCTGACCGCCGCCGCGGGCTGGCTGGTGGCCGTCTACGTCGCGCTGCTGGGCCGGCGGGTGAGCCGCGAGACGCTCATGCAGCTGGCCGGCGCGCTGGCCTGGTTCGGCGGCGGCCTGCTGTGGCTGGCCGGACGGCCGATCCCGGAGCTGGTGGTCTGGTTCGCCGCCTTCCACGTGCTGACCATCGCCGCCGAACGGCTGGAGCTGGCGCACGTCGTCTTCCTGCGGCCCGGGGCGTGGGGCGGCCTGGTGGCGGCGGCCGCGCTGGTCGGCGGCGGCGCCCTCGTCTCGCTCGCCGGCCCGGCCATGGGCGCGCGGACGGCCGGGGCCGGGATGGTCCTGGTCGCCGTCTGGCTGGCCTGGCGCGACGTGGCCCGCCACACCGTCCGCGGCTCCGGCCTGCCCCGGTACGCGGCCGTGTGCCTGCTGGCCGGCTACGCCTGGCTCGGCGTGGCCGGAGTCCTGTGGGCCGCCACCGGCCTGTCGTCCGGCCGCTACCTGTACGACGCGGCCCTGCACGCGCTGTTCCTCGGCTTCGTGATGTCGATGGTCTTCGGCCACGCCCCGGTGATCCTGCCGGCGGTGCTGCGGGTGCGGCTCCCGTACCGGCCTGTTCTGTACGCGCCGCTGACGCTGCTGCACGTGGCCGTGGCCGCCCGGGTCGCCGGTGACCTGGCCGCCCTGGACGCGGTGCGCACACTCGGCGGCGTCCTGGCCGTGTTCTCCCTGCTCTTGTTCGCCGGATGCGCGGTCGCGGCGTCGCGCTCGCGGTCCGGTCACGATAAGGAGGTGCCGGCGGTGAACCCCGTCGAGATCCGTAAAGGGCCGGGTGCCCCGAGCACGCCGCCGCAGCGCCCGCGCGCGTCGTGGCACCTGCGGGCGAACGCGATCGTGGTCGGCTGGCTGGCCCTCGCCGTCGCGGTGGCGCTGGCCGGCGACGTGCTGCCGGCGCCGCGCTGGCTGCTGATCCACGTGTTCCTGCTCGGCGGGGTCTCCACCGCGATCCTCATCTGGAGCGAGCACTTCACCGTCGCGCTGCTGCGCACCAGGACCCCCGCGCAGACGGCGAGCCTCGCCCGGCTCGCGCTGCTCAACGCCGCCACGATCGCGATCCTGTACGGGGTCGCCGCCGGTCCCTGGCAGCTCGCCGCGGCCGGCGCGGGCGTGGTGGTGGTCGTGGTGCTGTGGCACGCGTACGTGCTGGTCGCGCTGCTGCGCCGGGCCCTGCCCGGCAGGTTCGGGCACGTCATCGGCTGGTACGTGAGCGCGGCCGGCGCGCTGGCGGCCGGTGGCGTGCTCGGCGGGCTGCTGGCCGCGCACGTCCCGCACGCCGATGCCCACGAGCGCATGCAGGCCGCGCACGCCGAGGTGAACCTGCTCGGCTGGGTGGGGCTGACCGTGCTCGGCACGCTGTTCACGCTGTGGCCGACCGTGCTGCGCACCCGCATGCCAGGCCGGACCCGCCGGGCATCCAGGATCGGGCTGTGGCTGGCCGCCCCAGGTCTGGCGGTGACCGTGGCCGGGCTGCTCACCGGCTGGCGGTGGGCCGCGCTCGCCGGGCTGGCCGCCTACGCGGCCGGCACCGTGGCGGCGCTGGCACCGCTGGCCGAGGCGGTGCGCCGGCGGCGCCCGCACACCGGGGCGGCCTGGACGATGGGAGCGGGCGTCGTCTGGTTCGGGATCGCGCTGGTCGCGAACCTGGCGATCGTGGCCACTCGCCCGGCCGCCGAGGTCACCGCCGGGCTGGATCCGCTGCTGCCGCTGGTGCTCGCCGGGTTCGTCGCCCAGGTGCTGCTCGGCTCGCTGCTGCACCTGCTCCCTGCGGTGCTGGGCGGCGGCCCGGCCCGTTTCAAGGAGAACGCGGCGCTGCTGGAGCGCGGCTGGGCGGTGCGGCTGGCGGCCTTCAACCTCGGGGTGCCGCTGCTGGCGCTGCCGGTGCCCGCGCCCCTGCGCCTGCTCGGCTGGGCACTCGTGCTCGCCGCGACCGCCGCGTTCGTGACCCTGGCCACGATCGCCCTGACCCGTTCCCGAGCGCTCGGGCGTACGCGCCCCGCAGCCGAGAAGACAACCGTCACGACGCCAGGCCACGGCCCCACCGGCGGCGGTGCGATGCCCCTCATCGGACCCGGCGGTGGCGTGATGAGCCCCATTGGACCCAGCGGCGCGACGGCCCTCATTGGACCCAGCGGCGCGACGCCCCTCATGGGACCCGGCGGCGGCGCGACGACCCGCCCCGGACCCGGCGGCGGCGCGATCGCAGGAGGCGCTTCCGCCGACGGCGCGTCCCGCAGCGCCTCTGCTGGCGACGCGTCTCGCGGCGCCTCCATCGGTGGCGCGACGGCCGCCGACGCCGCCCCAGGCGCCGCCCCAGGCGCCGCCGCAGGCGCCAGCGGCGGTGACGGTGATGGTGATGGGACTGGTGGTGGGTGGCTGCGGGCTTGGCCCGGGTTGGCCGGGGTGGTGGCGGGGATTCTGCTGACGGCGGCGGCGGTCGTGGTGTCGACGACCGGTGGTGAAGGGACGGCGGAAAGGGTCACCGCTACGGGGGCGCGGACGGTCGAGGTGACCCTGGCCGGGATGAGCATCAGGCCCTCGGTGATCGAGGCCGCGCCCGGCACCGTGCTGACGCTGCGCGTCACCAACACCGACGCCCAGCGGCACGACCTGCGGTTGGCCACCGGCGAGCGCACCCCGCTGCTGGGCCGCGGCGAGAGCGCCACGCTCACGCTGCCGCCCCTGGCGGAGGCGGTCGACGGCTGGTGCACCGTGGCCGGGCACCGCGCCGCGGGCATGACCATGCGCGTCGTCCCCGCCGGCACCGCGCACGGCGGCCACGCCACCGGCGGCGACACCGGCGGCGACACCGCGGCCCCCGCCCGCCTCGACCTGTCCGCGCCCATGTCACCGGAATGGACCCCGCACGACGCGACGCTCAAGCCCGCGCCGGGAGGCGTGGAGCACCAGGTCGAGATCCGCGTGGACGACCAGGCCGTCCAGGAGGTCGCGCCCGGCGTGCGGCAGCGCGTGTGGACGTTCAACGGCAAGGTCCCTGGCCCGGTGCTGCGCGGCAAGGTCGGCGACACCTTCACGGTCACGTTCGTGAACGGCGGCACGATGGGCCACGGCATCGACTTCCACGCCGGGGCGAACGCGCCGGACGAGGTCATGCGCACCATCGAGCCGGGCGAACGCCTCACCTACCGCTTCCGCGCCGGGCACGCCGGAGCCTGGCTGTACCACTGCTCGACCATGCCGATGACGCAGCACATCGCCAACGGCATGTACGGCGCGGTGGTCATCGATCCGCCGGAGCTGCCGGAGGTGGACCGCGAGTACCTCCTGGTGCAGGGCGAGCTCCACCTCGGCGAGCCGGGCAGCGACGCCCAGGTGGCCAAGATCCGCGAGGGACGTCCCGACGGCTGGATGTTCAACGGCACCGCCGCCGGGTACGACCACGCGCCGCTCGCGGCGAAGGCCGGGGAGCGGGTGCGGATCTGGGCCGTCGCTGCCGGTCCCAGCTCGGGCACGGCACTGCACGTCGTGGGGGCGCCGTTCGACACGATCTACAAGGAAGGCGCGTACCGGCTGCGGAAGGACGACGCGGGCGGCGCGCAGGTGCTGGATCTGGCCCCCGCCCAGGGCGGCTTCGCCGAGCTGGTCTTCCCGGAGGCGGGCACGTACCCGGTCGTGGACCACACGATGCGGCAGGCGGAGGCCGGCGCGCACGGCCTGTTCAAGGTGAGCGCCCGCTGACCAGGGCCACGCCCGCCCCGCACCCCACTGCTGCCCACGTCGTGGGCGCCCCAGCGGCGGCGGAAGTCGTCGCCGAGGGTGGACAGTTCGCCGACCAGGTCGAAGCTGCCGCCGGCGCCGTCGAGGAAGGTGAAACGGGCGAAAGAGGTGAGGAATTCGCGCACTTAGGATGGCCGGGTGTTCGCTCAGGCCGCGGTCGAATCCGGCGAGCGTCACTCCGGGGGATGCCGGTCGTGCTGTGGCTCGGCTACCAGGCTGTGAACTTGATTTACATGCTGCCGTCGCGGCAGTTCGCCGTGAAGTTGCCGCGGCTGACGGACGCGACCGGCTTGGACAGGCTCGCCGAGGCGGGCGAACGGGTCACGGTCCGGATCGAGCCGGCCGCGACCGGCTCTTGACCACCGGGGCGGCCCTCGTGGCGCTCTGGCCGAGGTGGCCGGGCCTTATGGTCAGGGGCGGCCGATGCGGACCTTCCAGACAGTCGGGCCCGACTCGAGGTACTCCCAGGTGAACTCGCCCGGGTGCTCGGCGGCGAACTGGTAGTAGAGAGGTTTCGGGTCATGGTCGTTGACCAGCACGAACGCCGTACGCGCGGTCAGTTCGCCGAACGTGGCGAAGATCTGCTCGTGGCGCTGCGCCGGGACCAGCCGGCGCACGTCGAGCTCCGGCGACTCGGCCGGGGCCCGCTCCTCCTCGACGGCCTCGACGGTGTCCGGCTCGCCGCCGAGGACCTCCTGCATGCCCTTGAGCAGGGCGGCGAGGTCGACTCCCGCGTCCGCCAGCGCGGGCAGCAGGATCTCGTTCTCCTTCTCCACGTGGCTCTGGAAGACGGCGTTCAGCGCCGTGGCGGCGGCGGAGATCTCTCCCGGGGAGCCGGCCGAGGCGAGGTCGCCGACCAGCTCGCGCAGCGTCAGGTGCTCGTCGTGCATCGCCCGCACCAGCAGCCTGGTCCTGGGCAGGTCGGCGGCGACGCGGTACACCGTCTCCTCCTCCGCCATGGCGTGCGGGAGCACCTCCTGGTTGCAGAAGTCGACCAGCACCCCGCGCCGGGCCGCGGGCGACGCCAGACGGTCGATCGAGCGGCTGATGGTGAGCGCGTGGTCGGACATGGTCCGGCCGAGCTGGTCGTGGTGGGCGCGGATCGTCGCCAGCACACCGTCCTGAGTGCCGCGGTCCGTGGATGCGGTCATGGGTTCAGCCTTTCTGTCGGGTGAGCAACGGGGCGCGGCCGCGCGTACTCGGCATGCTGAAACGCTAGGCCGCGGTTCCGGCCGGTGTCACCGGCTACAAGTCACCGGCCGGGCGGGCACTAGGACCCCGGTTTCCGGGCCCTTCGCCTCTGGCGGGCGACGGCTCACGTGGCCTGCAGGTCACGCATTCCCGGCTCCTCGGTCAACCGGCCGGCCTGCACCCAGTACCAGCCGAGCGAGGCGGTGAACCGCTCGGTCAGCCGCGTGTCGCCCAGGCTCATGGCGGCATCCAGCGCGCCGCGCAGGTTGGCGGCCTCGGCGTCCAGCCGCCGGATCCAGCGGTGCCGCGCGGGCCCGCTCCGGTACGACTCCGCGCACTCGGCGAGCTGGGTGTAGTAGGTGGCGTACCAGCTCAGGACGCGGTCGTGCTCGCCTGCCTCGCGCAGGCGCTCCAGCCCGTACGCGGCCACGGACTCCAGCAACCGGTACCTGTCGCCCGACCGTACGATCAGCGACCGGTCCACCAGCCGGGCCAGCAGGTCGGCGACGTCGTCCGGCGCGAGGTCCGACCCGCGGGCGGGCGGCGCTCCCTCGATCGGCAGAGGCACGGCGCAGACCCGTTCGGCGGCCTCCAGCGTGCAGCCGCCCACCTGGACGGCCAGGCGGCGCAGCACCACGCGTTCGGGCTCGGTGAGCAGCTCCCAGCTCCAGTCGAGTGCCGCCCTGAGGGTCCGCTGGTGGGCGGGGCCGGTCCGGCGTCCCGCCGACAGCAGCCGGAAGCGGTCGTCCAGCCGCGCCGCCAGGGCCGCCACGCCCAGCGAACGCGTCCGGGCGGCGGCCAGCTCCAGCGCCAGCGGGATGCCGTCGAGGCGGCGGCAGATCACCTCGGCGGCGTCGGCGTCCGCGGCCGTCAGCGCGAAACCCGGCTGCGCGTCGGCGGCCCGGGCGGCGAACAGCCGCATCGCCGCCCATACGTCCAGCGGCGGCACCTCCCGCACCACCTCGCCGGTCACCCCCAGAGGCTCCCGGCTGGTGGCGATCACACACAGCCCGGACCCACCGCGCAGCAGCCGCTCCACAAGCTCGGCCACCGCCTCCACCACATGCTCGCAGTTGTCGAGCACCAGCAGAGCCCGTCGATCGCCGAAGACCGCGGCGATCGACTCCCCCATTCCGCCGGGCACCCCCGGCACGGTCGCGCCCGCGCCGCCGCTGATCACTCCGCGCGTTGTCCCGTCGGCTTCGCCGTCGCCGGTCATGCCGGGTGCCGCCCCCGCGCCGCCGTCGTCGCGTACCCCAAGTGTCGTCGCGATGGTTTCGGCCACGTCCGGGCCCGCGGTGACCGATGACAGCTCCACCAGGTGCGCGCCGCCGGGGAAGTCGCCGGCGAGCCGGTGGGCGGCTGCCAGGGCGAGGCGGCTCTTGCCGACGCCGGCCGTGCCGGTGAGCGTCACGAGCCGGGTCGTGGGTGGCAGCGCGGCCAGTTCGTCGAGGGCCTCGTCGCGGCCCACGAGCTCGGTGAGCGGTTCGGGCAGCCGGGTGGGGGCGGGCGCCGGGACGACCGCCGGGCGGCGCAGGCCGGGGCTCTGCTCCAGGATCGCCTGGTGGAGAGCGGCGAGCTCGGGGCCGGGGTCGAGGCCCAACTCGTCGCGGACGCGCTCACGCAGGGACCGGTAGACCTCCAGCGCCTCGGCCTGCCGTCCCGAACGGTAGAGGGCGCGCATGAGCAGGCCGTGGAAGCGTTCCCTCGTGGGGTGCTGAGCGGCGAGTTCGGCCAGCTCGCCGATCTGGGACGAGTCCTGCCCGAGAGCCAGCCGTACGTCGGCGTAGTCCTCCAGAGCCGTCAGCCGCTGCTCCTCCAGCCGGGCCGCGGCCCCCCGCACGAGCGGTTCGCCGGGGAAGCCGGCGAAGGCCGGGCCGCGCCACCATGACAGCGCCTCGGCCAGCAGGGCGGCTCTCTCCCGGGGGTCCCTGGAGGCCCCGGCCCGGCCGGCGGCCTCGCGGAAGCGGCGGGCGTCGGTGTCGCCGTCGACAAGGTAGCCGGGCGACCGCGTGACGATCAGCTCCCTGGCACCCGGCTCCGCCTCGTCCAGCGCCCTGCGCAGCTGCGACGCCTTGGCGCGCAGCGCGCCCAGCGGGTTGCCCGGCGGCTCCGGCCCCCACAGGTTCCCGATCAGCCGGTCGGCGGCCACGACCTGCCCGTCTCCGGCGAGCAGGCAGGCCAGGAGCGCCCGTACCTTGAGCTCGGGCACGCGCACGGCACGCCCGTCGTCGGCGATCACCTCGAGCGGCCCGAGTACGGCGAAGCGCATGGATCTCACCCTAAGCAGTTCCGAACAGGACCCGAACGTCCGCCCTCCAGGCTGATCGCATGACGACCACCACGACTTCCCCCAGGACCGGGGCGCGGGCGTGGCTGGGGCTGCTCGTGCTCGCCCTGGCCACGCTCCTGCTCGCCGTGGACAACACGGTGCTGATGCTCGCGCTGCCTCACCTGGCCGCCGACCTGAACCCCAGCGCCACCGAGCTGCTGTGGATCACCGACGTGTACGGGTTCATGATCGCCGGATTCATCATCACCATGGGCTCGATCGGTGACCGGATCGGCCGCCGCAGGCTGCTGCTGATCGGTGCGGCCGCGTTCGCCGCCGCCTCGCTCGTGGCCGCGTACTCCACCACGACCGTGATGCTGATCGGCGCCCGCGTGCTGCTGGGGATCGCGGGCGCCACGATCGGGCCGTCCGCGCTGGCGCTGGTGGCCGGGCTGTTCGCCGACGCCAGGCGGCGCGCCCTGGCCATCGGCGTGTTCACCGCCTGCTTCATGGGCGGCGCGGCGGCCGGGCCGGTGATCGGCGGGGTGCTCCTGGAGCACTTCTGGTGGGGTTCGGTGTTCCTGATGGGGGTGCCGATCATGGTGGCCGTCCTGGTGGGCGGTCTGGTCCTGCTGCCGGAGACCAGGGCCGAGGGCTCCGGCAGGCTCGACCTGGCGAGCGTGGCGATGTCGCTGGCCGCGATCCTGCCGCTCGTCCACGGACTGAAGGAGCTGGCCGACGACCCGGGGCAGCCGGTGGCGTACGCGGCCCTCGGCGTCGGGCTGGCGTTCGGCTGGGCGTTCGTCCGGCGGCAGCGCCGGCTGGCGGAGCCGCTGGTGGACCTGCGCCTGTTCGGCGACCGCTCGTTCAGCGCGGCCCTGCTGATCCTGGCGCTGGCCATGGTGCTGCAGGGCGGCGTCTACCTGTTCGTGAGCCAGCACCTGCAGCTCGTCGAGGGCCTCTCGCCGCTGGCCGCGGGCCTGTGGATGGCCGTACCCGCTCTCGGCCTGGTCGCGGGCTCGCTCGCGGCGCCGCTCGTCGCGGGCGTGTTCCGGCCGGGCCTCGTCGTCGGGGCCGGGCTGGTGATGTCCGCCGCCGGGTTCGCCGTCGTCGTGGCGGGCGACGGCCTCGGCACACTGATCGCGGGTGTCACGATCGCCTTCCTCGGCATGGCGCCCGTGGGCGCGCTGGGGCTCGGCCTCATCGTCGGAGCGGCGCCGCCGGAGCGGTCCGGGTCCGCGTCGGCGATGGCCGAGTGCGGCGGTGAGCTGGGCATCGCGCTCGGCATCGCGCTGCTCGGCAGCGTCGGCACCGCCGTCTACGGTGGCACGGTCACCTCGCCGCACGCGGGCGGCTCGCTGGGCGAGGCGCTGACCGCCGCCGCCGCGCTGCCGCAGGGGCAGGCCGCGGACCTGGTGGCGGAGGCGCAGGCCGCCTTCACCCAGGGGCTGCTCGTCGTCACGGCCCTGAGCGGGGTGCTCGTGCTCGGCCTGGCCGTGACCGCCATGACCTTGCTGAGGCATCTCCGCCCGATCGGCGGGGACCGGTAAGCACCGCCGCCGGAAGCGGGATGACGGCCCGCCGGGACGAGGGGCGAAGGTCCGTCCCATCGTGGGACCGTGGCCTCTGACCCACGAGCCGGGATCGCCGGACGATGAGGGCATGAGAATCGGAATCAACGGGTTCGGCAGGATCGGCCGCGCCATCCTGCGCTACAGCACCGACCCGCTCGTCTCCCGCGACATCATCGGCGATGCCGCCCCCTGCGTGGTCGACTCCGGTCTCACCCGGTCCGGCGGCGACCTGGTCAAGGTCTTGGGCTGCTACGACAACGCATGGGGCTGTGCCGACCGGCTCGTGGAGATGGCCCAGCGGATGGAGGAGCCGGCATGTCAGCGGTGATGGTCGAGGGACTGCGCAAACAGTACGGGACGGTGAAGGCCGTCGACGGGGTGAGCTTCACCGTCGAACGGGGAGAGGTGTTCGCGCTGCTCGGACCGAACGGCGCGGGCAAGACCACCACGGTGGAGATCCTGGAAGGGCACCGCGGGCGCGACGCCGGTCACGTGTCGGTGCTGGGCTTCGATCCGGCCACCGGCGGCCGGGCCTACCGCGAGCACATCGGGATCGTCCTGCAGGAGGCCGGCTTCGAGGAGGAGTTCTCCGTCTTCGAGCTGGTGCGGCTGTACGCAGGCTTCTACCCGCGCCCACGCGATCCTGACGAGGTTGTCGAGCAGGTCGGGCTTCAGGACAAGCGCGACGCCCGCGTGCGGACGCTGTCCGGTGGGCAGCGGCGCCGGCTGGACCTGGCGCTCGGCCTGGTCGGGCGCCCGGACGTGCTGTTCCTGGACGAGCCGACCACCGGCTTCGACCCGTCGGCCCGCCATCACGCGTGGGAACTGATCGACGGCCTGCGTTCGCTCGGCACGACGATCCTGCTCACCACCCACTACATGGACGAGGCCCAGCACCTCGCCGACAGGGTCGCGGTGCTGCGCGCGGGCCGGTTGGCCGCCTGCGGCGCGCCGGACACCCTCATCGCGGCCGAGCGGGCCAGCGTGCTGTCCTTCCTCCTGCCCGAGGGCACAGCCGCAGCCGACCTGCCACCGCTCACCGGCCGCGTCGAGGTGCGTGGCGCGGCGGTGTCGGTCGAGACCGCGCGGCCCGCCCACGACCTGCACGCGCTGACCGGCTGGTCGCTGGAGCGCGGCACCGAACTGACCTCGCTGACCCTGTCCCGGCCGTCGCTGGAGGACGTCTATCTCGACTTAGTCGGCGAGGCGCCATCATGATCGGGCGGCTGGTCCGGCACGAGACCCTCTCCTTCGTCCGCACCCCGATGGCGGCGTTCTTCACCGTCGCGATGCCCCTGCTGATGACGGTGATCGTCGGGGCGGCGGTGGGGAACCAGGTCGTCCAGCCCGGTACGGACGTGCGCGTCATGCAGTTCGTGATCCCCGTCATGGCCGTGTTCGGCGTCGCCCAGGGTTGCTTCGGCGCGCTCGCCATCCGCCTGGCGGATCTGCGTGACCGCGGCTGGCTCAAGCGGCTGCACGGCACGCCGGTGCCGGCCTCGGCGGTGCTCTCGGGGCTGACAGGGGCGTCGCTGGCGGTCGCGGCCACGACGGTGGCCGTGCTGCTCACCGTCGGCGGACTCTTCTACGGCACTCAGATGGTCTGGCGCACGCTGCCCGCTCTGCTGCTCACCCTGCTGCTCGGGGCGGCCTGCTTCACCGCGCTCGGCTTCGCGATGGTGGCGCTGCTGCGCAACGCGGCGGCGGTGCAGTTACTCGGCACCGGCCTGTTGCTGGCGCTGGCGTTCATCTCCGACGTCATCCTCGTCGGCGCCCGGCTGCCCGCCTGGCTGGACGTCGTGGGCTGGGTCTTCCCCTTGCGGCACTTCGCGCACGCCGTCCGCGACGCCATGAACCCGTTGCTCACCGGAGCGGGCTTCCAGGCCGGCCACCTGGCGGTGCTGGCGGCATGGGGTGCCGGCGGCGCCGTGGCGGCCGTCTGGCGCTTCCGCTGGGAACGGCCCCAGGCCCAGGCCCAGACCGCGAGGGCGGCGCGGAACCGGCGTCCCCTGCGGCAGGGGCGCCCCGCGCGATGGCGGCTGGTGACCGATCAGGTCACGCACGCGCTGGTCCGGTTGCGCAGGGACCTGTCCACGGCGTTCTTCACGGTGATCCTGCCGGTCCTGCTGCTCGCGCTGATCTCACTGATCTTCGCCGGCGCCCGGGTCTCGGGGGTGCGGCTGCCGGTGTTCATGCTCGCCGCGATGATCACCTACACGGTGGGCGTGGCCTCGTATGTGAACATTCCCGACGCGATCGCCGGCGATCGCGAGCGCGGCGTGCTCAAACGGCTGGCCGGCACCCCGCTGCCGCGCTGGGCCTACCACACCGGCCACCTCGCCACCGCACTGCTGGTCACCACGGCCACCACCGTCCTGCTGGCGCTGGTGGCCGCGCTCGGCCACGGCGTCAGGATCGGGCCCGGCGCGCTCGCCGGCATGCTCGCCGCGATCGTCCTCGGCACGGCGTGCTTCACCGTGCTCGGAGCCCTCGTGGTGGCGTTCGCGAGCAGGCAGCAGACCGTCAACGCCATCACCCTCGGCACGTTCCTCCCCCTGGCCTTCGTGTCCGACGTCTTCGTCATCGGGGGCGAACTCCCCGGCGCGCTGCGCATCGCCGGGGACGTCTTCCCGCTCAAGCACGTGTCGCACACGGTGCTCGCCGCGCTGGCGGGACGGCCGTGGCCGTGGACGGACCTCGCCATGGTGACGTTCTGGACCCTGGGCGGGATGGCGGCCCTCGCCGTCGTGGAAGCCCGGCGCAGGACGGGCGGACGGCTCCAGCCGCCATGATCGCCGCAGGGGGCCCGCCTCACGGCTCCAGCGACTCCGGGACGGAGTCGGACGGGCCGTAGGGCCGCTGCGTGTGGCCACCGGCGTCGTAGATCTTCACCCACTTGACGGAGGGGAACTGCTTGAGCGTCGGCCTGATCTGGTCGGCGACCGTGAACGTCGACCCTCCGCTGGTGAGACGGCCGGTCAGGTAGACCCTGGCGACTCCGTTCTTCACGGTGAGCCTGCTGAAGCCGGTGGCCCTGGAGCTGACGAAGCGCAGCCCGTGCGCCTTCTCCGCCTGGGTGGGACCGGCGAACAGCCGCTGCAGCGCGCCGTGGGCGGTGGCGGGTGGAATCACCGGCCGCCGTACGCCGGTGGTGTGCGGCTCCCGTCCGGTCTCGTACCTGGCGGTGTCGAGGAAGTGGGCACGTACCGGCACCGTCCGATGGGGCGTGGCGATGTCGATGACGACCCGGCTCGGCCGGGTGAGCGTGTAGACCCGGTAGGGCGCGCGCCAGGCCAGCCCCGCGCCGAAGGTTAAGGCGGCCTCGAAGTCGCCGGTGTTGACGACCTGGATGAGGCCGGGCAGCGCGTACGTCCGGCTGGCCGGGCCGTAGGTGACCTTGCCGTTACGGTCGTGGCCGTCGGCCCCGGCGAAGCGGATCCGCAGCAGCGCGCTGCCCACCGCGTTCACCCGCCGGCCGGAGCCGTCGGCGATCAGCTTGGACACGTAGCGGACGTCCCGCTGGTCGGGCACCCGCCCGCGGAACTCGAAGACCAGCCGGTCCAGGCCGTTGTGGTGCGCGGCCCGGATCCCGACGAGCGTGGGCGTGGCCTGCTGGACGGCCTGCGCCGGTACGGCGAGCAGGCCCGTGGTGGTGGCCACCATCGTGGTGGCGATGAGGGAACGAATCGGGAGCATGTCGATCATCTTCTTCCCTGTGAGTGCTCCTGATCCCAGGGTGGACCCTCCGGCCGTCCCGCGACACCGGCGAACGTCCCCGCTCCCCAGGCCTTTCGGCGCGCGCCCGTCATGGTGCCGGAACTCCCGTACGAGGTCCGCGCCGCGGACCTCGTACGGGACTGCGCACGCCTCAGGCGTCGCGGGACAGGACGATCTTCAGCGCCCCGCTGCCCGCCGGGTCGGAGAACGTCTGGTATGCGGCCTCCATGTCGTGCAGGGCGTAGCGGTGGGTGACGAACACGGTCGGGTCGAGCCGGCCGGCGGCGACCATGTCGAGCAGGGCCGGGGTGGAGTAGGTGTCGACGAGGCCGGTGGTGATGGTCAGGTTGCGGATCCACAGGTCTTCGAGGTGCAGGGTGACCGGCGCGCCGTGGACGCCGACGTTGGCGAGGTGCGCGCCGGGGCGGACGAGGCGGGTGCAGAGCTCGAAGGTCTCCGGGATGCCGACCGCCTCGATGGCGACGTCGGCGCCCAGGCCGCCGGTCAGCTCGGCGACCGCGGCCTCGGGGTCGTCCCCGGAGCCCACGAGAAGGTCCGCGCCGAGTCTCTTGGCCGCCTCCAGCCGGGTCGCGGCGGGGTCGACGGCGATGATGTGGCCGGGTGTGAACAGCCGCGCGGTCGTGATGGCGGCCAGGCCGATCGGTCCGGCGCCGACCACGACCACGGTGTCGCCGGGCCGGACCCGGCCGTTGAGCACGCCGACCTCGTAGGAGGTGGGCAGGATGTCGGCGAGCATGAGCGCCGCCTCGTCGGTCACGGCCTCGGGCAGCAGGTGGGTGGAGGTGTCGGCGTACGGCACGCGGACGTACTCGGCCTGGGTGCCGTCGATGCGGTGGCCGAGGATCCAGCCGCCGCCGCCCAGGCACTGTCCGTACATGCCGGTGCGGCAGTAGCGGCAGCGGCCGCACGCCGTGATGCAGGAGACCAGGACCCGGTCGCCCTGCTCGACGCCGGTGACCGCGCTGCCGGCCGCCACGACGGTGCCGACGGCTTCGTGGCCGAGGACTCTGCCCGGCTCGACCGCGGGCACGTCGCCCTTGAGTATGTGCAGGTCGGTGCCGCAGATCGTGACGGCGTCCACCCGTACGATCGCGTCCGTCGGGGAGGTGAGCTGCGGGTCGGGGACCTCTTCCCAGGTGCGCCGGCCCGGCTCGTGATAGGTCATCGCCTTCATAGGAGCCTCCTTGTCCTTCCTGCCACGCTCCCGGCCGCGGGCGGGCGGGAGTAGGGGCGAAGGTCCCGCCGGGCGATACCCTTCGCCGGGAGAACGGGTCAGCGCGCCGGAAGTCCAGCGCGGCCACCACCGAGCGGGCCTGTTCGTAACCGGTGGCGAGCAGGAAGGCGGGGGCGCGACCGTAGCTCTTCATGCCGATGGCGTAGGAGCCGGGCTCCGGATGGGTCAGCTCGTCCACGCCGTGCGGGCGTACGGTGCCGCAGGAGTGGTCGTCGGGGTCGATGAGCGGGGCCGGCAGGCGGGTGGTGCCCAGGATCGGGTCCAGGTCCAGGCGGAGTCCGGCGGCGATGGCGTGGTGCCGGTGGCCGCGACGACACGGTGCGCGGCGAGCCGCCGTTCCGAGCCGCCGGCCTGCCGGGAGACCAGTTCGACGCCGGTTCCGCCCGGTCGTACGCGCACGGCTCGAATCTTGACGTTCGCGGCCGGTCCACCGATGTTGTCCGGCGGTACCGGTAAGGAAACGGTAAGGGGCCGGCGGCAGCCTGGAATCAGCAGGTGAGCGGCACACCGGGCCGCGCACGCTGACCAAGGAGTGAGACCATGCGCAAGCTCATCGAGTCGACGTTCGTGTCGCTGGACGGCATCATCGACGACACCCGCCCCTCCACCGCGTCACGGGCCGAGCCCCAGCACTGGGGCCACCCGTACTGGGACGACGAGCACCACGGTTACGTCACGAACCTGTCCGCCTCGGCGGACGCCATGCTGCTGGGCCGGGTGACCTACGAGGGATTCGCCGAGGCGTGGTCGGCGCAGGACGGCCCGCAGGCCGAGGCGATGAACAAGATGCCGAAGTACGTGGCCTCGCGCACCCTGACCGAGACCACCTGGAACGCCACCCTCATCAGGGGCGACGTGGCCGAGGAGGTCGCGAAGCTGAAGGAGCAGCCCGGACAGAACATCATCAAGTGGGGCACCGGAGAGCTGGACCGCACGCTGGTGGAGCACGGCCTGGTCGACGAGTTCCACTTCTGGTACTTCCCGGTCGTCGTCGGGGCAGGCAAGCACCTGTTCGAGGGCGCGGGGTTCGACACGACCCACCTCAAGCTGGCCGAGGTGAACCGGTTCGGCTCGGGGATCGTCGTCCACGTCTACGTCCCCAAGTAGGTCACGTGCCCGGGGCGTCGTCGAGCAGCCGGCGCGCCCGCTCCAGCGAGAGCCCGTCACCGGCGGCGAACAGGGCGGCGAAGCCGGGCTCCGCGGCCTCGACCCCGCCGGTGATCCTCGCCAGCTCGTCGCGCTCGGAGTCGGACAGCGGCTGCCCGGATTCCCGCCACGCGGCCGCGGCGGCGCCGAGCGACCGCGCGGCCACGCCGGGCCGCCCGTCGGCCGCCGCCGCGGCGGCCATGCCCGCGATCGCCCAGGCCATGCCGCGGGCCGAGCCCTGGTCGCGATACGCGTCGAAGCCCTGCCGGAGCCAGGGGAGCGCGGCGGCGTGCTCGCCCCGCTCGCCGGCCAGCAGCCCCATCTCGACCAGCACCATCGACAGGTACGGCGGGTCGCCGTCTCCGGCCTGCCGGTCGCGGGCCTCGGCCAGCAGCCCGCGCAGGTGCTCCTCGGCGAGGTCGAGCCGGCCCGCCCGGCGGGCGGCGAAGGCCAGGCCGATGGTGGCGAACACCTCACCCGAGCGCTGACCCAGCTCCGCGGCCAGCCGCTTGGCCTGCTCGGCGTGGCGGAGAGCACGCAGTGGGTCCCCGGTCTGGACGTGGACCCAGGCCAGCCAGGCCTGCCGACCGGCCACGTCGGACCACAGCCCCAGGTCCTCGGCCATCCGCAGGTCGTCCTCGGCCAGCCGGGCCGCCTCCGCCCAGTCGCCCGTCAGGTCGGCCAGGCCGATCAGCCAGTCGCGGGCCTGGAGCACCCCCCAGTCGTCACCCAGGTCGCCGAACAGGGCCGCGCCGCGCCGGGCGTCGTGCTCCAGCGCGCCCTGGTCGCCGTGCAGGTGCGCGAGCATCGCGCGGGTGCTCAGCACCGCTGCCTCGCCCCACCGGTCGCCGGTCGCCCGGAACGTGTCCAGCGCCGGCTCCAGCAGCTCGCCGGTGGTCTTCTCGTCCCCGAAGTCGATGATGGACGCGGCCAGGAACCAGGCGGCGTGCGCCCGTCCGGCCTGGTCGGTCTCGGGGAACCCGCGCAGCGTCTCCGTCACCCGCTCCGGCCCGGCCTGTCCCAGGCGGATCGAGAGACCCAGGTGCCAGGTCCCGGCCCGGGCCCGGAGCTCCGGGGGAGCGTCGCCCGCCACGGCCAGCGCCGCCTCCAGGGCCCGGCGCGCCTCCGCGAACCGGCCCCGCAGGAACCAGTACCAGACCAGAGCGGTGGTGAGCCGCAGCGCCGGCTCGGCCGCGCCCTCGTGCCGGAAGGTCTCCAGGGCTGCCCGCATGTTCGCGGCCTCGGCGTCCAGCCGGCGCAGCCACTCCCGCTGGCCCGGCCCGCGCAGCCGGGGTCCGGCTTCTTCGGCCAGCGCCAGGTAGTGGCCGGCGTGCCGGCGCCGCAGCTCCGCCTCCTCGCCGCTGCGGCCCAGCTGGTCCAGGCAGTAGGCGGAGACCGACTCCAGCAGCCGGAACCGGGGCCCTTCCCCGCGCGTCACCAGCGAGCGGTCCACCAGCCCCGCCACCAGATCCAGCACCTCGCCGCCGGAGACCACGCCGCCGCGGCACACCGCCTCGGCCGCGGCCAGCGTGCACCCGCCCGGGTGGACGGCCAGCCGGCGCAGCACGGCCTGCTCGGGCTCGGTCAGCAGCCTCCAGCTCCAGTCGATCACCGCCGCGAGCGTGCGCTGCCTGGCCGGCGCGTCGCGCGGCCCGGAGCCGAGCAGCCCGAACCGGTCCCCTGACACGCGCAGGCGCGCCGCCAGCTCCCGCACGCCGAGCGCCGGAGCCCGGGTGGCGGCCAGCTCCAGCGCCAGCGGGATGCCGTCCAGCCGCCGGCACACCTCGGCCACCCCCGCGACGGTGTCCGGCTCCGGAGCCAGCCCGGCCCGCGCCAGGAACAGGCGCACGGCGGGCGAGTCCGCCAGCCGGGCGGGGTCGTCGCTGTCGGGCACGTCCAGCGGCGGCAGATCCCGGCGGACCTCGCCGCGCAGCCGCAGCGACTCCCGGCTGGTGGCCAGCACCCGCAGCTCCGGCACGGCCGGCAGCAACGCCCCCACCAGCTCGGCCACGGGCTCGATGACATGCTCGCAGTTGTCGAGGACCAGCAGCGTCCGCCGCCCGCGCAGGGCGGCCGCCAGCCGTTCGCCCGCCGGGCCCGGATCGCCGGGCGCGTCGGGGATGGACAGGACCGACAGGACCAGCTCCGCCGGGTCACCCCGCCCGTCCCAGGCGGTCAGGTCAACCAGCCACACGCCTTCCGGGAACGTCTCGACCAGGGCGCGCGCGACGGCGAGCGCCACGCTGGTCTTGCCCACCCCGCCGGGGCCGGTGAGCGTGACCAGCCGGCCGGCGGTCAGCGACTCCCGCACCCGCCGCACTGCCAGGTCGCGGCCGACCAGCTCGGACACCGGCGCGGGGAGATTGGTGGTCGGCCGGGTCGACCGCGGTGCCGGTACGGGGGCGTCCTCCGCCGGGTCACCGGTGAGGATGGCCCGCTGCAACGCCACCAGCTCGGGGCCCGGCTCCAGGCCCAGCTCGCCGGCGAGCGCGCGCCGCAGCTCCTGGAAGCTGTCGAGCGCCTCGCCCGCGCGGCCGGCCCGGTAGAGGGCGCGCATGTGGGCCGCCCGCAGCCGCTCCCGGTAGGGATGCCCGGCGACCTGCTCGCCCAGCCCGCCGACCAGGTCGCCGTGCTCACCCAGCTCCAGCCGGGCTTCCGCCCAGGACTCCAGCGTGGCCAACCGCTGCTCCTCCCACCTGGCCACGGCCACCCGGGCGAACTCCTCGTCGGCGAAGTCGGCCAGCGCGGGGCCGCGCCACAGCTCCAGCGCCTCGGCCAGCAGGCCCGCCCGCACCCGTGGATCGCCGGAAGCCCGCGCCCGCCCGGTCAGGGCCGCGAACCGCGCCGCGTCCACCGCCTCCGGCCCGGCGCGCAACGCGTACCCGGGAGCCTGCGACACCACCAGGTTCCGGCCGTCGGGCTCCGCGCCGGCCAGGGCCCGGCGCAGCTGGGAGACCCGGACGTGGAGTGCGGCCGTGGGGTCGGCCGGCGCCGCCCCGCCCCACAGGTCCTCGACCAGCCGGTCCGCCGACACCGGACGTCCCTCGTGCACCAGCAGGTCGGCCAGCAGGGCCCGCACCATGCGCCCCCGGATCGAGACGGGCTCGCCGTGATCGGTCCACACGGCCAGCGGCCCCAGCACCCCGAATCGCATGACGTCCTTCCGCCGTGGAAACCCCGCCGCGCAAGGTACCAGCCGCCGGCGGGGCACGCGCGCCGGTCAGCGGGTGGTGCGCGGGTAGCGGCCGTAAGGCGAGACCTCCGGATGACCCCGTCGCGACCTGGCGACGATGTGCGGGAGGCCGCCGCGGCGGCAGATTGAGCCGGGTGAACACCTCTCAACCGCGAAGGCGCCGTCCGGCGATGTCTGTCCTGATCATCGCTGTCTGGTCGGTGAGCTATCTGGCCCTCGGCCTTCTCTGGGCGCTCGGCGGGCCCGGGTACCCCTTCGACGCCGGGCGTCCCGGGCCGGGCAACACCCTGCTCGACCCGCTCGCGCCCGCGGTCGGCGGGAGCGTGCTGGCGGTGTCGGCGCTGGTGGCCGGCGGCGTCGCCGTGCTCGCCGCCAGGGGCCGACTCACCCGGGCCGCCGCCGTCGTGGCCGTCGTTGCCGGAGCCGGCCTGGCGGTGCTCCTGCCGGACGTGCGCATCATGATGACGGCCGGGTACCTGCCGGTGATGCTCGTCGCCGTGCTCGCCGGCCAGGCCGAGTTCTCGCTGATCATGTCCATGCTGACCTGGCCGAGCCTCAACCTGCTGATCCTGACGGCGGCCGGCGTCAGCCTCATGGTCCTGGGGACGCGGGCGCTGCTCGCCGACCGGCCCGGCAGCGCCGCCGGCGCGCTCAGGGCCGGCCTGTACGCGGTCGCCGTCGCGGTCGCCGTCCCCGTCTTCTACGCCGTCACCCGCTTCGGCTGGCTGCTGGGGATCCCCGTCGGCATCAGCGACGAGTTCCTGGCGTACATCGACGAGATCACGCCGATCGGCGCCGGCCTCGCGGCCGTCGGGCTCCTCGGCGCGGTCCTCACCCTCGGCCTGGTCCGGCCGTGGGGGGAGGTCTGGCCGCGCTGGGTGCCGTTCCTGCGCGGGCGGCCCGTCCCGGCGCGCCTCCCCGCCTGCGCGGCGCTGGCCGTCTCCCTGCCCATCACGTCCGCCGGGCTGATGTACGTACGCAAGAAACTCGGCGGGGAGAGGCTCGGCCCGGCCGGGGCGGGCGACGAGCTGGGCGCCTGGCTGCCGGAGATGCTGTGGCCGCTGTGGGGCGCGGCCCTGGCGGTGGCCGCCCTGGCGTACCTCAGCCGCCGGAACGCCGCGCACGGCCGCCGACCATAATGGCGGGTGTGAAAGAGTCCCCGTCTCCGGCCGAGGCCGCGGTGGACTCGTTTCTCCGACGGCACCAGGTGAGCGGCGACGCCGTGCTCGCCGTCCTGCTCGCCGTGCCCCTCGGCCTGGTCTCGTTCGGCCTGCTCAGAGCGTCCGGCAGCCCGCTCTCCCTGCGCCTGTTCGCGGGGGCCGGGCTGCTGGTGCTGCACGGCTGCGTGGTCGCGCGCCGCCTGCGCCCGCTGACGGCGTACGGCCTGGCCGCCGCGGCGATGCTGCTGCTGGTGCTGCTGCCGCCCCTGCACGACCCGTCCGGCGCCTATTACCCGGCGGTGCTGCTGCCCAGCTCGCTGGTGTTCGGTCTGCTGCTCTACACGGTGTCCAGCAGGCTGGACCTGCTGCCCGGGCTGGCCTGCCTGGCCGTCGCCCTGACCGGGGTGGTCCTGGTCCTGGCGCGGTTCTGGGACCCGGCCTCGTGGGGAGGCTCGTCGGGCGGCTACGACCTGGTCGCCTGGCGGATCGGGCTGTCGGCCGGCCTGGTCGCCGTGACGGCGTGCCTGTGGTCGCTGGGCCGCCTCAGCCGGGTCCGGGCGTTGTTCCTGGCCGAGCTCAGGGCGAAGGCCGAACGCGCCGAGACCGACCGCGCGCGCGAGCGGGCCGAGGCGGCGCGGGCGGAGCGCGACCGGATCAGCCGCGAGATGCACGACGTGGTGTCGCACTCGCTGGCCGTCATGGTCAGCCAGGCCGAGGGCGGCAGGCTGTCCGGCCCGGGCTCGCCCGGCGCGGCCGTGTTCGCCACCATCGCCGGCGTCGGGCGCGACGCCCTGCGCGACATGCGCGGCCTGCTGGGTGTGCTCCGCGCCGACGGCGGCACCGCTCCGCAGCCGGGCCTCGGCGACCTCTCCGACCTGCTCGACCACGTACGCACGACAGGCGTCCGCGTCGCGGTGCAAGAGGTCGGAGACGCCCGGCCGCTGCGCCCCGCCGTCGACCTGACCGCCTACCGCGTCATCCAGGAAGGGCTGACCAACGTCATCAAGCACGCGGGGCCGGTGGCCGCGGCCGACCTGACGCTCGCGTGGCGTCCGGACGGCCTGCACATCACCATCAAGGACGACGGCGCCGGGCCCGCGGAAGCGGAGGCGGGCGTCGGGCTGGCCGGGATGCGCGAACGCCTCAGCATGGTGGGAGGCACCCTGGAGGCCGGCGGGCGCCCCGGGGCCGGCTTCGAACTGTCGGCCGCCGTGCCCTACGAGCCGAGGAGTCTGCCATCATCAGGATCATGATCGTCGACGACCAGGAGCTGCTGCGCAACGGCCTGACCATGGTCGTCAGGTCCCAGCCCGACATGGAGGTCGCCGCCGAGGCCGGAGACGGGCTGGAGGCCCTGGAAGCACTGAAAGGGCTGGAGTCGCGGCGCGTCGACGTGGTGGTGATGGACATCCGCATGCCCCGGATGGACGGCGTCGCCGCGACCCGGGAGATCCAGCGGCTGGACGACCCGCCCAAGGTGCTGGCGCTGACGACGTTCGACCTCGACGAGCACGCCCTGGCCGCGCTGCGGGCCGGCGCGAGCGGGTTCATGCTGAAGGACGCGCCGGGGGAGGAGATCATCGCCGCGATCCGGCACGTGCACCGGGGCGACTCGATCATCGCGCCCTCCACGACGCGGCGTCTCGTCCGGCAGCTCGTGACGAAGCCGGGCACCGACCCGGAGGCCGTGCTCGGGGCGCTCACGCAGCGTGAGCGCGAGGTCTTCCGCGGCCTGGCCAGGGGCGCCTCCAACGCCGAGATCGGGGCCGAGCTGTTCCTGTCGGAGGCCACGGTCAAGACGCACGTCGGGCGCATCCTGACGAAGTTCGGGCTGCGCGACCGCGTCCAGGCGGTGGTGCTGGCCTACGAATCCGGTGTCGTCACCCCGGGTGAGGGCTGACCGGCGGGTGACGCTGGGGAGGCACCGTTCCCGACCCTGAGTAAATGGTGACGATGGTCCCGCCGTCGCGGGACCTCCTTCTCTGGTTACGCGGTCGTGCCGGGTGTGGCCTGGAGACGTGGGACACGGAAGGAGGCCGCCATGAACCTGCCCGAGCGGAGAGATGTCAGGTTCCCGTTCCCGGAGCTGCTGGAGTGGGTGGAGAACCCGATGTTCGGGTTCCGCCCGTTCGGTCAGCTCGTCCGGGTCGAGGACTACATCGCCGATGATCGGTACGTGCTGCGGGCCGAACTCCCCGGGGTCGACCCCGAGGAGGACATCGAGGTCACCGTGGACGGCGGCATGCTGCACATCCGCGCTGAGAAGACCCACCGGGCCACCGAGCCGCACCGCTCCGAGTTCGCCTACGGGGCGCTCTCGCGGACGGTGACGCTGCCCGCCACGGCCAGGACCGACGACGTCAAGGCCGTCTACAAGGACGGGGTCCTGGAGATCAGCGTGGGGCTGGAGGAGGAGAAGAAGGCCGAGGGCCGGCGGATCGCCGTCGAGCACTGACGCCACGACCGGGCGCGGACGGGGATCTCCCCCGCCCGCGCCCTTCGCGCGCCGCCTCGCGGCAGCGGTCCGCCGGGGGAGCGGTGACGGGACGAAGGTCCTCGTGCCGGGAGTCGTACGGCACTGCTCCTGAGACCGCGCATGCGGTGTGCTGTGGGTGACACGGAAACGGCGATCACCCTTCGGAAGGGGGGCCATCATGGACGCCACCGTCAGCAGGCCCGTCAGGGAAACCGGCGCCGCGCAGGCGCGACCCCCGGTCGACTACGTCTGGGCGGTCGCCCGGATCTCGATCGGCTGGGTCTTCCTGTGGGCGTTCCTGGACAAGACCTTCGGGTGGGGGTTCGCCACTCCGGCCGACCGGGCCTGGATCTCGGGCGGCAGCCCGACGACCGGGTTCCTCAAGGGCACGGGCGAGAACGCGCTCGGCGGCCTCTTCTCGGGCCTGGCCGGTCAGGCGTGGGTGGACTGGCTCTTCATGGCCGGTCTGCTCGGCGTCGGCCTGGCGCTGGTCCTCGGGGTCGGCACGCGGATCGCGGCGGGCGCCGGCACCGCGATGCTGGTGCTCATGTGGGCGGCGGAGCTGCCCCTGGCCAACAACCCGTTCATGGACGATCACATCATCTACTCGATCGTCCTCGTCGGTCTCGCGCTCGCCGAAGCCGGACGCACCTGGGGGCTGGGCAACCTGCCGATCGTGCGGCGCACCGCCTGGCTGAAGTAGCGCGACCGATCCCGCGCCCACCTCCGGCAGCCGGAGGTGGGCGCCGGCATGCCCGGCTGGAAGACCCTGGTCAGGAGGACGAAAGCCTCTCGTTGAGGTGCCGTCACCGGGGGGACGATGGTTACATGAACCAGATCCTGCTCGGCTACGACGGCTCGGACTTCTCCGTGCAGGCGCTCGACTGGGCCCTGGACGAGGCCGAGCTCAGAAAACTGCCGCTGACCGTCGCCCACGCCTGGCAGTGGCCCTACGGCCAGGCGGCGGAGGAGGCCAAGGCCCACCTGCGCAAGGCGGCCGAGCACGTGCTGTGGCACGGCGCCGACTGCGCCCGCCAGACCAGCTCAGGCGTACGCGTCGAGACGGACCTCCACGAGGGATCCGCCGCCGAACGCCTCGTCGAGCTCTCCGAGCACGCCGCGCTCGTCGTGGTCGGATCGCGCGGGCTCAACACGTTGTCCAGGGCCGTCGTGGGCTCGGTGGCCGAGTACGTCGCCGTCCACGCCGCTTGCCCCGTGGTCGTCGTACGGGGGCCGGGACCGTTGCCCGTGACGACGAACCCCGGGCCGATCGTCGTCGCCGACCCGGTGCCGGACGCGGCCGTCCTGGAGTTCGCGTTCGAGGAGGCCGCCCTGCGCCAGTTGCCGCTCGCCGCCTCGGCGGACCTCGCCGAGCAGGCGGCGCGCCACCCGGGCGTGCGCACCGAGCCGCTCGCCGCCGGGGCGTCCGCCTCTCTCGTGGTCGCCGGCCGTGAGCACGCCACGCGCGCCGGTGTGGCGGGCGTGTTCCAGGGGCGCGTCCCGTGCCCCGTGGCGGTGGTGGGCGGCCGGAAGCCGGTCAGCGGGTCATGATGCTGATGCCGAGCATGCGGGCGCCGGTCTCGGTGCGCGGACGGTGCGTGCTGCCGGGCGCGAACACCACGTAGCTGCCCGGCCCGAGCCGCCGCCCCCGGTCGACGAACTCTCCGGAGATCACGTAATAGCGCTCCTCCCCGTCGTGGACGTCGTCCTCCGGCCACTCCGTCCCCGGGGCGAAGTCGTACATCCACCCGCGCGCCCACTCCGTGGCGGGCAGGCGCCGCCGGATGATCCCGGGGACCACCTCGACCGGTTCGACCTCGTCCACGTGCAGGACCTGAACATCATCGGGCTCTCGCGTCATGGGACCCATCGTCGCGACGGCGGGCCCCCGTGGCCCAGTGTCTGGAATGACGCCTTCGGGTACTTTTCTGCCATGAGTGTTCACCGGGTGGCCGCCCTGGTGCTGCCGCCGCAGTCAACGTTCGAGCTGGCCTGCGCCGCCGAGGTCTTCGGCATGAGCCGCCCCGGGCTGCCCGCCCGCTACGCGTTCGCCGTGTGCGGGGAGCGGCCGGGCGCGGTCCCGACCCTGGCGGGCTACGACATGGTCGTACGCCTGGGGCTGGCCGCGCTGGAGACCGCGGACACGGTGGTCGTCCCCGGCTGGCAGGACCGCGAGCGCCCCGCGCCGCCCGCCGTGATCGACGCGCTGCGGCGGGCGCACCGGCGCGGCGCCCGCATCGTCGCGATCTGCTCCGGCGCGTTCCTCCTGGCCCAGGCGGGGCTGCTCGACCACCGCAGGGCCACCACCCACTGGCGGATGGCCGCCGACCTCGCCGCGCGCTTCCCCGATGTCCAGGTCGAGCCCGACACGCTCTACATCGACCTGGGCGACGTCGCCACCAGCGCGGGCACCGCCGCGGGCATCGACCTGTGCCTGCACCTGGCCCGCGCCGACCACGGCGCCGCGCACGCCGCCAGGATCGCCCGGCACATGGTCATGCCGCCGCACCGTGAGGGCGGCCAGCTCCAGTACGCCGCCCAGGACCGCGACGGCCACCCGCCGGAGTCGCTCGCCCTCGTCCTCGACTGGGCGCTCGAACGGCTGCACGAGCCGCTCGGCGTCGGCGACCTCGCCGCCCAGGCCGGCATCTCCCCCCGGACGCTCGCCCGCCGGTTCGCCGGGCAGCTCGGCGTCACCCCCGGCCGCTGGCTGCTCCAGCAGCGCGTCGCGGCGGCCCGGACCCTCCTGGAGGAGACGGACCTCCCCGTGGAGACGATCGCGGCCAGGGTCGGCCTGTCGTCGGCCGCCAACCTCCGCAGACGCTTCCACACCCTGGTGCGTACGACTCCCGCCGCCTACCGCCGATCCTTCGCGCCGTGCGGAGATCGCTGAAAACCGGTGGACGGCGTCGTTAGTGTGGCTCGCATGACTGTCGTGGACGTCGACCGGTTCGTGACCGAAGGATTCGCCAAGCTGGAGGCGGCCGTGCCCCGTGAGGTCGCGGACGCGGCCAGTGCGCAGGTGTGGCAGCAGATCGGGCTCTCGCCCGACGACCCCGCCGCCTGGCGGGAGCCGGTGGTGTGGACCGCCGACATGACCGGCCATGGCGCCTTCGGCGAGCTGGCGCGCAGCCCGCGGCTGCGCGAGGCGCTCGACGAGATCGCCGGGCCCGGTGGATGGGTGCCGCGCGCCGCCCTCGGCAACATGCCGATCCGCTTCCCCGGCAAGGCGCCGGTCGACGACCGGGGCTGGCACATCGACGCCTCGGTGGCCAGGCCCGACGGCTCGTGGGCCGTGTCGGGCCGGCCGGAGACGATGCTGCTGCTCGTGCTGCTGTCGGAGGTGGGCGACGACGACGCGCCGACCCGCGTCCGGGTGGGCTCGCACCGCGACGCCGCCGAGGCGCTGGGCGAGCGGGTGCTCGACCCGTTCGAGGCCGGGCCGCTGCTCGACGCCGCCTCCAAGGACCGCCCGGTGGCCCACGCGACCGGCCTGCCCGGCGACATGTACCTCCTGCACCCGCTGACCGTGCACGCCGCCGACGAGCACCGCGGCACCCGGCCGCGTTTCATGTCCCAGGGGCCGGTGTTCCTGAAGCAGCCGGTCGCGCCGGGAGAGGGCAACGCCCTGGCCCGCGCCCTGCTCTCCTGACTACCTGGCCGAGTAGCGTCCGGGCGTGCAGCCGTACTCCTTCACGAAGGCCGTGATGAACGCCGAAGGGCTGGAGTAGCCGACCCGGCGGGCGACCTCCGACACCGGCCGGGTCTCCAGCAGCGCGCGCGAGGTGCGCAGCCGCAGCTTGGTGCGCACCCGCGAGTAGGGCATGCCGAACTCGCGCTCGAAGTCGCGCTGCAACGTCTTGACGCTGACGTGCAGCCGCTCGGCCCACTCGTCGAGGCGGACGCTCTCGCCGGGGTTGTGCGACAGCTCGCGCACGACCGCCAGCGCGAAGCCGGTGCCCGAGCCGGGGTGCCCGGCGGGCTCCGCGCCCGCCGGGGCGACCCCGGCCATGATGCGGGCACGCGCCTCCAGGGCGGCGGCCTCGTCGTGACCGGGACGCGCGATGGCCTCGATCAGCCTGGCCGCCTCGGGGGCGACGGAGACCGCTCCGGCCCGCAGCCCGCCGAGCGCCGCGGGGACCTCGCGCAGGCAGATCCGGTAGACCGTCTGCCGGTCGGCCGCGCGCACCTCGTGGGTGACCGCGCGGTGCGCCCAGAACGCCTCACGCGGGCCCACGAACTGCGCCTGCGCTCCGTGCCTGGCCGACAGCATGCCGTCGGGCGACCAGTAGAGCTGGTGGAGGAAGTCCTCGCGGCTCTCGCCGAACTCCAGCACGGTCGCCGACCGGTACTTGAGCACCAGGACGCCGGTGGGCCGGCCGAGACCGTAGCCGTACTCCTCGCACCGGAGCGGATCGGCGCCCGTCGGCCCCGCCAGGGACACGGTCTGACGTCTCAGCGACATCGGCTGACCTCCCGTCGACATCACAAGCAACTTAGGTAAGGGTAGCCTAACCATGCCTCGGCCAACTCGTGGCCTGGCCTTTCACCCTGTTCCGAGGAATGTTTCTGATGCGTTCTGCCCTGCCCTGGCGCACCGCCGGCGCCGTGGCCCTCGCGCTCGCCCTGGCGACCGGCTGCGGTACGGCCGAGTCCGGTGAGCAGCCCGCCGAGGCCGCCGCGACCCGGACCTTCACCGTCGACGACGGCGAGATCACCATCCCCGCCGACCCCAAGCGGGTCGTCGCGACCGGGTACGCGGTGCCCGTGCTGATCGAGGCCGACGCCGCCCTGGTCGGCATCTCCACGTGGAAGCGCGGCCTGCCGCTGATGTCCGAGGAGGACCTGGCGACGTACAACGGCCTGGAGAAGGTCGCGGGGGAGTCCGCCGCCGAGACCAACTACGAGGCCATCGCCAAGGTCAAGCCCGACCTGATCGTCATCGGCGTTCCCAAGCCGGTTCTCGCCGACGTGGACGTCGAACGCCTGAAGTCGATCGCCCCGGTGGCCGTGATCGGCCCGACGGTGCCGTCGGCGTGGCGTGAGCTCTCGCGCCGCCAGTCCGACGCCGCGGGCCGCTCGGCGAACTTCGACGCCGCCAAGACCGCGTACGAGAAGAAGGCCGCCGAATTCACGGCCAAGTACAAGGACGCGGTGTCGGGCCTGAAGTTCGGCCATGTTGGCGCGTACGGGGACATCTCCGACGGCACGTTCCATCGGGAGTTCTCCGGGTCGTGGGGCCCGAACATCATCGAGGACGTCGGCGTCACCTACTACGGCGAGGTCAAGGAGAAGACCGGCGGTTCCGGCGACGTCTCGGAGTACCCCTCGATCGAGGAGCTGCCCCAGAGCCTCGGCGAGGCCGACGCCATCACCTACTCGGTCCAGGACGACGGCACGCCGAGCGAGGCCGTGAAGTACGTGCTCGACTCCGAGCTGTGGAAGGGCCTGCCCGCGGTCAAGGCCGGCAAGGTCTTCCCGATCCGCTACACCGAGGCCGCCACCTACGAGTCGGCGATGAAGACCCTGGACGCCGTCGACGAGGCGCTCGCGCCGCTGCTCGCCTCATGAGGATGGAGCGCCACAACCCCAGGGAACGGGTCGCCGAGCACCACGTCAACGGCAACGGCGTCGCCCGCGTCGGCTACCCGATCGGCATCCGCACGGCCCCGGTCGCCGCCCGCGAGCTGATCACCCCGCGCATGCTGCGGCTCACGCTCAGGGGCCCGGAGCTGGAGGGGTTCCACAGCTACCAGGCCGACGACCACGTGAAGATCGTCTTCCCGGACGCTGACGGCACCCTGCGCCTCCCCGTGCCGAATGACGAGCAGATGCTCGACTGGCCCGACCCCTCGCCCACCACGCGCACGTACACCATCCGGCGGTACGACGCCGACTCCCGCGAGATCGACCTCGACATCGTGCTGCACGACGGCGGCGTGGCGGCCACGTGGGCGGCCACCGTCCAGGTGGGCGACGAGGTGTCCATCGCCGGACCGCCCGGAGCCAAGGCGTTCCCGCACACGTACGGCCACTACGTGTTCGCGGTCGACGCGACCGCGCTGCCCGCGGCGGCGCGGTGGCTGGAGGAGTCGCCGCCCGGCGTGTCCGCGCACCTCGTGATCGAGACCGACGACCCCGCCGAGCACGCCTACCCGCTCGCCGAGCGCGACGGCGTGGAGGTGATCTGGCTCGTCCGCGAGAACGGGCACTCCTCGCTCGCCGGCACGGTCCAGTCCCTCACGCTGCCGCCCGTGCCGGTCTTCCTGTACGCGGCCGGCGAGGCGGGCGACATCAGGCCGCTGCGCCAGTGGAGCGCGGGCCGGCTCGACTCGCTGTTCACCGGCTACTGGAAGCGTGGAGTCGCGGGGCTTGAAGACTGATCGGCGACGGGCGGCCATCCTCGTGGCCGCCCTCGTGCTCCTGCTCGTCGTGGCGGGCGCGAGCGTGTCCGTCGGCGCCCAGGCCATCGCGCCCGCCGAGGTCTGGCGCGCCTTCACCGCCTACGCCGGGACCGGCGAGCACCAGATCGTGCGCGGGATCCGGGTCCCGCGCACGGTGCTCGGCATCTTCGTGGGCGCCGCCCTGGGCACCGCGGGCACGCTGGTCCAGACGCTGACCCGCAACCCGCTGGCCGAGCCGGGCATCCTCGGGGTGACCGCCGGCGCGGGGTTCGCGATCACCGTCGGCGCCGTGCTGGGCCTGGCCGGGAGCCCGGCCGGGCAGCTCGGGCTGGCCTTCGCGGGCGCCGTGCTGGCCTCGGTCGCCGTCTACGCCGTCGGCTCGACCTCGCCGCTGCGGCTGGTTCTGACCGGTGTGGCGCTCAGCTCCGTCCTCGCGGGCGTCTCGCTCGGCATGCGGCTGATGCTGCCCGACGTGTTCGACACGTTCCGGTTCTGGTCCGTCGGAGGGCTGGCCGGGCACGAGCAGCAGCCGCTGACGCTCGCGCTCTGGACGATCGCGGTGGCGCTCGCCTGCTCCGTGGCGATCACCAGGCCGCTGAACGCGATGGTCCTCGGCGACGACGTGGCCAGGGCGCTCGGCGGGCACCTCGCGCGCACCCGGTTCGGCGTGCTCGTGCTGGTCACCCTGCTCGCCGGCGCGGCCACGGCCGCCGCCGGGCCGATCGCGTTCCTCGGGCTGATGGTGCCGCACCTGGCCCGCCGGGCGGCGGGCGCGTCGATCCCGTGGCTGATGGCCTACACGATGGTGCTGGGGCCGGTCCTGCTGCTGGTCTCCGACATCGCCGCCCGCGTGCTGCTCCCGACGGGGGAGGTGCCGGTGGCCGTGGTCACCGCGTTCCTCGGCGCGCCGGTGCTCATCTGGGCGGTACGACGGCGCGGGGCGGTGCGGTCATGACCGGTCATGTCGTGCTGCGTGCGGGCACGTACTCGATCAGGGTGGCGCGGCGGCCGCTGGTGGCGTCGCTCGCGCTCGTGGCGGCGGCGCTGGCGCTGGCGTTCACGGCGCTGTGCTTCGGCGCCTCGTGGTCGCATCCCGGTGAGGTGCTCGCGGCGCTGGCCGGCCACGGCGACTCCGTCGTGGTGGTCCGCGACTGGCGGCTGCCCAGGGTCGCCGCCGCGCTGGTCTTCGGAGCCGCGCTCGGGCTGGCCGGGGCGATCTTCCAGAACCTCACCAGGAACGCCCTCGGCAGCCCGGACATCATCGGGCTCGACGCCGGCTCCTACACTGGCGCGCTGTTCGCCATCACCGTGCTGAGCGGCACCTCCGCGCAGCTCTCCGTCAGCTCCGTCGCGGGCGGCCTGGCCGCGGCGGCGGCCGTCTACTTCCTGTCGCTGCGCTCCGGGCTCAGCGGCATGCGGCTGATCGTCATCGGCATCGCCATGAACGCCATGCTGACCGCGCTGAACTCCTGGATCGTGCTGCGGGCCGAGCTGGAGGTGGCCATGGCCGCGACCGGGTGGAGCGCGGGCTCGCTGAACGGGGTCGACTGGGCCGAGCTCGTCCTGCCGTTCCTGGTCATCGGCGCGCTGACGCTGCTGCTGGTGACGCTGTCGTCCGGGATGCGCCAGGCCGCGCTGGGCGACGATCTCGCGGTCGCGTCAGGGGTGCGGCTGAACCTGCTCCGGCTGCTGCTCGTGCTGGCCGGCGTCGGCTGCACGGCCACGGTGACGGCGGTCGCCGGGCCGATCGTGTTCATCGCGCTCGCCGCGCCGCAGATCGGCCGGCTGCTCGCCGGGACGGCGGGGGTGGCGCTGATGCCCGCCGCGCTGACCGGCGCGGTGCTGCTGCTGGCCGCGGACCTCGTGGCGCAGGCCGTGTTCGCCCCCATCTCGCTGCCGGTCGGGGTGGTCACGACGGTGATCGGCGGCGGGTACCTCATCTGGCTGCTCGTCAGAAGGGCCGGGCGGACGTGAAACCGGTGGCGCGGCGGAGAACTGGTGCACGCCGCGTCATCCTCCGGGCCGCTCCCCGCGGCCGGCCGGACCGTCAGGCGCCCCGCCCGTCCCTGGACCGGCACCGTCCACGCGCTGCTCCGCCACCTGGCCGAGGCCGGGTTCACCGGCTGCCCGGGGCGCGGAACCCGCGTGGCCGGGCGGCCGTGACCGTCGTGCCCTGGTCACCGACATCGGCTCGTGATGTGGACCTGGGATCTTTCCCGCATGAGTACGGTCGCGCGACGCGTGGCGAGCTGGCTGGGGCTGGCCGGCCACCTGGGCACGCTGGTGCCCTTCTACGTCTCCAGCGGTCTCATGGCCCCCCTCTGGGCGATCATCGTGCTGTTCGCGGTGTGGCTGGCCCTGCTGGTGGCCGCGGTCCAGGCGGTACGGGCCAGCTCCCCGTGGGGATTGCTGGTGCCGGTGGTCTCGCTGGCCTTCTGGTGGACCGCCATGTCCGCGGGAGGGACGTTCCTGGGCTGGACCCCCTGAGTACGCGGACGATGATCGTCCGAAATTAGGCGGGGCTCTGGCCACGGCACTCTTGACACTCCGCGGGGCGGGACTTAGCGTCTCTTTGCAGACGCATTTCGTCCAAATTAAATTCCCAGCGTACCGCCACGAAACCAGCTCCATAGCTCATCGCTCCAGCTACCGGAAGACGCCTGCGGGCGGGGTGCCGGCGCCCTCGTCACGCATGCCTTTGGCACGGTCCACAAGACCTTCCGCCACGCCTGGAAACCGCCACGAGCCGGGCGCGTCTTCCGCCTCGCCTCCCGGCTGACGCCCGGGAGCCCCCCAGCCCTCCGCCACACATCCCGCCCGCATGCCTTCCTGCCCTTCGGCGTGCGGCCGGCGACGTCACCGCAAGGAGCCCCGCATGGTCAGTGAGCGTGTTCCACCGCAGAGCGAACCAGGCAACCCCGACACCGCCACGGTGGCGGATCCGCCGAAGCACCGGCCGGTCGTGGCGTGGGTCATCACGCTCATGCTGCTCGGCTGCACCCTGATCAGCTATCTCGACCGCGCCATCCTGGGGCTGGTCGCGCAGCCCGCGATGGCGGACCTCGGCCTGACGGCCGCCGAGTTCGGGGCCATCAGCAGCGCGGCGAGCCTGCTCAGCCCGATCGCGGCACTGCTGTTCGCCTTCGTGGCGGACCGGCTGCCGCTCAAGAACACCCTCTTCACCCTCGTGCTGGTGTGGTCGCTGCTCCAGCTGCCCATCTTCTTCGCCGCCTCGGCCGGGCTGCTGCTGGTGACCAGGCTCATCCTCGGCGCGGCCGACGCCCCGGCGAACTCGCTGATGCACTCGATCGCCTACTCCTGGTGGCCCAACGAGCGGCGCGGCCTCCCGGCGGCCATCCTGACCACCGGGGCGTCCTTCGGCAAGCTGATCTTCGCCCCGGTCATCGTCGTCATCATCGCCGCGTTCAGCTGGGAAGCCGGCTTCCTGACCGTGGCGATCATGGGCTTCGTCTGGTGCGTCGCCTGGGCGTTCGTCGGCAAGGTCGGCCCGTACGCCGACGACGTGACGCCCGCCAAGGCGGAGGCCGTCGCGGAGGGCCCCGCCGACCCCACGGTGGGCAGGCGCGCGCCGCTGCTGTCCATCCTGCTGACCGGCACCTTCATCGGCTACCTCGCCGTCTTCACCGCGGCCGGGATCCTCGTGGTCATCGTGCTCACCTGGCTCCCGTCGTACTTCCAGGAGGGGCTGGGCTTCTCCGCCGTCATGGCCGGGTCGCTGTTCGGGGTGCCGAGCATCATGTCGGTGGTGTTCCTGTTCCTGTACGGGCCGCTGGGGGACAAGGCGCTCAGCAGGGGCGTGCCGGCCCGGGTGGTCCGCGTGCTCATCGGCGGCGCGCTGGTGGCGGCCGGCGGCCTGTCGCTGCTGGCCCTGCCGCTGGTCTCCGGCGTCGCCGGGCCCATGGCGCTGCTCATGCTCGGCTACGGACTGGTCACCAGCATCTACGCCGTCGCCAACCCGACGCTCGCCCAGATCGTGCCGGCCGCGCAGCGCACCAGTGTCCTGACGATCGGTCTCGCCCTGAGCGGCCTGCTCTCGGTGGTCGGGCCGTGGCTGGCAGGCGTGGTGCTCGACGCCGCCAAGGCCTCGGGGGCCGGGGCCGACGGATATCTCGACGTGTTCATGATGGCGGGCGGCATCGCCATCGCCGGCGGCGCGCTCTTCGCGCTGCTGGCCAACCCCGAGCGGGACGCGTTGAAGGTGGAGGCGGCCCGCGCCGCGCTCGCCGCGCGCAACGCCGCGTGACAGCCGGAAGCCCGGCAGTCCGAGCGGGCTGCCGGGCTTCCGCTATGCCGGCGTGACGCGGAAGACCGGGTACCGCGCGGCGATCCGCTCGAACTCCTCCAGCGGCGCCTCCTGATCCACGGGGATGTGGGTGCGGCCTCCGGGCGAGACGGCCAGGTAGCGGCGCAGAATGGGCGCGCGCGACCCGGGCTCCACCTCCTCCAGGCGCACGGCCTCGGTGCGGCCGTAGCGCAGGACCGCCCGGCCTCCGGCCGCGCGGACGTTGCGCACCCAGTTGGTGTCCTGGCCGAGCATCGCCACCAGGTAGCGCTCACCCCCGAGATCCGCGACGACCAGGGGGAAGGAGACGTCACGGCCGGTGCGCCGGCCTTTCACCCGGAGGGTCACCATCCGGCCGGTCCCCAGGATCCCCGCCGCGAACACGGTGGCCCAGATCCGGTTGATCGCCCGGGCCAGGCGGTTGGGGCGCCCGCCCCGATAGAGCCAGCGGTCGAGGCGATGCAGTCGTGTGGCCTTCATGACTCTCCTGTCCAGTGTTCATGCACAGCGTTCATGAACACCGTACATGAACATTGCACAGGTAGAGTTGCCGGGTGACTCTGGAGAAGCTGACCCGCCAGGCCGTCGTCGAGCGGGCGATGAAGATCGCCGCCACCGACGGGCTCCAGGCGGTCACCATCCGCCGCCTCGCCGCCGACCTCGGCGTCACCCCGACGGCTCTCTACTGGCATGTCAAGAACAAGGACGAGCTGCTCTCCGCGCTCGCCGACCACCTGCTCGCGGCGCTCGTCGCCGACGTGGACCCGGGCCGGCCCTGGCAGCAGCGGCTGCGCGCGGTGGTCACCGCGCTGGTCGAGCAGACCCGCGCGCACCCCTATCTCGCCGCCCTGCTGCCGGTGATCGACAAGGGCACGGCCGAGGCCTACCACCGCGCCACCGACACCGTGATCGGGTTGCTCACCGAAGCCGGGTTCACCCTCCCGCAGGCCGACCAGGTGGCCACCTACCTGCTCATGGGCGCCACGGCCATGGTGTCCTGCCAGCCCGGCGGCGCCGGCGGCGACGAGGAGGAGGCCGCGGAGCTCAGCCGGCGGCAGCGCCTCGACCTCGAACGCCTGCCTCCCCGCCGCTACCCTCACCTGGCCGCCTTCGCGGCGACCCTCACCGGGCCTCCCGACCTCGACGCCTACTACTCCTTCGGCGTCGACCTGCTGCTGTCCGCCGTGGAGGCCATGGCGCAGGCCGCCGATCGCTGAGCGATGATCACTGAATCTGGCACACTGGGAGCGTGAGCGCACGAGGCCGTCCACCGGACCCCGACCTCGAGACCCGCGTCCACGCCGCGGCCCTCGAACTCTACGGGGAGGTCGGCTGGGCGGGGTTCAGCTTCGACGTGCTGGCCCGCCGGGCCCATGTGGGCAAGGCGACGCTCTACGGCAGGTGGGGGAGCAAGGAGAAGCTGATCGTCGACGCCCTGGCCACGGGGCTTCCGCGCCATCCGGAGGAGAAGGTCTCCGGTTCGCTGCGGAACGACCTGATCCGGATGGCCGGCGAGATCCTCGACAGCTACCTCGAACCCCAGGGGCTGGTCTACCTGAGGGCCCAGATCGAGGCCAGGGTCTATCCCGAGCTGTTCGGGCAGGCGCTGGAGACGTTCCAGCGCGAGCGCATCAGGATCGGCCGCGCCATCGTGATCGGCGCCATCGAGCGCGGCGAACTGCCGCCGGGCACGTCTCCCGCGCTCGTGCTGGACGCGGTCGCCGGCGTCCTGACCAACCGTTTCCTCTCGACGCCGATCAGCCAGACGGCCTCCCTGGCCGCGCGCAAGGACGCGTACGCCGAGGAGACCGTGGACTTCGTGCTCTCCGCCGTCCACTACCGCGCTCCGGGATCTTGACACCGCCCGGCGCCCGCTTTAGCGTCTAATAGACGGTTTTCGTCCGAAATTAGGGGTCTCATGACGGCTTACTCGCTGGATCATGTCGCTCTGGCCGTGCGGAGGTGGACCCAGGGCGGCCCGGTCCTGGCCGGCCGTTTCGGCGGCCGCTGGCGCCACGGTTTCGAGCAGGCCGGGGCCTTCAACCCCGCGCAGATCGAGTACGCCAACGGCATGCGGGTGGAGCTGCTGCAGCCCGGCTCCGACCCGGCGTCGTTCGTCCGCCGCTTCCTCGACGGCACCGGCGCGCGGGCCCGCCCGCACCACATCACCTTCAAGGTGCGCGACATCCGGGCCAGCCTCGGCGCGGCGGGCGCGGCCGGGTTCGAGCCGATCCTCGTCAACCTGGACTTCGAGGGATGGCAGGAGGCGTTCCTGCACCCCAAGGACACCGGTCTCGGCTTCCTCGTCCAGATGGCCCAGGCCGAGGAGATGCCGGAGGAGCTGGCCGGCGACATGCCCGGCCTGAGCCTGACGCCCCCGTGGCCCGAACCCGAGGTCGCCTGGGCGGCCCTGCCCGCGGTCGCCGGGCAGGTGTCGCGGTGGGACCCGGTGCGCCGGGTGCTCCGCGACGTCCTCGGCGGCGCCGAGACCCCGCTGGAGCCCGGGATCTCCCGCTTCACCTGGCCGAGCGGGGCCGACCTGGTGCTCGCCACCGGGGAGGAGCCCGGCCTGCGGGCCCTCGCCTTCCGCGGCGACGGCGCGGTCTCCTGGGAGCTCGCCGACGTCCTGCGCGCCGCCGAGCGGGAGCCGATCGTGCCGGAGCTCGGCATCAGGGTCGCCGACCTGGCCTCGCAGCGGGTGGCCGGCTGAGCGCGATCGGGCCCGGAATTACGATGTGACCGTGACTCCGACACCCCGACGCGCGTCCCGCTCCCGAGAGGTCGCCGTGCCCAGCATCCGCGACGTCGCCGCCGCCGCCGGAGTGTCCTACCAGACCGTCTCCCGGGTGCTGAACGAGTCGCCGCGGGTGCGGCCCGAGACCCGCGCCGCCGTGCTGACGGCCATCGAGCAGCTCGGGTTCCGGCCCAGCCGGGCCGCCCGCGCGCTCAGCCTGGGCCGCGCCCCCGGCATCACCGTGGTGACGTCCAACACCGTCCTGTACGGCTACGCCGCCACGCTGCAGGGCATCGAGGAGGCCGCCCGGGCGGAGGGCATGGCCGTGGGCGTCAGGGTGGTGGAGTCGGCCGAGCCCGCCGAGGTGAAGCAGGCGGCCGACTACGTCGCCGACCCCAGCGCGGGCGGCGTGGTGGTGATCGCGTTCGACCCGATCGGCGTCGCGGTGCTGGAGGCGCTGCCGGACCACGTCCCCGCCGTCGCCGCCGCCGAGCCCGCCGCGCCCGAGCGGGGACGGGTCGCGATCGCGCTGGACGAGCGCCGCGCCGCGGCCGATGCCACCCGGCACCTCCTGGCGCTGGGCCACCGCACCGTCCACCACGTCGCCATCCCGTCGGAGGGCGGCTCGGGCGGCCGGCTGGCGGGCTGGCGCGACGCGCTGGGTCAGGCCGGGGCCGACATCCCCGAGGTGCTCGGCTGCGGATGGGACATCGCCTCCGCCTACGCCGCCGGGCGGCGGCTGGCGGCGGACCCGGACGTGACGGCCATCCTGTGCGGCAACGACGACATCGCCCAGGGCGTGCGCCGGGCGCTGTACGACGCGGGCAAGGACGTGCCCGGCGACGTGAGCATCGTCGGCTTCGACGACATCCCCGGCTCCGCCTACTCGACCCCCGCGCTGACCACGGTCCGCATGGACTTCGTAGGACTGGGACGGGCCTGCTTCCGCGCGGCCGTCGCGGAGCTGGGCCGTCAGGAGCAGCCCCGGCCGGCCCTCGTGCCGCCGAGCCTGGTGGTGCGCGAGTCCACCGCGCCGCCGCCCAGTCGCCGGACCGCCACGTAACGATCCCGTAAACAGGTCTTCCCTTCGCGGCGTGTGACCGATCACACTCGCCAATGTGACCGGTCACATCATCCAGTGAAGAGCGAGGTCCTGATGACTGCCGACGTTGCCGAACACCTGCGCTGGGGCCATGCCGGCCTCGCCGCCGTGGTGGAGATCCATCCGGATCGCCCGGTGGTGCTGCGTGAGCTGTCGGCGGGGCCGCCCGCCCTGGCCGCGCGGGTGTCGCAACCTCTGGTCGAGGTGCTGGTCCCGGGCGAGGGCCGGGCCAGGGCCTCGCAGCGGCTGTCGGAGACGGCGGTGGGCTGCCGGCTGCGCTACGCGGGCGCGGCGCAGTCGGCGGAGGGCGGCCGGCACGAGCTGCGGCTGCGGATGCGCGACGAGGCGTCCGGGCTCGCCGCCGAGGTGACGCTCCGCTCCCGGGAGGGGGTGCCGGCCGTGCAGGCGTCGGTACGGGTGACCAACCTGGGCCGGGAGCCGGTGCTGCTGCTGGCCGTCACGTCCTTCGCCGCGGGTTTCCTGGGCCGGCCGGTGGCCGACCTCGACGTGCTGTACGCGAGCAGCGAATGGCTGGGGGAGAGCCGGTGGACCAGGGAACCGCTCGGCGCGCGCATCGCCGATCTCGGCCTGGCGGGGCACGGCCAGCACGGCCGGGGCGCGTTCGCGCTGACCAGCACCGGCACCTGGTCCAGCGGCCGGCACGTGCCCATGGGCGGGCTGACCGACCGGGGGAGCGGACAGACCTGGCTGTGGCAGATCGAGCACAACGGCCCCTGGCGCTGGGAGATCGGCGACCGGCTGGACGGCGCGTACGTGGCGCTGTCCGGGCCGGCCGACGCCGACCACCAGTGGAGCGAGCTGCTCGCGCCCGGCGAGTCGTTCACCACCGTGCCGGTCTCGGTCGCCGTCTCGGCCGGCGGCGTGGAGGGCGCGGTGGCGGCCATGACCGCGCACCGCCGCGCCCTGGTGCGCCCCCATCCCGACCGGATCGCGCTGCCCGTGGTGTTCAACGACTACATGAACACGGTGATGGGCGACCCGACGACGGACAAGCTGCTGCCCCTCGTCGACGCCGCCGCCTCCGCCGGGGCCGAGGTGTTCTGCGTGGACGCCGGCTGGTACGACGACGGGGGCGACTGGTGGGACAGCGTGGGGGAGTGGGAGCCCTCCCGGACGCGGTTCCCCCGGGGCCTGGAGGAGGTGCTGGCCCGCATCACCGGCCACGGCATGACCCCGGGGCTGTGGCTGGAGCCGGAGGTCATCGGCGTGCGCAGCCCGATGGCCGGCAAGCTGCCCGCCGAGGCGTTCCTGCAGCGCGGCGGCGCCCGCGTCGCCGAGCACGGCCGCTACCACCTGGACCTGCGCCACCCGGCCGCCGTCGCGCACCTGGACCAGGTGGTGGACCGGCTGGTGGAGGAGCTGGGCGTCGGCTACTTCAAGCTGGACTACAACATCAACCCGGGTGCGGGCACCGACCTCGGCGCCACCAGCGCCGGCGCCGGGCTGCTCGCCCACAACCGGGCCCACCTGGCCTGGCTGGAAAGCGTGCTGGACCGCCATCCGCGCCTCGTGCTGGAGAACTGCGGCTCGGGCGCGATGCGCATGGACTACGCGATGCTGGCCCGCCTCAACCTGCAGTCCACCAGTGACCAGCGGGACTTCCTGCGCTACCCGCCGATCGCGGTCGCCGCGCCGCTGTCGGTGCTGCCCGAGCAGGCCGCCAACTGGGCCTACCCCCAGCCCTGGATGGCGGACGAGGAGATCGTCTTCACCCTGTGCACCGGCATCCTGGGCCGCCTCTACCTGTCGGGCAACCTGCACCGGATGACCCCGGGCCAGCTCGCCCTCGTCCGGGAGGGCCTCCGGCTCCACCAGAGCCTCAGGGCCGACCTGCCCCGCGCCATGCCGTGCTGGCCGCTGGGCCTGCCGGGCTGGGACGACCCCTGGCTCGCCCTCGGCCTGCGCGCCGGCGACGCCACGCACCTGGGCGTCTGGCGCAGACCCGGCGCCACGGGCGCCACGGTGCTCCCGCTGCCTCACCTGACCGGGCGAGCTCTGCACGTGGAGATCGCCTACCCCGCCGCGGCGGACGGCTGGACCCACGCGTGGAACGCGCGCGCCGGCGAGCTGACCGTCACCGCCGGCGCCGCTCCCTCCGCCCGCATCCTGCACCTCCGTCCCCGCTGACCCCCCGAACGGGACGTTCGGCACTATCGTTGCCGAACGCGGATAAAGGAAGACAAACCGTGAAGCTCGTACAGCGCCTCGCCACCGCCGCGGCCCTCGTCCTGGCCGTCACGGCCTGCAGCGATCCCGCCGCCGGCCCCGCCGCGCCCGCCGAAGGCGCTTCACCGGCGGCCTGGCCCTCGCCCGCCGCACGCCTGGACGGGACCACGCTCACCATCTGGGCCGCGCAGAACAGCAACACCGCGCCCAAGGCCGTCATCGACGCCTTCACCCAGGCCACCGGCGCCAAGGTCGAGGTCGTCACCATCCCCGACCCCTACGAGCAGGGCGTGCAGACCAAGGTGGCCACCGGCGACAAGCCGGACCTGGCCTTCTGGCAGCCCACCGCGTCCATGCTCACCGCGCTCAACGCCCGCGCCAACCTCCAGCCGCTCGACGGCGCCCCCTGGCTCTCCACGCTCTCGCCCGAGCTGCGCGACATCACGGGTCTGCTGGACGAGACCCGGTACGCCGCGCTCATCACCAGCCCCGCCGTCGAGGGCGTCTACTACAACAAGGAGGTCTTCGCCGCCAACGGCATCACCGGGACGCCGAAGAACTTCGACGAGATGGTCGAGGTGGCCCGCACGCTCAAGGGCAAGGGCGTCACTCCGTTCTTCGAGATGGCCGGCGACAAGTGGGCCACCCAGTGGTGGGTGCAGGTCCAGCTCGCCGACGCCGCCAAGGACGGCCTCTGGGACCGGGTCAACACCGGCAAGGAGACCTTCGAGGACAAGACCATCCTGGACGCGATCAAGAAGTACCGGGCCCTGATCGACGAAGGGCTCTTCAACGCCGACATCAAGACGGCGACGTTCGAGGACCAGGGCGAGGCGCTGCTGTCCGGCGAGGCCGCGATGGTGATGCAGGTGAACTCGTTCTTCGGCCAGCTGCAGGCCAAGGCCGGCACCGCGGAGCTGGACGAGAAGATCGGCTTCTTCCCGATCTCGCCGTCGGGCAACGTCGGCACCTTCATCCCCGACCAGTCCAACGCCCTGGTCGCCTTCCGCACCGGTGACGCCGCCCGCGAGGCCGCCGCCCGGCAGCTGCTCGCGTACTGGATGGGGCCCGGCTACGCCGGGTTCGCGGCCGACCGCAAGACCGTCTCGCTGCGTACGGACCTGCCCAGCCCGGACGGCGTGCCGCAGGCGCTGCTGGACGTGCACGCCTCGCTGGGCGGGTCGGCCGGCTCCATGCAGGCACTCGCGGTGGCCAACCCCGACCTGTACCTCAATCTGGCGGACATGGTCGTCGGCAGCCTGACCCCCGAGGAGGTGGCCGCCGCCACCCAGAAGCAGTTCGCCCAGCTCGCCAAGGCGGCCGGGGCCACCGGCTTCTGACCCACGCCCGTCCCGGCGGGAGGCCTCGGGCTCCCGCCGCTCCACCTCATCAAGGAGCCGCTCGTGCCGACCGGTCAGGAGACGCTCACCCGCCCGCCCGCAGCACGCGGCGCGCCCGGCAGACGGCAGGGGCCCGCCGGGGCCGGGCGCGGCCGCACGCACCCGATGTGGTTCCTCGCGCCGGCGTTCGCCCTGCTGTTCGTGTTCTTCTTCCTGCCCACGCTGTTCAACTTCGTCTACGCCTTCACCGACTGGTCCAGCTTCAAGAGCGACATCCGTCCCGCCGGCTTCGACAACTTCGGCTTCCTGCTGTCGGACGGCACCCTGGTCGCCTCGCTGCGCGTCACGGTGGTCTACGCCGCGCTGGTGGCGCTGTTCCAGAACCTGTTCGGCTTCGGCCTGGCCGTCCTGCTGGAGAAGGACACCTGGCTCAACCGGACCGCCCGGCTGATCTTCCTCATCCCCGTGCTGATGTCCGCGCTGGCCGTCGGGTACGTCTTCCAGGCCCTGCTCAAGCCGGACGGCAGCCTCAACGACCTGCTCTCGGCCGTGACCGGGCAGCCCGTGACCGTCGCCTGGCTGGGCAGCACCACCTGGACGCTCGTCCTGGCCGCCGCCATCCACGCCTGGAAGTGGATGGGCCTGTCGATGCTCATCTACCTGGCCGGGCTCAAGACCATCCCGGAGGACGTCACCGAGGCCGCCCGCATCGACGGCGCCTCGCCCTGGCAGGCCTTCTGGTCGGTCCGCTTCCCGCTGCTGGCGCCGGCCGTCACCTTCAACGTCGCCACCGCGCTGCTCGGCTCCATGAACGGCTTCGACATCGTCCAGGCGCTCACCGGCGGCGGGCCCGCGCGCAGCACCGAGATCCTCAACATCTTCATCTACCGCACCTTCGGCCAGGGCCTGTTCGCCCAGGCCACCGCCATGAGCCTGGTGCTCTTCCTGATGGTGGCCCTGCTGGCCTTCCCGGTCATCCGCGTCCTGCGCAAGAGGGAGGACATCACGTGACAGTTCCGGCCTTCGGGGCCGTCCGCCGCCGCGTCCCGCCGTCCCGTTCCCGGGGGCTCGCCGCGCGGCTGCGCCCCATCGCCGTCGTCGCGCTCGTCGTGCCCGTCATGGGCGTGCCGCTGTGGCTGATCGTCGTGACCGCCGGCAAGTCCCAGGGCGAGGCCCTGTCGCCGGACCTCTCCCCGCCCGCGCGCTGGCGGCTGGGGGAGAACCTCGCCCAGGTCTGGCAGCAGGGCGAGGTGCCGGCGGCCTTCCTCGGCAGCCTGCTCGTCGTCGTCCCGTCCGTCGCGCTGGTGCTCACGCTCGGCTCGATGGCGTCGTGGATCCTGGCCCGCCGCACCGGCCGGCTCAACGCGGTGCTGTACGCGCTCGCCATCAGCGGCATCGTGCTGCCGCCCGCCGTCGTCACCATCGTGCTCCTGCTGCGCCAGCTCGGCCTGGCCGGCAGCGCCGCCGGCATGATCGGCGTCTACGCCGGCATCTACCTGTCGACCGTCATCTTCTTCGTGACCGGCTTCATCAGGACCGTGCCGCTGTCGCTGGAGGAGGCGGCCCGGATGGACGGCGCGGGACCCGTACGCGTGTTCGTCTCGGTCATCCTGCCCCTGCTGCGCCCGGTCCTGGCCACGGCGACCATCCTCATCTGCCTGTACGTGTGGAACGACGTCTTCTACGCCTTCTTCGTCGTCGGCGGCCGCCTCGACACGCTGCCGCTCAACCTGTTCCAGGTCGCCAACGCCGGCCTGTATCTCAACAACTGGCACCTGATCTTCGCCTACATCATCCTGATGAGCCTCCCGCTGCTGGCCGTCTTCGCCGTCGCGCAGCGCAGGATCATCTCCGGGATCACCGGCGGAGCCGTCAAGTAAGCGCATCACCCCCCTTCAGGAGAGGACAGCCATGCACCTCCATCCGTTACTCCGGCATGCCTGCACGGCGGCGGCCATCGTGACGCTCGCCGCCCTGACCGCCGCCCCGGCCGGCGCGTCGGCCGCCCCCGACGTGGTCACGGTGGACTTCGCGCAGCGCACCGGGCCTGTCCACGGCGGGGCGACCGGCATGCTCTACGGCCTGGCGGACCCGGGCGTGCCGGGGGATGCGCTGCTCGCGGGCGCCCGGCCGCGCACCGTCGCCCAGAAGGCGCCGGACGGCGACCAGCACCCCAACGGCGACGCGCTCGTCGTGGCCGACTCCTTCTTCGCCGCCGGCGGTGAGGAGGTCGTCATCTACATGCAGGACGTCTACAGCCAGTGGCCGTACGAGAACCGCGGCATCGACGACTACCTCGCCAAGGTCGACGCGATGGTCCGCAAGGTCGTCCGGGAGCGGCCGCGCGACAAGGACAAGTTCGTCTGGGTGCCGTTCAACGAGCCCGACCTGATCTGGTACCAGAACTGGAACACCCTGAAGCAGAAGTTCTTCAGCGACTGGAAGGCCGTGTTCGAGCGCATCCGGTCGATCGACCCCACCGCCCGGATCGTCGGCCCCAACGAGGCGGGCTACAACCCCGGCCGCCTCCGCGACTTCCTCACCTGGGCCAAGGGCGCCACCTGCGCGGGGGACCCCGAGGGGAACTGCCTGCCGGACATCATGGCCTGGCACGAACTGCAGCGCGACCGGCTCGCCGACTACCGCGCCCACCACGCGCACTACCGGCAGCTGGAACGCGAGCTCGGCTTCGGCCCGCTGCCCGTCAACATCGACGAGTACGGCAACCGGCGTGACATGTCCGTCCCCGGCCAGATGATCCAGTGGATCTCCCTGTTCGAGGACACCAAGGTCGACGCCGACATGGCCTACTGGACCTACGCCGGCAACCTCGACGACCACGCCGTCCGCACCAGGCAGGCCAACGGCGGCTGGTGGCTGCTCAAGTGGTACGCGGACCTGACCGGGGAGACGGTGAGGGCGACCCCGCCGCGGCTGAACGCGGCCGACACGGTCCAGGCCGTGGCCGCCGTCGACGCCTCGGCGCGGCGCGGCACCATCCTCGTCGGCGGCGGCTCCGAGCCGGTCCGGCTCGACGTCTCCGGGCTCGGCCGGGACGTCTTCGGCACCCAGGTCGACGTCGTCGTGTCCAGGACGACCTGGACCGGGTACGAGGGCGACGCTCTCAAGCCGCCCGTGATCGCGGCCAGGCGCGCGGCCGTGCCGTCGGGCAGCCTCCAGGTGGACCTGCCCGGCGGCGACGTCATGGCCGCCTACCGGGTCACGATCGTCCCCTCCAGCGGCGCCGCCCCGAGTCCGGACGCGCCGTGGACGGCGTCGGCCGAGGCGGAGTCGGCCACCCTCACCGCGGCCCGGGCCTTCGACCAGGACACCACGGCGGACCCGCAGAAGTACGCGACCTCCGGCAAGCGGGACGTCGGCGCCATGAACCAGACCGGCTCCGCCGTGACGTTCCCCGTCACCGTCCCCCGCGACGGCCGCTACCGGCTCGGTGTCTACCAGGGCGCGAACAAGGCCCCGGGCAGGCACGCCCTGTTCGTGGACGGCGCCTTCCGCCAGCTCGTGCAGTACTCCGCGAACCTCGGCTGGACCTACCGGGGCCGCACCGACGTGGAGATCCAGCTGACCGCCGGCACCCACCAACTGTCCCTGCGCACCAGCGCCGACGGCACGACCAGACTGCCCGGCAGCGACATCACTCTCGACAGGTTCGACCTCACCGAGATCACCGGGGAAGAGCGGGCGGCGTACCCCGCCGACGAGGCGCGGCTGTCCGGCGGCGCCCGGATCACCCGCGAGGGCCAGGGTCCCGCCGTCGCCCTCGGCGGCGACGCGCGCGCCAGGTTCTTCGTCGCCGCCGGCCACGACGGCTACTACGACCTGACGCTCTCCTACCGGGCGCGCGGCGCCGGCGACCTCCGGGTCAGGCTCGACGGGCGCGAGATCTCCGGCCTGCGGGCGACGCGCCCCGGTGAGGCCGCCTCCCGGGCGCGGGTGTACCTGCCGGCCGGCGTCTCCACGGTCGACGTGGGCGGCCCGGCGGGTCTGGAGCTGCGCGGGGTCGCGACCGTCCGGGCCGCGGGGGCCGACACCGCCGTCCACCGCGTCGAGGCCGAGCGGGCCGCGCTCGCGGGCACGGCGAACGTGACCACCGTCCCCGCGTCGAGCGGCTCGAACGCCTCCGAGGGCGCGTACGTCGGCTACCTCGGCAACGGCGCGGGCAACACGCTCACGCTGGAGCGCCCGGCCGGCTTCGGCCCCGGCGCGTACGTTCTGCTGGTCCACTACGCCAACGCCGACACCAACACCGGCCACCCCTACAACACCGACGTCATCAACCGGTTCCTCGACATCACCGAGACCGGCGGCACGACGACCCGGGGCGTGTTCCGGCACAACTACGCCTGGGACAACTTCTGGCCGCAGGCGACGCCCCTCACCCTCACCACCGAGCGGGGCGCGATCGTCCTGGGCAACGCGGACGCGTACGGCCCCAACGTCGATCGGGTGGAGCTCGCGCGCCTCGTCCTCGACGTCGACAACCAGGCACGCTGACCGCCGCCGGCCCCCCCCCCCCCCCGGGCGGCGGGCCCGCGCGGGGGTTGGCCCCCCCCGGGCGGGCGCACACCCAGGCGGGCAGCCGGGGGGGGGGGGCGGGCCCAAAGTGCCGTGTCGCCCCCCTCGTTGTTGGGGGGGGGGGGGGGGGGCCGCGCCCGGCCCCCCCCCCCCCGCCCCCCCCCCCCGCCCCCGCCCCCCCCCCCCCCGGGGGGGGGGGCCCGTCTCGGGTATTGACCGCCCCGGTACGGACGATCACACTGGCGGAATGCCGGGGGAGTGCTCCGTTCCGAAATGTTAGCGATAACATCCCGTCTGGTGAAGGAGACGCGCATGTCGAGAGCCCTTTCCCGGTTGGGCGCGGTGCTCGCCGCCGCCTGCCTGCTGTTCGCGTCGTTGTCCGTGGCCGACCAGAAGGAGGCCGCCGCGCTGGAACCTTTCACCGGATATCTGATGGCGCACTTCACCGGGGAGTCGGCCAACGGGGAGCAGATCTACCTCGCCCACAGCGACGACGGGCTGCACTGGACCGACCTGAACAACGGCGCGCTCGTCCTGCGCTCCACGGTCGGCACGCGCGGGGTCCGCGACCCCGCCCTGGTCAGGTCGCCCGCCGGTGACCGCTACTGGATCGTCGCCACCGACCTGCGCATCGCCGCCGGCACGTCCTGGAGCGACGCCGCGAACCGGGGGAGCACCTCGCTCGTCGTGTGGGAGTCGGCCGACCTGGTGAACTGGTCGGCCCCACGGCTGATCAACGTCGCCGGCGCCATCCCCGGCGCGGGCAACGCCTGGGCGCCCGAGGCCATCTACAACCCGGCCACCGGCGACTACGTCATCTACTGGGCGACCAACTCGCCGCGCGACGGCGTGACCAAGCACCGCATCTGGTACGTACGCACGAGCGACTTCCTCAGCTTCACCGCGCCGCAGCCGTTCATCGAGCGCGGCGGCGCCCAGGGGATCATCGACACGCAGATCGTCGAGGTGCCCGGCGCCGTCGGCGGGTACCTCTACTACCGGGCGTCGGCCGACGGGCACATCTCGATCGAGGCCGCCAACTCGATCCTCGGCTCCTGGACCAGCCTCGGGAACTTGTCACACCTCGGCATCTCCAACGGCACCGGCGGCGGCAATGTCGTGGAAGGCCCGATGTGGATGAAGTTCAACGACCGCGACGAATGGGCGCTCTGGCTGGACCAGTTCGCCACCGGCCGCGGCTACATGCCCATCACCTCGACCAACCTGGCCAGCACGCGGAACTTCCGCACGCGCTCCGACTACGCCATGGGCGCCGGCCGCAAGCGGCACGGCTCCGTGCTCAGCCTGACCGCCGCCGAGGAGAGCCGGGTGCTCGGCCGCTGGGGCGCGACCCTGCCGGTCAACCGCATCCAGTCGTACAACTTCCAGGACCGGTACGTCCGGCACGCGGACTTCGACGTGCGCCTCGACGCTAACGTCAGCCCGGCCCAGGACGCGCAGTTCCGGCTGGTGCCGGGCCTGGCGAACGGCTCCGGGTACGTGTCCTTCGCGTCGGTGAACTTCCCCGGCTACTACCTGCGGCACTACGGGTACGACCTGGTGCTGGCGCCCGACGACGGCACCGCCGTCTTCGCCGCGGACGCCACCTTCCGCCAGGTCCCTGGGCTCGCCGCCTCGTCGTGGACGTCGTTCCAGTCGTACAACTATCCCGACCGGTACCTCCGGCATTCGAACTACCTGCTCAGGATCGACCCGATCACCGACGCGCAGGGTCGCGGCGACGCCACCTTCCGCGTCGTGGGCGGCTGACGGCCATCGGGCAGGCGTTCGGAAAGATGGTCCATCGGACGCCGCCGCGGGACTTTCGTCCCTGCCGTGCACGGGCCCGCGCCGGAAACCTGGGCGGTGTCCGGCCGACGCCGGACCCACCAGCGTGACGACGTCAGGAGCGATACGTGAGCATGCTGCAGGCAGCGGTGACCCTGCTGGGCGCGGTGGGCGCGGCGATGGTGCTGTCGGGACCCGTCATGGCCGTCCAGGGGGTCAGGGGGCGCGCGGAGATCCGCCGGGAACTGCGCGGCCAGGGCATCAGCTTCCCCCGCACGGGACCGCCCGCCGTGCTCGCCGGCCGGGCGGTCGTCACCGGCCCCCAGGCCCGCGCGTTCGCCGACGTGATCGGCGACAACGTGCTGGCGGCCACCGGCGGCCGGACCTACGCACAGGTGAGCGCCGAGCTGATGGCCGCGCCCGGTGGTGACGACGAGCTCGCGGCGCTGCGCCAGACGGCCTTCACCGGGCAGATGCTGCGCGCCTCGCTGCTCAACGCCTACCAGGCATGGCAGGTCACCACCCTGGTCATCGGCCTGGGCGCGCTGCTGACCGCCACCGGCGCCGCCCTGCTCACCGCGAGCATCGCCCTCGCCCCCTGAACCCTGGAGCAACCTCCTTGACCACCGACCCCACCTCCACCGACCTCACCGCGGCCACAGAGCCCGCCGTGACCACAGAGCCCGCCGTGTCTGCGGACCCCGCCGTGACCACGGACCCGGCCGCGGCCAGAGGCCCCGCCCTGATGGCGCGGCCGTTGCGCCGTGCGCGTCGTGATGTCGGCGCCGCGCCGTTCATCGTCATCTGGGAGGCCACCCGCGCCTGCCCGCTGGCCTGCCTGCACTGCCGCGCCGAAGCCCGGCCCGACCGCCATCCTGGCGAGCTGAGCACGCACGAGGCGCGGGAGCTGATGCGCCAGGTCGCGGCCTTCGGCCGTCCCGCACCGCTGTTCGTGATCACCGGAGGCGACCCCTTCGAACGTCCCGACCTGTTCGACCTCGTACGGTACGGCCGCGAGCTCGGCCTGGCCCCCTCCGTCTCGCCCTCGGCCACGCCCGCGCTCACCCCCGCCAACCTCAGCAGGCTGCACGAAGCCGGCGCGGCCGCGATCTCGCTCAGCGTGGACGCGGCCACGGCCGCCCGCCACGACGAGTTCCGCGGCTACGACGGCGTGTTCTCCCGCACCCTGGCCGCCTGGCGGGCGGCGCGCCAAGCTGGGCTCAAGGTGCAGATCAACACCACGGTGACCCGCCGCAACCTGTCCCAGCTGCCGGACATCGCCCGGCTGGTACGCGACCACGGCGCCATGCTGTGGAGCGTCTTCTTCCTCGTGCCCACCGGCCGGGGCAGGGCTCTCGCGGCGCTGAGCCCGCAGGAGGCCGAGGACGTGCTGCACTTCGTCCACGACCTCGGCACCGTCGTCCCGGTCAAGACCACCGAGGCACACCACTTCCGGCGCGTCGCCGTACAGCGGCTCATCCTGGCGGAACACGGCGCCGACCATGCCGCCGAGCTCGGGCTCGGCCCGCTCTACCGGGATCTGCGGCGGCGCGCCCGGCGCGCCGGGCTGATCAGGGAGCGCCGGACCCGCCGCCCGCCGATCGACGTCAACGCCGGTCGCGGCCTGGTGTTCGTCTCCCACACCGGGAGCGTGCACCCGTCCGGTTTCCTCCCCGTGGCCTGCGGCGACGTGCGCGAGCGGCCGCTGACCGAGATCTACCGGAACGCTCCGCTGTTCCGCGCGCTGCGCGATCCCGGGCGGCTCTCCGGACGCTGCGGCGCCTGCGAGTTCCGGGCCGTCTGCGGCGGTTCACGCTCTCGCGCGTACGCCTGCACGGGCGACGTGTTCGCCGAGGAGCCCTGGTGCGGCTACCAGCCGGGCAGCTTCCCCTACCAGCGGGAGCTCACGCCCTACCTCCCGTAGGAAGAGGCCCGAGAGAGGTAGGGCCCTCACGGAAGGCGGCCTCGGCAGAGCCGAGCGCCCACCCGTCCCCGGCGCTCCGCAGCCGGGCGACACGCGCTGGGGACCGGCCGTGGCCGCTCAGGGCGATCACGGTCCGGGCCGGGCGGCACGTGTTGTGGACCGGCCATGGTGCCTCAGGGCGACCACGGTCCGGGCCGAGCGGTACGCGTCGTGGACCGGCCATGGTGGCTTAAGGCGATCAGGGTCCGAGCTGAGCGGCACGTGTTGTGGACCGGCCGTGGTGGCTCAGGGCGAGCACGGTCCGAGCTGGGCGGCACGCGTCGCGGACCCGGCCATGGTCGCTCAGGGCGACCACGGTCCGAGACGGCCGTGGCCGCTCAAGGCGACCATGGTCCCTCGGCGAGGCGTTCGACCGTCCAGGCGAGCCCGTGTCTGGCGGTCTCGGTGTCCGGCGTGCGCGTGTGCGGCCCGCACAGCAGTACGGCGAAGTCCGCCACGTCGGCCAGCGCCCACCGCAGCCGGTAGAGCGCGATCGCCGCCACGTCCACCTGCCTGCCGGTGGCCCGCACGTAGGCGTCCAGCGCGGCCGGGTCGGGAGAGACCACGGCCAGGTCGCGCTCGGGCACCGCCAGCCCCACGGTGTCCCAGTCCACCAGCAGCAGCCGGCCGTCGTCGCGCTTGATCAGGTTGCCGGGATGCGGCTCACCGTGCGTGACCACGAGCCCGTCCCCCCGCCCGCGCACCCGTCCGGCCAGCTCGTCGAACTCGGCCAGCCGCTCCAGCACGGCACCGGCGTGCTTCCTGAGCAGCACGCCCGCCTCCGCCGAGAACGGCCCGTCACCGCCCGGGTCCGCCAGCGACTCCACCAGCCGGTCGCGCCCCGGCACGTCCAGGACGGCGACGGGCGTCGTCTCCGGCGGGACGCGGCCGTGCAGGTCAGCGAGCAGCGCCAGCAACCGGTCGCGCTCCTCGGGCGTCTGCTCCTGCCCGAAATGACCGGACATGCCCGCTTCCCAAGGGAAGACGGTCACCGCGTACCGCGACCCCGCCGCCATCACCGGATCGCCGCCGCGGGACCGTACCGGAGCCACCACGAACTCCAGCCCGTCACGCTCGCGCAGCACCGCCGCGGTCTCCATGGCCCGCCTCAGCCCCGGCAGCCCGTGCTCCTTGCGCGCCGGGTCCGACACCGTGGCGAACCACCGCCGGCCGCCGGTGTCCAGCACCGTCCAGTGGTAGTCGCCGAACCCCACCGGCGCGTACGCGACCTGTTCGGCCGCCACGCCGAACGCCCGCAGCGCCGCCACCAGGTCGGCCTCGCCGAACCCGTCCGGAAGATCTTCCATCGGCCCAGGTTAACCTCGGCGGGCGACCGGCTGCTCGGGCACCCGGGCGACGACCTCGTCGGGGAACAGGCCGTGGCGCAGCACCACCCGGCCGCGGGCGTGGTGGCGGGCGCGGACGCCGGCGTCCTCCTCGGCGGCGAAGACCTCGGCCATCCGGATCGCGAGCAGCACCTCGGTGAGGCCGACGCCCTCGCGGACCGTGCCCGCACGGGCGGCGTCCTCGACGAGCGGCCGGAAGGCGTCCGCCGTACGGGCGGCGAGATCGTCGAACCGGCCGGCCGAGCGCGGCAGGATCGGCGCGATCGAGCGGCTGGCGAGCTGCATGTCGAGCACGAACTCGAACACCTCCAAGGCCCCGGTGTCGCTGCCCCGCAGCTCCGCGGCGCGTTCCTCGATCCGGACGATGTTGTCCTCGTAGACCGTCGCCGCGAGCTCCTCCCTGGAGCCGAAGGTGCGGTAGAGGGTCGTGCGGCTGACGTCGGCCGCCCGCGCGATCTCCGCCAGCGCCACCTCGTGCCCGTGCTCCGCGAAGACCCGCCGGGCGGCCGCGAGCAGCCGCCCGCGGTTCCGCACGGCGTCGCGCCGCCTGAGCCCGGAACCCTACGATAAGCAGAAACGTACAGTGATGTACGGATACGTTGCGGCGTCGCCGACATCGCCGCCGAAGGTCTGGAGTGTCAACGGCGGAGGCGGGTTCCGCGACTGAGCGGTTCCGGCCGTGCGGATCTTCCAGGACAGATGCGCTTGTTGTTGATGTTGAGGCAATATGGTCTGCGGCAAGGACATCATGGCGAAAAGTGCGGGGGGAGCAGTCGGTGGCGGACCTCGGCCTCCACTTCCAGGCGCTTGAAGAGTGCGCGTCGGCCGCGCGTAAGGCGGCCAGCCGGCTCTCCGAACTGGGCGACGACTATCCGGTCACGGGCACGAGTTCGTCGATCTTCGGCAAGCTGACCGACTCCTCCGGCCTGGCGACCCTCGTCGACGACGTCGAGAACACGGTCGACACCGAGCTCGGCCACGCCGGCAGGAAGCTCAGAGGCGTGGAGCGCGCCCTGGACAAGGTGGAGCAGAACGTCCGCACCGCCAACAACGCCAGCGGCGCGGCGGCCTGATGGACCTGGCCACCCAGATCTCGCAACTGCCCGGCTCGCGCAGCGGGGAGCTCGCCGAGATCCTGCGCAGCGTCAGCGGCAACCCCGAGGACATCCGCGCCATCGCCACCAGGTGGCGGTCCGCCGCGGGCACGGTGAGCGAGCAGACCGGGCGCGTCACCACCGCGGTCAACGACGTCGACACCGCCTGGGAGGGCGCGTCGGCCGACGCCTTCGACGGGTACATGGGCAAGTACGACAAGGCGGGGACCGCGCTCCACGACGTGCTGGAGGACAGCGCCGCCTCCCTCGACACGGCGGCCGGGGCGCTGGAGACGGCCGAGTCGGAGATCACCTCGATCTGCAACCGCCTGGTCGAGTACGCCGACAGCCACAGCGACGACCGCGACGCCGTCGCCACCGAGGTCGGCAACGCGATCGACGCCGCCACGCCGCACAAGACGGAGGCCAACACCGCCGTCACCACCGCCATGACCAAGATCCAGGGCTACCTGGACGACCACGAGTCGACCTTCGCCGCCATCAAGGCGCCCGGCGACCAGACGTTCGTGCCGGCGCCGGGCCACACCGTCGTGTGGGAGCCGTCGACGCTGCCGGACGACTTCATGAGGACGACGTACCAGAGCGGGGGCGACGGCACACCGCCCGGCGGGACCACTCCGTACTCCGCGACCGGTCCGGGCACCGGGACCACCTCGTACGCGGGCGGCTCCGGCGCGCCGCCGCAACCGCTGTCGTTCGCGCCGGGCACCGCCACCGGCGACCGCATCGTCGAGGCCGCCCGCATGCACCTCGGCAAGCCGTACGTGTGGGGGGCCAACGGGCCGAGCGCCTTCGACTGCAGCGGGCTCGTCTACTACACACTCAACCAGGCGGGCGTGAAAATCGGCGACACGACCGCCGCCGGATACCAGGCGAGCGGCAAGCCGGTCAGCACCCCGCAACCCGGCGACATGGTCTTCTTCGGCCACCCGGCCGGCCACGTGGGCGTCTACATCGGCAACGGCCAGATGATCCACGCGCCCCGGCCGGGGTCCGAGGTCATGGTGGCGAGCGTCGCCGCCGACGGGCGGCCCGTCAGCTACCGCCGCTTCACCTGACCCTCTCTCGGGCCGGCCACCGCTCCGGGCGCGGTCAGGCCTTCGGCTCCTGCGAGATCCGCAGCATGTTGCCCGAGGGGTCGCGGAACGCGCAGTCGCGCGGGCCCCAGGGCTGGTCGATGGGCTCCTGGAGCACCTCCGCGCCGGTCGCCCGGACCCTTTCGAAGGTCGCGTCGAGATCGTCGGTGCGGAAGATGATCATTGGCAGGGCGCCCTTGACGAGCAGCTCCTGGAGGGCGTCGCCGTCCTCCTGGGACCGGCCGGCGTGCGGCGTGGAGATCACGATCTCCACGCCCGGCTGGTCAGGGCTGCCGAGGGTGACCCAGCGGAACTCGCCGGACGGGACGTCGTTGCGCACCTCGAGGCCGAGCCCGTCGCGGTAGAAGGCGAGCGACTCGTCGACGTCGTTGACACTGATGTGGCAGTACTGCAAGGCGATGGTCATGCCGGCAACGCTAGGCGGCGGATTCGCGGCGCGCTTCTCGGATCGTGCTCGAAGCGTTTCTGGCCGGGCGGGTGCGGATCTTCGCCACGCACGGCGGCATCGCCGACACGGCGTGGTGCTCCCTGGCGCGGTAGGCGCTCGGCGTCTCACCCAGCAGCTCGGTGAACCGCGAGCTGAACGAGCCGAGCGAGGTACAGCCGACCGCCATGCACGCGTCGGTCACGCTGGCGCCCGCGCGCAGCAGCGCCATCGCCCGCTCGATGCGGCGGGTCATGAGGTAGCTGTAAGGCGTCTCGCCGTAGGCGGCCCGGAACTGCCGGGAGAAGTGGGCCGGAGACATGAGCGCGTGACGGGCCATCGTCGGCACGTCGAGCGGACGCGCGTACTCCCGGTCGATCAGATCCCGCGCCCGCCGCAGGTGGGTGAGGTTGTCGAGATCCTGCGGGGTCATGACGCCAGCGTATAACGACCCCGTAGCCCGCGAGCCCGTGGGGCCAGGCCGCGAACGGGCCATCGGCGGCGATCCCCGGGCCTTTGGTCCCTGACGAGACTACGGCCGGGCGCGGGATCGTAGGCCCATGTCACCTGTCATCCCCGCACCGGAGACGTCCCGATGACCGCGCCCCCGTTCGCGACACCCGGCGGAGTGAGCCGGATGGTGAACGCCGCCGCCGCGGCGCCGTCGGTGCACAACACCCAGCCATGGCGCTTCCGCTGCGCCGACGAGGCGACCATGGAGCTGTGGGCCGACCTCGGCAGGCTGCTCCGGGTCACCGACCCGCTGGGCCGCGGGCTCGGCGTCAGCTGCGGGGCCGCGCTGTGCAACCTCCGGCTGGCGGTCCGGATGACCGGGCACGACGCCCAGGTCGTGACGCTGCCCGACCCCGCCCACCGCCCCGACCTGCTGGCCCGCGTGCGCGCAGTCCCCGCGGGGCCGCCCGGCCAGGACGAGCGCCTGCTGTACGAGATGATTCCGCACCGGCGCACCAACCGCTTCCCCTTCGACGGCCGCCGGCTGCCCACCGCGGTCCTCGTGGAGCTGGTCCACGCCGCGCACGCGGAGGGCGCCACGCTGGTCCTGCTGAAGGGCCGGACGGCCCGGCGCGTGCTCGGCATGATCGGCGCGGCCGAGGCCACGCTCGCCGCCGAGGAGTCCTACCGCGCCGAGCTCGCCCGCTGGACGGCTCCCGGCCGCCGCGACGGCGTGCCCCGGCACGCAGTCGGCCCCCGCCCGCGCGACGGCGCGCTGCCCATGCGTGACTTCCGCCTGGGGGAGGGGCGGCACGCGGAGGGCGCGCCGAGCGCCGCCTTCGAGGCCGATCCGCAGCTCGCGGCGCTGTTCACCAGGGGTGACGGGCCGCTCGACTGGCTGCGCGCCGGGCAGGCGCTCCAGCGGGTGCTGCTCACCGCGACCGCGCGCGGCGTGGCGGCGTCGCTGTTCAGCCAGCCGCTCGACCTGCGGCCCGCCCAGCACTCCGGCGACCGCGCCGGGCCGCTGGGCCACGTGCAGATGCTGATCAGGCTCGGGTACGGGCCGCCGGTCCCGAGAGTGCCGCGCCGCCCGGCGTTCGAGGTGCTCGACCCGGTGGAGGCCGCGCGCAGGTGAGCCAGGAGGCCGCCCGCGAGCCGGTGGGACGGAGCGCGATCGCCGGAGTTGACGAGCCGCCTCGTGCTGTGACATTCTGAGGGCGGCACCGAGGTTGACGCTTTTAGTACGCGTGGACATTCGTTTCCCGAGTGCGTTATGATGCTCCCTCGCGCTGCCACGCCGCCCCGGATTTCCGCCGGGGCTTTCGGTGTGCGCGCAGCTCGACTCCATCCGTGTTCTCCGGAAGGACATCTGTTGGCAGCCTCGCGCAACGCCTCCGCCGTACCCGCTGGTCCCCGTCGCGTCTCTTTCTCGCGTATCCAGGAGCCGCTCGAA
>NZ_JBITHT010000001.1:1365397-1646357 GCF_044458265.1 Nonomuraea sp. NPDC050478 | reverse complement strand
CCCAACGCGGTCACCGCCATCACCTACCCCGGCCGCACCGACACCTACGCCTACGACGACGCCGGCCAACTCGCCGCCCGCACCGTCGACAACAAGCAAGCCACCTTCACCTGGAACCCGCTCGGCCAGCTCGACCAGGCCACCATCCAGGGCGCGGACACCGCCATGGTGTATGACGCCGCGGGCGAAAGGCTGATCCGCCACGACCCGGACGGCAGCACCACTCTTTACCTCGGCGCCGTCGAACTGCGTCTGTCCGCCGGTCAGGTCACCGGCAAGCGGTACTACGCCAGCAGCGACGGTTCCCTCGTGGCCATGCGCGAACCAGGTGGAGTCACCTGGCTGCTGGCCGGGCTGCACGGCAGCACCCAACTGGCCGTCAACGCCACCACCGGCAACGTCAGCCGCGAACGCTACCTGCCCTTCGGCCAGCGCCGCGGCACCGACGACCTGCCGTTCACCGACCGCGGCTTCCTCGGCAAGACCGAAGACGCCTCCACCGACCTCACCTACCTGGGCGCCCGCTACTACGACCCGACGATCGCCAAGTTCATCTCCACCGATCCCGAACTTGACCTCCGCACCCCTGAGTGGGCCAACGCGTACTCCTACGCCGCCAACAACCCCATCGACCAATCCGACCCCGACGGGCGTCGGGTGGACGCCGGCGGTGGCAGCTCAGATAAGAGCTACGGCTACTCCCGCAGCAAGAACCGGCCCAACGCCAACCAGAACCTCGCCAAAACCCATCACGCCAGCGGCAAGAAGAAGACCGCGCGTGAACGCAAAATCCATCGGCAACGGATCAAGGCGAACGAGAAGCAGCGCAAGGACATCGCCGCCTGGAAGAAGCGCGAAGCCGAGCGTTCTCGCTACCTCAGCCGTGAAGCGGGCATTGCAAAAGAGGACATCGAAGCATATCGCTGGATGCTGCAGAACCCGGGGATTTCCGACGAGAACGGCATGGTCAGCTCCAGATATCCGTCCATGCGGCAGACCGTGAAGAACCGCATCGGCGGCAAGACCCGTAGATCGATCGACAGTGAATCGTGCAGCAGCTTCGTACCCGGCACGCGAGTCCTCATGGCCGACGGCACCACCAAACCCATCGAGGACATCAGAGCCGGCGACACGATCATAGCCACAGACCCCAAGACCGGCAGAACCGCAGCCAAGTCAGTCCTATCGACTATCGCAAGCAAGGGCGCCAAAAACCTTATTACGATTACGGCGATGACCGGCGATCATGATGGCGAACTCTCTCGGACAGTGACCGCAACGGCAACTCATCCGTTCTGGGTTCCGGAGCTGGATGAATGGATTGAAGCAGGCAATCTGCAGAAGGGTATGTGGCTGCGGACATCGGCGGGGACGCGTGTCCAACTCTCGGCGACCGCTTCATGGTCGGGCAGCGACCAGCGTGTCTTCAATCTATCGGTTGCGGGTTTTCACACCTACCACGTAGCGGTCGGCGACCAAGACGCCCTCGTTCACAATGCGACCCCGTGCTTCAAGGGAGGCGTGTACACGCTTCGTGATGATACCGGTAAGGTAGTCCGGACCGGTAGAACAAATGATCTTGACCGTCGAAGGAGAGAGCATGCACGTAAGGAGGAGACATCTGATTACAAATTCCAAGTTGAATATCGGACGGATACATATGCCGAGCAGCGAGGGCTGGAGCAAGTTATCTGGGAGCAAAACGGGCGTCCCACGATGTCGGGTGTTCGGAGAACGGCGCCCATTGACCCGAGGAATAAGAAGAGAGATAGTTATATGGATGCGGCGAGAGATTACCTCGAAGGGCTCGATTAGTTAGTATGACATCCAAGCGAAAGCCGTATGGCGAGGGCGATATATTCGCAGTCCCACTACGTGGCAGTGGATTTGCTCTCGGCGTCGTCGCCCGAGTGGGCCGTTCAGGGATTACCTTGGGCTACTTTTTTGGACCTCGTCTGAACTGTATTCCCAATTCAGTCGAAGAAGGAGGGTTCAATTCGGAGGTTGCACTAAAGATATGCCTTTTCGGCGACCTTGGCCTAATCCAGGAGAAATGGAAAGTGTTGGGCCGTCTATCCAATTGGAATAGACAAAGCTGGCCCGTGCCTCGGTTTTGCCGAGACGGGAAGCTTTGTGTAACCTATGACGAATCTACATTGGAGGAGGTACGAGCGGAACGCATCCCTGGCGGCTGCGCACATTTGCCGGTAGATGGGCTAGAGGGTGCTGGCTATGTAGAGATTACATTGACTAAACTTCTTGCGCCTCAGCCTGGCTCCATGGCCTGATTCCCGTAAACGTTCATCCGTTCATCCTGGCCTCGATGACTCACGGGATGGCCGTCCCTTCTGACCGGATTCAGCTGGTGGAGTTTTTCGACCGATCGTCCTTTTCGCCGCGGGTCGGTCGCAGGCGGCCTGCCCGAGACGCTCGGGCAGGCGGCGGTTCCACGGGCCCTGTAACACCACCCCAATGCCCGCGATATGGATATAAGGGCGTTTCACGGGGGACTGGAGAGGTCTTCATGAGCGATTTGGCCGTCGTCACGCCCACCTACCGGCCCGACGCCGACCTCTTCGCCCACCTGCACCGCTCGGTCCTGGAGCACACCTCCGGCGATACCGTCCACCACGTGGTCGTGCCCGCCTCGGACCGTGCCCTGTTCGCCGGGTACGCGGGGCCGCGCTGCCGGGTGTGGACGTACCCCGAGATCCTCCCCCGCCGCATCACCCACCTGCCCGGCACCGCGCTCTGGATCGACCCGGCGCGGCCGTGGCCGCCGCTGCGCGGCTGGGTCGTCCAGCAGGCGGCGAAGATCGCCGTGACGGCCCGGCTGGACGCGCGGGTGGTGCTGGTGGCCGACTCCGACGTGGTCCTGGTCCGCGACGCCGGGCCCGAGCACTTCGTCCGCGACGGCCAGACCGTCCTGTACCGGGCCGACGGCGCGGTGCACGACGGCATGCCCGAGCACGTCACCTGGCACCGCGCCGCCCGTGACCTGCTCGGCCTGCCCGGCACCGCCGCCCCGCCGCTGCCCGACTACGTCAGCTCGCTGGCCTGCTGGGACCCGGCCGTGGTGCGCGCCATGATCGCGCGGATCGAGGAGGCCACCGGCCGCGACTGGCTGGGCGCCTTCACGGCCCACCTGCGGGTGTCGGAGTTCATCGTGTACGGGGTCTTCGTCGACGAGGTGCTGAAGACGTCGCCGCCCGGCGACACCGCGATGTGCCACAGCCGGTGGGACCGCACCCCGCTCGACCACGCCGGCGCCGTGGCCTTCGCCGAACGGCTGGGACCCCGGGCGATCGGCATGATGATCTCCGCCAAGTCGCGGACCCCCGTGGCGGCGCGTCTGGCCGCCATCCAGCGCTGCGCCCAGGTCACCGGACTCGATGGGAGCCCCCCTTGAGCAAGCTGGCGGTCATCACGCCGTCCTACGCCCAAGACGCCGAACTGTTCGCCCTCCTGCACCGGTCGGTGCTGGAGCACACCTCCGAGGACACCATCCACCACGTGTTCGTGCCGCCCGGCGACAAGGAACTGTTCGCCCCGTACCAGGGGCCGCGCTGCCACGTGTGGGTCCGCTCCGAACTGCTGCCCCGCCGCTACCTGCGAGTGCCCGGCACGGACGTGTACGTCAACTCCCGCCGCCCGTGGCCGCCGCTGCGCGGCTGGGTCATGCAGCAGACCGTCAAGATCGCCGCCGCCGGGCTGATCGACGCCGACGCCATGCTCATCGTCGACTCCGACGCGGTGCTGGTACGGCCGACCGACGCGACGTCGTTCACCCGGGACGGCCGGCTGTGCCTGTACCGCCTCGAAGAAGGCGTCACCGCCTCGATGGAGCGGCACGTGCTCTGGCACCACGTCGCGCGCGAGCTGCTCGGGCTGCCGCCACCGCCGCCGCCCCCGCTGCCCGACTACGTGACCGCGCTGACGTTCTGGGACCCGCAGATCGTGCGCGCCATGCAGCGGCGCATCACCGAGGTGACGGGACGGGACTGGCTGGACGCCTTCAACGCGCAGCTGCACGTCTCCGAGTTCATCCTGTACGGGGTCTTCGTGGACGAGGTGCTGAAGGCGGCGCCGCCGGTGAACACCTCGATCTGCCATCTGAGTTACCACCACGAGCCGTGGGACGAGGCGACGGCGGTGGCCTTCGCCGACCGGCTGGGGCCGGAGGCGGTGGGGATGATGCTCTCGGCCAAGTCGAACACGCCCATGGAGTCCAGGCTGGCGGCGATCCGGCGGTGCGCTCAGGTGGTGGAGTCGGGCTGACCCTCGCGGGTCACCACCTCGATCGGCCCGGTGTCCCCGCCGACGACCCGGAACTGCTGGGTGTCGCCGACGTCCTCGGCCTCGCCGGAAGCCTCGGCCTTGCCGGAAGCTTTGGCCGGGAGGGGGTCGCCTCCGGAGCTCAGCTCTTCCACCGTAAGGGGGAAGGCCGGGAGCGTGGTCCGTTCAAGGGGCGTTCCGTTGCGGCGCGGCGGCGCTTCGGCCCCCGCCCCGATTCCGTCGCCGGCGGAGTGACCGCTTCCGGGGGCCGCGGAGCCCGCAGGAGAGGCGACACCCACCGCCGCGATCCCGGCACCCTCGGGAGAGGCGACACCCTTCTCGGGGGCCGGCAGGCGGAGGCGGGAGGGGACGCCGAGCCGGGTGATCGCGAAGGCCAGGGCCAGGCCGAGCGTGACGCCGGCGAAGGCGCCGCCGGCGGCGGCCATCAGGCGGCCCTGGACGATGGGCTTGGGCACGGAGGCGGGCATGACGTCGAGGATGCCGATGTGCGTGCTGATCGGCGCGTCCAGGGCCACCTGCCGCTCGGCCAGCTCCAGCTTGACCCGCTGCTGCGCCTTGGCCATGACCTCCCTGACCACCCGCGGCGAGGTGCTCTCCACCTCGACGTACACGAACGGCCCGTTGGTGCTGATGCCCAGCAGGTCGGGGTTGGTGCGCCCGTCGTTGATCGTGAGGGAGGTCGGCCCGTCCTCGGCGACCCCGAGTGAGGCCGCGACCTCGGGCGCGTTGGTGGCCAGGATGAGGATGCCGGCCGTGGTCCGGAGCGCGTCGTTGAACTGCAGCAGCGGGTTGGTCAGCCCCGGCTTGGACTCGGGCAGGGTCTCCAGCGTGCCGCCGCTGGCGGGCACGGTGAGCACCATGGACGCGGTCGACACGTACCGGTCCGGGACCAGGAGCCAGCCGGCCAGGGCAAGCAGGACGGCCGCCACCACGACCGGGGGCCCGACGGACTTCCTCAGGGCCAGGCCGACAACGGTCTTCCAAAAGCCCACTACATCCGCCCCCGTCGCATATAACGGTACAAAGAGGAAATCGCACGGTTCATTCGGCGTGTTACACCAGGCGGGCGAGGGAGAGCAGCTTGCGGCCAACTCGTCGACCACGGTGCGTCACCGTCCGCCGCTGCCGTCGCGCGTACATCCTGAGCACCTCCACGCGCGCCCGCCGCCGCTGGTCCTCGGTGAGGCCCGCCCGGCCCAGCCAGGACAGCAGCTCCCGACACTGCAGCGTGTTGGCCAGGTGCGACTGCCAGGCGGGCACGCCGAGCCGCCTGGCCACGCCCGAGATGCGCTCCACCCGCCAGTTGCGGTGCGCCAGCACCTCGGGCACGTGCGCCCACGGCCCGGCGAGCGCCAGTTTGGCGGCGAACACCTCGTCCTCGCGCAGCATGTTGCGGCGCGGGATGCCGGTGGCCACCGAGCGGCGCAGCATCCCGTACAGCGGGTCGATCAGCAGGTGGCTCTCGTTCAGCAGCCTGAGCAGCTCGGCGAAGCGGGTCACCGGGTCGCCGGAGGACAGCGCGGTGCCGTCGTAGGCGGCGGTGCGCGGCACGCCGTCGGGGCCGGTGTAGGCGACCTGGGTGGTGACCAGCACGACCCGCTCGTCCGCGGCGAACGCGGCCAGCCCCCGGGAGACGCAGGGCGGGTCCAGCCGATCGTCGTCGCCGATCCAGCGCACGTACGCGCCGCGCGAGACGCGGGCGGCGTGCACGAAGTTGTTGAGCAGGCCGACGTTCTCCGGATGCCGGTGGTAGACGATCCGGGGGTCGGAGGCGGCCAGGTCGCGGCAGAGCTCCTCCGTGCCGTCGGTGGAGGCGTTGTCGGAGATGACCAGCTCCAGGTTCTGGTGGTCCTGGGCGAGCACCGACCCGATCACCCCCTCCAGCCGGTCGGCGCCGTTGCGCACCGGCAGCGCGATCGAGACCAGATCAGCGGCCGACATGGGCCCTCCCTCCGCGTACGAGATGCAGGAGCGCGGCGCGCGGCACCGCGACGAGCACGAACAGCAGCAGCCCGGCCCCGCCGGCGACGCACAGCTCCAGGAACGCCCCGTCGACCACGGTGGCGAGCCCGGCCATGGCCACCCCGGCGAGGACGGCGGCGAGCAGCGGCCTGGCCAGCCCGGCGGCGAACAGCCCGACGGGCACCCCGGCCCGGCGCAGCGCGAGCGCCAGCAGCGGCAGCGCCAGCACCACCGCGACCACCGCGTGCGCCGTCGCGGCCCCCTGGATGCCGCCCGTACGAGCGCCGACGAGCAGGGCGGGCACCAGCGCGAGCGCCCAGCACACGTTCACCCACAGGGTCGCCCTGGTGATGCCCAGCCCGGCCAGGATGTCGGTGATCAGCAGACTGAGCATCCGCACGGCCATCACGATCGCCAGGAACCGCAGCACCTGGGCCGAGGGCAGCCAGCGCGGCTCGTACAGGAACTCCACCAGCGCGGGTGCGAGCACGCACATGACCGCCGCGATCGGCAGCACGAGGCAGCCCAGCAGCGGGACCGCCCGCCGCACCCCCTCCCGGATCGCGGCCGGCCCTTCCTCGGCCAGCCGCGAGAAGCTGGGCAGCGCCACGTAGCGCAGGGCGGTGCCGATGATCCCCGGCACCCAGGCCGCGATGTTGTAGGCGAGCAGGTAGAAGCCGAGCTGGGCGGTGCCGAGGGTGTCGCCGACGATCACCACGTCGACGTTGAGCAGCAGCCCTTCGATGCCGAGCCCGACGCAGAGCGGCAGCCCGAAGCGGAGCAGCCGTGCGGCCAGCACCCGGTCGAAGCCGAACGCGATCCGCACCCGGGCGAGCACCAGCACCAGCACGCCGGTGAGCGCGGCCCCGCTGAGCTGCCCCCAGGCGAAGCTGTAGGCCCCGGCGCCGTCCGCGGCCAGGGTGATGGAGACGGCCGCGTTGGCGCCGAACCCGGCCAGGTTGGCCCAGGCCAGCTTGTCCTGCTCGAAGCGGCGCATCAGGGCGGCGCTGCGCACCGCCGTCAGCCCGTAGACGACGTTGGTGGCCATGAGGATGCGGATCACCCAGGTGGCGTCCTCGTTGCCGGCGAAGCTCGCGTAGAAGGGCGCGATCACCCAGAACAGCCCGTACAGGGTGAGGCTGGAGGCGATGGCGACGACGGTCGCGGTCGGCGCGATCTCCTCCAGCCTGCCGCGCCACTGCACGGTGGCGGCGATGACCCCGGCGTCGTTGACGTGGATGACGAACTGGCTGGCCGCCAGCGCGATGGCGAACACGCCGAAGTCGTCGTTCGTCAGCAGCCGGGCCAGGACCAGGCTCATCGCGAACGAGCCGGCCTTCATCACCACGTTGCCGAGCAGGCTCCAGCGCAGGCCGCGGCCCGCCTTGCGGCCGACCTCGCCGACGTCGCTCACGTACCGTCCTCGACCCTCTCCAGCCAGATCTCCCGCCAGAACGGGACGAACTCGCGCGGGCAGTTCGCGTTGTAGACCCCTTCGCAGACGAGGTCGTCGAGGATGATGCAGGGGTTCTTCATGTGCAGCATCCGCCCGGTCTTCTCGTCCAGGCAGCGCTCCACCCTGGCGCGCACCCTGGCGGTGCGGCCGCAGTGGCGTGCCATCTCCTCCTCGAAGCCGAGCCCGCGGTTGAGCAGGCCGTCGTCGAGCGTGGCGAGGATGTCGTCCTTGGGCCTGATCCTGACCAGCTCCCCCGGCTGGAGGTCGAGCTTGCCGGTGGGCGTGGTCCGGCCGGCCCGCCCTTCGACGAACCCCCAGCGCAGCCCTCGCCTGATCCACAGCCGGCGCGGCAGGATCTTCTTGCTCGCCTCCTGGAACCGGTTGAACAGCCCGACCAGGAACGCCCGCGCCACCGCGGGCGCCCCGGCGTTCCCGCTGCGCACGTCGGTGACGTACTGGCCGAGGTCGCGGAACGGCAGGCAGGTGGGCGCGGCCCTGAGCAGCTCGGTGGCCTGGCAGGAGTACGCGTCCGCGCCCTTGCGGGTGTTGACCTGGAGCAGCGGCAGCAGCCTCGGCGACGACGCGGCGGGCCGCGGCGGATCGCCCGGCTCGACCTTCCTGAGCCAGGCTTCCTTCCAGTAGAGGGAGCAGGCGGTCTGGCAGCCGCCGTGCGCGGCCCCGTCGCAGCGGGCGCCGGTGAGGTGGACGGCGCGCTCCATCTTGCGCATGCCGCTGCGGCTGATCGTGTCGCAGAGCTTGTGCGCCACCTTGTGCACGGTCAGCCGCCGCCCGCAGTAGCGCAGCATCTCCGGCATGAACGGCAGGTTCTCCAGCTCGCCCCGCTCGTCCAGCGTGGCCAGGATCTCCTCCCGGCCGCGGACCTCGACGAGGTCGCCCACACGCAGCTCCATCAGTCCTCCCGTTTGAGCAGCCCGGCGCCTTCGAGCGCGGCGGCGGCGTCGGCGACCATGTCGAAGGGCAAGCCCGACCGGTCCGCGACGTCCAGCAGGCTGTGGCCGCCGTCGGACTGGTTCAGCACCCATAACATCGCCAGCTGCGCCTCTCGCGTGTCACTGCGCCCGCCGATCGACCCGTACAGGCCGCGTCTGCCGAGCTGCGGCTCGCCGTACGGGCTGAGGTTCCGGTAGCGGCCGTCGCGTTCGAGCACGCGCACCGCCTCCCAGAGCGTCTCCAGCGTGTCGGCCATGGCTTCGGCGGTGACGAAGCCCGGGTGGTCGCCGGAGGTGTGGTACTCGGGGTAGCCCGCGTACGGGGTTCTGGTGAGGCTGCCGACCGGCAGGTCGAAGCCGGGCGAGCAGTACTGACGCTCGTCGTACCCGTACGGGGAGAAGTCGAGGATCGTGTGCGGCCGGCCGGCGAGCACGTGCGCCAGCGCGCGGTCCACGCCCGCGTCGCCGCGCCTGCTGCGCTTGTAGGTGAGCGGGCCGGGGTCGCCTGCGCAGGCGAGCGTCAGCCCGGCCCCGATCCGGCCGAGCCGGTCGCGGTTGCGCGCCAGCCAGGTGATCGCGCCGATCGTGCCGGGCGCGAACACGAACCGGTACGTCAGCCGCTGTGACGGCCGCTGTGCCTCCAGCCGGGCGGCGAGCGCGACGGCGACGGCGATCCCGGCCAGGTTGTCGTTGGCCAGCGACGGGTGGCACACGTGGCAGGAGATCAGCACCTCCTCGTCGCTGGTGCCGCGCACGACGTGCTCGCCGTAGGTGAGGTGCCCGTCGGCCAGCGTGGCGTCGATCAGCACCTCGTACGGCCCCTCGCCGAGCCCGTCGAGCGTCCGCTGACTGAGGCAGAACCCCCACGTCTCGCTGTAGTAGCTGGTCCGGTACGGCACCAGGTCCGGCTGGTCGGGCAGCGTGTGCAGCCGCGGCCGCAGCTCCTCCAGCGTGTACGTGCCGCGCACCGGCACGCTGTAGCCCACCACGTGCAGGTTGAGCCGCCGGAAGTCGATGACCCTGGCCCCGGAGGGATCCTTGACGTACGCGTCGCGGATGTTCCACTCCTTGGGCACCGTCCAGTCGAGCACCTGCGTCCCGGTGGGCACCTCGTGCACGTCGAGCGGCAGGTGCTCGCCGACGATCTCCAGCGTGCGGCGCACGCCGTCGCCGGTGATGGAGCGGCAGACCGGGTAGAGCCGCTCGACCAGGGCGTGCATCTCCTCACCGGTCACGCGCGCAGCTCCGGGGTGACGGTGCCGTCGGCGCGGCGGTCGGCGAGCCTGGCCAGCCGGGTGAAGCGCCGTTCGAAGCCGTGCGCGGTCAGCCCGTGCTCGCGGTAGGCGTCGGCCAGCTCGACCGCCCCCGCCTTGACCGTCCACCGGGCGTGGAAGCCGGGCAGCGCGGCCCTGATGCGGGAGAAGTCCACCCGGTACGAGCGCGGGTCGGCCCCGCTCTCACCGGTGATGAGCAGCTCAGCGCCGGGCACCGCCTCCACCACGTGCTCGGCGATCTCGGCGACGGTCAGGTTGTTCTGCTCCCAGCCGACGTTGAACGCCCGGTCGTGCACCGCCTCGCGCGGCGCGGCCAGCGCGGCGGCGAACGCCTCGGCGATGTCGGCCGCGTGCACCAGCGGCCGCCACGGCGTGCCGTCCGACAGGACCCGCACGGTGCCGGTCAGGTGGGCGTGCGCGACCAGGTTGTTCAGCACGATGTCGGCCCGCAGCCGGGGCGAGAACCCGAACGCGGTGGCGTTGCGCAGGTAGACCGGCGAGAAGTCGTCGTCGGCCAGCGCCGCCAGGTCGTCCTCCACCCGCACCTTCGACTCCGCGTACGGGGTGACCGGCCGCAGCGGCGCGTCCTCGCCCAGCAGCTCGTCCCCGCCCGAGGCCCCGTACACCGAGCAGGTGGAGGCGTACAGGAAGCGGCGCACGCCCGCGTCCCGCGCCAGCCTGGCCAGCCGGACGGAGGCCGTGTGGTTGATGGCGTAGGTCAGCTCGGGGGCCAGCGCGCCCAGCGGGTCGTTCGACAGCGCCGCCAGGTGGACCACCGCGTCGAAGCCGTCGAGCAGCCCGGCGGGCACGTCGCGCAGGTCCGTCCGGTGGCCCGGCGGATCCGCGGGATCCGGGCCCAGCACGCAGTCGGCGAACAGCCCGGAGTCGAGCCCGGTCACCTCGTGGCCGGCGGCGGCGAGCACCGGCGCCATCACGGTGCCCAGGTATCCCAGGTGCCCGGTGAGCAGAACGCGCATGCGGATCAGCCTCCAGCGAGGTCGAGAGTGAGTTTGCGCAGGTAGAAGGCCTCGGCGTAGCGCGTCTGGCATTCGATCCCGCGGATCCTGGCCAGCCCGGTGAACGCCTCCCTGTCGAACCAGGAGCGGCGGCGCTGCGACGGGTAGTGCTCCCACAGCAGGGCGACCTTGGCCTCGGCGACCGCCGGCATGAGCGGCTGGTAGGCGTTCGGGCGGCCGAGGTCGCCGTCCCACTTGACGATCTCGTACCCGAGCACCAGGTGGTCGCGGAACGCGGTGGTCACCAGCTCCGCCAGCCCCCGGTGGTCCTGGTGGGCGTCGCCGGGGTGCGGCGCGAGGATCAGGTCGGGCGAGATCCTGACGCGCAGGTCCTCCACCGCCCGCTTGGCCTCGTCCCAGTGCGCGGGCAGCCGCCCGTCGGGCATCTTGCCGACCGTCACGCGCAGGTCGGCGCCGGGGCAGAAGGCCGCGAGCGCGTCGCGTTCCTCGCTCTCGCGCTGGGTGCCGCCGCCCGACAGCACCAGCGCCTCCACCCGGATCCCCGGACGGGCGGCGCAGAGCGTGAGCAGCGTGCCGCCGGCGCCGATGGCGACGTCGTCGCAGTGCGCGCCGAGTACGGCGATCCGGCGCAGCTCGCCGGGCACCAGGTCGATCATGCGGCGGGCTCCCAGACGGCCCACGGCCGGTCGCCGCGGGCGTAGGCGCGGTCCAGCTCGACGCGCTGGTTGACGGTGTCGGTGGGCCGCCAGTAGCCGCGGTACGGGTACGCGAGCAGCCGGCCGCGCTTGGCCAGCTCCCGGCAGCCGTCGACGAGCAGGTCACCGCCCTCCGGGATGTGGTCGAAGATCTCCTGGCGCAGGACGAAGTAGCCGCCGTTCACCCATAACGGCATCTCGGTGACGGCGGTGATCTGCCCGACCAGGCCGCCCTCCTCGACCTCCACGCAGTGGAAGGTGCCGGGCGGCGGCACCACCATCAGCGAGGCGCCCGCGTCCGACCGGGCGAACCGGTCGATCATGTCGGGCAGCGGCGCGTCGCTCAGCACGTCGGCGTAGTTGGCCAGGAACATCTCGTCCCCGCCGAGATGCTCGCGGACCCGGCGCAGCCGCTCGCCGATGGACGACTCGACGCCGGTGTGCACGAACGAGATCGTCCAGTCGGAGATGTCGTTGGCCAGCAGCTCGACCCGGCCCTGCCGGAGCACGAAGTCGTTGGACGCGGTCTCCTCGTAATGGAGGAAGAAGTCCTTGATCTGGTGGGCCCCGTAGCCGAGGCAGAGCACGAACTCCTTGTGCCCCCAGTGCGCGTAGTAGCGCATCACGTGCCAGATCAGCGGTCTCGGGCCGACGAGCTGCATGGGCTTGGGCGCGTCCCCGGGTGCGCCGGTGCGCATCCGCGTGCCGTACCCGCCGCAGAAGAGGACGACCTTCACACGACCTCCAACTCGGGGATGGGGAAGACCAGCCGGCCGCCCCAGTCGTGGACATAGGAGAGCTGCCCGACCAGCTCGTCCCGCAGGTTCCAGGGCAGGACGAGCACGTAGTCGGGCCGGTCGGCGGCGATCCTGCCGGGCTCGAAGACCGGGATGCGCGCGCCGGGGGTGAACTTGCCGTGCTTGTACGGGTTGCGATCCACCGTGTAGGCGAGCAGGTCGGGCCGGACACCGCAGTGGTTGAGCAGCGTGTTGCCCTTGCCGGGCGCCCCGTAGCCGACCACGGTCCTGCCGGCCTCGGCCGCGCCGACGAGGAAGCCCAGCAGGTCGCGCCGGACCTTGGCGACCCGGGCCGCGAAGCCCAGGTAGCCGGACAGGTCGTGCAGCCCGGCGGCCTTCTCCAGGGCCAGCGCGTCGCGCACCCGCTGCCCCGGCGTGCCCTCCGGCCGCGCCCAGAGCCGGATCGAGCCGCCGTGGGTGGGCAGCAGCTCGACGTCCACCAGCGTCAGCCCGCCGCTCGCCAATGCCCGCTGGGCCGAGGCGACCGTGTAGTACTGGAAGTGCTCGTGGTAGATCGTGTCGTACTGGTTGCGCTCGATCAGCGTGAGCAGGTGCTGCACCTCGATCGACACCCACCCGTCGTCGGCGACGAGCGTGCGCAGCCCTTCGGTGAAGCCGACCACGTCGGGGATGTGCGCGTACACGTTGTTCGCCACCACGTGGTCGGCCCTGCCGTGCTCCCGCACGACCGCCCTGGCCGTCTCGGGGGTGAGGAACGCGGTCACCGTGGGCACGCCGGCCCGGCGGGCGGCCTCGCCCACGTTCACCGACGGCTCGATGCCCAGGCAGCGCACGCCCCGCTCGACCACGTGCCGCAGCAGGTAGCCGTCGTTGCTGGCCACCTCCACCACGAACGCGCCCGGCCGCAGCGGCAGCCCGGTCACGAACGCGCGCGCGTGCTCCACCCACGACGTCGAGTAGGAGGAGAAGTAGGCGTAGTCGGTGAACGTCTCCTCCGGCGTGATCAGCGGCGGCAGCTGCGCCAGCCAGCACGCGGTGCACACCCGCAGGTGCAGCGGGTAGGTGACCTCGGGCTCGTCGAGCTGCGCGGCGGTGAGAATCCGCTCGCACGGCGGGGTGGCCCCCAGGTCCACCACCGAGGCCAGGTCGCCGGCCCCGCAGAGGCGGCAGGTCGTCATGCCATCGCTCCCTTGTAGAACTCCCGGCACCGCTCGTACGAGGGCAGCAGCCCGGCGTCGAGCGCCTCCTTCAGCGAGGGCGCCGCCGCGTCCTTCTCCGACAGCACCGGCTCCAGCTCGGCGGGCCAGGCGATGCCGAGGTCCGGGTCGAGCGGGTGCACGCCGTGCTCCCTGGCCGGGGTGTACGGAGCCGTGCACAGGTAGACGACGGTCGCCCGGTCGCTCAGCGTGATGAACCCGTGGCCGAGCCCTTCCGCGATCAGCGTCGCGGTGCGCTCCTCGTCGTCCAGCACCGCCGCCTCCCACCGGCCGAACGTGGGCGAGCTCGCGCGCAGGTCCACCACCACGTCCAGGATCGCCCCGGACACGCACATCACGTACTTCGCCTGCCCCGGCGGCACGTCCGCGAAGTGCAGCCCCCGCAGCACCCCCCGCCGCGAGACGGAACAGTTGACCTGGGCGAGCTCGAACGCCCGGGGCAGCAGATCCGCGCGCAGGGCCTCCGCGAACGCGCCCCGGGTGTCGTGATGCACGACCGGAGTGTGCAGCCAGGCGCCGTCGATGCCGAGAGGCTTCACCAGCCCACCTTCCCGACCGCCTGCCCGGCGTGCGGCGCCCTCCCGGTCAGCACCGGCCAGGCGGCGTGCAGGGCGTCGCGCCAGTGCCGGATCGGTTCGCCTCTCGTGACGGCGAGCAGGCTGGTGGCGGGGCGCCGGGCCGGGCGGGGGAAGGCCGTCGAAGGCACCGGCCGGACCCGGTCCGGGTCCTCGCCCAGCAGGGCGAACACCTCCCTGGCCAGCCCGTACCAGGTGGTCTCGCCGGCGCTGACCGCGTGGTAGACCCCCGGCGGCAGGTCCGACTGGGCCAGCCGGACCAGGTGGTCGGCCAGGTCGGCGGACCAGGTGGGCTGGCCGCGCTGGTCGTCCACGACGTCCACAAGGGGGCGGGTGGCCGCCAGCCGCGTCATCGTGCGGACGAAGTTCGGCCCGCCCGCGCCGTAGAGCCAGGCCGTGCGGACCACGTACTGCCCGTGCTCCAGCGCCGCCCGCTCACCCGCCAGCTTCGTCCGGCCGTAGGCGTTGACCGGCGAGGGCTCCGCGTCCTCCGGGTACGGCCCGGCGGCCGTGCCGTCGAAGACGTAGTCCGTCGACAGGTGCACCAGCCGCGCCCCGGCCCGCTCGCAGACCCGGGCCAGCGTGCGCACCGCCGTGCCGTTGACCTCCATGGCCTCGGTCTCGCGCGTCTCGGCCAGGTCGACCGCCGTCCAGCCGGCGCAGTTGACCACCACTCTCGGCCGGTAGGCGCCGACGAAGTCGCGCACCGCGCGGGCGTCGCACAGGTCCAGCTCGTCGCGGCCGAGCGCGAGCACCGGCTCCCCCGTCACGGCGATCCGGTGCAGCACGTCGGCGGCCAGCATGCCCCGGCCGCCGGTGACCAGCCATCTCATAAGCCGGCCCACCAGTCGCGGTTGGCCGCGTACCAGCGGACGGTCTCCTTCAGCCCCTGCTCGAACGGGATCCGCGGCCGGTAGCCGAGCCCGCGCAGCTTCCCGTCGTCCAGCGAGTACCGCCGGTCGTGTCCCTTGCGGTCCTCGACGTGTTCCACCATGTCCCACCCCTTGCCGCACGCCTCCAGAAGGCGGCCGGTCAGCTCCCTGTTCGTCAGCTCGGCGGTGCCCGCGATGTGGTAGACCTCGCCCGGTTCGCCCACCTCGGCCACCAGGCGGATGCCCGCGCAGTGGTCCTCGACGTGGATCCAGTCGCGCACGTTCCCGCCGTCGCCGTAGAGCGGCACCTTCCGGCCGCGCATCAGGTTCGTCACGAAGAGCGGGATGACCTTCTCCGGGTACTGGCGCGGACCGTAGTTGTTGCCGCACCGGGTGATCGACACGTTCAGCCCGTACGTGATCGCGTACGACCGGGCGATGAGGTCGCCGCCCGCCTTCGACGCCGCGTAGGGGGAACGCGGTCGCAGCGGCGCGTCCTCCGTCCACGACCCCTCGTCGATCGTCCCGTACACCTCGTCGGTGGAGACCTGCACCACCCGCGGCACCCCCGCGTCCAGGCACGCCTGCAGCAGCGTCTGCGTGCCGAGCACGTTCGTGCGGACGAACTCGGCCGCGCCGTCGATCGACCGGTCGACGTGCGACTCGGCCGCGAAGTTGACCACCAGGTCGTGGCCCGGCACCACCTCGGCCAGCAGGCCCGCGTCGCAGACGTCGCCGTGCACGAACGTGTGCGCGGCGCCGTCCAGGTTGGCGCGGTTGCCCGCGTAGGTGAGCTTGTCCAGCACCGTCACGTCGGCGCCGGCGAGCCCGTGGACGAAGTGCGAGCCGATGAACCCCGCACCGCCGGTCACCAGGATCCTCTTCATGAACTGATCTGTACCTTGCTGTGATCGCCCAGCACGAGCCGGTGGGCCCTCGGCGTGTCGGGCGCCCGGGTGACCTCGACGTCGTGGCCGATGAGCGACTGCTCGATCCGGCCCACCCCGTCGATCGACGCCCTCGGCATCAGGATCGAGTACTCGACCTCGCTGCGCGTCACCGCGCAGCCCGCCCCGATCGAGGTGTACGGGCCCACGTACGAGTCGCGGACGACCGCGCCCGCCCCGACGATCGCCGGGCCGACCAGCCGTGACCGCTCCACGACGGCGCCCGCCTCGACCCGCACCCGGCCGATCAGCTCGCTGGCGGCGTCGACCCGGCCGTACGTCCCCGCGTCGAGCCACTCCAGCACGAGCCGGTTCACTTCCAGCATGTCGGCGACGTTGCCGGTGTCCTTCCAGTAGCCGGTGATCACCGACGACTCCACCCGCAGCCCGGTCTCCAGGAGCCACTGGATCGCGTCGGTGATCTCCAGCTCACCCCGCCACGACGGCTTCAGCTCGGCCACCGCCGCGTGCACGGCCGGGCTGAACAGGTAGACGCCGACCAGCGCGAGGTCGCTCTTCGGGGACGCCGGTTTCTCCTCCAGGCGGACGACCCGGCCGGCCGCGTCCAGCTCGGCCACCCCGAACTGCCTCGGGTCGCCGACCCGGGTGAGCATGATCTGCGCCGCCGGCCGCTCACTGGCGAAGCGCTCCACCAGGCCGGTGATGCCGCCCACGACGAAGTTGTCACCCAGGTACATGACGAAGTCGTCGTCGCCCAGGTAGTCGCGGGCGATCAGCACGCCGTGCGCCAGCCCGAGCGGCGCCTCCTGGCGCAGGTAGGTGACCTCCAGCCCGAAGGCGGAGCCGTCGCCGACGGCCGCCTCGATCTCCGCCCAGGTGTCGCCCACCACGAGCCCCGCCTCGCGGATCCCGGCGGCGGCGATCGCCTCCAGTCCGTAGAACAGCACCGGTTTGTTCGCGACCGGCACGAGCTGCTTGGCCGAGGTGTGCGTGATCGGCCTCAGCCGTGTGCCCGACCCCCCGGCGAGCACGAGTGCTTTCACCGTCAGTACGCCCCTTCTCCACGCGCCACCACGGACCAGGTCTTCCACAGGATCTGCAGGTCGAGGACGAGCGACCAGTTCTCCACGTACCGCAGATCGAGCCGGACCGACTCCTCCCAGGTCAGGTCGGAGCGGCCGCTGACCTGCCAGAGCCCGGTCATGCCCGGCTTGACGACGAGGCGGCGGCGCACGTCGGCGCCGTACTGGGCGACCTCCTCGCGCAGCGGCGGCCGCGGGCCCACCAGCGACATCTCGCCGCGCACCACGTTGAGCAGCTGCGGCAGCTCGTCCAGTGAGTAGCGGCGCAGGAAAGCGCCGATCCCGGTGATCCTTGGATCGTTCCGCATCTTGAACAGCACGCTGTCGAACTCGTTCGCGCCGGCCAGCCCGTCCTTGAGCCGCTCCGCGTCCGTGACCATGGTCCGGAACTTGACCAGCCGGAACTCCTTGCCGCGCCGGCCCACCCTGGTCTGGTGGAAGAGCGCCGGTCCGGCGCTCGTGACCCGGATCAGCACCGCGATGGCGAGCAGCGGCAGGGCCAGCACGAGCAGCGCCGCCACCGCGACCAGCCGGTCGAACACGCTCTTGACGAACTGTCTCGCCCCGTCGAACTCGGGGTGCTCCACGTGCATCAGCGGCATCCCGGCGACCGGGCGGATGCTGATCCGCGGCCCGGCCACGTCGAGCAGCGCCGGGGCGACGAACAGGTCGGTGCGTGAGGTCTCCAGGCTCCACGCCAGCCGGCGCAGCGCCGCCCCGTCCAGTTCGGGGCAGGCGAGCACGGCGACCGCGTCCGCCCCGGTGCGCGTCACCACGCCGGCGACGTCCGCGAACGTGCCCAGGATCGGGATCCCGTCCAGGTCGTCGTCCTGCCGCTCGGCCGGCAGGCAGGCGCCCACGACCCGCATCCCGTGGTACGGCTGCCGGCGGAACTGCATCACCAGGTCGAGGATCGACTCCCGGTGGCCGACCGCGATGACCTCGCGCATGTACTCGCCCACCGCTCTCCTGCGGTGCAGGCGTTTACGCATCCGGTAGCGGAAGCAGAGCGTGGCGATCAGCGCCAGCGGCAGCATGGCCAGCACGAAGCTGCGCGCGATCACCGTCTGCGTGGCGTAGGCGCCGATGGCCACGGCCGCCATCAGCCCGACGCCGCCGTTGAGCACCGCCTTGAACTCGTCCGTGCCTTCCCCGTTGGCCCGCTGCCGGTAGGCGCCGCCGAGCGCGAGCGCGACCGGCCAGGCGGCGACCAGCCCGACGCCGAGGAGGAACTCCTCCGCCGGGATGTAGACGCCGTTGAGCAACCGGATGCCGAGCACGACCGCACACGCCAGCAGCACGCACGCGGTGTCCCCGGATAACAGGAGCCGCAGGTAAGCGCGCGTCCAGATGCTCGACGCATGGCGTGGTACGGCTTCGAGGAGCACGACAGCGGACTCCCCAGTCCCCACCCTCATAGCACCACCCAGAATCTTCGTACACCGCGTAACACCAGATGTTCCTTGACTGTTTTCACGGGTCCGGGAAGTCCCATGATTATCAAGGGCGGCGGCCCCCACTAAAGAGTAAAGATCAACCCAGTGATGGGGAATATCGCGATATGTCCACAATCGGACGAAGGTCAGCGGCCGTCAGGGCTTGACGGAACGATCCACAAGTGATCTCTTGAGGGTGGTAAATCATGGCATTACGGCCATATTCCTGCGGAATTACGGCGCGGCAAAACCGCTAGTCGTATTCCAGATCCGGCAATGCGGACGGCGGATCGGGGCTCCGCCACACGACCACAACCCCGTCGTGCTGCGCGTCGCTCGCCATCGTCAACCGGTCGAGGTCGAAATCGGGCAGGTAACGTAACCGGGCGAGAAATGTCGCGTCCGTCGCCGAACGCGGCACCACGCATCCCTCGCCGTCGCGGTCGAGGAGAACGTAAAGGACGTCGGAGTCCGTCTCGGTGACCACACGGACCTCCACCACGTCCTCCCACGCGAGGGCCTCGACGCTCCCGTCGGCGTAGTGACGGGTGACGCCCTCTTCCGTGACGTACACGTAGGAGTCCGGCATCGGATTGCCGTGCATGGCCGCGATTCTTGCGAGTTCGGGGGCTGTCCCGCAAGGGTTCGCGCGTACCGGGCCGCCTGCTCAGGCACCCCAGGTATGGGAGAGGTGCGCCGCCACGGCCGCGCGGGCGGCGTCGGCCGGGCCGGTCGCGATGGCGTCGAGCAGCTCGCGGTGCTCGCGCACCAGCACGTCCCTGTCTTCGTAGACCCGGCGCAGCCGCACCAGCCCGAGCCGGGTCTCGGCCGCCAGCGCGCCGTAGAGCCGCACCAGCCTCGGGCTGCCCACCGCCTCGATCAGCGCCTCGTGCAGCGCCATGTGCTCCGCCACCGACTCCGACCACGGCGCGCCGGGGTCGAGCGCGGCCATCCTGTCGAGCGCCGCGTCGGCCTCGGCCACCCGCCGCCCGGCCAGCGCGTCCGCCATCAGGCCCTCCAGCGGCCGCCGGACGAACATCAGGTCGTCCAGGTCGGCCGGCGTCACCTCGGGGACGTAGGCGCTGCGGTTGCGCTCCCGCCGGAGCAGCCCCTCGTGGACCAGCCGGGCCAGCGCCTCGCGCACCGTCGGCCGCGCCACCCCGTAGGCGGCGGCGATCTCCTGCTCGGGCAGCGGCGTGCCGGGCTCGATCTCGCCGGACAGCACACGGCCGCGCAGCGCGTCGACGAGCGCGCCGACGGCGGAGACGGGTCTGATCGGGGTCCGCACGGGTGCGACTCTAACGCCCCGCCGGGGCCTCCGACCCCTCTCGTACGATCACCCGCCGCCTCTCCGGCAGGGCCACCGCCACCAGGCTGACCGCCAGCAGGGCCAGCCCCGCCACCGAGACCGGGGCCAGCCGCTCGCCCAGCACCACCAGGCCGAGCAGCGCCGCCACGGCCGGCTCGGCCAGCGCCAGCGTGGCGGCCGTGGCAACCGGCGTGGTCCGCAGCCCTCTCCCGTACAGGAAGTAGGACAGCGCGGTCGTCCCCACCCCCAGGTAGAGGGCGGCGAGCAGGCCGCGGGGCTCCCCGAGCCAGCCCACGCCCTGCCAGAGCAGGACCGGCAGCATGATCACCGCGGCGCCGCCGAACAGCACTCCCATGACCGCGTTCGACTCCGCGCCCGCGCCGATCGCGCCGGCCGCGCTGACCGCGTAGAACGCGTAGAGCAGCCCGCCGAGCAGCGCCAGCAGCACCCCGGACACGACCTGACCGCCCGCCTCGGCCCCGCCGCCGACGATCAGCGCGACGCATCCGGCCACGGCCGCGGCGGTGGCCGCCGCCCAGCGCGGGCTGGGCCGGTGCCGGTGCAGCGCCCAGGAGAGCAGCCCGGTGAAGACGGGCCCGCTGCCGATCGCCACCACCGTGCCGATCGCCACGCCGGTGCGCGCGACGGCGGCGAAGAAGCAGAGCTGGTAGGCGGCCACGGCCACGGCGGCCAGCAGCAGCCCCGGGCGGAGCGCCGTCCTGAGCCCGGACCGGGCGAGCAGCGCCAGCGCGGCCCCGCCGATGACCAGCCGGGCGGCGGCCAGGGCGACGGAGTCGGCCGAGACGAGCAGGCCCGCGGTGCCGGCGGTCCCCCAGAGCACGGCGGCCGCGACGACGGAGAGCGGGCCATTCTTCATGCCAGACATTGTCTGACAACTATACAATTTCGTCCAACAGGTTATCGAGGAGCGCCCCGGCCCGCTCCCCCACCTCGGCCGCGTACTCGTCCAGCAGCGCCAGCGCCCCCCGCACCTCGGGGACATGTCTGGCGGGCAACTCGACCAGCGCCTCGTCCTCCACGGTCACGCCGCCCTCGACGCGGAACCCGTTCCCCGACGCCGCGACGAGCACGGCGAACGTCACCTCGCGCCCGTCGGGCAACATGAAGGCGGCGCCGGTGCGCACGCCGGCGGGCGGCACCACATAGGAGAAGGGACGGCCGCGCACGAACGGATGCCGTAACTCGGACAGGATCCCCGCCGCCCGGCCCAGGGCCGCCAGCAGGGCGGCCGCGGCCAGGCTCTCGCCGTCCACCCGCCCAGCGTAGATCACCCTCCATCCCCATGACCACCCAGGCCCCCACGGGACCGACCGGATCGGGGTGGACACACCCAAACCCTCACGGGGCCGACACGGATCAGGGGGGACGCACCCAGCCCTACGGGGCCGACCTGAATCGGGGTGGACGAAGGCGCGGGGCGGCCATGGCCGACCCCACTGGGTCGGTGGGTGTGGTGGGGCGGGGGTCAGGCGGGTGGGTCGGTGGCGAGGCGGGTGTGGCGTTCGATGTCGTGGCGGGCCCCGTCGTGGTGGAGCTTGCCGCGTTCGACGCCCTGCGGGAGGAAGCCCGCCTTGATCGCGACCCGGCACGAGGCGGGGTTGTCGAGGCGGTGGCTCAGCTCCAGCCGGTGCAGGCCGCGCTCGCCGAACGCCCAGCGCGCCAGCTCGTCGGTGGCCGAAGCCGCGATCCCGCGCCCGCGCGCCTCGGGGACCGTCCAGTAGGACACCCAGCCGGTGTCGTGGTCGTCGATCCGGGTCACCGCGACGTTGCCGACGACCCGCCCGTCGAGGGTGACGGCGAAGGCGTGGCCGGCGCCCTCCCAGGAGGCGATCCACCCGACCGCGTCCTGCGGCGTGACGACGGGCCACGAGCTCTGCCGCCTCAGGTCGGGCGCCCGGAAGGCACGCAGCACGACCGGAGCGTCATCCTCCCGCCACTTCCGCAGTCTGATCTGTGCCATTAACCGCCTATTTTATGGGCGGCCTCGAACGCGGTGACGAGCTGCTTCGGCGCGGTCAGGCACCACGCCTCGGCGGTCAGCTCGAACAGCTCGTCGTAGTCGATCTTGTCGAGGTGGACCACGACCCACCCGAACCGCCCCGCGGTGAACTGCACCTCGAACACCTCGGGCCGCTCGGCCACCAGCGCCAGCTGCTCCTCGATCGTCGACTTGAGCCCGACGGTCTCGGTGTCCTCCCACAGGTAACCGAAGCCCTTGCCCCGCACCTTGATCGCGACCCAGCCGGGCCCGTCGCTCGTGCGCACTTCAGGCAGGCTCTTCAGCAGTTCGAGAAACTCGTCGACGCTCACACCCATGGGGCCCTGTGTACCAAACGCATCCGACATTTCCTGCCGGTCCGGCCGCCGCCGTGGTCAAGGGGTGGTCGCCGAGGCGGCGAGGCCCGCGCGTGCCATGCCGCGTACCACCACGTAGTGGACGGGCCGGATCACCGTGAGGTAGATCCGGCCCGTCCACCCGTGGCAGCGCGCCACGGTGATCATGCGGAACCTGGTCCGTCCGCCGCCCGCGTCGTCGGCGACGATCGCCAGGAAGGCCGCGAGGTGCGAGTCGCTCGCCTCCAGCACCAGCTCGCGGCCTTCCTCGCCGCCGATCACGGTGAAGAACCCGATCCTGCGCCCCGGCGCGAACGGGATCTCCTCGGGTCGCATCCCGCCCGATCCGGGCCGCACGTCGGGGTGTGCCGTGCGGAGCAGTCGCGCGAACACCGACCGCGCCCTGAAGAGCCCGCGCACCCACCACGGCTCCCAGCCCAGCGCCCCGGCGGCGAACGCGCGCAACCCGCCCCCTCCTTCGACGGCGACCTCGTCCACGAAGTCGGCCCGTTCCATGAGCGTCGACAGCATGCGCCCTCCTTTTTAGAGACTTCTCTCTACAATAACGCGCGGCTACGCTCGACGCCATGGGACGACCGCCTCGCCATGACGTGGACCGGCTACTGGACGCCGCAGCCGAGCTGGTGACGACCGGCGGCCCCGGCGCCGTCACCATGACCGCAGTGGCCCGCGCCGCCGGCGCCCCGAGCGGCTCGGTCTACCACCGATTCCCCGGCCGCCCCGCCCTCCTGGCGGCGCTCTGGCTGCGCACGGTCGGCCGCTTCCAGCGGGGATTCCTCGCCGCGCTCGACACCGACCCGCCCGCGCAGGCCGCCCCCGCCGCGGCACGCCACGTGATCGCCTGGTCCCGCGCCCACCCGCACGAGGCCCGCGTCCTGCTCTACGGACCGGCCGACTTCGACCACCCGCACTGGCCCGGGGAGGCCCGCGCCCAGCTCGCCGCCGCGAACGGCCGGGTCACCGCCGCCCTGCACGCCCTGGCCGCCCGCCTGGGCAGGAGCTCCCCGTACGACCTCGAACGCCTGACGCTGGCGGCCGTCGACATCCCCTACGCCACCGTCCGTCGCCACCAGTCCGCCGGCACCCCGCTCCCCGCCTACGCCGAGGACCTGGTGACCAGTTGCGCCATCGCGGTGGCGGGCTAGAGGAGTCTCTCTATTTCGATCGGCGGCCCCTGCCCGTTCAGGGTGATCGACATGGCCGACGCCAAGTTGGCCCGCTGGCCATTTCCCGCAGAAGGGACCCGCCTGTCTAGAGTGATCAGCATGACCGACGCCAAGTCCACGGGCTGGCCGTTCACCGTGCAGGCCGCGTATGTCGGGTTGACGCTCCAGATGGCGTTCGGGTTGATCGGGCTGGCCGTGGGCTTCGGCGGGGCGCTGGCCATGATGCTCCCTCAGTTCTGGGGCCTCGTCGCCGTGGCGGCGGTGATCCTGGGGCTGACCGGGTGGGTGATGGCGCGGTTCCCCAGGCGGGAGCGGCGGGTGCGATGGGGCGCGGCGGCGCTCCAGGCGGTCCTGATCGCGGGCTGGCTGGTGGTGGAGTGGGCCGACGCCAAGCTCGGCACCCTGTCGTTCCTGTCGTTGAACGTGCTCATCCCCACGTTCGTCGTCGCCATGCTGTTCACGCCCGCCGCCGCGCGCTGGTTCGACCGCTGACCGCTACCCGCCGGCCGGCAGGACGACGCGCGGGATCATCGGCGACAGCGCCGCCTCGGTCGGCGAGATGCGGGAGCCGAGGAGGACTCGCCGGGCGGAGGGAAGCCATCGGCCCGATATCTCAACTTTTGAGTTGACTACTGGTGGGTTGAAGTGAAGCGGGCGTTTTGCCTGTTGTCTCTGATACTCCTGGTGCTACGGTAAGCGCCTGTTCCCGTTCGCACTCTGTTACGGAGCGGTAACAGTAAGCCTCTGCTGCACGGGGAGCAGCAGTACCGACCCCCCGAGGACCGCGGATGCCAGCAGACGTACCTCTTCGAACGCGACGCGATCTTGCCCCGCGAGAGCTCATGGTGGTCACCGCCCTGGGCACCATGGTCGTGGTGGCTTGCCTGTGGCTGTGGGCCGTGTTCGCCACGCCGGCCGACGCCCGCGGGGTGATGGCGATCACGGGCGGGCTCTGCGCGGTGCTGCTGGCCGCCGCCGCCGCCGTGATCGCCCACCATGTCGCCACCGGCCGCCGGCTGCGCGAGCAGGCCAGGGCCGCCGCCGCCCGGGTCGCCCGGCTGGAGCGCGAGATCGCCCGGGTGGCCGAGGACACGCTGCCCGCGCTCGGCCGCCAGATGCGCGGCGGCGGGTCCGTCCCCGACGCGCTCTCCCGCCTGCCGCAGCCTCCCGATGGACCGTTGCAACAACTACTGAAGGCCACCGCGAACGAGCTCGACGGGCTCGAACGCGAGCGGGCCATCGCGCACGCGTCCCGCTCGGCCACCGAGTCGGAGATCGTCACCCTCACCCGCGACACGCTGCCCGAGCTGGTCAGGCAGATCCAGGTGGAGCGCAAGCCGGTCACCTCCGCGCTCGCCGAGGTGCGCCAGCCCGTGCACGCCCCGCTGCGCGACCTGCTCGCCGAGACGGCCCAGCAGCTCTCCGAGGGCGACCGCAGGGGCGCCGCCGTGATGGCCGCCTGCGCCGGGGCCGCGGCCCGGGTGCAGGCCCAGGCCACCAGCCTGCTGGCGCAGCTGCGCGACCTGGAGGAGCAGTACGGCGACCAGGAGGAGGTCTTCGCCGACCTGCTCGACCTGGACCACCGCGTCTCCCAGCTCGGCCGGCTGGCCGACAACATCGCCCTGCTCAGCGGCGGCCGCTCCGGCCGCAGGTGGACCCGGCCGATCGTGATGGAGAGCGTCCTGCGCGGCGCGATGGGCCGCATCAGCGCCTACCAGCGCGTCCGCGTCCACTCCACCAGCACGGCCGCCGTGGTCGGGTACGCGGCCGAAGGCGTGATGCACGCGCTGGCCGAGCTCATGGACAACGCCGCCACCTTCTCCGCGCACGGCACCGAGGTGCACGTGTACGTGGACGAGGAGGACGCCGGCATGGTGGTCACGATCGAGGACAGCGGCCTCGGCATGCGCCCCCGCGAGCGCCAGCACGCCGCCAAGCTCGTCTCCGAGCCGCTCGACCTGCGCACGCTGTCCGGCACCCGGCTGGGCCTGGCCGTGGTGGGCCGGCTGGTCGACAAGTACGGCCTCACGGTCAGCTTCCGTCCGTCGGCCAGAGGCGGCACCGGTGTCGTGATGCTGATCCCCCGCGTGCTCATCACCCAGCCCAGGACCGCCCCCGAGCCGCCGGCCGCGATCGAGCGGCAGGCCCGCCCCGCCCTGGTGGCCGCGGCCGTGCCCGCCCAGGCCGCGCCCGCCGAGGAGGCCGAGGAGTCGCTGCCGCGGCGGCGGCGCGGCCAGACGCTCGCCGAGGCCACCGGGTCGCGACCGGCGACGGCGGTCAGGCCGCAGCGCGACGGGCGCGAGGCGGCGGCCAGGTTCGCCGCGTTCCGCCAGGCGGGCGGTCGCGGGCGTCCCGCCGATCCGGCCTCCGGCGACTCCTAGACCCCCGGGCGCAGCGAGCACCGGACCACTTGGATCTCAGATAGGAGGCAGGGGCCGCCCCCGGGCGGACGCCCCGCGTTTCGATGAGCACTATCGACGCATCGCGTACCACGGATCGCACCATTGACGGGCTGCTGGAGAGCCTCAAGGACCGGACCCCCGGCATCAGGTACGTCCTGGTCCTGACCAGGGACGGGCTCAAGATGAGCTACAGCAGCGGCCTCACCAGGGACAGGGCCGACCAGCTCTCGGCGCTGTCCGCCGGGATCCAGAGCCTGTCGCTGAGCGCCTCGGCCGAGTTCGGCGACGCGATCGGCGCCGGGCAGGCGATGGTGGAGTTCGCCGGTGGGCTGCTGCTCATCGTGCCCGCCGGAGAGGGCGCCCATCTGGCGGTGGTCGCCGAGGAGGACGGCGAGGTCGGGCTGATCGCGCACAACATGAACGAGCTGGTCGAGCAGATCGGGATGTACCTCACCGCGGCGCCCAGACCGGCCGAGGGCGACGCCTCGTGAACCGGCGCCCGATCGACCGGGAGAGCCCGGACCGCCTCTACACGGTCACCGGGGGCCGCACCCGCGCCGACGAGACCGCGTTCGACTCGGTCTCGCTCATCGTCAGCGAGTGCGAGCCGGTCCCGGGCATGCAGTCGGAGCATGTCAAGATCCTCCAGCTGGCCCGCCGCCCGACGGCCGTGGTGGAGATCTCCGCGGAGCTGCGGCTGCCGGTCAGCGTGGTGAAGATCCTGCTGCGCGACCTGCTCGACACGGGCCGCATCACCGTACGCCACCCCTCCGCCGGCGCCAAGGCGGGCAAGCCGGATCCGGACATCCTGAGGCAGGTGCTCGTTGCGCTCAACAACCTCTGACGAGACCCCCGTGCGGACGCCGCTGCGCGACTCCGCCGCGGACGCGATGAAGATCGTGGTCGTGGGCGGGTTCGGCGTGGGCAAGACCACCATGGTGGGCTCGGTCAGCGAGATCCGCCCGCTGAGCACCGAAGAGGTGATGACCGAGGCGAGCGTGGGCATCGACGACGCGAGCCGGGTCCGCACCAAGACCACCACCACGGTGGCCTTCGACTTCGGGCGCATCACGGTCAGCGACAGCACCGTGCTCTACCTGTTCGGGGCGCCCGGCCAGGAGCGGTTCTGGTTCGTCTGGGACCAGCTGTTCGCCGGCAGCCTGGGGGCGGTCGTGCTGGTCGACACCCGCCGCCTGGAGGACTCGTTCTACTCGATCGACCGGCTGGAACACCACGACATGCCGTTCGTCGTCGCGGTCAACCGCTTCGCGGGCGGCCCGTCGCTGGACGCCGTGCGCGAGGCGCTGGACCTGTCGCCCGGCATCCCGCTGGTCGACTGCGACGCGCGGGAGCGGCAGTCGTGCAAGCACGTGCTGATCACGCTCGTCGAGCATCTCACCCGCCTGTACGACCGGACCCCTGCGGGGCAGCCGTGACGAACCCCGGACATCCCGAGCACGCCGGCGCCGTCCGGCTGTACGAGCCGGAGGTCCTCGACGACCCGGCCGCGTTCCTGGAGGAGCTGCGCCGCAAGCACGGCCCGGTCGTGCCGGTGCTGCTCGACGCCGACCTGCCCGCCTGGCTCGTCCTCGGGTACCGCGAGCTGCACCACGTGACGAGCCAGCCGCAGCTGTTCGCCCGTGACCCGCGCCGCTGGAACCAGCACGACCTGGTGCCGCCGGACTGGCCGGCCCGCCCGCACGTCACGTACCAGCCGTCGGTGGTGTTCACCGAGGGCGAGGAGCGGCGGCGGCGCGGCGGCGCCATCGGCGACGCGCTGGACGAGATCGACCGCATCGAGCTGACCCAGCTCTGCGAGAAGGTCGCCGACGCCGCCATCGACCTGTTCTCCGGCGACGGCCAGGCCGACCTGGTCCCCCAGTACGCCCACCGGATGCCGGCTCAGGTCATCGCCCGGCTGTTCGGGCTGCCGGAGCCGGACGTCGGCACCCTGCTGCGCGCCATCTTCCAGGCCATGAACGACCCGGCGAACCGCGACGAGGCGGAGATGCAGGTCGGCGAGCTCATGGGCCGCCTGGTCGCCGGCAAGCGCGCCCGGCCGGGCCACGACCTCGCCTCCCGGCTGGTGACGCACGACGCCCGGCTCACCGATCCCGAGGTCGTCTACGACATGCTGTCGCTGCTGATCGCCTCGCAGGACAACTGCGCCGGCTGGATCGGCAACACGCTGCGCCTGATGCTCGTGGACGACCACTTCCAGATGGACCTGCAGGGCGGCCGGAGCAGCGTGGCCGAGGCGCTCAACCAGGTGCTGTGGAAGGACCCGCCGGCCCAGAACCTGCCGTCACGCTACGCCGCGCAGGACTGCGAGCTGGCCGGCCACCGCATCCGGCGCGGCGACATGATCGTGATCAGCCTCGTCGGCGCGAACGCCGACCCCCAGGTGCAGCAGGGTCACACCGCGGCCAACCGGGCGCACATGGCGTTCGGCCACGGCGAGTACGGCTGCCCCTTCCCCGCCCCCGAACTCGCGGAGATCATCTCCAAGACGGCCATCGAGGTCCTCCTGGACCGCCTGCCGGACGTGCACCTGGCGGTCGCGCCTGAGGAGCTGCGCTGGCGCCGCAACATCTGGAACCGCATGCTGTCGGCCCTCCCGGTCGCCTTCACCCCCACCATGGGCAGGTGAGCAGGCGCCGCGAGCACGGCCCGGTCGTGCCGGTGCTGCTCGACGCCGACCTGCCCGCCTGGCTCGTCCTCGGCTACCGGGAGCTGCACCACGTCACCGGCCAGAGCGGGCTGTTCGGCCGCGACCCCAGACGCTGGAACCTGCGCGAACACGTCCCGCCGGACTGGCCGTCGCTGCCGTACGTGCTCCACCACAGCCGTCGCTGGTGTGCAGCGAGGGCGAAGAACGGCGGCGGCGCGGCGGCGCCGTCGGCGACGCGCTGGACGAGATCGACCGCATCGAGCTGACCCTGCTCTGCGAGAAGGTCACCGACCAGACCGCCGACGCGTTCGCGGGCGACGGCCGGGCCGACCTGATCGCCCAGTACGCCCAGCGAACTGCGGTGGCGCCGCACCCTGTGGATCCGCGCCCTGGAGTCGCTGCCCGTCGCCTTCACCCCGGTGGCGCGTCGCCGATGAAGTCCTGAAAACAACTTGCAGCTCTCGACCCGTACCGAAAAAATTCCGTCATGATCCGGGTCGAGGGGTTAACCAAGGTCTTCCGCCGCCCGCGTACCTTCTCCGGGCCCTTCGGGGCGCTGCGCACTCTCGTGACCCGCCAGTACGAGGAGAAGACAGCCGTCGACGATGTCAGCTTCGACATCGACGAGGGCGAGGTCATCGGCTATCTCGGGCCCAACGGCGCCGGCAAGTCGACCACCATCAAGATCCTCACCGGCATCCTCACCCCCACCGCCGGCACCGTGCGGGTCAACGGGCTGGTGCCGTGGCGCGACCGGTCGGCCAACGCCCGCCGGGTCGGCGTCGTCTTCGGCCAGCGCAGCCAATTATGGTGGGACCTCCCCCTGATCGAGTCCCTGCGCCTGGTGGGCTCGCTCTACGACATGCCCGCCGCGCGCTTCGAGGCCTCGCTGAAGAAGCTGCGTGACCTGCTCGGGCTCGACGAGTTCCTCGACACCCCGGTCCGCCAGCTCAGCCTGGGCCAGCGGATGCGCGGCGACCTGGCCGCGGCCGTGCTGTACGAGCCGCCACTGCTCTACCTGGACGAGCCGACCGTCGGGCTCGACGTGCTGGCCAAGGAGGCGGTGCGCGAGTTCATCGTGGAGACCAACCGGACCGGGCGCACCACCGTCATCCTGACCACGCACGACCTGGCCGACGTCGAGGCGCTGTGCAAGCGGATCATCCTCATCGACCACGGCAAGGTGCTCTTCGACGGCCCGATCGACGCGCTGGTCGACCAGCCCAGGCGGCTGGTGGTGCTGCTGGAGTCCGCGCCCGAGGAGGTGCGCGGGGTGTCGCGCGACGACCAGGGCCGCCACGTCTTCGACATCCACGGCGACCTGCCCGCCATGATCGCCTCGATCTCCGCCGAGCACACGATCCGCGACCTGTCGATCGAGGAACCGGACCTGGAGAGCGTGATCAAAGGGATCTACGCCCGATGACCCGCGTCGGCTTCCTCTTCGCCCTGGCCTACCGCAGCTCCATCGTCATGACCTGCGTGACGCTGGTCGCCCAGGTGTTCCTGCTGCGCATGATCTGGACCGCGGTCTACGGGTCGCGGGCCGAGGCCGCGGGGCTCACCCTCGAAGCCCTGCTCGCGTACCTCACCCTGGCCAACCTCCAGTCCTTCGCCACCCAGACCCTCGTCTCCCGCGTCATCCACCACCGCATCCGCAGCGGGACGGTCTTCTTCGACCTGGCCCGGCCGATCGGTTACCTGCGGCAGATGGCCGCCTTCCAGGCCGGCAACACCGGGGGCAGCCTGCTGCTGCTCGCCCCGGTCGTCCCGGTGGTGCTGCTGGTCGGGTCGATCACGGCGCCGGTCAACGGGCTCGGCTACGTGGTCACGCTGGTGCTCGGGTACGTGATCGCCGTGCAGCTGGCGCTGCTGATCAGCCTTCTGGGCTTCTGGATGCTGGAGATCGGCGCGGTCTCGCTGCTCTACCAGCTGGTCAGCCAGTTCTTCGCGGGGACGATGGTGCCGCTCGCCTTCTTCCCCGGCTTCCTGGGCACGCTGGCCGAGGTGCTGCCGTTCAAGTACATGGGGTACGTTCCCGCGGCGATCTACGTCGGCCACATCTCCGACATCTCCGGACCTCTGCTGGTCGAGCTCGCCTGGGTCGCAGGGCTGTGGGCCCTGCTCGCGCTCGCCTGGTCACGCACGCATCGGAGGGTGGTGATCCAGGGTGGCTGAGGTCGTCCGCGCCCTGCGCCTGTACGTCCTGCTCCAGCGCGCCTCCGCCCGCGGCGCCATGCAGTACCGCCTCAACACCGCGATCGGCGTCCTCAGCGGCGCGATCTGGCAGGGCACCGGGTTCGCCTTCATCTGGGTGGTGATGCACACCTTCCCCTCGCTCGCGGGCTGGGGCCTGGCGGAGATCGCCTTCCTGTACGGCATGCGCCTGACGGCCCACGCCCTGGCGATGATCCCCATGATGAGCGTGCACGACATCCACTGGGTGGTGCGCAACGGGGAGTTCGACCGCTTCCTGCTGCGCCCGCTGAACCCGCTCGTCCAGCTCATGGGCAACCGGATGGGCCTGGCCCAGTTCGGCGACCTGCTGGTGGGCGTGGCGCTGCTCGCCGTCGCCTCCCAGAACGCCCAGGTCGACTGGAGCCTCAGCCTGGTCGCCTTCTGCGCCCTGGCGATCGTCGGCGGCGCGCTCATCGAGGCCGCCTTCTTCCTGGCGCTCTGCTCGCTGTCGCTGCGCATGATCGACACCTTCGCCCTGCGGGTCTTCCTGGACGACGTCTTCAGCAAGTTCGGCTCGTACCCGATGAAGATCTTCGGCGGCGTGACCGAGTGGCTGCTCACCTACGTGCTGCCGGTCGCCTTCGTGGCCTACATCCCGTCGAGCGTCGTGCTGGGCAAGCTCGACACCCCCTGGGCCCTGGCCGCCCCGCTGCTGGGCGTGCTCCTGGTCTGGCCGGCCTACCTCATCTGGCGCTGCCAGCTCACCCATTACCAGAGCGTGGGCCACTGAGCCGGCTCATCGCCGGTAGGGGTCGGCATAGGGTCGCGTCGACTCCTGGACGGCGTCGAAGACGGGCTCCATGGCGGGCCCGGCCACGTAGTAGCGGCCGCGTGCCTGCCCTCGCGGCACCAGCCACTTCAGCCGGCACAGCTCTCGGATGTCCCGCACGGCCTGCTGAGGGCTGAGCTCGGCGTCCTGCTGGTAGACGGTCCGCCGGACTCGCGACCGCCAGAACGCGGGCAGCAGCGCGAACACGGTCCGCTCGTCGAGGCGGTCCGCGGCTGCCGCCTCCGTCAGCGCCGACCAGGCCCGGCCCAGCAGTTCCACCCTCCGTCTGGCCTGCTGCGCCTGTAGGTGGTGCGCGCGCAGGCAGAACCGGATCCACTCGTACGCGTCGCCGCCGGGACGCCAGCCGGCCCCGCCCACCTCCTGGAGCACCTGGTAGTAGGCGTACGTGTTCTGCCCCCTGCCGAGCCACTCCTCGATGGAGGAGAACTCCGGGGGCAGCAGCGCCTCCCGGGCGAAGACCAAGGTGGACAGCGCCCGCGACATCCGCCCGTTGCCGTCGGCCCACGGGTGGATCATGACCAGGTTCAGATGCGCCATCGAGGCGCGGACGTGGACGGGAGCGTCGAGGTCGCCCTGGTCGAGCCACTGGATCAGCTCGTCCATGAGCCCCGGCAGCAAGCCGTGATCCGGACCCGTGTAGGCGGCGACGGCGGGATCGTCGGGGCTCGTGACGTAGACCGGACCGCCGCGGATCCGCCCCGGCCGCTTGCGGGGATGATGCTCCTGCATCATGAAGTGCAGCCCGTTCAGCAATCCCAGGTCGTACCGGAAGCCGTCGCCGGCGTCGGACAACGCTTGGATGTAGGTCATCGCCCGTTGGTAGCCCTCCAGCTCACGCCGGGTCGTGTCGCTGGTCTCCAGCGGCGCTTCACCGGCCATGAGCGCTTCGACGTCGTCGACCGATGCCGCGTAGCCCTCGATCGTGTTGGAACCGACGATCGCCCTGGCGGTCAGGCTCCTGCGGAGCTGCTTCGTCCACCGCTCCTGAGGTCGCACGTGCATGCGCAGGTCATGGCGCATGCGCTCGATCTCGTCGAGCACCCGGCGATCGACGTCACCGAGCTTGGGCACCTTGTAGAGCATGACCAGATGACACCATTATCGTGTCACCGGCGCAACCATGCCGGCCAACGCGGAAATGTCCGCGTGTCACCTACAGGCACTTGTCCAGTTGTTCGATCCACTCGCGTACGGCCGCGTCGACCTCGTGGCGGGCATAGCCGCGCATGAATTGCGTCACCGCCCGGTGATCGCAGATCGCGGATGGGCTGTCGAGAAACCGGTATTGGATACGCTCTTGCCCCCATTCCGCGTTGATCCACACGAAAGTTCCCATGACCGTCACAGAGGTCGACCGGCGCTCCGACACGCAGGAGAGCGCCGAACCCGACAAGAACGAAGAACCCACCCCCGGCGTCGTCGGCATGCTCGAACGGACCGGCTCCGTCGCGGTGCCGATCGCCATTGGGCTGTACGCGCTGCTCTACCTGGGCATCCAGGAGGTCTACGGCGTCTTCAACGTCAGCCCGGAACAGGTGGGCATCGACCAGGCGACGATCTTCGCCCGCCTGGTGGGCACCCTGGTCCTGCTCATCCTCCTCGGCGCGATCCTGCTCGGACCGGTCGTCGCGCTCGGGTGGCTGCTGGACAAGGTCACCTTCGGCCACGCCGCCCGTCTCGTCCGCGCCATCCGCGCCAGGCCCTGGGTGGCCGCGCTGCTCGGCGCCCTCTGGTGCGGCGCGACCTACTGGGGCTTCCTCGGCTACCTGGACCTGGACGAGGGCGCGACCCTGGCCACCGTCGTGATCGTCGCCTCGGTCATCGGCGTGCTGGCCTTCCTCGTCCCGTTCAGGCTGCTCCGCTCCCGCAAGGTCGGCAGAGCGGGCATGAAGATCGTGGTGGGCGCCTTCACCGGCATCGGCCTCGGCTTCGCCCTGATGGGCCAGATGGAGAGCGACGCCCACCGGCTCGCCACCACCGGCCAGCCGAGCCTCTGGCTGGCCGGCGTCGGGGTCCAGGACCAGTGGGTGGTGGCCGCCGACCGCGCGAGCGGCAAGCAACTGCGCGGCGGCGCCAAGCTGATGCTGCTGGGCGAGAGCAACGGCGTCTACACCTTCTACGACTGCCGGAACCAGGAGACGTTCCGCATCTCGATGGAGGCCACCATGATCCGGCAGATCGCCCTCGACCCGGACCGCCCGGAGACCTTCGACTGCCGTAAGCAGAACCTGGGCTGACGGCGCTCACGAACTCCGCAGGAACCGCCGGCCCAGGATGCCGTACCAGACCATGATCGGCAGATGGAGCGCGTACCCGAGCTGTTCCATCGCCGCCGTCGGCCCGTCCGTCCCGGTCGTCCACGGGAGCGCCACCGCGACCAGCCCGGACAGCGCCGCGACCAGGCCGGCGGTACGGAGACGACCGGGGACGCCGGCCGCGGCCGCGACGGTGGCGGCCACCCACAGCAGCCCGGCCAGGTTGACCATCCACTTGGCGGTGAGCAGGACCGCCGAGGCCACCGTCACGGCGGCGGGGTCGGCGGCCAGCTGCGTCACCGCCAGGTTGCCGGCATCGTGCAGGAGCCCCGCCAGCCCGGCGGCGGCGAGCAGACCACCGGCCATGACCGCCCGGCGGACGGCCATGGCCAGCCCGGCGGCGGTCAGGCCCAGCCAGCCCAGCACGTCCAAGGCGAGCTCGGTCAGATGCAGGCCGGTCCGCTCACGCACCGCGGCGAGCGCGGCGGCGGGATCAGCGGGATTCAGGGTCAACCCCGATGGCACCACGATGGCCGCGGCGGCGACCATGGCTACCAGGGAGGCGAGCAGGAGCACGCCGGTGAGCGACCGGCTCTTCTGATCAGTCATGGCGGGAAGGTAGAACCCTGCCGCGGCGGCAAGGTCAACACGTCCACACAGAGGGGGCGACATGTGGCGGATCGGGCAACTGGCGCGCATGACCGGCGTGTCCGAACGCACGCTGCGCCACTACGACGACATCGGCCTGCTCGCCCCCGCCGCGGTCGACGGCGTCACCGGCTACCGCTGGTACGGCGTCACCGAGTTGTCCCGGCTCGAACGCATCCGCGGCCTGCAGCGCCTCGGCCTGCCGCTGCGCCTGATCGCCGACCTGCTGGACGCGCCCGAGGCCCAGCTCCGCCAGGCGCTGGCCGAGACCATGACGGGCATCCGGCGCGACATCGCCACGCTGGCCGCGACCGCGGCACGCGCCCAGGACCACCTCGACGCCCCGATGTCGATCCTGCCCCAGCAGGCCGCCGTGGGCCCGCGCCGCCTGCGCGTCCGCCGCACGCGGGTGCGCCACCCGTCGGAGCTGGCCGCCCTCTGCCCGGCGGCACCGGCGGCACCGGCCGCCCTGCTGACCTGGCTGGACGGGCCACCGGCTGACGGCTTCGCCTGCGCCGTGACCACCGGCCGCGCCGGCGAGCAGCTCACCCTGCCCGCCCGCACCGTCGTGCGAGCCGTCGTGCCGCCCTCGGCGGGGGTCGTCCCGGCCGGGCACGAACTGTTCGGCTGGCTGCGCCGCCACCATCTGGCCGTCGACGGCCCCACCCTGGAAGAACACCTCGTGGACGCCGAGGGCCGGCACGCCACGGTTCTCGAGGTGCCCGTACGTCCGGAGAATCGACCTGACCGATCGGCGGGGCGCTCTCGTACGATGAGCAGGTGATCGGTCTCATCCGCTCCATGTGGAATGAGCCGCGGCCCCCCGGCCCGCCCGCGCGGGTGTGGCGCGACTGGGTGCTCGTGGCGGTGCTCGTGCCGGTCGCGGTGCTCGAAGGGGCCCTGCGGACGGACCTCCCGTGGCGGACCGTCGCGGTGCTCATCACCCTCGGGCTGATCCCCACGCTGCTGTGGCGCCGCACCCGTCCGCTGCTCATGCTCGTGATCGCCTTCGGCGTCACGAACCTGGCCACGCTGGTCACGTCCGGCGAGTCCGCGGAGACGAACACGCTGGCCTACCTGCTGATCCTGGTCTACTCGCTGACCCGGTGGGGGTCCGGGCGCGAGGTCGTGATCGGGCTGCCGATCATGCTCGGCTCGCTCTTCCACTCGATGGCCGCCGGCCGCCTCGCGTCCGCCGACGCGGTCGGCGGGCTCGCCGTCATGTTCGCGGCCCTCGCGCTGGGCGCGGCGTTCCGGTTCCGCGCCGGGGCGCGGGCGCGCGAGCTCGACCAGGTCAAGCTGCTCGAACGCGAACGGCTCGCGCGCGACCTGCACGACACCGTCGCCCATCACATCTCGGCCATGGCGATCCGGGCGCAGGCGGGCCTCGCCACCGCGGCGTCACGACCGGAGGCCGCGACCGACGCGCTGCGGGTGATCGAGGCCGAGGCGGCGCGGGCCCTGGACGAGATGCGGGCCATGGTCCACGTCCTGCGCCATGACGAGCAGCCCGGCCGGGGCATCGCCGACCTCCAGCAACTCGCGGCCGGGAGCCCGTCCGGCCCGGCCGTGGACGTGGAGGTCTCCGGCGATCTCGACGGGCTCTCCCCCTCGGTCGGCGCCGCCGTCTACCGGCTCGCCCAGGAGTCGGTCACCAACGCCCGGCGGCACGCCCGCCACGCGACCCGCATCGAGGTCCGCGTCGACGCCGACGACAAGTCGGTGCACCTGCGGGTGAGCGACGACGGGCTCGCGCGGCTGAACGCCTCGCCCGGCTACGGGCTCGTCGGCATGATCGAACGCGCCGGCCTGCTGGGTGGCACGTGCGTGGCCGGTCCCAATCCCGGCAGGGGCTGGACCGTGACGGCCGTGTTGCCGCGGACGGGGGCGGCGACGTGAGCGTCCGGGTGCTGGTCGCGGACGACCAGGAGATCGTGCGTACCGGGCTGGTGATGATCCTCGACGCCCAGCCCGGCATCGAGGTCGTCGGCGAGGCCGCCGACGGGCGGCGGGCCGTCGAGCTGGCCCGGCGGCTGCGCCCCGACGTGTGCCTGTTCGACATCCGCATGCCCGGCCTCGACGGGATCGCCGCCACCCGCGCCCTCGCCGGGCCGGATGTCGCCGACCCTCTCGCGGTCGTCGTGATCACCACGTTCGACCTCGACGAGTACGTCTACGCCGCGCTGCGGGCCGGCGCCCGGGGCTTCCTGCTGAAGAACGCCGGCGCCCAGCTGCTCTCCCAGGCGGTGCACGCCGCGGCGGGCGGCGACGCGCTGATCGCGCCGAGCATCACCGCGCGGCTGCTCGACACCTTCGCCCGGACCGGCCCCGCCGAGCCGCCGGCCCGCCCCGTGGAGGCGCTCACCGGCCGGGAGGAGGAGATCCTGCTGACGGTGGCGCGCGGGCGCACCAACGGGGAGATCGCCGACGAGTTCCACATCTCGCTCAGCACCGTCAAGTCCCACATCGCCAGCCTGATGGCCAAGCTCGGCGCGCGGAACCGCGTGGAGATCGCGATGTGGGCGTACGAGACGAACCGGGTCAGGAGCTGAACCTGACCGGCCACCTCTGGATGATCACCTCGGCCACGATGAGGTTGATCAGCCAACCGGCGCCCAGGAGCAGCGCCCTGGCGAGCTGGTCGGGCGGGCCGGCGATCCCGTAGTAGGGCGCCAGCACGAACGCCTGCGTGCCCGCGCCCAGGCCGATCGCGTAACCGCGGATCATCCAGGCGCGGTGCGCGGTGAAGTCGCGCCGCCGGATCGCCGCCAGCCCGAGCACGATCGAGGCGGCCATGGCCGTGCCGAACACCAGCCGGAAGGCGGCCAGGAGCGGCCCGTCGTGCTCGGGCAGGGCGTAGAACACGGCCATCCACATCCCGCTGAGCGCCGCGACGAGCCCGCACGGGGCCAGCAGCCGTCCGGCTCTGCGATGCCAGCCGACCTTCCTGCGACGTAACCGGGGGACGAACTGGAAGGCTCCGAGCACGGTGTAGAGGGTCACGCCGACGATGTGCAGCACGATCGGGACGGGCGAGGCCAGGAACCGCGCGTTGTCCGGCGTGACCGCCGCGCCGCCGGTCAGCTCGGCCATGCGGATGCCGCCGGCGATCACCGGGATGAGGCCGAGCCCGATCAGCGCGGCCACGGTCCACCCTGCCCGACCTCGCCGCGTCGCAATCTTGTCTGTCATGCCCCGATCGTGACGGTGGAGCGGGTGGTGGCTCATCAGCAGAAGGGCCGGCGTTGAGCTGGCCGATCGTCCGTCAATCAGGCGTACTTTCGGCTGATGACCCCCTTGAGCAGGATTTTTACGCTGATTGCACGATTCCGGATCTCCCGAGGAGAAAACGATGAAGGCGTTCGTCCTGCGCTCGTACGGCTCACCCGACGCGCTCGAACTCACCACCCTCGACCGGCCCGTGCCGGGCCGCGGCGACGTGCTCGTCCGGGTGCGCGCCACCTCCGTCCAGCCGTACGACTGGCACCTCATGAGAGGCGAGCCCCGCGTCTCACGCCTGATGGGCGGCCCCCTGGGGGTTCGCCGGCCGAAGATCTCCATCCTCGGCGCCGACGTGGCAGGCCAGGTGGAGGCGGTCGGCGAGGGCGTGACCGAGTTCCGCCCGGGTGACGAGGTGTACGCGATGTCCAAGCAGGGCGGCTTCGGCCAGTACGCCCTCGTACGGGCGGACGAGCTGGCCCCCAAGCCGGAGAACCTGACGTTCGAGCAGGCCGCGGCGGTGCCCCTGGCGGCCAACACCGCCCTGATCGCCCTGCGCGACCGGGCCCCGGTCCAGCCGGGCCAGAGCGTGCTCGTGATCGGCGCCTCAGGAGGCGTGGGCACGTTCGGCGTACAGATCGCCAAGGCGTTCGGCGCGCAGGTTACCGGCGTCTGCGGCCCGCGCAACGTCGACCTGGTCCGCTCGATCGGCGCGGACGACGTGGTCGACTACGCCAAGGAGGACTTCACCCGGCGGGGCCGGCGCTACGACGTCGTCCTGGACTGCGCCGGCAGCCACTCGGCCCTGGCCTGCAGGCGGGTGATGACCCGCAAGGGCACCTACGTGGTCGTCGGCGGCAAGGGCGGCAGGTGGCTGCGTCCCATGCCCCACGTGGTCGCGGCGCCCCTGTTGTCGCTGTTCGTGTCGCAGACGATGACCACGGCCGACGTGGTGGGCTGCACCGAGAACAAGCGGAACCTGCTGGCGCTGACCGAGCTCATCGAGGCCGGCAAGGTCACCCCGGTGATCGACCGTACCTACCCCTTCGAGGAGATCCCGGCAGCCGTCCGCTATCAGGAAATGGGACACGCGTCCGGAAAAGTGGTCGTCAAGATCTGATCACTCGGCTTGGATGGGTCCATGGAACGCCGGCTCATCAGCCATCTCGCCCACCGCGACCACCCCATCGCCGCTCCGGTCTCCGGCGCGCACGTGACCCGGCTGCTGCGCCGGGCCCGGCTGCCCGAGGGGGCGAGGATCCTCGATCTCGGCTGCGGCGAGGCCGCGTGGACGCTCCGCGCGCTGGCGCTGTACGAGGACGCGACCGCCGACGGCGTCGACGTCTCCGCCGAGGCGCTCAAGGCGGCCGAGGCGCACGCCGAGGTCCAGGGCGTCTGGGAGCGCATCCGGCTGCACGAGAAGCCGGCCGCCGACTTCCCGGTCGCCGAGAAGTACGACCTGGTGCTCTGCGTCGGGGCGACCCACGCGTTCGGCGGCCTCGGCCCCACCGCCGGACACGTGCGCCGCTACCTCAAGCCGAACGGGCTGGCGCTCATCGGCGAGGGCTTCTGGGAACGCGAACCGACGCCCGAAGCGCTCGCCCGCCTCGGCGTCGGCTCGTCAGACCTCCTCGACCTGCCAGGAACCGTCGCCGCGGCCGAGTCCGCCGGCTTCGACACCGTCTACGCGTACACCAGCGACCTGTCCGAATGGGACGACTACGAGTGGTCCTGGACCGGCACGCTGCTGCGCTGGGCCAACGAGCACCCCGGCCCCGACGCCGACGCTGCCCGAGCGGCCGCCCTCGAACACCGCGACACGTGGCTGCACGGCTACCGGAAGGTCCTGGGCTTCGTCACCCTGCTGCTCCAGCGTCAGGGCTCCTCCCAGTAGACCCCGGGGTGCCGCCCGCGACGTCGAAGCGCCTATCCACGCAGCTCGAACTTCAGGTGCGCGGACAGCGCGCGGAGGAAGTCCGGTGCGTCGAAGATCGCCCCGGCGGAGGCGACACCGGTGGTCGCGGCCCGCCCGGTCAGGACGCGCCGCACCGCCTCCACCGCGAGCGGCGCGCTGATGGCGTAGATGTCCTGCCCGCTCGCCACCGCCCGCCGCTCCTCGCCGCCGGACCGTACGACGACGTCGACGAGGAACGTCTGCCCGGACCGTCCGCGCTCGTCGGCAGCGACCGGCGCCGGCGTGTCCGGCGCCGCCAGGTCCCTCGCCGCCTCGACCGCCATGTACGAGCGCACCTCCGGGATGGACAGGTGGCTGGGGATCGTGACGACGTCGGCCATCGCGAACTCCCCGATGACCTCCCGGGAGCCCATCGGCTCGGGGAAGGACCACCGCAGCGTCGGCAGCTCGTCGTCGTGGTAGGCCAGCTCACCCTTGGTGAAGCGGACACGCCGGCCGTCCCTCCGCTGCCCGGAGACCCGGCCCGCGACGCGCGTCCCGGCCGTGGGGTGCCAGCTGCTCAGCCCGTAGGCGACGTGCGCCTCGTCGGCCGCCGTCCAGTCACCCATCGCCGCAGTCGCCAGCAGATCGGCCAGACCGCCGAAGAACGCCATCGCCGGGACGACCGCGACTCCGGCCTCGCGGGCCCGGTCAGCGAACCGCGCGAACGTGTCGGCGTTCGCCTCGATCTCGGCCGCCACGTCCACATAGGGGATCCCGGCCCGCAACGCCGCCTCGATCACCGGGGCGGCCGTCGTGGCGAACGGCCCGGCGCAGTTGACCACCGCCGCCGCCCCGGCCAGCGCCCGGTCGAGCGCCGCCGCATCGTCGACCGACGCCGGCCTGACGTCGTCCCCCGGCTCAGCCACCGCCCGCAGCTTGCCTTCGTCGCGCCCGGACAGCACCGGGACGAACCCCCGCTCCCTCAGCTCCGCCACCACGAACCGCCCCGTGTGCCCATACGCACCGTAGACCACCACAGCCGTGCCCATCAGCTCTCCTACTGTCCTCAGATGTCCGCTGGGGATCATCCTGGCGGCGGCCGCCGGCCGGCACGAGCGTCTGAAACGCCACGATGCGCACAGTTTCGGACACGAGGCGACCGCACGGGAGACCGCCGATACCTTCCAGGAATGACGTGTTCCCTTTTCCTGAACCGGCTGTAGCGTCGAACTCGTCGAAAAGTCCTGCCGCCTGGGCCTTTCACAATGAGCCGCCTTCGCATAACCAGTCGAATGCGCAGGGGAAAAATGATCATCTCGGTCAAGACGGTAACGGCGGCAGTCATCCTCGCGTCGCCCCTCTTCGTCACGCAGAGCGACCCGGAACCTGTCGTCTTCATGGCCACCTCCGGTTCGCACCGATTCACGTCGCCCGAGCAATCGCGGGACGTCTGGCAGGCGTGCGGCGCCAAGGCCCCGAACGGCAAGCTGGTCCGTACGTTCACACGCAAGGAGTTCCGGCCGGCGCCCAGAGGCACCAGGTCCAAGCTGCTGTGCGGGTCGGCCAAATGGGGCTACCGGCACATCAAGGACAGGCACCGGGACGACTGGCAGGCCGTCGCGAACTACCTCGGCCAGGACTGGCGCAGCTTCGCGGACTGGGCCATCGAACAGACGCTGAAAGCACCCGACTCCGCACCGGCGTACCGTCAGAACAACGACACCTATGCCTACCGTACGCCTATACAAATCCGGGACGAGAAAAACAAGGTCAGGGCCCGCTACAGGCCGGTCGTCGTCATCGCCGCGAAAACGAAGAACATCATCACGGCCTATCCCGTCGCCCAGCGTTGAAAGGGCGTCTGAATCATCGGCACCCGCTACCATGACGCCCATGGACCGGAGCGAATTGTTCGACGAGTTCGTCCGACGACTCAACGGATTCGACTCCCGCGCGGCCGCTGATCCCGGTGGGGAGTTCATCGAGATCACCCGTTGGGAGGGAGCGCCCCTCGTCCCGCCCGTGCGCCTGGCCATCGACGCGTCAAGCCTCGAACGCCACCTCCACGCCCTGGAAGGCGACGGCGCCGAGGTCTTCCCCGACGCCCCGCCACCCATCGGCGCCCTGCAACTGTTCCTCGTGCACGTCGGAGAGGAGATCGAGACGCGCGGCCCCGACGACGAACTACTCACGCTCCACGGCGACGACCTGAGCTTCCTCGGGAATGCGCCATAACGGTCTCCGGTCGCCCGATGTGCCGAGATGGAACTCTCTCGGCGTAGTACAGCCGCCAGCGTCGCGCTCGGCTTGGACGTGTCGTACGCCCGAGCCGAGCGGGTTTGGCGGGTGAGCCCGTCCATTTCCTTCATCACCTGGTTCGCCGACGTGGCCAAGTGAGCACGGAATCGACACGGGAGATCCGCGAACTCTTCAGCGCACCGCAGCGTCCCACCTACCGTTCGTGTTCATGCGGATTCGGAGAGGAAGCGCTGATGCCCGATACCAAACCCGCAGATCGCGACCAGGCGAAAGGCTGCGGTTGTCTCGCAGTTGTCCTCCTTGTCGCGGCCGGTTGTAACGCCCTCTTCTTCGCTAAGGACCCAGCACCTCCTGCCGCCTACAGCCCTCCGCCCGTCCCATCGCAGACCCTTTCGTGGACGCCGGAAGCTTCGTGGAAGCCGGATTCCGCCGAAGACTTCGACGATCTCGACGAGGACGGCATCGAAGACTCTTATGACAACGACAAAGACGGCGACGGCGTAACAAAGGCCCGCGACCGCGATGACCGAGACGCCAGCAAAGGACGCCCACAGAAGCGCACCCGAAAGCCCGAACCGAAGATCCGGTCAGAGCCAGCACCGCTTGCCAGAGCGCACCCGGGTGGCTTCTGCGGGACGCCTGGAGCAGCCGGCCTCGCGTCGAACGGCCGCACCTACTTTTGCCGCGGCGGCCACTGGCGCCGCTGAGAACTCTCACGAGACCATTCCAGAAGCGGAAGTGATCATGACTGACGTATGGGTCACCGCAGCCGGCGACCGCTACCACACCTCCCCCGACTGCATGGCGCTGCAAGCGGGGCAGGAAGGTGGCAGGGTCCAGGGCTACGAACTGAGGGATATCGACAAGGTCGATCTGGACAAGGCCAGGGCTTTCGGCAGGTCCGCGTGCGCCATCTGCGGAACGAGCCGCTTGGCGTGACGTACCAAGGTCCCGACATCGGCCGCGCCGGAGTTCCAGAGCGAAGGCCCGCAGTTCGTCCGAGGAAAAGGCCATGACCAGCAAACGCGCGGTGAGGACATGTTCGATCAAGGCTCCTCCTTGGTCACCGGCTGTCACGGCGCTGACCACGACCCGGAAGCGGGCTCCCTCCAGGGAGGAACGAGAACTATCGTGACTGGTATGGAAAACCGCCCCTCGCCCATGGACTCCCAGCGGTCGCATCTGCGTGCCTCGGACAGCAACAGGGAGCAGATCGCCGCCGTGCTCGGTGAAGCGATGAGCACCGGTCAGCTGAGCCATGAGGAGTACTCCGAGCGCCTGGACAAGCTCTACCAGGCCAAGACCGTGGGAGAACTCCAACTCCTCACCCATGACCTCCAGATCGACCAGCGCCACCCGGTCACCCCGAACCTGGTCTCCAACTCCCCGGCCACGAACGCCGAGCCCGAGAACGTCATCGCGATCTTCGGCGGCGCCGACCGCAAGGGCCGCTGGCGAGTACGGCGCCGGACCAGGGCGCTCGCCCTTTTCGGTGGCGTACGGTTCGACCTGACCGATGCCGAGTTCGAGGCGAGGGAAGTCGAGATCAAGGTCACTGCGATCTTCGGCGGGACCGAGATCATCGTTCCCGAGGGGATGGAGGTGCGCAACGAGGGCGTCGGCATCTTCGGCGGCTTCGACGTGCACGGCGGCCCCGACGTCGACCCGTCGGCGCCGGTGCTCGTGGTGAAGGGCCTGGCGCTGTTCGGCGGGGTGACCGGCAAGCCACGACGCCGTCGCGAGCGGTGACCGGCACGGCGACGCTCACTCGTACAGGGATCTCCCGCCGCATCGTGGGGATGCTCTACTCCTCGATGAGGATGCCCAACGCGCCGGCCAGGGCGAGAGCCAGTCCTTGCGCGTCACGGCCGGCCACGATCGCGCCCTTGAGACTGGTGACACCGCCGATCCCCAGCAGCACGCAGTCGGAGAAGTGCGCGCCGTCCATCTGCGCCTGCGAGAACTGCGCTCCGCTCAGATCGCAACGCTCGAAGCGGACTCCCCGCAGGTCGGCGTTCTGGAAATTGGCCTCCCGCATGACGCAGTCGCGGAAGACGACGTTCTTGAACGTCGAGAATCGAAACCCGGTCAGATCGGCGCGGCATGCGTCGAAGAGCACGTCACGGAACGTGCATTCGGTCCAGGTCATGCCGGTCAGCCGGGTCGCCGACGTCCGGGTCCGATGCATGCCCGACGTTCTGGCCGTCATGTTGGACAGGTCGCAGCGTTCCAGCTCCACGTCCACGAACCCGGCTCGACGCAACTGGGTGCCTGCGAAGCTGGTGGTGACGAACCGGCAGCCCTCGTAGTCGACCGCGTCAGCCTGGCGAGAGGTCAGGTCGCCGCCGTGGAACTCCAGGCCGCGGTAGGTGCCGTCGTCCTCCAGGGCATGCTGGGGAAGTTCCGCCATGACGAGCGGCGAGGGCAGTTTGGGGGCCGCAGGTGCTTTGGGTCGCTTCGGCTGTCGGGGAGATGGGGAAGACATCGGGCGGAGCCTAGCCCATGCCGCGCGCGGGGGTGTCGCTGCTCGGATCGCCGCACCCAGAGATGCATGCGTTTCGCATACACTTCGCTCATGGAGTCAGCTCTGGAAGAGACCATCGACGAGTGGCACACGAGCGTGAACGGCGGCGACCTGGAGCTGCGGCGAAGGCGGTCAGCGATCCGATCGTCGTCCTGGGCCCGAAGGGCGCGGGTCCGATCACCCCCGGGCAGTTCTCGGAGTGGGTCGGGCGTTCCGGGATCACGATGACGCCGCGATCGTGGCACCCCATCAGCGACAGGCTCATGGTCGTGGAGGAGGACGCCACCTGGCCCGGGAGCGAGACGCCGACCAGGGTGGCCACGGTGTTTCGAGTGACCGGGCAGCAGGTGTCCGCCGCCCTCCGGCTGCCCGACCTCAGGTCAGCGCTGGAACTGGCCTACATCTGCCGTGAGATGGCGGCCACCGAATGAGCGGCCCGGGACAGGTCCTGTTCCAGTTCGTACGTCACTGGTCACGCAGGAGCGTGGACCATCGAGCCACTGAGCAAGGCCGGCTCGTCCTCGTCACCGAGGCGGTCTTCGCCCTCACCCGGCACGGCCGGGAAGCGACGGTCAACGCCATCGCCGACGAGATCGGCATCGACCAGAGCGGAGCGTCCCGGCTGGTGAAGAGCGCGGCAGACGCCGGATTCCTGAAGATGCGGACCTCGGCGGCGGACGGACGCCGACGCCACGCGACGGTGACCCCGTCAGGCCACGCGCTGCTGGAGGACGCGCACCGCTGGCAGGAGCAGGTCTTCGACCGACTGACCGACGGCTGGAGCGAGCAGCGGCGTCTCGACTTCCAACAAGCGATGACCAGCCTGATCGAACGCTCCCACGCCTTGACGCATGACACACCGACGCCCCATTGAGCGCTGAGAAGCTGGCGGAGCGGTATCAGAGACCCATCCCAGCAACCGTCTCCGGCATTGTTCGGGAAATCCTCTCCTTCCGTCGTCAGCGGAGTTAGGATTTTTCCTGAACATCGAGCGACTTGGAGAGCACCGATGGAGGCGAGACCACAGCCACAGAACGAGGTCGAAGTTCTGCGAGCCGGAATGGCTGTGCTAGGTGACCGGCTGCCACCCGGATGGGACGTCCAACCCCTGAGCCGCAGACCGCCCGATGCTCGCTTCGACGCTCTCTGGAAGGTGACAGCACCGGACGGAACCTCGGTCGTGCTGGTCGTGGAAGCCAAGCGCGTGGTGGAGAGACGTGACACCGCCACACTCCTCCAGCAGTTGAATGCCGCCGCGGACGAACATCCGGGCAGCCGTGGGGTCGTCGCCGCCCGATACCTGTCACCACCCGTGCGTAAGCGGCTCTCTGAGGCCGGCCTGTCCTACATAGACGCGACGGGGAACATCAACCTGAACGTCTCTCAGCCCGGTCTCTACATTGCCGATCGAGGGGCTGACCATGATCCGTGGCGCGGTCCTGGAAGACCGCGCGGAACGTTGAAGGGCGCTCCCGCTGCGAAAATCGTCCGTGCGCTGTTGGACCACGAAAGATCGTGGGCGATCCGTGAACTGATCGACGTCGCTGACGTATCCACCGGGTCGACCTACCGGGTGATCGAGTTCCTGGAGAGCGAGAACCTGGCAACGCGGACCAGCTCGGGTGCGGTCGTGGTTCCCGACTGGGTCCCGCTGCTGAGGCGTTGGAGCGAAGACTACGGGTTCGTACGAAGCAGTCGAGTCACACGGTGGATAGCCCCGAGAGGGCTGCCTGATCTCATGCGACGGGCGGGTGATAATCCCACCCAGTACGCCATCACCGGGACGTTGGCCGCAGCCACCTGGGCCCCCTATGCTCCAGCCCGCTCCGCCATGATCTACACGACGGATGCCGAGCACACCGCCCAGCTCTGGGACCTTCGCCCCGCTGATGCCGGAGCGAATGTGATGTTGGCCGAGCCGGAGAACGACGTCGTCTTCGTCCGTACCCTTACCGACGCTTCCGGTCTCACGATCGCCGCGCCACCCCAGGTCGCCGTCGATTTGATGACAGGCCCTGGACGCAGCCCCTCCGAAGCCGAAGAACTCATTGACTGGATGGCACGGCATGAATCCTCCTGGCGTAAGCAGTAGTGACATCCTCGTCCGATCTCGGTCCGCGCTTCTCGATGCATTGGCCGCGTTGGACGCCCATCGCGACGCTGTGATCGTGATCGGAGCACAGGCCGTCTACCTGCGGACCACACGAAGCCCTGTCGCGCTCGCCGAGACGACCAAGGACAGCGACCTCGTACTCGACCCGAGAGTCCTGGAGGACGATCCGCTTCTGGAAGAAGCCATGGGCCGCGCGGGGTTCTACCGTGACCCCATCGGCGGACAACCCGGAGCGTGGCTGAACCCCGCGGGCATTCCTGTGGATCTGATGGTGCCCGAGGCCCTTGCAGGAGCAGGTACGAGGAACACGCGGGGAGCCCCGCATCCCACCACATGATCGCCGTGCCACCCGCCGTGCTCGAGGCCTCGAAGCCGCTGTCATTGACAACACGGTGATGGACGTCACCGCTCTTGACCCGGCCGATGCCCGCGTATATGACGTCAGAGTCGCCGGACCCGCAGCCTTGCTGGTGGCCAAGGTCCACAAGATCGCCGAACGGGTTTCAGCCCCCCACCGGCTGAATGACAAGGACGCACACGACATGTACCGCATCCTTGTCGACGCCGACACCGCTGAACTGGCCGCCACGTTCAGGCTCCTGGCTCGTGACCCCATCAGCGGCGAGATCACCGAGCAGGCTGTCGAACATCTGGCGGCACTGTTCGCGGCTGGACCGGACGCGCTCGGCTCAACGATGGCCGGACGCGCGGAAGAGGGAATCGGCGAGCCCGAGACAGTCGCTTTGGCAACGTCTCTGCTGGCCGCTGATCTCCTGCAGGCCTTGGAACGCACCAATCTCACACAGGGCTCGACCCCGACGTCGTGAGGACGACGCAGGCGCGTACTGACCACGGACCTCGCCGAGGGTAGGCGTTGTGGTCACCTTCGACCCGACCCTCGGCGAGGCTTCTGCTCTATGCCTGTCCGCGCCCGGATCTCACGCCCACGCGCGACACTTTCGGCAGATCGCTCAGTTCACCATGAAGTCGTAGTCACGTGCCCAGCTCAAGTATCCGCGCGCATCGATGCTCCACACCGACAGCGTGTGAGGACCGGCACTCTCGGGCGTGATGGTCACGGTGGGCGTGTCGGCGGAGGTCTGGAGCGTCTCACCGGAGTCCAGGCGGTAACCGTACGCGACGACGTCCTGTGCGCCGTTGGGCGAGAAGGTGAACTCGCCTGGCACGCCCGCGCCACCGCCGGGTGTGTTCTCCGGGTAGGCAGTCGAGACGACCGACGGCGCCGGGTTCCGCCCCGGGGTGAAGGAGTAGGCGCGTTCCGGCCCGGCGTTACCGGCCCGGTCGACCGCTGCGACATACAGGGTGTGGCGGAAGGAGACCGTAGGGGTGAGCGACACGCTGGCCCGTCCCTCGGCATCGGCCGTCACCTGCCCGGCCATGGGACCACCCGGTGTGAGCCGGTACTTGTAGGACACGACGTCGGTGGACTCACCGGGGGCGAAGGTGAACACGCCTGGCGTGCCGACCAGCCCGCCCGTCGCGTTCGCCGGATAGGTCTCGGAGGCGATCACCGGCAGCATGGGCCGGGTCACGTCGACGGTGAACTCCTGCCAGGCCGTCCAGTCGCTGACGTCGCTGAGCATCTCCAAGGTCTCCGGCTCCTGGTAGTGATCCTCGGCGCGCACCCGCCACTGGTAGGTCTGGCCATCGACGAATAGCCCTTCGGGGACCTCGGTGCAGTGCCTGCCCTCCTGCTGGGGATAGGAGGTCGCCGAGCCCAGAACGGTGCCGGAGGAGTCCGCCCACTCGAAGCGCGCCGACATCTGATCGCCGTGCTGCCGGTCGGCGTTGACGACTTCAGCTCAGGGTGGGCGTTGTGGTGGGGACGAACTTCGTCTCCGGGCGCGATCCGGGCCCGCAGAAGTCGTCGAGGCTGATGGCCGGATCCGTGGGCACCTCAGGCACGGTGTTGTACCAGAAACGCAGCGCCGGCGTGTCGAAGCGACCCCAGTACGGGTGGTTGACCTGATCGGTCCCGAAGACCCGCAGGTTGCGCGGCCCGACCTCACTGGCCGCACGCATCCCGAAGGTCAGGTGCCTCTCACCGCGTGCGACGGCATCCCGCACGAGGTCACCGATCCGCCAGCCGAAGAAGCAGGAGTCGAAGCCGTCGGCGACGGTCCCGGTGCCGAGATTCCGCTTCCAGGCCGGCTGGTTGCGCCAGGTGGTCTCCGGGCCGATCTGCCCGGTCACCCAGAGCTCGACGGTGGGGTCACAGGCGCCGCTTTTGAGATAGCCCGAAAAGGTGGCGTGGAGCAGCTTCTTGCCGTGCATCGGGCTGATGTCCATGCGGAAGAAGGAGCGGAACACGCCAGGAGGCTGGACGCCCGTCCCCACGAGCGCGCCGTCCGCGCTGTTCCAGTGGGAGGCCTTCGGATCGGCCTGGGCGACGTAGGTCCAAGCGAGCTTGACAGTGCTGGTGGACGCCGACGCGTGTGCCGGCGTCGGCGGCATGATGACGAGCGTGACGAAGAAGGCACATAACAGCGCCAGGACGCGTTTCACTGTAATTCTCCCCGTTATGGTGCGTTTCCCTAGGTACGAGGGTCGCCCGGGAAGGCAACGCGGCAGGAGCCATTTCAGCGACGATCATGTAACTACGGGACCCGGAGGAACAGCGGCCTTCCCAGGCGACCCTGGCACACGGAGCAGTCTCTCTTCGACTGCTGGACAATCGAATAATTCGTACGAGTTGAGACATAACAGCTAATGCACCATACCCACAGACCCTCTCTGTAACATAGCGGCATGTCGACACATCCCCCAGTCGCCAGCTACGTCGGCAAAAGCGTGCGTTGGTATCAGATCGGAAAGAAGACGATAGAAAGGAGAAATTGGCTCAAATACCTGCGCTGGCAGGCCGTCTCCCGCGCCCTCAGCGAGGACGACACCATCCTCTCAGAGAGAGTGGGACAAGCGGCTACCGCCTTCTGCGACGCACTCGACATCACAGAATTTCCGATCGACCAGGACCGTTCCGGCATGTTCAGGCGCATGAGCCGCTGGGCCAGAGAAAAGGTAACGTGGGGCGTTCGCTTTCCGGATTATCGCGGTCGGCTCAGTTTGACGTTCGACGACCGACTGAAAGCCTGGATAGGAGACGCCGCCGAAAGCCCCATGGGACAGAGAGCACTTGATTTCGCCCAATACCATGTGAAGCAAGAAGGCCGTAGCGCGCTGTTCGCGGAAGCGGTTCTCAACGAAGCACACGGCGTGCTGATAGAAGCGCGCGAAGGCGAATCTCCAGGCGCCGCCCGATGGGAGATGGCCGCCGAGATCCACCGCTACGTCCCGGACAGCGAAATCAGACGGCGTCACCAGCGCTGGAGGAGTTCGGCGAGAGCCATCAGCGCGGGCGGCACGGCCGCGGTCACCACCCAGGTCTTCACAGACGATCTGAGCAGCTCACTCACTCTGGGCGTCGCGCTCACCGCCTTGGCCGCGATCGTGGAGCTGACCATTTCCACGCGCACGCTGACCGGTCAGCAGATCGCGGTCCGGGAGCAGGTGCGAGCGTGGCTGGAGGAAGCACTGGTGTCACGACTATGGGCCAACCTGCAGTGGGCAGGCGGCCTGGCCAGGCAGGTCGAAGCAACGGGACGGCCGCTGCCCGTCGGCGACCTCATCATGGCCATGGCCAGGAACCTGGTCACCATAAAACCTCTGGACGACGATGCCAAGGTATTCCGCGACGTGGACCGACTGAGAGAGCATGCCCTCTCTGTTTCGGACCCCGAGCTTCTCGCATTCCTCGTACGCCTTGAAACAGCCTTACGGCACAAGCCTGACACCCTGCCACACGCGTTCCGCGCACTGATCACTTCGGTGCGAGAACGGAACACCCTCGGAGAAGTGGAACCAGGAGGCCGACAGATGATCATACGAGCGAGCGGGGACTAGGCCCGCAGTACCCATTCGGCACCTTGAAAAGGTGGCTGGCGATAGCGCTTCACTTCGCGCTACCGAACCAGTATGGGAGGACTTCAGCCGGCTCGAAGGGCAGCGACCGCTTCGACGAGACCCGCCGCCTCCAAAGCGTCGAGCACATCATCAACGGTCTCCGGCGGGCTGGTCCGTGAGTCCGCGATCTGCTGCACACAAGCCCAAACGACCCTTCCGTCCAGGTCAATCTGGTCCAGGACGAAGTCGTCGGGCGACTTCACCCCGATATCCCAAGGAGCCAGGTAGTCGGCAGGGAGTTCTTGAGATTCGACGTGACGATGTCCCGCGCGCCAACCTTGATCGCCGCGGCCAGCACATGCCGATCATCAGCGTCGGGAAGCTTCAGCCCTTCGATCAGTGGCTCGTACCCCTCGACGAAGCAGTCTCGGACCGCGGAGTTCATCAGGCAGCGGAGCTTGCCGAGCTTCTCTACAGGGATGTCGGGCCGGTTGGCGGCGAGGTTGCGCTGCATCTCGTCAAGGATTCTGTTGGTCCACCTGGCTTGCACCCGTCCCGTCATGGCGAGGCGAATGAGCAGGTCACGCAGGGTGTTGCCGTACAACACGTTCGCGTCGTAGACCACCACGAATGTCATGGCTCAGATACCCAGCTCTTGCCCCAGAGCAGCGAGCTCATCGGCCGCGGTCCGGCGCTTGGCGTCATCGCGACGCTTGTATCCCTGAAGATCCTCGTACTTGATCCGGCGGTGCTTGCCAATCAATCGGAAGGGGATTTCTCCCGTCTCCAGAAGTTTGATCAAGTACGGGCGCGATACGTTCAGCATGTCTGCCGCTTGCTGCGTCGTCAGCTCAGCATGCGACGGAATCACCGTGACTCCGCGCCCTTCGGCTGCCTGGGCAAGGATGAAGGCGAGCAGACTCACGGCTTCGCGAGGCAGGATCAACGGATCCTCACCCCCGTGTTCGCCGGCGACCCGGACGGTCGGCTGCTCGGGATACCGCATCAGGTAATCCTTGATCCGGCGTACCGCGCGACCGGCTACCTCAGCATCGATGCTCCCCGGCTGAACTCGCTTGGCCTGCACGTCAGTCATGGCGCCACCCCCTCTTCGCAGTATCCGCAACAGACGAAATAAACGCAAGCGAACTCGCCGGCGACTTCCGGCCAGAGCGGATGCGGAGGAGCGCGGGACAGGCCGCTTGGATCGGGAGGGAACAGATCGCGGCCGGCTCGGCAACAACAGGTGTCCTGGTTCAGAGCCGAGAGGCCACAGAATGAGCGAGACGAGTCGGGCGGAGATCGATGACGCCTCTTTCATCGAACGGTCCCGGCACGATCCCGAGGCGTTCGCCGAGGCCTTCCGCCGATACGCCCCGGATATCACGCGCTATGTCACCCGCAGGCTGGGGAACGACGCGACCGAGGACGTGGTGGCCGAAACCTTCCTGACGGCGTTCCAGCAGCGGAACGGGTACGACCTGTCGCGCCAGAACGCGCGGCCGTGGCTGTACGGGATCGCGACCAACCTGATGCGAAGGCACCTGCGGGCCGAGGTGCGGCAGCTACGTCTCCTGGAGCGCACCGGTGTCGACCCGGTGACGGCATCGTTCGCCGAGCGCAGCGACGAACGGCTCAGCGCCGAGGCCTCTCGTCGGAGCCTGGCGGGAGCCCTGGCATCGCTGCCCAAGGGCCACCGCGACGCGTTGCTGCTGGTGGCCTGGGGTGGCCTCAGCTATGCGGAGACCGCTGAAGCCCTGGGCGTACCTCTGGGAACCGTGCAGTCACGCATCAACCGGGCTCGAAAGAGACTTCGCCGAGAGCTCGGCGAGATCAACCCCATGGCCACTTTCAGTGAGGAATCCGTCTGTGAATGAGATGACTCAGCTCGAACGCATGCGTTCGGAGATTCCACGGCCCGACCTGGCCGACCTCCGGGCCCAGGAGGAGCGACTGCTGGCCGCCATCGTCGATCCAGCATCCGTACGCCTTGAACGCGCCGGGACGCGCCCGCGCATCGAACATCGCCTGAGGCTCAGCTTCGCGGCGGGACTGGCTGCCGCCGCGGTGGCAGCCGGGGTCATGGTGGTCGCCGCCGGTTCAGAGCCAGACGCTCCCCCTACTCTGCACACGATGCCGGTGAAGGTGGAGACGGTCCTCAACCAGGCCGCGGAGAGTGTGAACATGTCGCCGGAACTGCACCCGAAGCCCGGACAGTTCCTGGTCTTCGAGTCACAGACGATGGACACCGTCGGTGGCCACTCCACTTTCCTGGCCAGGTCGAAGCGCAAAGTCTGGCTGCCCGTGGAGGGTGACTCGACGGGCGGATTCATCGAGAGCGAAGGGCTTGCGCCCAGTGCTTACCCGGGCCGGCCGATTCCGCCCGAGGCGTGGGAGAACCTCGGCCACAGCGGCCCGGAGAAGCTCAGCGACTTCGACCACCGCGTCGAGTACCTGCGTACCGACTATGCCTACCTGAGCCGTCTCCCCACCGAGCCGGCGAAGATGTACCAGCACCTCTACACCGGCCTTGCGCACGGTGCCGAGGCCGATGCCGAGGCATGGACCCGGGTCGGCAACATGCTCTCGGAGGCGTACATGCCGGCAGCACAGCGTGCCGCGCTGTTCCGTGCGGCAGCGGCCATCCCCGGCGTCAAGACCGTCGGCAAGGCCGACGACGCGGCGGGCCGTACGGGCGTCGCCGCAGCGAGGGTCAACCCGTGGCTCGGCATCCGGGAGGAGTACATCTTCGACCGGGAGAGCTATCAGTACCTCGGTGTGCGGAGCGTCGTCGTGGACGCCGACCAGGCCAAGGCGCCGGTGGGGAGCGTGCTGACCGCCTCGGCCCTGCTGAAGATCTCAGTTGTCGACCAACCCCCGCAGTGAACAGGCACTGACCGGTCCTTGGATCCTCGCATCAGGTCACTCGTCGTCGGGATCGCGGCCAACGACTCGCGGGTACGCCCGGAAGCCGCCACCGGCTGATGACGCCGGGTGACCACCAGATCGGCCCCTGCTCGGCATCAGCCACCAGGCGGGCGGCCTCTCCGACGGGCAGCTTCGCTAACGCTCAGCTCAGTAGCGTCGTGCAGGACGGCCATACAGTATCTGTACATCTTTCCGCACAAAACCGCGGTCCCTGAGCAAGTCCGGGCTCACGCCTCGCCGGACGTCAGGCCCTTGTGACCTCGAACGTCCTTGCCGTTGCGACGATGAGGCACGAGATCACCGCCCCGGCCACTACATCAGGCACAACCATTGCGACGAACGTACGGACCGAAAGTCGAACCTGTACACGGCAAACGCATTCCTGTCGCGCTCAGAGCATCCACGATGCTTCCAGCAGCTACCTCAGTGAGCTTCCCATCCTGGGTCGCACGGGCAAGAAGCCACACGGTGCCGTGGACTTCCAAACCATGGGCCCTTCCTACTGCCACGGCATGTCGATCATCAGTGATGGCAGTCCCACTGCACAGTTCGGCTGCGGAGAACACGCTAGCCTCCCCCAGATCACGCTCCGAAGATCCGATGCGCCGCACCCATTTGGCGAAGCACTTGATCTCTTCTAGAGAGTCGAGCCTTGCCAGCCCAAGCCAATCCGAATGGAGCACAGTCTCCAGGAGCGGGTGCGCCTGCACTCCCGCCCGTATCTCTTCGCGCACTACGTGTGTTGTCAAGCACGTGGTGCCCGCGAGAACGTCACGCAACACGTCCAAACGCTCCGCGCGCGCAAAATGATTCAGACACATCGCGTCGAATACCAGAACGGAGTCTGACTCAGCGACGCTCACAGCTCGTAATCCGCGTCATCACGCACCGGCAGGTCGGCCGCTACGATCTGGCCGCGCATGAGCTCCACCGCCCGGGATTGCGTGATGAGCGATCTCTTGCAGGATTCCATCACTGCATGTGCGAAGCTCGGGGGCACTCGAACCGTCTCTAGATCAGGTTGAGGTGCCCACCCGACCGCTTCCATCAGTTCTGCGCGTGTCGGGTTACTTCGGCGCATTTCTTTGGCGACACTCCTGTCGATCGCCTCGGCTGCAACGGCTTGCCGCACCGTCAGTGACCAGGACGTCTTGAAACGTGCAGCCAAGACCACCAAGTCGTCGCGCTTCGCTCTTTCTCCCGAGGGAATCACGCGACGAAATGCTGCAGCCGGGAGAAGGAGTTCCGCGGCGAACGCGTCGATAATCGCTTCTCTTTCACCACGAGACGCATGGATGCCTATGTCCGTGGAGTACTCGTCTCCGACTATCAGATGGCCCAGTTCATGAGCCGCAGTCGCGCGCCGGCGGCCAGGATCTCCGTGCCTGCTGACAACTGCCACAGCGAGATCGTCCTCGACCAACGAGGCGCCTTCACCCGGCACCTCGACCACCGCGACCAACTGCCCAAGCCGTTCGCACACACTCATGAGTGAATCGATAGGCTCAATGCCGTAGCTCAGACGCTCTCGCACCCATAGGGCGGCACGGCGGGCGCTCGATAGATCTTGCACCGCCTCGGAATAGCGATGGATCTCGGGAGGATTGAGCACTCCCAACTCAACAAGCTGCCGTATGTCAGCCAACCACGTAGAGAGAGCCACTTCCAGGCGATGGGATTGTCGCGTCGCGTCGGTCACCGTATCGTCGGCCAACTCCACGCGGCGGGAGACGACCGATGGTGGCGAATCAAGAAAATAGCCCAGAGGCACCTGAAGAACCGTCGACAGCTTGGCGAGCTCGAGCGCGTCGACACGTCGAACGCCTCGCTCGATCTTCGCGATCATCGTCCGGTCGAGCTTCAGAGCCGAGGCCAGCTCTTCCTGCGACATGTCGGCTGCCATACGGCACTCGCGCACGCGCTCACCTATGTCAAGCCACTCTCCCGGGTCCTTCATGTTGCGATAATCGCACATGACTCGCGGAGACGCGAGGCCGGGATGCCAAATCGTAGACACGATCAGGCAATAGATTCATATCCCTTACAGTGCCTACGACCCGATTCGTACGATTTGCCTCACACCGGACCGCGCGAAACGACCTTCGAAGTCGAGGCAGTCTCGACCTACGCTACGCCTCACCAGAGGTCAGACCGACCGGACAGGCCACGCCCGTGCCGCCGATCCCGCAGTACCCATTCGGCACCTTGAACAAATACTGCTGGTGGTAGAACTTAACTCTCCGCAACAATTTATGCGAGGAGAGTTACATGACCAATGTCCCAGTCGTCTCTTACGCTCGCATATCCGCTGACATCAGGCGGGATGAGCGCGGGGTGCAGGACCAGCACCGCCTCAACCGGGAGACGGCGGAACGGCACGGGTGGACGGTCGTCCACGAGTACACGGACAACGACAAGTCAGCCGCGAAGGCCGACGTCGTACGCGATGACTTCGAGGCCATGCTACGGGCACTGCGGGCCGGCGAACTTCCCAACGGTACGGCGGTGCAAGGCGTCGTGATCGTCGCCGAAGACCGTCTCGCCCGGCGTCCCGGCGACTACGAACGCTTCGTCGAAGCGATCACCTACCAGGACGGCCGCGTGTTCGCCGACGCTCGCGGCACGAAAGACCTGTACAGCGAGGACACCGAGAGCATGGGCCTCTTCGGTGCGGTGATCTCCAAGATGGAGGTCCGCAAAATGCAGCGCCGCATGCGCCGCTCGCACCGCACGCGCGCCGAGCAAGGTCTGCCTGTCGGCGGTACGCGCCCCTTTGGTTGGAAGCCTGACCGTCTCACCCTCGACCCCGAGGAGGCACCTCTCGTACGGCAAGCGGTGCTGGACCTCATCGCAGGGCGCTCGCTCCACTCCATTACGAACCAGTGGCGTCGGGAGGGCGCGAAGACCTCGCTGGGCAACGAGTGGACAACCCCCTCGCTCAAGCTCAACGTGCAGAACCCCCGCATCTGCGGCTGGCGGGAGATCAACGGCGAACTCGTCCGCGACCCCGCGGGCAACCCCGTGGTCGGCCAGTGGGAGCCGATCGTGACGCCAGAGCAGTGGATGGCCGTCAAGAACATCTTCGATGCCCGCAGAGGCCACTACATCCACCGTGACGGGCGTATCGGCCACATCCTCACACCGGACTTCCGCGAGCCGAACTACCTGCTCACCGGCTTCCTCCGCTGCGGTCGCGCCAAGCCGGACGGTTCCCTCTGCAACACCTCACTGCGAGTCACCCACAGCAAGGACTGCGTCCAGCACATCTACATCTGCCCAGGCAGGACCGTCGGCGGCTGCGGCGGACTCGGACGGCGCGGTGACATGGTCGATCTCTTCATCTCGGAAGCGGTACTCGCCAAGCTGGAGCAGGTCCAGCTCGCCGCGTCCGCTGCTCCCGCCGAGTGGCCGGGTCAGGCAGAGTACGAGAGCGCGAAGACCCGCCTGGAGGAGCTGCGCGTGCAGTGGACGGCGGGCAACATCACGAACGAGCTGTTCTTCTCAACAGCGCCGGATCTTGAGAAGCGGATCGCCCGCCTTCGCACCGAGGCGCAAGGCTTCACCGCTGCCGCGCAGCGCCGCCAAGCCCGTTCCGACACCGACATCACCGAGATCCGCCGACGCTGGTACCTGCCGGAGGAGGAAGACGGACTGCCCCTCACCATCAAACGGTCCTACATCCGTGAAGCCCTCCTGGCCGTGATCATCTACCCCTCCGGCAAGGGACGCAGGAAGTTCAACCCGGACCTACTTGAGCCGATCTGGCGAGAGGGCTGAATCCTCAAGACGTCCAGGACGTCCCGCGGAAGGCTGTCCCCCTTACTCAAGGGGGACAGCCTTCTTACTTTGCCCCCAAGCACTGGTGACAGCCGGACTTCTACGGCCACAACCGGACGTCTCCGGTACGTGCCGGACGTCTGCACACTCGTCGCCATAGGAACTCCGACCTGCATAAACGCGTTCCTCAAGTGGTACAACGAACTCACACCAAGAGCCACCGTCCCTCTACAGCACGACCGCAGCGAACATCTCGGCGAATCACCTCAAGGCGCATACACGATTCCGGGCAAGCACATCCACGACCACTGATGACCCGTCGGATAGACCCGGCCCGACGGCAGGTGTCCACACAGAGCGCGCCATTCACCTTCTCGCCGCACTCCATTCCTGTCCCTTCGCTGCTGGTACCGCCGCCGAAGGCTGTCCTCGGGCTGCCTCGGCGCCGGCCTCTGGTCGTGCTGATCGGGTACGGCGGTGGCTCCCGCCCACGAACCGAGGAGGCCACCTGAACCAACCGAACGAGCTGTCCGCCCAGGAGTGGGGCAAGCAGCAAGCCGCCCGATCCCCTCGCTGGTCAGAAGAGAAATGGCAGCGCATCGCGACCGTGCTCGGCGTATGCGTCGCCTGCGGGACCCCGCCCGATGGCACGTCCGGGAGCGATGCCACGTGAGCGAGGGTCCTCACCTGTCACCCGAGATGCTGGCCTTGATGCAGAGAGCGGCCATGCCCGACTTCGCCCGCTGGCAACAGATGGTCTACGCCACGGGCGGCTGCGCCCAACCGGTCCGGCTGCACGGTGAGAGATACACGCTGAACAGCCGGACGGGCGAAGTCCTCGACGTCTACCGGACCGCCGACGAGCCGACCGGTTTCCTGCTCACAGCGTGCGGCAACCGGCGCGCGTCCAGGTGCCCGGCCTGCTCGGCGGTCTACAAGGACGACACGTACCACCTGATCATCACTGGCCTACGCGGCGGCAAGGGCGTTCCGGAGGAGGTCAGCCAGCATCCCCGCGCGTTCGTCACCTTCACCGCCCCATCCTTCGGTGCCGTCCACGCCCACCGCAAGCAGTCAGGCCGGACACTCCCATGCCGTCCACGCCGGGACCGTCCCGTCTGCGAGCACGGTCGGCCGAAGGGCTGCGGCTTGCGTCATGAGCGCGATGACGTCCAGGTCGGACAGCCCTTGTGCGTGGACTGCTACGACTACATCGGGGCTGTCCTGTGGAACGCTCACGCGGGCGCGCTCTGGCGAGAGTTCACCAAGACCATGCCGAGCGTCCTGGCCCGTCTGCTCGGCACCACGCGAAAGGAGCTTCGCCGGACGGTCCGCCTTTCCTATGCCAAGGTCGCCGAGTATCAGGCTCGCGGCCTGGTCCACTTCCATGCCGTCGTCAGACTCGACGGACCGAACGGACCCGCCGACCGCCCTCCGGACCACATCACGATCGACCTGCTCGACCAGGCCATACGCCGGACCGTCGGTCAGGTCGCGGTCCGAATAGAGGACGGACCGCCCTCGCCCGTCCGGTGGGGCGACCAGCTCGATGTACGACCGGTCTACGTCTCGGCCGAACTGGACGGCATGACCGACCAGCGCGTTGCCAGATACGTGGCCAAGTACGCCACCAAGGGTGCTGAGTCGGCCGGCACAGTCGATCGTCCGATTCGGCACATATGGGAGATCGCCGGACTGAAGACCACGGAGCATGCCCGCCGGATGATCTACACCTGTTTCAGCCTCGCCGACCTGCCGCCGTACCGGCACCTGCCACTGCGGCAGTGGGCCCACATGCTTGGCTATGGAGGCCACTTCTCCACCAAGTCCCGCCACTACTCGATCAGACTCGGAGACCTACGACAGGCCCGCGCCGACTTTCGTGCCGAGCAAGCCTTGCTGATCAAGGGCACTCCGCCTCCCGCCTCGGAGACAACCGTGACGGTAAGCGAATGGCACTATGCCGGAAGCGGTCATCGCCACGGAGAGGCGTTCTGGGCGGAGGTAGCACGCCAACGGATCGCCACCGCCCGCAAGATCGCCCGAGATCAGTCCAGCGAGGACAGACAGCCGCTCCCTCTAGACCTAGAGAGACCTCCCTCTAGGTCTAGAGAGCGCCTAGAGGCTAATCAGCCGACTGAACAGGTATCTAGTGCCTAGAGGCTCCTAATCTCGCTGGGCTCCTTCGGGCCAGATCACCTGGACGGGCACCTCCCGCCGTCGAGCCTCGGCCACCACGTCAGCAGTGCCGCCGTAGCCTCGGGCGGGCTTCCCGTCCCAGACGGCGAACAACACATCGGCGTCGTCCAGCATCCGCGCACTCGCCGTCATGTGGGACTCAGAGGTGGACTCCACGAAGTCCAGCCGGTGGGTGCGGACCGCCCGGCCCAGCAGCTCGTCGTATGCAGCATGGCACTCACTCGGCAGCCCGTCCCGGTATTCCTTGGCCGGGATCACAGCCTCCAGCACCCCACCGAGATCGAGCACCGCACGAGCGAAGATCTGATCGGCTCCGTCCGCCAGGCAGGACAACCCGGTGACGCCCGTTCGGCACTCCGCGAGGGCCTTACGTACGGCCCCGTCGATGAGCACGGTGGTCTCCTCGGGCAAGCCCCGATGCCCGGACACAGCGATGCGAACCATGGTTCCCCTAGATCAGAGTCGCGTGAAGACGCTCATCAAACGAGCGCAGGGCACCCGACGACGGCCCGGCATACGTGCGGCGGAACTTCTTGACGCGGTGCAGGACTCGCTCCGAGCCGTACGTCGTCGCGACGCTGAGCGCGTTGGACGCCAGATACAGCGCCTCGTCATAACGCCCCGACATGGCCTCAGCCGCCGCCACCTCCGTCATGAGCACACCCCGCTGCTTTGCACTAGGTTGGGCCGACGACAGCGACTCGTTGAAGGCCGCCACCGCTTCGGCCGGCCTCTTGAGCCGGACCATCACCAGGGCGCGATAACCCGCCAGCTTCGCCTGATCGAACGGGAACACCCACGGCCACGGCGGCGCGACCGCCCTCTCACCAGCCCGTACCGCAGCCTCAGCCGCGCTCAGCGCTTGAAGCGCCGCCGCCTCATTCCGCGCGGTCCCATGAGCGAGCGCTTCGAGGCTCGACAGCCACGCGCGAGCGATGGCCGGTGGCCGCGCACCAATCTCCCGCCGCGCCGTCCGCAAAAGATTCAGCCCGATCAGCGGATCGTCGGCATCGATTTCGAAGGCCGCCAGACTGCCGATCATGTACGCCGCCAGCAAAGCGTTGTCGGCCTGCCGCGTGCTGTCGATCGCCCGGCGGTAGTAGAGGCGCGCCGACCCGGTGTCCTGCATGTCGACATGCACCCAGGCCGCAAAGCCTGCCGCCTCGCTCAGACCGGCCCGGAGCTCGTTCGCATGCCGAGACCGCGACGCGCGGCCGAGAACACGGCTCGCGAGATCGACCTGCGCCACAGCGGGCCGAGCGAGTTCACGCGCGGGCGTGACGGCCTCCAACCGACGCTGAGCGCCGGTGATGCTGGTCAGCGTGGCGGCCGTCGTCTCGTCCACATCTGGACGCCTTGGCAGGGCCACCCCCGCCAGCGCGGTCACCGCCAGCGCCTTGCTGAACTCTCTGCGCTTCGTCGGATCGTCATCCCCTCGGGCTCCGAATCGGAGTAGATGAAGCGGCACCCCGATCTGAATGGATATCTCCCGAACCTGGTCCACGGTGAGCGGCTGACGGCCACGCAACACCTTGGACACCCAGCTCTGGGAGTAGCCGACCGCCTCAGCCAACTGGCCCTGCGTCCAACCGTTCGCCCGCCGCACCTCTTCGAGGATGACCGGTAGATCGCACTCGGCGAGAGCGGCGGCCACAACTGGCCCGGACCAGAACTGCGGCGGTATCTGGGTCACAACGCTAGGTTAAACCGCCCACCTCGGCCGTACCGATATTCGTGACGGGAATACCCGTACCACCAGCAGTACTAGGCCGTTCACCTGCGGTTTCATGACGGCAACGCTCAGTACATGAACGAACTGCTGCCCCACCCGTTGATCGCCGCACAACAACTGGCCGCCGCCCTTGCGGACGAGGGAATCACTGCCGACGTCCATCACGACTTCGGCACGCCCATGGTGTCGGTCTGGGTCGGTCTGATCGTTTGGTGCGCAGACGGCACGTACTGGTGGCGCACCGGCTGGAACCCACGCATACACCGACCGATCTACGCAGGACACCCCTTCACCCAGCCGGCCCGCGCCGCCCACCGAGTCGCCCTTCGCTACACACAACTGCGCATGTCGCATCCGCTCTCGTCACTGATCGCCGGAGCGCAGCCGTGCCTCTAACCGTGCAGCAAGTGCTCAGCAGATTCCCCGGCTGGCAGATCACCGACATGTCTGGAGGTTGGGTGGCCATGCGAGTCAACTTCGTACCCAAGAACAGCGGCCTCTCCAACGTGCGTTGCGGAGAGACCTTGGAGGAGCTAGCCGGGAATCACACGCCGAGATCAGGCAGCAGAAGTCACGGCAACCAGCGGTAGGCAAGTAGTTCGATGGCAACCCGACCCGGAGCGCAGGGCCGTCAGGCCCGAGCACCGGAAGCGGGGCGGCAGCTCAACTTCACCAACAGAAAGGAATCTAGATCCGTTTAGGCAAGGTATTCGCATATAGCAAGATAAGGCCATTGAGCCAATACAGGAATTCAACAAGAACCTCGGCATCACCATGCCAAATTCTGCGCAGGCGACTCTTCGCTAGCCAAGATACCAGCCTCTTCGCAGACCATCAGATGCAAGCGGGACGACACCTCGGCAAGCTCTTCCGTAATATCGCGGTGCGCTAATTCCACAGGCATGGGGCAAAGAGCTGCCCTGACGTCATCGGACCACTCAGCGAAATGCATGAGTATGGCTCCCGCGATCTCAGAGACCTCCGCTTCCCTCCCCCACGCCGCCTGGAAGTCCAGCAGCGCGCACAGCGCGTCTGCGAATGGCCCACTATCTAGTTGGTCTTGGACGGCGATGTTCGCCGCAGCAGACCTCACCCTGGCCTTCGCTGCTGCGAACTCCAACTCGCCTCGCACCCAAATACCGAAGGCTGTCCGAAAATCCTGATAAGCAGCGATGAGGGAAACGCAATCAGCCGCAGCACCAAAGGTACTGGAAAGCAGTGGATTGAGATTGACCTTGTACTGCCGCATAGCCTTCCGGTCAAGCGGATTATGTGGATCATCATAACGCGCATGACAGGTGGGGCATAAAGCAATAAGATTCTTAAACTCGTGCTTCTTGACCTTTGACCATGGAATGATATGCGCTATCTCGACTGGCGTGGCTCGACAAGTCGGGATCGCACATCGATGTCCCGCCTCAATAAGGACACGGCGTCTAAGCTCACTGGGGATAGCAGGCCGTCCTGCGGTCATGAAGCCATGCTAACGATTCCCACTGACACCATCAGGGGAACGGCGGCCACTTCTGTACGGCCGATCTGGGACAGGGTCACTGCTGGCAGATCACACGCGGACAGAGGCGCGTGGGCGGTGCTGGCCGCGACCGGCCCCCAGGCCGCAGCGTGGCCAGCAACCGCCCGACGCGCGGCGGGCCGCTGCAGGCGGCGCCGCCCTTGACCTTGTAGAGAAGATTGTCGCCAAGACTACTTACGGCGGCCAGAACTTCCCTGGACATCACCGACGATCAGCTCGCCGATTCGGACCAACCGAGCGACGTACGTTCGGCCTTCGCGACGTCGTAGACGCGGAAGGAGCGCCCGCAGATCACGCGCGGACTCCTTCACAACTCGAAGCTGATCAGCGTCCAACACACCCCTCTGGCTTCCAACGTAGCTGGTCAAAGGGCCTGCCATGCAGAAGTCCAGGTACGCGACCGGTTGCTCGTAGATGTCCACGCCGCGCAGGTCGTCGGGGAACGGCAGGCCCATGTGCTCCGCCCAGAGCACACAGACCTCGTTGAAGACAGCCTGGTTCACTCGCCAGCAGGCGCGACGCCCACCGGGCAAGCGACCCCGGTCCCTCCAATCCCGCAGTAGCCGTTTTTGTTGCGGTGAAGATACTGCTGGTGATAATCCTCGGCGAAGTAGAACGGCTTCGCCGGTGCCAGTTCCGTCGTGATCCCCCCGTACCCCGCCTGGGCCAGCACCTTCCCGTACGCGTCCCGCGAAGCCTCCGCGGCCGCCTGCTGCGACGGCCCGTGGTAGTAGATCGCCGAGCGGTACTGGGTGCCGACGTCGTTGCCCTGGCGCATGCCCTGCGTCGGGTCGTGGGACTCCCAGAAGACCTTGAGAAGCTGCTCGTACGAGATCTCGGCCGGGTTGTAGACGACCCGGACGACCTCGGTGTGTCCGGTGCGCCCGGAGCAGACCTCTTCGTACGTGGGGTTGGGCGTGTAGCCGCCCTGGTAGCCGGCGGCGGTGGTGTAGACGCCGGGGGTCTGCCAGAACTTGCGCTCGGCGCCCCAGAAGCAGCCGAGGCCGAAGTCGGCGATCTCGTAGCCGTCGGGGTAGGGCGGGGCGAGGGGGGCGTCCAGGACCGCGTGGCGGGCCGGGACGGGGATCGGCTCCTGCCGGCCCGTCAGGGCCTCGTCGGGAGTGACCATGGTCGCCTTGGTTCCGAACAGCCAGCCCATCAGAATGCACCTCCGCAGTCCACTGTACAGAGGCTGCAACGGTTAACCATCGCTACATATTTCCGTGAAGATCCTCGCATTTGTGCTCAAAGGTAGTCATGCCCGAAGATGTGTTTCATGCCTGAACTACGGCGCGGTGTCTTGTATGGCGTGGCCGCGTATGCGATGTGGGGTCTGTTCCCCCTCTACTGGCCGCTGCTCAAGCCCGCCGGGGCCGTCGAGATCCTGGCCCACCGGATGGTGTGGTCGCTGATCACCGTGGTCGCGGTGCTGGCCGTGCGCAGGTACTGGTCGTGGATCAAGGAGATCGTCCGGCAGCCGCGCAAGCTCGCCCTGCTGGCCCTGGCCGCGCTGATCATCACGGTCAACTGGGGGACCTACATCTACGCGGTCAACACCGGTCACGTGGTGGAGGCCGCGCTCGGATACTTCATCAACCCGCTGGTGAGCGTGCTGTTCGGGGTGGTGCTGCTGCGGGAGCGGCTGCGGCCGCTGCAGTGGACGGCGGTGGGGTTCGGCGCGCTGGCCGTGATCGTGCTGACGACGAACTACGGCAGGCTGCCGTATCTGGCGCTGGTGCTCGCCTTCTCGTTCGGTCTGTACGGGCTGATCAAGAAGCAGGCGAACGTGGGCGCGGCCGAGAGCCTGACGGTGGAGACGCTGCTGCTGCTGGTGCCCGCGGTCGCGTACATCGGGTTCCTGGAGGCCGCGGGGCAGGGGACGTTCGTGGACCTGGGGCCGTGGCACGTGGTGCTGATGGTCGGCGCGGGGGTGATCACGGCGGTGCCGCTGCTGTGTTTCACCGCCTCGGCCATCAGGGTGCCGCTCAGCACGATCGGGCTGCTGCAGTACATCGCGCCGGTGCTGCAGTTCCTGTGTGGGGTGCTGATCGCGAAGGAGACGATGCCGCCGAGCCGGTGGATCGGGTTCTCGATCGTCTGGCTGGCGCTGGCGATCTTCACGTACGACAGCCTGCGGGCGGCGCGGGCCGCCCGCATCAGCAGGTCAGCCAGACCGCTCGACCACGTAGTCACATAGCGTCAAAAATGCGGACTTGGCCGGGATGTCGGGAAGGCCGCTGATGTCGGCCCGAGCCCGGTCCACCCAGGCGTCCAGGTCGCCCCGGGCCCGCGCCATCGCCGGGTGGGCCCGCAGCAGCGTCAGCGCCTCGTCCAGGTCGTCCTCCGCCACCGGCCCGGAGAGCAGCTCCCCCAGCCGCGACGACGGGTCGTCGGCCAGCACGTAGAGCACCGGCAGGGTCCTGATGCCCTCGCGCAGGTCGGTGCCGGGCGTCTTGCCCGACTGCCGGGAGGACGAGGCCACGTCCAGCAGGTCGTCGCCGAGCTGCCACGCCACCCCGATGGCCTCGCAGGCCCGGCTGAGCCGCTCCTCGACGTCCGCCGGCGCGCCCGACAGCAGCGCGCCGAACCGGCCGGCCGCCGCGATGAGCGAGCCGGTCTTGTCGCCGAGCACCTGGATGTAGTGGGCGACCGCGTCGTCGCCCGCGCGGGCCCCGACGGTCTCGCGGATCTGCCCGCGCACCAGGCGGGAGAACGTCTGCGCCTGGATCCTGATCAGCTCGGGCCCGAGGTCGGCGAGCAGGTCGGAGGCCTGGGCGAACAGGTAGTCGCCGGTCAGGATCGCCACGGTGTTGTCCCACCGCGCGTTGGCCGACGGCGAGCCGCGGCGCACCCGCGCCTCGTCCATGACGTCGTCGTGGTAGAGCGAGCCGAGGTGGGTCAGCTCGATGACCACGGCGCCGGGCACCACGCCCGGCGCCGACGGGTCGCCGAACTGCGCGGCCAGCAGCACCATCAACGTGCGGAAGCGCTTGCCGCCGGCCTCGATGAGGTGCTTGGACGCCTCCGTGACGAAGGCGTCCTCGCTCTCCACCGACGAGCGCAGCAGCTTCTCGACCGCGGCCAGACCATTGGCCACGTCCTGCGCCAGCCGCTCGTCTTCGATAGGAAGGTCAACAACGGGAGGCGCGGACATATGTTTCCCCTTATCTAATGAAAAGGCTGGAAGCAGCCGTGTTGGCGAGCTGGAGCACGGGCTCCGGGAACACCCCGACTCCTACGGTAACCAGCAGCGAGAGCGTGATGACGGTCACAGTGCCCGTACTCGGCACCGCGATGGCCGGGCCGTCGGCCGCCGGCTCGTTGAAGAACATCAGCACGATCACGCGGACGTAGAAGAACGCCGCGATCGCCGAGGCGATGACGCCCACCACGACCAGCCCGGTCATCCAGGCGCCCAGCGAGTCGCCGGCCTCCTGGCCGCTCCCGATGGCCGCCGTGAACAGCGCGTACTTGCCGAAGAACCCGCTGGTGAGCGGGATCCCGGCGAAGGCCAGCAGGAAGAAGGCGAACACCCCGGACAGGATCGGCGCCCGCTTGCCCAGGCCCGCCCAGCGCGACAGGTGGTTGGCCTCGCCGCCGGGGTCGCGCACGAGCGTGACGATGGCGAACGCGCCCACGGTCGCGACGCCGTACACCAGCAGGTAGAACAGGATCGCCTGCAGCGAGACGGCGTTGCCCGCCCCGGTGTCGTACGTCGCCAGCACGCCCACCAGCAGGAAGCCGGCGTGCGCGATGGAGGAGTAGGCGAGCATCCGCTTGATGTCGGTCTGCGTGATGGCGATCACGGCGCCGACCATCATCGTCAGCGCGGCGACGACCCACAGCACCGGACGCCAGTTCCAGTCGAGGTTGCCCAGACCGACCCAGAACACCCGCAGCAGGGCGCCGACGGCCGAAACGAGCGTGCCGGAGGCCATGAGCGCGGTGATCGGCGTCGGCGCGCCCTGGTAGACGTCCGGCTTCCACGCCTGGAACGGGGCCGCACCGATCTTGAACAGCAGGCCGACGCCGAGCAGCGAGAACCCGAGCAGCAGCAGCGGGTCGAGCAGCGCGCCCTGCGCCATCGCCTGGCTGATGCCGGCGAAGGACACGGTGCCGGCGTAGCCGTAGACCATGGCGGCGCCGTACAGGAAGAACGCCGAGGAGAACGCGCCGAGCAGGAAGTACTTCATCGACGCCTCCTGCGACAGCAGGCGGCGCCGGCGGGCCAGGCCGCACAGCAGGTAGAGCGGCAGGGACATGACTTCCAGGCCGACGAACATCGTCAGCAGGTCGTTCGCGGCGGGGAACATGAGCATGCCGCCCACCGCGAACAGCGCCAGCGGGTAGACCTCGGTGTGCTCGTGGCCGGCCCGCTCGGCCCCCTCCTCGTCGGCGCTGCCCGGCACGGACGCGGCCGAGGCGACGAAGTGGCCCTCGTCGTTGATCAGCAGCACGCACACGGCGGACAGGACGAGGATGACGCCCCAGATGAACAGCGTGGGCCCGTCGATGGCGAGCGCGCCCATGGCGACCGGCGCGGTCGGCAGGTCACCCCTGACGACCTGCACGATGACCAGCGCGAACGCGCCGATCAGGGAGAGCAGGGTGAGCGGCACCTGGAACGACTTGCGCAGGTAGCGAGGCGCGAAGGCCTCCACGAGCACGCCGAGGATCGCCGCGCCGAAGACCAACAGCAGCGGCGCCAGCGTGGCGTACTCGATCGTCGGGAACTCGATGGTCGGGTTCACTGCCCGGCTCCCTTCTCAGCGACGCCCGGGTTGTGCACCTGGACGTTGACCAGGGTGGAGGTCACGGCCGGGTTGATCACGTCCAGCAGCGGCTTGGGGAAGAACCCGAAGCCGATGATCAGCGCGACGAGCGGCGCCAGGACCCACACCTCGCGGGCGTTCAGGTCCTTGAACGCCTTGACCGGCTCGGCGGTGGGGCCGTTCAGCGCCCGCTGCACCATCCACAGGATGTAGACGGCGGCCAGGATGACGGCCAGCGCGGAGACGATCGCCGCCGCGGCCAGCGCGCCGGAGCCGAACGCCTCGCTGGAGTAGGTGCCGATCATCACCATGAACTCGCTGACGAACGACGACAGCCCCGGCAGGGAGAGCCCGGCCAGACCGGCGACCAGGAAGAAGCCGGCGAGCACCGGCGTGACCTTCTGGACGCCGCCGTAGTCGGCGATGTGCGGCGAGCCGCGCCTGGCGATGAGGAACCCGGCCGCCAGGAACAGCGCCCCGGTCGCGAAGCCGTGGTTGACCATGTAGAGCGCGGCCCCGGCCTGGGCGACCTGGGACATCGCGAACACGCCCATGACGATGAACCCGAAGTGGGAGATCGACGTGTAGGCGATGAGCCGCTTCATGTCGGTCTGCCCGATGGCCACGATCGCGCCGTAGATGATGCTGATGACCGCGAGCACGATGATCGGCGTGGTGAACGCCTTGGCCGCGTCGGGGAACAGCTCCAGGCAGAAGCGGAGCATGCCGAACGTGCCCACCTTGTCGAGCACGCCGACCAGCAGCACCGCGGCGCCGGCGGGCGCCTGGGCCGCCGCGTCGGGCAGCCAGGTGTGCACCGGCCAGAGCGGCGCCTTGATGGCGAAGGCGATGAAGAACCCGGCGAACAGCCACTTCTGCGTGGCCGGGTCCTGGATGGCGCCGACGAGCTCGGGGAACATGAACGTCCCCTGGCCCGCGACCACGTACAGCCCGATGACCGCGACCAGCATGAGCAGGCCGCCGAAGAGCGAGTACAGCAGGAACTTGACGGCCGCGTAGGACCGCTGGGCCCCGCCGTACGACCCGATCATGAAGTACATCGGGATCAGCATGGCTTCGAAGAAGACGTAGAACAGGAAGACGTCGGTCGCCGCGAAGACGCCGATCATCATCGCCTCGAGCACGAGCAGCAGCGAGAAGTACGTCTTCACCGAGCGCTTGGGCGCGACCACGGTGCCGTCGGCGGCCTTGACCCCGTCGGCGTCGTGCCAGGAGGCCAGCACCACGATCGGCACCAGCACCGCCGACAGCGCGATCAGCACCAGCGCGATGCCGTCGACGCCGACGCCGAAGTGCACCCCGAAGCTCGGGATCCAGTCGTACGTGGCCTCGAACTTGAAGCGCTCACCGGCGGCGTTCGGGAACTGGAACGCCATCACCAGCGTCAGGGCCAGCACCACCAGGGAGACCAGCAGCGTGACCTGCTTGGCCAGGGTGGTGCTGCCCTTCGGGAGCAGGGCCACCACGATGGCGCCCAGGACGGGCACCGCCATGAGTATCGGGAGCCAGAGTGACGACATCAGATGTTCCCTACGAGGAGCAGGGCGCCGGTCAGGATGGCGGCACCGAACAGGATGGACAGCGCGTAGGTTCTGGCGAAGCCCGTCTGGAGCCTGCGCAGGCGCCCGGAGCTGCCGCCGATTCCCGCGGCCAGCCCGTTGACCACGCCGTCGATGCCGCGGTTGTCGAAGAACACCGCGAGGCGGGTCAGCCACTGGCCGGGACGCATGATCAGCGACTCGTTGATCGCGTCACCGTACAGGTCGCGCCGGGCGAACGTGGTGAGGAACGAGCCGCGCGGCTGCACGGCGGGCACCTCGGCGCGCCCGTACTTGTACCAGGCGAACGCCGCGCCGACCGCGACCAGCGCCAGCGTGGCGAGGCCGGTGGTGCTGGTGAAGTGGAACTCCGGCCTCGCAGCGGGAGCGCCGACCGCGGGGGCCAGCCAGTCCATGAGCCGGTTGCTCAGGATCAGGTAGCCGCCCAGGAAGATCGACCCGATCGACAGCACGATGAGCGGCACCGTCATGACGGTCGGCGACTCGTGCGGGTGGGCGTCCTTCTCCCAGCGCTTCTCGCCGAAGAAGGTCATGAAGACCATCCGCGACATGTAGAAGCCGGTGATGCCGGCGCCGGCCACGGCCAGCCAGCCGAGGATCGGCTGCGCGTGCACCGCGGTCTCGATGATGCCTTCCTTGGTGAAGTAGCCGGAAAGCAGCGGGAACCCGATGATCGCCAGGTAGCCGATGAAGAACGTGGCGAAGGTGACCGGCATGTACGTGCGGAGCCCGCCGTACTTGCGCATGTTCACCTCGTCGTTCATGCCGTGCATGACCGAGCCGGCGCCGAGGAACAGGTCTGCCTTGAAGAAGCCGTGCGTGATCAGGTGGCCGATGGCGAAGGCGTAGCCCACCGGGCCGAGACCCGCGCCCAGCATCATGTAGCCGATCTGCGACATCGTGGAGCCGGCGAGGCCCTTCTTGATGTCGTCCTTCGCGCACCCGATGATCGCACCGGCCAGCAGCGTGGCCGCACCGACGACGGCGACGGCGAGCGCCGCGCCCGACCCCTCCGGGAAGAAGAACGCGCCGGAGCGGACCACCAGGTAGACGCCGGCGGTGACCATGGTCGCCGCGTGGATGAGGGCCGAGACCGGGGTCGGGCCCTCCATCGCGTCCAGGAGCCACGACTGCAGCGGGAGCTGGGCGGACTTGCCGCACGCGCCGAGCAGCAGGAGCAGGCCGATGGCCAGCGTGGTCGGGTTCTCCGCCGTGATGGGCTTCAGCTCGGCGAAGGCGAGCGTGCCGAACGTGGTCCAGATCAGGAACATGCCGACCAGCAGCCCGAAGTCACCCACGCGGTTGACCACGAACGCCTTCTTGGCCGCGACCGCGGCCGACGGCTTGAACTGCCAGAACCCGATCAGCAGGTAGGACGCCAGGCCGACGCCCTCCCAGCCGATGAACAGGCCGACATAGTTGTCGGCCAGCACCAGCAGGAGCATGGCCGCGACGAACAGGTTCAGGTAGGCGAAAAACCTGCGCCGGTCTGGGTCGTGCGACATGTAGCCGATCGAGTAGATGTGGATCAGCGATCCGACACCGGTGATCAGCAGCGCGAAAGCGATCGACAGGGGGTCGATGAGCAACCCCATGTCCACCATGCCCGGGATGAACTCCCACAGGTGCACCGCCTGGCGGCGCTGCGCCTCGGGGAGCCCGAGCAGTTCGACGAACGCCAGCACCGCCACGACGAACGAGGCGAGGGACATGGCCACGCCCAGCAGATGGCCCCACCGGTTGGTGTAGCGGTTGAACACCAGCAGGATGGTCGCCCCCACCAAGGGGAAGGCGATCATCAGCCAGGACAGCCCGATCACGCCACCGGTGGTGTGCTGGATGATCTCAACGGGATCCACCAGTCACCTCTTAGTACTTCAGCAGGTTCGCGTCGTCGACGGACGCGGACCTGCGGGTTCGGAAGATCGTCACGATGATGGCCAGGCCGACCACGACCTCGGCCGCGGCCACCACCATCACGAAGAACGCGACGATCTGGCCTTCCAGGTTGCCGACCTGCCTCGCGAACGTGACGAAGGCGAGGTTGCAGGCGTTGAGCATGAGCTCAATGCACATGAACACCACGATCGCGTTGCGCCGGATCAGCACGCCGACCGCGCCGATCGAGAACAGCAGGCCCGACAGGATGAGGTAATTCGTGGTCACTCGGACTCCTCCTCGGCCCGTTGCCGGATGGCCTCGGCGAACTTCGGGTCCTTAGGCAGCCGGTCCTGCTCGACGTCGTAGCGGGCGATGTACGGGTTGACCGACTCCTCGGAGACCGAGCCGTCGGGCAGCAGCGCCGGCATGTCGACCGCGTTGTTCCTGGCGTACGTGCCGGGCCCCGGCAGCGGCGTCGGCCGGTCGCCGAGGAAGCGCGCCTTGGACAGGTCCTTCTGCGTGGCCTTCTTGGCGACCCGCTCGCGGTGCGCCAGCACCATCGCGGCGAGCGCGGCGGTGATGAGCAGCGCCGAGGTGACCTCGAACGCGAACACGTACTTGGTGAACAGCAGCAGCGCGATCGAGCGGATGTATCCGCCCTGCGCGGTGGCGGCGGCGAGCCCCGCCTGCGAGCTGAAGACCGCGTTGCCGAGGGCCAGCACGATCAGCCCGGCGAAGCCGATCCCGGCGATGATCGCCCAGAACCGCTGTCCCCGCAGTGTCTCGACCAGCGAGTCGGAGGTGTCGACCCCGACCAGCATGAGCGTGAACAGGAACAGCATCATGACGGCGCCGGTGTAGACGATGATCTGCACCGCGGCCAGGAACGGCGCTTCCTGCACCGCGTACAGGACCGCCAGGCAGAGCATCACGGTGCCGAGCATCAGCGCCGAGTAGACGGCCTTCCGGTTGAAGACCACGCCGAGAGCCGCGCCGACGGACACGACGGCGAGCACCCAGAAAGTGATGGTCTCACCCATTGGTCCGTCCCAGCCGGTAGTAGTCCTCTTCCGTCTCGCCCAGGCGCATCGGGTGCGGCGGCTGCTCCATGCCCTGCGTGAGCGGGGCCAGGAGCATCTCCTTGGTGAAGATCAGTGCCTCACGGCTGCCGTCGGCGAGTTCGTACTCGTTCGTCATCGTGAGCGCCCGGGTCGGGCACGCCTCGATGCACAGCCCGCAGAGGATGCACCGCAGGTAGTTGATCTGGTACGTGCGCCCGTAACGCTCGCCCGGAGAGTAGCGCTCGTCCTCGGTGTTGTCCGCGCCTTCGACGTAGATCGCGTCGGCCGGACACGCCCAGGCGCACAGCTCGCACCCCACGCACTTCTCCAGGCCGTCGGGCCAGCGGTTGAGCTGGTGGCGACCGTGGAAGCGAGGAGCCGTCGGCTTCTTGACCTCCGGGTAGTTGGTCGTGACGGGCTTCTTGAACATCGTGTGGAAGGTGACCCCGAAGCCCTTGACGGGGTTCAGCCAATCAGTTAGTCCCACTGGGAATCTCCTTGTGCTGCGCCCCGTGGTAGTGCGGCAGATCAAGCGGCGGCACAGGGAAGCCACCGGCTGCCGGCTCCTTGGACAGTTCCTCGAACTCGGCCTCGACCTCCGCCTTCTTGGCTTCCTTGCGCCGTTGGTTGACGGTGTCGAACCGCATCCAGATCGCCAGCGCGCCGATCACGATGATCACGCCCATCCCCGCGGAGAGGTAGATGTCGCCGTCGAAGGTGCCGTTGTTCACGAAGATCACGTTGCGCACGGCGGCGACGAGCAGGATCCACGCCAGGTTGACCGGGATCAGCACCTTCCAGCCGAGCGACATCAGCTGGTCGTAGCGGATGCGCGGCAGCGAGGCCCGCACCCACACGATGAAGCAGAACACCAGGATGAACTTGATGATGAACCACAGCACCGGCAACCAGCCGACGTTGGCGCCCTCCCACAGCGAGATGGGGAACGGCGCCCGCCAGCCGCCGAGGAACAGCGTCACGGCGATGCCGGAGGCGGTGAAGGTGTGGACGTACTCGCCCATCATGATCAGCGCGAACTTCAGCGACGAGGAGTACTCCGTCTGGAAGCCGCCGACCAGCTCACCCTCACTCTCGGGCAGGTCGAACGGGATGCGGGCCGCCTCGCCGAACATGGTGACCACGTAGATCAGGAACGACGGGATGAGCAGCACCGCGAACCAGGTCTGCTGCTGCGCCGCGACGATCTCCGAGGTGGACAGCGTGCCGGCGAACAGGAAGATGGCCACGAACGACAGGCCCATCGCGATCTCGTACGAGACCACCTGGGCCGCCGAGCGCAGACCGCCGAGCAGCGCGTACGGCGAGCGCGAGGACCATCCGGCGAGCACCACGCCGTAGACCGACACGGCGCCCATGGCGAGCACGAACAGCACCGCCACCGGCAGGTCGAGCAGCTGCAGCGGCGTCTGCACGCCGAACAGGTTGACCATCGGCCCGAACGGCATGACGGAGAAGGCCAGGAAGGCCGGCACCACCATGATGATCGGGGCCATCAGGTAGAGCGCCTTGTCCACCGTCCGCGGGGTCAGGTCCTCCTTGAGCCCCATCTTCAGGCCGTCGGCGACGGACTGCAGGATGCCGAACTTGCCCGCGCGGTTCGGGCCGTAGCGGTGCTGCATCCTGGAGATCAGCTTCCGCTCGAACCAGACGCCGAGCAGGATGCCGACCATGATGAAGGCGAAGAGCATCACGGCCTTGATGATGGTGATCCAGAGCGGGTCCTTGCCGAAGTCGGCAAGGGTCGGATCGGCCGCGAGAACGTAGGTCATGAGGCGCTCCCGATCGTGACGATGTCGCCGGCCACCGCGCCCAGATCGCGGGTGACCGAGCAGCCGCCCGAGTTCGACGGCACCCAGACCACGCGGTCCGGCAGGTCGGCGATGCGGACGGGCAGCGTGACGGCGGTGGGGCCGGCCCCGCCGACGACGACCTTGTCACCGTCGGCGACGCCGATCTCCGCCGCCGTGCTCGCCGAGACCAGCGCCTCGGCCGCGCGGGCGGTGCCCGCGAGGTACGGCTCGCCGTCCTGCAGACGGCCGTCGTCGAGCAGCAGGTGCCAGGTCGCCAGCAGGGCCTGGCCCGCGGCGGGCGCGGGCAGGGCGCGGGTGGCGACGGACGGGGCGGCGACGCGGTCGCCGCGCCAGGCGCCGATCGACGTCAGCTCGCGGCGGGCGGCCTGCGCGTCGGGCAGCCCCAGGTGGACGTCCATCCGGTCGGCGAGGTTGCCGATCACGGCCAGGTCGCTCTGCATGCCGGGCACCTTGATCGGCGCCTCGAACGAGCGACCCCTGCCTTCCCAGTTGACGAACGTGCCGGCCTTCTCCTGGACGGCGGCGACCGGCAGCACCACGTCCGCCCGGTCGGTGACCGCGCTCGCGCGGATCTCCAGGCTGACGATGAACGGCATCCGCTCCAGCGCCTCCAGCGCCAGCGCCGGGTCCGGCAGGTCGTACGGGTCGACCCCGGCCACGACCAGGGCGTCGAGCTCGCCGTCACGGGCGGCGGCGAGGATGCCCGAGGTGTCGAGGCCCGGCGTCTCCGGCAGCGAGGCGACGCCCCACGCCCTGGCGACCTCGGCCCTGGCGGTGGCGTCCTCGACCGGCCGGCCGATCGGCAGCAGGTTGGGCAGCGCGCCCGCCTCGACGGCGCCGCGCTCACCGGCCCGGCGCGGGATCCAGGCGACCCTGGCCCCCGAGGCGGCCAGCCGCACCAGGGCGGACAGCGCGCCGGGGACCGTGGCCAGCCGCTCGCCGGCCAGCACGATCGTGCCCTCGGCCAGCGTGCCGGCGAGCTCGCCGAGCGCGTCGGCCTCGCCGCCGGGAGCGGTGCGGACGAGCGTGCCGCCCATCTTGGCCAGGCTCTTGGTGGCGAACGGGGCGATCGAGGTGACCGGGAGCCCCCGCTTGCGCCACGCCTTGCGCAGCCGCAGGAAGACGCTCGGCGACTCCTCCTCGGGCTCGAACCCGGCGAGCACCACGGCGGGCGCGTTCTCCAGGTCGGTGAAGGAGATCTCGATACCGGTGCCGGCGACCGCGTGCGCGAGGAAGCGGGCCTCCTCGGCGGAGTGCGGCCGGGCACGGAAGTCGATGTCGTTGCTGCCGAGCGCGATGCGGGCGAACTTGGCGTAGGCGTAGGCGTCCTCGACCGTGAGCCGGCCGCCGAGCAGCACGCCCGCCTTGCCGCGGGCGGCGGCCAGGCCCTGCGCGGCCACGCTCAGCGCCTCCGGCCACGAGGTGGGCACGAGCACGCCCTCCTCGTCGCGGACCAGCGGCGTCCGGAGCCGGTCGGGCTGGGTGGCGTAGGTGAACGCCCAGCGGCCCTTGTCGCAGTTCCACTCCTCGTTGACCTGCGGGTCGTTGCCCGCCAGGCGGCGGGTGACCTTGCCGCGCCGGTGGTCGGTGCGCTGCGCGCAGCCGGAGGCGCAGTGTTCGCACGCGCTCGGCGTGGACACCAGGTCGAACGGGCGGGCCCGGAACCGGTAGGCGGCGCCGGTCAGCGCGCCCACCGGGCAGATCTGCACCGTGTTGCCGGAGAAGTAGGACTGGAACGGCTCGCCGTCGGCCACGCCGACCTGCTCCTTGGCGCCCCGCTCGAAGAAGTCGATGAACGGGTCGCCGGCGATCTGGTCGGAGAACCGGATGCAGCGCGCGCACTGGATGCAGCGCTCGCGGTCGAGCAGCACCTGGGTCGAGAGCGGCAGCGGCTTGGCGAAGGTCCGCTTCTTCTCCTGGAAGCGGGACTCGCCCTGGCCGTTGGACATGGCCTGGTTCTGCAGCGGGCACTCGCCGCCCTTGTCGCACATCGGGCAGTCGAGCGGGTGGTTGATGAGCAGGAACTCCATCGCCCCGCGCTGCGCCTTCTCGGCGACCGGCGAGGTGAGCTGGGTCTGCACCACCATGCCCTGGGCGACCTCGATCGCGCAGGACGGCTGCGGCTTCGGGAAGCCGCGGCCGTTGCCGGCGTCGGGGATGTCGACCAGGCACTGACGGCAGTTGGCCGCCGGGTCGAGCAGCGGGTGGTCGCAGAACCTGGGGATCTGGATGCCCAGCAGCTCGGCCGCCCGGATGATCAGCGTGCCCTTGGGGACGCTGATCTGGAACCCGTCGATCGTGCAGGTCACCAGGTTGGTCTCTACAGCGGTCGTGGTCACCGGTCACCCCACAGAGTGGACTTCTTCGGGTCGAACGGGCAGCCGCCGACCTCGAAGTGCTTGAGGTACTCCTCGCGGAAGTACTTCACAGACGAGTGGATCGGGCTGGTCGCGCCGTCGCCGAGCGCGCAGAACGAGCGGCCGAGGATGTTGTCCGCGATGTCGGTGATCGTGGACAGGTCCTCCTCGGTGCCCTGGCCGGCCTCCAGGCGCTTGAGCACCTGCTTGAGCCAGTAGGTGCCCTCGCGGCACGGCGTGCACTTGCCGCACGACTCGTGGGCGTAGAACTCCGTCCAGCGCAGCACGGTGCGGACCACGCAGGTGGTCTCGTCGAAGATCTGCAGCGCGCGGGTGCCGAGCATGGAGCCCTTCGCGCCGACGGCCTCGAAGTCCAGCGGGACGTCGAGGTGCTCGTCGGTGAAGATCGGCGTGGACGAGCCGCCGGGGGTCCAGAACTTGATCCGGTGCCCCTCGCGGATGCCGCCCGCCATGTCGAGCAGTTCGCGCAGCGTGATGCCGAGCGGCGCCTCGAACTGGCCGGGCCGCGTGACGTGGCCGCTCAGCGAGAAGATGCCGAAGCCCTTGGACTTCTCGGTGCCCATGGAGGCGAACCAGTCGGCGCCGTTGGCGATGATGCTGGGAACACTCGCCACAGACTCCACGTTGTTCACAACAGTCGGCGAGGCGTACAGCCCCGCCACCGCCGGGAACGGAGGCTTGAGACGCGGTTGACCCCTGAAGCCCTCCAGCGAGTCGAGCAGCGCGGTCTCCTCGCCGCAGATGTAGGCGCCCGCGCCGCTGTGCACGACGAGCTCCAGGTCGTAGCCGGAGCCGAAGACGTCGGTGCCGAGATAACCCTTCTCGTACGCCTCGCGCACGGCCGCGTGCAGCCGCCTGATCACGTGCAGCACCTCGCCCCGCACGTAGATGAAGGCGTGGTTGGCCCGGATCGCGTACGAGGTGATGATGACGCCCTCGATGAGCGAGTGCGGGTTGGCCATCATCAGCGGGATGTCCTTGCAGGTGCCCGGCTCCGACTCGTCGGCGTTGACGACGAGATAGTGGGGCTTGCCGTCGCCCTGCGGGATGAAACCCCACTTCATGCCGGTGGGGAAGCCCGCGCCGCCGCGGCCGCGCAGACCCGAGTCCTTGACGGCCTGGATGACGGCGTCGGGGTCCATGCCCAGCGCCTTCTTGGCGGCCTCGTACGGGCCGTAGCCGTCGATGGTGAAGGAGTCGGGCCTGTCCCAGCTCGCGGTCAGGACCGGAGTAAGGGTAGTACTCATGCCTCTGGGGCCTTCCATCCGTTGGCCTTGGCGACCTTCAGGCCTTCCAGCGAGGCGCCGGCGGCCGAGGGGCCTTCGCCCGCCTGGTCGTCGGGCAGCCCGGCCAGCACGCGCGAGGCCTCCTTGAACGAGCACAGCCGCTTCGGCCCGCGGGTCGGGCGGATGTCCTTGCCGTCGCGCAGGTCGTCGACGAGCTGCTTGGCCGACTCGGGGGTCTGGTTGTCGAAGAACTCCCAGTTGACCATCATGACCGGGGCGAAGTCGCAGGCCGCGTTGCACTCCAGGCGCTCCAGCGAGACCTTGCCGTCAGGGGTGGTCTCGTCGTGGCCGATGCCGGTGTGCTCGGTCAGTTGCTCCCAGATCTCGTCGCCGCCCATGACGGCGCAGAGCGCGTTGATGCACACGCCGACGTGGTAGTCGCCGGCCGGCTTGCGCTTGTACATCGTGTAGAACGTCGACACGCCGACGACCTCGGCCTTGCTGACGCCGAGGATCTCCGCGCAGAACTCGTGGCCGTCGTCGGAGACGTAGCCGTCTTCCGACTGCACGAGGTGGAGCAGCGGCAGCAGCGCCGAACGAGCCTTCGGGTAGCGGCCGATGATCTCCTTGGCGTCCTTCTCCAGACGCTCCCGGACTTCCGGTGCGTAGCTCACCGGTCCACACCTCCCATGACGGGGTCGATTGATGCCACCGCGGCGATCACGTCTGCGACCTGCCCGCCCTCCGACATGGCGGGGATGGCCTGCAGGTTGTTGAAGGACGGCTCGCGGAAGTGGACGCGGTAGGGGCGGGTGCCGCCGTCGCTGACGACGAGCGCGCCGAGCTCGCCCTTGGGCGACTCGATCGGCGCGTACGCCTGCCCGGCGGGCACCCGGAAGCCCTCGGTCACCAGCTTGAAGTGGTGGATGAGGGCCTCCATCGAGCTGCCCATGATGTGCGCGATGTGGTCGGGCGAGTTGCCGAGCCCGTCGGGGCCGAGCGCGAGCTGCGCCGGCCAGCCGATCTTCTTGTCCTCGATCATCACCGGGTCGCCCTTGAGCGGACCGGCGATGCGGTCCAGGGCCTGCTCGATGATCTTGAGGGACTCTTCCATCTCCTGCATGCGGACGAGGTAGCGGGAGTACACGTCGCAGCCCTTCTGGACCGCGACGTCGAACTCGTAGTTCTCGTAGCCGCAGTAGGGCTGCGTCTTGCGCAGGTCCCACGGCAGGCCCGAGGCCCGCAGGATCGGCCCGGTGATGCCGAGCGCCATGCAGCCGGTCAGGTCGAGGTAGGCCACGTCCTGGGTGCGGCGCAGGTAGACGGGGTTCTCGTCGAGGAGCTTGCGGATGTCCTTGATCCGCTTGGGCATCTCCTTGAGGAGCTCGCCGACCTTGTCGACCGCGCCCGCGGGCAGGTCGACGCTCACGCCGCCGGGCCGCACGTAGGCGTGGTTCATGCGCAGGCCGGTGATGTACTCGAACAGGTCCATGACCATCTCGCGGTCACGGTAGCCGAACAGGAAGGGCGTGGTGGCGCCCAGCTCCATGCCGAACGTGCCCATCGCGACCAGGTGAGAGGAGATGCGGTTGAGCTCCATCATCATCACGCGGATCGCCTGGGCCCGGTCGGGCACCCGGTCCTCGATGCCCAGCAGCTTCTCGACGCTCAGGCAGTAGGCCGTCTCGTTGAAGATCGGCGACAGGTAGTCCATGCGAGTGACGAACGTGGTCCCCTGGGTCCACGTGCGGTACTCCATGTTCTTCTCGATGCCGGTGTGGAGGTAGCCGATGACGCTGCGCGCCTCGGTGACCGTCTCGCCGTCGAGGGTGAGGACCAGCCGGAGCACGCCGTGGGTCGACGGGTGCTGCGGGCCCATGTTGACGACCAGGCGCTCGTCGTCGCCCTCGCGGACGCCGGTGACGACGTCGTCCCAGTCGCCCCCGGTGACCGAGTAGACCTTGCCTTCTGTCGCCTCGTCGTAGGCGGTGCTCATGAGTATGACCTCCTGTGATCCGGCGAGGGGATCGTGGCGCCGCGGTACTCGACCGGGATGCCGCCCAGCGGGTAGTCCTTGCGCTGCGGGTGGCCGTCCCAGTCGTCGGGCATCATGATCCGGGTCAGCGCGGGGTGACCGTCGTAGACGATCCCGAAGAAGTCGTACGCCTCGCGCTCGTGCCAGTCGTGGGTCGGGTAGACGCCGACGGTCGACGGGATGTGCGGGTCGGCGTCGGGGCAGCTCGTCTCGACGCGCACCCGGCGGTTGTGGGTCATCGAGCACAGGTGGATGAGGGAGTGCAGCTCCTCGCCATCGAGGTGCGGGTAGTGCACCCCGGAGACGCCGAGCGACAGCTCGAAGCGGAGCTCCGGGTCGTCGCGGAGCTTCTGGCACACCTCGACCAGCCGCTCCCGCTTGACGTGCAGGGTCAGCTCGCCGCGGTCGACGACCACGCGCTCGATGGCGTCGTCCATGCCGAGTGCGTCGACGATCTCGTCGAAGTAGCCCCCGTACGGGCGCGGGGTTGACAGCCGCGGCTGGCGGCGGACGACCAGCCCGCCGAAGCCGGAGGTGTCGCCGGAGTCATGGACGCCGAACATGCCGCGCCGGACGACGGGCGCCTCGACCGGCTCAGGCGCCTGTGCCTCGTCGGGCACCTTCGCGTCGGGGACCTCGGGGAGGTTGTCGGGCGAAGTCACTTGGTCGCCCCCTGGTCGATCAGCGGCAGCGTACGGAGCGCCCGCAGTTCGAGGTCCTCGATCTGCTGGGCGCGGTGCGCGCCGAACTTCATGTTCTGGATCTTGTCGTGCAGCTTGACGATCGCGTCGATGAGCATCTCCGGCCGCGGCGGGCAGCCCGGCAGGTAGATGTCGACGGGCACGACGTGGTCGACGCCCTGGACGATCGCGTAGTTGTTGAACATGCCGCCGCTGGAGGCGCACACGCCCATCGCGATGACCCACTTGGGCTCGGCCATCTGGTCGTAGATCTGCCGCAGCACCGGCGCCATCTTCTGCGACACCCGGCCGGCGACGATCATCAGGTCGGCCTGCCGCGGAGTCGCCGAAGCGCGCTCCATGCCGAAGCGCGCGAGGTCGTAGTGGGAGGCGCCGGTCGCCATCAGCTCGATGGCGCAGCAGGCGAGGCCGAACGTGGCCGGCCACACCGAGTTCTTGCGTGCCCAGCCGGCGGCCTGCTCGACCGTGCTGAGGATGAACCCGCTGGGGAGTTTCTCTTCGAGTCCCATGTCAGTCCCACTCCAGACCCTTACGGCGCCATACGTACGCGTAGGCGACCAGGACGGTGACGATGAACAGCAGCATCTCCACGAGCGCGAACACGCCCAGGCCAGAGGCGATCACCTGGCCGGCGTCGTTGGTGAGCGGCGCGAACGAGACGGCCCACGGGTAGAGAAAGATGATCTCGATGTCGAAGACGATGAAGAGCATCGCCGTGACCATGTATTTCAGCGGGAACCGTCCGCCACCGACTGGCTGGGGCGTCGGCTCGATACCGCATTCGTACGCGTCGAGCTTGGCGCGGTTCCAGCGCTTGGGACCGGTGAAGGGAGCGATGGCGACCGAGAAGATCGCGAAGCCCCCCGCGAGAACGGCGAGCACCAGGATGGGCACGTAAAGGTCCATCGCTACGCCTCCTCTTGCGCCGCCACGCGCTCGGGCGCGCGGCGAGATCTAAGTGTTTGCCGGGTGAGTGTGGGAATCATGCTCGTGGCGCGACTTTCGAGAGTGCGTTGATGATCTTGTCTGACGCATCGCCTCGCCGGTCGGTGAGATTACCAAGGAGTTTGAGCGCGAAGCGCATCAGTCTGGGGTGGGGAAGCCCATGCCTGGTGCCGAAGCTCATCACACCCGGCCTCCCGATCGCTTCGACGAACACCCTGCCCAGGGTGAAGTAGCCGCCGTAGGCGTCCTTGAGCAGGCGCGGATAGTCGCGCAGCAGGCGTTCGCGCTGCGCGGGGGTGGTGCGGGGGGCGAGCGCGCGGGCGATGACCTCGGCGGCGATCTCGCCGGTCTCCATCGCGTAGGCGATGCCCTCGCCGTTGAACGGGTTGATCGACCCGCCGGAGTCGCCGACCAGGACGAGACCGCGGGTGTAGTGGGGCTGCCGGTTGAAGGCCATCGGGAGGGCGGCGCCGCGGATCGGGGCCGTCATGTTCTCCTCGGTGAAGCCCCACTCGGCGGGCATGGCCTTGCACCACCGCTTGAGCAGGTCGCGGTAGTCGATGTTGCCGAAGTGGGAGCTGGTGTTGAGCAGCCCGAGCCCCACGTTGGCGGTGCCGTCGCCGACGCCGAACACCCAGCCGTAGCCGGGCAGCAGCGTCTCCTCGTCCCACAGCTCCAGCCAGGTCTCGAGGTAGTCGTCGTCGTGGCGGGGACTCGTGAAGTAGGTGCGCACCGCCACGCCCATCGGACGGTCCTCGCGCTTGTGCAGGCCCATGCCGAGGGCCAGGCGGGTGCTGTTGCCGTCGGCGGCCACCACCACGCGGGCGCGGTAGGTCGCGCCGTCCTTGGTGGTCACGCCGGTGACGTGGCCGCTGCGGTCGTCAAGCACCGGGCCGGTGACGGTGACGCCCTGCATCAGGCGCGCGCCGGCCGCCTCCGCGTGGGCGGCGAGTATCTGGTCGAAGTCCTGGCGGGTGCGGACGAGGCCGAAGTCGGGGAAGCGCTCCAGCTGGGGCCAGTCGAGCTCGAACCGCAGGCCGCCGCCGACCACGCGCAGGCCCTTGTTCCTGACCCAGCCGGGGGCGTCGACGTCGACGCCCATGTTGAGCAGCTGCTTGACGGCGCGCGGGGTCAGGCCGTCGCCGCAGACCTTCTCCCTGGGGAACCGGGTCTTCTCCAGCACGAGCACGTCGAGGCCGGCCCGCGCGAGGTAGAAGGCGGTCGCGGAACCGGCGGGACCGGCGCCGACGACGATGACGTCGGCGTCAGCCTTGCGGGCTGCTGGCACGGTCACGGGCCTGGTCCTGTCCTACAACGGGGTGTTATCCGGGCGTGGTCCTTTGTGAACCTCTTCACAAACTTTCCGGCCCGTCAGTCTAACCCTTTTCCAGGACAAAGTGGCAGCCGGGGGGCCTTCATGACCCAGTAGATCATGTCCGTCGTCACGCTTCCGGGACGGACGGCTTGAAGCCCCGGTGAATGGCCACGATGCCGCAGGTCAGGTTGCGCCAGGCGACGCGCCCCCAGCCGGCTTCCTGAATCGTACGCGCCAGCCTCCGCTGGTCGGGCCAGTCTCTGATCGACTCCGCCAGATACTCGTAGGAGTCGTCGTTGGAGCCGAACACCTGGGCCACCTTGGGCAGCATCCTCATCAGATACTCGCGGTAGACCAGATCCAGCACCGGCACGGTGACGTGGGAGAACTCCATGACCACCAGCCGCCCTCCCGGCCTGGTCACCCTGAGCATCTCGCGCAGCGCCTGGCCGGTGTCGTGCACGTTGCGCAGCGCGACCGAGATCGTCACCGCGTCGAACGAGTCGTCGGCGAACGGCAGCCGCATCGCGTCGCCGGCGACGAACGGGATCCCCTCGCCGGTCAGCGCGTTGCCGCCGCGGCGCCGTACGCCCACCCGGAGCATGCCGAGCGAGAAGTCGGAGGCGATCGCCCGCGCGCCCAGCCCGGTGAAGGACTCGGTGGACATGCCCGTGCCGGCTCCGAGGTCGAGCACGACCTCGCCGGGACCGGCGTCGACGGCCTGGGCCACCGCCTTGCGCCACAGCCTGACCTGCCCGAGGGAGATCACGTCGTTGACCAGGTCGTAGCGCCGGGCGGTGCGGTCAAACATCGCCGCGACCTCCCCCGGCTTCTTGTCCAGTTGAGCGCGCGTCATGGAGTCAAGCCTATGGCCAACCCGACAATTGACGGAAAGTAGCCACGAGATTACTTACCGTCTGCTAAGAATTGCTGAATGCTTGCCCGAGTCGCCCTGGCGGCGATCATCGCAGCGGCCCCCACCGCGCATTCCGGCGTGGTCTCGGCCGACCCTGTCGACAGCACCCCTCACGTGCTCGACGGCATCGTCCACTCCATCACCGTCGTCGGCGGCACCGTCGTCGTCGGCGGCTCCTTCAGCGAGGTGGCCGACGCGTCCAGGACCGTGAGGTACGCACGCGACAACCTGTTCGCCTACGACCTGCGGACCGGCCGCGTGCTGACCGACTTCTCCCCCGACGTGGGAGGAACGGTCCACAGCCTGGCCCCCGGCCCGGACGGCACGGTCTACGTGGGCGGCGACTTCTCGGTCGTCGGCGCCACCCCGGCCCGCGCCCTGGCCCGGCTCGACCTGGCCACCGGCCGGCCGGTGAAGTCCTTCAAGCCGCGCGTGTCCGGCGGCGCCGTCACCACGCTCGCGCTGCGCGGCTCCCACCTCTACGCGGGCGGCGACTTCACCCGCCCGCGTGCCGCCCTGGCCCGGCTGGACGCCGCCACCGGCGCGGTCGACGCGGACTTCGGCGTCGTCCCCGGCGAGCCGCTCACCAGGAAGGTCAGGGTGCACGCCCTGGCTCTGACCAAGGACCGGCTGGTGGTCGACGGCAACTTCACCACCCTCGACGGGCACTCGCGCCCGCAGCTCGGCGTCGTGGACGTGAGCCGCCCCGTGGCCAGGGTCGCCCCGTGGCGCACCGGCGTCTACGCCGGCACGTGCATGGAGGCGTTCCCCTGGTACGTGCGCGGCCTGGACGTCTCACCGGACGGCCGCTACTTCGTGGTCGTGACCACCGGCGGCCCGCGCCGCGGCATGTGCGACACCGCCGCCCGGTTCGAGACGTACGCGAGCGGCAAGGACCTCGAACCCACCTGGACCAACAGCACCGGCGGCGACTCGCTCTACTCGGTGTCGGTCACCGGCGCGGCCGTGTACGTGGGCGGTCACCAGCGCTGGCTGAACAATCCGCAGGGCCGCGACTCCGCAGGTCCGGGGGCGGTGCCGCGCGAGGGCATCGGGGCCATTCATCCGCGCACCGGAAAGGCGCTGAGTTGGAATCCGGGCCGGGAGCGCGGGATCGGCGTGAAGGCGTTTTACGCGCATCCCACAGGACTACTTGTCGGTAGCGACACGACGAGACTCGGTGGGGAGTACCATGCCCGGATTGGCATGTTCCCTCTGCCCTAGTCGTCCTGCGGCTTGGGGCGGTCCAGCTTGTTGCTGAGGCGGGCGCTCACCGCGTCACGCTGCTTGGACAGCAGGACGAAGCTGGCGAATCCGCTGACCAGGAACGCGCCCCCGATCAGGAGCAGGGGGTGCTGCAGCCCAGTCAGCCACAACACGCCGAAGGCAATGACGAACAGGCCGATCCGCGAGGCGGTGTAAACGAGAACGGGATGCACGGTGTCGAGATTACTCGGCCCCTCGCACCGCTCGCTCTTCGCATCGGGCGCGAGCGCTGCTACTGTTCCCAGTTAGGGTGTTTCGTAAAGAAACACCCACGAGAGCCCCAAAGAGGCTCTATCATATAACAATCGGGCAGTCAGCTGATAACAACCCGTGATCTTTGTAGAAAACCACGGATAAATCAGGCTTCGCTCGACACACTAGTTACCTGTCCGCCCGCTGGCAGGAAGCGGGATGCGAGGGGGAGAGATTGGTGGAGAGTAGCAGCGAGCGTCTGCTGACCCCTGGAGAGGTTGCCGCCCTCTTCCGGGTAGACCCAAAGACGGTTACGCGCTGGGCTGCGGCAGGCCGCATCAGCAGTATCCGCACCCCCGGAGGGCACCGGCGTTTCCGCGAGTCGGAAGTGCACGCCCTTCTCCGAGGCGAGGACGTTCTTACGGCCGACAGGCCGGCAGGTGAGTCCCCGCGCGTCTGACGTGCCGTCTGGTCGGTGATCCTGCGAGCCAGGATCACCGAGACGGGACCTCGGTCCGCGTGCTCACTGGTCCAACCCGCGGCGAGCACGGTGAAAGGCGCCAACCGCCGATCGTGGCTGGCGCCTGCCAGGCCGCCGAGCCGCCCCCGCCCCGGCGAGACTTCCTGCCCACTCTCCCCACTCCGGCGGACTCAGGTCTCGTCCTGGTCCGCCTTGAACGCCAGGAACTCCCGCTCCAGCGCGTCGTTCTCCTCCACCCAGCGACGCCGGCGCTCGGCGGCCTCCTCCTCGGTCACCGACTCGGGCAGCCATTGGCCGTAGTCGGGGTCGTCCGGCCCGATCTCCACGAAGCCGTTGCCGATCAGACGCCCGTCCTCGCTGGCCAGGCTCCGCGGCACCCTCAGGGTGCCGTCAGCGAGCCGGATGACGTACATGGCCTACCACCTAGATTCCGTAACGCCTGTTGAAGAACAGCATGACGTCGAGCGCCAGCCGCGTGTTGCCGCCGAGCATGTCCACCAGGGCCGGACGCTGGCGCGCGGCGATCGCGGCGAAGGCGTCGGCGAAGAACTCCTTGCGGCCCAGCCCGCCGCCCTGCCGGTGGAACGCGGACACCAGCAGCGGCTCCACCCGCTCGAACAGCGCCGCGAAGTCCGGCGAGTCGGAGACCCACTCGCCGAACGCCGAGTCGATGTCGTCGATGGCGTGCCCCACCTCGTGCATCATCACGTCGGGCGTCGGCGACGGCCGGTCACCCACCACGATCTTGCGCTCGCCGTACGCGCCCGCGCAGATGTCCCAGGTGGCACGGCCCGACGGCAGCGGCGCGCCGCGCAGGTAGCCCATGTCGTCCAGGTCGGGGACGCCGCCGGGGCCGACGTAGATGCCTTCGAGGCCGGCGGCCAGCTTCTCCTTGAGCCGGTCGGGCAGCCTCGCCAGACTCTCCACGGCCCGGACCACCTCGGGGGGCGGCGGGCCCAGCCTGGCGTCCCACTGGCGGTGCAGGATCCGCTCCAGCTTGCCGCAGTGGCGCAGCCCGTCGCCCATCGGCGGCGCGTCGGGACGGTTGGGCTGCGCCCGGGGTAAGGCGTCCAGGAGCTCGAAGTCGTGCCAGGTGTAGCGCGGCTCCTCGACGACCGCGGCGGACAGCCGCTCGCGTCCCTCCCAGCGGCGCGGCCGGTCCTTGTCACGGTCCTTCTCCGGACGGCGCGAGCGCTCGGGACGCTGGTCCTTCCCCGCGTGCCGGGACCGTTCCGGCTCCGCGGTGTCGCCCATGCCCGGCGGCCTGGCGTCGACCTCGCGGGTACGGTTGCCGCGGCGGGCGGACCAGAACGAGCGCTCCGCCTCGGGTGGCGCCTCGGTGCGCCGGGAGAAGAGGTAGGACCCGCGCCGCCACCATCGGCCCCGCCGATGGCGTCCCTTGTCACTGGAAATGGCCATCGCACCTCTCGCCAGCCCGGGGGAACCGGGTTCCACGGTACGACGCAGATCTTCCTTAGTCATCCTGAATGGGACATCAGGTGGCACGATCGGTCTCAAGATGGCTTACAGTTCGGGCATGGCAGGTGTTCTAATCGGCCTGGCTCTTCTGGCCTTCTGGCTGTTCTCGTTGTTCGATGTCATCACGACCCCCGAGGAAGAGGTCCAGCAGTCCCCCAAAGCCGTGTGGTTGATCATCGTCGCCGCGGTCCCCATCGTCGGCGGCGTTTTCTGGATGATGCGCGGCCGTCCCAAGGCCGTCGTCGCGGCACGTCCGGTCGCCGGTGAGGCCGGGGTCATGCCCAAGGGCCCCGACGACGACCCCGACTTCCTGAAGGAGCTCGAGCGCCGCCTCCGCGGCGAGTCCGAGGCCTGACGGGCTCCCCCACACCCCCCGCCGACCCCCTCCGACCATAAAAGTGACACCCGGCGCCGCCACCGGGTGTCTTTCCGCTGCCCGCGGTACGCGTCAGCCGACGTCGGCGTAGCTGTGGAGCCCGGAGATGAAGATGTTCACGCCGAACAGGTTGAACAGCAGGCAGGCGAAGGCGACGAGCTGGACGATGGTCGCCTTGTTCCCGCGCCAGCCCGCCGTGACGCGGGCGTGGAGGTAGGCCGCGTAGCCGATCCAGGTGATGAACGACCAGACCTCCTTGGGGTCCCAGCCCCAGTAGCGGCCCCACGCCTTGTCAGCCCAGAGCGCGCCCGCGATGACGGCGAACGTCCACAGCGGGAACGCCACCACGATGGCCTTGTGCGCGACCTTCTCCAGGTCGTCCTTGGACGGCAGCCGCGACAGCCCGTCACCGCGGATCAGGTAGAGGACACCCGAGGCCCCGGCCAGCACGAACATGCCGCTGGCCAGGATCGCGGCCGAGACGTGGATGGCGATCCAGTAGGAGTTGAGCGCCGGCACCACCGGCCCCGCCACCGTGTAGAACTTGAGCACGGCCAGCCCGAGCCCGAGCGCGGCCGAGACCATGACGAACGCGCCGAGGAAGCGGATGTTCTGCCGCAGGTGGGCGACCAGGAACGCGGTCACGGCGGCGAAGCAGATGGCCACCACGAACTCGTACATGTTGCCCCACGGCCACCGGTCGACGGCCAGGCCGCGGGTGGCGATGGCGGTCAGGTTGGCGGCCCAGCCGAGCCAGGCGATCACCAGCGCGACCGTGCCGGCCTTGCGCGCCCAGGCCGGCGGCTCGGGCCCCTCGGCCACGGCTCCGCCTGACGCCTCCGCGACCTCTCCCGGGTCCCGCGTGTCGGCCTCGGCGCCCACGCCCACCGGAACGCGGGCGGCGCCCCGTACCCGGCGGGTCTCGGCGCGCGCCCGGCCGAACGCGAGCTCGACGGCGAACCCGATCATGGCTGCCAGGTAGAGCAGGACGGCGGCGACCACGAACAGGTCGCTCAGCTCTGCCAGTGTCTCAGCGGACATCCTTGTCTCCTGCTAGTTCCTTGACGATCTCGTCGAACTCCTCGGCGAACCCCGCCGCGGAGCCCTCGGTGCGGGTGAGCCCACCCACGTCGGCCTTGCCGTCCTTGACCCGCACCCACACCCGGCGGCGGCGGATCATGAGCGAGAACACGATGGCGATGGTGGCCGTGGCGGCCGCCAGCAGGGCCGGGAGGCGGCCGGGGTCGTAGGCGATCTGGAGCGTGATCCACTCCTTGACGCCGGTGAACTCCAGCTTGCCCGCCCCGCCGGGCAGCTCCAGCGACTTGCCCACGGCCAGCGGGTCGCCCGCGGCCTCGCCCATCACCAGCGGGTGGAGCTTCTTCATGATCTCGGGCGGCGCGAGCTCGTACACGGACTGCGGCACACCCGAGCGCAGCCCCAGGTCGCCGCTGAACGCGCCGAGAACCTGCACCTCCGGGACGACCGCGCCGGGGAAGGAGGAGGCGTGACCGCCGTCCGTGAGCGGCGTGCTGGTCGGCAGGAAGCGCAGCAGGAACCCGAGCTGCGACGGCTGGGCGTCGGGCGCCTTGACCACGCATCCGGAGGTGAGCGTCGGCTTGTCCTCGATGAGGCACGGCACCGGCCCCTCGAAGGCGACCTGCCCCTCGCCGTCGGTGACCCGGAACTCGGGGGCGTAGCCGTGGCCGATGAGGTAGGTCTGGGTGCCGTTGACGTCGAGCGGCTCGTTGACCTTCAGCTCGTAGTCGCGGACGGGCGCGCCCGGCGCGTCGTTGACCTTGAGATGGGCGGAGTAGTCGAGCTCCTGGCCCGAGTTGTCGCCGCCCACCTGGTAGGTCGCCTGGAAGTCGCTCAGCTCGAACGCGAACGGCTCCAGCGACTCGGCGTTGACCCGCGGCCCCGGCATGTAGCGGTCGTAGGCGGCGACGGTGTTGGCGAACCCGTCGCCCTCGACCACGAGCACGTTGCCACGGTAGCCGAACACGGAGCCGATGCCGACGGCCGCCAGCAGGCCGAGCAGCGCGACGTGGAAGAGCAGGTTGCCGGTCTCGCGCAGGTAGCCCTTCTCGGCGGCCACCCAGCCGTCTCCGGTGACCACCCGGAAGCGCAGCTTGCGCAGCCGCCCGGCGAACTCCTCGACGGTCAGGTCGCTCTCGAAGGCGGCGTGGTGCGGCAGCCGGGACAGGTTGCGCGGCGCGGCGGGCGGCTTGCGGCGCAGCTCGCGCAGGTAGGTGCCGGTGCGCGGGACGATGCAGCCGATCAGCGAGGTGAACAGCAGCAGGTAGATGGCGGCGAACCAGACGGAGCTGAAGACGTCGAAGAGCTGGAACCGGTCGTACCAGACGGCCAGGCCCGGGCTCTCGTCGTAGAGGCGCGCCACCTGGTCGGGCTCGACGCCGCGCTGCGGGATCAGCGAGCCGGGGATGCTGGCCAGCGCGAACAGGAACAGCAGGAGCAGCGCCGTCTTCATCGAGGTGAGCGTGCGCCAGGCCCAGCGGAGCCAGCCCGCCGGGCCCAGCCCCGCCCGCTTCGGCTCCTGCTTCCGCTCCACGTCGGAGACCGTCATCAGATCACCGGCCTGAATCCGCCGATGAGCCCTTGCATGGTCGCGATCATCTCTCCCCACAGGCCGGTGACCAGGGCCACCCCGACGGCCACCATCATGCCGCCGCCGATCCTGGTGATCAGCCGGGAGTGGCGGCGGATGGCGCGGAAGGTGCGCAGCGCCTTGCTGTAGGCCAGGGCGGCGACGACGAACGGCAGCCCGAGCCCCAGCGCGTAGGCGACGGCCAGCAGCGCGCCGCGCGAGGCGCTGCCCTCGTTCAGCCCGAGCGTGAGCACCACGGCCAGGGTGGGCCCGATGCACGGCGTCCAGCCGAGCCCGAACACCACGCCGAGCAGCGGCGCCCCGGCGAGCCCGGCGGCGGGCAGCCGGTGGATGCGCACGTCGCGCATCAACTGCGGGAAGACGCCCATGAAGGCCAGCCCGAGCAGGATCGTCAGCACACCGAGCACCCGCGTGATCAGGTCGGCGTTGACCAGCATGGCCTGGCCGAGCTGCCCGAACAGGGCGCCGCTGAGCACGAACACGGCCGCGAACCCGGCCACGAACAGCGTGGTGCCGAGCACCAGCCGCCCCCGCTTGGGATCGTCGCTCATGCCCGTCACGTACGAGAGATAGCCCGGGACCAGCGGCAGCACGCACGGCGACAGGAACGACACCAGCCCCGCCAGCACCGCGATCGGCACGGCCAGCAGCAGGGAGCCGGAGGCGACGACGTCACTCATCGCGCACCTTGAGCACCGCGTTCTTCAGGTCGGTGTAGCGGACCGCGCCGAGCGCCCTGGCCGCGATCCGGCCCTGCTTGTCGATGATGAGCGTGGACGGGATGGCGGCGGGCGGCACCGTGCCCTGGAAGGCCAGGGCGACCTTGCCCGGCTGGTCGTAGATGCTCGGGTAGCCGGTGCCCTCGGTGCGTTCGAAGGCCAGCGCGTCGGCCTTGCGGTCCTTGAAGTCGACGCCGATGAACTCCACGCCGCCGGCCTTGGTCTCGGCCGCGACCTCCTTGAGCACCGGGGCCTCGGCCCGGCAGGGCGCGCACCAGGACGCCCAGAAGTTGATCACGACGACCTTGCCCTTGTGCGCGGCCAGCGAGGCCGTGCCGCCGTCGAGGGTCGGGCCCTCGACCGCCGGCGCGGGCTTGCGGTCGGCGGCCTCGAACACCTGCATCTTCCCGTCGCCCGCGACGAATCGCGTGTCGCCCGCCTGCGGTTGCCCGCTCTGACTGCCGGCGCATCCCGTCACCAGAACGGCGAGGAGGACCAGGGAGATTGACTTGGCGCGCACGGGAGGAAGATCTCCTTGTACTACAAGCGGTAGAGCTTGCAACTCTACCGGCGCGGTCAGGCGCCCGGCACGCTGGGGCCCCTGTCGATCGACCCGGCAGGCTCGCTGTAGCCGACGCTGACGAGCCGGTCGCCCTCGAACGTGAACGAGGTCAGGCTGGCCAGGGCGCACTGCCTGCGTCTCGGGTCGTGCCAGAGCCTGCGCCGGCCCTCCGCCGCCATCCGGACGGCCCAGATGGGCAGCTGGTGGCTGACCATGACGACCTCGTGGCCGCGCCCCGCCTCCCTGGCGTCGTCGATGGCCGTGCGCATGCGCGCGACGATCACCGGATAGGGCTCGCCCCAGGAAGGACGCATCGGGTTCCAGAAGTAGCGGTAGTTGCGCGGGCTGCGCAGGATCTGCAGCCCCTGCCCGACGGCCCGGCCTTCGAGCAGGTTGCCGGCCTCCAGCAGCCGCTCCTCGATGATCACCTCAAGCCCGTGGGCGGCCGCGACGGGGGCCGCGGTCTCGCGGGCGCGCTCCAGCGGCGAGCTGTAGACGGCCACGATGTCGCGCCCGGACACCGCCTTGGCGACGGTCTTGGCCATCAGCTCGCCCGTCTCGGACAGGTGGTAGCCCGGCAGCCTGCCGTAGAGAATGCCGCCGGGATTGTGCACCTCACCGTGGCGCAGCAGGTGGACGACGGTGGTTTCAGCCATGGTGGCCTCAGCTTATCCGCTCGGCGGTCCCTGATCGCCAGGGGTGATCGCCACCGGAGTAAAGTCGGAGCCTCCCGGAAGGAGCCGCCGATTGGATCCTCTGGCTCTGGTTCTCGTCCTGGTCGCGGCCGTCGCGCACGCGTCGTGGAACCTCCTGAGCAAGAAGGCCGCGCACGTCGACGGCCTGGTGTTCGTCTGGCTCGTGGCGGCGGCGGGCGCGGTGGTGTGGAGCCCGCTGTTCGCCGGGTTCCTGCTGGTGGCGCGGCCCCGGGTGGGGTGGGCGGACCTGGCGGTGATCGGGGTCAGCACCGCGATCCACATGACGTACTTCCTGCTGCTGCAGCGGGGGTACGGCAGCGGCGACCTGTCGATCGTCTACCCGGTGGCGCGCGGCACGGGGCCGATGCTGGCGAGCCTGGTGGCGGTGCTGTTCCTGGGCGAGCGGCCGACGCCGGTGGGGATCGCCGGGATCCTCCTGGTGGGCGCCGGGGTGTTCCTGATGAGCGGGCGCGCCGGCGGGGCGGACCTGAAAGGGCTGGCGTTCGGGCTGGCCACCGGGGTGTTCATCGCCGCCTACACGGTGTGGGACTCGCGGGTGGTGAGCACCTTCGCGGTGGCGCCGATCCTGCTCAACTACCTGGGCGAGGTGGGGCGCATGATCGTGCTGGCCCCTTTCGTGCTGCGCGGGCGGCGGCGGGCGCTGATGGCGGCGGCCTGGCGGGCGCACCGGGGCACGATCGTGACGGCGGCGGTGCTCATCTTCGTGTCCTACCTGCTGGTGCTGGTGGCGTTCACCAGGGCGCCGGTGAGCCTGGTCGCGCCGGCGCGCGAGATGAGCGTGCTGATCGCGGTCGTGCTGGGCGGGCGGCTGCTCGCCGAGGACGGGCTGCGCCACCGCCTGCTGGCCGCGGGCGTGATCGTCGGCGGCGTGGTGGCCATCGCGCTCAGCTGATCCAGCCGTCCTGCGCGGTTTCGCCCGCCCGTACGAGAGCGTCGACCGTCGCCCTGATGGCGGGGCGGCGGGCGGCGTCGCTGCGCCAGAGCGCGTAGATCCGGCGGGTCTGGCGCGGCAGCAGGGGGACCAGCCGGACGCCCGCCGGCACCGGGTCGCGGCCCAGGCGCGGCACGATCGCGCAGCCGAGCCCGGCCGCGACCAGCGCGAGCTGGGTGGGGTACTCGTCGGCCATGGAGGCGATCTCCGGCTCCAGCTCGGCGCTGCGCAGCGTGAACACCAGCCAGTCGTGGCAGATGGTGCCGGGCGAGGAACTGATCCACCGCTCGCCGCAGAGCGCGGACAGCTGGATCTCCCGTTCGCCGGCCAGCGGGTGGTTCGCGGGGAGCGCCACGTCGGCGATGTCCTCGAGCAGCGTCTTCCTGGACAGGCCGTCGGGGATGGGCATCGGCCGGTTGAGCCAGTCCTGCACGACCACCAGGTCGAGCTCTCCCCTGGCGACCTCGCGGACCACCCGTTCAGGCTCGCGCTCGTACAGCTGCACCGACAGGTCGGGGTGGCGCTGCCGGAGCTCGGCGAGGGTGAGCGGCATCAGGCCGCGGGCGGCGGTCGGGAACGCGCCCACGTTGAGCCTGCCGACGACCTGGCCGCGCAGCGCCTCGAAGTCGGCCTCGGCGGTCTCGACCAGGGCGAGGATGCGCTCCGCGTGCTCGGCGAGCAGCCCGGCGGCGTCCGTCAGCCGCACCCCGCGCCCGTTGCGCTCGACCAGCCGCGCGCCGGTCTCCCGCTCCAGCTTGGCTATCTGCTGCGACACGGCCGAGGGGGTGACCATCAGCGCGTCGGCGGCGGCTCCGACGGAGCCGTAGACGTGCACGGCGTGGAGGGCCTTGAGCCGGTTGAGGTCCAACATGTAAGCGAGTCTAAAGCGTTAAGCGTAGAAAGTCTCGCTTGTCCTTCACTCTGTAGCGTTGGAAAATAGTTGCATGCGAATCCTTAAGCCGAAGCAGAAGTCGTTCCAGTCCACCTCGTACCTGAAGACCCTCGCCGAGCAGGCCCGCGAGCAGCGCGCCGCCCGGGTCCGCAAGGCCGCCTAGATCCCCGCATGAACCCCGGGGCCGAGCCGCGATCCACAGGATCGCCGTGAACACGCTGAGACCCCCTCATCTGGCGCTCGCCATCGGGCTCGCCGCCGTCTGGGGGGTCAACTTCGTCGTCATGCAGGTGGGGCTGGAGCACTTCTCGCCCCTGCTGTACGCGGGCCTGCGGTTCGCGATGGCGGCCTTCCCCGCCCTGCTCCTGGTCGGCCGCCCGGCCGTGCCCTGGCGCTGGATCGCCGCGGTCGCCGCCACGACCGGCGCCGGCCAGTTCGCCCTGCTGCTCGTGGGCATGCGGGCCGGCATGCCGGCCGGGCTGACCTCGCTGGTCCTGCAGATGCAGGTGCTGTTCACGATCCTGTTCGCGGTGACGCTCCTCGGCGAGCGCCTCACCGCGCGCCGGGTGACGGGCCTGGCCGTCGCGTTCGGCGGCCTGGCCCTGGTGGCGCTCGACTTCGGCGCCTCCGGCCCGATCGGCGCCTTCGCCCTGTGCGTCGCCGCCGCCGCGGCCTGGGGCCTCGGCAACATCGCCCAGCGCAAGGCCGCCCCGCCCGACTCGCTGCGCTTCATGGTCTGGGTCAGCGCCCTGTCGTCGCCGCCGCTCCTGCTCCTGTCACTCTGGCTGGAGGGCGTCCCCACCCTGACGGCCCCGCTGGAGGGCTGGCTGTCCCTCCTGTACGTGGCCTTCGTCTCGACACTCGTCGGCTTCGGCGTCTGGGGCTTCCTCCTGCGCCGCTACGACGCCTCCACCGTCGCCCCCTACACGCTCCTCGTGCCGGTCTTCGGCATGACCTCGGCCGCCCTCTTCACCGGCGAGCCCTTCACCTGGCTCCGCATCGCCGCCGCCGTCCTCATCGTCACCGGCGTCCTGTACGCGGGCACCCGCCCACGCCGTCGGATCGCGGAACCACGTGCCCGCGAACCAGGGAAAGCCACGCTCGCGAAATAGCGACTCAGGGCACGGCAGATCAGGGAAAAGTGCCCCGGCTCGCTGCAAGCCGGCTTAAGGAGCTGCTCAACGAGCTGCGGATCGTCGTCGTCAACGGCCCACGCCAGTGCGGCAAGACGACGCTCCTGCAGTCGTGCAGGCGCTTCGGTGACGCCACTTTCGCCACTCTCGACGACCCGTCACAGCTCGCGATCGCCCGCGACGATCCCCGGACCTTCGCCCGCCAGCAGCCGCAGCCCGTCATCATCGACTAGATCCAGCGCGCCGGCGACCCCTTGGTTCTGGCCATCAAGCAGGTCGTGGACGAGGACTGGCGCCCCGGCCAGTTCGTCCTCTCCGGATCTACCCGATTCCTCAGTGTGCCCACCCTGTCGGAGTCTCTCGCGGGACGGGTGGTCTTCGTCGATCTGTGGCCATTCGCCATGGCCGAACGCACCGGCGGCACCGGCGGCTTCTGCGACCAGGTGTTCGCCGATCCAACGTCGGTAACCGAGCGGCGGTCAGCCTGGACGCGGGAGGACTACCTCCGGCTGATCTGCCAGGGCAGCTATCCCGAGGTCCTCCGCCTCAGCTCCCCCCTCGCCCTGAGTAATTGGTTCCACGGCTACCTCGACACCGTGATCTCCCGCGACATCCGGGAGTTCGCGCACGTCGGCAAGGCCGGCGCGATCCCCGATCTGATCGCGCTGGTCGCCGCCCGCGCGGGCGGGCAGCTCGTCCTGGCCCAGCTCGCCAACAGTCTCGGGCTCGACGCGGCGACCGTCCGCTCCTATCTCGCCTACCTGGAGACGGTCTTCCTCGTCGCCTCCGCCCCGGCCTGGTCGAACAACTTCTCCTCCCGGGTGACGCACGCTCCGAAGACCTATGTGACCGACAGCGGTCTGGCTTCCCATCTACTGGATGTGGACGCCGACGCCCTGCTGGCCCCAGGCCACCCGGCACTCGGCGGGCTACTCGAAACGTTCGTCTTCGCCGAGTTGCTCAAACTGACGACGTTCGCCCAGCGGCACGTCGCCCTGCGCCACTACCGAGACCGGGACAAACGCGAGGTCGACTTCATCCTGGAACGCCGGGACGGCACGGTCATCGGCATCGAGGTCAAGGCTTCGGCCACGCCGAAGCCGGACGACGCCCGGTATCTGCGCTGGCTGCGAGACAACCTGGGCGACCGCTTCCGCGCCGGGTACGTGCTCCACCTCGGCGACACGAACCTGCCGTCGGGCGACCGGATCTTCTTCACCCCGCTGTCGGCCCTCTGGGACCACGCGGCACCAACGAGTCTCACCCCGCCGTTGCCTGCCTCACGTGTTCCGGTTAGACCCGCCTCACACTCGGGGGTGCAGGGGGCCGGGAGGCCCCTTGCCAAGGGGAGCTGGGCTCCCCGCTGAGAGGAGCCCGAGCTCGGTGGCGCGGAGCGCCCGGGGGGCCAGGACCTTGGCCGGGAGGGCCTCTGTCACGTGCGGGTCAGAGGGCCGCGGCGGCGGCCTTGGCGGCGGCCGGGAGGGCGTCGGCCACCAGGCTCAGCGCGTCGTCGTCGTGGGAGGCGGACAGGAACCACGCCTCGTACGCCGACGGCGGCAGGTAGACGCCCTGGTCCAGCATCGAGTGGAAGAACGCCTTGTAGGCCGCGGTGCTCTGGGTCTGGGCGTCGGCGAAGTCCGTGACCTGCCGGTCGGTGAAGAAGATGGAGAACAGGTTGCCCGCCGTCTGCAGCCGGTGCGGCACGCCGGCGGCCGTCAGCGCCGAGGTGGCGGCCTCGGCGACGGCGCGGGCGGCGGCGCCGACCTCGGCGTAGGCGGCGTCGTCGAGCGCGCGCAGTGTGGCCAGCCCGGCGGCGCAGGCCAGCGGGTTGCCCGACAGGGTGCCCGCCTGGTAGACGGGACCCTCGGGAGCCAGATGCGCCATGACGTCGGCGCGCCCGCCGAACGCCGCCGCCGGGAGCCCTCCGCCCATGACCTTGCCGAACGTCATCAGGTCGGCGTCGACCGGGTCCAGCCCGTACCATCCGGAGCGCGAGACGCGGAAGCCCGTCAGGACCTCGTCCACGATGAGCAGCGCCCCGTGGCGGGTGCACAGCTCGCGCAGGCGGCTGTTGAAGCCGTCGAGCGGCGGCACGATGCCCATGTTGGCCGGGCACGCCTCGGTGATGACGCAGGCGATCTCCGCCGCCTCGAAGGCCTGCTCGACCAGGTCGATCGCGTTGTAGGGCAGCACGATCGTGTCGGCAGCCGAGGCGCCGGTCACGCCAGGCGTGTCGGGCAGCCCGAACGTGGCCACCCCCGACCCGGCCGACGCCAGCAGCGCGTCGACGTGACCGTGGTAGCAGCCGGCGAACTTGACGACCTTGGACCGGCCGGTGAACCCGCGGGCCAGCCGCACCGCGCTCATCGTCGCCTCGGTGCCGGAGCTGACCAGCCGCACCTTCTCCACGGGCGCCACCCGGGCCACGATCTCCTCGGCCAGCTCGACCTCTCCCGGGGTCGCGGTCCCGTACGAGAAGCCGCGCGAGGCCGCCTCGGCCACCGCCTCTACGACCGCGGGGTGCCGGTGACCCAGGATCATCGGACCCCACGAGCACACCAGGTCGACGTAGCGGTTGCCGTCGGCGTCGGTGATGTAGGGCCCCTGGCCGGAGACCATGAAGCGCGGCGTGCCGCCGACCGCGCCGAACGCGCGGACCGGAGAGTTCACCCCGCCCGGCACGACGGCGCTGGCGCGGGCGAACAGATCGTCGGAGTTCTTTGTACGGCTCACGCGAAACAGGTTAGTCGGCGAGCCACTCCAGCACGCGGAGCGGGTCGGGGAGCGGGCGGCCGTCGGGGGTGCGCAGCCAGGAGACGGGCTGTCCGGTGGTGAGGGTGGACGGCGGGGCGAGGACGTAGCTGTCGCGGCAGTGCCAGCGCAGGCCAGGCGTGTCCTCGATGGTGGCCGGGTCGCAGTCGAGCTGACAGGACCACCACTCGTCCTCGTCGTCGGGGTTGCCGCGGGTGGCCACATAGAACAGGACCCGGTCGCCGTTGGCGGCGACCGGGCCTGAGGGAGCTCCGGCGGCGTCGATCCTGGCGAGGGCCGACAGTCCGGTGGAGAGCGGCACGTCGAACACGTCGAACACGCGTCCGGTGGGCAGGATGACGTTGGCCTCGGGGTCGTTGCGCCACCAGCGGGTGAGCTGCGCCGTGTCGGTCGTGGCCTGCATGTTCCAGGCGGGCGACAGCGGGTGGGCGCCCGGGTCGGGACAGCCGACGCGGTCACACGAGCAGGCGCGGGGGCCGTTGCGCAGCGGGTGAGCGCCCGGCACGGCCGGCCATCCCAGAGCGGCGTAGCCGAGGACGGCGTCGAGCCGCGAATGCCGCGGTTTCCTTCTGGTACGGCGAGCCAGAGGTACCCCCACCATGGTGTCTCCCGTCGAAGTCACCGTGCCTGAGGCAGTCCCGTCTCCTGGCCTGGCGCACACGCGGGACACACCAGCACGTCTTATGGCACTCTAACGCACACGTCTCAGGACATGACCCGAACCCCATGGTTAGAGGCGGCGTGCCACCTCGGTCGCCCAGTAAGTGAGGATCAGGTCGGCCCCGGCGCGCTTGATCGACACCAGCGACTCCATGATCATGCGGTCGCGGTCGACCCAGCCGTTGGCGGCGGCGGCCTCGATCATCGCGTACTCGCCGCTCACCTGGTAGGCGGCGACGGGCACGTCCACCTCGTCACGGAAGCGGCGGATGACGTCGAGGTAGGCGAGCGCGGGCTTGACCATGACGGCGTCGGCCCCTTCGGCCAGGTCGAGCCTGGCCTCGCGGAGCGCCTCCTCCAGCGGGCCCGCCGGGTCCTGCTGGTGACTGGCCCGGTCGCCGAACTGGGGCGCGCACTCGGCGGCGTCCCTGAACGGCCCGTAGAAGGCCGAGGCGTACTTGGCCGTGTAGGCGAGGATCGGGACGCCGGTGAACCCGTCGGCGTCGAGCGCCGCCCTGATGACCCCGACCTGGCCGTCCATCATGCCGCTCGGCGCCACCATCTGGGAGCCGGCCCTGACCTGCGCGACCGCGATGGACGCGTAGCGCTCCAGGGTGGCGTCGTTGTCGACCTCGCCGCTCTCGGTGAGGATGCCGCAGTGGCCGTTGTCGGTGAACTCGTCGAGGCAGGTGTCGGCCATCACCACGATGGCGTCGCCGACCTCGGCGCTCACGTCGCGCAGCGCCACCTGCAGGATGCCGTCGGGGTCGTCTGCGGCCGAGCCGCGGGCGTCCTTGACGGCGGGCACGCCGAACAGGATCAGCCCGCCGACGCCGGCCTCGGCCGCGTCGAGCGCGGCCTTCCGCAGCGAGTCGCGGCTGTGCTGGTAGACGCCGGGCATGGAGCCGACCGGGTGGGGCTCCGCGATGCCCTCCTTGACGAACAGGGGCAGGATCAGGTCGGCGGGGTGCAGGCGGGTGCCGGCCACCATCCTGCGCAGCGCCGGGGTGCGGCGCAGCCTGCGCGGGCGGGCGACGGGGAACTCGGCGCTCACTTGGCCCTCCTTCTGGCGCCCCTGCGGTTCTGGGACGGCTTGCGCGGGGTGTCGCCGGCGGAGAGCGCCGCCGACCGCTGCTTGGCGCCGAACTCCGCCAGCGCTGTCGCCAGGGCCGAGGCGGAGGGCTTGCTCGCCATGACGTCCACGCGCAGCCCGAACTCCTCGGCCGTCTTGGCCGTCTGCGGCCCGATCACGGCGATGATCGTGACGTTGTGCGGCTTGCCGGCGATGCCGACGAGGTTGCGTACGGTCGAGGACGAGGTGAACAGCACGGCGTCGAAACCGCCGCCCTTGATCGCCTCGCGGATCGGGGCGGGCGGCGGCGCGGCCCGCACGGTGCGGTAGGCGGTGACGTCGTCGCACTCCCAGCCGAGCTCGGTGAGCCCGGCGACGAGCGTGTCGGTCGAGATGTCGGCCCTGGGCAGCAGCACCCGGTTGATCGGGTCGAGCATCGAGTCGTACGGCGGCCACTCGTCCACGAGCCCTTCCGACGACTGCTCGCCGGAGGGCAGCAGGTCGGGCCGGACGCCGAACTCGATCAGCGCCCGCGCGGTGGCGTCGCCGACCGCGGCGACCTTGAGCCCGGCGAAGGCACGCGCGTCGAGCCCGTACTCCTCGAACTTCTCCCGCACCGCCTTGACGGCGTTGGCGCTGGTGAAGGCCACCCACTCGTAGCGGCCGGTGACCAGGCCCTTGATGGCGCGGTCCATCTGCTGCGGGGTGCGCGGCGGCTCGACCGAGATGGTCGGCACCTCCTCCGGCACCGCGCCGTACGAGACGAGCTGCTCGGACAGGGCCTGGGACTGCTCCCTCGTGCGCGGGACCAGCACCCGCCAGCCGAACAGCGGCTTGGTCTCGAACCACGACAGCGTGTCGCGCATGCGGACGGCCTCGCCCACCGTGATCAGGGCGGGCTCGGCCAGCGCGGCGTGCTTGAGGTCGGCCTGCAGCCTGCCGAGGGTGGACACCACGGTGTGCTGCTCAGTGGTGGTGCCTGAAGCGGTGACGGCCACCGGAGTGGTGTCGGGCTTGCCCCCGCCGATCAGCGCCTTACCGATGGCCACGGCCTCGGGCAGGCCGTTGTAGATGACGAGCGTGCCGGGGCAGGCGGCGTGGGAGGCCCAGTCTTGCTCCCGGGCGGCGTCGACGACGCGGAACTCCGGCGTCGACATCGCGGAGGGGATGCCCGCGTAGGCGAGCACGGCGGTCGCGGACGGCACGCCGGGCACGATCTCGAAGTCCACCTCAGCCGCGGCGCAGGCCGCGACCTCCTCGGAGACCGAGGAGAACAGCATCGGGTCGCCCTCGCACAGGCGCACGACGAGCCGGCCGGCGGCGGCGTGGCCGAGGTAGTCGCCCTCGGTCACCTCCACCTCGGGCCGGCTGTGACGGAGCAGGGACCGGTGGGCCTCCACACCCGGCACGACGACGTCTGCCTTGCCGAGCAGCTCGGCGCCACGCAGCGTGAGGAGGTTGGGATCACCGGGCCCGGCGCCAACGAACGCGACGAAACCGGAGGTAGGACTATCGGAGCTCAATGGGAATGCTCCCCCATCAATCTGTCGGCCCCTTCGCGAAGCATCTCGGCCGCGAGCCGGCGACCCAGATCTTCCGCCTCCGAAGGAGAGCCGGCGGTGGACTTGCGCACCGCCTGACGGCCGTCGACAGCGACGACCGCGGCGGTCAGGTTGAGAGTCTGCCCGTCATCGAGCCCGAAAGCACCCACAGGGGCAGAGCAGCCCGCTTCGAGCGCGGCCAGGATGGCCCGCTCGGCGGCCACCGCGGAGCGGGTCCGCGGGTCGTCGAGCTGACCGAGGAACTCGACCATGTCGGCCCGGTCGGCGAGGCACTCCACGGCCAGCGAGCCCTGGCCCGGGGCGGGCAGCACCCGGTCGACCTCGAAGATCTCGGCGATCTCGGCGGTCCGCCCGATCCTGGTGAGACCGGCCGAGGCGAGCACGACCGCGTCCAGCTCGCCGGCGGCGATCTTGCCGATGCGGGTCTCGGCGTTGCCGCGGATCGGCACGTACTCCAGGTCGGGACGGAGCGCGCGGAGCATGGCGACGCGGCGCGGCGAGCCCGTGCCGACGCGGGCGCCCGGCGGCAGGTCGGCGAACTTGGCCGGGCCGACGAGCGCGTCGCGGTGGTCGTGGCGGGTGGGGAGCGCGGCCAGCTCGATACGCGGGTCGGGCTTGGTCGGCAGGTCCTTCAGGGAGTGGACGGCGAAGTCGATCTCGCCTTCGAGCAGCTTGTCGCGCAGCGCGCTGACGAACACGCCGGTGCCGCCGAGCTGGGCCAGGTGGGCCTTGCTCACGTCGCCGAACGTCGTGACGCCGACGAGCTCGATGGCGCGTCCGGTGTGTTCTGTGTAGGCGTCGGCGACCATCCGCGACTGCGTCGTGGCCATCAGGCTGCGACGGGTGCCCAGCTTCAAGGGCTGCGGGGTCACAGCTCTACCTCCCTTACGGCTTCGGGCATCTTCGGATCCAGGTCGAACAGCTCGCGCAGCGCTTCCGCATAATGATCGCCTCCAGGAGAGGTGGCGAGCCGCTTGACACGCACAGTGGGCTCGTGCAGCAGCTTGTCGACGACCCTCTGCACGGTCAGGGTCACCTCGTCCCTGGTCTTCTCGTCCAGGCCGGGCACCCTCATCATCAGCCTGCCCAGCTCGGACTCGACCACCCCCGCGGCCTTGCTGCGCAGCGCCACCACCGTCGGGGTGACGCGGGAGGCACGGGCGGCGTCGAGGTAGGCGGTCAGCTCCTCGGCGAGGAGCCAGCGCGCGGAACGCACCGCGTCGCCCTCACGGTAGCCGATGCCGGACTCGTGGATGGTCTCCAGGTCGACCAGGGTGACGCCGGGGACGGCGCGCACGGCCGGGTCGATGTCGTGGGGCAGCGCCAGGTCGAGCAGGAACGCGCCGCGCGTCACCATGTCGGCGGTGATCACGTGGCGGCCGGCGCCGGTGCAGGTGATGACGAGGTCGGCGTCGGCCAGCTCGCGGCCGACCGCCTCGAACGCCACCGCCCGGCCGCCGACGGACGCGGCCAGCCGGGCACCGCGCTCGTACGTACGGTTGGCGATGACGATGTCGGTCACCCCTGCGCGCGCGAGCGTCACGGCGGCCAGGGAGCTCATCGAGCCCGCGCCGACCACCAGCGCGCGCCGCCCGGCCAGCTCGCCGGCCAGCGCCAGGCCGGCGCTCACCAGGGAGGCGCCGGCCTTGTCGATGCCGGTCTCGGTCTGGGCCCGCTTGCCGACCCGCAGCGCGTGCTGGGCCAGTTCGTTCAGGGTGGCGCCGACGGTGCCGTGCTTCTGGGCGAGCTTGAGCGCCTGGCGCACCTGGCCGAGGATCTGGCCCTCGCCGACCACCATCGAGTCGAGGCCGCACACGACGGAGAACAGGTGCTCGACGGCCTGCTCCTCGTAGTGCACGTAAAGGTGCGGGGTCAGCTCGTCGACGGGCACGCCGGAGTGGCGGCTGAGCAGCCCGGTGACGGCGGAGACGGCCGCGTGGAAGCGGTCGGCGGCGGTGTAGACCTCGACCCTGTTGCAGGTCGAGACCACGAAGGTCTCCGCCACGCACAGGTCTTCCTGCACGTCGTGCAGCAGCTTGGTCAGCGCGTCGCCGGTCACGGACACGCGTTCCAGCATGGCCACCGGGGCGGTCCGGTGGCTCAGGCCGATCGCCAGAACGCTCATTGCGTGTCCACTGCCATGAGTGGCCCCCCAGCCTTGCGTTGCTCGTGGAACGCCAGAATCTGCAGCTCGATGGAAAGGTCGACCTTCCGGACGTCGACGGTGTCCGGGACGGTGAGGACCACCGGAGCGAAGTTGAGGATGCTGGTGACGCCAGCCGCAACCACACGATCGCACACTTCCTGTGCCGCCGCCGCCGGTGTAGCCAGAACCACGATCGAGACTCCACGCCGCTTGATCGCGGCTTCTAGCGCATCAATATGTTCAACATTCAACCCCGCAATGGTGTCGCCCACGACTTCGGGGTCGGCGTCGAACATCGCGGCGACGCGGAAACCCCTGGAGACGAAGCCGCCGTAGTTGGCCAGCGCGCGGCCGAGGTTGCCGATGCCGACGATGGCGACGGCCCAGTCTTGGGTCAGGCCCAGCTCACGGGAGATCTGGTAGACGAGGTACTCCACGTCGTAGCCGACGCCGCGGGTGCCGTAGGAGCCCAGGTGCGACAGGTCCTTGCGGAGCTTGGCCGAGTTGACCCCGGCCGCGGAGGCGAGGTCCTCCGAGCTGACCGTCGCGATCCCCCGCTCCGCCATCAAGTGCAGCGCCCGCAGGTACAACGGCAGCCTGGCGACCGTAGCCTCGGGGATGCCGCGATCGCGGGGGTGGGACGGACTCTTCACCTGCGGGAGCTCCAGGGGAACGGGCGGCGGTGAGCCGCGTGGCGGGATGGAACCGTCTTTCAGGTTAATCCCTTTGTGAACCGATGCACAAAGTCAGCGCTCTGGCAAGGGGCGCTACGGTGGGTGACATGCATCGCATCACCCTCATCGGCAAGCCTGGCTGTCACCTGTGCGAGGACGCCCGGGAGATCATCGCCCGGGTCGCCGGCGAGCTGGGCGTACCGTGGTCCGAGGTGAACATCGAGACCTCCGACGAGCTGCGCGAGCGCTACTGGGAGATGATCCCGGTGACCCTGGTCGACGGTGTCCAGCACGACTTCTGGCGTGTCTCCGAAGACCGGCTGCGCGCGGCGCTGGCCGACTAGAACATCACCGTCTAGAACATCACCGACTAGAACATCACTGTCGGCAGCGGCACGACCTTGGCCGCGCTGATGTCCAGCTCGATGACGTTGGTGGCGAGCACCATCGCCTGACGCTCGCTGACGAACCGCTCGACGTGCGGCTGGCGCTGGTGGTCGCGGTAGGCCACCTCGTCGCGGTAGATCTCGTAGACGATGCGCTGCAGGGGCGCCGACTTGACCGCGTGGCAGGCGTACACCAGCGTGTCGGGCTCACCCCTGCGCACCGCCTCGACGGTCTGCTCGGCCAGCCGGTCGAACGCGGCGCCGGCGCCGTCCATGAGCGTGAAGACGGTGAGCATGCCGTAGATGTTCGGCGACAGTCTCCCGGAGGAGCCCTGCCCGGCCGGCTGGGCAGCGGGCTGGGCGGGGGGCTGGGCGGAGGGCTGGAGGGTGGGCTGCGGGCCGGTCACCGGCACGCGCGGCGCGAACACGTCGGCCCCCGGGTAGAAGGCGCCGGTGGCGGGCCCGTCGGCGGCCATCGGCGAGGACTGGGGCGGCCTCGCGTGGTCCGTGCGGCCGTTCATCACGTATCCGGTCGAGGGGCCGGCGTCGGCCGGCGGCATGCGGGCCGCGTAGCCGGTCTCGGGCGGGCCCATGCGCCCGGTCTCCCCCGTGGACGGGCCGCGGCCGCCCGGCGTCATCCGGGCCGCGTAGTCGGTCTCCCCCGTCGCTCGGTACTCGGCCACCAGGTCGCCCAGCCCGGACCGGCGCGGCCGCGGCGGGACCTGGGCGTGCCCCTGCGGGCTCGCGGTGACGGGCTCGGGCTCCGTCCTCCGCCCCACCGGCCGCCGCTCCTCCAGCGGCTCGTCGTCGAAGTCGTCGTCGTCCTCGTACGGGGCCAGCGGGCGCAGCACCGTGTACCAGATCGCGGCGGCGGCGACGATCAGCAGCACGGTCGTGAACACGCCGGGCACCGAGAACCGCATCGCGCCCACCAGGGCCAGCCCGGACGGCACGACGACCAGCGACGCGTGCAGGTTGTCGGTGTCGTACTCGTCGCCGTCGCGCCACCGCAACGCGGCGATCACCACGCCGGCCGCCATGATCAGGGCGGTCAGCACGTGCGCGCCGATCAGCAGGTAGTGGGGGAATATCGCCCAGTGGGCGCCCCCCGTGGGGAGGGTCTTGCCCATCTCGTCGGAGATGAGCGGGTCGACCATGAGGATCACCGAGGCCGTGAGCGTGTAGGCGATGCCGAACAGCCACGCCACGAACCTCGGCGGCGTCTTCTCCGCCAGGAGCTGAACCAGCCCGACCGCCATCCAGAGCGGCGCCACCAGCGACCCGGTCAGCTGGTAGATCCTGAACGTCGCGGCCCCGAACCCGACCAGATGTCCGATCCCGATCACGCCGAGTGACAGGCACAGCGCCGCGGCCGCGACGGTCCAGGCGATCAACCAGCCCTCTGGCTCCTCACGCAGCCGCCTGACCAGGGCGCCGGTGGCGATGGCGGCCAAGAGCGAACCTGCGAAAGCGATGACGGCGACGAGGATCTCCATGGTGTCTCCCATGCTGCCGGACAAAGCCTCCGAGCCGGTAGCCGAAGAGGGAACGGGTTGGACCACACCGTATCTGCCGCTTACTGGAAGTCATGCCATGGGCAAGTGGATTGTGCAATTTCCGGTTGATTTCTAGAGTGTTCGAGCACGCCGCACCCTTACCCGTAGGGATTCCGGATGCCTGACTCATGGCCGTTCTCCGGGTTGCTCGCGCCGGCCGTCGCCGCGCCCGCCCGGACGACCGAGCCTGACGTGCGCGAAAACCGTGACACGACCGCCGCCGACGACGACCTGCGCACCCTGGTGCTGCATGCCAAGACCGGAGATTCGGACGCCTTTGGCACGCTCTACGACCGATATGTGGACCTCGTCTACCGCTACATCTATTTCCGGGTCGGCTCCCACCCGCTCGCCGAGGACCTGACCAGCGAGACCTTCCTGCGCGCGCTCCGCCGGATCACCGACTTCACCTGGCAGGGCCGCGACTTCGGCGCCTGGCTCGTGACGATCGCCAGGAACCTGGTGACCGACCATTACAAATCCGGCCGCTACCGGCTGGAGATCTCCACCGGCGAGGTGCTCGACGTCCCGCTCGACGGGGCCCACATCCCGGAGAACGCGGTGGTGAACGCCATCATCAACGACCGGGTGCTGCGCGCGGTCCGCGATCTCAATCCGGAACAGCAGGAGTGCGTGGTGCTGCGTTTCCTGCACGGCCTGTCCCTCGCGGAGACCGCGCTGATCATGGGGAAGAAGAGTGGAGCGATCAAAGCGCTGCAGTTCCGGGCCGTGCGCGCGCTGGCCAGAGCGCTCAAGCACGACCTTGCGTAACCCGCTGCCACGCACCGTCGTTAGGCAGGTGTCACGGCAACGCCGCCAGGCGTCGAGGGAGCGGTCATGAACAGGGCGCGCAGATCGCGCGAACGGGTGCTCGGCCATCTCACCGAGCTGAGCGGGCTCCCGCTCGGCGGTGGTCCCGACCCGGCCTTCCGCGAGCGCCTGCGCGCCGATCTCGCCTCCGCCGACCGTGCCTCCTCCCGTGCCGCCTCCCGTGCGGTCTTGCGTGCCGCCACGCCCGCCTCCGGCCCGCCGCCGCGGCGCGGCAGGCACGCGCACCGGCGGCCCCGGCGCAGGCGCCCCTGGCTCGGGCAGCTCGCCTCCGCCGGGGTGGCCGTCACCATGATGGTGTCGATGATCTCCACCTACCGGGCGGTGCCCGGCGACACGCTGTACCCGCTCAAGCGCGCCGCCGAGAGCACGCTCGTCCGTCTCAGCACCGACGACGTGGTACGGGCCGAGCGCGAACTGGTGTCGGCCAACACCCGCGCCAGGGAGGTCGCCCAGCTGCTCGGCGAGGCCGGTGAGGGCCCGCTGGTGGGCCGGACGCTCAAGGAGATGGAGCAGTCGACCCGCGCGGGCGTCACCCGGCTGGAACGGGCCGAACCCCGCTCCCCCAAGATCAGCGAGTTCGCCGAAGAGCAGAAGAACATGGTCGAGCCGATGATCGAGCAACTCGACGGTGACGAGCACGACCAGGCCGTCGGGTACCTCGACTACATCGAAGGTCTCGTGCCCCCATCTGGGTAAGCTGAAGCGCATGTGGCGGGTAATACGACGACGGCACGGTGCCCAGGCCGAGATCGCCGGCGAGGCCGCGGCGGCGGCAGCGGTCGTCGTGCCGCCGGCCGAGCCCGATCTGGAGGCGGCGGCCTTCTTCGACGTCGACAACACCATGATGCGCGGCGCCTCCATCTACCACTTCGCCAGGGGCCTGGCCACCCGCGGCATGTTCGACACCGGCGACCTGTTCAAGTTCGCGATCGGCCAGGCGGCGTTCCGGCTGCGCGGCAGCGAGAACCCCGAGCACATCGCGGTCGCCCGCGAGACCGCGCTGGCGTTCGTCGCGGGCGCGAAGGTCGACGACGTGGTGCGGCTCGGCGAGGAGATCTACGACGAGGTCATGGCCGACCGCATCTGGGCCGGCACCCGCTCGCTCGCGCAGAGCCACCTCGACCGCGGCCAGCGCGTGTGGCTGGTGACCGCCACCCCCGTCGAGCTGGCCCGCGTGATCGCCCAGCGGCTGGGCCTGACCGGCGCGCTCGGCACCGTCGCCGAGACCAGCGAGGGCGTCTACACCGGCCGCCTGGTCGGCGACCTGCTCCACGGCCCGGCCAAGGCCGAGGCGGTGCGCGCGCTGGCCCGCCGCGAGGGCCTCGACCTGACGCGCTGCACCGCCTACAGCGACTCCTCCAACGACCTGCCGATGCTGTCGCTGGTCGGCAACCCGGTGGCCATCAACCCCGACAGCGAGCTGCGCGAGCACGCCAAGAAGCACGACTGGCCGATCAAGGACTTCCGCACCGGCCGGAAGGCGACGCTGACCGCGCTGCCCATCGCGGCCGGGCTGGGCGCGGTGGCCGGCGGGGTCGCCGCCGGCATCGCGCTGCGCAGGCTCTACCGCGACCGCTAGCGCAGCGAGGCGAACAACTTCTCCGCCTCGGGCTGCTTCCAGGCGATCCTGTTCCGGTCCTCCGGGTGGGGGATCCACGGCACCGTGACCAGCTTGACGGTGCTGTCGTGCAGGCTCATGGCGATCCCGATCATCCGTTCGACGTCGAGCTCGGTGTCGGTCGTGACCGACTCGGCCACCACGGACGCCAGCCTCTTGAGCTTGGCGGGCTCGTCCAGGACCTGCCCGGCCTTCTTCGCCATGGCCCGGATGACGGTCTGCTGGCGCTTGATCCGGGCGATGTCGGAGCCGTCGCCGACGGAGCGCAACCGCATGTAGCCGACGGCCCGCTCGCCGTCCAGCAGGCTCTTGCCCGCCGGGAGCGTCAGCTTGGCCTTCGGATCGTCGACGGCCCGCTTCAGCGTCACCTCGATGCCGCCGAGCGCGTCGACGAGCCGCCCGAACCCGGCGAAGTCCACCTCCGCCATGTGGTCGATCCGCACGTCCGTCAGGCTCTCCACGGCCTTCACGGTGCAGGTCAGCCCTCCCCTGTTGTACGCGGAGTTGATCAGGTCGGTGCGGGCGGGCGCCGATCCGCAGGCGGGAAGCTGGACGAGCGAGTCGCGCGGGATGCTGACCGCCGTGGTCCGCTTCCTGTCGGCGGGCAGGTGCAGCAGGATGATCGAGTCGGTGCGCCCCTTGTCGTCGGCCATGCGCGGGGCCGACCCCTTGTCGGTGCCCACCAGCAGCACGTTCAGCGCCTCCGTCACCTTGGCGGGTCGCGCTCCCACCGGATGCTGCGCCGTCCGCCGCAAGTCCCCGAGCAGCAGCGCCGGCACCGCCACGGCGGCGACCGTGGCCACGGTGGCGACGGCGACCAGCCCGGCGGCCAGCCAGCCGAACCACCGGCGGCGCGGCCGGCCCTCCACCGCGCCCAGCAGCCGCTCCCGCTGGCGCACCAGCGTCGCCGGGGGTTCGTGCTCCAGCCGCCTGCCGAAGTCCCTGAGCAGCTTGAGGTCGTCCATCGTCACTCCTCTCCCAGCATCGGATTGGTGTCGCCGAGCGCCGCGCGGACCTTCCGCCTGCCCCTGTTGAGGCGGGAGCGCACGGTGCCGATCGGGACGCCGAGCGCCCGCGCGGCTTCCTCGTACGTGAGATCGCCCCAGGCGATGAGCAGCAGCACGTCGCGGTCCTTGGCGGGCAGCGCGGCCAGGGCGCTGGCGAGCCCGGGACCGGCGGCCTGCGCGGTCACCCCGGCGGCCACCCGGTCGGCCGGCGACTCCACGTCCGGTTCGACGGGTGCGCGCCGCAGGGCCCGGTAGCGGGCGGCCTCGGTGCGGTGGTGCCGGGAGACGAGCTTGGTGAGGATGCCGAACAGCCACGGCCTGGCGTCCGCGTGGGCGAGGTCGTAGCTTCCTCGGCGGGAGAAGGCCACCAGGAACGTCTCGCCGACGAGGTCCTCGGCGGGACCGCCGGGGCCCAGGCGGCGCGAGACGTACCTGTAGAGCATGCCGGAGTAGCGGTCGAACAGCTCGGCGAAGGCCTCGGGTTCGGTCAGCGAGGCGCTGATGAGCTCGGCGTCCGCATCCCGGGTGGCGGGTTGAGTGATCATCTCCGCCCTTCTGTGGGGGATCGGTCGGAGATGTCTTGCCACAACCCGCCGTCCGGGTTCACGCCGGGCGGCCGTCGCTAGAGGAAGGGCGGGAAGGCGTGGCCGCGGCGCAGCCTGAGCTGGTCGAGCATCTGCTGGATGACCTCGCGGACGCGGTCGGTGAGGTTGAACACCAGCATCGGGTCGTCGGCCGCGCCGGGATCGTACTCGTCCGTACGGATCGGCTCGCCGAACTCGATCAGCCACTTCGACGGCAGCGGCACCAGCCCGAGCGGGCCCAGCAGCGGGAAGAACGGGGTGATCGGCACGTAGGGCAGCCCGAGCAGCCGCGACAGGAACGGCACCTCGCCGATCTTCGGGTAGATCTCCTCCGAGCCCACGATCGCCGTAGGCACGATCGGCACCCCGGCCCTGATGGCGGAGGCGACGAAGCCGCCGCGGCCGAACCGCTGCAGCTTGTAGCGCTCGGAGAACGGCTTGCCGACGCCCTTGAAGCCCTCGGGGAACACCCCGACCAGCTCGCCCTTGCGCAGCAGCCGGTCGGCGTCCTCGCGGCAGGCGAGCGTGTGGCCGGTCTTGCGCGACAGGTGGCTGAGCAGCGGCAGCTGGTAGACCAGGTCGGCGCCGAGCAGCCGCAGCGCCCTGCCCGCCTCGTCGTGCAGGGCCACCTGCATCATCAGCGCGTCGACCGGGAGGGTGCCGGCGTGGTTGGCCACGACCAGCGCGCCGCCCTCCACGGGGACGTTCGCCACCTCCAGCGCCTCGACCCTGAACCAGTGGTGGTAGATCGGCCGCAGCAGCTCCAGCAGCACCTTGTCGGTCAGCTCGGCGTCGTAGCCGAACTCGTCCACCTCGTAGTCGCCGGTCAGCCGCCGCCGCAGGAACTCCAGCAGCCCGGCGAGCGGGCCGTCGTCGCCGGGGTCGCGGGGATAGGACGGGGCGGCGCTGATCGGGACGACCGTGGCGTCCTCCGCCTCGTGGGGAACGCTCACCAGCGGGCACCTCCGACGGCGTGCAGCCCCCGCGAGCTCAGGAAGTCGTCCAACGCCGCCGCGGTGGTGAACTTGGGCCGCCAGCCCAGCTCCGACTCCAGCGCGCCGGTGTCGACCGCGCGGCCGTGGCGCATCAGGCGGAGCTGCTCGGGCGAGTACTCGACCAGCCCGGCACTGCGCGCGACGTTGCCCAGCAGCTGGAACGCGGGCGACGGCATCGCCAGGGCCGGCCGCCCGGCCCGGCGCACGCACTGCGACAGCAGCAGCACGCCGGCCCCGGCCACGTTGAACGTGCCGGGGTGGTCTTCGGTTGCCGTCCGGCGCAGCACCTCGACCGCGTCATCCTCGTGGACGAACTGCAGCCGCGGGTCGAAGCCGAGCACCGTCGGCAGCACCGGCTGGGTGAAATATCGGGTCAGCGGCGAGTCGACGCCCGGCCCCATGAAGTTGACGAAACGCAGCAGCGAAACGCTGACGTCGGGACGCCGGCGCGCGAAACCCCGCACGTAGCCCTCGACCTCCACGGCGTCCTTGGCGTAGCCGTGGCTCGGGCTGTCGGGCGGCTCCAGGTCCTCGGTGAACACCGCGGGGTCACGGGGGGAGGAGCCGTAGACGGCCGTGGTGGAGCGGACCACCACGCGCCGCACGGTCGCCGACCGCTGGCAGGCGCCGAGCAGCTGCATGGTGCCGATGACGTTGTGCTCTTTCATGGCTGCCCGGCCGGTGCTCCTGGACGGAGCGCTCACCAGGCTCATGTGCACGACGGTGTCGATGTCGGCGGCCGCGAACACCCCGGCGATGTCAGGGCTGCGCAGATCCACCCGGACGAACTCGGTCCGGCCGAGGGGGATGCCGCCGTCTCGGGTGAGCGAGGGGGGCGGCACGGTGTCCACTCCGATGACACGGCTGATGTCAGGATCGGCGGCCAGAACGCTCGCCACCCGGGCGCCGATGTGGCGCGAGACCCCGGTGACGAGCACGGTGTGGGTCATCTGCGCCTCGCAGCTGCGTCGTCTACTTCTTGTTACGCCGCTGGATGCGCGTCTTCTTGAGCAGCTTGCGGTGCTTCTTCTTGGCCATCCGCTTGCGGCGCTTCTTGATCACAGAGCCCACGGGACCCCCAGGTCTTGGTAGCACGTCGAAAACAGCGTGCGAGCGCACGCAGGCTCACAGACTACCGGCGATCCATGGTAGATCGCCCCTTGGGGGTGAAAGCCCGGCCGCGCGCCGCGGCCGGGTCTCTCCCGCGACTGCATTCACGGCATGCCGCGGCACACCGCTACTCGTGACTCATCCGGCCTCGATGTAGGCCTCGCGAAGATAGTCGTGCACCGCCTGCTCCGGCACCCGGAACGAGCGGCCGACACGGATGGCCGGCAACTCTCCCGAGTGCACCAGTCGGTAGACAGTCATCTTCGACACTCGCATGACTGTGGCCACTTCAGCCACTGTCAGGAACTTCACCTCACTGAGAGGTCTTTCGCCTGCACCCATCGGACGCCTCTTCCGCACGTGTTTCCGGGTTATCCCCACTGGTGCCATTGCTCACGCACGTGTACTGCTGTCAGCGTAAGTCGGGACTCCGAGTGCGCAAACCCCCTAGTTTCTCAGCCGATGGATCCGCCTGTCAGGCGAATCCGCGAAAATGCTGGCCAGCCGCCCTCTTCAGCCGCCCGCACACCCGTTGGACCTGTCCAAACGGTCACCTATAAGAGTCGCCCACGCCTCATCAAAAGTTGGCAAAGTGACAGTGAGTCCCTCGGAATGCAGGGGCGAAACGACGGTATGAGGATGACCGATTTCAACTCATAGGGCAGCTGTGACTCGTGTGACGAGGCGCTCCGTGAGCGGTGCGTAGTAGCGGGGTAGCACGTTGTCGTCCAAAGGCACCACCACTTCGATCTTGCCCTCGGCCTCTCCCACGAAGAGGCCGGGGTCGTTGCTGTCGGCGAATGCCACAGTGGGCACTCCCGCCTCTCCCGCTGCCCCTGCCCACCCGTGGTCGGCGATAACCAGATCGGGCCGCTCGTCTCCCAGCTCGGCCAGCATGTGCTCCATCGGGGCCGCGTCGTGGGTGTGCACGAACGCGCCCTTGTCGTCGAGCATGGCCACGTCGCCGAGATAGCGGAGGCGGCGCGGGCGGCCGAACCCGGACCCCGCGTAGGTCCAGCCCTCGGCCGGGCACAGCAGCGTCGCCCCGCGCTCCAGCGCCAGCCGCGCCAGCGGCAGGTGGATGGCCAGCAGCCCGGTGGGGTGGCCGGTGGCGAACAGCAGCCGCGGGCCGGGCCGCGACAGCGCGGCGGCGATCCGGTCGGCCATGGCGTCGAGCGCGTCGACGGTGAGGTCGGGGTCGATCGTGTCCTGGCCCCAGCGGTGGCCCGGGTCGGCGACCACGCCCGCGGCCTTGGCCATGAGCGCGAGCACGTCGCGGAAGCGCCACGGCTGCTCGAACGTCAGCCCCAGCATGTAGTAGGGGTCGCGGTTGGCGAGCGAGCTGTAGTGGTCCAGGTTGTTCTCGCGGGAGGTCGCGACCTCCCCGGCGATGCGGGTCTGGACGAGATGCTCGCGGAGTCGATCGCGGCTCAGCACTGGTCTTCCTTAGGGCATCGGATCGAGGCCGTGCAGCGGGAACACCGCGTTTCTGGTCGCCATGATCGCACGGTCGATGGGGTCCGCTGGATCATAACCACCGGAGAGATCCTGGAATTCCGGGGTCCGTCCGTCGGTCATGGTCAGCGGCGGCAGCTCGCCCGTGCGCTCGCGTACGAGACGCCGCCAGGCCTCGCTGGTCGGCGTGGCCGGGTCGATCGGGTGGCCGGCGACCTCGGCGATCAGGTGGGTCCAGATCCTGGGCACCACCTGGACCAACTCGTAGCCCCCGCCGCCGGTCGCGATCCAGCGGCCGCCCGCCGTCTCGTGGGCCAGCCGGTGGAGGTAGGCGTAGGCGGTGCGCTGGCCGTCGACGCTCAGCATCAGATGGGCGAGCGGGTCGAGCGCGTGGCTGTCGCAGCCGTGCTGGGTGACCAGGATGTCAGGCCGGAACTCGCGCAGCAGCGGCGGCACCACCGAGTCGAAGGCGCGCAGCCAGCCGGTGTCGCCGCAGCCCGCCGGGAGCGCCACGTTGACGGCGGTGCCGTCGGCGCCGGTCTCGCCGGGGAACCCGGTGCCGGGGAAGAGCGTGCGCGGGCTCTCGTGCAGGCTGATCGTCAGCACCCGCGGGTCGTCGTAGAACAGCGCCTGCACGCCGTCGCCGTGGTGGACGTCGACGTCCACGTAGGCGACGCGGCCCGCGCCCTGCCGCAGCAGCCAGGCGATGGCCAGGGCGGGGTCGTTGTAGACGCAGAACCCGCTGGCCGTGGCGGCCATCGCGTGGTGCAGCCCGCCTGCCACGTTGACCGCGTGCCCGGCCGTACCCTCCCAGACCGCGCGGGCGGCGGCGAGCGAGGCGCCGGCGATCAGCGCGGACGCCTCGTGGACGCCCGCGAAGGCGGGGTTGTCGGACGTGCCGAGCCCCGCCGACAGGTCGGGCCGGCCGGTGGCCGAGACGCGCTTGACGGCCTCGATGTAGCCGGGGTCGTGCACCATCGCCAGCTCGTCGTCGGTGGCGGGCGCGCACGGCGCGACCTCGACCTTGTCGAGCACGCCGAGCTCCCTGGCCAGCGCCATCGTCAGCTCGACCCGGACGGGCGCCAGCGGATGGTCGGGGCCGAAGTCGTAGGAGATGAGGGCGTCGTCCCAGATGACCCGCGCCGGCTGGCTCATGCATGCTCCCGTTTCCTTCGCCTTGAGGTGACGTTACCGCAGCGTCAACGGCAGGCGTCCAGACACCTCCCCCGGCAATGGCGGAGAAAATTCCGTAACATCGGATCATGGGCGTTCGGCAGCGGGCCCGGGACGCGTGGTTGTTCTTACGACGCCCACGGGTCTTCGACGTCACGCTCGTGGTCGTGCTCGCCGCGCCGGGGGTCGTCGCCGCCCTCGCCATCTGGCTGACCCGGGGCGAGGGCCTGATCTTCGCCACGCTCTACCTGATCACCGTCCCGGTCCTGCTGATGCGGCGCGAGCGGCCGGTCCTGACCGCCGCCCTGCTGCTCGGGCTGGACATCACCGCCACCTTCCTCGGGGTCGCCTCCGGCAGCCCGATCCTGCTGATCGGCCTCTACAGCCTGGGCCGTTACCTGGACGGGCGCAGGGCCGCGATCGCCGGCGGCGCCGGCGCCCTCCTGTACGCGGCCGCGCTGATCCTCGTGGCCAGGCCGTCCCCGGCGGGCGACCCTCTGGGGATCCTGCTGGCGGGCCTGTTCACTGTCGGGATTCCGGTAGGGCTGGGCCAGTTCGTCCGGATCCGCGCGGAGCTGCGCGAGCGGGCGCAGCGGGAGGCGGCCGACTCGGCGGTGCGGGCCGAGCGGCGGCGCATCGCCCGTGAGCTGCACGACGTGGTGGCCCACCACCTGAGCGTGATCAACGCGCTGGTGGGCGGCGCCAGGGCCACGCTCCCGCCGGAGCAGGAGGTCGCCCGTGACGCCCTCCAGGGCGCCGAGCAGACGGCCCGCCAGGCGCTGGCCGAGATGCGCCAGCTCCTCGACGTGCTGCGGGCCGACGGCGGCGGCGGCGCCGACGCGGCGACCGGGGTGGGCACCGACCGGCTGCCCGCGCTGGTCGAGGAGGCGGGGACCGCGGGGCTGCCCGCCCGCCTGACCGTGCGGGGCGAGCCGGTGGCGCTGCCCACCGCGGTCGACCACGCGGTCTACCGGATCGTGCAGGAGGCGCTCACCAACACGCGCAAGCACTCGGTGGGCGCCCGCGCGACCGTGCGCCTGTCGTACGAGAGCGCGGCGATCGAGGTCGAGGTGCTCGACGACGGCGCGTCCAAGCAGCCGGCCGCCCCGGCCGGGTTCGGGCTCGGCGGCATGGCCGAGCGCGTGGCGCTGTGCGGCGGGCGGTTGTCGACCGGCCCCCGTGAGGAAGGCGGTTTCCGCGTGCACGCGCGCATCCCCCTGGAGAAGACGTGATCTCTGTGTTGCTGGTGGACGACCACGCGCTGGTCCGCAAGGGCTTCCGGCTGATGCTGGACGCGCAGCCGGACCTGACCGTGGTGGGCGAGGCGGGCGACGGCGCGGAGGCCGTGCGGCTCAGCGCTGAACTGCGGCCCGACGTGGTGGTGATGGACCTGCACATGCCCGGCCTGGACGGGGTGCGCGCCACGGAGCTGATCATCGGCGGGCAGCCCGGCGTGCGGGTGCTCGCGCTGAGCACCTTCGACCTGGACGAGAACGTGGTCGCGGCGCTGCGCGCGGGCGCCTGCGGGTTCCTGCCCAAGGACGTCTCGCCGGAGGAGCTGGTCGAGGGCGTGCGGGTGGTGCACAGCGGGGAGGCGGCACTCGCGCCCCGGCTGCTCACCCGGCTGATCGGCACGTTCGTGCGGGCTCCCGAGCCCCGGCGCTCCGCGTCGCGCGGGGCCGGCAGGCTGGACGCGCTCACCGACCGCGAGCGGGAGATCCTGACGCTGATCGCGCGCGGCCTGTCCAACGCGGAGATCGCCGCCGGGCTGGGCGTCTCCCCGTCCACGATCAAGAACCACGTGACGAGCCTGTTCGCCAAGATCGAGGTGCGCGACCGCGCCCAGGCGGTGATCGTGGCGTACGAGGCCGCGCTGGTCAGCCCGGGAGAGTAGGACCACGGTCCTATGGGGCCGGGCCGGAACCGTACCTCGGGCCGACGATAACGATCTTCAGGGCGATCATGCTGGGTCCATGACCGCGATTCGGGCAACCAACCTGAGCAAGCGCTACGGCAAGACCATGGCGGTGACCGACCTGTCGTTCGACGTGGAGCCCGGCCGGGTGACCGGGTTCCTGGGGCCCAACGGCGCGGGCAAGTCGACGACGATGCGCATGGTCCTCGGCCTCGACCACCCGTCGGGCGGGTCCGTGCTGGTCGACGGCAAGCCCTACCAGGAGCTGCGCCACCCGCTGCGCAAGGTGGGCGCGCTGCTCGACGCCAAGGCCGTCCACGGCGGGCGCAGCGCCCGCAACCACCTGCTGGCCATCGCGCAGAGCAACGGCATCCCGGCCGCCCGGGTCGAGGAGGTGCTGGAGCTCGTCGGGCTGGGCAACGTCGCCGGACGCCGCGTCGGCGGCTTCTCGCTGGGCATGTCGCAGCGGCTCGGCATCGCCGCGGCCCTGCTCGGCGACCCGGAGATCCTGCTCTTCGACGAGCCGGTCAACGGGCTCGACCCCGACGGCATCCTGTGGATCCGCACGTTGATGCGCGGGCTCGCCGCCGAGGGCCGCACGGTCTTCGTCTCCAGCCATCTGATGAGCGAGATGTCGCAGACCGCCGACCATCTGATCGTCATCGGCAAGGGCCGGCTGATCGCCGACACGAGCGTGCCGGAGTTCATCGGGCGCAGCTCGCAGGGCTACGTGCTGGTGCGCTCGCCCCGGCTGGCCGAGGTGGCCGAGCTGGTCAAGGTGGGCGAGCTCCACACCGACCACCTGCGGGTGACCGGGGTGTCGCCGCTGGAGATCGGCACGATGACCGCCAGGGCGGGGCTGCCGCTGGAGGAGCTGACGTTCGTCAAGCCCTCGCTCGAAGCCGCCTACATGGAGCTCACCAAAGACAGCTTGGAGTACACGTCATGACCGATGTCCTCCGGTCCGAGTGGACCAAGATCCGATCGGTGCGGTCCACGCTGTGGACCCTCGCCACCACCGTCGTGCTGATGCTGGGCGTCTCCGCCCTTCTCAGCGCCTCGGTCAGGAGCACGGCCGACGGGCCGGTCCCGGGCGAGCAGGCGATGATCGTCAGTTTGCAGGGCGCGTCGCTCGCCGCGCTGGCCATGGCCACCCTGGGTGTTCTGGTGATCTCCGGCGAATACCGCACCGGGGCCATCCGCACCTCGCTGATGGCCGTGCCCCGGCGGATGAGCCTGCTGACCGGCAAGATCGTGGTGTTCACGGCGGTCTCGCTGGTCGTCTGCCTGCTCGCGTCGGCCGGCGCGATCGGCGTCGGCTTGGCGATCTTCCAGCCGGCCTCCGTCGAAGCGGGCGAGATGGCGCGGTCGGCGCTCGGGTCCTCCCTCTACCTGACCGCGTGCGGGCTGTTCGGGCTGGGGCTGGGCACGCTGATCCGGCACACGCCGGGCGCGATCGTGTCGGCCATCGCGCTGATACTGGTGCTGCCCCCGCTGACCACCCAGCTCCCCGGCGAGTGGGGCAGGACCGTGTCCGAACACTTCACCACGAACGCCGGCGCGCTGATCGTGTCCGGCCAGAGCACCGGCTCCCTGGGCCCGTGGAGCGGGTTCGCGGTCTACCTCGTCTGGGTCGCCGCGGCCATGCTGGCGGGCGCCGTGCTGATGCGGCGGCGCGACGCCTGACCTCGGGTCAGCCCGACGCGAGCTCGCGGCCCCGGTCGCGGGCCGCTTCGATGGCCGCCAGGAAGGCCGCGCGCACGCTGTGGCGCTCCAGCTCGGCGATGGCCGCGATCGTGGTGCCGCCCGGGGAGGTGACCGCCTCGCGCAGGATCACCGGGTGCTCGCCCGAGTCGCGGAGCATGACGGCCGCGCCCACGATCGACTGGGTGACCATGTCGAGCGCCGCCGCCCGGGGCATGCCCAGCAGGATCCCGGCGTCGACCATGGCCTCCACCAGGTAGAAGAAGTAGGCCGGCCCGCTGCCCGACAGCGCCGTGGCGGCGTCCTGCTGCGACTCGGGGATGCGCAGCACCTTGCCGACCGGCCGCAGCAGGTCTTCGGTGCGCCGCAGATGGTCCTCCCCCGCGTACGCGCCCGCGGAGATCACGCTCATCGCCTCGTCGAACTTGATGGGCGTGTTGGACATGACCCTGACCACCGGCGTCTCGTGCCCCAGCCGCTGCTCCACGAAGGCCGTGGTGATGCCGGCCGCGGCGCTGATCACCAGGCGGTCGGCGGGCAGGTGGGGGGCGATCTCGTCGAGCAGCGCGCCCATGTCCTGCGGCTTGACCGCCAGGATGAGCGTGCCGGCCGACTTGGCGGCCTCGGCGTTGGAGACGGCGCGCACCCCGTAGGTCTCGGCCAGCGCCCGCGCCCGCTCCGGCCGGCGCACCGTGGCCAGCACGTCGCCCGGCTTGAACCCGGCCCGCAGCATCCCGGACAGCAGGGCCTCGCCCATCTTGCCGGTGCCGAGAATCGCGATCATCAGATGCCCCTCACGCATTAGACGCCGGTCGCAGCCTACCGGCGTCTCCGGTCAGCCCCGCGACAGCAGCGACCGGGCGAAGAACGCCAGGTTGGCGGGGCGTTCGGCGAGCCTGCGCATGAGGTAGGCATACCAGTCGGCGCCGTACGGGACGTAGACCCGCATCCGGGCGCCCTGCGCGGCCAGCCTCTCCTGCTCGTCCGGGCGCACCCCGTACAGCATCTGATACTCGAACCCGTGGTGGTCGCGCCCCTCCAGCACGGCCAGGGTGGCGGCGATGCCGATCAGCCGCGGATCGTGGGTGGCGACCATCGGATAGCCGGTGCCGCCCATCAGCACCCTGAGGCAGCGCGCGTACGAGCGGTCGATGTCGGCCGCCGAGGTGTAGGCGCCCGGCGCGGTGTAGGCCCCCTTGCACAGCCGCACCCTGGCCCCGTCCAGCTTGACGCAGCGCTCGGCCGAGTCGCGCAGGTAGGCCTGCACCACCACGCCCACGCCGGGGTGCTCCTTGCGCAGGGTGGTGTGGATGGAGTGGAGGCCGGGGATGGTGTCGTGCTCCTCGGCGTCGAGGGTCAGCGTGATGCCCCGCAGCGCGGCGGACTCGCAGATGGTGGCGGCGTTGTCGAGCGCGAGCTGCTCCGACAGCCGCAGCCCGAGCGCGGTGAGCTTGACCGACACGTCGGCGCCTTCGGGCAGCACCCGCAGCAGCTCCAGATAGGCCCGGACGGCACCCTCCGCCTGCGCCCTGTCGTGGACGTCCTCGCCCAGGTGGTCGACGGTGACGAGCAGGCCCCTGCGGGTCAGCTCGGCGACCGTGCGGGCGATGTCGTCGGCGACGTAGCGCCTGACCACGTCGCGGGTCAGCGGCGAGGTGGAGATGACGCGCTCGGCGCGCGCGCTCCGGGAGACGGCGAGTAGAGCCTGACGCAGCACGGCTCAACACTACTCACCGCGCCTGCGCCTGCCGCCCACTCCGGTGTCGCCGTACGGCCTGATTTCCCAAGGGGCCTCCACAACGGGGTCAACCGGCTGAACCGGAGGCCTGTCACATCCGTCGTAGGGGTTATGCGCACAGCGACAGCGACTCTCATCGCCGGATGTCTCGTCCTCGCCGCCGGGTGCGGCGCCGAGCGGCCCGCCGAGCAGGCCGCGTCCCCCGGGCCTGACACGCCGGTGTCCAGCACACCCGTGGCCGACGTGGTCACGACCACCCCGCCGGCCACGCCCAAGCCGGTCAAGCCGACGGGCGACGCGCTCAACCCGCGCAAGGTGCGCTTCACCGAGGCGACGCCGGTGTCGAAGGGGCGCCAGGTGCGGCTCACGTGGTGGTCAGGGGTGGAGCCGTGCACGGTGCTCCACCGGGTGAAGGTCAAGGAGACGAAGAAGCGGGTGACGGTCACCCTGTACGAGGGCACGTCGCCGAAGGCGAAGAACGTCTCCTGCATCATGATCGCCATCGAGAAGAGCACGACGGTCAAGCTCAAGTCCCCGCTGGGCAAGCGGAAGATCGTGAGCGGCGTATGACGGGGTAAGCGGGAACCCCTAGGGGAGATCTCAGGGGAACAGAACGCCCTTGTCAGGGGTTGAGTCGAGTACGCTCAAGGCGTTTGACAAAGCACGCCTCCATTCGTAGGTTGAGCGTAACCGACTCAACTTTGACTACAAGGACGTACTCATGGCACGTGCGGTAGGTATCGACCTGGGGACGACCAACTCCGTCGTCTCGATTCTCGAGGGCGGTGAGCCCACCGTCATCGCCAACGCGCAGGGCTCGCGGACCACGCCGTCCGTGGTCGCGTTCGCGAAGAACGGCGAGGTCCTGGTCGGCGAGGTCGCCAAGCGACAGGCCGTCACCAACGTGGACCGGACGATCCGGTCCGTCAAGCGGGAGATGGGCACCAACTGGTCCCAGGAGATCGACGGCAAGAAGTTCTCCCCGCAGCAGATCAGCGCCTTCGTCCTGCAGAAGCTCAAGCAGGACGCCGAGGCCTACCTGGGCGAGAAGATCACCGACGCGGTGGTCACCGTCCCGGCCTACTTCAACGACGCCCAGCGCCAGGCCACCAAGGAGGCCGGCACGGTCGCGGGCCTCAACGTGCTGCGCATCATCAACGAGCCGACCGCGGCCGCGCTCGCGTACGGCCTCGACAAGGAGGAAGACCAGACGATCCTGGTCTTCGACCTGGGCGGCGGCACCTTCGACGTGTCCCTGCTCGACGTCGGCCAGGAAGACGGCCACGGGTTCGTCGAGGTCAAGGCCACCAGCGGCGACAACCACCTCGGTGGTGACGACTGGGACCAGCGCGTCGTCGACGAGCTCGTCAAGCGCTTCCAGAACGCTCACGGCGTCGACCTGTCCAAGGACAAGATGGCTCTCCAGCGCCTGCGCGAGGCCGCGGAGAAGGCCAAGATCGAGCTGTCGGCCCAGTCCGAGACCTCGATCAACCTGCCCTACATCACCGCCTCCTCCGAGGGCCCGCTGCACCTCGACGAGAAGCTGACCCGCGCCGAGTTCCAGCGGCTCACCGCCGACCTGCTCGAGCGCTGCAAGGGCCCGTTCCACCAGGTCATCAAGGACGCCGGCATCAAGGTCTCCGACATCGCCCACGTGGTGCTGGTCGGCGGCTCGACCCGGATGCCCGCCGTCACCGACCTGGTCAAGGAGCTGACCGGCGGCAAGGAGCCCAACAAGGGCGTCAACCCGGACGAGGTCGTCGCCATCGGCGCCGCCCTGCAGGCCGGTGTGCTCAAGGGCGAGGTCAAGGACGTCCTGCTGCTCGACGTTACCCCGCTGTCGCTGGGCATCGAGACCAAGGGCGGCATCTTCACCAAGATCATCGAGCGCAACACGACGATCCCGACCAAGCGCTCCGAGGTCTTCACCACGGCCGAGGACAACCAGCCGTCGGTGCAGATCCAGGTGTTCCAGGGCGAGCGCGAGATCGCGGCCTACAACAAGAAGCTGGCCACGTTCGAGCTCACCGGCATCGCGCCGGCGCCCCGCGGCATCCCGCAGATCGAGGTCACCTTCGACATCGACGCCAACGGCATCGTCAACGTCTCCGCCAAGGACCTGGGCACGGGCAAGGAGCAGACGATGACGATCACCGGCGGCTCCGCGCTGCCGAAGGACGACATCGACCGCATGATGCGCGAGGCCGAGTCGTACGCGGAGGAGGACCGCAAGCGCCGCGAGGAGGCCGAGGTCCGCAACAACGCCGACGGGCTCGCCTACCAGACCGAGAAGTTCCTGCGAGAGAACGACGACAAGGTCCCCGGCGACATCAAGACCGAGGTCAACGACGCGCTCGCCGAGCTGAAGAAGGCTCTGGAGGGCACCGACACCGACACGATCCGCAACTCGGCGGAGAAGCTCGCCACGGTCAGCCAGAAGATGGGTTCGGCGATCTACGCGCAGAGCCAGGGCCAGACCGCGGGCGGCCCCGAGGGCGCTCCCCAGGACGCGTCCGCCACCCAGGAGCAGAAGGCCGACGACGACGTCGTCGAGGCCGAGATCGTGGATGACGAGCCGAAGAAGGACAAGTGAGGCCGTTGCGTGAGAACGGGCACGAAGAGCCGGTGATCCGCGACAACCGCAAGATCGACCCGGAGACGGGGGAGGTAAGGGTGCGAGCCGAGAACGATTCGGCCAAGCAGGACCAGCAGCAGGCGCCGGCGGAGTCCGCTCCGGCCGACGCCGAGCTCCAGGCCCAGCTGGACGAGCGGACGGCCGACCTGCAACGTGTTCAGGCCGAGTACCAGAACTACCGCCGTCGCGTGGAGCGCGACCGGGTGGCCGTGCGAGAGCAGGCCACCGCCAACGTCCTCTCGGAGCTGCTGCCCGTGCTCGACGACATCGGCAGGGCCCGCGACCACGGTGAGCTCACCGGCGGCTTCGCGGCGGTGGCCGAGTCGCTGGAGGCGGTGCTCACCAAGCTGGGGCTCAGCCCGTTCGGTCAGAAGGGCGACCCGTTCGACCCGGTGATCCACGAGGCGCTGATGCACAGCTACTCGCCCGAGGTGACCGAGCCGACCGCGGTCGAGGTGCTGCAGCTCGGCTACCAGATGGGCGACCGGGTGCTGCGCCCGGCGCGCGTGGCCGTGGCCGAGCCGGGCGACTCACCCGCGTCCGATGACGACGACAACTGACGAGGACGAAGGGCCGTAGATGAGCACCAAGGACTACCTGGAGAAGGACTACTACGCCGTCCTTGGTGTGCCCAAGTCAGCCACCGCCGACGAGATCAAGAAGGCGTACCGGAAGCTGGCCAGGCAGTACCACCCCGACACCAACCAGGGCGACACGGCCAAGGAGAAGAAGTTCAAGGAAGTCTCCGAGGCCTACGACGTCCTGTCCGACAGCAAGCGCCGCAAGGAGTACGACGAGGCGCGCACGCTGTTCGGCTCCGGGGTGGGCGGCCAGCGTCCGGGTGGTGGCGGCGGCGGTTTCCCGTTCGACTTCGGCGACCTGTTCGGCGGCACCGGTCAGCAGACCTCCGGCCAGGGGGCGGGCGACCGCTTCAGCGACCTGTTCGGCGGGCTGTTCAACCGGGGCGGCACGACCCGCCCCGGCACCACCACCAGGCCGCGCCGCGGGCAGGACATCGAGTCGGAGGTGACGCTGTCGTTCACGGAGGCCGCCGAGGGCACCACGGTGTCGCTCAGGCTGACCAGCTCGGCGGCCTGCACCGCGTGCAGCGGGACCGGCGCCAAGGCCGGCACCACCCCGCGGGTCTGCCCGACCTGCGAGGGCACCGGCGCGGCCAGCCGCAACCTGGGCAACTTCGCCTTCTCCGAGCCGTGCCGCGACTGCAAGGGCCGCGGGCTGCTCGTGGACGACCCCTGCCCCGTCTGCGAGGGCAACGGCCGGGCCAAGAGCACCCGCACGATCCAGGCGCGCATCCCCGCGGGGGTGGCCGACGGGCAGCGGGTCAGGCTCAAGGCCAAGGGCGCACCGGGCGAGAACGGCGGCCCATCCGGCGATCTCTACATCGTGACGCACGTCAAGCCGCACACCGTCTTCGGCAGGTCGGGTGACAACCTGACCGTCACGGTCCCCGTGACGTTCTCGGAGGCGGCGCTAGGCGCCGAGATCAAGGTGCCGACGCTCAAGGGACTGCCGGTGACACTGCGCATCCCCTCGGGCACGCCGAACGGGCGCACGTTCCGCATCCGCGGCCGGGGTGTCACGCGCAAGGACGGCACCAAGGGCGACCTGCTCGCCAGCGTCGAGGTCATGGTGCCGAAGACGCTCGACGACAAGTCTCGTGAGCTGCTCACGGAGTTCAACACCGCCACAGCGGCCGAGGACCCGCGGGCCGATCTCATCTTGAGAGCCAGAAGCGAGTGAGCCCATGGACGCCAACTACTTCGACCTGTCGGACGACACTCCTGTTTACGTGATCTCGGTGGCCGCGCAGCTGTCGGGTCTGCATCCGCAGACCCTTCGGCAGTACGACCGGCTCGGTCTGGTCTGTCCGGGCCGTACGGCGGGGCGCGGCCGCCTCTACTCCACAAGAGACATCATCCAGCTGCGCGAGGTCCAGCGCCTCTCCCAGGAGGAGGGCATCAACCTCGCCGGCATCAAGCGGATCCTGGAGCTGGAGAACGAGTCGTTGCGGCTGCGTGAGGAGGTTCACCGCCTCCGCGCCGAGCTACAGATGATCAAGGCGCTGATCCGTTACGAGCTGCCACCGGGGGCGTAGATGGAATACAAGCTCACTCAGAAGAGTCAGGAGGCGCTCTCGGGCGCCATGCGGCGGGCCGCCGCCGAGGGCAACCCCGAGATCTCCCCGCTTCACCTGCTGACCACGCTGCTCTCGCAGACGGGCGGCACCGCCGTCCCGCTGCTGGAGGCGGTCAGCGCCGACTGGCGGACGCTGCGGGCCAAGGCCGAGGAGCAGCTCGCGGCGCTGCCCAAGGCTCAGGGCGCGACCGTGGGGGCGCCGACGAGCTCCCGCCACCTGCTCACGGTGATGAACACCGCCGCCCAGCACGCCAAGCGGCTGGAAGACCAGTACGTGTCGACCGAGCACCTGCTGGTGGGCCTCGCCGCCGACGGCGGCCAGGCCGCCGACCTGCTGAAGTCCGCGGGCGCCACCCCGCAGGCGCTGCTCGACGCGTTCGAGAAGGTACGCGGCCACGCCCGGGTCACCAGTGAGACGCCCGAGGACACCTACCAGGCGCTCGAGAAGTACGGCATCGACCTGACCGGGCAGGCCCGCTCGGGCAAGCTCGACCCGGTCATCGGCCGCGACTCGGAGATCCGCCGGGTGGTGCAGGTGCTCAGCCGGCGCACCAAGAACAACCCGGTGCTGATCGGCGAGCCCGGCGTCGGCAAGACGGCCGTGGTCGAGGGCCTGGCCCAGCGGATCGTGGCCGGCGACGTGCCGGAGTCGCTGCGCAACAAGCGGCTGATCGGGCTCGACCTGGGCGCGATGGTGGCGGGCGCGAAGTACCGCGGCGAGTTCGAGGAGCGGCTCAAGGCCGTGCTCGCCGAGATCAAGGAGAGCGACGGCCAGGTCGTCACGTTCATCGACGAGCTCCACACCGTCGTCGGCGCGGGAGCCGCCGAGGGCGCGATGGACGCGGGCAACATGCTCAAGCCGATGCTGGCCCGCGGCGAGCTGCGGATGATCGGCGCGACCACGCTCGACGAGTACCGCGAGCGCATCGAGAAGGACCCTGCGCTGGAGCGCCGCTTCCAGCAGGTGTACGTGGGCGAGCCGACGGTGGAGGACACCATCGCGATCCTGCGCGGGCTGAAGGGCCGCTACGAGGCCCATCACCAGGTGCAGATCGCCGACAGCGCGCTCGTCGCCGCCGCAGCGCTCTCCGACCGCTACATCACCAGCAGGTTCCTGCCCGACAAGGCCATCGACCTGGTCGACGAGGCCGCCTCCCGGCTGCGCATGGAGATCGACTCCCGTCCGGTGGAGATCGACCAGCTCCAGCGGACCGTCGACCGGATGAAGATGGAGGAGCTGGCGCTCTCCAAGGAGACCGACGAGGCGTCCGTACAACGCCTGGAGCGGCTCCACCAGGAGCTGGCCGACCGCCAGGAGGAGCTGAACGCCCTGGTCGGCCGATGGGAGCACGAGAAGGCGGGCCTCAACAAGGTCGGCGAGCTGAAGAAGCAGCTCGACGAGGCGCGCGGCACCGCCGAGCGGGCGCAGCGCGACGGCGACTTCGAGACCGCGTCCCGGGTCATGTACGCCGACGTGCCACGCCTGGAGCAGGCGCTGAAGGCCGCCTCCGAGGCCGCCCCCGACGAGAACGCCATGGTCAAGGAGGAGGTCGGCCCCGACGACATCGCCGAGGTGATCTCGTCCTGGACCGGCATCCCGGCGGGCCGCCTGCTGGAGGCCGAGACGGCCAAGCTGCTGCGCATGGAGGAGGAACTGGGCAAGCGGCTCATCGGCCAGCACGAGGCCGTGCGCGCGGCGTCCGACGCGGTGCGGCGCAGCCGGGCCGGCATCGCCGACCCCGACAGGCCGACGGGCTCGTTCCTGTTCCTCGGCCCGACCGGTGTCGGCAAGACCGAGCTGGCCAAGGCGCTGGCGGAGTTCCTGTTCGACGACGAGCGGGCGATGACCCGCATCGACATGAGCGAATACTCCGAGAAGCACAGCGTCGCCCGGCTCGTCGGCGCGCCTCCCGGCTACGTCGGCTACGAGGAGGGCGGCCAGCTGACAGAGGCCGTCCGGCGCCGCCCGTACACCGTGGTGCTGCTGGACGAGGTGGAGAAGGCCCATCCGGAGGTCTTCGACATCCTGCTCCAGGTGCTCGACGACGGGCGGCTGACCGACGGTCAGGGCCGCACGGTCGACTTCCGCAACACGATCCTGATCCTGACGTCCAACCTCGGCTCCCACTTCCTCGTCGACCCGACGATGGAGAACGGCGCGAAGCGCGAGGCCGTGATGGGCGCGGTGCGCAGCGCGTTCAAGCCGGAGTTCCTCAACCGGCTGGACGACGTGATCCTGTTCGACGCGCTCGGCTCCGAGGAGCTGACGCGGATCGTCGACCTGCAGGTCGACCGGCTGGCCCAGCGGCTGGCCGACCGCAGGCTGACCCTGGAGGTCACGCCGGCGGCCCGCGAGTGGCTGGCCCTGACGGGCTACGACCCGATGTACGGGGCGCGCCCGCTGCGCCGCCTGGTCCAGTCGGCGATCGGCGACAAGCTGGCCAAGGCGGTGCTGTCCGGCGAGATCGTCGACGGCGACAAGGTCCTGGTCGACCTCGGCGACGACGAGCTGTCCGTCCAGCGGGCCTGACACACCCACGCGAACGCCCGGAGGCCATCCTCCGGGCGTTCGACGTTCCCGCCCGGGTCATCCGCGCACCCGGTTCGTAAGGTTCGGTCCAGCCTTCCGGCAAGCCGCCTCCAGTCCCTCGCGCGTCTGGCTAGCTTCGCGTTCGTCGGATCACCGAGAACGATCAGGGGGACGGGACGTGCCGACTCGAAGCATCCGGGGAATTCTTGCCATCGCCACTCTGACCGCGGGGGTCACCTGGCTGGGGGCGAGCTCCGCGGCCGCCGACGACTGCCGGGAAACCCGGACCAGCATGGGCTCGCCCGCCGCGGCGCTCTGCGACGAGCTCACCAAGGTGCGGCTGAGCGACAGCACCGGCCCGCTGCTCGGGTCGGAGAGCACCCACCTGGCCCTGGGCGCCGTCAGGCTGGCCGAGCACCTGGGCCTGACCGGGCTGGCCACCTCGCATTCGGCGATGGGGCTGTCGGACCTGGGCGGCGTCATGGCCACCTCGGCCATGCCGTCGGCGCTGCCCGCCGCGCCGACGGTGGCGGGCGTGACGAGCCAGGCCAAGCTGCCCGCCCTGCCCGCGCTGCCGGTGAACACCAGGACCGGACGCTATCCCTCGAAGACGGCGCCGCGCTCGTCGTCGGGCGTCCCGCTCGACCTGACGCGCCCGGTCGGCAAGACCAAGGACCGGCTCGTGCGCCGCACGCTGCCTCAGGGGCCGCGGCCGCTGAACGAGACCAAGCTCCCGGCCGACTCCCTCGACGGCGTGACGGGCCTGCTGCGGAGCCTCGACCTGCGCTGAGGGATCAGGAGACGAGGGCGTCGATCTCGTCCTCGGGCAGGCCCAGGTCGAGTCGGATGCGGTAGCGGGTGCGCAGCATCGACACCCGCTCCGGATCGTCGGAGTCGCAGGTCAGCAGGGCCTGGGTGACCCATTCGTGGCCCGCCTCCAGGTCACCGTAGGCGACCAGCGTCTCGACGATGCTGTGGGCGGTGGCCGCCGAGACACCGCCCTCGGCGCGGATCGCCTCGATGACCTCCCTCGCCTCGTCGTGCCGGTCGAGCTCGAAGAGGGTGTCGGCGATGCCTGCGCGCGGGTCGATGCCCGTCTCGCCGCCGTCTTCCAGCGCGCGCTGGAAACACTCCAGCGCGCGAGCGGGCTGGCCTGCCGCGCGCCACTCCTCCGCCGCCTGGACCAGGATGGACGCCCTGGATACGTCGCCGCTGGAGTAGTCGAGCGCTACGTCGTACAGCCGGCTGGCCAGGGAGCCGTGGTCGTCGGCCAGCAGCGCCTGCTCAAGCAGGCGATCAAGGTGCTCACGGGTCACATGCGCCACAACGCGAGACTACCGACCGCGGTGCGGTTTCGCCCGCTCAATACGCATCGCCGATGCCCTGATGAGACCACCACGAAACGTCATCGAGTCCTTACGCCATGCATATATGCGCAGGTCGTTGGGCATATACCGGTCACTTCGCGCCCGCGAGCGGAAGGGGCTGGGATGGGCAGGTCCAAGCAGATGACGTTCGCGCTGGCGCTCGCCGTGGTGTTGTCGGCGGTGGGGCCCGGGGTCGCGGGCTACCTTTCGGCCCGGCTCGAAGGGGTCGAGGCGGCCGAGCGGAGACTGCGGGTCCTGGAGGCCCAGCTGGAGGCGAGCCGGCAACGGTTGATCCGGCCGATGTCGCATTCCGAGGCGTGCGCGCGGCCCGGCGAGCCCCACTGGCTGCCGGAGCTGCTGGAGGCCGGGGGCTGACGCGCTAGTCGGGCTGCGGCGTGTACGACCTGAGCTGGCGGGACAGGAAACCCCGCACGAGCTGCCTGGCCGCGTCGATGATCTCCTCCGAGCCGTTCTGGTCGTAGCGGAAGGCCAGCTTGAGCACCGCGTCGCAGGCTTCGACGGCCACCAGCGCGGCGATGTCGAGCTCGTGACTGTCGGCCAGGCCGAACTCGTTGAGCAGCAGCCCGCGCAGCCGGCCCGCGATCACGGTGTTGTTGTCGGAGTCGGAGTCGAGCAGGTTGAGGTCGACCACGTCACCGAACTGGAGACTCTTGAACCCGGGCACCGAGCGATGCATGTCGACGTACTCGTCGATGATCGCGTCGATGGCCTCCCACCAGCCGCGGTAGTCCTCCTCCATGAAGCGCCGCCCGACCCGGGTGACGAACAGCTCCACGTTGCGCCGGGTCAGCTCCTGCGTGATGGCGCGCTTGTCGGGGAAGAACTGGTAGACCGAACCGATCGCGACCCCCGCCCGGTCGGCGATGCGGGTCGTGGAGAGCGATTCGTAGCCGATCTCGTCGAGGAGCTCGGCGCAGGCGTCGAGCATCCGCTCGACCCGTCGGGCGCTGCGGCGCTGCGTGGGCTGTCGCCGGAGCGGCTTCGGCGACGCACAGTCATCTTCCAGTCGCGGCATGGACACGACCTCATCTTCCCCCTCCAGGCCCGATCGTTACCCGCGATTGACCGGATTTCCTGGGAATCCACTGAGCCCGGCCGCCCGAATGTGGAGATCCCGGACATCTTCCACGCCGTCAGGGCCGGGCGTCCAGCTCGGTGCAGGAACGCAGCGCCTTCCAGTCGGCCACGGCCTGCTTCCTCGCGGCGCCGGTCATCGGGACCGGCACGCCGTTCTGGATGGTGGCGGGGGTCCACTGGTCCTTGAGGATCTTGCGGCCGTTGATGGTGAGGGTCAGCACGCCGGTGCGGCCCGTGGTGGCCGGGTTGGAGTTGTAGAAGACGAAGTTGCCGAGGCCGTAGCTGACGTACGCCTTGCCGAGGTATCCGGCCCCCAGCAGGATGTGCGCGTGCCCGCCGACCACCACGTCGGCGCCGGCCTTGACGAGTTTGGGGGCCAGGGAGAGCTGCGCCGGGTTCGGGCACTTCTGCATCTCGGTGCCCCAGTGCAGGTGGACGATGACGGTGTCGGAGTTCTTGCGCGCCTGCCGTACCGCCTTGATCAGGCGCGGCTCGTCCTTGGCCGACGCGAGCCCGCCCTTGCCGGGGGCCGCGGTCCAGGCGTTGATGAACTCGGAGTCCAGCACCTGTGTCGCGCCGATGATCGCCACCCGGTTGCCGTTCACCGTCTTCCTGAACGGCTTGAACGCCTGGTCGTCGTCCCTGCCGATGCCCACGATCGGGAACCTGGACTTCTTGATCGCGGCGAGCGAGTCGGCCAGGCCGGTCTCCATGTAGTCCATGCCGTGGTTGTTGGCCATGGAGGCCACGTCCACGCCGGCGGCCTTGAGCGCGGTCAACGCGCTGGCCGGGGCCCGGAACGTGTACTGCTTGCCGGGCGCCGGGGTGCCGCCAGTGGTGATCGCGGTCTCCAGGTTGATCATGGCGAGGTCGGCCTTGCGCAGCACCGAGGAGATGGGGCCGAGCGCGGTGCGCGGGTTGTCCAGCCGGGACCGCAGGAAGCCCTCGAAGTGCACGTCCCCGCCGAAGGCGATGGTGTACGGCTCGCGCTCCGGGGTGGCGGGGGCCGTCGGCTCGGCCGAGGAGGTGGCCGCGGCCTGCCGCTGCCGCTCGGGCGCCTCCGATCCGGCGGCCGTGCAGGCGGCGAGTGAGGCCATGACGGCCAGCACCGAGAGTGCGCGGGGGAAGTTCATCGGGGGCGCCATCCAGCTCAATCGGGACATCTGGGATTGAGCATGCCATGTGCTGCCGATTGCCGCGTAGTGCCCCCACCTTGACCTACGGGCAGTTATGGAGTTGTTGAGTCAAGTCATCGGGGCAGCCGAGCGCCGCCGGAGAAGTCCTGTGGTGCCCACCTCGTGGGCGAGATCATCGGCCCTTGCTCCAGGCCGGAGGTCACGGGTGAATACACGACTCCATCAACGGAGTAGTCACGACATCAGCGCGTACACGAGAGGCACCAGGAGGAGCGTCACGATCAGCCCGGCTACCACGCCCGCCCAGACGTGGCCCGCGAACCATTGCCACAGCCTCCAGGGCCAGCGCCACCATCGGCTCGCAGGCGGTGAGCAGTGGCGCTGAATCTCCGCCACGATGTCTTCTACGATGGAATCCGGCGGCTCGCCGTTGACGAAGAGCCGAACCTCCCTGGCGCGGGAGTCGCCGACCACCCTGATCCAGTAGCCGCATGAGGGCTTCCCGACGTTAAGGGTGATCTGCCTCAGCTTGCTAGCCAGTGCTTGGTCGACATCGGGACAGGTGCGCAGCGTGCCCGATCTGGTCTCTCCCTGCACCCGGCAGGCCAGGGACAAGCGGTTCGAGAACGCCTCCACTCTCCGAAGGCAGCGAGCAACGGTTGACCGGTCACTCACGGACCAGATCCTGTCCATGTCGCGGGGGGCGTACATGATGACTCCTGGCAAGTGCTCATGAGCATTACGTGAAATGGGTGGCCCGCGGGAGGCCGGCATGGGAGTATTCATGCGAGACATACGGCAGACGTCGCGGACGCATGGAGGGCGCAGCCCCCATGACGAGGGCACGACGAGTTGATCATTGAGCGCGGCTTGCGCCATGATGTGCGAGAAATCTTGCGTTCGCCAAGCGAACGGGGACCCGAGGGTCGTTGACGAGCCTCTTCTGGAACGGCCCTGTCCGGTTGTGCCATCAACCTGCCAGGGCCGTTTTTCACGCGCTGGCCTGCAGAGCCTCCAGGTCGAACTCTCCATCCCTGACCCCGGCCGTGAAGGCGGCCCACTCGGACGGGGTGAAGACCAGGACGGGTCCGTCCTGAACCTTGCTGTCCCTCAGCGCGACATTCCCGTCGGCGAGGGGGGCGACCTCAACGCAGCTGCTAGCGCCGTTGCAGAAAGTGCTCTTCTGCCATGCCGCCGTCTTGTGATGGATAGACATTTTCTCCCCAAATGGGCAAAGGGGCACCATTGCCCCTTTTGTTCTGATCGATCGCTGACCTCAGCCTCGCCACATCATCGCCTTGCGCTGGATGAGCACGCGTGTGTCGTCCTCGTCCAGTGCCTGTGACCTGATGTTTTCGAAGGCTGCCTCGTAGCCCGCTACCCGCTCGAGGTCGTCGACGAAGTCAGCAGTATAAAGCTGCTCCAGATACACCACATCGTCGAATTCCGCGAACTTGAGGTGGATGAACGCACCCGTGCTTACGGGGTGCAACGCGTCCATGGGCAATACCTGAACGCTGACGTGGGACAGAAGAGACAACTCCAGGAGATGCTCCATCTGTGCCCGCATCACCGAGGGCTCGCCGAAGCGGCGCATCAAGGCGGGCTCGTCCAGCACGAAGCGCATCTCACATGGATCGGGGCGGTGCAGCACGCGCTGCTGCCTGTCGAGGCGGGCCTCGACCCTGCTCCTGACTCCGCTGTGGGTGATGCGCGAGATGCCACGGACGGCCAGGACGACCTCTCTGGCGTAATCCTCGGTTTGGAAGAGGCCGGGCACAATCTGGGGTTCCCAGTTGCGCTGGATGATGGCCTCCGCCTCCAGCCCGAGGAATCTTGTGTACTCCTCAGGCAGGGCGTCTTCGTAATCTTCCCACCAGCCCCGCTGATCCGCATCCCGCAACAGGCCGAAGAGTTCGTCAAGTTTGGCTTCGTCGAGACGGTAGAGCTTCCCCATCGCCTTGACGTCGTCTGCGCTGGGCATGGTCTTGGCGGCCTCGATCCGCGAGACCTTGCTGGGGGACCAGCCGAGCTCCTTGGCGGCCCTGGCGCCGGTGAGCTTGCGTCGCTCGCGGAGAAGCCTGAGCTCCTGGCCGAGCCTGAGCTTGCGGACAGTCGGACTGCCCTGCGTCGGTGGCACCGTCGACTCTCCTTGCCGGGATGAAGGTGTAGCCGGAGTGAACCGTTTCGAGCCCGCAGTCTTGGGCCGTTCCACCAATCTTACACTGCAACTTGCACGAGTACTCCCATTTGCTCTTGCCAAGAGCCTTCCACGGAGAGACGGTGTCAAGCAAGCAGAGCTTCTGCCCGGGGGAAAACGGGGAAGGGGGCAAGGTGACGACCTCTTGTGCTGGCCTGACTACATTCAAGGCCACTCCGTGCAAGTTGCACAGCAACAAGAAGGCACCTTGCGGAAGAAACGGGAATATTTCTTGCGGGAGGCCTTGCAGCAAGGCAATCTCCGGGAGACGATCGAGACACGAGGGATCTCTCCAGAGGTGAGGAGGCCGACATGACCGCACGGCCCCGCCCGCAGAAGATCCCCACCACGACTTACGCGCGGCTGGTCAGGCCGCAAAACCGGCAACGGCGCCGTCCCGGAAATGGACACCATCACAGGGAGGCCGTCAGCCGGAAGGATCCCGCACTGAGTTAAAGAGTCATCGCCGCGATTGTCGCTCGCTTCAGAGCACACGAAGCAGGAACAACAAAGCCGGACCGAGGCCGCGCACTCATCCGCCGCAAATGGGCTGCCACCCAGCGGCGCGACGGTCGTCGGCCTGCAGTCCGGCGTAAGAAGCCACCTCTGTGATGCCGCGAAAGGGGTCTTCTCATGTACTCACAAGGTACCAAGGGACTCAGCCGACGCAAGTCCCGGGTGCTCACCCGCCTCCAGGAACTGCTCGCCTGGGCGGACCGCGAAATCTGCATGGAACCCGACGAGTTCGCCTACCGCCGGGGCTGGACGGTCACCAGGACCGGCTTCGCCTCCCGGCGCTACCGCGACCCACGCTTCGACCTGCTCAAGATCCCGCCACGGGTCCCGGAGGAGGTGTCCTGACATGGCGAGGAACCCGCGCAACCAGATCTACCCGGGCTACGAGGACCTGCCCGCCCCGCGCGGCTCGGGACCCCTCACCAGGCTCTGGCGGTTCCGTACCGAATTACTGCTCCTCGCCGGGCTCGCGCTGCTCGTGCCGGCCGTCCTGGGCGCCACCCAGGAGGGCAGATGGCTCCCGTTCGTCCTGCTGAGCAGCGCCGTCTCGGTGCCGGCCGCGACGCGGTTCGGCCGCAACTGGGCCGTCGCGCACTTCTGGTGCGTGGTGTCCCGCCACCGGCTGCAGCGGGTCTGCCTGGAGACCACCCTGCACACCCGCGCCGGCCGCATCCCGCTGGTGCTGTGGATCACCCCCACGGCCACGGGCGAGAAGGCCCTGATCCTTACCAGGGCCGGCATCAGCGCCGAGGAGTTCGAGGCCTACGCCGAGGAGATCGCGGCGGCCTGCTGGGCCAGGACCGCCGCGGTCTACAAGCACCGCACCCGCGCGAACCTGGTGATCGTCGAGGTCGTCAGGCGGGACGTGCTCCCCGGGGCCGTCTCCCCCGGTCTCGACCGGCTCTACGGCCGGCGGACCTGGATCCCGCTCCGGCCCGACCTCGACGAGCCGCCTGATCTGCACCGGCCGCTGGTTCTGCAGCGGGCGGGCTGAGGACCTAGGGACCCGCGCCTCCCTAGGAAAAGCCCCGGAGACCGCGGGGGCTCCGGGGCTTCCCCATGTCCCGCGTACGAGTCAAGATGAGTTCAGCTTACGAACTCAGGAGTCGTGATGACGTCGACCGTCCACCGGACCTGTCCCTTGTGCGAAGCCGTCTGCGGCCTGACGCTGACCCTCGACGACGGCGGCCACGTGACCAGCGTGCGCGGTGACAAGGCGGACCCGTTCAGCAAGGGCTTCATCTGCCCGAAGGGCGCCAGCCTCGGCAGGCTGGACGAGGACCCCGACCGGCTGCGCGCGCCGCTGATCCGGGAGGGCGACCGGTGGCGCGAGGTGAGCTGGGACGAGGCGTTCGCGGCCGTCGAGCGGGGGCTCGCCGAGGTGACCGCCGCGCACGGCCGCCAGTCGGCCGCCGTCTACCTGGGCAACCCGAGCGCGCACACGATGGCCGGCGCGCTCTACGGCGCCCCGCTGATCAAGTCGCTCGGCACCCGCAACGTCTTCTCCGCCAGCACCGCCGACCAGATGCCCAAGCACGTGGCCAGCGGGCTGATGTTCGGCCATCCGCTCGCCATCCCGGTGCCCGATCTGGACCGCACGGGCTACCTGCTGATGCTGGGCGCCAACCCGCTGGAGTCCAACGGCTCGCTGTGCACGGCTCCCGACTTCCCCGGCAGGCTCAAGGCGCTGCGCCGGCGCGGCGGGCGGCTCGTCGTGGTCGACCCGCGCCGCACCCGGACCGCCGCGTCCGCCGACGAGCACGTGTTCGTGCGCCCGGGCACCGACGCCTACCTGCTGTTCGGGATCGTCCACACGCTGTTCGCGGAGGACCTCGTCACGCTCACCCACCGGGTCAACGGGCTCGACGAGGTGCGCGAGGCGGCCAAGCACTTCCCGCCCGACCTGGTGGCCCGCCGCACCGGCGTGCCGGCCGAGGTGATCGTACGGCTCGCGCGGGAGCTGGCGGCGGCCGACAGGGCGGCGGTGTACGCCAGGATCGGCACCTGCACGGCCGAGTTCGGCACGATCGCGCAGTGGCTCGTGGACGTGCTGAACACGCTGACGGGCAACCTGGACCGGCCGGGCGGGGTGATGTTCCCCAAGGCCGCCACCGAGTTCGGCGGGCGGCGCGGCCCGTACCGGGTGGGGCGGTGGCGGAGCCGGGTGCGCGGCCTGCCGGAGGCGAACGGCGAGCTGCCGGTGGCCACGCTCGCCGACGAGATCGAGACGCCGGGCGAGGGGCAGGTCAGGTTCCTCGTCACGGTGGCGGGCAATCCGGTGCTGTCGGCGCCGAACGGCGACCGCCTGGACCGGGCGCTGGCCGGGCTCGACTTCATGGTGAGCGTGGACCCGTACCTCAACGAGACCACCAGGCACGCGCACGTCATCCTGCCGCCGCCGCGGATCCTGCAGTCGGGGCACTACGACTTCGCGCTGCTGGGCTTCGCGGTGCGCAACTACGCCCGCTACTCGCCGCCGCTGCTGCCGCTGGGGGACCGGCCGTCGGAGGCGCTGATCCTGTCCAGGCTCGCCATGATCGCCTCCGGGCTCGACGGCGACCTGGACGAGTTCGTGATCGGCCAGCAGCTGGCCAAGGCCGTGGAGACGCCCGGTTCCGGCGTCGAGGGCAGGGACCCGGCGGAGCTGCGCGCCCTGCTGGAAGGCGAGACCGGCGCCGAGCGGCGGCTGGACCTCATGCTGCGGCTCGGACCCTACGGCGAGTGGGCCGGCGGGGGCGACCTGTCGCTGCGCAAGCTGCTCGACAACCCGCACGGCATCGATCTCGGCCCGCTGGAGCCGCGGCTGGCCGAGGTGCTCAGGACCGCCTCGGGCGTGGTCGAGCTGGCGCCGCCGCTGCTGTTGGAGGACGTGGACCGGCTGCGCGCGGGGCTGGACGCCGAGCCTCCCGAGCTGGTGCTGATCGGGCGGCGGCACCTGCGCTCCAACAACAGCTGGATGCACAACGTGGGCCCGCTCATGGGAGGCAGCAACGCCTGCACGCTCCAGATCAACCCGGTCGACGTGGCCAGGCTCGGGCTCGGCGGCGAGGCCGTGGTCCGCTCGGCCACCGGCGAGCTGACGGTGCCGCTGGAGCCGACCGACACGATCATGCCGGGAGTGGTCAGCCTGCCGCACGGGTGGGGGCATCAGGGCAGCTCGCAGACGGTCGCGGCGAAGCACCCGGGGGTCAGCGCGAACACGTTGACCGACGAGTCCGCTGTGGACGTTCCGTCTGGTAACGCAGTGTTCAACGGAGTTCCGGTAAGAATTTCACCTACCAGTATGATCAGCGCACATTAAGGTGTCGCGCGTGACTATCGTGCCAGAAGAGGACCGCCTGACCACCCAGATCGCCTTCGCCGTAGAGATCGACAAGCTGAAGCGGATCGTCCGCCGCAACCTGCTGATGGACGGTTCCAGGCGGGAGAACGACGCGGAGCACTCCTGGTACGTGGCCACGCTGGCGATGGTGCTGGGCGAGCACGCGCCGCCGGGCACCGACATCCAGCGCGTCATGGCCATGCTGCTGGTGCACGACCTGGTCGAGATCGACGCGGGCGACACGTTCATCTACGACCCGGTGGCGGTGGCCGCGCAGGCGGAGGCCGAGCGCGCCGCCGCCGACCGGCTCTTCGCGCTGCTGCCCGACGGGCAGGGCACGCCGCTGCGGGAGCTGTGGGAGGAGTTCGAGGACCGCAAGACGCCCGAGGCGAGGTTCGCCAAGGCGCTCGACCGGTTCGCGCCGATCCTGGCCAACCACCACACCGAGGGCGGCACCTGGCAGCTGTTCAAGGTGACCGCGGCCCAGGTGAGGGAGAAGGTCCGGCTGATCGAGGAGGGCTCGCCGTCACTGGGGGCGTACGCGCGCGCGATCGTCGAGGAGTCGGTCGCCAGGGGTCACCTTCCCGAGTGACGTCCGCACCCCTGGGGTAGGGGACTTGTCGTGAAAGAGACAGTACGGGCGAGACGTCGGCACTTGCGGCGTTTCGTGGGACCGGTCGATCTCACTGACCGGCTTGAGAAGTCCACGTCCATGGACCGGCCGATCCGCGCGCTGGCCAAGACCATGCGTCAGCGGCTCCGCCCAGGCCTGGTCCGCGACCTGCTGCACGGGGTGCCCACGGGCAAGCCGGCGCACCCGCCCCTGGCCCAGGCGGCCCTGGGCTGCTGGATCTCGGCCACCCTGCTCGACGCGGCCAAGGCCGATCAGCGCGCCGTCCGGCTGCTGCTGGCCGCCGGCATCGCCACCTCGCTGCCCACCGCCGCCGCGGGACTGACCGACTGGTCGTCTCTCCACCAGGAGCAGCAGCGGGTGGGGTTCGTGCACCTGGCGGCGAACGTGCTCGCCCTCGGGCTGTTCTCGGGCTCGCTGCTGGCCCGGGTACGCGGTCGCGAGCGGGCCGGCCGCGCGCTGTCGTACGCCGGGCTCGCCGCGGGCGGGTTCGGCGGTTATCTGGGCGGCCACCTGGCCTACCGCATGGCGGCGGGGGCCAACCACGCCCCCCAGGTCTCCCACCTGGTGCCGCTGGGCTGGCACGACCTGTGCCTGCTGAAGGACCTGCCGGACGGCCGCCCGGTGTCGCGGCGGCTCGGCTACATCTCTCTCTTCGTGCTGCGGCGCGCCGAGAACGTCACGGTGATGGTCGACACCTGCCCGCACCTGGCGGGCCCTCTCCACCAGGGCAGGCTCGTCGAGGAGGACGGCGAGGCGTGCGTGGTGTGCCCGTGGCACGGCAGCACCTTCCGGCTGGACGACGGCTCGGTCCGGCACGGTCCGGCCACCGCGCCCGCGCCCACGTTCGAGACCCGGCTGCGCAAGGACGGCACGATCCAGGTGCGGCCGAGCTTGACCTGAAGTCGAGTTGAGGTTTTACGGTCGCCGCATGAGCACGATTCTGGTGACCGGCGCGACCGGCAACGTCGGCGGACATGTGGTGAGAGAACTCGAACGGGCGGGCCTGCCGGTGCGCGCCCTGGTGCGCGACCCGGCGCGGGCGCGGCTGCCTGAGCGGGTGGAGACGGTCGCGGGCGACCTGACCAGGCCCGAGACGCTGGGACCCGCCCTGGCGGACGTGGAGACGGCGTTCCTGGTGTGGCCGGGCTTCGCTGCCCGGACCGCCGAACCCGTGGTCGAGGCGCTCGCCGGGCGGGCCAGGCGGGTGGTCTACCTGTCGGCGAACGTGCCCCAGGGCGACGGGGAGCCGACGATCTTCCATCAGGAGCTGGAGCGGCTCATCCGCGCCTCCGGGATGAGCTGGACGTTCCTGCGGCCGAGCGGCTTCGCCGTCAACACCCTGGGCTGGGCCGACCAGGTCAGGACGGGCGTGGTGCGCTGGCCGTACGGGCAGGCGGGGCGCACCCTCATCCACGAGAAGGACATCGCGGCGGTGGCGGTGCACGTGCTGACCTCAGCCGGGCACGGCGGCGCGGCCTACCCGATCAGCGGGCCCGAGGTCCTCACCCAGGCCGAGCAGGTGCGGATCATCGGCGAGGTGATCGGCCGCGAGGTGCGCTGGGAGGAACTGCCGCCGGAGCAGGCGCGCGAGCAGTTGCTGGCGGCCTGGGGCGACGCGAACTTCGTGGACGCCGCGCTGGCGGGCTGGCGGAGCCTGGTGGACTCCCCCGAGGAGGTCACGGACGTCGTGGAGAAGCTGCTGGGCAGGCCGGCGCTGCCGTTCCGCTCCTGGGTGCGCGACCACGAGGCCGACTTCCGCTAGTCCTTCTCGTCGGCGGGGTGCTCGACCAGGGCGAGGATGCGGCTGGACATGAAGCGGGCGGTCCGGATGACGGTGCCGCTCCTGGTCACCTCGGTCACCTCGACGAGCCCCCGCCGGGTGGCCACCTCGACGCGGCGGCCCGCGCGGGTGGCGACGACCTCGTACGTGCGCGGGGTGCCGCCCGCGTCGATGACGATCTCCACCCGATCACCCTTCATGTACTGATTTATGCCCAGAATGTCGGGAAATTATCCGTACACCAGTTTGATTATCGCCACTATCCCCACCGCCACGATGACCACGCGCAGCAGTGGCGCGGGGATGCGGCGCCCGACCTTCGCCCCCAGGAAGCCGCCGATCATCGCGCCCAGGGCCACGGCCAGCACCGCCCACCAGTCGACGTCCGCGATCAGGACGAACAGCACGGCGGCGGTGGAGTTGACCACCAGCGAGAGCACGTTCTTGGCCGCGTTCACCCGCTGCAGGTGCTCGTCCAGGAAGCTGCCGAGCAGCCCGATGAGCAGCACGCCCTGGGCGGCGCCGAAGTAGCCCCCATAGACGCCCGCCCCGAACACCCCGAGCCAGAGGGCGGGGCCGCCGTGCGGATGCGCGTGCTCGCGCCGGGCGGCCAGCCAGAGGTTGAGCCTCGGCTGGATGATGACCAGCACGCAGGCCAGCCCGATCAGCACGGGGACGACCACCTGGAAGACGTCCGGATCGAGGTAGAGCAGCAGGATCCCGCCGGCCAGCGAACCGAGCGCGGACCCCATGGCGAGCCTGACCAGGCGGTCGCGCTGCCCGCGCAGCTCCGCGCGGTAGCCGTAGGCGCCGGTGACGGAGCCGGGGACGAGGCCGACGTTGTTGGACACGTTCGCCACGACCGGATCAATGCCGACGGCGACGAGGGTGGGGAAGGTGATCAGGCTCCCCGAGCCGACCACCGCGTTGATCGCCCCGGCCGCCATCCCGGCGACCCACACGGCGAGCGCTTCCCAGACCGTCACCCCGACCCCTTCCCAGCATCAGCGTCGAGTGCCGAGCCTAGGGGGCCTGGCGGGGCGGTTACGCGTCCGGGGTGGCGGGGGGATTGCGCGCGGGGGGATTCGGCGGGGTGAACAGGCCGCCGAGGCTCTCCAGCGCCTTGCCCATCTCCGAGGGGACTATCCAGATCTTGTTGGCGTCGCCCTTGGCGATCTCGGGCAGGGTCTGCAGGTACTGGTAGGCCAGCAGGTGCTGGTCCGGGTTGCCCTCGTGGATGGCCTTGAACACCATGCCGATCGCGTCGGCCTGGCCCTTGGCGCGCATCGCCTGGGCCTCGGCCTCGGCCTGGGCGCGCAGCACCGCCGCCTCCGCGTCGCCCCTGGCCCGTAAGACCGCCGCCTGCTGCTCGCCCTCGGCCGCCAGGATGGCCGCCTGCCGCTGGCCCTCGGCGGTGAGCACGGCGGCCCGCTTGTCGCGGTCGGCGCGCATCTGCTTCTCCATCGAGTCCTGGATCGAGGCCGGCGGGTCGATGGACTTGAGCTCCACCCGGTTGACCCGGATGCCCCACTTGCCGGTCGCCTCGTCCAGCGACCCGCGCAGCTCGGTGTTGATCTCCTCGCGGGAGGTCAGCGTGCGCTCCAGGTCCATGCCGCCGACGACGTTGCGCAGCGTGGTGACGGTGAGCTGCTCGACGCCGATGAGGAAGTTCGCGATCTCGTACGTGGCCGCCTTCGGGTTGGTCACCTGGAAGTAGATGACGGTGTCGATGGAGACGACCAGGTTGTCGGAGGTGATCACCGGCTGCGGCGGGAACGACACCACCTGCTCACGCAGGTCGATCATGTCCTTGATGCGGTCGATGAACGGCACCACCATGTTGAGCCCCGGGGCGAGCGTGCGGTGGTAGCGGCCCAGCCGCTCCACGATCGCCGCCGTCGCCTGCGGGATGATCCTGATGGTCCGCGCCACCCCGAAGCCCACCGCCGCGACCAGGACGAAGGCGACGATGAGCTGCTCCACGGACATGGCAACGCTCCGAAATCGACGGGCCTGACCCGCTGCATGATATTTCGTCCGGCGTGCCTGCGGGCGATCTAGAAGGGACGGACGTACCAGCGGCCCTCGGCGCTGCGGTCGAGCGACAGCGGCACCCCGAACGTCTGCGACAGGTTGTCGGCCGTCATGACGTGATCGAGCGGCCCCTGGGCCACGACCGAGCCGTGGCGCAACATCAGGGCGTGGGTGAACCCGGCCGGGATCTCCTCCACGTGGTGGGTCACCAGGACCAGCGCCGGCGACCGGAAGTCGCCCGCCAGCACCGACAGCCGCCGCACCAGGTCCTCGCGGGCGCCCACGTCGAGCCCGGCGGCGGGCTCGTCGAGCAGCAGCATCTCCGGGTCGGGCATGAGCGCGCGGGCGATCTGCACCCGCTTGCGCTCCCCCTCCGACAGCGAGGCGAACCGCCGCCTGATCAGATGGGCCGCGCCCATCATGTCGATCAGCTCGACGGCACGGGTGACGTCGTTGGAGTCGTACTCCTCCGTCCAGCGCCCCAGCAGCGCGTACGAGGCGGTCAGCACCAGGTCGATGACCTTCTCGTCGGGCGGGATGCGCTCGGCCAGCGCGGAGCTGCACAGCCCGATGCGCGGCCGCAGGTCGAACACGTCGGCCACCCCGACACGCTCGCCGAGCACCTCCAGCGACCCTTCGCTGGGGAACAGCAACGTGGCCGCGAGCTGCAGCAACGTGGTCTTGCCCGCGCCGTTGGGGCCGAGCACGACCCACCGCTCGTCCTCCTCGACCGTCCAGTCGATGCCGCGCAGCAGGGTCGCCCCGTCGCGCTTGTAGGCGACGTCCTGGAACCGCAGCACCTGACCACCCATCCCCGATCCCTCCTTGAGGAGTAACCCTGGGGACAAACCTATTGCAGGGCGAGCGCTTATCGTGGATCGGTGCGCCCTGAATCGCCTATCTGTCCCGTGCTCGTCGCCTGGGGTAACGCCTGGCTCTCCGGCCACATCGGCCTGGACGAGGCGGCCGACCACGTCGAAGAGGTCGGCGGCCCCGCTGTCGTGGGCGAGGTTCCGCTGCGTAAATACCTGGCCAACCTTCGCTCCGGTGGCCTGAGCGGGTTCCGGCTCGCCCTGCCGGCGCCCGGTGACCCGCTCGGGCTCTCCGGGCCGCCCGGGTTCAACTCGGCGGCGGTCGACGCCGGGCAGGCCGCCATCGCCGTGCTCGACGACACCCGGCTCGGGCTGGTGCCCTCGCTCGATCTGCGCGGTTCCTCGTACGTGGGAGTCAAGCTGGACGTGCACGAGGCCGGGCCGGTACGGCAGGACCTGCCGTCCGTCGCCGAGGCCGAGCGCGAGCTGTCGGAGGCGATGCGGGACGCGACCCAGGCGCTGGCCGCGGCGGGCGGGCCCGCGCGGGAGCGGCCGTCGCACGTGCCGGACGGCGGCGAGCTGGCCCCCGGCTATCCGGCGCGCGCCCACCGGGTGTCGGCGCTGGCCACCCGGTTGGGCGCGGTGCTGCGCCTGGCCGAGGAGCGCGGGCTCACCTCCGGCGAGATCGCCTCCCGCGGCGCCGCGGTGCGCGAGCTGGACCGCGCCGTGCGTCGCGCGATCGTCGCGGCCCACCACGCCATCTTCGAGCCCGTCAGGAACCTCTGACCCCGGCACGCCGCCTTCGAGCCCTTCAGGGACGCCCTGAGGGATCAGGACAGGCCGTGGCGCACGGCGTAGAGGGCGGCCTGGGTGCGGTCCTGCACGCCGAGCTTCATCAGCACGTTGGAGACGTGGGTCTTGACCGTCTTCTCGGCGACCGCGAGGCTGCGGGCGATCTCGCGGTTGGACCGGCCGGCCGCGATCAGTTTCAGCACCTCGCGCTCGCGGTCGGTCAGCGGCACGGGCGGACCCCCCGCCGGCCGCGCGCCCTCGCCGCCCGCCAGCATCGCCTCGGCCGCCTCCGGCGCGAGCAGCACCTGCCCGCTGTGCACGGCCCGCACGGCCCGCACCAGCGCCGTCGGGTCGACGTCCTTGTAGAGGAAGCCGGACGCGCCCGCCCGCATCGCGGGGCCCACGTCGGCCCTGTCGCTCACCGAGGTCAGCACCAGCACCCGGGTCGCGGCGCCGGTCAGCTCGCCCAGCGTGGCCAGCCCGTCCAGCACCGGCATCTTGAGGTCGAGCAGCAGCACGTCGGGCGCGAGCTCGCGGACCAGCTCGACGGCGCGCGCGCCGTCGCCCGCCTCGCCCACGACCGTGATGTCGTCCTGCAGGTCGAGGAACGTGCGCAGCCCCTGACGCACCACCGGATGGTCGTCGGCGACCAGCACCCGGATCACCCGCACACCTCCATACGCACGGTCGTCCCCTTCCCGGGGGCCGAGCTGACGGTCATCCGGCCGCCCACCGACTCGGCCCGGTCCTTCATCGAGATCAGGCCCAGCCCGCGCGAGGCGCCCTGCTCGAAGCCCGTGCCGTCGTCCTCGACGGTCAGGGCCAGCCCGCCGCCCTCGTACGACAGCCGCACGGTCACCCGCGCGGCCTCGGCGTGGCGCAGCGCGTTGTGCAGCGCCTCCTGGGCCACCCTGAGCACGGCCACCTCCGCGGCGGAGTCCAGCGGCGGCAGCTCGTCCGCCTCGTACGTGACGCGCGCGGGGTGCAGGCGGTCGAGCATCCGCACGTGCTTGCGCAGCGTCTCGGCCAGCCCGTGGCGGTCCAGCTCGGCGGGCCGCAGCTCGACGATCACCGCCCGCAGCTCGCCCAGCGCCTCCCCCGCCAGCCGCTGCACCCGCTCCAGCTCGGCCGCGGCCCTGTCGGGCTCCGACTTCAGCATGGCCCCCGCCGCCTGGGCGCTCAGCCGCAGCGAGAACAGCTTCTGGGTGACGGCGTCGTGCAGCTCGCGGGCCACCCGGTTGCGTTCCTCCAGCATCGCCAGCTCCCGGCTCCGTTCGTAGAGCCGGGCGTTGGCCAGCGCCATGGCGGCGTGCGCCGCGAACACCTGGAGCAGGTCCTGGTCGGCCTCGGTGAAGCCGCCCGCGCGCTTGTTGGCCAGGAAGATGATGCCGAGCACCTCGCCGCCGTCGGTGATGGGGACGCCGAGGAAGTCCTTCATCACCGGATGCGCCTGCGGCCAGTATTCGAACCTGGGGTCGGCGCGCAGGTCGGCCAGGCGCACCGGGGCGCCCTCGCGGAGCATCGCGCCCAGCATGCCGTGCTGGCGCGGGAGGGGCCCGATCGCCTCCCACTGCTTGTCGGTGATGCCCTCGGCGACGAACTCCGCGAACGAGCCGTCCTCGTCGGGCACCCCCAGCGCGGCGTAGCGGGCGTCCAGCAGCCGCCGCGCCGAGCGTACGATGACCTGCAGCACCTCGCGCACCGACAGATGGCGGGTGACCGCCAGCACCGCGGAGCTCACCGCCTGCAGGATCTCGTCGCGTTCGGCCGTCACGCCATCACTCTACTGACGGGCGAACCGGGGACCGGGCGCCGGTGACCTCCGCGGGACTCTCGACCGGCGCCGGGAAGGTCCTAGGACGAAGTGCCCAGGCGGCCACGGGACCACGGCCCGATGTGTGGACGGCGGCGCGTTCCTAACGTCACGAACATGACGAACACCGCACTCATCACCGGCGCCTCCCGCGGACTCGGCCTCGCGCTCGCGCGGTCACTGGCGGAGGCGGGCTGGCGTCTCGTGCTCACCGCGCGCGGCGTGAACGAGCTGGAACGGGCCGCGGCCGAGCTGGGCGCCACCGCCATCCCGGGCGACGTCACCGAACCCGCGCACGTCCGCCGCCTGGCGGACGCCGTCCCCGAGCTGGACCTCCTGGTCAACAACGCCAGCGGCCTCGGGGCCACGCCGCTGCCGCCGCTGGCGGGCTACCCGCTGGAGGCCTTCCGCGTCCTGCTGGAGACCAACGTCACCGCGCCGCTCGCCCTCATCCAGGCCACGCTGCCCGCGCTGCGCGCCCGGCGGGGCGCCGTCGTCAACGTCACCTCCGACGCCGCCACCGGCGCGTACGAGGGATGGGGCGGGTACGGGGCCACCAAGGCGGCGCTGGATCAGCTCTCGAACGTGCTCGCCGCCGAGGAGCCCGAGCTGGCGGTCTGGTGGACCGACCCGGGCGAGATGAACACCCGGATGCTGGCCGACGCCGTCGGCGCGGACGAGGCCGCGTCCGCCACCGACCCGGCCAAGGTCGCCGCCGCCCTGCACGACCTCGTACGCACCCGTCCCGCCAGCGGCCGGGTGACCCTCCAGTGACCCGCCCGACGACGCCCCCCGAGACGACCGCCGCATCCCCCGCAACGACCGCGGTGACAACCGCGGTGACGGCCGAGGTGACGGCCGAGGTGACGGCCGAGGTGACGGCCGAGGTGGCGAACGCCGCGTTCGACTTCGTTCTGCCGCCCGCGCTGTCAGCGCAGGAGCCGCCGGAGGCGCGCGGGGTGGGCAGGGACGGGGTCCGCCTGCTGGTCTCGGCGGGTGACGGCGAGCCGGCGCACCACCGCTTCACCGACCTGCCCGGCCTGCTCGACCCGGGCGACCTGATCGTGGTCAACAACTCGGCGACGCTGCCCGCCGCCGTGCGGCTGGACCGGCTCGCGGTGCACTTCTCCACCGCGCGCCCGGACGGCACCTGGCTCGTCGAGCTGCGCCGCCGTACCGCCACCGCGACCGAGCAGTACCGCGGCGGCGCGCCCGGCGAGTGGCTGCCGCTGCCGGGAGGCGCCACGCTGCGGCTCGTCGCTCGCGAGACGCCCCGGCTGTGGCGGGCCGTGCTCGACCGCGACGTGGAGACTTACCTGCGCGGGTACGGGGCCCCGATCCGGTACGCGTACGTCACCAGGGACTGGCCGATCGAGGCGTACCAGACGGTGTTCGCGACCGTGCCGGGCAGCGCGGAGATGCCCAGCGCCGCGCGGCCGTTCACGCCGGAGCTGGTCACGGCGCTGGTGGCGCGCGGCGTCGGCATCGCGCCGATCACCCTGCACACGGGGGTGGCCTCGCCGGAGAAGGACGAGCCACCGTACGCCGAGCGCTACGCGGTGCCGGAGGCCACGGCCCGCCTGGTCGACCTGACCCTGGGGAGCGGAAGGCGGGTGGTCGCCGCCGGCACCACGGTGGTGCGGGCGCTGGAGACCGCCGCCGCCGGCGGCCTGGTGACCGCGTCCGAGGGCTGGACCACCCACGTCGTGACGCCCGCGACGGGGGTGCGGGCGGTCACGGGGCTCATCACCGGCCTGCACGAACCGCGCTCCAGCCACCTCATGATGCTGACCGCGGTCGCCGGCGAGCGCCCGCTCCGCGCGGCGTACGAGGCGGCGCTGCGGGAACGTTACCTGTGGCACGAGTTCGGCGACGCCCACCTGATCTTGCGGACGTAAAGCAGGACCTGCGGCGCGGGCATCGGGGCGGGCGCAGTACCGTGGCTGAATGTGGACCAGCGCACCCTCTTGATCACCTTCACCGGCCCCGACCGGCCAGGCGTGACCTCGCGCCTGTTCTCCGTCCTGTCGGGCTTCCCCGTGACCGTGGCCGACATCGAGCAGGTCGTCATCCGCGGCCGGCTCACGCTCGGCGTCCTGGTCGCCTACGCCGGAGGGCCGTCCACCGGCACCGGCAGCACCCTCGGCGCCATGTGGACCGCCGTCGAGCGGATCGCCGAGGACCTGGGCATGGAGGTGGAGCTGTCCACCGGCTCCCTGGCCAAGGAGCACCGCCGCCGCGGCCGCCTGTCGGTCAGCGTGCTCGGCGCCACGCTCCAGCCCGCGGCCATCGCCGGCATCGCCCGCCGGATCGCCGCCGCCGGCGCCAACATCGACCGCATCGAGCGGCTGGCCCAGTGGCCGGTGACCTGCATCGAGCTGTCCGTCTCCGGCGCCAACCCCGACGAGCTGCGCGTCCAGCTCGCCGCCGAGGCCGCCGCCCAGCAGGTCGACGTGGCCGTGCAGCGCACCGGGCTGTCCAGGCGGGCCAAGCGGCTCATCGTCATGGACGTCGACTCCACCCTCATCCAGGGTGAGGTCATCGAGCTGCTGGCCAAGCACGCCGGCTGCCTCGACGAGGTCGCCAAGGTCACCGAGGCGGCCATGCGCGGCGAGCTCGACTTCGCCGAGTCGCTGCGCCGCCGGGTCGCCCAGCTCGAAGGGCTGCCCGCCGAGGTGTTCGAGCGGGTGCGCGGTGAGGTCGTGCTCACCCCCGGCGCCCGCACCCTGGTCCGCACGCTCAAGCGGCTCGACTACCGCTTCGCCATCGTCAGCGGCGGCTTCACGCAGATCACCGACACGCTCGTGGAGGAGCTCGGCATCGACTACTCGGCGGCGAACGTGCTGGAGGTCATCGACGGCAAGCTGACCGGCCGGCTCGTCGGCGAGATCGTCGACCGGCCCGGCAAGGCCCGCGCGCTGGAGCGGTTCGCCAGCGAGGCGGGGGTGCCGATCAGCCAGACCGTGGCCATCGGCGACGGGGCCAACGACCTCGACATGATCGCGGCGGCAGGGCTGGGCATCGCGTTCAACGCCAAGCCCGTGGTGCGCCAGGCGGCCGACACCGCGGTCAACACGCCCTACCTCGACTCGATCCTCTACCTGCTCGGCATCTCCCGCGACGAGGTCGAGGCCGCCGACGCCGAGGACGCGCTGCTCGTCAGTCGTGCTGCGGACCCCAGCTCGTGACCAGCTCTCCCTCACCGGCCGACAGCTCGGGCCACGGCACCGCTGTCTTGATCACCGCGAACGTGCCCGGCCGGAACAGGTAGTCGCCCTCCGCGAGCATCAGCGCCAGCTCGTGCACGGCCGGGTTGTGCCCGCACAGCGCCACCGTGCCGTGATCGGGGTCGAGCAGGCGCAGCCGCTCCAGCAGCTCCTCCGGGTAGGCCTGGTAGATCGCCGGCTCGTACCGCACCTCGACGCCGGGGAAGGCCAGCTCCGCCGTGCGGCGGGTGCGCCGGGCCGGCGAGCAGAGCACCACCTCCGGCTCCAGCCCGAGCATCCGCAGCTCCTCACCGGCCCGCTTGGCGTCGCGCTCGCCCCGGTCGGTCAGCGCCCGGTCCTTGTCGGGCAACCCAGGCGCCTGGGCCGCCTTGGCGTGACGGAGCAGGATCAGCGTTCGCACCTCGGTCATCCTCTCGACGCCCAGACGGCCAGCATCGCGATCACCGCCATGATGGCAAGCATCGCGAGCAGGATGACGGCCAGGGTCTTCCCGCCGGACGGCGGCTTGTTGTCCATCTGCCCAGTTTCCCACCGAACAAGGCCACTCCGCGTATCACCCTCCGGCGTGGCCGGACGACGACGCCCGCCCCTCGGTGTCGAGGAGCGGGCGTCGTGGTGGAACGGTGTCAGGACGCGACGGGTTCCTTGTCGCGGTCGTTGTCGTTGGCCGGCTCGGCCGTCACCGAGCGGCGCTTGGAGACGATGATGGCGCCGACGACCACGGCCACCGCGACCACCGCGATGCCGACGCGGAGCCCGACGTTGTCGGCCCACAGCACCACGGCCGGGGCCACCAGCAGCGCGACGAGGTTCATCACCTTGATCAGCGGGTTGATGGCCGGGCCCGCGGTGTCCTTGAACGGGTCGCCGACCGTGTCGCCGATGACCGTGGCGGCGTGTGCCTCGGAGCCCTTGCCGCCGTGGTGTCCGTCCTCGACCAGCTTCTTGGCGTTGTCCCAGGCGCCGCCCGAGTTGGACAGGAAGACGGCCATCAGGGTGCCGGCGGCGATCGCGCCCGCCAGGAACGCGCCCAGCGGCGCGTACCCGAGCGCGAAGCCGACGGCTATCGGCGTCATGACCGCGAGCAGGCCGGGCGTGGCCAGCTCGCGGAGCGAGTCGCGGGTGCAGATGTCGACCACGCGCCCGTAGTCGGGCAGCTCGGTGCCCTGCATGATGCCCGGCTTGCTGCGGAACTGCTCGCGTACCTCGAAGACCACCCGCATCGCCGCCCGGCCGACCGCCATGATGGCCAGCCCGGAGAACAGGAACACCACGGCCGCGCCGATGATCAGGCCGACCAGCACGTTGGGCGCGTCGATGCCGAGGCTGAACACGCTGCCGGCCGGCAGCTCGCCTTCGACGGCGGTGCGGAACGCGCCGAACAGCGCCGTGGCGGCCAGCACGGCCGTCGCGATCGCGATGCCCTTGGTGATGGCCTTGGTGGTGTTGCCGACCGCGTCCAGGCTGGTGAGGACGCGGGCGCCCTCGCCCTCGACGTCGCCGGACATCTCGGCGATGCCCTGGGCGTTGTCGGAGACGGGGCCGAAGGTGTCCATCGAGACGATGACGCCGACCGTGGTCAGCAGGCCGGTGCCGGCCAGGGCGACGGCGAACAGCGCCACCGTCACGTTGCCGAAGCCGAGCAGGAACGCGCCGTACACCGCCGCGCCGATGATCAGCGCCGAGTAGACCGCCGACTCCAGGCCGACGCTGATGCCGGCCAGGATGACGGTCGCCGGGCCGGTACGGGAGCTCTCGCCGATCTCGCGGACCGGGCGCCGGTTGGTCTCGGTGAAGTAGCCGGTGAGCAACTGGATGGCGCTGGCCAGGACCAGGCCGATGAGCACCGCGCCGATGGCGATGACCCGCGGGTCGGCGTCGGACTGCACCTGCGCGCCGGCCAGGCCGTCGAAGGTGGCGGGAAGGTACCAGAAGGCGGCGGCCGCGACCAGGACCGCGGAGATGCCGGCCGAGATGAAGAAGCTGCGGTTGATGGCCGCCATGCCGTTGCGGTCCTTGGCGCGCAGGCGGGTGACGAAGATGCCGATGATGGCGGTCAGCACGCCGATCATCGGGACGATGAGCGGGAAGATCAGACCCTGCTCGCCGAAGGCCACCCGGCCCAGGATGAGGCTCGCGACCAGCATGACCGCGTACGACTCGAACAGGTCGGCCGCCATGCCGGCGCAGTCGCCGACGTTGTCGCCCACGTTGTCGGCGATGGTGGCGGCGTTGCGCGGGTCGTCCTCGGGAATGCCCTGCTCGACCTTGCCGACCAGGTCGGCGCCGACGTCCGCGGCCTTGGTGAAGATGCCGCCGCCGACCCGCATGAACATGGCGAGCAGCGCCGCGCCGAAGCCGAAGCCCTCCAGCACGCCGGGCGCGTCGCCCTGGTAGAGGAAGACGACCACGGCCGCGCCGAGCAGGCCGAGGCCCACGGTGAACATGCCGGCGACGCCGCCCGTACGGAAGGCGATGCGCATGGCGCGCTGCTCGCCCGAGTCGCGGGCCGCGGCGGCCACGCGCACGTTGCCGCGCACCGCCAGCCACATGCCCATGAAGCCGGTCAGCGCGGAGAACACCGCGCCGACCACGAAGAAGATCGAGCGCCCGATCCGTACGTCGGTTTCGCCCGGTAGGAGGAGCAGCAGGAAGGGTATGATCACGACGAAGATCGCCAGGGTGCGGAACTGCCGCGTCAGGTACGCCGCGGCCCCTTCCTGGACGGCACGGGCGATGTTCTGCATGCGCTCCGTGCCCTGGTCGGCGGCGAGCACCTCACGCACCAGACCGCCGGCGACGGCTAGCGCGATCAGCGCGACCGCGGCGACCACGATCACGATGGTGAGATTGTTTCCGCTAAGGGTCAGATTGGACGCTGGCTCCAGTGCCAGCATGTGCCTAGACATCGTTCTCCTCGGCAAGACCGGTCGTCCTGCCCGGTGGCGCTGCAATGTAGGCGGGCGGTGCGGCACCATCCGGGTTGTGGGTGCCGCTTCCGGTTGAATCCGCTGTTAGTGCCGGATCACCTTGGCCGGTGCCGGGAGTCTACGCAGGGGATACGCAGATATGAAGGCTCTGGAGCCGGGCATTTGCGCGCCTGGTCAGTAAGCCGCTGACAGCGGGGTGTATTGCGACTTGACTGGTGAAATATCCGTTGGTTTACGGTCATGACTACGGCCTGAAAAGGTACGACCGAAATACGCCTCTCCTGAGGCCGAGCATCCGGGCCAGGTCAGCGGGTAGCGGGACCGTGGGGGGTGGCGATGATGAGCGGACCAAGAGGATCGGTGGCCCTGGTGACGGGGGCGAGCCGCGGCATCGGCAGGGCGCTGGCCGTGCGACTCCACCAGGCGGGGATGCGGGTCGGGGTCACGGCCCGGTCGGCGGAGGCCCTGGACGCGCTCGCGGCCGAGCTGGGCGGCGAGGGTGACGTGCTGGCACTGCCCGGCGACGTCACCGACCCGCGGGCCGTGACCGCCGTCGTCGAGACCGCCGAGCGCGTCCTCGGCCCGATCGACCTGCTGGTCAACAACGCGGGCGCGGCCGAGCCGCACGAGGCGCCGGTCTGGGAGTCGGACCCCGAGGAGTGGTGGGGCACCGTCACGACGAACGTGCTCGGCCCGATGCTGTACGTCCACGCGGTGGTGCCCGGCATGCTGGCCCGCGGCAGCGGCCGGATCGTCAACGTCAACAGCCTGCTCGGGGTGTGGACGCTGCCCACGCAGACGGCCTACAGCGTGTCCAAGGCCGCGCTGGCCAAGCTCACCGCGGCGCTGTCGGCGGGACTCGCGGGCACGGGGGTGCTGGCGTTCGACTACAGCCCCGGCCGGGTCCGCACGGAACTGACCAGCGACCTCGGCGACCTCCCCGGGGCCAGGGACGACTCGTGGACGTCGATGGAACAGGCGGTGGACGGCGTGCTCGCCATCGCGCGGGGACGTCTCGACGCACTCGCGGGCCGGTTCATCCACGCGCGCGACGACCTCGAGATCCTCGTCCTGCGGGCCGCCGAGATCGCCGAACGCGGCGGCAGGGTCATCACGCTCGCCGAGGCGTTCGACGGGGATCCCCTGTCGCAACGGTGACCGGTCAGCCCGGCGTCGTAACGCGAAGGACGTCTCCTTGACCGCAGCGGTCAGGAGACGTCCTTCGCCAAGCTCAAGCCCGACGGCCGGAAAGGCACGTCAGCGGAGATGGCCGTTGGTGGCGGCCGGCCAGCTCATGCGGATCCGCATGCCCTTGGGACTCGGGAACACCTCCACGTCGTCCGCCAGCCCCGCGATCACCGCGATACCGAAGCCGGACATGAACGAGTCGGAAAGCATTCCCAGGTCGAGGGGCTGCTCCTGCTTGATCTCATCACTGGGCGCCTGGTCGCTGACCGTGACCTCGAAGCGCCCCGAGTCGTCCTTGAGCTCGATGCGGATGGGCTCACCCGGACAGTGGGCGCGATGCGCCTCGACCGCCCGGGAACACGCCTCACCCACGGCGAGCCGGACCTCGTCCAGCAAGGACTCCTCCACGCCGGTGCGCCTGGCGATCGCAGTGGCCACCAGCCGCGCGGTGCGCACGTGCGCGGGAAGAGCGCTGAACGTCAGCTCGACGGTGGCCATCTACTTGTCTTTGCCGTGAGCTTCCTTGGCCTCGTCGACCGAAGCGTAGATCCCGAAGACCTTGGTCAGACCGGTGATCCGGAAGATCTTGAGGATGCGCTCCTGGGTGCAGACCAGTTCGAGCGAGCCGTCGTGGGCGCGGACCCGCTTGAGTCCGCCCACCAGGACGCCAAGCCCCGTCGAGTCGAGGAAGTCGACCTTCTCCATGTTGACCAGGAGGTGGAAGTTTCCCTTGTTCACCAGGTCGATGAGGAGCTCACGCAATCTCGGCGCCGTGTAAACATCGATCTCACCTTCGACCTCCACGATGGTGAGTCGGTCTTCGGTGCGGTGATCCAACTTCAGATCCACAGATCCTCCAGCGCCTCGCCTGCGAAAGTACTCTTGCGGGCCTGGCAGTCTGGAGCGATGCTCCCGACTGTCGGACCCTGACGCGCGGCATTCAACCACGCGTCTGGCTTGTGTCTATACGAAATCACGATTCCCGGCGACTTTGCCCACGGATGCAGACTGGAAACAGTGACTTCCTCCGCTTCCTCCCCACACCGACCAGGTCCACTCCTCCAGCACCTGCTCGGCATACCCGCACGTCACGAGCGTGTCACCCATGTGGAGCATGTTCCAGCACGTCAGGCGGGTCAAGTGGGATGGCCCAAATGGGCGCCCGAACTCCTGGTTACGCGCTTGGCGAACCAGGGCGTGGCGGGGCTGTGGCAACACCAGTACGAGGCCGCTGACCTGGCCCATTGTGGCCGAAACGTGATCATTTCTACGGGGACGGCCTCCGGCAAGTCGCTGGCCTACCTGACCCCGGCGGTCACCGCCTGTCTCGACGGCGGCACCGTGTTGTACCTCACACCCACCAAGGCCCTCGCCGCCGACCAGCTTCGCGGCATCCATGACCTGCGCATCACCCAGGTGCGGGCCGCCTGCTTCGACGGCGACACCCCGTTCGAGGAGCGCACCTGGGTGCGCAAGCACGCCAACTACGTGCTCACCAACCCCGACATGCTGCACCGGAGCATCCTGCCCAGGCACGCCCAGTGGTCGCTGTTCTTCCGCCGGCTGCGGCTGGTGGTCGTGGACGAGTGTCACGGCTACCGGGGCGTGTTCGGGTCGCACGTGGCGCAGATCCTGCGCCGCCTGCGCCGCGTCTGCGCCAGGTACGGGTCGTCGCCGGCCTTCCTGCTGGCCTCGGCCACGGCGAGCGAGCCCGGCGAGTTCGCCAAGCGGCTGACCGGGCTCGACGTGGACGAGGTGACGGCGGACGCCTCTCCCAAGGGCTCGACCACCATCGCGCTGTGGGAGCCGCCGCTGACGGAGCTCAGGGGCGAGAAGGGGGCCCCGGTGCGCCGGACGGCCACGGCCGAGGCCGCCGACCTGCTGGCGGACCTGGTGCTGGCCGACGTCCGCACGCTCGCGTTCGTCCGCAGCCGTCGCGGCGCCGAGACGGTGGCGCTCCAGGCCCGCGCCAAACTCTCCGACGTCGCCTTCTCCCTCTCCGCCCACGGCCCCCACCCCTCCCCCCTCGGACCCCCCCACCCAACACCCCGTCCATCGACACCCCCATCGTCGGACCCCTCTCCAGCCGGGCCCTCTCCGGCGGAACCCTCATCGACAGAGCCGTCCCCAGCGGAACCCCGTCCGGCAGAACCCTCCACGGCGAAACCCACACCAGCCGGACCCTCACCATCAGCCCCCTCATCGACAGAGCCGTCCCCAGCGGAACTCTGTTCAGCGGAACCCTCTACAGCGGAGCACTCTCCGACGAGGGCGGACCCTCCGCTTCTGGGGGCCAGCCCGATGCCGTCCTTTCGTGAGGGCACCGGCAACCGGACCGGCCGTGAGGAGCCCCGGGATTCCGCGGCCGGGTCCGCGGGAGGGGGTGCCCGTGGGCCGCTGGCGTGGGCGTGGCCCGAGGACGAAGGGTTGGCGGATCTGCCCGAGAAGGTTGCCGCCTACCGGGCGGGCTACCTGGCGGAGGACCGCAGGGTGCTGGAGAAGGCTCTGCGCTCCGGCGCGCTGATGGGCCTGGCCACCACCAACGCCCTGGAGCTCGGGGTCGACGTGTCCGGCCTGGACGCCGTGCTGATCGCCGGCTGGCCGGGCACCCGCGCCTCGCTCTGGCAGCAGGCCGGCCGCGCGGGGCGCGAGGGCCAGGACGCGCTGGCCGTGCTCATCGCCCGTGACGACCCGCTCGACACCTACATCGTGCACCACCCGGAGGCCCTGTTCGGCCGGCCCGTCGAGGCGATCGTCCTCGACCCGGACAACCCGTACGTGCTGGGCCCGCACCTGTGCGCCGCCGCGGCGGAGATCCCGCTGACCGAGCAGGACCTGACGGTCTTCGGCGACGCCGCGCGCGGCGTGCTCGACGACCTCGTCACTGAGGGCCTGCTGCGCCGCCGGCCGGCCGGCTGGTACTGGACCAGGCGGGAGCGCGCCACCGACCTGGCCGACATCCGCGGCGGCGGCGGCGCGCCGATCCACGTCGTCGAGTCCTCGACCGGCCGCCTGCTCGGGAGCGTGGACGAGCCCTCGTCGCACACGACCGTGCACACTGGAGCGGTCTACCTCCACCAGGGCGAGACGTTCCTCGTGGAGGAGCTGGACCTGGAGGCCGGGGTGGCGCTGGTCACGAGTGCCGCTCCGGACTACTCCACGTTCGCCCGGGACATCACCGACATCTCTGTCCTTTCCACCCTGCGCTCCCATCCTCTCGGGCCCGGCACCCTCCACTTCGGCGAGGTCGAGGTGACCAGGCAGGTCGTCTCGTACCTGAAGCGCCGGGCGCAGTCGGGCGAGAGCCTCGGCGACGAGCCGCTGGACCTGCCGCCGCGCACCCTCCGCACCCGCGCCGTCTGGTGGACGCTCCCGGCCGCCGAGGTCGCCACCCTGGCCGAGGAGGGCTTCGACCTGGGCGGATCGGCCCACGCCGCCGAGCACGCCGCCATCGGTCTGCTCCCCCTCTTCGCGACCTGCGACCGCTGGGACATCGGCGGCGTGTCGACGGAGCTGCACGCGGACACCGGCCTGCTCACGGTGTTCGTCTACGACGGCCACGAGGGCGGCGCCGGCATCGCGGAACGCGGGTACGCGCGCGCCAGGGAATGGCTGACGGCCACGCGCCAGGCCATCGACTCCTGCGAGTGCGAGCGCGGCTGCCCTTCCTGCATCCAGTCGCCCAAGTGCGGCAACGGCAACGAGCCCCTGGACAAGCAGGGCGCACTCCGCCTCCTCGCGACCCTGCTGCGCCCCTGACCTCCTTCCGTCCCGCCGAGGGCAGTGTCGGGGCCGAGGGCAGCCTCCGGGCCGAGGGCAATCTCCGGGCCGAGGGCAGCCTCCGGGCCGAGGGCAGCCTCCGGGCCGAGGATGCGAGCCGGGCGATTCCGGGCAGGGCTCCAGTGGTTCGGTATGACCGGCCGGAGCACCAGCTGACTCGCCAAGGGGGCAATCGCCATGACCGATCAGTCGTTCGGCGTCCACTCGGAGGTGGGCACGCTGCGCAAGGTCATCGTGCACCGCCCGGAGCTGAGCCTCAGGCGGCTCACCCCGGCCAACCGTGACCGGCTGCTCTTCGACGACATCATCTGGGTGGAGCACGCGCAGCGGGAGCACGACGCGTTCGTCGCCGTGCTGCGCGAGCACGGCGTCGAGGTCTTCTACCACCAGGAACTGCTCGCGGAGGCGCTGGACGGGAGTTTCGAGGCCAAGCGGCACGCGGTGGAGCAGGCCGTCACCCACCTGACCGTCGGCCCGGCGCTCGTGGACGGCGTCCGGGAGACGCTGTCCGGCTGGAGTGGCGAGAAGCTGGCCACCCACCTCATCGGCGGGCTGACCAAACAGGAGTACGGGATCCCCGGCCTGGAGGCGAACTCCCTGGTCGCGGCCTCGGCCCGGATGGACGACTTCATGCTGCCGCCGCTGCCGAACTCCCTCTACCAGCGCGATCCGGTCGCCTGGCTCTACGGCGGGGTGTCGCTCAACCCGATGTACCACCACGCCCGCCGGCTGGAGACGTTGAACCAGAGCACGATCTACCACTTCCACCCCATGTTCGCCGGAGAGGAGTTCGCGTTCTTGTATCCGGAGCGCGGCGAGGAATCACGGTTCGACGAGGAGGACTTCGGCGCCGCCGCCATGGAGGGCGGCGACATGATGCCCATCGGCAACCGCACGGTGGTGATCGGCCTGAGCGAACGGACCAACCCGCGCACCGTGGAGCACCTCGCCCTGTCGCTGTTCGGCGGAGGCTCGGTCGACCGGGTGATCGCCGTCGAGATCCCCAAGCGGCGTACGTACATGCATCTGGACACCGTTTTCACCCTCCTGGACGTGAACAAGGCGGCCGTCTACCCGCCGTTCCTGGAGACGGCCACCACATACGCGCTCCGCCCCGGCGACAAGCCGGGCACCCTCGACGTCCACATGGCCGCCGGCTTCGCGCACGCGGTGGCGGAGGCCCTGGAGATCGGCGAGCTGGAGCTGATCCCCACCGGCGGCGACGACTATCAGCAGGCGCGCGAGCAATGGGACTCGGGCAACAACTTCTTCGCCCTCTCCCCCGGCGTGGTGATCGGCTACCACAAGAACCAGTTCACCAACCGGCAGCTGCGGAACAGGGGCGTGGAAGTGATCGAGATCGAGGGCTTCGAACTCGGCAAGGGCCGGGGCGGCGCCCGCTGCATGACCTGCCCCATCCAGCGGGCTCCCATCTAGCACCGCATGTGGTAATCATCCTCGTTAATCCCATATGTCGTGATTATCTTGCGGGCCTCAACCCGTCCCACTTGCGGCGAGATCCCGGAGAGGTGCGCAGTCGGGCGCTCACTACGGAACCGCTCTGCAGCCATGTACTCACTACGGGGCCTCTCTTTTTTGGGAGATGCAGTCCACGCTCGTCTCATTCATCCCATTCGTCTCATTTCAGCAAGTAAGGGAACTTTGGGAACCCCCTCGGGCTGAGCGCCGTGATGCGTGCCTTCGGCCCGCTCAGCCCGCCGTAGCTTCAGAGGGGACGGACTGGCTGGGCCGGCGCGGGAGCGGCCGGTCAGGGTGCGGACGCCGAGGCCGGGGATCGAGATCGTCAGCGATGTCCTGACGTCCGCCACCGCGCCGCTGATCTCGCAGTTCGTCAGTTCGACCCCGTTCGCCTTCGCCAGGGTCGTCGCTCTCGCGCAGGCGCTTTCCGGGTCTACGAGGGCCAGTTCGGCGGCGGCCAGCGCGCTGAGGTCGGCAGCGTCGTACACGCGGTGGCGTGCGACGCGCGCCTCGCCAGCCAGGGCGAAGGCCATGGCCACGGCCATCAGCAAACCCATGAGCGCGACGCCCCAGAGCGTAGCCGAGCCTCGGTCATTACGTGGCATCACAGATCTCCTCAGCGCGCGGCCGTGCCCGGCGCCGTTCTGGCTGCCGCACGAGCGGTCCGCACGCGACGTCAGGATTCGGTTCTCGCTGCCGCATGACCGGTCCGCACGTCAGGCCAGGGGGTCTGGCTGCCGCACGGGGGTCCGCACCGTGAGGTCAGGATTCGGTTCTCGCTGCCGCATGAGCGGTCTGCACGTGAGGTCAGGATTCGGTTCCGGCTGCCTCACGGGCGGTCCGCACCGTGAGGTCAGGATTCGGTGGGTGCGGTGGCGGACGCGGTCACGTGGATCGCGGGCAGGACGGGGCCCCAGGGCGGGCGGACGGCGAGCGAGATGTGCACGGTCGTGTGTTCTGGGGTGCGGTTCACAGTTACCTCTGCATCGGGCCGGGTGGCTGAGCGGGCGAGGTCTCGTACCTGATCGAGACGCTCGCCCCTGGCCGCGGCGCGAGCGGCGGAGCGGGCGGCGTCGACGCATTCGAGGTGGGCTCCGACGGCCTGGATGGCCCACAGCGCCGCCGCGAGGACGACCATGAGTGCGGGGAGCATCGCGGCCGTTTCAGCGGTCACGGAGCCTTTTGACGACCTCCGGCGCGCGTGGCCGGTCATCCCTTGGTGTTGAGCGCCCGGTCTATCAGCGAGGAGAGCATCTCCTGCACTTCGGGACTGCTGACCACCTTGAAGAGCAGAGCGGCGAAGGCGCAGGCGGCGATGGTGCCGACCGCGTACTCGGCGGTGGACATGCCCCTGTCGCGGGCGGCTCCCGCCAGGCGGGCCTGCCTGACGGACCACCAGCGGCGGTGGCGGGTGCGGAGCGACAGGTTCTTGTGGTCCTGCATCGTGCCTCCAGGAAGATCGGGCCGGGGCGACGCCCCGGTGTGCGGGTCCAAGATTCGCTTGGACCGGCATGGACCCAAGGGGCCGAGCGCCGTTCTGTGGATAAGCGAGTACGTGGCGCCGAGGCTGTGGAGGGAGCACCCGTGAACGGAGGCGGGATCGGGTGGACGCGACGTTGGGTGGACGCGAAGGTTGAGCGGACGCGACGTTGGGTGGACGCGAGATTGAGCGGACGCGGAGGTTGAGCGGACGCGGAGGTTGAGCGGACGCGGAGGTTGAGCGGACGCGGGCCCGGTGGACCTGGTGGCATGGTCTCGTCAGCGGACGCGTGCTCGCCGGAACGAAGCGCTCTCGTCAGCGGACGCGAGCCCGGCTGACCCAGCGGTGCTGTCTAGACAGCGGATGCGAGCTCGCTGAAGCCGGTGGAGCACTCTCGTCAGCCGACGCGAGCCCGGTGGAACCGGCGGAGCGCTCTCATCAGCCGACGCGGACTCGCTGGAACCGGCGGAGCGCTCTCGTCAAGGGAGGACGATCGCGGTGGCCAAGCCTGCTACCACGGGGACGATTCCCAAGAGGACGAAGGCCGGGAGGAAGCAGAGGCCCAGGGGTGCCACCGCTTTGACGCCCACACTGCGGGCCGCGGCCACAGAGGCGGCCCTTGACGTTTCGCGGGCGTCGTCCGCCAGGCGGGTCAGGATGTCGGCCACGGGGGCGCCGCTCTGGGACGCTCGGATCATCGCTCGGGCGAGTTGGGCTGTGGCCGGGTCGCGGGACAGGTGGGTCCAGGTCGGCTCGGGGTCGGCGCCGAGTTTGAGCTGGGCGGACACCCAGGTGAGTCTCAGCCCGAGGGGGCCGCCTATCGCCGTGGCGGCGATCTCGGTGGCGGCGCTGGTGGGCTGGCCCGCGAGCAGGCAGGCGGACATGAGGTCGGCGGCGAACGGCAGGTCCGTGGTGATCCGGTTGCGGTCGCGTTCGAGCTCTGGCGGATCTCTGCGGTGGAGGGCCGCCGCGGTGATGGGAGTAGCGAGGAGGGCCGTGACGATGCCGGGGACGCCGCCTACCAGCAGGGCGACGACGACACCCAGGCAGAGCGACGGGACGAGGGTGCGGCTTGAGAGCCGGCGCCCGGTCTGCGCCCTGTCAGTGAGCCAGACGGGCGGAGGTGGGTCGGCGGGACGGGATCCGTTCTGCCGGGGTGAGGGCTCGGGGAGCAGGCGGGCGAGGCGTTGCGCGGGAGTGGTGGGCGAAGTCCAGAGGTAAGCCGCCAGGGCAGTGCAGAGGATGGAGGCGAGCGCGAGCATCGGGTGGTCCTAGCTGTGACGGAGGTCGAAACTTTCCGCAGCGGATGGGTTTTGACGCCTGGCCTTGTAAGGGCGGGTCAGGGGTTCACCGCTTTGGTGGCCATGCGGTGGGTCCACCAGAGGCCGCAGGCGTCCAGGGAGATGCCGGCGGCGAGGCAGAGGAGGCCTGGGAGGCCGCCCAGCAGGAAGGTGAGGGGACGCATGCCCAGGGCGGCGGCCATCAGGAGGCCCAGCGCCGGGAGGATGGCCAGCATCCTGGCTGTCGTGCGAGGGCCGGCCAGTTGGGCGGCGACGTCCTGCCGGTGGGCCTGGGAGGCGCGCAGGGTCGCCGCCACGCGGTCCACGAGGGCGCTCAGGCCGGCGCCGACCGTCACGCTGACGTCCCAGCAGGCGGCGAGGCGGCGCAGGCCCTCGCCGCCCTCCTCCGGGGCGGCCCGGAGCAGGGCGGCGGAGACGTCGCCGCCGTCTCTGGCCGCGGCCGACACGGGGCGGAGGGCGCCGGGGTCCGGCAGGTCGACGGCGTCGAGTGCTCTGGACAGGGCCTCGCCGGGGGTCCGCCCCGCTGACAGCTCGGCGGTCATGGCGTGGCACAGCTCGATCGACGCGCGGCGCCAGGCGTCGGCTCGGCGTGACCTGCTCGGGCGAGCGAACAGGGCCTTCAGGCTGGGCGGGCGCGGCTCGTCGTCGTGGTGGGTGAGCCTGGCCAGACGGAGGGTGGCGGCGTCGGGGCTGGTCCAGAGCCAGACGGCGAGGGCGATGAGGAAGGCGGCTGCCACGGCGGTCATGACGCGGACTCCTCGGGAGAGGGAGCCTGGCCGATGGGGAGAGGGCGAGGGCTCTCGGACGGCGACACTTCTCGCGAGGCCGGAGACGTCGGGTGGTGGCGGGGGCTCCCGGACGGCGGGGCTTCTCGTGAGGGCGGAAGGGGCGGGGAGTCGCCGGTCAAGGTTGTGTAGGCGGGGCCTGGGTGTGCGTGGCCTTCGGGGGTGAAGGTCACGGCGGGGATGGCTCGTACGAGGTCGTCGTCGGTTCTGGTCAGGAGGCGGATCTCGGAGATGCGGCGTCTGCCGTCGGTGCGGCTGCGAGTGAGGTGGATGACGACGTCCAGGGCGGCCGCCAGCTGGCTGTGGACGGCTTGTCTGCTGAGGCCCGCGGCGCAGCCCAGGGCCTCCAGGCGGGGCGGGACGTCGGCGGCCGTGTTGGCGTGGAGGGTGCCGCAGCCGCCCTCGTGGCCCGTGTTGAGGGCCGCGAGGAGGTCGACCACTTCCGCGCCTCTGACCTCGCCGACCACCAGGCGGTCGGGGCGCATGCGCAGGGCCTGGCGGACGAGGTCGCGCAGGCCCACGCCTCCCGCGCCCTCGACGTTGGCGGGTCTGGACTCCAGGCGGACCACGTGCGGGTGGAGCGGGCGGAGCTCGGCGGAGTCCTCGACCAGGAGGAGGCGTTCGCCGGGGTCGGCCAGGGACAGGAGGGCGGAGAGGAGGGTCGTCTTCCCCGTGCCGGTGCCGCCCGAGATCAGGAAGGCTCTCCTGGTGGTGACCAAGGTGGTGAGGATCGGGACGGCGGCAGGGGTGATGGTCCCCGCCGCCACCAGGTCGGGCAGGGTGAACGTGCGGCGGGGCGGCAGGCGCAGCGAGACGCAGGTGCCTCCCGAGGCGATCGGGGGGAGGATCGCGTGGAGGCGGACGCCTCCGGCGAGGCGGGCGTCCACGTACGGGGAGGCGTCGTCGAGGCGGCGGCCCGCCGCGGCGGCCAGGCGCTGGGCGAGCCTGCGGACCGCGGCGTCGTCGGTGAAGGTGACGGGGGTGAGGCGCAGGCCCCTGCCGTCGTCGACCCATACCTCGCGGGGGCCGTTGACCAGGACGTCCGTCACTTCGGGCGCGGCCAGGAGCGGCTCCAGCGGGCCCGCGCCGATGAGGTCGGCGCAGAGGGCCCGGGCGACGGCGAGGATCTCGGCGTCGCCGTAGACCGCCCTCTCGGCGCGGAGTGCCACGGCCACCTGGGCGGCCGTGGGTTCGGCCCCCGCTCTGGCGAGGCGTACGCGGACGGCTTCCACGAGCTCGGGGGTTACCTGCACGGTGGTCTCGATTCGGGTGGGATCGCGGGCGGCGGCCGAAGGGGTCACGCCGGGAGGAGGTCGTGGAGGAGCGTCGTGCAGAGGGCGCCGAGGGTGGTGCGGGGGCCCAGTCTGGGGAGTTCGCCGCGGTTGAGCGTGGCCGTCAGGCGGGGGTGGTCGGGCAGGTGGGCGGCGGCGGGGATGGACAGGGAGGCCGCCGCCGCGTCGGCGTCGAGGACGCCGGGGCGGATGACGGCGCGGATGTCGGAGGTGTGCTCGGCCGCCTGCCGCAGGACCTGGGCGGCGGACAGGACCCCGCGGACGTCGGCCGTGACCACCAGGAGGGTGGTGGTGGCCCTGCCCAGGGCTTCGGCGGCGGCCGCGTCGAGGTGGCGGGGAAGGTCGACGATCACCAGGTCGAAGCCCCGGCGGCCGGCTTCGAGGACCGAGCGCATGGCCTCCCTGGGGATGGGGCGGACCTCGCCCCGGTGGAAGGACAGGACCGCGAGGTCGCCGAAGCAGGGAAGGGCTCCTTGGAGGGCCGAGGAGCTGATGCGGCCCTGCCTGGCCACCAGGTCGGCCCAGCGGGCCCCCTGCGTCTCCTCCTGGCCCAGAAGGGCGTCCAGGCCACCGCCCAGTGGGTCGGCGTCGACCAGGAGGGTGCGGAGGCGGTCGCCGGAGGCTCTGAGCGCCAGGCACGCCGACAGGACGCTGGCGCCCGCGCCGCCCCGGCCGCCGATGACGCAGAGGACCGCCCCAGACCGCGGGTGGGGCTCCATGGCGTCGGCGAACTCCTCGACCAGGCGGCGCTCCTCGTCGGGGAGGGGCACGACGGCCTGGGCGCCGACCGAGACGCAGCGGCGCCAGGTGTCGGGGTCGTCGGGGGCGCGGGTGACGAGGAGCACGCGGTCTCTGGCGGGAGGGGCGCAGGCGGCGACGGCGTCGGCGAGGTCGGCGCCGACGACCACCAGCGGGGCGAGGCTCCAGAACGGGCGGGCGTGGGCCGGCGCGTGGGCCACGTCGATCTGGGCGCCGGCCGCGGCGGCGACGCGGACCAGGTCGTCGAGCAGGTCGCGGTCCTCGGTGATGACCAGTGGGCGATTCATCGGACTCCCTCGGGGTCGGGGAGGTCCGACCATGCCCGGGACGAGGCCGGGCGCGGGGAGGCGAACGCGGTTCTGGGGATGACGCCGCAGGCCGTGCACAGGCTGTGGACGACGGCTACGGGCGAAGTCCGGAAATGGGGCGACCCCCGCCGGGGGGGAGAGCGGGGGTCGCCTGTTCGGTCCGGCTCCGGGGGGGTAGAGCCGGTCCCGTTTCAGAAGAAAGCTTTCATCACTTCACCGGAGCATGGCAAGGGACTTGGAAACCCAACCCATGCGCAGTCACTCCAGTTTCTGGTGATACCACCGTATGCTGCCCGATCCACTCGAGTTTCGTCGAGGCGCAATCTGGTATTTCCGCCAAGTTTTTTCATAATCGCATAACGATCACATAAAGCCGATCACGGACAGTGATCATCACGGCTTGATAACCACGCCCCGTACCGCGACGCCGATCCGCCACACCGGACACGCGGCCAACCTCCGGTAAAGGTCTTGCTCCCGGGGGTTCCCATCAGGGCTGATCCGTCATAGAAAGGTGTCACGGACCAGTGGTCCGGGTGCGTCAACCGGGTACCCACGCGCGACCAGCCGCGGGAGGCGCGTCGTGACGGGCTTGACCCGCTCCGACGAATTGAGGTGCACGCTTGGTAACCCGGCGTGATGCACCGGCGGACGGCGTCTCTTGACAGAGGCGCCGTCAGCTACGTTTCTCAGCCTCTTTGCATGGCTTCGCAGATGGCGACCGCTTCCCGCACCCCCAGGCTTACCGCAGAGGCACATTGCTGTATCCACTGGGCCACGCCCTCGGGTGTGCCGCTCAGATAGGCCCGCAAGCCCTCGGCGTACGGCAGCTCCAGATGCCCCACCTCGACGGCCACCAGCGACTTGGGGTCGAGCCCGTACTCCACCAGCGTGAGCCGCTCGGCGGCGCGCGCCACGACGCCGTCGGCCGTGCCGAAGGGCCGCAGCACCGCCAGCTCGGCGTGCATGACGGCGGCCAGCACCAGCGCCGGGGCGGCCTTGGTGGCGCCGTCCATCAGCCAGATCAGGCGCTCCATCCGGGCCGCGGTCTCCTCGGCGGACGGCGCCGCGCCCAGGCCGAGCGGGTCGGGAGCGGCGTCGGCGGTCCGGGGCCGGCCCAACGCCTCCTGGCCGGTCAGTCCGGCCGCGGCGACGGTGTGCAGGCGGGCCAGCACCTGCCTGGGGGCCTTGCGCCAGGTCGGCCCGAGGCGGCCCAGCTCCGCGGAGGCGCGCAGCGCCCCCTGCACGACCGGGTCGTGCGCCTCGTCCCTGCGCAGCGCGTCGAGCGGGACGTCCGCGCCCTCGATCGCGGCGGACGCGCGGGCGCCGCGCAGCGACGACTCGGTGGACACGGCCGGGCTCGCCCGGCGCAGGACGCGGTGGCGGTAGAGCCGGTCGACGGCCTCCCGTGCGGCGTCGACCGCTTCGGACACGCCGGGAAGCCGCGCGAGGGCGGCCAATGGGTCACTCACGGATATCGACCATACCCGCGGGTAGAGGATCACTCTCGCGGGGCCCATAAAGCCGCCTCCAATTGGCGCGCTCCAAGGGAGACATTTCAGGATGACAACGTTTCAATAGCTTTTGTCATTCAAATCGGCAAGCTGTCGACTTCCTGCGCCGAACGGTACAGACCTGTCTAGACCTCTTGTGTGGGGGTGCTGTGACCTGGTGAAGTGGGACATGACCTACCCGATCTGGCCCTAGAAGGAGCGCGAAGGTGGCCCCGGAGACCCCTGGCAAAGAGACCCAGGCCCTGTCCAACTTGCTGCAGGAGAACCGCCGGTTCGCGCCACCGGCCGAGCTGGCGGCGGCCGCGAACGTCACCGCCGCCGCTTACGCCGAGGCGGACGCGGATCGCCTCGGCTTCTGGGAGCGTGTCGCCGAACGGCTGACCTGGGCCAAACGCTGGGACACCACGCTCGAGTGGAACGCGCCCTTCGCGAAGTGGTTCGTCGGCGGCGAGCTGAACGTCGCCTACAACTGCGTCGACCGGCACGTCGAGGCCGGCCACGGCGACAAGGTCGCCTACTACTGGGAGGGCGAGCCCGAGGACGACTCCCGGGTGATCACCTACGCCGAGCTGCAGGACGAGGTCTGCAAGGCCGCCAACGCCCTGCGCGAGCTGGGTGTGGGCAAGGGCGACCGGGTGGCCGTCTACCTGCCGATGATCCCCGAGCTGCCGATCACCATGCTGGCCTGCGCGCGCATCGGCGCCGTCCACTCGGTGGTCTTCGGCGGCTTCTCCTCGGCGGCGCTGAAGAGCCGCATCCACGACGCCGACGCCAAGCTGGTCGTCACCGCCGACGGCGGCTACCGCCGCGGCGCCCCGTCGGCGCTCAAGCCGACCGTGGACGAGGCCGTCGCCGAGAGCCCTCAGGTGGAGAAGGTCCTGGTGGTCCGGCGCACCGGACAGGACGTCGCGTTCGGCGACAAGGACCTGTGGTGGCACGACGTCGTCGACCGCCAGAGCACCGAGCACACCGCCGAGCCGCACGGCGCCGAGGACCCCCTCTACATCCTCTACACCAGCGGGACCACCGGCAGGCCGAAGGGCATCCTGCACACCACCGGCGGCTACCTGGCCCAGACGGCCTGGACGCACGACGCGGTCTTCGACCTGAAGCCCGAGACCGACATCTACTGGTGCACCGCCGACATCGGCTGGGTGACCGGCCACTCCTACATCGTGTACGGCCCGCTGGCCAACGGCGCGACGAGCGTGATCTACGAGGGCACGCCCGACACCCCCCACCGCGGGCGGTTCTGGGAGATCGTGCAGAAGTACAAGATCTCGATTCTCTACACCGCGCCCACGGCCATCCGCACGTTCATGAAGTGGGGCGACGACATCCCCGCCAAGTTCGACATGTCGAGCCTGCGCGTCCTGGGCTCGGTGGGCGAGCCGATCAACCCTGAGGCGTACGTCTGGTACCGCGCGAACATCGGCGGCGACCGCTGCCCGGTGGTCGACACCTGGTGGCAGACCGAGACGGGCGCCATCATGATCAGCCCGCTGCCCGGCGTGACCCACGCCAAGCCGGGCGCGGCCATGCGCCCGCTGCCCGGCATCGTCGCCGACGTGGTCGACGACCAGGGCAACAGCGTGCCCGACGGCGGCGGCGGGTTCCTCGTCATCCGCGAGCCGTGGCCGGCCATGCTCCGCACGATCTGGGGCGACGACCAGCGCTACATCGACACGTACTGGTCGAGGTTCGACGGGATGTACTTCCCCGGCGACGGCGCCAAGAAGGACGAGGACGGCGACCTGTGGCTGCTGGGCCGGGTCGACGACGTCATGCTCGTCTCCGGCCACAACATCTCCACCACCGAGGTGGAGAGCGCGCTGGTCAGCCACCCGAAGGTGGCCGAGGCGGCGGTCGTGGGCGCCACCGACCCGGTGACCGGCCAGGCCATCGTGTCGTTCGTCATCCTGCGCGGCACGGTCGAGGAGAGCGACGACATCGCGGCCGAGCTGCGCGCGCACGTGGCCAAGACGCTGGGCCCGATCGCCAAGCCCCGCCAGATCCTGGTGGTGCCCGAGCTGCCCAAGACCCGGTCCGGCAAGATCATGCGGCGGCTGCTGCGCGACGTGGCGGAGAACCGGAGCATCGGTGACGTCACGACGCTGGCCGACAGCACGGTGATGAACCTGATCTCGGAGAAGCTCCCGTCGGCCAAGGCCGAAGACTAGAAGCCCTCGTACGCGACCCCCTGCCCTGGATCATCCGGGCGGGGGGTCGCTCGTGTGCCGGACCGGCTCGGCGCTATGTTCTCGGATCGGGTAGATCTGGGAGTGATTGCGGGGCGCGTGGTGGGCAGGTTCCTGGGATGTTCGGCCGGGGCGGCGAGGCAGTCAGGCGGGCTCCACGGGTGGGACGCGGCGGTGGGGCCGGGTCCCATACGGTATGCGGGCGTCGCATCCCGCTGACGATGATTGACACGGCCATCAGGCCTCGATAGGAGACGTTCATGCCGCAGACTCCCGAGGAAGAATCGCTGGGCTCGCTCGTCGCCCAGGCGAGCGATCACATCTCGACTCTGGTCCGTTCGGAGATCGAGCTGGCCAAGGCCGAGTTCAGGTTCGACGCCAAGCGGGTCGGCACGGCCGGGGGCCTGTTCGCCGCCGCCGCCTTCATGGCCCACCTGTGCCTGATCCTCGCCTCCTTCGCGATCGCCTTCGTGCTCGCTCAGTGGATGCCGACGTGGGTGGCCTTCCTCGCCGTGACCGTCTTCTACCTGCTTGTCGCGGCTTTGCTGGTCTACGTCGGAATCCGCAAGCTGAAGGGGCTGGCCGGGATGAAGCGGACCGCCCGGTCGCTGAAGGGCCTCAAGGAGATCGCCCATCCGGATGAGGTCCCGGTGGCGGACGATCGACCGGTCCCGGTCAAGAGGCCGGTGACACCCGGTGGCGTCTGACGAGGCCGTCGTCCAGATCGAAGGCCCTTGGACGCACCGCACGGTGCACGCGGGGGGCACGCGGTTCCACGTCGTGGAGGCCGGCGACGGCCCGCTGGTGCTGCTGCTGCACGGCTTCCCGCAGTTCTGGTGGACGTGGCGGCACCAGCTCAGGTCGCTGCCCGAGGCGGGCTTCCGCGCGGTCGCGGTCGACCTGCGCGGCTACGGCGGCAGCGACAAGCCGCCGCGCGGCTACGACCTGCCGACGCTGGCCGCCGACGCGACCGGGCTGATCAAGGCGCTCGGCGAGACCGGCGCGATCGTGGTCGGCCACGACTGGGGCGGGCTGCTGGCCTGGACGATGGCCGTGCTCGACCCCAAATGCGTGCACCGGCTGGTGACGGTGTCCGCCCCGCATCCCCTGCGGCTGCGCAACGCGCTGCTGACCGACCCGTTCGGCCAGCTCAAGGCGAGCCGGCGGGCGTTCGGCTTCCAGCTTCCGCTGCTGCCCGAGCGCAGGCTGACCAGGCGCGGCGGCGCGCTGGTGGGCAGGCTGCTCGACGACTGGTCCGGGCCCGGGTGGCCGGACCAGGAGACCTCGCGTACGTATCGCGAGGCGTTCACGATCCCGGCCGTGTCCCACTGCGCGCTGGAGTATCACCGGTGGTTCGGCCGCTCGCAGCTCCGCCCCGACGGGCGGCGGTACGCCAGGGCCATGCGGACCGAGGTCGAGGCGCCGACGTTGCAGCTGCACGGGGCGCTCGACACCTGCACGCTGCCGCGCACCGCGCAGGGGTCGGGCCGCTACGTGGCCGCCCCGTACCGGTGGCGGCTGTTCGAGGGGGCGGGCCACTTCCCGCACGAGGAGATTCCCGACGTGTTCGACACCGAGCTGCTCGGCTGGCTCGACGACCCGGAGCCCGACCGATGAGAGACCGAGATCCGGAGGGCCGCCCGCGCAACGCCCGCCCGCGTGACGCGTTCGGCCGGCCGCTGCCGTACGGCTCGGAGGGCATGCCGAGGGTGCCCGACGACTACGCGCCCACCACCGGGCAGGCGGTCGCCGACGGCCGCCGGTTCCTGGAGGAGGGCCTGCCGTTCAGCGCGCACGAGGTGTTCGAGGGGCGCTGGAAGTGCGCCCCCGAGGAGGAGCGCGAGCTGTGGCAGGGCCTCGCGCAGATCTGCGTGGGCCTGACCCACCTGCAGCGCGGCAACGCGCGGGGCGCGCTGACGCTGTTCGCCCGCGGCGCGGCCCGGGTGCAGTCGTACGGCGACCCGTACGACGCGGTGGGCAGGGCGGCGTCCGGCCTGCACGACGACAGCGACGCCGCCGAGGCGGTCGCGCTGATCCTGGCCGAGCTGCCGGAGCCGGACGACCTGACCTAGTCGCACTGCTGGGTGTCGGCGGGGCTGGTGTCGTTCTTGCCCTGCTCGGCGTCCGGGCGGACCTCGTCGGCGGTCAGCGCGTAGCCGGTCTCCTCCTGGCTGACCGCGGCCGCGAAGATCACCCCGTACACCCGGCCGTCGACCGAGAGCAGCGGGCCGCCGGAGTTGCCGGGCAGCACCAGGCCGCGGATCGCGTACACCGAGCGGGTGACGTTGGTGTCGCGGTAGATGTCGGGGCTCTCGGCGTTGTTGATGCGGCTGCGGATGCGGGCCGGCTCGGCGGAGAAGCCCTGGCCCTTCGGGAAGCCGGCGATGATCGCGTTGTCGCCCTTCTCGGCCTCGCCGTTGAAGGCCAGCGCCGGGAGGTCGAGCCCCGGGACGCGCAGGACGGCGATGTCGCGGCGCGGGTTGTAGCGGACCACGGTGGCGGCGTGACGCCGGCCGCTGTGGTCGACGATCTGCAGGTCGCGGGTCACCCCGGCGACCACGTGGGCGTTGGTCATGATGCGGTCGCGGGCGTAGACGAAGCCGGTGCCCTCGATGTGCTTGTTGCAGCTCTCGGCGTTGCCCTGCACCTTGACGATGGCGCGGGTGGCCCGCTCCAGCTTGGCGCCCTTGAGGATGCTGCGGGGGGCCGGTTCGACGTCCACGAGCTGGCCCGCGCCGATCGCGTCGAACACCGGCGGGAACTCGGAGCGGTCGATGAACTTCTTGAACGGCTGCTGCCAGTTGCGCGCGGCCTGCGGGATCGCCTGGTCGACGGTGGTGAGCAGCAACGACCCTTTGACCTGGTCGACCAGCGGGGTGAACGAGGTCGAGACGATCAGCGACCCGATCAGCCACGCGATCACCAGGACCGACAGCGCGCTGGCGAACGTGCCCCCGACCGCGTCGGCCACCTTGGCGGGCTCCCACGTGACGTGCGAGCGCACCACGGCCCCGATGGTCGAGGAGGCGAACTGTCCGATCGTCGCGGCCAGGAAGACGATCACGATGGCGAGCAGCGCCTGCGGCGTGTCGCCGTCGACGACGGTTCGGGAGATCGGCGGCGCGATGAACACCCCCAGGACGGCCCCGCCCACGAACCCGACGAAGCTCATCACCCCGATGATGAAGCCCTGCCGGTATCCCGAGATCCCGAAAGCGATCACGAGGCCGATCAATATGAGGTCAAGCAGATCACCGCGCACGCTTCAAAGCTAACCAGGGTCTGGGTCAAGTGTGCATGTCTTCTGCCAGGACCGCCCGCGGCCCGTGGCTAACGTGATCCGCATGCCGCCGTTCGAGGGAACAGTTCGTGGTCTCATCGAGGCAGCTCTGCGCGACACCGACCCGGACGGGCCGGTGCGCTGGCAGGTGATCAGCCGGCTGCGGGAGCGCGGCGATCTGGAGTGCTTCATCGAGGCCCGGCGGCTGTGCGCCGCCGACGGGACCGCCGAGCGGCTGCTGGGCGTCGACATCCTGGGCCTGCTGGGGGCGTACGTGGACCGCGCGCTGCCGATCCTGCGCTATCTGGCGGCCAGCGAGGACGACGCGGTGGTGCTGTACTCGGTGCTGATCGCCTTCGGTCATCTCGGGGACCCGCGCTCGCTGCCGTCGGTGATCGACCTGGCCGCCCATCGCGACCCGCGGGTGAGGTACGGGGCGGCCTACGCGCTGCAGCACGTGCTGGGCGACCCACCCGACCGTACGGGGCTGGCCGCGTTGCGTTCGCTGACCCTGGACGCCGACGCCGACGTGGCCGGCTGGGCCTCGCTCGGCGTGGCGCTAGCCACGGGCCGCGAGCTGTAGCACCTCGGGCGGGATCTCCTCCACCCGGTCGCGGTCCCACGGCAGCTCCATCGCGCCCTCGCGCAGCAGCCCGTCGAGCACCGCCGCGGTGAACCCCCACACGAGCATCCCGCGCACCCGGAAGGCCGGCCCGGCGAGCCCGGCCCGGTGGCGCAGCATGAGGCGGTTGGCCGGGTCGGTCAGCTCGGTCACCGGCACCCGCTCGACGGAGTCGACCTCGTCGGGCGAGGCGGCGTGCACCGCGCACGGGTCGTGCCACCAGCCGAGCACGGGGGTGACCCGGTTGTCGCTGTGGGAGAGGTAGAGCTCGGGCATGGTGCCGAGGACGGTGACGCCGCGCGGGTCGAGGCCGGTCTCCTCCTCGGCCTCGCGCAGCGCCGCGCCGATCGGCCCGTCGTCCTCGGGGTCGACGCCGCCGCCGGGGAACGCCGGCTGGCCGGGGTGGCGCCGTCCGCGCGTGCTGCGCTGGATCAGCAGCACGTCGGGGCCGTAGGGGCCGTCGCCGAACAGCGCCAGCACCGCCGCCCTGCGTCCGCCCCGCACGGGCGGGCGCAGCCCCGGGGGGACACGGGTCTGTACGGCGTTCGCGGCGAGCTGGTCAAGCCAGTGGGGCACCTCGGTCACGACTTCTCCAACACCGCGGGGATCACCGAACTTCCCCGCTCAGGAGAAGGGACCGGAACGCACCAGTTTGCGCGCCTCCTCGACGGCGGTCGGGCCGGTGCCGTACGAGGGACAGAGCGCCGCCAGCGGGCAGACGCCGCACGCGGGCCTGCGGGCGTGGCAGATGCGGCGGCCGTGCCAGATGATCCGATGGGAGAAGACGGTCCACTCGCGCTTGGGGATGAGCTCGCCGACCACCTGCTCGATCTTGACCGGGTCGGCCTCCTCGGTCCAGCCGAAGCGGCGCACCAGCCGCTGGAAGTGGGTGTCGACGGTCAGCCCCGGCACCCCGAAGGCGTTGCCGAGCACCACGTTGGCGGTCTTGCGGCCGACGCCGGGCAGCGAGACGAGATCGTCCATCTTGCGCGGCACCTCGCCGCCGAAGCGGTCGCGCAGCCCCTTGGCCAGCCCGATCAGCGAGCGGGTCTTCGCCCGGAAGAACCCGGTCGGCTTGATGATCGTTTCGAGGTCCTCAGGGTCGGCGGCGGCCATGTCGTCGGGCGTCGGATACTTGGCGAACAGCGCGGGCGTGGTCAGGTTGACCCGCACGTCGGTGGTCTGCGCCGACAGCACGGTGGCGACCAGCAGCTCGAACGAGTTGGTGAAGTCGAGCTCGCAGTGAGCGTCGGGGTAGGTGTCCGCGAGGATCCGGTTCATCTTCCTGGCCCGCCGCACCAGCCCCAGCCGGGTCTCCGGCTTGCGTCCGCGGGCGCCCGCCACGTTCGTCGCCATGCCGCAAGGGTATGGCCACCCGCCGCTTCCCGGGACATGACGCTTTCTTTCCGCGTACGAGGAGAGCCGGCCATGAGAAGGAAGATCATAAATCCCCTCTTCGGGGGATTGGGCCGTTTTTAACGGTGTATGTAACGGACTGGAGGGCTCTGAGCGGGGGATGAGTAAGCATGTTGACGGTTTTGTTCGTACACTTCGGCAGGAGGATCGCACGGCTCGTCGTGGGGGGAACCATTTCGAGCCCGGCACGCGGTTCATCCAGCCGCTGAGCGGCACCCCCGGGCGAGCCTGGCTCGCCAGGTGTGCCGCCCGGAGTGGTGTGCGTCACAATGGCAGCAGAGGAGGCAGAGTGAACACCGAAGACGTGCTGGGCAAGGCCCCCCTGTTCGCCGCGCTCGACCGGGAGAGCGCCGCGGCGCTCAGGACGAGCATCACCGAGGTCCAGTTGTCCAAAGGGCAGACGATCTTCCACGAGAACGAGACGGGCGACCGGCTCTACGTCGTGCTCGAAGGCAAGGTCAAGCTCTCCCGCACCTCCCCCGACGGCCGGGAGAACGTCCTCAGCGTGCTCGGCCCGAGCGAGATGTTCGGCGAGCTGTCGCTGTTCGACCCGCGTCCGCGCACGGCCACCGCGACCGCGCTGACCGAGGTGCGCCTGGCCGGGCTGGGCCACGACGACCTGCGCCCCTGGCTGACGGGCCGCCCGGAGGTGGCGCTCCACCTGCTGCGGGCGCTCGCCCAGCGGCTGCGCCGCACCAACGACGTGCTGGCCGACCTGGTGTTCACCGACGTGCCCGGCCGGGTGGCCAAGCAGCTGCTCGACCTGGCCGAGCGGTTCGGCACCAAAACCGACGACGGCATGCGCGTCCACCACGACCTCACCCAGGAGGAGCTGGCCCAGCTCGTCGGCGCCTCCCGCGAGACGGTCAACAAGGCCCTGGCCGACTTCGCGCACCGCGGCTGGCTGCGCATCGAGGCCAAGGCCGTGGTGATCCTCGACCACGACCGGCTCTACAACCGGTCCAGATAGTCGAGCTGGGCCCGCACCGACATCTCGGCCGCGGGCCAGAGCGACCTGTCGACGTCCGCGTACACGATCCGTACGATCTCCCGCGGCGTGCGCGCGCCCTGGCGCCGTGCCTCCTTGATCTGGTCGAGGCGCACCCGCCGGTGCGCGATGTAGCTGTCGAGCGCGCCGATCGGGTCGGGCAGCACGGGGCCGTGGCCGGGCAGCAGGGCCTGCGCCTCCAGGCTCTCCGCCGCCGCCCTGAGCCGGTCCAGGCTGCGCAGATAGTCGGCCAGGCCGCCGTCACCCGCGATGATCGTGGTGCCCCGGCCGAGCACGGTGTCGCCGGTCAGCATGGCCCGGTCCTCCGGCAGCCAGAAGCAGAGCGAGTCCGCCGAGTGGCCGGGCGTGCCGTACACGTGGATCTCCAGCCCGTCCACGACGACCACGTCACCGTCGGCGAGCCCTTCGTCGCCCAGCCGGTGGCGCGGGTCCAGGGCGCGCACCGGCGCTCCGACGAGCCCGGCGAACCGCCTGGCCCCGCCGCTGTGGTCGAAGTGCCCGTGGGTGAGCAGGATCTGGGTCACCCGGCGATCCCCCAGGTGGTCGCGGACCCGGAGCAGGTGCGCCTCGTCGTCGGGCCCCGGATCGACCACGACGACCTCCCGGCCGCCGATCACCCACGTGTTGGTGCCGTCGAGCGTCATGATCGACGGGTTGGGCGCGAGGAGGTTCTCCGCGTGCGCGGTGCGCGACCCGTCGGGCGTGTCGAGCGGGATGTGCAGGCCGCTCATGCCGACTCCAGCCGGAACTCGCCGTCGACCTCCACGACCCTGGGCAGCACGGTGACGATCTCCCGCCGCTCGCCCAGCACCGACTCCACGCCGTCGTGGCGGGCCAGGTCGCTGAGAGTGCGGTACGTGGGAGGCATCAGGAAGATCTCGCCCCGGTCCGCCATGGCGAGGGCCTCGGCCGGGCGGCGCCACTCGACCTGGTCGGCCTCGCCGCCCACGTCGCGGGTGCGCTGGCCCTCGGGCAGCACGGCGACGAAGAAGCGGGTGTCGAAACGCCGCGTCTCGGCCTCGGGCGTGATCCAGTGGGCCCACGGCTTGAGCAGGTCGGAGCGGAGCACCAGGCCGCGCTTGGCGAGGAAGTCGGCGAAGCCGAGGCTCCTGTCGATGAGGGCCAGCCGGTCGGCCTCCCAGTCGTCGCCCCGGGTGTCGGCGACCACGGAGTCGGGGCCGGGCCCGGCGAGCAGCACCCCCGACTCCTCGAACGTCTCGCGTACGGCCGCGCACACCAGGCCCCTGGCCACCGCCTCGTCGGCGCGGAAGGCCCGCGCCCACTCGGCGGGCGACGGCCCCGCCCAGGCCACGGCCTGGTCGGTGTCGCGCGGGTCGACCGACCCGCCGGGGAAGACGTACGCGCCGGCGGCGAAGGCCATGGTCGCCTTGCGCCGCAGCAGGTAGACCTCGATGCCGCCCGCCCGGCCCGCGCGGAAGAGCGCCACGGTGGCGGCGTCCCGCGCGCGGACCGGGGCGACACGCCCGGACAGCACGTCTCTGATGTGTTCGGCGTGTTCCCGAGAGAACCGAAGACCAGCCACGATGACCTCCAACTAGAACATCACTCGGTCATAGTGACATATCCGGCGTTCAGGACACCTCGGCGATGAGCTCCACCTCGACCGGGACGTTCAGCGGCAGCGCCGCCACCCCGACCGCGCTGCGCGCGTGCTTGCCGGCCTCGCCGAACACCTCGCCCAGCAGCTCGCTGGCCCCGTTGGCGACCTGCGGCTGCCCGGTGAAGTCGGGGGCGCTGGCCACGAACACCACGGCCTTGACGATCCGCTTGACCTCGGCCAGGTCACCGACCTCCGCCTTCAGCGCGGCCAGCGCGTTGAGCGCGCAGATCCTGGCCGCCTCCTGGCCGTCCTCGACGGTGACGTCGGCGCCGAGCTTGCCGGTGAACCGCACCTCGCCCTTCACCACCGGGACCTGGCCCGAGGTGTAGACCAGGTTGCCGGTCCGCACGGTCGGCACGTACGCGGCCAGCGGCGCGACCACCTCGGGCAGCTCCAGCCCGAGGTCGGCGATCTTCTGCTCCGGAGTCACTGCTTCTCCCGCTTGAAGTAGGCGACCAGCTGCTCGGGCGTGGCGCCCTGAAGGATCTGGACCAGCTCCCAGCCGTCGGAGCCGAAGTTGTCGAGGATCATCTTGGTGTTGTGGATCAGCACCGGAGCCGTGAGGTACTCCCATTTCTTCATGGCCATCAGCGTAGTGTGAGCAATCTCCGGGGCACTCGTGGGCTTGCGTCAAATGACCGTTCGGTAGCCTCGAATCGTGGACTCTCGGGACACGGATTGGGACGGTGTGCGACTGCACGTCGTCACCGGCAAGGGCGGCACCGGAAAGACGACGGTGGCCGCCGCTCTCGCGCTCGCCCTCGCCTCGGGCGGGCGCAAGGTGCTGCTCGTCGAGGTGGAGGGCAGGCAGGGCATCGCCCAGATCTTCGACCTGCCGCCGCTGCCGTACGAGGAGCGCCGCATCGCGGTGGCCCCCGACGGCGGCGACGTCTGCGCGCTGGCCGTCGACCCCGAGGAGGCCATGCTCGAATACCTGGAGATGTTCTACGGCATGCGCAGGGCGGGCCGGGCGCTGACCAAGATGGGCGTGCTCGACTTCGCCACCACGATCGCCCCCGGCTTCCGCGACGTCCTGGTCACCGGCAAGACCAGCGAGGCGGTGCGCCGGCGCGGCAAGGACGGCAAGCGGGTCTACGACGCGGTGGTCCTCGACGCGCCGCCGACGGGCCGCATCACGCGCTTCCTGAACGTCACGGAGGAGGTCGCGGACCTGGCGAGGGTCGGCCCCATCAAGAACCATTCCGATCTCGTACGAGGCGTCGTGAAAAGCCCGGAAACAGCGGTGCATTTCGTGACTTTGTTGGAAGAAATGCCCGTCCAGGAAACGCTCGACGGCCTCGCCGATCTTCAGGCGGCTGGCCTGCCCCCCGGCGGCGTCTTCATCAACATGGTGCGCGAGCCGCTCCTCCCCCAGCCGGTCCTCGACAAGGCGGTCAAGGGCCGCGTCGACACCGCCGAGCTCGTCGCCGGTCTGGAGGCCGCCGGCCTGGCCACCGGCGGCGACGCCAAGGCCCTGGCCGAGGCGCTCGCCGAGGAGCTCGCCGAGCACGCCCGCCGCACCGAGATCGAACGCGACGAGCGCGAGACCCTCACCGCCGCCGAACGGCCCAGCTACGAGCTGCCGCTGCTGGCCGACGGGGTCGACCTCGCGGGCCTGTACGAGCTGGCCGAGAGCATCCGCACCCAGGGAGCAGCGTGAGAAAGCCCGCCACCCTCGACATCGACGCCATCCTCGACGACAGCGGCACCCGCATCATCGTCTGCTGCGGCTCCGGCGGCGTCGGCAAGACCACCACCGCCGCGGCGCTCGGCCTGCGTGCCGCCGAGCGCGGCAGGTGCGCCGTGGTGCTCACCGTCGACCCCGCCAGGCGCCTGGCCCAGGCGATGGGGCTGAGCGAGCTCGACAACACCCCGCGCCGCATCGTCGAGTGCGAGAGCGGCGGCCAGCTTTTCGCGATGATGCTCGACATGAAGCGCACGTTCGACGAGATCATCGAGGCGCACGCCGACCCGGAGCGGGCCCGCCAGATCCTGTCGAACCCCTTCTACCAGTCGCTGTCGTCGAGCTTCGCCGGCACCCAGGAGTACATGGCCATGGAGAAGCTCGGCCAGCTCCGCCGCTCCGACGAGTGGGACCTGATCATCGTCGACACCCCGCCGTCGCGCTCCGCGCTCGACTTCCTCGACGCGCCCGAGCGGCTCGGGAGGTTTCTCGACGGGCGGTTCATCCGGCTGCTCACCGCCCCGGCCAAGGCCGGCGGGCGCAGCGCCTTCCGCATCTTCAACGCCGGGTTCGGGTTCGTCGCCGGCGCGCTGACCAAACTGCTCGGCGCCCAGGTGATCAAGGACCTGCAGACGTTCGTGTCAGCGCTCGACGCCGTCTTCGGCGGCTTCAGGCAGCGCGCCGAACTCACGTACAAGCTGCTGCAGGCGCCCGGCACGGCCTTCCTCGTGGTCGCCGCGCCGGAGCGCGACGCCATGCGCGAGGCTTCCTACTTCGTCGAGCGGCTGGCCGAGGAGCGCATGCCCCTCGCCGGCCTGGTCGTCAACCGGGTGCACGAGTCACCGGCCGCGACGCTCTCAGGAGTGAGGAGCGCCGCGGCCGCCGAGGACCTGCAATCACGGGGCGAGCACGAGTTGACCGCCGCTGTGCTGCGGCTGCACACCGGGAGGATGCAACTCGCGGCTCGCGAGCACCGGGAGCAGGACCGCTTCGTGACCGCGCACCCGACGGTGCCGGTCGCCCAGGTCGCCGCGATGTCCGAGGACGTACACGACCTGGCCGGCCTGCGCCGCATCGGCGAGCTCATGGCGAAGGCATAAGAGTGCGGCCGGCGACTTCGCCGGCCGCGCCTCGCCTGGACCGATCAGCCGGCGATCAGCTCGTTGGTCCGCTCGTACTCTTCCTTCGCGGACTCGAGCAGCTCACGCCACGAGTCCACGTCGGGTCGCCGCCGTAGCAGCGCACGCCGTTCGCGTTCGGTCATACCGCCCCATACCCCGAACTCGATGCGGTTGTCCAGCGCATCGGCGAGGCATTCGGTACGGACCGGGCATCCTCGGCAGATCAGCTTCGCCCTGTTCTGCGCAGCCCCTTGGACGAACAGCGCGTCCGGGTCCGCACCTCGACAGGCGGCACGGGAGGTCCAATCCGTGATCCACATTTTCGACCCCACTCCCCTTAGGTGGTCAGTCGTCATTTGGGGCCGACGGGCGCGGGCGCCGAGCCTCCGTATTCAGTTGCCGCAGGGAGAACGTACGCAACGAGACCTTCGGACCGACAGACCCCAGAGGACCAAATTCTCGCTGGACTCTTGACCGGGAATGACTAGTCACCCCTACCAGTCAAGGCGAAATGGTGTGGTGTTACCGTTAGCCTCACGCTTTCGACGTAGGCTTGGGACCGTGCAAGCTCAGGGCAAAGATCGTTTCGCGCCGATCCTGAACGTCATCAAACTGACGACGGCCGGCGTGGCCGCGGGCGTGCTCGCAGCCGCCGTCGCGCTGCCCGCCGTGGGCGGCGCGGGCGTCTCCGCCAAGTCGGCCGTGGGAGCGCTCGACCTCAAGCCCGAGGAGCTCGAAGAGCCACCGCTCTCCGAACGCACCAAGCTGGTCGACGCGAACGGCAAGCAGATCGCGCAGTTCTACTTCGAGAACCGCCAGTCGGTCAGCCTCGACAAGGTCGCCCCGATCATGCAGAAAGCCCTGATCGCGATCGAGGACTTCCGCTTCTACAAGCACGGGCCCATCGACATCGAGGGCACCGCCCGCGCTCTGATCAAAAACCTTACCACCGGCGGCGTCACGCAGGGCGGTTCTTCCATCACTCAGCAGTACGTCAAGCAAGTGCTGGTCAACGCCGCCGAGACCGACGAGGAGAGGGCCGCCGCCACCGCCACGACCGTCTCACGCAAGCTCAACGAGCTGCGCTACGCCATGGCGATCGAGCAGAAGTACACCAAGAACGAGATCCTCGAGCGCTACCTCAACATCGCCTACTTCGGCGCGGGCGCCCACGGCATCCAGGCCGCCGCCCGGCGCTTCTTCGACAAGCCCGCCTCCGAGCTCAGCCTCGCCGAGTCCGCCACCCTCGCCGGCGCGGTGCAGAACCCCGCCCGCACCGACCCCAACGTCGGCCCCAAGTCCAGGGCCCTGCTGCTGGAGCGGCGCAACGTCGTGCTCGACCGCATGGCCGAGGTCGGCGCGATCACCCGCCCGGAGGCCGACGAGGCCAAGAAGAAGAAGCTGGGCTGGAAGGACGTCGAGATGCCCGGCGGCTGCGAGGAGAGCTCATACCCGTACTTCTGCCTCTACGTGCAGAACGAGATCCTCCTCAACAAGGACTTCGGCAAGACCGCCGAGGAGCGGCTCAAGCTCCTCCAGCGCGGCGGCCTGACGATCAAGACCACGATCGACCCGAAGATGCAGAAGGCCGCCGAGAAGGCCATCAAGAAGTACGTGAGCCCCAAGGACAAGCCGGTGGCCGCCCAGGCGATGGTCGTGCCGGGCACCGGCGAGATCAAGGCCATGGCCGCCTCGCGCAAGTTCGGCAACTCCAAGAAGAAGAACGAGATGTCCTACAACCTGGTCGCCGACGCCGCGCACGGCGGCGGCCGGGGCTTCCAGCAGGGCTCCACCGCCAAGGTCTACACGCTGACCGCGGCGCTGGCGGAGGGCATGAAGTTCGCCGACGGCTTCCCCGCCCCCAACGGCTACCGCGCCACCGGCTACAGCTCGTTCAAGGACTGCAAAGGCAACGGCGTCGGCGACCCCTCCCACACCGTCAACAACTCCAGCGAGGGCGGCGGCGGCTTCAAGACGCTGGAGAGCGGCACCTGGGGCTCGGTCAACACGTTCTTCATGAAGCTGCAGCAGTCCGTCGGCCTCTGCGACACCGTCAAGACGGCCAAGAAGATGGGGCTCAAGCGGGCCGACGGCGGGAAGCTGGGCGAGTTCGAGACCTTCACTCTCGGCATCAACGAGGTCGACCCGGTGACGGTCGCCAACACCTACGCGACCCTCGGCGCCCGCGGCAAATACTGCGCCCCGCTGGCCATCACCGAGGTCAAGGACCGCGACGGCAAGGTCACCCGGTTCAAGCCCAAGTGCGAGCAGGTCCTGGACGAGAAGGTCGCCGACGCGGTCAGCGCCATCCTGTCCGGCGTGTTCACCAAGGGCACGATGAGCGGGGTCGGCGGCATCGGCCGCGACGCCGCCGGCAAGACCGGCACCACCGACAACTACACCGCCGCCTGGTTCGCCGGCTACACGCCCAACCTCTCGTCGGCCGTCAGCATCGGCGACCCGCGCGGCGCCTTCAGCCACAACCTGATCGGCGTGACCATCGGCGGCCGCTACTACTCGTACGTGTACGGCGCCTCGATCTCCGGCCCCATCTGGAAGGAATCGATGATCTCCGCCCTCAAGGGCGTGGAGCCGGCCAAGTTCCACTCGGCCGACCGGTCCCGCTTCGGCGGCTGCAGCGACAAGTGCGCGCCCAAGCCGAAGAAGAAGGAGCGCGACGACCGCGGCGACCGCGACTTCGACGACCTGCGCGACCTGTTCGACCGCGACAACGACCGCGGCGACCGGGGACGCGGCGGCGACAACAACCGCGGCTGGGGCGACTGGAACGAGACCGGCCTGGTGCCGGCCGACTGACTGACGGACGGGCCCGCTCCACCGGAGGCCCGTCCAGCCACGACGTCAGCCCGCCAGCCTGGCGCGCACGGCGGCGGCCACCCGGCCACCCTCCGCCCGCCCGGCGACCTTCGGGTTGACCGCCTTCATGACCTGACCCATCGCCTGCGGGCCCGAGGCGCCCGTCTCGGACACGGCCTCGTCGACCAGCCTGCCCAGCTCCTCGTCGGACAACTGGGCGGGCAGATACTCCTCCAGCACCGCTTCCTCGTCGCGCTCCGCCTGGGCCTGCTCGGCGCGGCCCGCGTTGCCGAACGCCTCCGCCGCCTCCCGGCGCTTCTTGGCCTCCCGGGTCAGCACCTTGATGATCTCCGCGTCGGTGAGCTCTCTCGCCGCCTTGCCGGAGACCTCCTCGACGTTCACCGCCGCCAGGGCCATCCGGATGGTCCGCAGCCGGAGCTCGTCCCGGTTCTTCATCGAGGCCGTCAGGTCGGCCTTCAGCTTGTCTTTCAGTCCGCTCATGCGGTCCATCTTGCCGCGTGCGCGGACGGCCCGTGCCGGATGTCGGGCATCATGAAGAGGTGAGGAAAGCAGTCGCAGTGCCGCTGTCAGTGCTCGGGCTCGGCGTGGCCGGCGTGGCCTACGCGTCGATCGTGGAGCGCAACTCGTTCCGGTTGCGCCGGTTCGACGTGCCGGTCCTGGCGCGGGGCCAGCGCCCCGTACGGATCCTGCACCTGTCCGACCTGCACCTGACGCCCCGGCGCACCATGCTGATCAACTGGGTGCGCTCCCTCGGCGCGCTGGAGCCCGACCTGGTGGTCAACACCGGCGACTCGATCGCCCACCCCGACGCCGTCCCGTCGCTCCTGCACGCCCTGGAGCCCTTGCTGCGCCGCCCCGGCCTGTTCGTGTACGGCTCCAACGACCTGTACGCTCCGCAGCCCAAGAACCCCCTGCGCTACCTCTGGCGCACCTCGCGCAACGAACGCCGCCAGCACACCCCGTCGCTCCCCTGGGAGGAGCTGGGCGCCGGCATGGCCACCGAGGGCTGGCTCGACATGAACAACACCACCGCCCGCGTCAAGGTCGGCGACCTCGACGTGGCGGTGGCCGGCATCCACGACTCCCACATCTCCCGCGACCGCTACGACCTCGTGGCCGGCCCCGCCCCCGCCGACGCCGACCTCCGCCTCGGCGTCATGCACTCACCCGAGCCGCGCAACATGACCCGCTTCGCCGACGACGGCTACCAGCTCCTCCTCGCCGGCCACACCCACGGCGGCCAGCTCTGCATCCCGTTCTATGGCGCCCTGGTCACCAACTGCGGCATCGACAGGAAGCGCGTCAAGGGCCTCAGCCGCCACGACTCCTCCTGGCTCCACGTGTCCGCCGGCCTCGGCACCAGCCCGTACGCCCCGGCCCGCTTCGCCTGTTTCCCGGAGGCGTCCCTGCTCACCCTCGTGCCCCGGCGCTGAGGCGGGGCCGAGTGGTCACAAGCACCCGCGAAGTCGGCTAGACTTTCCACGCACATGCAAGACGGTGTGCACCGGGGTGTAGCGCAGCTTGGCAGCGCGCTTCGTTCGGGACGAAGAGGTCGTGGGTTCAAATCCCGCCACCCCGACAGTATTGCCGCAGGTAGAAGGCCGCTTCCGAAGATCGGAAGCGGCCTCTCTTGTTCTCTGAGTGACTAACTGCGTGACTACGCTTCTACGGCGTCCGTAGCTTGCGTCTCGGACTGGTGCTTCAGAACGTAATCGATCATGCGCTGCATGGTCTCCACGTTCTCGTACAGGAGCCCTAGCGCCCTGTTGCACTGCTGGCACAAGGCCCGTTGACCGAACTAACTCATGTGTTCTTGCAGGTCAACGCGTTTCTCCGCTAGCTTCTCGGGATGCTTCAAGGTGATGTCCCCGAGCGGGACTTGGCGACGTTCGTCCTGCCCGAGTTGGGCCGGCTACAAAAGACCGGCGATCAGTGGGCGCCGTACCAGATAGTCGACCAGGGTGGCATTGTCGTCGGCCCCGTCCGGGCCTTCTTCGCCGAGCTGCAGGCAGAGGGCAAATCCGCCTCCACGGTCCGGTCAGACGGCATGGACCTGCTGCGTTGGTGGCGGTTCCTGTGGGCGCTCGACATCGAGTGGAACCGGGCTACTCGTGCGGATGCACGAGACTTCACCCGGTGGATGCAGATCGCGAACAAGCCGCAGCGCCTGCACTGGAGACACCGGAACGCCGGCTACTCCGAGAAGACGGCGCCGAAGCCGCGGATGACAAGGAAGAAGATCCCCGGTACGCCGAACGCCATCACGGGCGAGGCCTCGCCCGGCCCGCAGTACGCCGCGAGGACTCGGGCACACTGCGAAACCGTGCTGCGCACGTTCTACGACTTCCACCTGGACGAGGGCACCGGGCCAATCATCAACCCGTTTCCGCTTGACCGTTCCCGTCGCAGCAGCCGCGCGAACGCCCACCACAAGCCTGACCAGCCCTTTAAGTCAGAACGGGCAGGCCGCTACCGGCCGGTCATCCCGAAGCGTGCACCCCTGGCCGGTCACTCCGACATCAACACCACGATGGGCTACAACGCCATCTACCCGACAGACGCCATCGAAGCGCACCGCGCATTCATCGCCCGTCGACGATCGCTTCGTCCCAGCGAGGAATATCGGACCCCGACGAACGAGGAGTGGGACGCCTTCCTCGCCCACTTCGAGAAGCGCAAGCTCTCTCTGGGAACCTGCGCTCGGGCCTTCGGAAGGTCGTGCATCCACGAGCACGCTTGTGTCAGATGCTCGCTTCTCCGACCTGACCCGGCCCAACGGGCACGGCTTGCCGAGATCCGCGACAACTTGATCGCCCGAATCACCGAAGCTGAACAGGAGGGATGGCTCGGTGAGATCGAAGGACTCCAAGTCAGCCTCGCCAGCGCAGAGGAGAAGCTCGCCCAGCTCGATGCAGAGCAAGTCCGTCAACGCCAAGTGGTTGATCTCGGCATGCCCCGCTTCAGCCAGATCGCGACACGAATCAGTACGGCAAGAGGACCTTCAAGTTAGCCGAGCTCATCCACGCGGATGATCTACACCACCCCGACCCAGGCCACGGGCCACGCTCTACGGGCGGCGGGCCAGCAAATGGGTGTCGAGGAAGCCCCGCTCGGACGCTGGGTCGTGGAGCAACCGAGCAACCGTGACGAGTCCGGCCCCGGTCAGCAACTCGGCAAACTGCTCCGCCGGCCAGCTATAGGCGGGCGCCACCTTGTGGTCGAAGCGGACCGGCTCCGGTCCCTCGGTCCCGAAGAAGGACACCAGGAGCAGGCCCCCTGGCGTCAGGACACGCACCTGTTCGGCGAGCAGCGCGGGCAATTCTCCAGGTGGGGTATGGATCATCGAGTAGTGGGCCAGCACTCCGCCGAGCGCGCCGTCCTCGATCGGCAGGGCCTCCATTCGCGCTTCGTCGAACCGCAGCGTCGGATGGGCCCGCCGGGCGTGGGCGACCATAGCCGGGGAGAGGTCGAGCCCGAAGGAGTCCAGCCCCAAGTCGTGCAGCATAGCTGTCAGATGCCCGGGTCCGCACCCGACGTCGGCTGCACGCAGGTTCCCCGTGCCACGCACGAGCTCGGCGAAGGTGCCGATCATGTTCCGCGCGAACGGCTGCGTCTCCAACCGATTAGCAAACATCGACGCGTACAGCTCGACGACCCCGTCGTAGGCCGCCCTGGTCTCGTCCTGGTGTTTTAACACGGGAAGGAAACTAACACCCGCGCCATTCGCACCCGTTCTCCGGCCCCACACCGGACCTCCCCTTCAGGACTGATCGTCCCGTCACCTGATCACAGGGCACACTCTCGTTGGTTCAGAGAAGCTTGCGTCCGATGTTCGCTCCTCCGGCCTGAACCGTCCCAGCGTGACCGCCCGATCGAGATCCGCGAGAACCTGTTTGATCGGATCGCCGAAGCTCAGCGTGAAGGCTGGCTCGGCGAGGTCGAGGGCTTGGAGATCAGCCTGGCGGGCGCCGAGGAGAAGCTGACTCAGCTCGATGCCGCACTCAAGCCTTCTGTGATCCACCTGGGCCTGCCCACCTTCAACCAGATCGCCGGGCGGTCCAGCACCCTCTGACCGCCCCTCTCTCAGAACCCGGCAGACGGACGACCCCGGTGCATCATGTCTGGTGTGTCCCGATACTGTAGGCGCCTCTTACCTGTTACGAGTTCGACTGAGTGACAGACTGCGTGACAATCACCGTGGTCGGTCACGAACGTTGACGGACGGTCCCGTACTCTCACCGCAGGCCACAGGGCTGGCGTGACGCATATGAATAGGTGTTCGAATTGCTTCGGGACGAAGAGGTCGTGGGTTCAAATCCCGCCACCCCGACAGAGTTTGACCAGATGAAGGGCTTGATCCGCTAAGCGGGTCGGGCCCTTCTCCTGTTTCTGGGAGAAAATTGGGAGACGATCTGCCTGGCGGTGCCATCACGCCAGCGGGCGAGCTCGGCGTCCAGGGCCGGGATGAGCGAGGTCGGCCAGATCTTGTACCGTTCGCTGACCGCGTTCTCCCACAGGGCTTGTTCGACGTCGACCAGCTGCTCGCGCATCCCTTCGGTGGGGTGCCCGTACCGGCCGGACATGGAGCTGTCGGTGTGCCCCATCCGCTCCACCTTCAACGCCCGTTTGATGCCGGCGTCGTCCATCCAGGTCTGCTGGCCGTGGCGGGCCCAGTGCGCGGTGAAGTCGGGCAGCAGCGGCGGCCAGCTGACCAGGTGCGGCCGTTCCTCTTCCGGCCAGCTCGCCCAGTCGGGGCGGCCGCGGCCGCGCGGCGGCACGAACTCCTCGTCCTTGACGGCCATCGGCCACGGCACGCGCACCGGCCGGCCGGGCCAGGCGTAGGCGCCTTCGACGACGCGCGGCCGGCCGCGCTCAGGTGTGGGCCCGTACACGGCGATGTCGGCGAGCACCGGCCGGGCCGGGCGCTCCCAGTTGCGGTCCTTGCGCCCCGGGTAGACGCCGTCGGCGGCCGGGCGCAGGACGCGCGAGCTGAGCGTGCCGCGCTGCAGGTGCGCCCCCGCGGGGGTGAGGAACAGGTAGCGGCGTTGGCGGTGGTCGCACCACTCGACGAGTTCTTCCCCGTCGACGGGACGCGGCTGGCGCTCCCCGCCGAACCCCTGGAACGCTCGTTTGTGGCGGGTGTTCGTTGTGATCTTGCCCGCCTGGTGGCGGGCCTGTCCCTGAGGAGGGGCGCATGCATCCGATCCCGAAGATTCCGTTCACGGCGCGGTACCCGCTGCTGCTGCGCGGCGGTATCGCGCTGGTCCTGATGGGTGTGACGAGGCTGGCGGTCGCGCTCGGCTGGTTCCCGCCGGAGTGGGAGCTGTCGGAGCGCGGCGTGGAGCAGCTGCTGGATGGCCTGTATCTGGCGTGGGCGTGGGTGACGTCGCAGCGGCGGGTGACTCCGGTCGCTGATCCGCGTGACGACCGCGGCCGGCCGCTGGTGGCGGTGCCGGGCCGCGTCGAGCCGTAGGTTCGACGCGGCCGCCGGAACCCGGTTGGCGAGGCTCACGAGAAACGCCCCGTCCTCCCCTGCGCGGGGAGGGCGGGGCGTTTTCGCGTGCCCGGGTTCAGGTGTGGCGGGTGACCGGGTAGCGGACTTCGCACCGGCTCGCGTCGCGGCGGGTGGCGTTGGCCTCCACTACGCGGCCTTCGGCCGGGCCGGCGGTGGCGATCGTGGTGCGGGTGACGCATAGCACCGGCACGCCGGGGGCGAGGTTGAGCAGCCGCGCCTCGTCGGCGGTCGCAGGCCGCGCCGTGATCACGCCTTGCCAGTCGAGCCGTCCCCAGCCCAGGTCGTGTTCCATCCGGTCGTAGATGCCGCCTGGCCCGGTGTCGGGGTCGGCCAGCACCGTGCCGGCGGCCAGGTCGGCGGGCAGGTAGGAGGCGGCCAGCTGGACGACGCGTCCGGTGCCGGGCTCCCCCATCACGCGGTCGCGGATGACGACGGGGTCGCCGGGTTGCAGGCCGAGCAGTGCGGCGATGTCTGGTGGGCACGGCCCTTCGTCGACGGTGGGCGGCCGTAGCGGGCGCAGGTCTTGCACGGACTCGCTGAAGTAGTAGCCGAGATCGTCGCGACGCGCCGTGGTGTCGAGGGCGAGGGTGACACGGTCGGGCTGTTCGCGGACGAAGGTGCCTCCTCGGCGGACCGGCGTCACCAGGCCCTCGACGGTGAGCTGGGCGACGGCGCGGCGGATCGTGGTCCGGCTGCAACCGAACTGCTCGGACAGCTCGTCCTCTTTGGGGATTCTCGTGCCGGGCGGGTAGGTTGCGTCGCCGATCGCCTCGCGAAGGGTCTGCGCGACTTGTTGCCAGCGCGCCATGGTTCCTCCTCTCCTAGGCCGCCATTACATCACTACCTATTGATGGTTGGGCAATCCCGGAGGACACTCCGAATAGGTAGTTATCTATTCGAGGAGGGTTCGTGTTAGAGAACTTCGAACGGGGACGCGTCAACGCGTTCTTCCGCCGGGTGGCCGACGCGATGCCGCGCGGCGACCGGCCGGCCGCGCTCGTCATCACCCATCTGCTCGCTGGGCGCGGCACGTTCCTCGACGGCGTGGCGCGGGTCTGCGACGTGGCGGCCGTGCTGCCGAAGCCGCGCAGCATCAACGACGACTGCCGCCGCGAGATCGGCGCCGCCCTCCAGGTCGACGAACTCGACCGTGCCGCCTTCGCCGACCCGGAGCGGGCGCTGGCGTACATGGAGAGCCGGGCCGCAGGCCGCGACCTGGTGCTGTGTGACGTCGGCGGCTACTTCGCGCCTGCGCTGGAGCACCTGCACACGCACTTCTCCGGCCGGCTGCTGGGCGTCGTCGAGGACACCGAGAACGGGCATCAGCGCTACGCCGGGCTCGGCAAGACGTCGGTGCCGGTGTTCAGCGTCGCCCGCTCCCCGCTGAAGGACCCGGAGGACTACCTGGTCGGCCAGTCGGTCGTGTTCTCCACCGAGGCGCTGGTGCGCTCGCGCGACGACATCCTGTACGGGCGGCCGGCCTGCGTCATCGGCTACGGCAAGATCGGCCGGTCGGTGGCGGCGATGCTGCATGCCCGGCATGTCGCCGTCACCGTCTACGACGTCGACCATGTGCGGCGCGTCCAGGCGCTGTCGCAGGGCTACCGCACCGCCGCCAGCCTGGCCGAGGCGCTCGCCGACGCCGGGGTGGTGGTGTGCGCCACCGGCAACCTCGCCTTGAAGGAGGACGACTTCGCCCGCATCCCCAACGGCGCCTACATCGCGTCGGTGACCAGCTCCGACGACGAGCTGGAGCTGGCCTCGCTGGTCGGCTTGTACGCGCGCACCCCGGTGGGGCCGCACGTCACCCGCTACAGCAGGACCGGCCACTACTTCTACGTGTGCGCCGACGGCAACGCTGTCAACTTCTTGCACGGCGCGTCGGTCGGCAGCTTCATCCTGCTCGTGCAGGCGGAGATCATCGCTGGGCTGGCGCTCCTCGCCTGCGGGGAGCAGGACCCGGGCATGCGGGAGGTTCCAGCCGAAGTCCGGCAGTCGATTGCGGCGACCTGGCTCAACGTCTTCCATGGAGTGTCATGACCATCACCAACGAGGAGCTCCGCGCCGTCCTGGCCCGCTACCTCGACACTCATCCTGACCGGGCGCCCAGCGTCGCCCAGCTGACGCATGCGCTCGGCCCGGACACCGTTCTCGCCTCGCGATCCACCTTCCCGCTGCACGTCACGGCCAGCGCGGCGGCCATCGACTCGGCCGGGCGGGTGCTGATGATCCACCATCGGGCGTTGCAGCGGTGGCTGCTGCCGGGCGGCCACGCCGAACCAGGGGACGTCACCTTGTACGGGACGGCGCTGCGCGAGCTGGAGGAGGAGACCGGCATCCCGTGGCAGCACGCCGTCTCCCCGCCGTCGCAGGACGTCGTCCCGGTCGACGTGGACGTCCACGAGATCCCCGCCAACCCGGGTAAAGGCGAGCCGGCGCACTGGCACGCCGACTTCCGGTACGCCTTCTGGGCTAAGGACACCCCGATCACGATCCAGGACGAGGAGGTGACGGCGTACGCGTGGCGGCCGGTGTCCGACCTGCCCACGCCTCGGCTGGTCGAACGAGTCGGCGCGATCTAGCCGGCAGAAATGCGGAGGCCCCCGCCTGGGCCATCAACAGGCGGGTCCCCACACTCACCTCACGGGAACAGCACTATTCAACCAGGGATGACAGCGGCACGAAAGATTGTTCGAGTCGGGCGTGCCGGGCGGGAACAGCGGGCCCGACCTATGGTTCCGCGTGTGCCCGCGTATCCCCGCAGGTACGGTGACAGGTATGAGCGCTCAGCCGGAGCACAGGCACGACCAGCACGCCCAGCACGACCCGCAGGAGATCCTGGCCGCGCTGCCGCCGCACTGGCGCCGGCAGTTCCAGCAGGAGTACGAGGACGCGGTGCAGGCAGCACTGCGCCCGGAGTCGTATCGGCTGCTGCAGGAGATGCTGCACCGATGGTGGCTGAAATCGATCGCGCTCGCCGATCCCGGATTCGACGAGGCGGCGCGGCGGGCCGGCGACGGAACGGCCGAGACGACGCCGATCGGCGACGTCGTCCCGGACTGGGAGCAGCGGGTTGGACGGGCGCGGGCCCGCCGGTGAGCTTCCAGGTCAGCTTGGCCGGCTCGGCGCTGGTCAAGATGAAAGGGCTGCCGGAAGACGCGCTCGACGCGCTGGTGGCGCGCACAGCCGACCTGGTCGACGAGCCGTGGGACGCGGCGGCGACCTTCCGCGGCCGGACGGACTTCCGGGAGACGACGTTCGGCGACCGGGGCCTGCTGTTCTTCGTCGTCGACGAAGCCGGGCAGCGGATCACGATCTACGACTTGGTGTGGGCGGGCTGAGCGTCACGCGCTGTCGGCGGGCTCGTCCCACATGCAGAGCCCGTAGACGAGCTGGTAACGGTCTACGGGCAGGATGATGTCGGCTGTCTCGACGGGCCGGGTCTCGGCGTAGTGGGTGCGCTCGATCCGCAGGACGATGTCGCCGGCGGCGATGTCGAGCGCCCGCGCTTCTTCGACCGTCGCGGCCCGGGCGGAGACGACTTCGGGGGCGTGGGTGACGTGCACGCCGATCTGCCGCATCCGCTCGGCGACGCCTCTGCCGCCGTACGGGCCGTCCTCGGGCAGGGCGATCACGGTGTCGCGGGTCAGCGTCAGCGGCTCCCACGACGTTTCGAGGTAGACGGGTTCGCCGGCGGCTTTGCGGGTGTACGTGGTCTTCATCAGGTCGGGGCGTTCCCCGTCAGGGAGCGGGCCCAGGCCGAGACGGTCACGCACCGCGGCGGGCCCGTCGACCGTTGTGGAGCGGTAGCCGATGGAGCCGATGGCGTCGCCGCCGCTGTCGAAGCTCGGCATGGCGCGGCCGAGGTTGGCGTGCCAGGAGCGGACGAGGCTGCGGATCGGCGGCCGGGCGCGGACGTAGGTGCCGGACCCGGGTTTGGAGATGACGAGGCCTTCGGTGACCAGGACGCGCACCACCCACTGCGCGGTGCCGGAGGTGATGCCGTGCTCGCGGACCAGGTCGGGGATGGACGGCAGCTGGTCGCCTTCCCTCAGCTCCGCCCCCGCCCGGCCTGCCTCCGATCCCGTGGTGGGGGATCCCGGTGGGCCTCGGCGTCGGCCTCCTGCAGATTGACGTGGTCATGTTCTTCCCGTGGCTGCTGTTCGTCATCGTGCGGCCTCGGCCGCGGCATCAAAGCCGGGGATGGGTTCGGGGCCGGCGCCGAGGGCGGGTTCCGGGCCGGCGTCGGCGGGCGGCCGGGCCGCCGGAGCTGGAAGCGCGGGAGGGGTCTGCGGCTCCTGGCCGGCGGACTGTGTGACTTCGACCGGATGAGGAGAGCCCCCGCCCGGCCCGGAAAGTTCCGGGCGAGGGCTCTCTCGCGTCGTCGGAGGGCGGCGTCGCCGCCGCCGTTGTGTGCGTGGTCGGGGAGGGCGGAAGCGCCTGTGACCGCCTGAGCCGGTGTGCGGCCGTCCGCGTCATCTTCCTGGGACGGGAGCGACCCAGGCCGTCCTTCGACAACTTCACAGCCAACGTAGGTCCTGAGAGCCGCTATTACCGCCACGTCAGCGAAGAGACCACATGGCGGTGGTTGTCTTAGCAGGTCTTTCGGTACGGAACCTCCGGGATGTGGACCTTCCAGTCCGCTTCGGACAGAGGGCCGACCTGAGCGCACAGCGCTGTTTTGATCTTGTTGGGTGCGATGATGTGGGTGCGGAGACGACTCTCGCTGTCGAGGGCGAGGATGGCCGATCCATCCGGGGCGAAGGCCAGCGACTGCAACGAACTGCCCGGAAGCCACAACTGTTTGCTGAAGCCGGCGAGGGGAAGCCCCAGGGGCCGATTCGCGGTGACGTCCCATAGGCGGATCTGGTCGCTCGCGTCTGCCACGGCCAGTAGGCGCCCGTCGGGAGAGAAAGCCGCCGGGTCGCCGCCGACGCTCGCCCTGCCCACCTGCTGAAGCGACCTGGAGTCCCGGAGCGTGAGCTTGTCGTGGGCATGGTGGTCTGCGAGAAGTCCCTTCGCACTTAGCGCCACGGCGACTGCCATGCCGGAGTTGGGCGGGACCAGCCGCTTGCCGGTGGAGGTGTCGACGACGCCTTGGTCCGGGGCGGAGATGACGGTCCGGCCGTCGCGGCTGAACAGAATCTGATGGCTCTCGGTGTAAATGCCAAAAGGATCGACCTGCGGGGGCTGTCCGGTGACTGCGGCTCGCCGGTTTCCCGAGGCGATGTCCCACAGTTCCAGCAGGGATGCGCTCCGGCTGGCTTTGGTGAGCACGGCCAGCGTCTTGCCGTCGGGCGAGAATGCGATGTTGGAGTTGTGCCGGGTCGACAGGGTGGTCATTCTGGTCGTTGAAGCCACGTCCCAGATCTGCAACTTCCCGTCGCCTTGGCATACGGCCAGCAGGCGGCCGTCTTCGGACAGCCGGCATGCGTACAGTGCCAGCCCGTCGGGCCGACCGCTGATGTGGAGCGTGTTGCGGCGCACCATTCTGGTGGGATCCCAGATCTCCACGCGGCCGAAGCTGCCGAGGGTGTTGACAGCCAGGGTCGAACCGCCGTCACTGAGCACCGCGCCCCCGCGGAACGTGACCGGATCGAGGATCGCGCCAAGGGAGATCACCGTGATGCTGGCGCCCCTGGCGTCTTCAATGCAGCGCAGGGTGCGGTCGCCGGGTCCGAAGGCGTAGTCAAAGCAGTCGGTGTTGGCGTATTCGAAAACGGGTCGGTCATCGTAGCTGCCGTAGCCTCCCCACGCGGGAAGGAGGTCGTTGGTGTCCCAGATAACGCCGTCGTAAGAGACGTACCTGCTACTGGCGCTGAAGACGATGTTTTCAAATATAGGATTTGAAACGGTTTTGCGGATCGTCCACCACTTCACCTCGGACGTAGCGAGCCGGGTGAAGGGGACGACTCCCAACCGGTTGCCCTGGACAAGAGCGAGGAGCTTACCGTCGGGGCTGAGAGCGATCCGGCTGATATGTTTCTCACCGGTGACCACCCTCAAGGTACGCGCCTTGCGGCCGCTGCGCAGGTCCCAGAAGTCCAGCGACATCTTGCGCGCGTTGATCAGATACTTCTCATCCGGAGTGATTGCGGCCGATCCAAGAGAGTACGGGATGCTCATCAGGCGCTTGCCGGATGATGTGTCCCACACGCTGGAGGTGTCGGCGTCGGGCTCGTAGAGCAGCAACCGTTCACCTTTGGCGTCCAGGTTGTAAAACACCGTACGAGAGCGGAAGGTCACCGGCCGGGGCCGCCCGGTCGCAGTGTCAAGCAAGACGATGGTGCGGTCCCGCCGGAGCAATGCCAGGACTTTGCCGTCGCCACTAAGCCGGGGGAAGACCAAGATTCGCGTGTCGTCCAAGGGCTCGCCGGGAAAGGTGAACGAACGGATTACTGTACGGGCGTCGACATCGGCGATCTTCACCTGGTTGCCGCGGACGTAGACGCGAAGGCGGCCGGTGGCGTCGCTGTCCGTACGCCAGCTCCCGTCAACCCCGAAGGGACGGTAGACGTCCTGCTCGACCTGACTGTGCAACGTCAGCAGCGCATTGTGGGCCTCGTAACTACCGGGCGCCAGGCTCACCGCGGCGACAGCGAGCCGTTTGGCGGTGAGCGGATCAGTAAGGCGCATCGTGGTGGCCAGCCCCGCCACGCGGGCACCGACGGCCTCGTCGCGCTGGTGACTGATTTTCTGGTTCTTTTCCGCCAGGGTTCGTCCTTGGGCGATCGCCGTGACGGCCGTACCGGTGGCGACGACGAGCAGGACCGTCAGGACCGCACTGAGCAATGTGCGGTTGCGGCTTCTGCGCCGGGCGGCACGTATCGAGTGGTCGAGGAAAGCACGTTCGACGAGATTGAGTGTGAGGTGCTCGTGCCCGGCCAAGGCATAGGTGACGGTCGTATCCAGTGCGGTGCCCTGCAGCAGATCGCCGCGCTTACGACCATGCTGGTGCCAGCGGCGCGCGGCGTCGGCGAGGGCCTGGCGGGCGTGGAGGATCTCACGGTCGTTCTCCACCCACCCGCGCAGGCGGGGCCAGGCGGACAACAGCGCCTCGTGGGTGATCTCCACGGTGTCCTGGGTCTGGATGATCAGGCGGCCTTGGGTGAAGGCGTCCACGACCGCGGCGACCGAGCCGGTGCCGCAACCGGGGCCGAGGAGATCGGCGCGGGGTACACGGCGCCGGACATCGTCTGTCCCCTCGCCAATGGCGACCAGGCGCAGGAACAGGGCTCGAGCCGTTTGCCGATCTGCCTCACTCAGGCCGGTGAAGATGCGCTCGGCGGTGGTGGCCACTGCTTGCTGGATGCCGCCGGTGACGCGATAGCTCTCCACGGTCAGGGTGTGGCCGTGTCGCTGCTGCCAGGTGGTGCGCAGCGCGTGGGCCAGCAGCGGCAGACGCCCGACATCGTACGCCTCGCCCGTGGTGGCCCCCAGGTCGCGGAGCAGAAGTTCGACCAGCCCCGGCTCGATGTCCAACCCCACGTCCTGGGCCGGGTACTGGATCGCTTCGCGCAACTCGTCCTGCGACATCGGCCCGACGAACACCTGGCCGTCCTGCAATGCCGCGCGTAGCAGGGGGTAGTCGGCGCAGTGGGTGTAGAAGTCCGAGCGCAGACCGCATACGACCAGCGCCACCGACGAGGTTCCCCCGAGGCCCGGGCTGGCCAACTGGGTGAGCACCTCGATGAAGCGATGGCGCTCCGGCTCGTCGACGCACTGGGTGAACAGTTCCTCGAGCTGATCGATGACCACGATCATGCGCGGCCCGCCAACGTCCGGATCGGCGTCCCGGGTCGGAAGCCGCTCGTGCAGCATCCGGGCGCACTGCTGGACCCCGGCCGCGATCGCGTCACTGGCCTGCCCCGGCTCGATGCCGGGCAGTTTCTCCAGGTTCTCCGTCAAGGAAGCCATCGGCTGGGCGGTGGGCGTGAACAGCAGGCGCGGCCAGTGCCGCGATCCGGGGAGGGCGCCGTCCTCCAGCGCGGGCAGCAGGCCGGCGCGCAGTAGGGAGGACTTCCCGGCGCCGGAGGGGGCCACCACCATCAGCGGGCCGCCGGAGCGGGCGCGCTCGTCCAGGCGCGCGGTCAGCTCAGCCAGCAGCCGGTCCCGGCCGAAGAACCAGCGGGCCTGCTCGGGTCCGAAGGCGGCCAATCCGGGGTAGGGGCAGTGCTCCGCCGTCTCGCCTGGGCGGGCGCGTCGCCGCTGCCGGACGCCGTCTTGGTAGTAGAAGTGCTGGTCCCGGCCTGCCTGATAAACCGCGCCGGCACCGGATGCCTCGCCATGGAGTTGGGGGCCGGCGTGCTGTGGCTCTGGTGGTTGCTCGGAGGGCCGACTCACTTCTCGTGGATGTGCTGATCGCGGCCTGCCTGGAACACCTGCCCGTGCCCGTAGGCGGTGGCCGTCATGGTGATGTCGCGGATGCGGGACTGCTCGGGTGCGGGCAGCAACGGGGCCAACTCCTGGTCCAGGATTCGCCGGAGCTCATCGCCCAGCAGCGGGTCGGCGGCCAGTAGCCGCCGCAGCTTGCGCTGCCAGTCGCCGACCAGTTCCTGTTCGGCCTGCCGGTCGCCCGATTGGTGGGCGACTACCGCCTCCGCGCGGGTCTCCTCCAGCTCAGCTTCGATCGCCAGTGCCCGCTCGGGATGCACCCGTCGCCACAGCGCGGCCACCGCCGTGCGGGCCTGCTGCCACCCTTCGGTCGTCATCGCGGTCACCACTGCGGTCGCCGCGGCTAAAACCAGCGGATCCATCCCCGCCCTCCTCAACGCGAGAACCGGCTGCTGAAAGCCAGCGTAGCTACAGTTCCGGGACTCTGTAGGCGGAAAGCGCAACACGTGCATGTCGAAATTGATGCCCTTGCTGTGCCGGGAGTGTGAGTCTCCTGTTTAGTAACTACAGCCTGACTAGCCAGCGTTTCCAGGACAAGCGGTCCGCTGAGTGCAGCTCGCGGAGATCTTCGGCACATTCGGTCAGCAGGTTTTCCCTGCGTTCCGCGTAATTCGCCGCGCCTAGAGCAACGATAGGCGCCCTGACCTGCGGAGACGCTCCCGAAGGGCCTGATAAGGCGTTTCTCTAGGCATAGAGAAACGCCCAGGTCGGAGAGGTGGCGATGTATACCACGGCTCCAGCAAGGTAGCTAATCGCGACTGGCCAAAACAGGATCAGTATGGGCAAGGTGACGAGTCTTGTGCCGGGCAGGCATCGCCCCTCTATCGTGACTCCAGCTTGATCGGCCAGGCACGGCCCACCGTCCCGATGGCGGTCGGATCCATAACCTGCTCTGGCCTGCGAGAAGGTCAAGCCCTAGGCGGATAAATCTCTACCCGATCCTTCTGGTCACTCCACCCGCTACCTCTCCAGCCGTCGGCTTTCGCGGCGAATTTCATGCGGGAACATAAGAAAAGCGCTTATGACCTGGGATGATAGGAATCATCCGTACATGCCGAAATCACAAAATTGAGGCTGGGCTCGTACGATGAGCGCCGGGAAGACCTTGGTCCTGTGGGACATCGACCACACTCTGATCCATCGGCGGCCTCAGCCACAACATCTACGCCGAAGCCTTCCAAGCCGCGACGGGCCGGGCCATGCGGCAGCTCGCCGACATGACCGGCCGCACCGAACGCGCGATCACGGCGGACACCCTGCGCCTGCACCACATCGAGGTTTCGGCTGAGCTGCTGCACTCGTTCGGCCTCGCCCTCGCCGAGTCCTTCCTGACCTTCGAGGAGGAGATCAGGAAACGCGGCCAAGCCCAAGCGCCGGGCGACGAACTGTCCCTCCAGATGATCGACCGCACCGTCGAGCGTGGACACCAGCCGGAGACCGGGCAGGTGTTCGGTCATGGTCTCGATGGACGGGCCCCCGCGTACATCCCATGTGCCCCAGCCCTTCGCTGAAGAGCAGATCGCCGGGTTGCAGGGCGTTTAGCGGAACGCGCCGGTCGGCGCCCCAGCTCCATTGAGACCATGCGGTGCGGGGCTGCCGGAGGCCTGGCCGGTATAGACCATGCCCTTGCTGTTGGGGTCACCGGTGCGGAAGGCGCCGAGCCGCCGCAGGAGCTTGGTCTGCGCGTCGACCATCTTCTCTACCTTGGCCTTCTCCCCGCGCACCTTGTCGTGGGCTGTCTCGGTCTCTGCCGCGCCGCGCGTCAGGCGCAGCAAAACATACTATTCCACATAGTGAATGATTCGGCATTGTCGCTATGAGATACGCGTGGCCCGCCCGGAGCGTTCAGTGCGGCGGACAACGGGTGACGCCGTGAAGATCGTGCCCGCTCAGCAGGGCCGCCGTACCCGTGGTGGTCAGGCCGGACCCGTCACTCAGCAGGGCCGCGCACGCCTTGAACAGCCCGGCCGGACCGTGCCCCACGACCTCGGCCGGCACGGCGAAGGCCGGCGCGGCCAGCACGACGGACGCGACCACCGAGGCGGCCGCCGCCTGTCACAGCGCGATCGCCGCCCAGGCAGTGGCCCTGCGTCCTAACCGGGGGAGGTACACGGCGGCGGCGATCGTGTAGATCACCGGACGAGAGAGGCGATCAGGCCCGGCCACCCCGGTTCGGGAACACCTGCAAGGCCGCCTCAAGCGCTGCGGCTTCCTCCGGAGTGAGCCGTTCCAGGAAGTGGACGAGCGTCGCCGCCTGGTTGTCACTGCCCGCCAGCGCCTTGCGCATCAGGTCGGCGGTGTAAGCCTCTTTGGACGCGATCGGCTCGTAGACGTAGGCGCGGCCGACGGGCTGCCGCTTGAGCAGGCCCTTCTTGTGCAAGTTGTCCATCACGGTCATCACCGTGGTGTAGGCGATCGTCCGCTCCTGGCGAAGGCCCTCCAGCACCTCACGCACCGAGGCCGGCCTGCGCCGGGCCCACATCCAATCCATGATCGTGGATTCGAGCTCGCCCAGGCCGCGCAACATGCCGTAATACTACTGGTGATCGTCGTCACACCGTTTCTTGAACGGTTCCTTCGGCGCGTTCACCGCGACTGCTCCGGCCCGTCACAGGTGAGCCGGGGCTCCGCGTCGTACACGGTGTGGAACTTCTGCTTGCGTACGACCTTCCCGTCCTCCTTGAAGATCCGCCACACGTCGATGGTGAACCCCTCCGCGCCTCCCATCGGGATGCAGTCGGGCCCCGAGTCGGTCAGGCTGGGGACCGGCTTGACGTCGTAGCGTGCCGAGCTCTCGGACTCGATCTCGTAGCGCTTGGTGCTCCAGAACTGCACGGTGATGGAGGTGTCGGTGTACGAGGTCTTGATCAGCACGCCGTACGGCGAGTCGTTGCGCCAGCGGAAATCCGGCTGGGGATAGGAGACCGTGGACTCCCGCCCGGCCGGGTAACGGGAGATGTAGTACTGGTGCGGCCTGTGCTGGACGTCTTCGAAGCCGCCGAAGAAGACCGCGTTGAACATGGTGGTGGCGAACTGCGAGATGCCTCCGCCCACGTCGTTGACGAAGCGGTTGTTGAGGATCATCGGGGCCTCGACGAAGCCGCGCGCCTTGTCGCGCTTGCCGACCACGCCGTTGAGCGAGAACGTCTCGCCCGGCCGCACCACATAACCGTCGAGGATGTCGGCGATGCGGTGGATGTTGGTCACGCGAGGAGCGCAGCACGGGTGGTGCGTGGTGTACGAGCTGACCTTCTCCTTGACGCCCAGCTTCTTCGCCTCGGCGGTCGTCACCCGCGGCTGTCGTGCCACGGCGGGCAGCTCGACGGTGCGCTCTCCCGCTGCCACGGCCTCGGCGATCGCCGGGCCGATCGCCTTGGTGTCGACGCCCCGCCCCGGCCGGGAGGGGACGACCTGCGGCTTGCCCTTGACGATTTTGAAGGAGGCGTCCTTCGGAGGCGTCGCCAGCAGCGCCTTGCCCAGGGCCGGAGCGATCTCGGAAGCCTTGAAGGACGGACGCAGACCACCCTGCCCGTCCGAGACGAAACGCAGGCCCGCGGCCAACTGCTCTCTGGACACGCCGGCTTCCTTGCCGCCGCTGGTAAGCGTGAGCGGCGACGCGACCGCCGTGCGCGCGGTGGTCGTGGTGACACGACGGACCTCGGCGGCGGTGACCTTGGGCGGCGTCGCGCGGACGTCCAGCTCCACTGACGTACGGCCGTGCTCGAAGGCCTCCCGTACGGCTCGCGCCGCCTGGTCGAGGTCGAGCGCGCGGCCGGGCTTGGGCAGGACAGCTCGCGGCTCCAGCCCTCGGTAGCGGACACTGCCTTCCCTGGGCTTCTGGTGCACGCTCTCGGCCAGCTCCCCGAGCGCGGCGGTGAGCCGCCCCTGATCCACCGTGACCTTGGGAGGAATTTCGCGACTGCCGAAGAGCGAACGGGCGACGCCTACCGGGGTGACGGCGCCGTCCATGGCGACCTCGACCGTCGCCCCGGTGTCGAAGCCGAACCCGAGCTCGGCGGGTGTCACCTTTTCCCGCTTCTTCCCGGCGATCAGCGTCAACGGCTCCTCCACCCGCTTCCTCAGCTCCTCGTCCAGCCGGGAGCGGGCGGCCTCGGGTGACATTCCGCCGACGTCGACCCCGTCCACCCGCGTACCGGGTGGAACCTCGCCGGCGAGCAGAACGGCCGGCACGGCGTAGGCCAGTATCGCGACGAGGACGGCGACGGCCGGGATGAGCACGCCGGGCGAGCGCAGGCGGCTCCGGCCCTGGCGCGGGTGATGATCGCTCATGTGCCCGCCGGTCGGAAGGCGACGTCGCCACCCTTGTTCCGCGACTCGTGGACAGTGCCGTCTTCGACGGCGGCGAGCAGCCGGTTGCCGCCAACGGCGGCGAACGCGACGGCCCGCCCCGCGCCGCCGGCCTGCCGGGTGCGCCCGCCGTCACGGCTGGTCTGAACGCGTCTCTCGGCGTCCACACCCACCGGCGGAGTCCAGCTCTCGCCGTCGCCGGGACTCGACCGTACCCGGCCGGTCCGGCTCTCGTGGGCGTACAGCTTGTCGCCCGCGGTTGCGGCACGAAGCCGTGGATCGCGCATGACTCACCCTACTAGCCGATATAGTAATCCAGCCCACGCAAGCGACTCTGACTGCCGCCTGCATTGCGGGCTTTACTGGACCATACCTGCACCAATGGACCGATATGTGCGGCAGTAGTGGCGCAGGCCCCAGTACGGCGGGCTGGTGACGATGCAGTCCACCGAGCCTGCGGGCATCTCTGCGAGCACCTGGCGGGCGTCTCCCCGGTAGATCGCCATGCATCGTGCTGCTGCTCAGTTCGCTGGTTGCAGGCCGGCCAGAAGGTTGAAGGCCCCGGTCAGCAGGTTGAGTGTGACCACGCCGACGATCTCCGCGATGATGCGGTCGCTCCAGCCGTGCGCGCGGAGGTCTGCGACATCCGCGTCGGTGATGGAGGACGGCTCGGCCAGCACCCGTACGGCCACGGCGATCAGGGCTGCCTCTCTGGCGTCGGTGGACGTGCCCTGCCGGGCCAGGGCGATGTCGGCCTCGCTGAGCCCGGCCGCGCGCCCGGCCTCGACGTGCGCCTGCATGCAGGTGCCGCATCCGATCCACTCCTGGACGGCGAGCGAGACCTTCTCGCTGAGGGCGCGGGGCAGCTTGACCCGCTTCATGGCGCGAGAGAAGTTCAGGTAGCCCTCAAGCAGCGCCGGCGAGTGCGCCATGGTGGCGACCATCTCCCCCACGCTTCCTCTCCTGTCGAGGATGTCGTTCAGCAGTTCCTTGGACCTGCCCGGGGCGTCGGCAGGCTCAAGCGGGACGAGACGTCGCATATGTCCTCCTCAAGACTCTCGATGTACCATACCCCCCTACCGTATAAAGGAGGAAGGCGTGGAGCGATGGCTCGTTGAGCATCTGTCCCACTGGCTCGGCGGCTGGCCCGCAGTGACCGAGCTGGACATCATCGGCGCGGACGTGCGCGATCATCCCGGCTGGGACGGCAAGGTCCATCCCGCGATCGGGGTGTCCAGCCCCGAGGCAGGCGTGTTGTCGCTCCCTCCACACGCCGTCACGGCCGCGACGAAGCTGTACGCCGAGGACAGGGACCTCGCCGTGCTGGGGCCGCGGGTTCCCGCTCTGGCGGGCTTCCCCGAGCGCGGCTGGTTCACCGCCGTCTACCGCTGGACCACCCACCCCGAGCCCTTGCCCGACGCCGGTACCTGGATGGCCGCGGACGCCCCCGGCGTACCGGACTGGCTGCTGCCCTTCGGCGGGGATGTCCTGGTGGCCATGGACCCCGCAACCGGCGAGCACCTGGCCGGGGTGGGAATCAAACGGCACGACGCCTACGGCCGCGAACTGGCAGTGGTGACCGCTCCCCCGGCCCGCGGCCGGGGCCTCGCCCGCCGCCTGGTCGCCCAGGCGGCCAGACGGGTGCTGGACGAAGGCGCCCTGCCCACCTACATGCACGACCCCGCCAACCGGGCCTCCGCGGCGGTGGCCGAAGCCGCCGGCTTCCCCGACCGGGGATGGTTCGCCTTCGGCGCCGCCGAAGCCCGTTGATCACACTGCTTCACGGCGGGGCACTCCGCCGCGTCAGAACAGATCGCGCTGCACCGCGCATGCTCATCTACGACCGTCACATCGCCGTCGTACAAGCCGATCCAGAGTCCCTGTAGGCCGGCACTGTGCTGATTCGCGGCGGCAGCCGACTCGGCTGGCTCGACCCCGGCTGACCGGTGAGCGGCGGAACCCTCCTCCCACGAGGTTCAGCCATTGACGTCGACGACGAACCCGCTGGCGGCCAGTTCGGTCAGGAAGGCGATCGGGTCCACCAACTGCTCGATGTGGCGGACGCCGGCCGGCAGTCCGGGCAGGTCGCGGACGAGCAGCGCGGCCGCGCGGCCGGTCGCACAACTCTGTGAGTGCCCGCCGAACGACGCCTGAGCCGCTCCGGCGCTGACCGTCACCGCGAAGCCGTCGCTTCCGAGGTGGACCTTCGCCAGCGTCTTGAGCAGCAGCTCTCGTATCCGGGGACGGCGCAGCAGCCCTGCGATGGCAGGGCGCCGGGCGGCGGCCAGCAGCATGGTGAACAGGCGGGAGTCGAGGCACAAGCCCGTGCGGGCGGACGGTACGGCGATCGTCCGGGGCAGCGTGTACTGGTCGGAGAAGGGGAAACGATGCACGATACGGGCACCGTACGGCTCGGGGAAGGCCATCGTCCACGAGCCTTCGAGCGCGCCCAGCCCGTCCAGTGTCCAGGCGATCGCCGCCGAGCCGTGCTGCTCCCCCGAGCCGAGCAGCACGCCGATGTGCAGGTCGCTGCCCGGTGACCGCTCGGCGACCACGCGCGCCAGCAGGTTGGTGACGCCGGGAACGAGGCCGACACTCAGGACGGCGGTCGCGCCGCGCGCCGCGGCGAGATCGTCCAGTTCCTCGATCGCGGCCAGTACGTCATGGGAGGCCGACACGTCGACATAGCCGATGCCGCGCTCCAGGCAGGCGCGGGCGACGGCGGCATTGTCGATCTCGGCGCACATAAGCACCGTCGTGATTCCCTCCAGTGACCTGGCCAGGTCAGCGGGGTCGGCGGCGTCCACGCGAACCGACGTCACACCGGCAATGGGCCGGGCACGGCCTGGATTGCGCCCAGCGACGATCACCTCTGTGTCGGGACGTCCTGACAGAGCCAGGGCGGCCTCGCGGCCGACCGCACCATATCCACCGAGGATGAGGACGGCGCTCACCGACGGGCCCCTTCCGCAACCGTCCGCCCGAGAATGAACGTGGTGTTCACTGGTTCGCCACTTCGTAACCGGCCTCTTCGACGGCGACGGTGATCTTCGCTGGGTCGACGGGGCCGTCGCTGTTCACGGTCAGCAGGCCGGTCGCCAGGTCCACCTCGACGTTGGTGACACCGGCCACTTCACTGACCTCCTCCTTGACGGAGCTGACGCAGTGGCCGCAGGTCATGCCCTTGACGGTGTAGGTGGCGGTGCTCATATCGATCTCCCTTTCAATCCGGTCGGTCAGGAACGAACAAGCCGTGCGATGGCGTCGGAGGCCTCCTTGACCTTGGCCTCCGCCTCGGGCCCGCCCTTCTGCGTGGCCTCGGCGACGCAGTGGGCCAGGTGCTCTTCGAGCAGCGCCAGGGAGAACGACTTCAGCGCGCTGGCCGCTGCCGACACCTGCGTCAGGATGTCGATGCAGTACTTGTCGTCCTCGACCATGCGCTGCAGGCCGCGGACTTGCCCCTCGATACGGCGCAGACGCATCGCATGGTTCTGCTTGCTGTGGCTGTATCCGGCCATGTCCACTCCCCTCTGGTTCGGTTGTTCGGAATAACACCATACCCCCCTATGGTATTTCTGCCATTCGCGGGTGGCCCTTGCCGCCGGCCGTACACGATTGCAGGAGTCCGCATGCCGCACATGATCCGCAAGCCAGGCGTCTCGGCGGGACGTCGCTGGCCGTTTCCTCGCCGGAGTTCATTTCGTCAATGACGCGATCACCGCGATGCTCGGAGCCCTGCTGCCGACGTTGCAGGATCGCTTCGGGCTCGGACCGGCCCTGCTGTCCGTGCTCGTGCCAGGGTCGCTCGATCGGCCCAGTCGGTTCCGCACGACGATCTGACGCCGCAGTACCGTCACCTCATGCCGGAGCACCATGATCTCGGCGTCCATGGCTGCCTCGCTTCGGCCCAGGAGAACCAACCAGCCGAATACCCGGACCACGATCAGATACAGGAGATGGGCTGACACAAGAGCCGATCTGGGCCGTTGGGTCGGGCACGGCGAACTCATGAACTGGGGCGCCGAAAGGCCACCCCCGGCGGGAAGTGGCCCTCGGGGAAGAGCGGCGGTCAGGCTCGGGCGGTCACCAGGGTCACCGCGGTCTCCGAGTGGACGCCGGTCTCATCCGTGCAGTGCGCCAGATTCGCGCGTACGGCGGCCGCGAGGTCGGCGCGACGCGAACCGATGTACGGGCTGACCGCGGAGAAGTCGAACAGGCAGCAGATCGCGTCAGGCCCCCCGGGAAGGGTGGCCGGCAGCGTCCATTCGCGGAGTTCGATGTCCACGAAACCGGCCTCCTTCGCCAGCATGGCGACCTCGATCCCGGGCAGGGACCACGGTTCCTCGAAGAGGCCCGCCTTGTCCGGGCCGAGGACGGTGGCGACGGCGTCGTGCAGGGCGCGGAAGAGGGGGTTGCGGTGCAGCGGCTGCCACGTGGCGATGGCGATCCGCGCGCCGGGGCGGGCGGCCCGCCGCATCTCGGCCAGCGCCGCGCCGCGATCGGGAACGAACTGCAGGACCTGCTGCATGGTGATCAGGTCGAACGCTTGGTCGGAGACGTGCAGCGGGGTGGCACCGCATTCCACGTACTGGATGGGGGCGCCGTCGAGGGCAGGCAGTTCAGCGGCGAGGGCGAGCATGGCGGGGTTGAGGTCGGTGCCGACCACGGCGCCGGTGGGGCCGACCGCCTTGGCCAGCACCCTGGCGACAGTGCCGGGGCCGGTGCCGACGTCGAGCGCCTTGGTGCCGGGGGCCGGCGCCAGCGCCTCCACCATGTACTCCGCCCACGGCTGGAAGATCGACGGGAGCAGGATGTCCTGGTACTGCCGTACCAGGCTGACGTCGAAGGAGGTGCCCGCGGTCACGGCGGCCCGGGACCTCGTGGCCGTTTCGAGGGTCTCGGCGAGGATGTCGACCTCGTCGGGGGAGTTGTACAGGTAGAACGAGGCCCGGATCGCAGCGGGGACGCCGAATCGGCTGCACGCGAGCTGCGCGCAGTGGTTGCCGGACCGGACGGCGATGCCCGCCTCGTCCAGACTCGCGCGCATGCGCTGGAGCGGGATGCTGTCCACCACGAACGACAGGAGCGGCAGCCGGTTCGCGGTGTCGGTCGGGCCGATGAAGCGGATGCCGGAAACATCGCCGAGCCGGTCCAGGGCGTACTCGATCAGGGCCTGGTCATGGGCGGCGATCGCGTCCATGCCGATGTTGCTCAGGAAGTCGCAGGCGGCGCCAAGGCCGACGGCCTGCGCGACCGGGGGTGTGCCGGCCTCGAACTTGAGCGGGGGCGCGGCGTAGTGCATGGCGTCCACCGCGACGTGCTCGATCATCTCGCCGCCGCCGAGGAAGGGCGGGAGCTCTTCCAGAAGTTCGTACCTGCCCCACAAGGCGCCGATTCCGGTCGGGCCGCACATCTTGTGGCCGGAGAACGTGACGAAGTCGGCTCCCAGCGCGGTGACGTCGATGCCGAGGTGCGGGACCGACTGGGCCGCGTCGACGACCATCAGGGCGCCGACCTCATGCGCGCGGGCGGCGATCGTTGCGACCGGGTTCACCGTGCCCAGGATGTTCGACGCGTGCACGACCGTGACGACCTTGGTCCGTTCGTTGAGCTTCTCGCTCAGGTCGGAGAGGTCCAGGCGGCCGTCGTCGGTGATGCCGAGATATCTGACCTTCGCACCCACCCGCTCGGCCAGCAGCCGCCAGGGGATCAGGTTGGAGTGGTGCTCCATCTCGGTCAGGACGATCTCGTCGCCGGGACCGACGCGGAGCCGTCCGTCCGCCCAGATGAACGAGTTGGCCAGCAGGTTGACGGCCTCGGTCGCGTTCTTGGTGAACACGATCTCCTCGGCTCGCGGTGCGCGCACGAACGCGGCGATCTTGCTTCGCGCCCCTTCGTACAGGTCGGTCGCCTGCACGGCCAGCCGGTACACGCCACGGTGCACATTCGCATTGGTGCGGATGTAGTAGTGGTTCAACGCGCCCAGGACAAGGGCGGGTTTCTGCGTGGTGGCGGCGCTGTCGAGGTACACGGGTGGGCGGGAACCGTCAAGGGCGGTTTCGAAGAACGGGAATTCCTTCCGAATCGACTCGACGTCGATCGCCATCGTGGTCTCCTCCTGCCGAATGGTGTAGCGGCATTGTCGGCGGAGCCCGACCGGATAGATCCAACTGGAGTTGCTTCGTGGCGAACCCTTCAGCGTAACCCACATTTCACCAAGGTCGAGCGGCAAGGAGTCGCCGTCATTTCCGGCCACCGAGGGCCTCGAATTCCTCACTTAATGTGGCGGCATGGTCGGCGATTTCTTGGTTGACGGCGCGCGGATCATGGCCAGGCGCCGTTCGCGCGGCCTTACCCGGAGAATTCTGGCCGACCTGGTCGGCTGCAGCGAGGAATGGCTCCGCCTGGTCGAGAACGGGGTGAAACCCCTGGATCGGCTGTCGACCATCATGCGGATCGCCGAAGTGCTCCGCGTCGAGGATCTCTCCGAGTTCGTCGGCGGCCGGACGAAACTCCCGCCCGCCTGCGAGCACGGCGAATCCGACGAGGTCGGGAACGCGCTGCTGCTGCCCGGCCGGTTCACCGGCGAGGCGACCGAGAGCGTGCTGCGGGTGCAGCACCACGTGATGACGGCGTGGGAGATCTGGCAGCGCTCGCCCCACCGCTACACCGAGACGCGGCGCCGCCTGCCGCCGCTGCTGTCGATGGCCGACCTGTCGGCCAGGGGCGCCACCGGCGCGGACCGGGAAGCCGGTACGGCCGGCCTCACCCAGGTGTACCGGCTGTTCGCGGCGCTGCTGCGAAGCTGCGGCCAGCACGCGCTGGCCCTGGTCGCCGCCGATCGCGCGGTGGCCTCCTCGGCGGGTTCGGCGATCACGAAGGCTGAGGTGGCGGGCGTGCTCGTCTCGCTCGGCCGGTACGCCGACGCGCGCTGGCTGTGCCTGGCGGTGATCGACGAGCGGCCCGAGTCGCTGGAGGTCACCGGGCTCTGCTATCTGACGGCCGCGCTCGCCGCCGCCGAGGAGAGCGACGTGCTGCGGGCCGAGGAGCTGCTGAACCACGCCCGTAGGATCGGCGACCGGCTGGGCACGGAGTTCGCACTGGAGGTGGACCTGCACCGAGTCGCGGTCGCGGTCCGGATGGGCCGGTGCGCGCAGGCGATCCGCCTCGCCGCGGGTGTCGATGCCGACCGCCTCCCCGACAGGGACCGCCAGGCGCGGCACCTGCTGGCCGTGGCCACCGCGCACGCGATGGACGGCGACTCGAGCGCGGCCATGGCGCTGCTGTGGCGGATCGTCGAGGGCTGCCCGGAGGAGCTGCGATTCAACGCGGACGCCGGACCGGTGCTGGCCCGGCTGCGGGCGATGGACTGCGAGTCGACCCGAGGGGAACTTCGGCAGATGACCCGGATCACCTCTTGATTCATCAACGTCGGGGCATGGACGACGCGCTTCTCGGCCGTTCGGGACGACCACGCCCGTCGCCATCTCCGCGAACACCGACTTCCCCCTGCCGGATGAGGACACACCGCACGGCAAGACCTGGACGTACCTCAGCCTGAAGGGCGGGCCGTCGAGGCCGGGGTCTTCGCCGGTTGAGGATGCGATCCCAAGGCGACATACCAGCGCCGATCCTGGCGAGTGAGCACCAAGGTCTCGGCATAGTGCCCAGAGGTGCCGCGGCCCACGAGCCGGGCGGTCGCCACCTTCGGCGAGATCTCGCTGCTGATGTCGACGTTCTCAAGCCGGATCTGCCGGCCGCCGTGCATCTCCAGCCGCCGCTGGATGTCGGCTGCCGGGTCGTTCCCGATCGGGGCCAGCAGGGCGAGCCGCTGCGCGTCGTGCTGGTTCAGCCCGGTCACGTAGGCGTCCACCGCGGCCCGGGGGCTGGCGGCTCCTCCGGGCGCCTCCGTGAGGCCGCATCCGAACAGCAGCGCGCATCCGGCGAAGGCCAGGACGAGCCTCCGCCGGATGTCCGAGATGATGCTCATATCTGCCGTGTCACGTCCGATGTGCGTAGAACCATGCATCGGGGGTCGCCGCGATGATGCTGCTCAGTCTCTTGTTCAGAGTATTGGTGCTGTGGTAGGTCATGTACAGTTCGTCGGCGTTCTGTCCTGAACCGTCGCGGCCGGTGACGAACATGGAGTGGCTGATGTTGTCGTTCCGGTCGAAGTCGATTTGCAGGACGTCGCTGACGCCCATTTCCCAGATGTAGTCGAGCGGCTCCGTCCGGCCGGAATTGAAGGGACTGGCGAACCAGTACCAGTTCTCGGCCGCCGCCCAGGTGTAGGTGGTGGTCCAGTTACCTTCGTGCCCGTAGTACCACTGGTCGGGGAGGGTCCGGTTCTCGCCTGGCCAGGAGCCCGTCTCCGCCCAGCCTCCGGCCTTGACTATCTGCGACAGGAAGTTGGTGCAGTCGCCGCCTTCACCGCCGTAGGTCCGGTAGTTCGGGTTGTAGTTGCTCCAGTATTGGAGGGCGTATCTCGTCATCGCGCCGTAGTCGTAGGCGAGTGTGGAGTTACCGGGAGCACGATAGGTGGGGGACGATTTGTCGGGCACCGTGCCCTGGGACGTCGTCCGTGGCCGGGATGTGCTGCTGAGCTTCTTACTGGATGGAACGGCTTTGGACGGTACGGTTACTGCGGTGCTCGGGTAGGTGTCGGGAGCGAGGTCTCCCACGCGGATATCCGGCGCGTCATGGCTGAGCACCCACTGGCTTCCTTCCAGGGTGTACGTCAGGGTGTGACGCAGCTGGTATTGCTCGGCCTCCGGACTGCCTGGCGTCGTGCGGGCGTAGAACAACGTGGTGTTCTCGGTCAGCTTGACCGTCGCGGTCTTGCCGCTGGTCGATATCTGCGTGTCGGAGACGGTGACCTCGCCCCGGCTGTGCCCGCCGTTGGCTGATCTCAACTTCTCGCGGCGTACGTCGATCGCGGCGGAGTCGGCTCGGAGCGTCTCCTTGAGCTGCTCGCTCGCCGGCGTCGCGTGGAGTGCGGTGCCCCGCGAGTCGCCGGTCAGTTGGGCGACTCGCGATTTGAGGTACATCAGTGCGGCGGTTTCGAGGTCTTCGGCCGAAGCGTGTGTGTCGGCCGAATATGCGGGTGTGCTGATTGCCATCAGACAAGCGGTGGCCGCGGCCACCCATAAGTGCCGTTTCCTTGTACGCACGATGCCTCCCCGTAACTATTGTCATGACAACCCGTTGATCGCTTCGTAAGGATCTCTTGCGAGGGGATATCCGTCAACACTGCGCATGCCGGAAAACGCATGTCGGTGCCGCATGGACGAGTAACCGTCCGGGGCGGCCAGGGTGTCAGCTCCGGTGGTCAATCCTTGATCCGTGCCGCGCTAAGATCATCCATGCTTCCGGATGGTTTCTGGCGGGTTATCAGGATTGGATTAGTAGGTCTGGTTCTTGCGGCGACGGTCGCGGGCCTGCTGATCGGTGATGCCTGGCTCTGGGTGGCCGTCGAATGGGCGCCGCCGGCCTATGCGGGCTTCGCCGGGCGAGAAGGGTTCGGCACCCCGACGGTCGTGGCGCTGCTCGTGGCCGCCCCGGTGAAGGCCGCGTTCCTGTGGCTGATCCTGCGCGCTCCTGCGCGGGGGCCGCTCGACCGCCGGGAGAAGGCGCTGCGCGGGCTGCTGTATCTGGCGGTGGCGGACGGCCTCGTGCTGTGGTACCCGATCGCGCTGCTCCCCGACGCGGTCGACGCGGCCTTCCAGCTCGCGCTGTGGGCCGCGATCGACGTTCTCTTCCTGCTCGTCATCCGCTGGCGGTCCGGCATGCTGCGGGCGGCGGCCGGCGCGATGTTCGCCGTCGAGCTGGTCGTGATGACCGACGAGCTGCTCGACGACCTCGACCTCCCAGAGCTCGGCGCGGGCGGCAACGTCGTACCGATCTTGATGCTGGGCGGAGTGGCGGGGATCCTCATCACGGTCATCGGGCAGTGGCGCGACGGCCGGTGGAGCCGTGGCACGCTGACCGCCGGTTGGCTGTCGGTGGGCGTCTACGCGCTGGTGCTCCCGCTCGACATTCTCCTCGACATGATCCACACCGACGGTCTGGCGGTGTCGGTCCTGATGGAGGCGGTGACCCTCGTCAGCACCGTGTGGATCGCGGCGACCGCCCGTGAAATGCCCAAGGAGGACCGCCTGGCGGACCTTCCGCCCGCGCGGCAGCGCGCGATCCGCGTCGCGGTGGCGGCCGTGGCCGTGCTGCCGGTCATCGCGCAGATCCACCCGGAGCAGGCCGCGCACCTCACCCACACCGGCTGGTCGATGGACTGCTATGACCGGCCCAGCTTCGGCGACCTGAAACCTGAGGAGCGCGAAGCCGCGTTCCTGTGCCTGGCGCGGAGCAGAGACGGCGGGGTTCCGCCCATCTTCCCGGACAGCCTGTCGGACCAGGGCGTCCTCTCGTACGCGCGAGCACTGTGCCGTGCGAAGGACCGCGACGAGCAGACGGCGATCCTGACGCGGGCCGGGAGCGCGCGGCCCGCGTGGGGCGCGGACCCGTGGGACCTCGTCTACGTCTGCCCGGAGATCATCGGCGCGACCCACCCCGAGCTGCTGCGGTCGACCGCGGAGAAGAAGGCGGCGAGCGACGCCTACCTCGCCGAGAGGAACGCGAGTTGCCGCGACCCGTGGCCCCGGACGAAGGGTGTCGTCCAGGCCACGGCCACCTACTTCCTGTTCGCCGACGGCGATGCCGGATATCTGGTCCACGATCCCGGCGACCCGGCGGCCGGCGAGGCGGCGGAGCGGGCGACGGACAAGGTCTACGACGACAGCGCCGGCATCGGGGTGGCCCGCAGCGCGGTGCTCATCGGGCACGTCGAGGACGTCATCGATCTGTGCCTCACCGTGAAGGCCCTCCGCACCGCGCCGCCCCGGCGGACGGCCGGGTGGGATCAGGTCAACGAGGTGCCGATCGTCAGCCGCAGCGGCCGGCTCACCGTGCCGGAGATGGGCGACGGAGAGGTGGGCGCGGGTGCCCCGATGCCGAACCTGGCGATCGCGGGGAAGGGCCGCTACCGGCTCCGCGTCTACGTGCGGGTCGGCGAGGCGGGTGAGGAGCACCTGGTCGTGGTGTTCCCGGGCGCGTCGAGGAAGAGGGTCGAGCTGAAGCGGTGGACAGCTCGATGATCGCGATCTCCGGTGCGATGGCGCTGCCGACCACGTGGAAACGCCGAGATCTCGTCCATCGTCGTCAGGAGGTGTGCGGCATGCGGCCGATGCCGGGCAGGAAGCGGCCGACGCGCGCCGCGTACCGCAGATAGGCGGCGCCGTGCACGCGCCGGAGATACGGTTCTTCGACGGCGCGGACCTGCAGCTCGATCGCCACGACGGCCAGAACCAGCGCGGCCAGGGAGATCAGGTTGGGGACCATGGCGGCCAGCCCGGCAGCGGTGGCGATCATGGCGGTGAAGATGGGGTTGCGCGCGAGGGCGAAGGCGCCGGTGGTGACCAGGTCGGTGGTCTCGCTCTCGGCCACGCCGATGCGCCAGGAGGCGCCCATCGAGGTCTGCGCGGCCAGCGTGGCCGCCACTCCGAGCAGGGCCAGCACTGTTCCGGCCGCCTGCAGGGGCCGCTGGTCGATGCCGGGCAGCGGCGGCAGGCCGGCCAGGGCTGCGGTCGGCCCGGCCGCGCCGGCGGCCAGAGCGGCGACGAACAGGAGTTTCGCCCACCACTGGACGCTGCCGCGGGCGAGGGCTGCACCGCGGAAGCCGGCGTCTCCGGTGCGGCGCCACTGCACCCAGCTGCGCAGCCCGAACGCCAGCAGGGCCCAGGCGAGATAGATGACCAACGCGGTGACGGGCATGTCAGTCTCCCGGGCAGGAGCAGCCGGGGGCGCAGGCCTGGGTGGTCACGCAGCAGGCGTGGCCGCGCCAGGCGTCGCGGCCTTCCTTGACCGCGACGGCGGCGATGACCAGGGCGGCGATCGGGTCGGCCCAGGACCAGCCGAAGGCGCTGTTGAGCGCCAGGCCCACGAGCAGCACGGCGGACAGGTACGTGCACAGCAGCGTCTGCTTGGAGTCGGCCACCGCGGAGGCGGAGCCGAGCTCGCGGCCGGTGCGGCGCTGCGCGGCCGACAGGAACGGCATGATCACCAGCGACAGCGCGGCCAGGACCAGGCCGGGGGTGGAGTGCTCGGCCTCGCCGTCGCCGAGCAGGGCGCGCCCGGCGTCGAAGGTGACGTAGGCGGCCAGCGCGAAGAACGAGACCGCGATGACGCGCAGCGCGGCCTTCTCCCGCTTCTCGTGGTCGGCGGCGGAGAACTGCCAGGCCACCGCGGCGGCGGAGGCGACCTCCACCACGGAGTCGAGACCGAAGCCGATCAGGGCGGCGGAGGAGGCGACGGCTCCGGCGGTGATGGCCACCACGGCTTCGATCACGTTGTACGTGATGGTCGCGGCGACCAGGAGCCGGACGCGGCGCCGCAGGACGGCCCGCCGCGCCGGGACGGTGACGTTCGGCGCGGTCACGACACCGTCTCCCCGGCCTCCCGTACGGGACACAGCGCCACGGCGTGGCCGGTGGCGGCCAGCAGCTGCTCGGCCGAGGCGAGCAGGTCCATCAGCTCGGGCCGGGTCAGGGAGTAGAAGGACTGGCGGCCTTCGGCGCGGTAGCCGACCAGGCCGCAGTCGCGCAGGCAGGCCAGATGCTTGGACACCGTGGACTGGGCCAGCCCGAGCTGGGTGGTCAGGTCCACCACGCGGGCCTCGCCGCGCGCGAGCCGCTGCACGATGCGCAGCCGGGTCTCGTCGGCCAGGGAGTGGAACATCGCCGCCGCCGGGGAGACGCCGGCGGCGATGTCCGCGCTGACACAACGGCCGCCATCAGAATCAATCGCCATATGGCGATGATAGCTCGATATCACGATGCATATGCAAGAGGCACGGGCTGCGCTCCTGAGCGGGCTGGTCAGCCGGCTCGCCCGCGCGGCCGTACGACGGCGACCGGGCAGGAGGCGTAGTGAAGCACCCCGTGGCTGACCGAGCCGAGCACGGCTGAGCGGATCGCTCCCCTCCCCCGGGAGCCCACGACGACCAGGTCGGCACGCACGGACGCCTCGCACAGCGCCGCAACGGGATTGCCGCGGTAATCCGAAACGGTCGCGGCCACGCCGGGATGCCGCTCCGACCATGGCGACAACATCCTCTGGACCTCTTCCCGCCGCGCCTCGGCGATGATGTCGAAATCCCGTGGGAAGCCCCGGCCCAACCTGCTCGACGGCAGATCCCAGGCGTGCACCACCCGCAGCCGGGCGCCATGCGCCTCCGCCTCCTTGAAGGCGTAGTCGATGGCCGGGTGTTCGGGATCCTGAGGATTCAGGCCGGCCACGATCTCGCCCCGCATCATCGCGGGTGAGCCACGGACCACCACCACAGGACCCGCTGCGTGCCCGGCGAGGCCCAGGGCCACGGAGCCCAGCAGGAGCCCGGTGAATCCGCCCAGGCCGCGACTGCCGACCACGATGGCCGAGGCCTCGTCGGCCTGCGCACGCAACACCTCGGCGGTATCACCGTAGAGCAGCTCGGTGCTCACGCGGACGGTGCCGCGGAACCCGGCGGCCACCGCTGCGGCCTCCTGCAGCTGCAGCTCACCTTCCTCACGCGCCGGGTCGTCGGCTGAACGCTCGTATGCCCGCCCGCCGTGGACGAACGGCTCTACGACGTGGACGATACGCAGGTCGCAATCGCGTCGGGCCGCGTCGTCGGCCGCCCACACCACCGCGGCCAGCCCTCCCCGGGAACCGTCCACCCCTGCGACGATCGGTTCGGCCATGTCATAGCCCCCTCCACTCGGTTCCGCCGACCGCCTCGGCAACCGGTCGAGCACGTACGCACCACCTGTCCGATGCCGGGCGGTCACCCTGACCGGAGGAACTCCAGCAGCCGGTCGATCGGCCAGGTGTTGATGACCCGTCCGGCCGTGAGCCAGCCCCGCTGCGCGGTACCGACGCCGTACCGCATGTTGCCCAGGTGCGGGACGGCATGCGCGTCGCTGCCGATGGCGAAGAGCACGCCGAAGTCCAGCGCTCGCCGGACGAGGCCGGCGGGCAGGTCGAGGCGGTCGGGAAAGGCGTCGATCTCCAGAGCCGTTCCGGTGCGGGCGCACGCCCGGAAAACCTCATCCCAGTCCGCGTCGACCGGTTCGCGGCTGCCGATGATCCTGGCGGTGGGATGCCCGATGATCTTGACGTACGGATTCTCGCAGGCCCGGACGATGCGCCGGGTCATCTCGGCCCGCGGCTGCCCGAAGTGCGAATGCACCGCCGCGAGGCACAGATCGAACTCCGCCAGGAATTCCGCCGGCCAGTCGACGTCTCCCTCCGGATCGATGTTCAACTCGGTGCCGTGCAGCAGTCGCAGCTCCGGGTAGTCGTCTGCCAGCCGGCGGACCCGTTCACGTTGAGCCAGGGCCTTCTCGCGGGTCATCCGCTGCATGTACAGGTTCGGGGCGTGGTCGGTCACCGCGTAGTAGCCGTAGCCGCGCTTGGCCGCCGCCGCGACCATCTCCTCCAGCGGCGCCACCCCGTCGGTGAGATCAGTGTGGGTATGCAGGTCACCGCGGATGTCGGCCTCGCTGACCAGCACGGGCAGTTCTCCCCGGAGCGCGGCCTCGATCTCGCCGCTGTCCTCCCGAAGCGTCGGCGGGATCCATGGCAGGCCGAGCCGGCCGTAGACCTCCCCCTCGTCGGCCGAGACGATCCTCTCTCCGGTCTCCACGTCGAACAGGCCGTACTCCGAGAGCTTCAGCTTCTGATGCAGTGCGATCTCGCGGGTGTGGATGTTGTGGGGCTTGGAACCGGTGAAGTACTGCAGTGCCGCCCCCCAGGAGTCCTGGTGAACCACCCGCAGATCGACCTGGAGGCCGGCAGGGGTGCGGATCGAGCTCTTGGTGCCGCCACTCGCGATCACTTCGGCGGCGAGGGACGAGCCCGTGAACGCCGCCATCAAAGCCGCGGAGTCCCCGGACGTGGCCAGTACGTCGACATCGCCGATCGTGTCCTTCATGCGGCGCAGCGATCCGACGAACGAACACCGCTGGCAGCCGCCGACCGCCGACAGTTCCGCGACGACCTGCTCGGCGACGCCCATCGCGACATCGATGTGGACGCGCCGGCCCGTCTTGTTCATCAGCTCGATGCCGTGGAGCAGGTTCTCCTCCGTCTTCGCGCCGAATCCGCGCAGCCCGTGCAGGTTCCCGGCCCGGATCGCCTCCTCGAGCGCTTCGACCGAGCCGATCCCGAGTTCCCCGTAAAGGACCATGGCCTTCTTCGGACCGAGTGAGGGAATCGTCGTCAACCGGCGTACTCCGGCCGGCACCTTCACCCGGAGTTCCTCCAGTTGGTGAATGACACCGGTCTGGCGGAACTCCTCGATCTTCCCCGCGATCGACGTGCCGACATTGGGTATGTGGCGCAGTCCGGCCGCGTCGAGGTGGGTGATGTCCTGGGCGTACCCGCCGACCGACCGCGCCGCCTTCTCGTACACCCGGACCTTGAACGCATCGCCCCCGGTGATCGCTATCAGGTCGGCGTACTCCTGCAACAGCGCGGCGACCTCGTCGTTGATCCGATCCATCTGAAGCACCTCGTTCCGTGCGGCCGGGTCTCATGGACCGCCGGCGCGGCGGGGCCGCCCGCGCGGACGCGGGCGGCCACCGCGCGTCAGAGATCACCCTGGCGCAGCGGTTTCAGTGAGAGGTCGCCGAGATCGCTTCCACCAGTACGCCGACCTTGTCCTCGGGCAGCTTCGCCGCGAGGTCGGCCTGGCTGATGATGCCGACCAGTTCCTCGTTCTCCAGCACCGGCAGCCGGCGGATCTTGTGCTCGGCCATCTGGTGCAGGACTTCCTCGATGTCCGCGCTCGCGTCGATCGACCACACCTGCTCTGCTTCGATGAGCTGCCCGGCGGCGAGCGTGGCCGGGTTCTCGCCTCTCGCGACGCACTTCACGACGATGTCGCGGTCGGTGATGATGCCCTTGAGCCGTCCCTCCTCGCAGACCGGCAGCGCACCGACGTTCATGTCCGTCATCCGGCGCGCCGCCGTGTCGACGGTCTCGTTGATCTGAAGGCATTCACAGCCATGGTGCATGACATCACGCGCTGTCGTCATGTCGCTTCCTTCCCTGTGACGTCCCCTTCGATGTCGTGCTACTCAGCCCGCGGCCCGTGAAACCCGCCGGAAGCATCTTTGACCTGCAATTTCTGCAGCATCCCCATCAAATTTTTGCCGACCGGCCGTGGTGAAGGGGCGTCGAGGTGGGGAGGGTGGCAGCGAACTCAGGAGGTGGACCGGTGTTCGTCGATCGTCATGACGCGGGTGTCCGTCTGGCCGAACGAGTGAGGGAAGCCGTCAGCGACGAGAACGTGGTCGTCGTGGGGCTGCCCCGAGGGGGCGTGCCGGTGGCCTTCGAGGTGGCCCGGGCCCTGGGCGCGCCACTGGACGTGATCGTGGTCCGCAAGCTGGGGGTGCCGTTCCAGCCCGAGCTGGGGTTCGGCGCCATCGGGGAGGGCGGCGTACGGGTGATCAACGCGGGGGTCGTCCAGATGGCGCATCTGACGCGGGGAGAGATGGCCGGCGTAACCGAGGACGAGCAGGCCGAGGTCATGCGCCGCGCGAGCCGCTTCCGCCGTGATCGGGCGCCGGTCGACCTGGCGGGCCGTACGGTCGTCGTGGTGGACGACGGGATCGCCACGGGCGGCACGGCCCGGGCCGCCTGTCAGGTGGCTCGTGCGCACGGAGCCGGGCGGGTGATCCTGGCGGTGCCGGTGGGCCCGCCGGAGACGATCGAGAGCCTGCGCGCGGACGCCGACGAGGTGATCTGCCTGGAGACGCCTACCGATCTGTTCGCCATCGGGTTCTGGTACCGCGATTTCACCCAGACCACGGACGACGAGGTGATCGAGCTGCTGGGGCGGTCCACAGGCGGGTGATCCTCAGGCTCGGGCGAGGAGTTCGGCCAGGTGCAGCGGGCGGTGCCGGGTTCCGGCGTGTTCGATCTGGGTGCGGCAGCTGAAGCCGTCGGCCAGGACGATCGTGCCCGGGTCGCTCTGACGGATGGCGGGCAGCAGCTCGTGCTCGGCGCAGGCGAGTGACGTGCGCAGGTGACCGGCGGTGAAGCCGAAGTCGCCGGCCAGGCCGCAGCAGCCGCCGACCGTGCGCAGCTGGACCCCGGCCTGCCGGAGCACCTGCTGATCGGCCTCGTAACCGAGGACGGCGTGCTGGTGGCAGTGCGGCTGGGCGACGGCGGCGAGGTCGATGCGCGGCGGCCGCCAGCCGTCGGTGCCGGTGAGGAGCTCGGCCAGGGTCCTCGTCTGCTCGGCCAGCCGGGTGACGTCGCGGTCGCCGGGCAGCAGGTTCGCGGCGTCGTCCCGGAAGACGGCGGTGCAGCTGGGTTCGAGCCCGACGATCGGGATGCCACGCCGGAGCAGGGGCGCGAGCGTGTCCAGGGTTCGTCGCAGCACGCGGCGGGCGATGCCGAGCTGCCCGGTGGAGATCCAGGTCAGCCCGCAGCAGAGGGTGCGCGGTGGGACGAGCACTCGGTAGCCGGCGCCTTCCAGGACGGTGACGGCCGCGGCCGCGATGCGCGGGGCCAGGTTGTCGGTGAAGGTGTCGGGCCACAGCAGCACCTCGCCGCGTTCGCCGCTGCCGTGCGGCCCCCGTCGGCGGTAGGCGTCGCTGAAGCGGATCCCCGCGAAGGACGGCAGGGGCCGGGACGGCTCCATCCCGCCCAGCCGCTTGACGAGCCGGGCCAGGCCGGGCGCGTGGGTCACGGTGTTGACCAGGCCCGGGGCGAAAGAGGCCAGCCGCGCCCACACCGGCAGCCAGCCCATGCTGTAGTGGGCGGCGGGCCGGAGCCGGCCCGCGTAGTGGTGGGCGAGGAACTCGGCCTTGTAGGTGGCCATGTCCACACCCACGGGGCAGTCATGCTTGCAGCCCTTGCAGGCCAGGCAGAGGTCGAGGGCGTCGTGCACGGCGGTGGAGCGCCAGCCGTCGGTCACGGCGGAGTCGTGGTGCCCGTTCAGCATCTCGAACAGCAGCCGGGCACGCCCTCGGGTGGAGTGCTCCTCCTCCCCGGTGGCCCGGTAGGAAGGGCACATGACGCCGCCCTGGTGGCTGCGGCACTGGCCGACGCCGACGCAGCGCATCACGGCCCGCTGGAAGCTGCCCTGGTCGCCGGGGTAGCCGAACTCGGTCTCTGGCTCGGCGGGCGTCCAGGCGCTGCCCAGCCGCAGGTTCGTGGTGATCCCGTACGGGGAGACGACCTTGCCGGGGTTCATCCGGTCATCGGGGTCGAACACCGCCTTGACCTGCTGGAAAGCGCCGACGATGGTGGGCCCGAACATCTTGGGCAGCAGCTCGGCCCTGGCCTGGCCGTCGCCGTGCTCGCCCGACAGGGAGCCGCCGTAGGAGACGGCCAGATCCGCGGCCCGGTCGAGGAAAGCGCGGAAGGCCGCCACGCCGTCGGCGGTGAGCAGGTCGAACGGTATGCGGGTGTGCACGCAGGCATGGCCGAAGTGGCCGTACAGCGCGGCGTCGCCGTATCCGAACTCTTCCAGCAGGCGGCGCAGGTCACGCAGGTAGTCGCCGAGGCGGTCCGGGGAGACGGCCGAGTCCTCCCAGCCGGGCCAGGTGTCGGGCATGCCGGGGCCGCGCGCGGTGGCGCCGAGCCCTGCCTCGCGCAGCTCCCACAGTTGCTGCTCGGCGGCGGGGTCGTCGAAGAACGCCACGTCCGGGGCCTGCTCGCCGCGGCCGAGATCCTCCACGAGGGCGCGTGCCCGCTGGTCGGCGTCCTCCTGGTCGTCGCCGATGAACGACACCATCAGCCAGGCGCCGCCTTCCGGCAGACGGGCGACCGCCTGCCGGTGCATGTGTTTGCGGGTCTCGTACCCGACGAGCTTGTCGTCGATGCCTTCCAGCTGGAGCGGCCGGTGCGCGGTGATCCGCGGCACGGCGTCGGCCGCCGCCGCGATGTCGTGGTAGCCGAGCACGAGCAGGCTCTGCGCGGCCGGCACGGGCACGAGCGCCAGTTCGGCGCGGAGCACGGTGACCAGGGTGCCTTCGGAGCCGACCAGGGCGCGGGCCAGGTCGAACGGGCCGCCTGGCAGCAGTTGGTCGAGGTTGTAGCCGGAGACCCGGCGTGGGATGTCCGGGTATCGGCGGCGGATCTCGTCCGCGTTCTCGCCGGCGATCTCGCGCAGCCTGCGCAGGATCTCGGCCGGGCGGCCTCCCTCCGCGGTGATCCGGTCGTACTCCTCGTCGCTCGTGGGGCCCACCCACATGCGCGTCCCGTCGTAGGTGAGGATCTCCAGCCGGACGACGTTGTCGGCGGTCTTGCCGTACAGCTGGGCGGTGGATCCGCAGGAGTTGTTGCCGATCATGCCGCCGAGCGTGCAGTGGGAGTGCGTGGACGGGCGGGGGCCGAACATCAGGCCCGTCGGTGCGAGCCGCCGGTTGAGGTCGTCCAGCACGATGCCGGGCTCCACCACGCAGGTACGGGCCCGCTCGTCGACGGAGACCAGGCGGTCGCAGTACTTGGACCAGTCGATGATCACGGCGGTGTTGCAGGTCTGGCCGGCCAGGCTGGTCCCGCCGCCGCGTGAGGTGATCGGCGCCCGGTGCTCGCGGCAGACCGCCACCGCGACGGCCGCGGCCTCCACCGTGCGCGGCACGACGACGCCGAGGGGCACCTGCCGGTAGTTGGAGGCGTCGGTGGAGTAGGCGCCCCGGCTGCCGGGGTCGAAGCGGACCTCGCCGTCCACCTTGGCGGCCAGGTCCCGTTCCAGGTCGCGGACCCGCACGTAGGGCTGCCGGCTCCTGAGGCCGGAGTCGGGGCGTGTCATCACTTTGAGCGTTTCCGCGACGATACGGGTCACGCCTGCGGTCCTGCCCTGCCCGCCGGAGCGGAATGCTGACGAATGTGGAAAGACTTCGCACGGGTGTCAGAGGGCGGCCAGCGCGGCGGCGGTGTTGATGACGGACACGTGGCTGTAGGCCTGCGGGAAGTTGCCGATCTGCCGACGGCGGGCGGTGTCGTACTCCTCCGAGAGCAGCCCGACGTCGTTGCGCAGGCCGAGCAGCCGGTCGAACAGGTCGCGCGCAGGGCGGCGGCGGCCCAGCATCGCCAGCGCGTCGGCCAGCCAGAACGAGCAGGCCAGGAAGATGCCCTCGCGGCCGGGCAGCCCGTCCACGCTCTCGTGCTCGGGCCGGTAGCGGAGCACGAAGCCGTCCTCCACCAGCTCGCGCTGGATCGCGTCCACGGTCCCGGCCACGCGCGGGTCGTCCGCCGGCAGGAAACCGAGGCGGGGGATGAGCAGCAGCGCGGCGTCCAGACCGGTGGAGCCGTAGTACTGGGTGAAGGTACCGCGGCCGGCGTCGTAGCCCTGCGCGCACACCTCGTCGTGGATCTCGCGGCGCAGCGCCCGCCACCGGTCCACCGGCCCGCCCAGCCCGAACGCCTCCACCGCCTGGACCATCCGGTCGGCGGCCACCCAGGCGAGGATCTTGGAGTGCACGAACTGCCGACGCGGGCCGCGCATCTCCCACAGCCCGTTGTCGGGCCGCCGCCAGACGCCTTCGAGATAGTCCATGATGCTCCGCTGCAGGTCCCACGCCTCCTCTACCACCGCGAGCCCCGACTGCCTGGCCAGGTGCAGACAGTCGAGGGTCTCGCCGTACACGTCGAGCTGGAACTGGCCGCTGGCGGCGTTGCCGACGTTGACGGGGGACGAGCCCTCGTAGCCGGGCAGCCAGTCCACGCTCCATTCGGGGATGCGCCGGGCCCCCTCGACCGTGTACATGATCTGCAGGGCGGCCGGATGCCCGGCGACGGCGCGAAGCAGCCAGTCCCGCCAGGCGCGGGCCTCGGCGTCGTAGCCGGCCGACATGAGCGCCTGCAGGGTGAACGAGGCGTCGCGCAGCCAGCAGTAGCGGTAGTCCCAGTTGCGGGAACGGCCGATCTGCTCGGGCAGTGACGTGGTGGCGGCGGCGACGATCCCCCCGGTCGGCGCGTACGTGAGGGCTTTGAGCGTCAGCAGGCTGCCGCGTACGGCGGCGCCGTCGTCGCCCCGGTAGCCGCAGCCGCTGATCCAGTCGCGCCACATGCGCTCGGCTCCGGTCAGGGACTCCTGCGCGTCGATGGCGTCCGGGCGCGGCAGCCACGAGTGCTGCCAGGTCAGGACGAACGGCACCCGGTCACCTGGCCCGGCCGTGAACTCCGCGGTGGTGCGCCGGGCGTCCTCGTCGACGCACAGAGGGACGGGAGTGCGCAGCCAGGCGGCGTCGGGCCCGGCCACGGCGGCGAAGAGGCCGTGCTCGTAGCGCAGCCAGGGCTCGTCGCGCCCGTAGTCGAAGCGGAGCATCATCTCCATCCGCATCCCGACCCGGCCGCGCACGCCCTCGACGATCCGGACCACGTCGGGCGCCTGCCCGCGCGGCGGCATGAAGTCCAGGATCCGCACCGCGCCGCCGTCGCACTCCCATGTGCTTTCCAGGACCAGCGTGTCGTCCAGGTAGCGGCGGGAGGAGCACGGGCCGCCAGACGCCGGAGCCAGCAGCCACCGGCCCGCACCGGGCTCGCCCAGCAGGGCGGCGAAGCAGGCGGGAGAGTCGAAGCGCGGCAGGCACAGCCAGTCGACGGACCCGTCACGGGCGACCAGGGCGGCGGTGTGCATGTCCCCGATGAGGGCGTAGTCCTCGATCCGCATCCCGGTCACCTCCTGGTCCTACGCGGTGCGGTACGGCCGCGCGGCGTCGGCGCGCAGGGTCAGGCCGTGACCCGGTTCCCCGGTGACCGGGCCTGCCAGCCCGCCGGTGGGGTCGGCGGCCCCGTCGAACAGCTCGGCCTCGATGCGCTGGTGGTCGTGGAACCATTCGATGTGCCGCAGGTTGGGCGTGGCGGCGGCGGCCGGCAGGTGCAGGTTGGGCGCGCAGTGCGCGGAGACCTGCAGATTGTGCCCGGCCGCGGCCGCGCAGGCGGTGAACCAGCCGGTGTAGCCGCCGCAGCGGGTGGCGTCGGCCTGGAGACAGTCGACCGCTTCCGCCTGGCACATGCGGGTGAAGTACGCCACGTCGCTCCCGTACTCCCCCGCGGCCACGTCGGCGGTGACCTGCCCCCTGACCAGCCGCAGGCCGGCCAGATCGTCGGAGGAGACCGGCTCCTCGAACCAGCGCACGTCGTGCTCGCGCATCTGCTCGGCCTGCCGGACGGCCTGCTTGGCGGTGTAGCCGCCGTTGGCGTCGACGTACAGCTCGGCGTCGCCGCCGATGACGCGCCGGGCCAGCGCGATCCGGTGCAGGTCGCGGTCGGGTCTGGCGCCGGACGACTCGCCGATCTTGATTTTGACGCGGCCGATGCCCAGCTCGTGGACCCAGTGGGTGAGCTGCGCGACGGTCGCGTCATCGTCATAGGTGGTGAAACCGCCCGACCCGTACAGCGGCACCCGCTCGCGGGCCATGCCGAACAGCCCGGCCAGGGACGTCCCCAGCAGTCGCGCCTTGAGATCCCACAGCGCGACGTCCACGGCGGAGACGGCGTACCCGGCGACGCCGGGACGGCCGGCGTTGCGCACCCGGCGGATCATGGACGCCCAGATCGCCGGGATCGCCAGGGCGTCCGCCCCCGTGACCACCTCCGCCAGGACGTCGCCGATGAATCCGGCCGCGGCCGCGGGCGCGTACGTCCATCCGGTCCCCGTCATGCCCTCGGCGCGGACCGTGGCGACGACCAGGGTCGTGGCGTCCCAGGCGAGGGTCCCGTCCCCTTCTGGCTGGTCGGTCGGCACCCGGTAGGCGGCGGCGGTCACCCCCTCGATCCTGCTCATGTGAGTGCGTGCTACCCCGTCCTACCTGGACAAACGGGCGTCAGCCGGTCCGCACGAGCTGCCACTGCTGGTTATTGCCGCCCCAGTCGTCGTACTGGACGATGTTGGCGTTGTCGGCGGTGGAGGCGCCCTGGACCTCCAGGGCCTTGCCGCTGTTGCGGTTGATCAGGCGGAGGTAGCCGCCGGAGTCGGCCGTCCGCCACTGCTGGTTGGTGCCGTTGTGGTCGGCCCACTGGACGATGGATGCGCCGTTGGCGGTCGACCAGTTGTGGACGTCCAGCACCTTGCCGGAATGGCGGGACTTCAGGCGGTAGTAGCCGCCGCCCGAGTCGACGAACTGCCATTGCTGCTGGTTGCCGTTGTTACGGGTCCACTGGGTGATGCGGCCGCCGTCGGCGGTGGACAGGTTGTAGACGTCCAGGGCCTTGCCGCTGTTGCGGTTGACCAGGACGTACCAGGCACTGGTGTCGATCCCGCCAGGGGACCCGGTCACGCCGGTGACGAAGGTGGTCACGCTCCGGGCGGGGAGCGTGACGGTGAAGGAGCCGTTGGACACGCCGGTCGTGCCCTGGGGCGCGACGTTCCTGCTCGCGTCGGTGAGCCAGGACGAGACGCTGGACGCGGTGCCGTTCGCCAGGGTGAACTGCTGGCTCACCCCGGAGGTTCCCTTGTTGATGGCGACGACGACGACCGTGGAGTCACCGCCCCGGTAGGCCGAGACGTAGACGTTCGACGCCGGGTTCGCCGTGGCCTCGATCCGCACGTACCCGGGGCGGACGAACCTGGCGAACTGCGCCATGTTGGCGCCGCGCTTGCTGATCTGGCCGTCCTCCCGCATGGGGCCGTACCCGCGCCGGATGTACCACCAGATGTAGGCCTGGAACTCGGCGTCCACCATGGCGCGGTGGATGTGCTCCCCCACGTCGAGCGCCTGGGGCCAGAGGTCGGCCGAATCGCTGCTGTTGGGGTAGTAGACCTCGGTCATCCAGAGCTCTTTGCCCGCGCCCTTCTGCTTGAAGAGGGGGTACGGGAAGTTCGCGAACGACGTGCCGTAGAGGTGAGCGCCGATGATGTCCACGTTGGCGAGCGCCGAGGGGTCGTTGAGTATGGGGTCCGACATGTTCTTCAGGTACTGGAAGGACTCGGGCGCGATGACCCTGGTGCCGATCGAGCCGGCGTTCTCCCGTAGGAAACGCACCATTTCGGCGGGAGTCCACCACGTCCATTCGTGGGCGTAGTCGGGCTCGTTCTGCACCGAGATGCCGTACAGGTTCACCCCGTTGTTCCGCAGGAAGCCGTTGAAGTCGTTCAGGTGCTGGGCGTAGGCGCCGTACATGTCGTACCTGAGGCGCCGGGCGTTGGTCTGGCTGCCGCGTACGAAGGTCTCGACCATGTGGGCGGGAGGGTTCCACGGCGAGGCGATGACGGTCGCCCCGAGCTCGATCGCGCGCCGCGCCGTCGCCAGGTCACGGCTCCAGTCGGCCTGGTTCTCGGGGACGGGGATCCTGAGCACGGAGAACCCCAGGCGGCCCTCGCCGGTGCCGAACGCCGTGTCCCGCTGGGCGGCCGTCAGGTCGCCGATCCAGGCGGAGTGGGTCATGCCGCCGAAGCCGCGGATCGTCTGCCGCCCCGCCGACGGATCGATGACCGCCGCGGCGGCGGCCGTCGCCCCCGCGGGCCGCGCCGTGGCCGCGATGACGGGCAGGGCTCCCATCGTGGCCAGCATGGTCCTCCGGCTGACGGGTCCGTTCCGCATGTTGCCTCCTCTTTTGGGAGCGCTCCCATTTCGGCGTACGCACGTACATGTCGGGGAGGGAAGGACTATCTCGGAGCGCCGAGTGTTCGCGCTAACATCTCTGGCTGGAACGTAGAGCCCTCACCCCGGCGCGTCAACCGTTCACCGGGAAGAAACTTAACCAAGATCATGACCGGAGGGCGGCCGTGCTCTGGCGGACCACGAGTTCGGTCCCCAGCTCCACCCGCTTCTGCTGCAGCGTCTCCCCCTCGGCCAGGCTGATCAACATGGTCGCGGCCGTGGCGCCCATCTCGCGCAGAGGCTGGTGGATGGTCGTGAGCGGCGGCTGCGCCCAGCGCCAGACCGGCATGTCGTCGAAGCCGATCACGCTCAGGTCGTCGGGAATGCGGAGCCGCAGCTCGTGGGCCGCGTGGTAGACGCCGATGGCCTGACCGTCGTTGGCGGCGAAGATCGCGGTGGGCGGCTCGGGTAATTTCATCAGCTGATGAGTGTGGGCCACCCCGTCCTCGATCTGAAAGTTTCCCTGACGGATGAGAGCCGGGTCGATCGGCACACCCGCGGCGTCGAGAGCGGCGCGGTAACCGTCCAGCCGGGCCCGGCTGGAGAGCGCGAACGAGGGTCCGGTGATCATCGCGATGCGCCGGTGGCCGAGTTCGAGCAGGTGACGGGTGGCCTCCAGGCCGCCGCTCCAGTTGGTGGCGGCCACGGACGGCACGCCGAGCCCCGGATTGCCCGCCGGATCCAGCACCACCAGGGGGATCTCCTGGGTCGCGAGGCGCACGCGCTGATCCTCCGCCGGCCCGGAGAACACGGTGATCACACCGGCGGGACGGCGGGTGAGCAGGTCGCCGATCCATTTGGGCTCGGGAGTGTGCCGGCCGCCGAGCTCGGAGACCACCACGCTCAGGCCGTGGGTCCAGGCGACCCGCTGGACCCCCTTGACGATCTCTATCGGGTAGTCTCCGGCGAGCTCGTGGAAGACGACCTCGATGAGGCTCGCGGGTTTGATGCGACGGCGCTGCCGGCGGTAGCCGTGTTCCTCGATGAGCCTCTCGACCAGCGCGCGGGTCGTCGGGCCCACCTCCGAGCGACCGTTGATGACCTTGGAGACCGTGGCGGTGGACACTCCTGCCAGCTCGGCCAGCTGAGTCAGGGTCAGTGGTACCGAAGGTGCCGATTCGCCGATGGGGGGTTCTCCGGTCGAGGCCATATCCGGAGTTTATCCAGGTACTTTTCGGTCGCCTCTCGGAGAGGAAGCAAGTTAACCCGGCGCCTTCGTGGTTCACAGGGGCTGTTCTCTGAAACTTTCACACACGGGTGTCCTGCCGTGTGCGCTTCTTTCCGGCGAATGCGCAGGCGAAGCGACATCCGGACGGCGACGCCCCTGTGCGCGAGTGGTGGTCCCTCGTTGACGACGGACGGGGGCATCGGATGTACTCCGCGACAACGTACTCGTCGAAGAAGGCCGCGCGGTTTCACGCGGCGAAGTGTTAGCGCTAACAAGTTTCGTGGTGAATTTCGTCCAGGCAAGCGGCCAACGGCTCTGGAGGTCTCTGTGAGGCGCGTGCTCGCGGTTCTCTCGTCACTGCTGCTGGTGGGCGTGTTCCTCACGCCACAGGCGTCGGCCGCGACGGTCGACACCAACGCCTGGTACGTCCTGGTCAACCGCAACAGCGGCAAGGCCCTGGACGTCTACAACCTGTCCACCGCCGACGGCGGCCGCATCACCCAGTGGACACGTAACAACGGCAACCAGCAGCAATGGCAGTTCGTCGACTCGGGCGGCGGCTACTACCGCCTCAAATCCCGCCACTCCGGCAAGGTCCTCGACGTCTACAACTTCTCGACCGCCAACGGCGCATCCATCGTCCAGTGGGCCGACCACAACGGCACCAACCAGCAATGGCGGCTCGCCGACAGCCCGGACGGATACGTGCGGCTCATCTCCCGCCACAGCAACAAGGCCCTGGAAGTCCAGAACGCCTCCACCGCCGACAACGCGAACATCGTCCAGTACGACGACTGGGGCGGCAACAACCAGCAGTGGCAGCTCGTCCCGATCGGGAGCGACCCGAATCCGGGCGGCACCTACACCAACCCGGTCGTCTGGCAGGACTTCGCCGACGGCGACATCATCAGGGTGGGCGACGCCTACTACTACTCGGCCTCGACGATGCACTACTCGCCGGGCGCGCCGATCCTGCGCTCCTACAACCTGGTCGACTGGGAGTACGCCGGGCACTCGGTGCCGAGGCTGGACTTCGGCTCGGGCGCCTACGACCTCAACGGCGGCCGGGCGTACGTGAAGGGCATCTGGGCCTCGACCCTGAACTACCGGCCCAGCAACAGCACCTACTACTGGATCGGCTGCGTCGAGTTCAACCGGACGTACGTCTACACCGCCTCCGCCGTGGACGGCACGTGGAGCAAGCGCTCGCAGATCAACAACTGCTACTACGACGCCGGCCTGCTGGTCGACACCGACGACACCATGTACGTCGCGTACGGCAACGGCACCATCAGCGTCGCCCAGCTCACGGCAGACGGGCTCGGCCAGGTCCGCGCCCAGCAGGTGTTCCAGACCCCGAGCAGCGTCGGCACCCTGGAGGGCGCCCGCTTCTACAAGCGGAACGGCTACTACTACATCTGGCTGACCCGCCCCGCCAACGGCCAGTACGTGCTCCGCTCCACGTCGCCGTGGGGTCCGTACGAGATGCGCCAGGTCCTGCTCGACATGCCCGGCCCCATCCCCGGCGGCGGCGTCCCCCATCAGGGCGGGCTCGTCCAGACCCAGAACGGCGCGTGGTACTACATGTCCTTCGTCGACGCCTACCCCGGCGGGCGGGTCCCGGCGCTCGCGCCGATCACCTGGAACGGCGACTGGCCGACCGTGCAGACCGTCAACGGCGGCTGGGGCGTCACCTACCCGAAGCCGAACATCCAGACCAGCCGGACCGTGGCATCCATGATCGGCCCCGACACCTTCACCTCGGGCAGCCTCGGGCACCGCTGGGAGTGGAACCACAACCCCGACACCAGCCGCTTCTCCACGGGCAACGGCCTGCGCCTGCAGACCGCGACCGTCACCGGCGACCTCTACAACGCCCGCAACACGCTGACCCACCGCATCCAGGGCCCGTCGTCGACGGCGACGATCGAGCTCGACTACTCGCAGATGAGCAACGGCGACCGCGCCGGGCTGGCCATGCTGCGCGACCAGTCGGCCTGGATCGGCGTCAAACGCGACAACGGCGTCAACCGGGTCGTGATGACCAACGGGCTCACCATGAACAGCTCGTGGCAGACCACCGGCACCGGCACCGAGGCGGCGAGCGCGAACATCTCGGGCGGCCGGCTCTGGCTGCGGGTCAGCGCCGACATCCGGCCCGGGTCCGGCAGGCAGGCCCGCTTCTCCTACAGCACGAACGGCAGCGACTTCGTGAGCCTCGGCCCGGCCTTCGCCCTGAACAACGCCTGGCAGTTCTTCATGGGCTACCGCTTCGGGATCTTCAACTACGCCACCCAGTCACTCGGCGGCGCGGTGACCGTGCGCCGCTTCGACCTCACCACCCCTTGACCTCGACCCCTTGACCTCGACGCAGAAAGGCGCGAACCCGTCCATGAAGAACAGATTCCTGGCCGTCCTCGCGACGGTGGCCGCCTTACTGGCGAGCCTGCTCGTCGCCCTTCCCGCCGCCCACGCCGCCACCGTGGACACCAACGCCTGGTACGTCCTGGTGAACCGCAACAGCGGCAAGGCCCTGGACGTCTACAACCTGTCCACCGCCGACGGCGGCCGCATCACCCAGTGGACCCGTAACAACGGTAACCAGCAGCAATGGCAGTTCGTCGACTCGGGCGGCGGCTACTACCGCCTGAAGTCCCGCCATTCCGGCAAGGTGCTGGACGTCTACAACTGGTCGACCGCCAACGGCGGTGCGATCGTCCAGTGGGCCGACCACAACGGCACCAACCAGCAATGGCGGCTCGCCGACAGCCCGGACGGACACGTGCGGCTCATCTCCCGCCACAGCAACAAGGCACTCGAAGTGCAGGGCGCCTCCACCGCCGACAACGCCAACATCGTCCAGTACGACGACTGGGGCGGCAACAACCAGCAGTGGCAGCTCGTCCGGGTGGACGGCGGCGGCGGCGACCCGGGCCAGTGCGACCTTCCCTCGACGTACCGCTGGACGTCGACGGGCCCGCTGGCGCAGCCGAAGTCGGGCTGGGTCTCGCTCAAGGACTTCACCGTCGCCCCCTACAACGGCAGGCACCTCGTCTACGCGACGACGCACGACACGGGCACCAGGTGGGGCTCGATGAACTTCAGCCTGTTCACCAACTGGTCGGACATGGCCTCGGCCAGCCAGAACACGATGTCGTCCTCCACCGTCGCGCCCACGCTCTTCTACTTCGCCCCCAGGAACATCTGGGTGCTCGCCTACCAGTGGGGCAGGACCGCCTTCTCCTACAGGACGTCGAGCGACCCCACCAACCCGAACGGCTGGTCGTCGGAGCAGCCGCTCTTCTCCGGAAGCATCTCGAACTCCGGAACCGGCCCCATCGACCAGACGCTCATCGGTGACAGCACGAACATGTACCTGTTCTTCGCCGGCGACAACGGCAGGATCTACCGGGCCAGCATGCCCATCGGGAACTTCCCCGGCAATTTCGGCACCACCTCGACCGTGATCATGAGTGACACGACGAACAACCTGTTCGAGGGCGTCCAGGTCTACAAGCTCCAGGGCCAGAACAAGTACCTCATGCTCGTCGAGGCGATCGGCTCGCAGGGCCGCTACTTCCGCTCGTTCACGGCCACCAGCCTGAACGGTTCGTGGACGCCGCAGGCCGCCACAGAGGGCAACCCCTTCGCCGGCAAGGCCAACAGCGGCGCCACCTGGACCAACGACATCAGTCACGGCGAGCTGGTCCGCGCCAACGCCGACCAGACCTTCACCGTCGACCCCTGCAACCTGCAGCTGCTCTACCAGGGACGCAGCCCCAACTCCGGCGGCGACTACGGGCTCCTGCCCTACCGCCCGGGTCTGCTGACCCAGCAGCGCTGATGGCGTGACCTCGAAGGCGGGCTCTGCACAAGGGCCCGCCTTTGACATGCCGTGCCGCTTCCCTGATGATAAGCGGCAATGAAAACGGTTTTCGTTCCTAAGCGGCCGTCCGAGGCACGCGAAGGCCCGCGCGTCGGCGTGATCGTCGTGTCGCTGGCCGTCGCCCTGGCGGTGTCGGTGCTGCTGGCGATCGGCTCGGGCGCCGCGGCCGTGCCTCCCGGCCAGACGCTGCGCTACCTGTGGGCGGCCGTCACCGGCGGCGCGATCTCCGCCGAGGAGATCACGGCCTACCAGATCATCTGGCAGGTCAGGACGCCGCGGGTACTCCTGGCCGTGCTGGTGGGAGCCGGCCTCAGCGCGGTCGGCGTGGCGGTCCAGGCCATGGTGCGCAACGCGCTGGCCGACCCGTTCGTCCTGGGGGTCTCGTCAGGGGCGTCGGCCGGGGCCGTCCTGGTCACGGTGTCCGGCGGGCTGGCCGCGATGGGGATCTACGCGGTCTCCGCGGGCGCCTTCCTCGGCGCGCTGCTCGTCTCGGCCCTGGTCTACCTGGTCTCACGTCGAGGCGGCGGGCTGGAGCCGCTGCGCCTGGTCCTCACCGGGGTGGCGATGGCGTTCGGGTTCCAGGCGGTCATGAGTTTGATCGTCTACTTCGCCCCGGACGGCGAGTCGACCAGCACCGTGCTGTTCTGGTCGATGGGCGGCCTGGGCGGGGCGACGTGGGGAGCGCTGCCGGTGGTGACGGTCGTCACGGCCGTCTCCGTCGTGGTGCTGCGGCGGCTCGGCCGGAGCCTGGACGTGCTGGCTCTGGGCGACGAGACCTCGATGAGCCTCGGGGTGGACACCGAGACGCTCCGCCGCGGGCTGTTCGTCCTGACCTCGCTGCTCACGGGCGCGATGGTGGCCGTCAGCGGCGCGATCGGGTTCGTCGGGCTGGTGATGCCGCACGTGGTGCGGCTGTGGGTGGGTGCCGCGCATGTGCGCGTGCTGGCCGTCGCGCCGCTCGCCGGCGCCGTCTTCATGGTCTGGGCCGACCTCATGGCGCGGACCGTGGTGGCGCCGCGCGAGCTGCCGATCGGGGTGATCACCGCGCTGGTCGGCGTGCCGGTGTTCGTCACGCTGCTGCGCCGGCGCGGCTACCTCTTCGGGGGCCGGTCATGACGGCCGACCTGAAGGTGGACGGCCTGTCGGTGTCGCTGGGCGGTGTCACCGTCGTCGAGAGTCTTTCGCTCGCCGTCGGGCCCGGCCAGGTCGTGGGGCTGATCGGGCCCAACGGCTCGGGCAAGACGACGGCGTTGCGGTGCGTCTACCGGGCGCTGCGGCCGTCGCGCGGCGCGATCTGGATCGACGGTCAGGACCTGTCCGCCATGACGCTGCGGGACAGCGCGCGCGTGGTCGCCGCGCTCACCCAGGAGGGCGGCGCGGATCTCGACTTCACGGTCGAGGAGGTGGTCGCCCTCGGCCGGGCCCCGCACGTACGGGGCAACCAGGCGCTCGGCCCGCGCGAGCGGGAGCTGTGCCGGCAGGCCATGGAGCGGATGCAGGTCCTGCACCTGGCGGGCCGGGGGGTGTTGTCGCTGTCCGGCGGCGAACGCCGGCGGGTGCTGGTCGCCCGCGCGCTCGTCCAGGAGCCGCGGCTCCTCGTCCTGGACGAACCGACCAACCATCTCGACCTGCGCCACCAGATCCGGCTGCTGTCGATGCTCAAGGGCTCCGGCCTCGGCGTGCTCGTCACCCTGCACGACCTCAACCTCGCTGCCTCCGCCTGTGACCACCTGGTCGTGCTCGCCGCGGGCGAGGTCGTCGCCTCCGGCACGCCCGGCGAGGTCCTCACCGAAGCTCTCCTGCGCGACGTCTTCGACGTCGTGGCCAGCGTCGTCCCCCATCCCCTCACCGGTGTGCCGCAGGTGCTCTACGACCTCGGCCCATGAAAGGAACCACCGCATGATCGCGCGTACGTCCCGCTCCCTCCGTCCGATGGCCGCCGTCCTGACCGGGACACTCCTGCTCGCCGGCTGCGGCGCGCGGATCCAGGACGGTACGGCGTCCGTACGGAAGGTGACCGTCAACCGGTGCGGCGAGCAGGTCGAGTACACGACGCCGGCCCGCGCCGTGGTGTACGAGGCGGGCAGCGCCGACAAGCTGTTCGCCCTCGGTCTCACCGAGCACGTGCATGGCTACGTCATGCCGCCCGCGAACCCTCCGGTCGAGGAGTCCCCCTGGGCCGCCGAGTACGCCGAGGTCGAGTTCCTCAGCGACGACCTGCTCAACCGCGAGCTCGTGGTGGACGCCAGGGCCGACTTCGTGGTCGCCGGATGGCGTTCGGGCTTCAGCGACCAGCGCGGCATCACCCCGGCCATCCTCGACGGGCTGAAGATCCAGAGTTTCATGCACGCCGAGTCGTGCTTCAACTATCCCGGCCATCCCGAACGGGTCACCCCCTTCGAGGGCCTCTACACCGACCTTGAACGCCTCGGCCGGATCTTCGGCGTCGAGGACCGGGCACGGGCCCTGGTCGCCGGATACCGGGAGCGCGTCGAGGCGGTGCGGGCGCGGGCGCCGAAGGGCGACCCCGTGCCGGTCTTCCTGTACGACTCCGGCACCGACAAGCCCTTCACCGGGGGCGCCCAGGTGCCGCCCAACGACATCATCCGCTTCTCCGGCGGCCGCAACGTCTTCGCCGGGCTGGACGCCCGCTGGAGCGAGGTGACCTGGGAGGCGGTGGTCGAGGCGCGGCCGGAGGTGATCGTCATCCTCGACTACGGCGACAAGCCCGCCCGGGAGAAGATCGCGTTCCTGAAGGAGTTCCCCGCCACCAGCGCACTGCCCGCGGTGGTCCACGACCGCTTCTACGTCCTCGACTACAACGAGGGCATCAGCGGGCCGCGCAACATCGACGGTCTGGAAGGCTTCGCCGCCTACCTCCGCGACCTGGAACGGTGACCGGGCCCACCGTCGTCAGGGGCGCCCCGCCAGGGTCAGCCGCAGGGCGAACTCCGCGTAGGTGTCCGCGACCTCCTCGGGTTCGTACGGCATGGCGGAGTCGTACCAGTTGGCCACCCGCATCCCCATCCCGCTGATCGCCGTGACCGCCAGGAAGGCGTCGGGCACGTCGAAGACGCCCTCGGTGATGCCCTCGTCGAGGATGTCGATCAGCAGCTGGCGGCCGTCGGCGCGGAGCATGAGCGCGGGGCCGGCCAGCTCGGCGGAGAGGGCGTGCAGTTCGTTGTTGGCGACCACCGCGAGCATGGGGAACTCGGCGTGGACCAGGACGTGCGCGCGGGCCACGCGGCGCAGGCGCGCCTCGGGGTCCGCCGGTCCCGCGGAGGCCGCCTCGACGAGCCGCCGGTGGTGCTCCTCGTGACCGATGCGGACCAGCTCCGCCAGGACGTTCTCCTTGGCGGGGAAGTGGGAGTAGAGGGTCGCCGAGCGGATCCCGCAGGCCGTTCCGAGGTCGCGGATGGACGTGCCGTAGAAGCCCCGCTCGGCGAAGAGCAGCAGCGCCTCGCGCAGGATCCGGCCGGAGGTGCCCTCCAGCAGGACGTGCTCCGGGAGCCGGACCTGGGAGGCGGCGAATCGTCGCTGGGTCGCGAGTGCTGCCGATCGATCGCTAGTCACGACCTCATTCTGCCGTGAGGTCGCTCCGGCTGGTCTCCTTCAGCGCCAGCGTGCAGGCGAGCGACACCAGCAGCGAGGCGCAGACGTAGGCCGCGACGGCCCAGATCCCCCAGGCGGCGAGCAGGGCGGTGGCGATCAGCGGGGCGAGGCCGCCGCCGAGCACCGCGCCGATCTGCCCGGCGACCGAGGCGCCGCTGAAGCGCACGGCCGTCGGGAACTGCTCGGCGATGAAGGTGATCAGCGGCGAGTACATGATGGTCACCAGGCCGAAGGCGAGCGCGTAGGCCAGGTAGATCAGGGTGGCGCCGCCGGTGGCCAGCATGGCGAAGAAGGCGAAGCTGAACAGGGCGGTCAGGGCGGAGCCCGTCACGATCATCGGGCGGCGGCCGAAGCGGTCGGAGAGGCTGCCGCAGAGCGGGCCGAAGACGATCACCATGACCGAGCCGATGGCCACCGCGACCAGCGGCACCTGCGCCGGGTGCCCGAGCTGGGTGGTCAGGTAGGAGCCGGCGAAGACGAGCAGCACGTAGAAGATGACGTAGAAGCCGAAGCCGGTGCCCACCCCGAGCAGGACGGTGCGGGTGTGACGGCGGAAGACCTCCAGGATGGGCGCGCTGTGGCGGGTGCGGGACCCGGCGAAGACCGGGCTCTCCGGGGCGGAGGCGCGGATCGCCAGGCCGACGAGCACGAGCACCGCCGAGAGCAGGAAGGGGATGCGCCAGCCGTACGAGAGGAAGTCGGTCTCTTCCATGCCGGCCACCGCCATGATCGCGATCGTGGCCAGGAGCAGGCCGGCGGGTCCGGCGGCGGGGATGAAGCTGCCGATGTAGCCGCGGCGGTGCCGGGGCGCGAACTCGGTGGTCATCAGCACCGCGCCGGTGACCTCGCCGCCGTAGGAGAAGCCCTGGATGACCCGGAGGGTGACCAGGAGCACCGGCGCCCAGATGCCGATCGTGGCGTAGGTGGGGAGCAGGCCCATCGCGGTGGTGGCCAGGCCCGCGACCAGGAGGGTCATGACGAGCATGGACTTGCGGCCGATGCGGTCGCCGTAGTGGCCGGCGACGATGGCGCCGACGGGACGGGCGATGAAGCCGATCGCGAAGCCGGCGAAGGCGACGAGGGTGCTGACGGTCGGGTCGGAGCTGGGGAAGAAGAGCGTGTTGAAGACCAGGGCGGTCATGAAGCCGTAGAGCAGGAAGTCGTACTGCTCGATGACGGTGCCCACGAAGCTGCCGATGGTCACCCGCAGGAGGGCGGGTCTTGGCCGGCTTTCGACGGTCATGGGGGGTTCCTTTCCGAGCGATCGATCGGTAGGGCGAGCCTAGCCTACCGATCGATCGGCAGGAAGATCAGCGGGGGACGCGGGCGTTGCGGCGGACGTCCGACCAGGTGACGCTGTCGACGCAGATGCCGCAGTTCGGCCCGTAGAACAGGGCGCGGGCCTGGAGGTCGTCCATGAGCTGGAAGCGCCACCAGGCGGTGGTGGGCGCGGCGAACGGGCCGGGGTCGCCGACGACGGTGAAGTGGTCGGCGCCGCGCACCTCGCCGTAGATCGCCGGGATGTGGTCGGCGGCGTTGTAGAACGCCTTGACCAGCGCGGGCCAGACGATGGAGTCACGCTGGCCGGCCATCAGGAACGCGGGGCCGTGGACGTCGTCGATGTCGGCCAGCGGGCCCGGCTGGATGGGCAGGATGGTGTCCACGCGGGAGTCCGCGCCGACGACGATGGCGGCCGCGCCGCCCTGGGAGTGTCCCGAGGCGCCGATGCGGGTCAGGTCGACCTTGCGGTGGAAGACGCTCGACGGGTCGGCGTCGCGCTGGGCGAGGGCGTCGATCCCGGCGCGCATGGAGATGCCGAGGTTCGACATCGGGGTGTTGGCGGCGGAGACGATGAAGCCGTGGCTGGCCCACTGCAGGAGCAGGTCGCGGTAGACGAGCGGCGCGCCGCCCGTGCCGTTGCCCCAGACGATCACCGGGTGCCGGCGGTCGCTCCCGGCGATGTCGCGGGGGTAGTAGAGGGTGTTGACCGCGCCGATCTCGACGGCGGTGGCGTAGGGGCCGGGTGCGCCCCAGTTCGTGGTCGCGGCACTGGCGGGAGCCGTGCCGAGGGTGAGCACGAGGAGCAGGGGGATGAGCAGGCGTCTGAACAAGGCGGCCTCCTGGCTGGGGTTCACCCGCCATCCTGGTTGCGCCGGGAGCCGCCGTCTTTGCGCACTTGGGGCAAGGATTGACGGTGCGGTTTGGGCAATGTGACGATCCCGGGATGTCCGACCTCCACAGCCGGATGGCCCCGAGGGTGCGGGAGCTCACTTCCGCGGTGGTCGCCCGGTGCGCCGCCGAGATCCCGTTCTACCGGGAGCTGCCGCCGGAGACCCTGAGCGGTGAGGTGACCCGTTCGGTCTCGGCCGTCCTGGCGATGCTGCTGCGCACGCTCCGCAGGCACGACGCGGTGGGGCCGGGCGATCTGACGCGCATCATCGAGTGGTCGGCGCGCCGGGCCGAGGAGCGGCTGCCGCTGGAGGCGGCGGTGAGCGCCTACCTCATCGGCGCCGAGGTCTGGTGGCGGGCGCTGACCGAGGCGGCCGGGCCCGGCGAGCTGGCCGAGGCCGGTGAAGGGCTGCTCGGCTACCTGCGTACGGCGATGCCCGCCGTCGCCCTGGCCCACCAGCAGGCGCAGGAGGACATCAGGAGCGAGGACAAGCGGGTGCGACGGGCGCTCATCGGCGCGCTGCTGAGCGGCCGGCCGTACGAGAGCCTGGCCGAGGCGGCGGGCGTGGAGGTGGGCCAGGCGCACGAGGTGGTGCTCTTCGACTTCGGGCAGCCCGCGCCGCCGACCCGGCTCGTGCAGTCGGCGATGGACGCGCACACCGGGTCGCTGGTGCTGATGGACCACGTCGACGGGGTCGCGCTGCTGCCTGACGGGTGCCCGCCGGAGCCGCTCGCGGACAGGCTGGCCGACGTCGTGGGACGGCCCCTGCTCGTCGCCGCGGCCCTGGCGGAGGAGCCCGCGCGCATCCCGGAGGCGGCGCGGGAGGCCCGCGCGGTGATGGAGCTGGTGCGCAGGCTCGGCAGGCCGCCGGGCCTCTACCGCTTCGACGACGTGCTGCTGGAGCACCAGCTCGCGCGGCCGGGCGCGGGCCTGTCACGGCTGGCCGCCAAGCTGGCGCCGCTCGACGGCCATCCCCACCTGCTGGAGACGTTGCGCGCGTTCGTCCACCGGGGGCACAACCGCCGCCGGACCGCGCTCGACCTGCACATCCATCGCAACACGCTCGACTACCGGCTGCGGCGGGTGAGCCTGCTGACCGGGCTGGATCTGGCGGTGCCCGCGCAGGCGCGGCTGCTGGAGGCGGCTGTCACCGCTCGCGATCTAGCCAGATCCTGAGCTCCTCGTCCCTGGGGGCGTGGACGACGCCGGAGCCCGGCGAGTCGAAGACCATGACGGGCCGGGAGGAGTCCCACCGCTGCCAACCCGGGTCGCCGGTCTTGGCGAAGGCGACCCAGGCCCGGTGCATGGCGTCGGCCAGCTCCTGCGGGGCGTCGTCGCCGGCCAGCTCACGGCAGTGCCGGAGGTTGTCGAAGACGAAGCCGATCTCCAGGCCGTGGCATGCGCCCAGGTCCATGACCGGTGACCGCCAGGCGAACTCGTAGACGTGGGCCCGTTCCACGGAGTCGGCCAGGCGGTTGAGCGGGCCCCGCATGAGCAGGTCGGTGGCCATCTCGCCGAGGATCTCGCCGGGCCTGGCACCGGGCCGGGCGGACCGGTAGAGCCGGGCGGCGCGGGCGGGGATGCGGAACTTCAGCAGGGCCAGGCGCAGGGTCAGGCGGCTGACCCGGTCCACGGCGCCGGTGGGCACGAACCAGAGGCGGTACTCCTCCCGGTTGGCGCCGATGAGGAGGTCGGCCTCGACCGGGGCGGCCCCGGGCTCGGCCACGATGTGGAAGGCGGGGCCGCCGGTGATCGGGTTCGCCTTGCCGACGACCTCGGCCTGGGTGTCGAGCAGCCGCTCGCGGTCGACGGCGGCGAAGGCCCCGGCCGTGGCGGGCACGCCCAGCTCGGCCGCCATCAGCTTGACGATCTTGGCGGCCTCCTCGCGCGTGGCCGTGTGCGGGGGGCCGCTCTGCATGATCGCCCGGTGGAACAGCCTCTTCGCCCGCGGGCTGGTGAGCAGCGCGCCGATGCTGATCGCCCCCGCCGACTCGCCGAACACGGTGACGTTGCCGGGGTCGCCGCCGAAGGCCGCGATGTTGTCGCGTACCCATTCCAGCGCGGCGACCTGGTCGAGCAGGCCGCGGTTGTCCGGCGCGTCCGGGAAGACGCCGAAGCCCTCCACGCCGAGCCGGTAGTTGATCGAGACCAGCACCACCCCGTCGCGGGCGAAGGCGTGGCCGTCGTACAGCGGCATGCTCGACGAGCCGTTGCGCAGGGAACCGCCGTGGATCCAGACCATCACCGGGCGGGCGCCGTCGTCCACGCCCGGTGTCCAGACATTCAGGTTGAGGCACTCGTCGCCGGGGATCGGCTCCTCGGGGATGAGCCGGTCGAGCGGCGGCCGGTAGGGACGCTTGGGCGCGGTCGGCCCGAACCGCAGCGCGTCACGGACCCCCTCCCAGGGGCGCACGGGCGCGGGGGCGCGGAAGCGTTCGGCCCCGAAGGGCGCGGCCGCGTAGGGGATGCCGCGGAAGACCGGGATCCCGTCCTGGAGGTGGCCACGCACCTTGCCGTGCCGGGTGACCGCGATGATGTCCATGGCCCGAATCCTACCGATCGATCGGTCGGAAACAAGGCGCCTACAGGCCGGTCATCACGAGGCTCATGTAGTACCAGTAGCCGCTGCCGAAGATGTGCTGCGGGATCTCCTGGACCTCGCCCGTGGAGAGCGTGGCGCAGGTGAAGCCCCAGGCGGTGACCGAGCCGAGCACGTCGCCCTGGCCGACGACGGGCAGGGTGACCTCGCGCAGGCTGAACAGCGCCGACCCGGTGGTGCCGATGGTGGTGGCCGGGTTGGCGAAGTTGCCGGAATAGGCGCGGTCACCGTTGTTCATGGCGACGTACCGGCCGCCGCCGGGGTACATGTACCCGGCGAGGTTGATCCGGATCTCGTCGCCGTTGTTCTCGTCGGTGTCGTAGGCGTCGACGAAGTTCAGCTCCACCCGGCAGGTGCCGGCCGTGCTCGTCGCGGCGGCCGGGGCCGCGGACACGGCCAGGCCCACCGTCAGCGCCAGCGCGAGGACGAGCTTGTGAGATCGCATGCCGTTACTCCCTCTGGTCGACCGGCGTTCCATGGCGAAACGCGGGCAACCTCAGGGTGCGGCAGGCGGCGCGGCAGGTCAGTGGCCGAATGCACACTCCGTCCGTGCCCTTCGGCGCGGTGAGCGGTGTCAGTGTGCGGTGAGCGCCTCCGGGCTGCCGGCGTACAGCTCCAGGTGCCGGCGGGCGCTGGCGGTCCACGTGTAGCGGTCGGCCAGGCTCAGGCCCGCGGTGCGGAGCCGGGCGCGGAGGGCCTCGTCGTCGAGCACGGCCGAGAGCGCGTCGGCCAGCGCTCCCGCGTCGCCGACGGGGGTCAGCAGGGCGTCGCGGCCGGGGACCAGCCACTCCCTGAACACCGGGATGTCGCTGGTGACCACGGGAAGACCGGCCGCCATCGCCTCCAGGGCGGCCAGGCCGAACCCCTCCTTCACGGAAGGGAACGCCAGCACGTCCGCCGCCGCGTACCACGCCGCCATCTCGTCCTCGGGCACGGTGCCGAGTTCGACGACGTCCTTGCCCAGGGTCAGGCCGAGGGCGTCCAGGCTCGCCAGCACCTTCTCCCTGTAGGCGCGGTGGTCCTGGAAGGAGTGGCCGCCGAGCACGGCCAGCACGGGCGGCGGCGTACGTTCGCCGACCAGCCTGGACAGCGCGGCCACCAGCGTGTCGCTGCCCTTGCGCGGCTCGATGCCGCCGACGGACAGCAGCAGCGGCCGGTCGGTCGCGCCGACCCGGGCCCGCAGCCGTGCCACGACCTCCGGGGAGTGCCGGCTGTAGCGGGCCGGATCCACGCCGTTGGGCACCACGTCGGCCAGGACTCCGTAGTCCTCCCGCAGGATGTCCTGCCAGATCTTGGTGACCACCAGGATCTGGTCCGGCTCCAGGATGGCCTGGCGCTGGCAGTCCATCAGGATCTCGCTGTCGAAGTCGTCCACGTGGTGGACGGTGCGGACGACCCTGCTGGGGATCCCGGCGTCGCGCACGCGGGCCGCCGCACGGGCCGCGATGCAGTCCTGGGTGTGCAGGATGGGGTAGGCGGGGGCGAGGTCGGCCAGGGCCGCCTCCAGGGCGTCGATGTTCGCCGCGACCTTCTCCTCCAGCCCGCCGGTGGTGACGGGCGCGGTGACGACGTGGGTCGGGGCGGCGACCGGCCGGAAGAACCCCTTGCCCGGGTCACCGAGGCCGATGATCAGGACGTCCTGGCCGAGCGCGTGCATCGCCTCGCCCAGCGCCAGCGTGTGCGCGACGCCGCCCCTCGGCCGGGTGCTGTAGGTGATCAGGGCGACGGGAGGAAGGCGGAGGTGTTCTGTCACCGGTGGGACTCCGTTAGTTCAGGGCGGCGGCTCGCGATGGCCGCCGCCGTGTACGCGGCGCGCGCCGCGGTCTCGGTCACCAGGCAGCCGATCCCCTCCAGCGTCGCGCGCTGCCTGGCGTAGCCCTGGGGATCGGTGTCGGAGCCGAGGACGTACGCGACGACCTGCGGGCCGCCGTCGGCCATGATCTCGCCGAGCACCGGTGCGAGCTGCCCCGCCGGGTCCTCGTGCGAGCCGTAGCCGAGCACCACGTCGAGCAGCACCACCGCGACCTCGGGATCGCGGGCCTCCTGGCGGAGGATCTGTATGCGGTTGCCGGGGTCGATCATCGGATGCGGCCTGCCGACGGTGTACTCCTCCGCGCCCAGGTCGAGCAGCACGTTCGAGCCGGGCGGAGCGGGGACCGTGTTGCCGGGCAGGAGCGGCTCGTTGGAGTACACCTCGCCCAGCAGCTCGTTGATGATCACCTGGGCCTCGTAGCAGAGCGTTCCGCCGGAGTAGTAGCCGCGGACGGTGCGCCGCTCGTCGCCCAGGGCGCCGAGCCGCTCCTCCACCTGGGCGCGCAGGCCTTCGGAGGTGGCCGGAGGGGTCTTGCCTGCGAGCCGGGCGGCGGTGAGCGCGCCCTCCTCCAGCGTCCGCGCCATCCGCACCCCGGACGGCGGCTCCATCTCCGAGAGGCCGAGGAACGCGGCCACCGCCGGGGTGGACCCGCACTCTTCCAGCACGCTGTGGGCGACCGCCTCGCTCGGCGGCTTGGACACCAGCAGGATCACCTCGGTGTCGGGGTCCTCGTCGAGAGCGCGCACGGCCGCCTTGGCCATCCGCCCGCCGATGGCCTCGGACAGGTCACGGCCGCCGACGCCGATCACGTGCGAGACGCCGACGCCCCAGCGGTCGAGCAGGGCCGACACCTCCTGCGCCCCGGTGCCGGCGGCGGCGACGACGCCGACCGGCCCGCGGCGTACCGCGTTGGCGAACCCGAGACCGGTGCCGGAGATCACCGCGGTGCCCGCCCCCGGCCCCATGACCAGCAGGCCGAGCTCGTTCCCCCGCTTCTTGAGCTCCGCTTCCTCGTCCAGCGAGACGTTGTCGCTGAACAGCAGGACGTGCAGCCCTTGGGAGAGCGCGTGGTGGGCCTCCAGCGCCGCGTAACCACCGGGCACGGAGACGATCGCCACGGACGCGTCCGGCATCTGCGCGACGGCTCCGCTGACGGTGCGGGGCGCGGCGGCGGCCTCACCGGACTCGGCGCGGGCGTCCTCGAACGCGGCCTGCTCGCCGGCGGCGAGCGCGGCCTCCGCCGCGGCCTCGTCACCGGCGCGCACGGCGAGTACGAGGTCGTTCGCCCCGGCCTGGCCGACGGACTCCGCGCCGAAGCCCTCGGCCTCCAGGTTCTCCCGGCCTGAAGGCGTCGCCATCACGGCGCCCGCCCAGGTGACGCCGCCCTGTTCGGCCATGACCGAGGTGGCGACGAGCAGCCGGAGCGAGTCGAGGTAGGTGTCACGGACGACGCGGACGCGGGCGAGGTTGTCGTGGGTGCTCATGCGATGCTCATTGCTTGCTCGGGAACGATGTGCGTGCCGACACGGTTCTGCGGGTCCAGGGCTTCGAGCATGCGCTCCGCCGAGGTGATGACGGTGGTCCCGCCGCTCTCCCGTACGAAGTCGGTGGCCGCCCGGATCTTGGGCCCCATGCTCCCGGCGGGGAACTGGCCCTCGGCGAGATACCGCTCGGCCTGCGCGAGAGACAGCTCGTGGACGGCGCGGGCCCGCGGGGTGCCGTAGTCGACCATGACCGCGTCGACCCCCGTCACCAGGATCATCATCGTGGCCTTGAGTGATCCGGCGAGGCGCGCGGCCGCCGAGTCCTTGTCGATCACGGCGTCCACGCCGTGATAGCGGCCCTGATCATCACGGGCCACGGCCACTCCGCCGCCCCCGGCGGCGAGGACCACCTTGCCGGCCGCGAGCAGGGGCGTGACCGCGGACAGCTCCAGCATCTCGGTGGGATGGGGCGAGGGGACCATCCGCCGGAAGCCCCGCCCGGCGTCCTGTCTCATCTCCCAGCCGCGCCGCTCGGCCATGGCCGCGGCCTCCGTCTCGGTGAAGAAGGGGCCGATGGGCTTGGTGGGCGTGCGGAAGGCGGGGTCGTGCGGGTCGACGACCATGTGCGAGATGAGGCCGACGGCCGTGCCGGGCCCCCGGATGGTGTCGATCGCGCGCACCAGGACGCTGCCGAGCTGCCCTTGTGACATCGCGTTCAGCGAGTACAGCGGCTGCGGTGGCACCAGATCGACGCTCCCCTCCTGTTGGATCGCCAGATGGCCGACCTGCGGGCCGTTGCCGTGGACGACGACCACCGACCAACCCGCCTCGCATAGGTTCGAGATCCCCGACGCCATCTGGGCGGCGTTGCTCTCGATCTGCTCGGCTGTACCCGGCTGATCCGCGCGGGTCAGGGCGTTACCGCCGACAGCCACCACAGCTACGTTGCTCACTGCTTGGTCGCCCCTACCTCAATATCCGATACTAGATGTAACGTTTAGTATAGTGAACTGTCCAGGAGGAAATATCAAATGTCCGAGACTGAGGGTGTGCGTGACCCAGGACCCGCACCCGACGCCCGGCAGGCCGCGAGCGAGCTTCTCCGCCTCTGGACCGCGGCCGCGGAGCGGGCCTTCGCCGGAAGCGCCCACCAGCCGGACATCTACCTCAGGACCACGCGCCTGGTCGGCGCGGTCGCGCAGCGGCTCCGCGAGTCCGGGCGGGGCCTCGAACCGCTGGTCGAAGCCTGGGCCGAGCACCGCGAGCTGGTGCGCCGGGTGGTCGAGTCCAGCGAGCTGCTGACGTCCGACGGCCTGGACGTCGAGGCCGTCGCGGGCGCCGCGTTCGCGATGCGCTACCGGGAGGCGCTCGAAGAGGTCACGCTGGACGACCGCCTGGCCGCCCTCGCGCAGGCCGCACCGGGCGCCGGATGGCTGGTGCTGGAGGAGTCCGGCTACCGTCCCGGAGATCCGTTCGTCCCGTACCGGCGGCTGGAGGTCGACCCCGCCACCGGGCGGGCGCTGCTCGTGACGACGCGACCGGACGAGACGTTCACCGCCTGCGTGCACACCGTCGAGCGGGGGCGCATCGACCTGGAGACCGGCCGGCTCGCCTCAGGCGAGCCCGGCGACGGGGGACACGTCCTTCACGAGGCCGCCTCCGCGGAGGAGCGGGAGGTGTGGGTGACCCGGCTCAAGGGCTCCTGATGAGACACGCCACAGACCGGGCGATTGTGGGCATACCCGGTCATTCGCTGACGCCTAGTTGCCACTCCCTACATTCTTTCTATAGTAGTCAAAGAGTAGTTTCCTATAGTAAATGCGTCATCCTTCATGGCGGTCTAGCCGAGCACCGTTAAGAGTCGGCCCGGACAAGGAGCCACATCATGACCGAGGCACCCGACACCCACCGGACCCTCGACCAGGAGGAACTCGCCGAGTTGATCGCCCGGTTGCAGAGCCGGGGGTTGCGGACCGAGATCTCCATGGAGGCGCGGAAGGGCGGCGCCGGTCCCGCCGACGCGGGGATGCTGTGGATCGACGGAAGCCCGGCCACGGTTCCCACCACGGCCGACTACGTGCGTGACTCCCCGTACGCCCTGCGGCAGGAGGACGACGGTTTCGGCATCTACGAGGGCTCGGTCCGGTTGGCGGACGCGGCGTTGGCTCCCCGGCCGAAGTACTACGACTTGAAGACGGCCGACGGCGTCCCCTACTGGCAGATCGCGCTCATGCACCTGGACTCCATGGCCAGCACGGTGCTGCAGACCTGTGCCTACTGGGGCAACTCCGACCAGTGCACGTTCTGCGGGATCGGGGTCTCCCTCGCGGCCGGTCGCACGATCGCCAAGAAGACGCCCGAGATGCTCGCGGAGGTGTCGGTGGCGGCCCGCGACCTGGACGGCGCCGTCGACGCCACGCTCACCACCGGCAGCACCGCCACCCCGGACCGCGGCGCCCTCTACGTCGGCAGGTGCGCCCAGGCCGTGAAGGAGGCGTCCGGGCTGCCGGTGCAGGTCCAGTTCGAGCCGCCGTCCGACCTCGACGTGATCAACCGGGTCCGCGACATGGGCGTGGACTCCGTCGGCATCCACGTGGAGACCTTCGACCCCGAGGTGCTCGCGCGGGTCGCGCCGGGCAAGGCGCGCTGGGGCGTCGAGGCGTACTTCTCCGCCTGGGAACGCGCGGTCCGGGTCTTCGGCGAAGGACAGGTCTCGACGTACGTGATCCTCGGCATGGGCGAGGACCCCGACCTCACGGTGGACATGTGCCGCCGGGCGGTGGACATGGGCGTCTACCCGTTCATCGTCCCGCTGCGCCCGGTCCCGGGCAGCCTCATGGAGGACGAACGGCCCCCGTCAGCGGACTACGTCGAGGGGATCTACCGGCAGGTCGTCCCGCACATGCTGCGACGCGGGCTCACCGCCACCGGGGTCATGGCGGGATGCGCACGCTGCCAGGCGTGTTCGGGGCAGGCCGCCCTGGAACGTGCCGGTTCTGGTTCGACGAAGGGTGTGGTGCCCGATGGGCGCGTCTCTCTCCCGCTCGTTTTCTGACCAGGCCGCGCCGCATCACGTCTGCCGTACGGTGACGGCGGCGGAGGAGCTGGAGGAGCACCTCCGGATCCGGCGATCGGTCTTCGTGGCGGAGCAGTCGCTGTTCGAGCAGACCGACCAGGACGAGTTCGACCGCGATCCCAGCGTCCACCACGTGCTCGCGTTCGCCGACGGCGTGCCGGCCGGCACGGTCCGGCTGTACCGCTACCCCGCGCCCGACGGCGAGAGGCTGTGGAAGGGGGACCGGCTCGCGGTGCTCCCGGAGTATCGGCACCTGTGGCTGGGGGGCCCGCTGGTCAGGTACGCGGTGGAGACCGCCGCGGCCGCCGGCGGCGCGCGCATGATCGCGTACGTCCAGCTCGGCAACGTGAGCTTCTTCCGGCGGCTCGGCTGGTCGAAGGTGGGCGGCCCGGTCGCCTACGTCGGCGTGCCCCACCAGCAGATGAGCATCGACCTGACGTGATCACTTCGTACGTCAGGAAGGCCGGGCATGTGTCAGCGGCCCAGCCGGGTGACGGACTCCTTGTTGAGGTCGAAGACCACGACCGAGCCGGAGGCGTCGCGCAGGCGCACCTCGCCGGTGTCGTCGAGGGTGCCGAGCCGCCGCGCGGTCAGCCCTCGCGCGGTGAAGGCCTTGGCGCACTCCTCGACCCGGTCGTCAGGCGTCGTGAGCAGGAAGGCGAAGCAGGGGAAGCAGGACAGCCAGTCGGCGACCGGCACGCCCTCGGGCACGGGGAGCTCGTCCATGTCCACCTGGACGCCCAGCCTGTTGGCCTCCAGCAGCATGGCCAGCGAGCCGATCATGCCGGCCATGCTGACGTCCTTGGCGGCCACCGCCGCGCCCGACTCCGCCACCTCGGCGAGGGCCCGGACGTCGCCCGCCAGGCGGTCGCCCCGCTCGTCGAACGACGGGAAGAACAGGAAGTCGTCGCGCATGCGCCCGTCGAGGCAGCAGGCGAGCATCAATGCCTGGCCGGGGGCGGCGTGCGTGGCCGACAGCACCTTCTCCGCGGTGCCGAGACCGAACGCCGACAGGCTCGGCGGGCCGTCGCTCTCGGTGAGGTGCCCGCCCACCACGGGCACCTGGTAGGTCTCGCCGGCCCACTTGAGGCCTTCCAGGATCTTCCTGGTGACCTCGCGCGGGCCGACGATCGTGTCGACGATCGCGAGAGGACGGGCGCCCATGGCGGCGAGGTCGTTCACGTTCGCCAGGACGGCCGCCACCCCGGCGCCGTAGGGGTCCTTCGCGACGAAGGAGGGCAGCATCGCCTCCCCGCCGACGATCAGGTTGCGCCCGCGATCGTGCACCACGGCTCCGTCGTCGCCGGGACCGGACCACCAGTCACCGCCGCCGAACACGTCGGTGACCGCCCCGATGGCGCTCTTGGCCGTCACGCCCGGAAGGCCGCGCAGCCGTTGTGCCAGGTGGTCGAGGTCGTTGATCGGCACGATGAGTTCTCTTCCATGCGGTGGGTGGCGCCGGCAGACAGAGCAGGCGCTGAAGACGTCATTCTAGTGAGGAAGCCTTTCCCGTGACAGGACACCCCGTTCGCTACCGTGAAGCGTCGCGCGGCCAGACATCGCAGGTCGCCGGCTTTCTCACCCTTCCGGAGCGCACGACCAAGCCCCGCCGGCGCGGCATCTCGCACGTCCTCGACAACGGCATGTCGGTGGCCGAGGCCGAGCTCCGGCTGTCCTCCGCCGCCGCGAGCATCGACGTGTGGAAGTTCGGCTGGGGCACCGCCTACATCGATCCGGCGCTGGACGCCAAGCTCGACCTGCTGGCCGCGCACCAGGTGCTGGCCTGCACCGGGGGGACCCTGCTGGAGGTGTCGTGGCAGCAGGGCGTGCTCGACCGGTTCATGGACTGGGCCGAGTCGGTGGGGTTCCCGTGCATAGAGGTGTCGTGCGGCTCGGTGGCCATCCCGCGCGACGACAAGAACGCGATGATCAGCGCGGCGGCGTCCCGGTTCGTCGTGCTCTCGGAGATCGGGGTCAAGAACCCCGACACGCCTCCTTCGGCCCGGCAGTGGGGCGCCGACGCGCGGGCCGACCTGGAGGCGGGCGCGCGCTGGGTGGTGACCGAGGGGCGCGAGAGCGGCACCGTCGGGCTGTACGACCCGGCCGGCGAGGTGCGCACGGAGATCGTCGACGCGGTCGTCTCGGCGGTGGGCCTGGAGAACGCCCTGTTCGAGGCGCCCCTTCGCGCGCAGCAGGCCTGGCTCATCCGGCGTTACGGCGCGAACGTGAACCTCGGCAACATCGCTCCGGCCGACGCCCTGGCGGTCGAGACGCTCCGGCTGGGGCTGCGCTCAGACACGATGGGAACTTTCCCACTGGAGGATTCACCATGATCCCGCATCAGTACCGGACCGTGGCGTTCACCGACGTCCCGGTGGATCTCGACGAGCGTTCCCTGCGGGAGTTCTTCCTGAGCCGCCAGGTGTATCGCAGGACCCGGTTCGTGGTGGCACGCAACGACGACGGACTGGCCCTGGTCGAGGTCACCAAGGCAGGCGAGGAGGAGCTGTTCGTCGACGTCACCGACGTGCGCGTGCTGGCCTCGCCCCAGGAGACGATCCTCGTGGACCGGGCCGACATCGACACCGCCGTGCCCAGTCAGCTGCTGCGCGCGGCGTCCGGGATCGCCGACGCCCCGCGCTGCGTGGTCGTCCGCGGCCGTTACGGGCACGTCAACTTCATGCTGGACGCCGTCCCGCGCCGCGTGCACGTGCTCGACGTCGCCCCGCCCTGGCCGGCCAAGCTGGTCGACCAGGTACGGCGCGTCCTCGACACCGCCGAGGAGCTGCCGGCGACCGAGTGCGTGTCAGAGGTCGTCGACCTGGAGGAGATGGCCGCCCGCGAGCCGGCCGGCCACTACCTGCTGCCGTGCCGAGGGGGCGGCATCACGGTCCCCGGGGCGGAGGTCTCCTATCTCGACGAGGTGCCGCCCGAGGCGGACTGGCTGCTGCTGGGCTGCGCCCGCTCGCGCGCCATCCACGACCACTTCTATCCGGACCGGGCGGCGGGCGTGACCCAGGTCGACATCTGCCCGGCCGCGCTGGCGGCCAGCAGGCCGCTCCCTCCCGGCGAGGCCCGGCTCACCAAGTGCTGCCTGCTGGAGGAGCACATCGAGACCCGCGGCGACACGGTGGTGGTGCCCTGGGGAGCGTCGTTCACCCTGGTCTCGGCGGGGCTGGCCGCCGCCTCCGACCTGGCCGAGGAGCTTCGTACCACCGAGGAAGGGCGGGAGAACGCGACGTGAGCGCGCGCATCTCGGACTCGACGGTCTACTCGCACCTGTGGGGCACCGACGAGCTGCGACAGATCTTCGACGAGCGGGGCCGCCTGCAGGGGTGGCTCGACGTGCTGGCCGCGCTGGCCAGGGCGCAGGCGGCGGAAGGGCTCATACCCGCAGGGGCCGCCGAGACCATCACCGCCGAGCTGCGCGTCGACCGGCTCGACCTGGACCGGGTCGCGCGCGGCACCCGCGAGACCGGCCACTCGACCCTGGGCCTGATCCACGAGCTGCGCCGGGTCCTGCCCGAGCCGGCCCGCGAGCACGTCTACGTCGGCGCGACCGTCCAGGACGTCACCGACACCTGGACCTCGCTGGCGACGCGCGCGGTCGGCGGCATCGTCTGGCGCGACCTGCGCCGGATCGAGGACCGCCTGCTCGACCTGGCCGTGGCGCACCGCGACACCCCGATCGCGGGCCGGACGCACGGCCAGCCGGGGGCGCCGGCCACCTTCGGCTGGAAGGCGGCGTCCTGGGCGGACGAGATCCGGCGGCACCTCGACAGGCTGCGCGAGGGCGCCCCGCGGTGGCTCGTCGGGCAGCTCGGCGGCGGCATCGGGACCCTGGTCGCGTACGGCGACCGCGGACTCGCCGTACGGGCCCGCTTCTGCGCCGACCTCGGGCTGGCCGACCCCGTCATCTCCTGGCTGAGCGCCCGCGACCGGATCGCCGAGTTCGGCGGCCTGCTCGCCCTGGTCACCGGCACGCTGGCGCGGATCGGCGAGGAGGTGTACGAGCTGCAGCGCCCCGAGATCGGCGAGCTGGGCGAGCCGCGTCCCGAAGGGGTGGTCGGCAGCATCACGATGCACCACAAGCGCAACCCCGAGGGCAGCGAGCACCTGAACACGCTGGCCCGGCTGGTCAGGGCCAACGCCGGGGTGCTGCTGGAGTCGGTCGTCAGCCAGCACGAACGTGACGGGCGGGCCTGGAAGGCCGAATGGGTGGCGCTGCCCGAGGTGTGCCTGCTGTCGGGCACGGCGCTCAGGCTCGGGGTCCAGCTCGTCGAGGGACTCGAGGTGCGCTCGGACCGGATGGCGGCCAACCTGCGCACCCACCTGGGCGGCACCCAGAACCCGTCCGACGCCGGCGCGGCCGCAGCCATGGTCGACCTCGTGGTGGCCCGCGCCCGCCGCGCCAGGTCGGAGGAGTCGCCTTCATGGCCGTAACCCCAGACCGCCCAGACCCCCGCGACCCCCGGCAGGTGCGCCGGCCGTGGGAGAACCAAGGGGTGGCACCGCCCCGGGCCGAGCTGGCCGTGTTGCCCACTCCCCTGGTGGAGGCGCCACGGCTGGCCGAGGCGCTGGGCGTGCGCGGGCGGATGCTGCTCAAGCGGGACGACCTCACCGGCTTCGCGGTGGCCGGGAACAAGGCGCGTCAGCTGGAGATGCTGATCGCGGCCGCCCGTGAGTCCGGGGCGCGTGTGCTGGTGACCGGCGGGACGCCCGGTTCGAACTTCTGCCAGGCCGCAGCAGCGGCCGCCGCCTGGGCGGGCCTGCGCTGCGTACTGATCTACGCCGGATCGCCTCCCCAGACCTCGCACCCCAACCTGCTGGCGGCCCGCCACTGGGGCGCGGAGATCCGATGGACCCACGACCCTGACCGCGCCTTCGTCGACGTCGCGATCGAGAGGGCGGCCGGCGAACTCGGCCAGACCGCCTTCGCCGTACCACGCGGCGGCGCGACCCCACTCGGCGCGACCGGCTTCCACCTGGCAGCCCTCGAACTCGCCACCCAACTCGTACCCCAAGCCGCGCCCCAGCCCGGGGACCAAACCGCGGCCCAGCACGGGCCTCACTCTGAGGGCCGGTCCGGGGCACAAGCCGGGGCTCACGTTGAGGGCCGGCTTGTGGGGCCTGTTGTGGTTGTCGTGGCGGCGGGGTCTGGGGGGACGCAGGCCGGGCTGGTGTCCGGGGCCGTGGCGTCGGGGCGCCGGATGCTGATTCGTGGCGCCTCGGTCAGCCGGCCGCCGGACGAGACCGCGCGGCGGATACTCGAGCTCGGCGAGGGGTGCGCCCGGTTGATGGGGACCGAGATCCCGGAGGCGTCCGATGTCGTGGTGGAGGACGCCCGCGGCCCCGGGCACGCCCGCCCTTCGGAGGAGGGCGAGCGCGCCGCGCGGCTGGCGCTGCGCGCCTCAGGGGTCGTCCTCGACCCCGTCTACACCGCGAAGGCGCTGGGCGCCCTCCCGCGCATCCTCGGCGAACGACGCCACGACCCCGACCTGACCACAGTTCTCTGGCACACCGGCGGCCTGCTCGACGCCGTCGCCGGATGGGAGGCACGATGATCGACGACGGACTGCCGTCCGCACCCTCGGCGCACCACCGGGGCGGGCTCGACCGCCTGGGCCCACCGGTGGAAGGCCCGGCCCAGGAGCTGATCGACAGCGGGTTCGCGCTGGAGAACGCCGACTCGCCGCTGCTGCACGCGGGCCTCAACCTCGCCGACCTCGCGCACCTCGTCGATCTGCACGAACGCGGGGTGGTCCCCTACAGCGCCGCCGAGCAGCTCATGCGGGTGCTGCTCCGGGCCGTGCGCACCCCGGCCGAGGACTTCCCCTACGACCCGGCGTTCGGCGAGCCGTACAACTCGCGGGAGCGGTACTTCACCGCCCAGATCGGTGACGACGCCGGGTGGCTGCACGCCGGCCGGCCGCGGCGCGAGGCGGTGCGCATCGCCCTGCGGCTGCACGTGCGGAGCGTCCTGGAGGACCTGATCGAGGCGTCGGCGGAGCTGGCGCAGGCCATCGCGAAGGTCGCGGCGGGCAACAGCACGACGTGGCTGCCCGACCAGACCTACCTGCAGCACGCGCAGCCCTCCACGTTCGGCCACTACCTGGTCAGTTTCGCCTACCCGGTCCTGCGCGACGCCGAGCGGCTCATGGACGCCCTGACCTGGGTCAACACCAGTCCGGGCGGGGCGGGCTGCGTCAACGGCAGCCGGCTGCTGGCCGACCGGGGCAGGGTCGCCGAACTGCTCGGCTTCGAGGGTTTCATCCAGCACACGCGCGACGCCATGTGGCAGATCGACGGGCTCATCGCGGCGCTGTCGCACGCGTCCAGCCTGCTGACCACGCAGAGCAAGCTGGCCGAGGACCTGGAGATCTGGGCCAGCAACGAGTTCGACTACATCACCATCGCCGACGGGTTCAGCCGTTCCAGCGTGCTCATGCCGCAGAAGCGCAACCCGTACGCCCTCTCGATCATCCGCGGCGCCTCCGGCACCCTGATCGGCCGGCTCACCGGGTTCCTCGCCGTCAGCAAGAGTCCGTCGGCCCGCAGCGACAACCTGATCTACGCGTACGGCGAGATCCCCCGCGCGCTGGACCTGGCGCTGCGTACGACGAGGCTGACCAGCGGGGTCATCCGCAGCATGACGGTGAACGCCGACCGGATGTGGGAGGCCCTGGAGTCGGGCTTCAGCCAGGCGACCGACCTGGCGGAGTTCGTCATGCAGACCTGCCGGGTGGACTACCGGACCGCCTACCAGGTGGTCGGGATCGCCGTGCGGGAGGCGAGCAGGGAAGGGCTGCGCGGCATCGACCTCGACGCGGCCCGGCTGGAGTCCGCCGCCCAGCAGTACGCCGGGATCTCCCTCGGGCTGGAGGGCCGGGACCTCACCGAGATCCTCGACCCCCGGCACATCGTGGAGACGCGGACGCTGGCCGGCGGAGCGGCCCCGCCCGTGGTCGAGGCGATGGCCGCCGACTGTCTCGCGGAGGCGACCGCGTTGCTGGGCCGCGCGCGGGCGGCGCGTGCCTCGTTCGAGCACTCCGAGGCCGCGCTGGTCGCGCTCGCGGAGAACTTCATCAAGGGGGACCCCGCCGAGGGGAACGACATCAAGGGAGAAACCGATGAACGCCACTGATACCGCCACCCCGGTGCGCCTTCCCGGGGAGGTGAACGTCGTCAACATCGGCCTGCCGCTGTTCGCCGAGGCGATCGCCGAGCAGAAGCGCCCGGTGGTCCAGGTCGACTGGCGGATTCCCGGTGGCGGTGACGCCGAGGTGGTCGCGGCTCTTCGCCGCCTCTACGGCCGGCACGCGGCGACGATCGACGCCGCCAACAAGGAGGTCTTCCGGCGGCTGGACCGGGGCGCGCCGCAGCTGGTCGGCGTGCGGACCGCAGGCGAGGTGATCCCGATCCTGGCCGAGGGCCGGGTGCTCCTGCACTGCGGGCCGCGCATCGCGATCGAGGACACGGTCGACCCGTTGCGCCGCTCGATGCGCGCCGCGGTCTGCGCCGAGGGGTGGGCGCGCGACCCCGAGGAGGCCGACGCCCTGCTCCTGGACGGTTCCGTACGGCTGGAGCCGGCCAACGCGCACGGCGTGGTCGTGCCGATGGCGACGGCGATGGGGCCGGGCACGCCCGTGTGGGCCGTCGAACTCGCCGACGCCGGCGTCACCACCTACGCGCCGATCGGCCAGGGGCCCGGCGACGTGGCGTGGTTCGGCCGCGACACCCCCGGCGCGATCGACCGTCTGGTGCTGCTGCGCGAGGTGGTCGGCCCGGTGCTGGCCGCCGCCCTGGCCGAGGCCGGGCCGGTCGACGTGATGTCGCTGGCGGCGCAGGCGGTCGCCATGGGCGACGACGTGCACGTCCGCACGCAGGCCGCGACCAACCTGCTGCTGCGCAACCTGCTGCCCGCGCTGGTGTCGGGCGACCACCCCCGCCGGACGGAGGCGGCGACGTTCCTCTCGGGCAACCACCTGCTGTTCCTCACGCTGGCCATGGCCGCCGCCCGGGCGCTGACCGCCTGGGCCGCCGAGGTCGAGAACAGCTCGGTCGTGACCGGCATGGCACGCAACGGGACCGACTTCGCCGCCTGGCTGGCCGGGCCGTCCTCCGACTGGCACCTCGCGCCCGCGCCGATGGTGGAGCGCGCGCTCTACCACCCGGGGCGCAGTGAGGCGGACGCCGCCCCGGACATCGGGGACAGCTCGGTGCTGGAGCTCGTGGGCCTCGGCGGCGCGGCCGCGGCCGGTTCGCCGGCGGTGGCCCAGATCGTCGGCGGGACCATGGCGGCCGCCGCCGAGCTGACCACGCAGCTCGACCAGGTGTGCGTGGGCAACTCCAGCCGGTTCATGATCCCGGTGTGGGGGATGAAGGGCTCACCGGTGGGCGTCGACGTGCGCAAGGTCGTCGAGCTCGGCATCACCCCGCAGGTGACGACGGGGATCCTGCACAACGCCGACGGCAGCGGCCAGGTCGGCGCCGGTGTGGCCACGGCGCCGGTCCAGGCGTTCGTCGACACGATGATGGCGCTGGACGCGAAGCTGGGGAGCTGACCCGGAGGCGAGGCGTGCTCCGCGCGGGGGCGCGCCTCGCCTCAGGCGCAGATGTCGGCCTGCCGTACGTCGATCTTGGGGACGTGGGCGAGCGTGTTGGAGACGTAGCAGACCCGGGAGGCCGGGGCGAGCAGCGGTTCCAGCTCCTCGATCGGCAGGCTGGTGTTCACGGTCAGCCTGATCTCCTTGAAGCGCGGGCCGTCGTACTCGCCGACCGCCGACACCTGGAGGTCGGGCAGTTCGATGCCGCGTTTGCGCGCCGACCACGCCAGCGCCAGCGCGTAACAGGACGCGAGCGACCCGAGGAAGTAGTCGGTCGGCATCGGGCCGGTGTCGGTTCCGCCGGCCTCCGGGGGCTCGTCCACCGGGAACGAGAACGCCCCGGCCGTGACGGTCGCCCGCCAGTCGCCCTCCCACTTCGCGATGACTTCTTGCGATTCTCCGGATCTTGCCAAATCTGCTCCCTTGGTGCAGCGCATAGATGAGAGACCGCGGGCCCCGGGGCGGCGCCCCGGGACCCGCGGCCCCCTGTGAGTCAGCTGTACAGGCGGTCGAAGTTCTCGTTGAAGACGAGGTCCGCCAGCTCACCGTCGCCGACGGCTTCGATCATGCGGTGGTACTCACCCGCGAAGTCGCCCCACGGCAGGTCGGAGGCGAACAGCACGCGGTCGCCGCCGATCCCGCGCCGTTCGATCTCCTGCGCGAGCCAGTACGGAGCGAACCCGACGGACCAGGTGAGGTCGGTGTAGACCTTCTTGCCGGCCTCGATCCAGTCGAAGAACCTCGTGCCGATGAGCTTGATGTGGCCGCTCACCCCGCCACCGAAGTGGACCAGGTGGACCGGCGTCTCGTCGGCGTACCGGTCCACCAGCTGGCCGACCTTGTCGATGTCCGACTGCGCACCCGGCGAGGTGTGCACGTGGACGACGAGGTTGTTGGCCTTGGCGGCGGCGAAGATCTTGTCCAGCTGGACCTGGCATTCGGCGTCCTCGACGGACCCGCCGAGCAGGAAGCTGATCTTGAGAGCCTTCACCCCGGTCTCGCCGACGAGCGTCAGCGCCTTCTCGGTGAGCTCGGCGTCCTGCGGTCGCGGAGACGCCCACACCGCGGCGCGGAGCCGGTCGTCCCTCGCCGCCGCCTCGACGACGAGCTCGTTGAGCTCGAACGAGTGCTTGGGATCGGGGACCCCGTAGTTCGGGATCACCAGCGCCCGCTCGGTGCCCTCCGCGTCCAGGTCGGCGAGCAGTTCGTCGACGGTGGCGCGGGCCTTCACGTCCGGGTTGACGGGCGGTCCGCCGTAGAACGGGAAGGCGGGCAGAACTCCGATGTGCCGGTGGGCGTCAGAGTGCCGCGATGGTGCTTTCGTCATCACATGGTCCAAGTGTTGAGCTGGAAGTGGCCCTCCCGCCATGCCGTCAGGGCGGAGTCCAGGACGTCGAGCGGGTTGAACGCCTTGATCCCCGGGATCAGGTCGTCCTCCCGCATGCCGTACAGCGCGCCCATGGCGAAGCGGCAGGCGTAGATCGTGGCGCCCTCGTCCAGGAGAGTCTGGAGCTGCCTGTTGACCGCCAGGTTCCCCGGGAACCCCTCCTTGCCGACCGCGGGGTAGCCGCGACCGGCGGCGCCGAGCAGGACGGCGGGGCCGTAGAGGACGACGGTCAGCTTGAACCCCTTGCGCTGCAGGCGCGTGGACGTCATCAGGTTGACGAGGGAGACGGACCCTTCGAAGGGGACCGAGTGGATGAAGACCGTGGCCTTCTGACCCTCTTCGGCCCGGATGTCTTCGAAGACCTTCTCGCTGGTGTCCCAGAGAACGTCGCCTTCGGCGGGAGTCGCGACGGTTACCGTCTTGGTGGACATGTCACTCCTTCGTGAATTACTCGCTCTATGGTTTGTCGGCTGTCAGACCGCCGGTCCCTTTCGCGGCGGTTGCTGCTTCCACTGCTTCTGGTGGCTCCCCGGCATGCGCGCGATGACCGCGTTGCGCAGCTTCAGGGGCAGCCGGTGGAAGACCGGGACGTAGATCCGGCGCCAGAAGATCTCGACGCCGCGGGGCGGTAGAGGACGGGTGGCGCCGAGACGGGCGGCCACCTTGTCCTGCGCGTCGATCATCAGGTAGTGCTCGGACGTCTGGCGTACCCAGCGAGTCAGCCCCATCTCACTTCCCCAGCTTCGACAGGGCGTTCTGCGCCGCGAGCGAGATGGGCTCGTTGAGCGCGCCGATGGGCGGGCTGTAGACGTTCTCCATCGTCGCCAGGTCGTTGATCGTGATCCCGGTGCGCACGGCCATGGCCAGGAAGTCGGCGCGTTCCTTGATGCCCTCGCCGCCGACGAGCTGGGCTCCGATGAGCCGCAGATGCTCGGGCTCGGCCAGGAGCTTGACCTTGACCGGCTTCACGTCGGGGTAGTAGCGCGCCCGGGAGATGCCCTGCGCGTTGCCCACGACGAAGGGGACGCCGAGGGCGGTCGCCAGCGTCTCGCTGAAGGAGACCCCGCCGATCATCCACTTGCCGGCCACCATGCCCCAGGGCACGTAGACGGCCTGGTACTCGCGGGTGCCGCCTGCCGCGTTCACCCCGGCGACCTTGCCCTGCGCGTAGGCGTGGCTGCCGGAGAGCCCCTGGATCGGCACGTTGGAGACGCCGTGCGGGATCTCGGTGCAGTCGCCGGCCGCGTACACCCCGCTCACCGAGGTGCGCATCCGGCCGTCGACGATGAGGCCGCCGCTCATGCCGGTCTTGAGACCCGCGGCGGTGGCGAGCTCGACGTTGGGGACCTTCTTCGTGGCGACGACCACCAGGTCCGCCTGGATGCCGCCCTGCGACGTGGTGACCTCGCGCAGCTTGCCGCCGTCGCCGACGAAGCCGGTGACCTTGGTGTTGAAGTGGAGCTTGGCCCCCATCTCGATCCAGGACTCCTGGACCGGCTCCATGATGTCCGGGTCGGTCGCGGACGACATGGCCCAGGGGGCGGGGTCGACCAGGTGGGTCTCGATGCCGCGGTGGGCGAGCGCGGTGACCATCTCGGCCCCCAGCGGCGTCGCCTCGTCGACGACCGCGGTCTTCACCGTGTCGAGGACCTTGTCCCACTCCATCGCCTGGCGGATGTTCTTGACGTAGTAGATGCCGCCCAGGTCGCTGTTGGGCACATCAGGGTCGGCATAGTCGAAGCCGGTGGCGAGCACGAGCGAGTCGTAGCGTTCGACGGTCCCGTCGGTCGTGGTCACCGTCTTGGCCTTGACGTCGATGCTCGCGACGGTCGTCTCGTAGCGGATGTCGATGCCCTGGTCGACGTACTGCTGCTTGGTCGCCATGAACAGCGACTCGAAGCTCGCGATCTCGCGGCCGTGGACGTAGGGAATCCCGCAGGGGCTGTACGCGGCGTCCTCGTATCCGGTGAAGACGATGACCTCCGCGCTCGGGTCCGTGCCCTTGGCGGCACCCGCGGCACCCATCCCAGCGGCTCCACCGCCTACAACAACGATTCGCCTGGTCATCTCCCGCTCGTCTCCCATCGGAACTCACCGCATTGAGCATGCTCAAATTTCTATTCACCATACTTGACGTAGCTCTGAGGTACCGTCAAGGTGTGTACAAGGACTGGTTGAGAACCCGAGAAACGCGTGAGTTTGGCGGAGGGTCTGCGTGATCGCACGAGTGGCCGAAGTCGTCTCCGGTATCGGCCCGAAGATCAAGTCACTCCGCAAGCAGAACGGCTACTCGCTTCAGTCACTTGCCGAGCGCGCCGATGTGTCGGCGGCGACGATCCACAAGATCGAGCAGTCGGACATGGTCCCCACCATCACGACCCTGCTCAAGATCGCCGGAGCGTTCGAGCTCCCCGTGTCCTACTTCGTCGAGGACGACGACGACCACCTGCCGACGGTCCACACCCGGGCCGCCAACAGGCGCCCGATCTACACCTCCCACGCGGGGCTCGATCTGGCCGGGATCACCGGCCCGTACGGCGACTTCCTGATGGCGGCGGCCGTCGCGACGGTCCTCCCCGGCGCGAGCAGCGGCAGCAAGCCGATGGGACACCCCGGCGAGGAGCTGCTCTACGTGATGTCGGGCAAGCTGGCGTTCACGGTCGCCGACACCGCTTACATGCTGGGCGCCGGCGACTCGCTCCACTTCCGCACCCAGCAGCCCCACTCCTGGCGCAATCCGGCCGAGGAAGACTGCGTGGTCCTCTGGATGGCGCTGCGCCCGCAGCAGTGAAGCCGTGCGTCTCCTCCCTGGAGACGCACGGCTTCCGTCGTGCTGGTGACGTCAGGCGTAGCCCCACGCGCCGGCGTACTTGGCGAGCCGGGGCGAGAGCGTGGCGGTGCCGAAGGTGCGGGCCGGCTGGATCCGGCCGGACTTGATGTTGTCGCTGCGGTCGCCCAGGTTCGGCAGGTACCTGCCGTGGTCGTGCTTGCCGTAGTCGAGCATCTCCGGCTCCCAGGGCACGCCCAGGTAGTCGCAGACCTCGCGGGTGACCCGCTCGGGCTCGGCGGTCAGCTCCTCGTAGCGGAGCGTCAGGCCGTCGAGGGTGGTGCGGGCCTTCTCCAGGGGCTTGAAGTACTTCAGCGCGTTGGCTTCCAGGGCTTCGCGCGAGCTGGTGTTGCCCTTGCGGTTCTCCAGGGAGGAGACCACGCCCTCCGGGTGGCGCAGCAGGAAGAGGAACTTCGCCTTCGGCCAGGCGTACTTCAGCCGCTCCCAGGTGAAGACGTTGCCCGGGGTCTTGTCGACGATGACGTCCTTGCCGCTGCGCTGCAGCTCCAGGTGGAGGATGCGGTCCCACAGCACGTGCTCCAGCTCCACCTGGTCCAGGCCGAGCTCCAGCATGGACTCCTCGGAGAAGCCGGGGGCCGGCTGCACCCTGAGCGTGCGCAGGTGCAGCTCGTGCGGGGCGCGGACGCGGGAGTGGCTGTTGAGCAGGCTGCGCAGGAGCGTGGAGCCTGATCGGACCGAGGCGATCACGAAGACGGGCGACTCCACCTGGCGCGGCATGATCGGGACGCTGTAGTCGACGACCTGCACGCGTTTCGGCGGGCGGGGGGAGTCGGCGTTCCTGGGCCTGTTCGCGTCCATCGCCTTGGCCGGTTTCGGGGGACGCAGCGCCTCACCCAGAAGCCGAACCCTTCGCCTGATGCCGGTTTTCACGACGCTCATGCGCGACCTGCTGCCTTTCCGTCCGCGTGCTTCCCTCTCCCCCGATTCGGGCGTCCGGAACAAGAGTTACGGTCGCCGTAGTGCGACAAACGTAACTTAAACGGTAGATAACGGCAAAAATCCCCCATGCTGGCCCCGCTCGTCCGCGGGGAGATCGTCGGCGGCGTCTGGGCCGGCATCACATACGTCCTTACCTGGGGAGGGTCCCGACAACCTATCTCCGCACCCCCCGCACGGCTATCCGAACGGCTACTACTCCCAGGGAACCTGGAGCCGCCGCTAGCATGCCGGTACGGCGATCAGAAGGAGATCAGCGATGCCCCAGCACTCCCCGGTCCGTCGCACCCCCCTCGACGCGGAGGAACAGGCCCGCGCCGAGGCCAACTTCGCCTCCCTGGTCACCGAGCACCTCCTCACGAGCGGCCGGTTCAGGGTGAGCGCCGACACCCCGGAGATGGTCGACCTCTTCCAGGGCGTGGCCCGCAGGGTGGGCGAGCGGCTCGGACGGCCCGTGGTCAGTTACGCCAACGGCCGATACATCGTGATCGCCTTCAGCCAGGAAGAGACCGCCGCCCTGGCCTGAAAGTTTCACCTCCAAGACAGGCGTCGTCGCAGGTCGCGGGCTCTGACCTGCCGCGGTCGTTGAGGTCTCGCGCCACCGGTGCCTACGGTGCTGGCGTCCGCATACGACGATCCCGCCAAGGAGCCCGTCATGCGCGCCCGTCTCGTCCCCGCGCTCGTCATGGCGCTGGTCGCCCTGGTCCTCACCGCCCCCGGGGCGCGCGCCCAGGTGGTCGGCGGGTTCGACTTCGATCGGGCGGAGGTGTCCGTCACGGGGCTGCAGGTGCCGTGGGGGCTGGCCTTCCTGCCCGACGGCAGCGGGCTGGTCTCCGAGCGCAACACCGGGCGCATCATGCGGGTACGCCCCGGCCAGGCGGCCACGCAGGTCGCCACGGTCGCCGGGGTGAGCGCCTCGGGTGAGAGCGGGCTGCTCGGCATCGCGGTCAGGGACGGCTGGGTGTACGCGTACTTCACCAGCACCGCCGGCGACAACCGCCTGGTCAGGTTCGAGCTGACCGCGCCGCAGACGCAGACCGTGATCCTCTCCGGGGTGCCCAGCGCGACGATCCACGACGGCGGCCGCATCGCGTTCGGTCCCGACGGCATGCTGTACGTGGCGACCGGCGACGCCGGCACCACCTCGAACGCGCAGAACCTCAACAGCCTCGCGGGGAAGATCCTGCGCATCACGCCCACCGGCGCGATCCCCGCCGACAACCCGTTCCAGGGCTCCCGGGTCTGGAGTTACGGTCACCGCAACGTCCAAGGGCTGGCCTGGGACGCGCAGGGCAGGATGTACGCGACCGAGTTCGGCCAGAACACCTGGGACGAGGTCAACCGGATCGTCGCGGGCGGCAACTACGGCTGGCCCACCTGCGAGGGCGCCTGCGGCAGCGGTTCCTTCCGCAGCCCGATCGTCACCTGGACCACGGCCGAGGCGTCGCCGAGCGGTCTCGCGTACGCGAACGGCACGCTCTTCGCGGCGGCGCTGCGCGGCCAGCGGCTGTGGGCGGTGCCGCTGAACCCGGACGGCACGGCGGGCACCCCGCAGGCCGAGTTCACTTCGGAGTACGGGCGGCTGCGCGCGGTCGCGGTGGGCCCCGACGGCTGGCTCTGGGTGGCGACCAGCAACCGCGACGGCCGCGGCAACCCGGTCGCCCAGGACGACCGGATCGTCCGCGTCCCACCGGCCTCGACCGGGGGCGACACCACCCCGCCGACCGCCCCGGGCAACCTGACCGCGACGGGCACGACGGCCACCGCGACCACCCTGACGTGGGCCGCCTCCACCGACGACACCGGCGTCGCCGGTTACGACGTGCTGCGCGCGCCGGGCTCGTCGGGCGGCTCGTTCGCCCAGGTGGGCACCTCCGCGACCACGACCTTCACGGCCACCGGGCTGACGCCGCAGAGCACGTACCGCTTCCAGGTCCGCGCCCGTGACGCGGCGGGCAACCTCTCCCCTGCCTCCGGCACGGTCACCGTCACCACCACCACGGGCGGCACCACGGGCGGATGCGCGGCGGTGGCCACCACCCAGACGCAGTGGCCCACCGGTTACGTCGTCCAGCCCGTCACGGTGACCAACACCGGGACGTCCCCCATCACCGGCTGGCGGGTCACGGTCACCCTGCCGGCCGGGCACCAGATCACCGGCTCGTGGAACGCCGCCAGGTCCGGCGCGGTCTTCGAGAACGCCCCCTACAACGGCGCCCTCGGCCCCGGCCAGAGCACCACGTTCGGCTTCCAGGCCACCCGGTCAGGCGCCGACGCCGGGCTGCCCTCCGGCTACGCGTGCGAAGTGCGCTAGCTTGCCCGGATGGAACGGACACCACCCATCTTCACCGGTGACGAGCGCGCCGTGCTCAACAGCTGGCTCGACTGGCAGCGCGAGACGCTCGCCGCCAAGTGCGCCGGGCTGAGCGAGGAGCGGCTGCGCGAGCGCGCCGTGCCGCCGTCGGGCCTGTCCCTGCTCGGCCTGGTCAGGCACATGGCGCACGTCGAGCGGGCCTGGTTCCGCCAGATCATCGACGGCGAGGACGTGCCGCGGCTGTGGGGCAAGGACACCCGCCAGGACGCCGACTTCGAGGAGGTGGACACCGCCTCGGCCGAGGAGGCGTTCGCCACCTGGCGGGCCGAGATCGCGCGGGCCCGGGAGATCTCGGCCGCCCTGCCGCTGGACGCGCTCGCCAAGGGGCAGCGCCACGGCCAGGACGTGTCGCACCGGCGCACGCTGATCCACCTCATCCAGGAGTACGCCCGCCACAACGGCCACGCCGACCTGCTGCGCGAGCGGATCGACGGCACGACCGGGGAATAGCGCGTTGGCCTCGGCCCCGGGGAACCGCAAGAATGGCGCGATGAGCGTGGCTGACAGCACGGAGACCGACTGGGTGTCCAGGTTCGCGGATGAGGTGATCTCCGAGGCGGAGCGCCGCGCGCCGGGCGAGCCCATCGTGTGCGCCTCGGGCCTCAGCCCGTCGGGGCCGATCCATCTGGGCAACCTGCGCGAGGTGATGACCCCTCACCTGGTCGCCGACGAGATCCGCAAGCGCGGGCACGCGTGCGTGCATCTGCTGTCGTGGGACGACTACGACAGGTTCCGCAGGGTGCCGGCGGACGTCGACCCGTCGTGGGCCGAGCACGTGGGCAAGCCGCTCAGCTCGGTGCCCGCGCCTCCGGGCAGCGACCACGCCTCGTGGGCCGACCACTTCAAGGCGCCCATGATCGAGGCGCTGGCGGAGCTGGGCGTCGACTACCGGGGCATCAGCCAGACCGAGCAATACACCTCGGGCGCGTACCGGGAGCAGATCCTGACCGCCATGCGCGAGCGCGAGAGCATCGACGCGGTGCTGGCGCGCTACCGCACCAAGCAGGGCGAGGAGCGGCCGGGCGCCTATTACCCCTATCGCCCGTACTGCGAGATGTGCGAGCGCGACCTGACCACGGTCACCGCATACGACGACGACACCACCGAGCTGGCCTACTCCTGCGCGTGCGGGTTCGGGGAGACGGTGCGGCTGGCCGAGCACGACCGCGGCAAGCTGGTGTGGAAGGTCGACTGGCCGATGCGCTGGGCGTACGAGGGCGTGGTGTTCGAGCCGTCGGGCGTCGACCACCACTCGCCCGGCTCGGCCTGGGTGGTCGGCGGGGAGATCGTCGGCCCGGTGTTCGGCGGCGAGCGGCCGATCGGGCCGATGTACGCGTTCGTCGGCATCACCGGCATGGCCAAGATGAGCAGCTCGAAGGGCGACGTGCCGACCCCGGCCGACGCGCTGCGCATCATGGAGGCGCCGGTGCTGCGCTGGCTCTACGCCCGCCGCAAGCCGTCCCAGTCCTTCAAGGTCGCCTTCGACCAGGAGATCCAGCGGCTCTACGACGAGTGGGACGCGCTCGGCCGCAAGGTCGCGCAGGACGAGGCGCAGCCGGCCGAGCTGGCCGCGCACGCCAGGGCCGTGCGCACCTCGCGCGGCCCGCTGGCCGCCACCCCCCGGCCCGTGCCCTACCGGACTCTCGCCTCCATCGCGGACGTCACGACCGGCGACACCGGCCAGATCGGGCGCATACTCGGCGACCTCGACGGCGTCGCCGCGCTCGACGAGGTCCGGCCGAGGCTGGACCGGGCGCAGGCGTGGATCGACACGCACGTGCCCGCCGACCAGCGCACGCGGGTGCGCGAGTCGCCCGACGAGGAGCTGCTGGGCTCGCTCGGCGAGGACGAGCGCGAGTCGCTGCGCATGCTGACGGAGGGCCTCGACGAGCACTGGTCGCTGGAGGGGCTGACCACGCTGGTGTACGGGGTGCCGAAGCTGCGGGCCGGGCTGGCGGCCGACGCCAAGCCGACGCCCGAGGTGAAGGCGGCGCAGCGGGCCTTCTTCGCGCTGCTCTACCGGCTGCTGGTGGGCCGCGACACCGGGCCGCGGCTGCCGACGCTGCTGCTGGCGGTGGGCGCCGAGCGGGTCCGCAAGCTGGCCGGCGTGTGAGCGCCGTCTACCTGATCACCGGCATCCAGGCGGCGGGCAAGTCGACCGTGGCGCAGGCGCTCGCCGAGCGGCTGCCCAGGGCCGCGCACGTGCGGGGAGACGTGTTCCGCCGCATGGTGGTCACCGGCGGCGTGCCGATGACCCCCGGCGCCGGCGATGAGGCGGTGCGCCAGCTCCGCCTGCGTTACCGCGTCGCGGCCGCCGCGGCCGACCTCTACGCGAGTGAGGGGTTCACCGCCGTGGTGCAGGACGTGGTGCTCGGCCCCGACCTGGAGCTGTTCACCCGGCTGGTGACCACCCGCCCGCTGATGGTGGTGGTGCTCGCGCCGGACGCCGCCACCGTGGCGCGTCGGGAGGCGGAACGCGCCAAGACCGCCTACGGCGCGTGGACCGTGGCCGAGCTGGACGCGGGGCTGCGCCGCGACACGCCGCGCATCGGCCTCTGGCTCGACACCTCCGCGCAGACCCCCGCCGAGACGGTCGACGAGATTCTGGCCCGTACGAAGGAAGCCACGATCTAGCGCATGGGACGGCTCGTTGTCAAGCCGTCATGACCGGATGGACGTTCGCCGGTAAGAACACCTTTTTCCGTATATGTTCGCAGGTCACGGAGTGGTCACCGACACAGAGATCCGCGACTGATGCAAGGCGTCGTCAAGTGTCTTGCATGCGCGTGAAGGGATCTTTGCCTGCATGAACGAGCAGCCCTTCCCCGCCACCGTCAGCGTCATCGTCCCGGCGCTGAACGAGGCAGACAACCTCCCCCACGTCTTCGCCACCCTACCGGCCTGGATCGACGAGGTGATCCTGGTCGACGGCGACTCGACCGACGACACGGTGGCGGTCGCCCGCCGCCTCCGCCCTGACCTGCGCGTGGTCGCGCAGACCCGGCGCGGCAAGGGCAACGCCCTGATCGAGGGAGCGGCGGCGGCGAAGGGCGACATCATCGTCATGATGGACGCCGACGGATCGACCGACGGCCGCGAGATCCGCTCGTTCGTCAACGCGCTCGCCGCCGGCGCCGACTTCGCCAAGGGCTCGCGGTACGCGCCGGGCGGCGGCTCCGACGACCTCAGCCCGCTGCGCTCACTCGGCAACCGGGCGCTCACCGTCCTGACCAACCTGATGTACGGGACGCGCTACACCGACCTGTGTTACGGCTACAACGCGTTCTGGGCACGCCACCTCGACGCGCTCGCCCTCGACTGCGACGGCTTCGAGATCGAGACCCTGATGAACATCCGCGCCGCGAGGGCCGGCCTGGTCACCAGGGAGGTGCCCAGCCACGAGCGCTGCCGCATCCACGGCGAGAGCAACCTGCACGCGCTGCGCGACGGCTGGCGGGTGCTGAAGACCATCTTCCGGGAGCGATTTCGCGCCTCCACGGCCTCCCCGGCCGAGGTGGCGCTCGCCAAATGAAAGGTGACACCTCCTAACATGCGATATATCGTGATCGGCGCGGGAGCGGTGGGCGGCACCATCGGGGCCCGGCTCCACCAGGGCGGCCACGACGTGCTGCTGGTGGCACGCGGAGCCCACTACGAGACGCTGCGCGAACGCGGCCTGCGCCTGATCACCCCCGGCTCCGACCAGGTCATCGACATCCCCGCGACCGACGGCCCGGTGCCGGCGCGCGACGGCGACGTGCTGATCGTGGCCACCAAGTCGCAGGACACGGTGGCCGCGCTCGACCCGTGGCCCCGCCACCTGCCGGTGGTGTGCGCGCAGAACGGCGTGGCCAACGAACGGACCGCGCTGCGCCGGTTCGAGAGGGTCTACGGCATGTGCGTGTGGCTGCCGGCCCTCCACACCGAGCCCGGCGTCGTGGCCGCCTACGGGTGGCCGCGCTCGGGGCTGCTGCACGTCGGCCGCTACCCGTACGGCTCCGACGAGCTGGCCAAGCAGATCGCCACCGACCTCGACCGCAGCCACCTGGTCGGGGTGACCTCCACCGAGGTCATGCGGTGGAAGCACGGCAAGCTGCTGACCAACCTGACCAACGCCGTCGAGGCGCTGTGCGGGCCCGACCCCGCCGCCCGGCCCCTGCTGGACCAGGCCAGGGCCGAGGGCGTCGCGGTGCTGGAGGCGGCCGGGATCCCGTACTCGACGCCGCGGGAGGAGCGCGAGCTGCGCGGCGACCGCGTCGACATGCGCCCGATCGGCGGCGAGGCGCGCGGCGGCGGCTCGTCCTGGCAGAGCCTGGCCAAGGGCTCGGGCTCCATCGAGGCCGATCACCTCAACGGCGAGATCGTCCTGCTGGGGCGCGAGCTGGGCCTGCCGACCCCGGTCAACGAGGTGCTGCAGCGCGAGGCCAACCGGTTCGCCCGCGAGCGGCGGCGGCCGGGCTCGATGACGGTCGAGGAGCTGACCGCGCTCATCGGCGCGCGTTCCGCATACGGATTCCGCTGAACTCCAGGCTGCTGCCGATCACCTCCTCCCAGAACGGCCAGAGGCTGTCGAGCAGCCGGAGCTGGATGCCCGCCCGCTCGTGCAGCTCGACCAGGTCGCCCACCGGCTCGGGCGGGCCGAGCGGCGTCACGGGCACCGTGGACACCACGGCGTGCGGCGGGTCGCCGATGGGCGCGAAGCCGTCCGCGGGCAGCCGGTAGGCGTAGAGCCTGGTCTCCAGCATGGGCCTCAGCCAGCCGTACTCGATGGCGTGCACCCGGTCACCGCAGCCCGCGCCGATGATCCGTACGGCGTCCTCCGCGGTGGTCCCGGGCCCCGTCCAGGCCAGCGCCCGCGGGCAGGCGCGCGGAAACCAGTAGTCAGGGCACCGGTCGGCCCCCACCGCCCACACGTACGGCTCGCTCTGCCTGGACGTCGGCGCCACGTGGGGGACGAACCGCTCGATCGTCGGATCCTCCGAGAAGTGCAGAACCTCGCCGGGATCGGGTCTCATCCCTTGATCCTCGCGCATATCCCCACGCTCCTTGGGCAGTTGGACGTCGCTTTGACGACAAGGGGTGAGTGCAGATGATCTTCATGGGTCTGTTACTGGTGATCCTCGGCGCCGGCGCGGCCATCCTGGTCCTCGCCGAGGAAGGCACGAGCTACAACCTGTTCGGCTACACCTTCCAGCCGAACCACGTCGAGATGTTCCTCGCCGGCGCGGCCGCGGCCGCCGTGCTGCTGCTCGGGCTGTGGCTGATCGCGCTCGGTTCGCGCAGGTCCGCCAGGCACCGCCGCGCGCTCCGCGGCGCGCGGGCCGACGCCTCCCACCGGGTGGCCGAGCTGGAGAGCGAGAAGCGCCGGCTGCAGGAGAAGCTGGAGAAGGAGCACGCGGCCAACCAGCGCACCGCCGCCGACGAGCGCGCGGCGGACCGGCGCACCACCGCGGACGAGCGCGCGGCGGACCGGCGCACCACCGCCGAGGAGCGCGCGGCCACGGCCGAGCGCGCCGAGGACGACCGCCTCGTGGCCGGCCGTCCCGAGCAAACCAGGCGATGACCGCTCCGGGCGCGGGGGCGTCGAGCCCCCGCGCCGGCGCATGACCCCGGATCGCGCTGGGGTGTAATCTGCGAGGCGCCCGCACATGCCTCCGGAGGTCGCATGCCCCCCACACGTGGCCGTCCCATCGCGATCAAGCTGCTCATCCTCCTGCTCGTCCCGCTGACCTCCCTGGTCGGGCTCTGGGCGTTCGCGGCGGGTCTGACGGCGGGCGACGGCATCCAGATGCTGGAGACCGACAGGCTGACCACCAACCTGGCCGAGCCCTCCAGCGAGCTGACCACTCACCTGCAGAACGAGCGGCTGTCCTCGATCCAGTTCATCTCGGCCAAGCGCAATCCGGAGACCCTGTTCCTCCAGCGCACGCTGACCGACGGAGCGGCCAAGGAGCTGCGCGAGCTGGCCGGGCGGCAGGACGACCTCACCCCCGCGATGAGCGCCCAGCTCAACGCGCTGTTCAGGCAGCTCGACCGGCTCACGCAGATCCGCCGCGACGTCGACGCGCCCAACCCGTCCCAGCTCGACCTGATCAACGGCTACAACCAGATCGTCGACGCCTCCTTCCGCATGTACGACGCCCTGGTCCTGGTGCCCGACCTGGCCCTCTACCGCAACGTACGGGCGCTGGCCATGCTGGCCGAGGGCAAGGAGATGCTCTCCAGGGAGCGCGCGATGATCGCCGTGGTGCTCAGCCGGGGCCGGGTGACCAGCGCGGAGCGTGAGGCGTTCGCCGAGTGGGCGGCGACCAGGCGGCTGCTCTACTCGCAGGCCCTGACGCAGCTCGACGGCGAGCTGCGCACCCCCTACCAGGAGCTGATCAGCTCTCCCCTCTACCAGGAGTTCCTGGAGGCGGAGGACGCGATGCGGGGCCAGGCCGTCGTCAACGGCCTGCCCGCGGAGGCGGCCACCTGGCCGGTCGACGCCAACAACCTGTGGAAGGCCGTCGAGGCCAACCAGCGCACCACCAGCGCCGCGTACGCGCAGCGGCTGGCGCCCGCGGCCACCGGCATCCTGATGAAGATCGCGGTTGCGGGCGGGGTGGGCCTGCTGGCGGTGCTCGCCTCGATCCTGCTGTCGCTCCGCTTCCGCAAGCGGCTCGTACGCGAGCTCGCCGGGCTGCGCGACGCCGCCACCCACCTGGCCCAGGTCCGCCTGCCCGAGCTGGTCGAGCAGCTGCGCACCAGCGCCAAGCCGCCGGTCGGCACCTCGGTGGAGCCGCTGGAGGTCAAGGCGGAGACGTCCGAGGTGCACGACATCGTGCACGCGTTCAACGACGTGCAGTCGACCGCCGTCAACGCGGCGCTCAGCCAGGCCAACCTGCGCCACGGCGTCAACCAGGTCTTCGTCAACCTCGCCCGCCGCAACCAGTCGCTGCTGCACCGCCAGCTCATGCAGCTCGACGGCATGGAGCGGGGCACCGAGGACCCGGTGATGCTGGAGGACCTGTTCAAGCTCGACCACCTGACCACCCGCATGCGCCGCCACGCCGAGAGCCTGATCATCCTCTCCGACCAGCAGCCGGGCCGGGGCTGGCGCAACCCGGTGCCGATCGTCGACGTGCTGCGGGCGGCCGTGGCGGAGGTCGAGGAATACCAACGGGTCGAGGTGCTGCAGCCGCCGCCGGTCTCGCTGCTGGGCACGGCCGTGACCGACGTGGCCCACCTGATGGCCGAGCTGGTCGAGAACGCGACGCTGTTCTCGCCGCCGCGCACCCGCGTCGACCTGCGCACCACCTCGACCCCTCACGGCCTGACGGTCGAGGTGGAGGATCGCGGGCTCGGCCTGCCCCGCGAGGAGCTCGACCAGCTCAACACGCGGCTGGCGGAGAAGCCGGAGTTCGACCTGGCGCAGAGCGACCGGCTGGGCCTGTTCGTGGTCGGCCGGCTGGCGTCGCGTCACGGCATCAAGGTGACGCTCGCGCCCTCGCCCTACGGAGGGCTGACCGCGCGGGTGATGCTGCCGGCGAGCCTGCTGGCCGATCAGCCGGTGCTCGCCGGCCGGTAGATCACCTTCAGAGCCGTACGAACGGCTCCTCGAAGTGGGCGGTGGCCAGCAGCGCCCGCTCGGCCCGCAGCCCGGCCAGCACCTCGGCCCGGGTGGCGGCCGCGCGCTCCTGGTCGTCGTCGTAGACGTAGCGCACGGCCGGGTCGGCGAGCTGCGCGGGGTGCAGCACGAGGTCGCCGGTCATCGCCAGGTCGCCGAGCCGCACGATCTGGTGGCCGGGCGTGTGGCCGGGGGTCAGGTGGACACGCACGCCGGGCGCGACCTCGGCGTCGCCGTCGACCACCTGGAGCTGGCCCTTAATCACGTCGATCACCTGGCGGAGCATGGCGCCGCCGGCGGCCTCCAGCTCGGCGTCCTGGAGCACGTAGCGGGCGTTCTCGAACACGGGCCGGCCGTCGGCGACGGCCCCGCTGGCATGGTCGCTGTGGAGGTGCGTGAGGATCACGGTGCCGACGTCGGCGGGCGCGACGCCCGCGGCGGCCAGTTCCCCGGCCAGCGAGCCGGGGACCGGCGCCCAGCTGGACGCCGGTGAGTCGGTGCCGCCTATGCCGGTGTCGACCAGGGTCAGGCGGCCCGCGCGGTCGCGGAGCAGGTAGCAGTGGAAGTGGAGGATCCACGGCTCTTCCGGGAGGTCTGCTCCCGGGAACGTCTCGGCGAGCGGGCGTCTGATCGCCTCGCCCATGGGGCCGACGGCGTCGCAGAGGGGTGTCACCTCGACGCCGGCCACGTGCAGCGGTTGGTGGGGCATACGCCCCAGATTAGGCGGCCACGGGCTGGCGCGGAACGAACTCGTTCTCCAGGTCCGCGGCGAAGACCGCGCGCCGGCAGGTGGCGCACCGGTACATGATCGGGCCCTCGTCGAGCTCGTTGTGGCATCGCGGGCAACGGGTGCTGTTCATGTCATCCCCCAAGGATCGTCTGCGTATAGGTAACCTCGCCGTCATTGCAAAGGTCCTGCAGGGCGCTTGCGGATTCCATGTCCGGATCGGACAGGACGGCGAGAAGAACATTGTTACGGTCCACGGCGCGTTTCACGCGCGAAGACACGAGAATGCCCCGGGAATAGCCCGAGAGGGCTAGACGTTTCATGGGCAGCGACGTGTGGTACGTTGCCGGTGGCGTTCGAGCTCAAGCTCCGCCGCTCTCCTCCCTCCCGATCTGCCCCTTCCGCGGGCCTCGGGTTTCCTCACCTACGCGCGCCGGTGCTTCTCTTACCGGCATGCCCTCAAAGGGGTTCATCATGTCTGTTCACGTCATCAGCGGCTTGCTGGACGTGCGGGACAAATCCGCATTCCTCCGCACCCGCCATCTACCCAGCTCCGGTGACCTGCGGCTGACCGCCGACCGGGTCAAGCAGCTCGGGCTCCGTCCCGGCGACCACGTGACCGCCAAGGCCGACGGCGGCAGGCTCGTCGAGGTCGAGACCGTCAACGGCGAGAGCCACTGGCGCGACCGGCCGCGGTTCGCCGAGCTGACGCCGGTGCATCCCGACGAACGGCTCCACCTGGAGACCGAGTCGCTCAGCACCCGGGTCATCGACCTGTTCGCGCCCATCGGCAAGGGCCAGCGCGGGCTCATCGTGGCCCCGCCCAAGGCCGGCAAGACCATGGTCCTCCAGGCCCTGGCCGCCGCCGTCACACGGAACCATCCCGAGGCGCACCTCATGGTCCTCCTGGTCGGCGAGCGGCCCGAAGAGGTCACCGAGATGCGCGCCGGCATCCAGGGCGAGATCTTCGCCTCCACCTTCGACCATCCCGACCGCGACCACACCGCGATCGCCGAGCTCGCCGTCGAGCGCGCCAAGCGCCTGGTCGAGCAGGGCCGCGACGTGGTGCTGCTGCTCGACTCGCTCACCCGCCTGGCCCGCGCCTACAACAACACCGCGCCGGGCAACGGCAAGACGCTCAGCGGCGGCCTCGACGCCGCCGCCGTCTACGCGCCCAAGCGGTTCTTCGGCGCCGCGCGCAACGTGGCGGGCGGCGGCTCGCTCACCATCCTCGCCAGCGCGCTCGTCGACACCGGCTCGCGGCTGGACAACAGCCTGTACGAGGAGTTCAAGGGCACCGGCAACATGGAGCTGCACCTGGTGCGCGACCTGGCCGAGCGCCGCGTGTTCCCGGCCGTCGACCTGGACGCCTCCGGCACCCGCCGGGAGGAGATCCTGCTCCCCGCGCGGGAGCGGCAGGTGGTCTGGCGGCTGCGCCGCTCGCTGACGGGCCTGGAGCGCCACCAGGGCATGGAGATGCTCGTCGGCAAGCTCCGCGAGACCGCGTCCAACGCCGACTTCCTGGTCCGGGCCGCCGCCACCGTCTGACGGCGCTGTCTGACGGCCCCTCGGCGCCCAGGCGCGACAGTAGGCCGCGACAATGGGCCGCATGCTGGCCGACATCGCCGAACACCTCGCCTGCCCCGTCTGCGGGCAGTCAATGCGGCTCGACCCCGGCGCGCTGCGCTGCCCCCGGGGCCACTCCTTCGACGTGGCCAGGCAGGGTTACGTGAGCCTGCTCGTCGGGTCCCGCCCGCCCGGCACGGCCGACAGCGCGGAGATGGTCGCCGCCCGCGACGCCTTCCTGTCCGCCGGTCACTTCGCGCCGCTGGAGAGCGCGCTGGCGGAGGCGGTCTGGAGCGCCCATGCCGAATCGTTCTCACACTCGCCTGACGGCGGGCGCGCGAAGGCGTACGGTGGTTCTGGCCATGGGGCCGAGCCGGTCATCGTCGACGCCGGCGCGGGCACCGGCCACTACTCGGCGGCCGTCCTCGACGCGGCGGGACGCGGCGTCGTGATGGCGTTCGACGTGTCCAAGCACGCCGTGCGGCGGGCCGCCAGGGCGCACCCAAGGGTGGGGGCGTTCGTGGCCGACGTGTGGCGGCGCCTGCCCATCGGAGACGGGGTCGCCGACGTGGTGATGAACGTGTTCGCGCCCAGGAACGGGCCCGAGTTCCGGCGGATCCTGCGGCCCGGTGGGCGCGTCGTCGTGGTGACGCCCGCGCCCGGCCACCTCAGCCCGCTGGTGGAGGAGCTGGGGCTGCTGTCCGTCGACGCCGGCAAGGAGCAGCGGGTGGCGCGGAGCCTGGAGGGGTTCGCCGAGGTGGAGCGGCGGGTGGTGGCGTTCGACATGGCGCTCGGGCCTGACGAGGTCCGGGCCGTGGTGGGGATGGGGCCGAGTGCGTGGCACCTGGGCGAGGAGGAGCTGGCGGAGGGGATAACGCGAGTTTTCTCCCGCAATAACGCGAAAAGGCTAGAAAAAGTGGTTACGAAGGCAGAGTTCCACCTATCTACCTTCGAAGTGACACCTGGCGCAAGGTCACCCTCTTGACGGGCATCTGAGACTGGTGTTACTGATGGGGCGTTTAGTACCAAATTCCCCCACATTTCCGGAGTATTTCCGCGACGCAAGCGCAATACTGGACGGCAACCCGTTGCCGATGAGGACGGCGAGGGGCGCCCATGGGAGGGGAGCGCGGCGGATGAAGGCCGAGGAACGCTGGCAGGCCAGGTTCCGCGCGTCGCGCATGTCGCTGCCGTCCTACGCCCCCCTGGCCCCGAACCGCTCGATCTACCGCTCCAACGCCACCGGCACGTGGGAGGTCTACGCCTGGGACCGCGCGAGCGGCGCCACCCGCCAGGTCACCGACCGGCCTCTGGGCACGGCCCACGCCGCGATCGACCCCGCCGGCCAGTGGATCTACTGGTTCGACGACACCGACGGCGACGAGTTCGGCAGCTGGCGGCGCCAGCCTTTCTTCGGCGGCCCCGACCAACCCGTCGCTCTGGGAGCGCCGCCCGGCCAGCCGGCCGGCATCGCGCTCTCGTCCACCGGCCTGGCCGCGATCAGCCTGGCCAGTGAGGGCACGTTCCGCATCCACCTGGTGCGCGACGGCGAGCACGTCAAGATGCTGTACGAGCACGGCGAGGCCGCCTGGGCGGCCGGCATGTCGATGGACGGCGAGCTGATCGCGATCAACCACGGCGAGTACGGCGACTTCCGCCACCCCGCGCTGCGCGTCGTGCGCCAGTCCGGCCAGGTGGTCGGCGAGCTGTACGACGGCCCCGGCATGGGCGTCGTCGGGCTCAGCTTCGCCCCGGCGCCGGGCGACTCCCGCCTGCTCGCCCTGCACGAACGCCGCCGCCGCCAGGAGCCGCTGGTCTGGAACCCGGTGACGGGCGCGCGCCGGGAGATCTGGCTGAAGGACGACGGCGAGATGACGGCCGAGTGGTACCACGACGGCCGCGGCCTGCTCATCCAGCGCGGTCACCGGGCCCGCAGCCACCTCCTCCGCTACGACCTGGCGGGCGGCGGGCTGACGCTCATCGAGACACCGCAGGGCGTCATCGAGGAGGCGCGCCCGCGCCCCGGCGGCCACGTGGAGTACTCCTGGTCCAGCGCCTCGCGCCCGCCCGTCATCCGCTCGACCAGCGGCCAGGTCGTACTCAACCCCGGCGGCCCGGCCGCGCCGCCGAGCGTCCCCCTGGAGGACCTGGACGCCGAGGGGCCGGGCGGGCGCATCCACGCCCTGGTCTCCCGCCCGGAGAACGGCGCCGCCCCGTTCCCCGCAGTGTTCCTTCTGCACAGCGGCCCGACGAGCCACGACAGGGACGCCTTCTCCCCCGAGGTGGCGGCCTGGGTGGACGCCGGGTTCGCGGTCGTCCGGGTCAACTACCGCGGCTCGACCGGCTACGGCTCGGCCTGGCGCGACGCGCTGCACGGCGACGTCGGCCAGATCGAGCTGGCCGACGTGAACGCGGTGCGCACCGCCGTGGTCGAGGCCGGCATCGCCGACCCCGACCGGCTCGTGCTGGCGGGCACCGCCTGGGGCGGCTACCTCACGCTGCTCGGCCTCGGCACGCAGCCCGGCCTGTGGGCCGCCGGCATCGCCGCCGTGCCCATCGCCTGCCACCGGACGTCGTACGAGGACGAGGCCGAGAGCCTGCGCGCCTACCACCGCGCGCTGCTCGGCGGCTCGCCGGAGGAGCAGCCGGAGCGCTACGCGGCCAGCTCCCCCATCACCTACGTCGACCAGGTGAAGAGCCCTGTGCTGATCCTGGCCGGCGAGAACGACACCCGCTGCCCGCCGCGCCAGATCCAGAAGTACGTGGCCCAGCTCGAACGGCACGGCCACGAGCACGAGGTCTACACCTACGACGCCGTACGGAGCAACCTGGTGGTCGCGGAGCGGATCGCGCAGACGGCGCTGCAGCTCGACTTCGCCCGCAAGCACCTGGGCCGGCGTTAACGGGCGCGCAGCACCAGGATCGCCAGGTCGTCGGCGCTGGGCTCGGTGGCGAAGTCGGCCGCGCCCCGGCGGATGCGCTCCGCCACCGCCTTGGCCGACAGCCCCGCGCACTCGGCCAGCATCTTGGCCAGCCCGCCCTCGTCGTCGAGCAACCGGCCGCCCGAGCGTCGCTCGGTGACGCCGTCGGTGACCGCCAGCAGCACGTCGCCGGGGTCGAGGTGGACGACGTCGACCTCGAAGACCACCTCGGGGAAGACACCCAGGAGCGACTGCGGGGTGGTGATCGACTCCACGACGCCGCTGGGCTTGAGCCGCAGCGCCTCGGGGTGACCAGCCGAGACCAGCCGGACCTCCAGACCGTCGTCGGCCGGGGTGATGTCGCCGTGCAGCAAGGTCAGGAAGCGGGCCCGCTCGCCCTCTTCGAGGATGGCCTGGTTGAGCCTGCCGAGCACGGCCGCGACCCCGTAGCCCTCGCGGGCCAGCAGGCGGAGCGTGTGGCGGGCCAGGCCGGTGACCGCGGCCGCTTCCGGGCCGGTGCCGCAGACGTCGCCGATGGCGAAGCGCCACGAGTCGTCGCCGGCCTTGAACACGTCGTAGAAGTCGCCGCCCACCTCGTTGACCTCGCCGGCGGGCTCGTACACCACGCCGTAGTCGAGGCCGGGCACCTCGGGCTCGTTGGGCGGCAGGAGGCTGCGCTGCAGGGCGCGGTTGGCGGCGGCCTGCTGGGCGTAGACGCGGGCGTTGTCGGCGGCCAGCGCGGCGCGCCTGCCGATGTCCTCGGCGAGCTGGATGGCCTCGTCGGGGAACCGGTCGGGCCGGCCCAGGCACATCACGCCGAGACCGCGGCCGCGGGCGCTCAGCGGGACCGCGAGCACCTCGTTGTCGCCCAGGTGGAAGGTGGAGCTCATCCGGGTGCCTACGGCGCCGACGTCCAGATCGCTGAGCTGCTCGCGCAGCCCGTCGATCCTGGCCTCGTCGGCGTGCCACAGGTAGACGAGGCGGAGCGGCGAGGAGGCGGCGTCGGCGGTGTAGACGGCGCACCAGCTGCTCAGCCGCGGCACCACGACCTGGGCGATGATGGCGGGGACCATGTCGGGGTCGAGGGTGCCGGCGAGCAGGTCGCTGGCGTCGGCGAGGAATCCGAGCCAGTGGGGCCCGCGCCCGCTCTGCCGCTGCCACTCGACGGCTCCCGAGCTGTGGTGCGCGCCAGGTAGCGTGAGTCTGGCCCAATGGACACGGGAATCACCCGAGAAGGTGATCCCCCACTCGTCGACATGGACGGAGGGAGCTTTCTGATCACCATGTGAGGTGTTCCGCTGCTTCACCTCCACCTGGACGGAGCCGCCCAGGTGTCGCCAGAGCATCTCGAAAGGCTCGTCCACGACCTGCCCCGCGAGATCGCCGGCGATCTGCTCGGCGACATGGAGCATGCCGCCGGTGGCCCACGCGGTCATCACCTCGCGCGTGAACCTCATCGCGTCGGTCACAGCCGACTCGCCCGCCGCGAACGTCGCAGCTAGCACCGCATGGGGAGAAGCAGTCATCTCCTCGTGCCTACCACACTTCCCGTTGACTTGGGGTAAATCCAAGGACAGGACTACGAGCTACTCATCGTGACAGACTTGAATCACTCGCCGGAGTCCCCCGCGAGTGAAGGAGGCCCCATGACCACGGCCAAGGCCGCGCCAAGTCCTGAGGAGAGGACATATACCGAGGCGGATCTCGTCCCGATCCTGGAGACCCTGTTCTCATGGCGTGACGGCGACTTCCGGCGGCGGGTCCCGTATGCCCCTCCGGGCATCCTCAGTGAGGTGCGGTTGCTGCTCAACGAGGTGGCCGACCGCCGCGAGCACCTCGCCAACGAGCTGACCCGGGTGCGCAAGGAAGTGGTCAAGGAAGGCCGGTTCGGCGAGCGGCTGACGCCCGGCCCCGGGGTGGGGGCCTGGGCGGAGAGCGTGGAGTCGGTCAACATGCTGATCGACGCGCTGGTGAGCCCCGTGAGCGGCGCGGCCGACGTCATCGACGCGGTCGCCAAGGGTGACCTGTCGCGGCGGATCGACCTCGACCGCTCGGCCCGCGGCGAGGTGCGCCGGCTGGGCAAGGCGATCAACGGCATGGTCGACCAGCTCGCCCTGTTCAACTCCGAGGTGACCCGGGTGGCCAGGGAGGCCGGCACGGAGGGCCGGCTGGGCGGCAGCGCCAACCTGCGCGGCATGTCCGGCAGCTGGCGCGACCTCACCGAGGCGGTCAACACCATGTCGTCCCGCGTGGCCGCGCAGGTGCGCGACATCGCCGTGGTGACCACGGCGGTGGCCAAGGGCGACCTGAGCCGCAAGGTGACGGTCGACGCGGTGGGCGAGATGTTCGAGCTGAAGAACACCGTCAACACCATGGTCGACCAGCTCTCGGCGTTCGCCGAGGAGGTGACCCGCGTGGCCCGCGAGGTCGGCACCGAGGGCCAGCTCGGCGGCCAGGCCCAGGTGCGCGGCGTGTCCGGGGTCTGGAAGGACCTGACGGACAACGTCAACTTCATGGCCAACAACCTGACCTCGCAGGTGCGCAGCATCGCCACCGTGGCGACGGCGGTGGCCCAGGGCAACCTGTCGAAGAAGATCACCGTCGACGCGCAGGGCGAGATCCTGCAGCTCAAGGACACCCTCAATACCATGGTCGACCAGCTCTCGTCGTTCGCCGACGAGGTGACCCGTGTCGCCCGCGAGGTCGGCACCGAGGGCAAGCTGGGCGGCCGGGCCGAGGTGCAGGGCGTGTCGGGTGTCTGGAAGGACCTGACCGACAACGTCAACTCCATGGCAAGGAACCTCACGTACCAGGTCCGCAACATCGCCCAGGTGACCACCGCGGTCGCCAACGGCGACCTCACCCGCAAGATCGACGTGGACGCCCAGGGCGAGATCCTGGAGCTCAAGTCGACCATGAACACCATGGTCGACCAGCTGTCCTCGTTCGCCTCCGAGGTCACCCGCGTCGCCCGCGAGGTCGGCACCGAGGGCCAGCTCGGCGGCCAGGCCCAGGTACGCGGCGTGTCCGGGGTCTGGAAGGACCTCACCGACAACGTCAACTCCATGGCCAACAACCTGACCTCTCAGGTGCGCCAGATCGCCGCGGTCTCCTCGGCGGTGGCCCAGGGCAACCTGTCGAAGAAGATCACCGTCGACGCGCAGGGCGAGATCCTGCAGCTCAAGGACACCCTCAACACGATGGTCGACCAGCTCTCGTCGTTCGCCGACGAGGTCACCCGCGTCGCGCGAGAGGTCGGCACGCAGGGGCAGCTCGGCGGCCAGGCCCGCGTCCAGGGCGTGTCGGGCGTCTGGAAGGACCTGACCGACAACGTCAACTTCATGGCCAACAACCTGACGTACCAGGTCCGCAACATCGCCGAGGTGACCACCGCGGTCGCCAACGGCGACCTCACCCGCAAGATCGACGTCGACGCCCAGGGCGAGATCCTCGCCCTGAAGACCACCATCAACCGGATGGTCGACCAGCTGTCCTCGTTCGCCTCCGAGGTCACCCGCGTGGCCCGCGAGGTCGGCTCGGAGGGCCAGCTCGGCGGCCAGGCCCGGGTCGAGGGCGTCGAGGGCACGTGGAAGCGGCTCACCGAGAGCGTCAACGAGCTGGCCGGCAACCTGACCACCCAGGTGCGCGCCATCGCCACCGTCACCAGCGGCGTGGCCCGCGGCGACCTGACCCGCTCGATCGCCGTCGAGGCGCAGGGCGAGCTGGCGGAGCTGAAGGACAACATCAACTCGATGGTGGCCAACCTCCGCGAGACCACCCAGGCCAACCAGGAGCAGGACTGGCTCAAGTCCAACCTGGCCCGCATCTCCCGGCTCATGCAGGGCCACCGCGACCTGTTCGAGGTGGCCAAGCTGACGATGAGCGAGCTGACGCCGCTCGTGTCCGCACGGTACGGCGCCTTCTACTCGGTCGATCCGGAGAACGAGCGCGAGCTGCTGCTGATCGGCGGCTACGGCGTCCGGCCCGACCGCGGGCCGCGGGCGAAGTTCGCCTTCGGCGAGGGCATCGTCGGCCAGGCCGCCGCCGAGGGCCGCCACATCGTCCTCGACGACGTGCCGCCGAAGTTCATCACCATCGACAGCGGCCTCAGCCAGTCGACGCCCGCGCAGATCGTGGTGCTGCCGATCCTGTTCGAGAACCGCGTGCTCGGCGTGCTGGAGCTGGCCTCCTTCAGCCCGTTCGGAGAGGTCCACCTCGACTTCCTGACGCAGCTGGTGGAGAACATCGGCGTCACCATGAACACGATCATCGCCAACTCCCGCACCGAGGACCTGCTGACCGAGTCCCAGCGCCTCACCCGCGAGCTGCAGGAACGCTCCGACGAGCTGCAGCGCCAGCAGGAGGAGCTGCGCCGGTCCAACGCCGAGCTCGAGGACAAGGCGGCGCTGCTGGCCAAGCAGAACCGCGCCATCGAGATCCAGAACTTCCAGATCGAGCAGGCCCGCCGCACCCTGGAGGAGCGCGCCGAGCAGCTCGCCGTCTCCTCGCGCTACAAGAACGAGTTCCTCGCGAACATGTCCCACGAGCTGCGCACCCCGCTCAACAGCCTGCTCGTGCTGGCCAAGCTGCTGACCGAGAACGCCGAGGGCAACCTGACCCCGCAGCAGGTCGAGTTCGCCCGCACCATCCACGGGGCCGGGTCGGCGCTGCTCCAGCTCATCAACGACATGCTCGACCTGTCCAAGGTCGAGGCGGGCCGGATGGACATCCACCCGACCCAGGTGTCGCTGCCCAAGACGATCGACCTGCTGGAGGCGGCGTTCGGGCCGCTGGCGGCCGACAAGGGGCTGGAGTTCAGCGTCGAGGTCGACCCCGACCTGCCGCAGGAGCTGCGCGCCGACGAGCAGCGGCTCCAGCAGGTGCTGCGCAACCTGCTGTCCAACGCGGTCAAGTTCACCCCCAAGGGCGAGGTGAAGCTGCGGGTCGTCCCGGCCTCCCCGGACGTCGACTTCGACGACGACTCGCTGCACATCGCGCACGACCTGCTCGCCTTCCAGGTGATCGACACCGGCATCGGCATAGCGCCCGACAAGCGCGACGTCATCTTCGAGGCGTTCCGTCAGGCCGACGGCACCACCAGCCGCAAGTACGGCGGCACCGGTCTGGGCCTGTCGATCTGCCGCTCGATCGCGCGCCTGCTCGGCGGCGAGATCCACGTCGACAGCGAGCTGGGCAAGGGCAGCACGTTCACCCTCTACCTGCCGGCCACCTACATCGGCCCGCTGGCCGTCAGCGCCGCCGAGGGGCCGCGCAGCAGCGGGCAGCAGGTCGTGACCGCCTCCGTCGAGGAGCCGCCCACGATCCCCGAGGCGCCCGGCCTGCCGCTCGACCTGCCGCTGCCCGAGCTGGTCGAGGCGCCCGTCGAGACGAGCCAGTGGCAGGGCGACGACCCGCTCAGCGGCGCCAAGATCCTCATCGTCGACGACGACATCCGCAACGTCTTCGCGCTGACCAGCGTGCTGGAGCGACACGGCTCCACGGTCGTCTACGCTGAGAACGGCCGCGAGGGGATCGAACAGCTCGAACGGAACGAGGACGTCGCGCTCGTGCTGATGGACATCATGATGCCGGAGATGGACGGCTGGGCGACGACCTCCGCCATCCGGCGCATGCCCCAGTTCGCCGACCTGCCGATCATCGCGCTGACGGCCAAGGTCATGCGCGGCGACCGGGAGAAGAGCATCGCCTCCGGCGCCTCCGACTACGTGCCCAAGCCCGTCGACGTCGACCGCCTGCTGGAGCGGCTGCGCGGGTGGCTCAGCCGGGGCCGGGCCGCCGACTCTCCGGCCGAAGGGGCGTGACGATGCCAGACCGGGCCAAGATCCTGCTGGTCGACGACCGGGAGGAGAACCTCATCGCGCTGGAGGCGATCCTCAGCTCGCTCGACCTGGTGCCGGTGCGCGCCAGGTCGGGTGAGGAGGCGCTGAAGGCGCTGCTCAACACCGAGTTCGCGCTGATCCTGCTGGACGTGCGGATGCCCGGCATGGACGGCTTCGAGACGGCCGCCCACATCAAGCGCCGCGAGCGCACCAGAAACATCCCGATCATCTTCCTGACGGTCGTCGACAGCGCCCCCGACTACGCCTTCCGCGGCTACGCGGCGGGCGCCGTCGACTATCTCACCAAGCCCTTCGACCCGTGGGTGCTGCGGGCCAAGGTGTCGGTGTTCGCCGAGCTCTACAACATGAACAAGCGCCTGGCCGAGCAGGCGGCGCTGCTGCGCGAGCGGCTCGGCCACGAGCTGCCGCCGGGAGCCGGCGACCAGGCGTCGGTCCTGCCGGAGCTGTCCCGCCGCCTGCTGGCGGTCGAGGAGGAGCTGTCCCGCGTGCGTGAGCTCGCCCAGCAGTCCGACGCCTCCGCGCTGCGGGCCCCCCTCACCGACCTCACGGACCGCGTCACCCGGCTGCGCGCCGGCTTCGACGCCCTGACCTGACCGGTCAGCTGCGGGCGCGCTCCAGCGCGTCCCAGAACCCCCTGCGCAGGGCGTGACGGACCTCGTCGTGCAGCAGGAAGTCGATCGGCAGCGACGACCCCTGCAGCAGCCTGGCCTCCAGGTCGGACGGCATCCGGGGCTTGCGCGCCAGCACCGCCTCCAGCCAGAGGGCGGGCGCGTCGCGGGCCACGGACTCGCCGAAGTCGTGGCCCTCGCGGTGAGCCGCCTTGACCGCGTCGGCCAGCGTCGTGGCTCCCGAGGAGGACGAGGCCGGCTGCTGGGTCACCGGCGCCGGCTGCGGCCCCGTGTAGGGGCCGAGCTGCTGATAGGTGCCCGCGCTCGACGGCGAGGAGAACTGCCCGGTGGTCGGCGACTGCTGCGGCAGCTGCCCGGTCGCCGGCGCGGCCGGCTGCTGCGGCACGGGCGGGTCGGCGGGGAAGGTGTACGAGGGCAGCGCCGGAGGCTGCGACTGGGCCCGGCTGGGCGGGGGACTCGCCGGCTGGGGCTGGCTCGCGGAGGAGTGCGGGGCGGCGTGGCTGCCGGTGCTGGCCGGGGCCGGGGGCAGCGAGCCGGTCGAGGAGGCCGGGGGCAGCGATGACGGCGCGGGCGCGGCGGGCAGCGAGTGTGAGCCGTGGCCGTTGCTCATGGGCTGGTGACCGTTGACGGCCTCCGACGACCCGGTCACCAGCGTCACGTACGGCCGCAGATGACCGGCGCCCAGCTCGATGAGGTCGTCGCACTCCTGGCGCAGGGAGCGCGAGGCGGCCCAGCTCCCGTCGGCGGCGATGTGGACCACGGTCAGCCGGACGCCGAGGTCCTGCGCGTCGCAGACGACCTGGGTGAGGTCCTCGTCGCCGCTCACCACGACCGCGTCGCAGATGGCGTTGTTGCGCGCCAGCGTCATCAGGTCGCGGTGGACCTGCGCGTCGACGCCCTCACGGCGGCCGGGCCTGATGCGGGACAGGCGGAGCTTGAGACCGGGGATGTCGGCCAGCACGTCGTGCTCGGAGGTGCGGCGCCCCTCGATCGTGGCCTCGTACCAGTAACAGCGCAGCAGCGGCAGGCCGGTGCGCTCGCGGGACAGGCTGGACATCAGCTGCAACAGCCCGGGATAGTCCCACGACACCGACTCGCGATGGCGGGTGCCATGCACGGCCATCGCGCCGTCCGCCAGCAGATAGCCGGCGTCGACGAACAGCGCGCAGCGATCCACTGACACCGCCCCTTTCGTGGTGGTCCGACGTGCTGGCTCTGCACCGTCAGAGCCGGACTCGGCGGCCCTGTCCCAGGGTAATGAAAGCGGGTGATCGCGCGAGGGTGAATCCCGACGATTCGCCCCTCGACCGGCGTTAAGCCAGACCCGTTAGGCGAACCGTACCAGTTTGTCCTGGTCACCGTCACGGTCGCGCACGAACGCTCACCGCAACGACCCCGAACAGCACCACGCCCTCCTTCCCCATGATCGTCAAGCTGGGACGGTGCCCGAGGGCGTGGCTCACCGTGTCGACATCGACACCGAACGTCGTGCCGACCGAGGCGTTGCCCGCATCGCGGTCGCGGGCCTCCGGCATGACCCGGCCGTTGCCCGGCGACACCCGGTCGCCGCGCAGGCCGGCGTCGCCTGCCCAGGCGACCAGTTCCACCCGGGCGGGGGCGCCGGCGGGCTCCAGTCCGCCGAGCGGCAGCCGCAGCGCCGGGTTGTCGCCGCCGACGATCCGGGTGTCGTCGAGGACGACCGCGTTGCCGTACGGGGCGGCCGGGTCGGTGGTGACGACCACGAGGCTCCAGCCGGCGTGACCCCGCGTGCCCATCGGCGGGTCCGCCGCCCACCACTCGCCGTTCTTGGCTGCGCTCGCCGCCAGCCCTGTGACGTCGGCGTACGCCTGGTAGGCGGGGCCGTGGGGCAGTTTCTGCCAGGCGACCCGGCTGGGCCGTACGGTCACGTAGCGGCCCCGGCCGGGCGGCTTCAGCTTGATCGGCCCTGCGCCCTCGGCGGTGGCCGACCAATAGAGCCCCGCCCAGAGGATCCGGCCGCCCAGGGGCAGGTCGAGCCGGGCGGCGCTGGAAGCTTTCGTTTTCCGGGACCTGTCGAGGTCGAGCGGCTCCAGGTCGCCGTCGCGGTGCTCACCCCCGGGCCGCTCCGCGCACCCCTGACGCTTGTCCGGGCACGTCAGCAACCCGTTCCCCACCGCCCTGACCGTCACCTTCCCGTCGGCGGCGAACCTGGCCGGCGCTCCCCCTTCCCACACCCCCACCGGCGCCCGCGCGCTCAGCCTGAGCGCGCCCGCCTCCACCCGCAGCCTGGGCCCCTCCCCCTCCGGAGCGTCCCGCGCCACCCGCACCCGCAGGAACACCGACGCGACCTTCCCCGCCGCCAACGGCGCCCTGGCACACCGCACCCCACCTCTGACGGCCCGGCACGCCCACCCACCGGCCCGCCCTTCCCTGACATCCCCCACCCACTGAACCGCTGCCCGGCCGTGGGTCTCCGCTTTGTCCCCCCACTGGACCGTCGCCCGGTCCTCGGTCTTCGCTTTGCCCACCACCCACTGGACCGCCGCCCGGTCCCCGAGCTCCGCCTTGTCCCCCCACTGAACCGCCGCCCGGTCCTGGGTCTCCGCCTCGTCCACCACCCACTGAACGGCTGCCCGGTCTTCGGTCTTCGCTTTGTCCACCTTCCACTGGACCGCTGCCCGGCCCTGGGTCTCCGCCTTGTCCCCCCACTGGACCGTCGCCCGGTCCTCGGTCTTCGCTTTGCCCACCACCCACTGGACCGCCGCCCGGTCCCCGAGCTCCGCCTTGTCCCC